>NZ_JBIWPJ010000018.1:1663-3303 GCF_044768205.1 Streptomyces sp. NPDC101160 | reverse complement strand
GGTGGGTGGCTGGTCGTTGCTTGAGAACTACACAGTGGACGCGAGCATCTGTGGCCAAGTTTTTAAGGGCGCACGGTGGATGCCTTGGCACCAGGAACCGATGAAGGACGTGGGAGGCCACGATAGTCCCCGGGGAGCCGTCAACCAGGCTTTGATCCGGGGGTTTCCGAATGGGGAAACCCGGCAGTCGTCATGGGCTGTCACCCATGCCTGAACACATAGGGCATGTGGAGGGAACGCGGGGAAGTGAAACATCTCAGTACCCGCAGGAAGAGAAAACAACCGTGATTCCGGGAGTAGTGGCGAGCGAAACCGGATGAGGCCAAACCGTATGCGTGTGAGACCCGGCAGGGGTTGCGCATGCGGGGTTGTGGGATCTCTCTTCTGTCGTCTGCCGGCGACAGGACGAGTCAGAAACCGTTGGTGTAGTCGAAGGACATGCGAAAGGTCCGGCGTAGAGGGTAAGACCCCCGTAGACGAAACATCAACGGCTCGTTTGAGAGACACCCAAGTAGCACGGGGCCCGAGAAATCCCGTGTGAATCTGGCGGGACCACCCGCTAAGCCTAAATATTCCCTGGTGACCGATAGCGGATAGTACCGTGAGGGAATGGTGAAAAGTACCGCGGGAGCGGAGTGAAATAGTACCTGAAACCGTGTGCCTACAAGCCGTGGGAGCGTCGGACATAGCTTGCTATGTCTCGTGACTGCGTGCCTTTTGAAGAATGAGCCTGCGAGTTTGCGGTGTGTTGCGAGGTTAACCCGTGTGGGGAAGCCGTAGCGAAAGCGAGTCCGAATAGGGCGTTTTAGTAGCACGCTCAAGACCCGAAGCGGAGTGATCTAGCCATGGGCAGGTTGAAGCGGAGGTAAGACTTCGTGGAGGACCGAACCCACCAGGGTTGAAAACCTGGGGGATGACCTGTGGTTAGGGGTGAAAGGCCAATCAAACTCCGTGATAGCTGGTTCTCCCCGAAATGCATTTAGGTGCAGCGTCGTGTGTTTCTTGCCGGAGGTAGAGCACTGGATAGGCGATGGGCCCTACCGGGTTACTGACCTTAGCCAAACTCCGAATGCCGGTAAGTGAGAGCACGGCAGTGAGACTGTGGGGGATAAGCTCCATGGTCGAGAGGGAAACAGCCCAGAGCATCGACTAAGGCCCCTAAGCGTACGCTAAGTGGGAAAGGATGTGGAGTCGCAGAGACAACCAGGAGGTTGGCTTAGAAGCAGCCACCCTTGAAAGAGTGCGTAATAGCTCACTGGTCAAGTGATTCCGCGCCGACAATGTAGCGGGGCTCAAGCGTACCGCCGAAGTCGTGTCATTGCAGTACATACCCCCAACGGGGACTGTGATGGGTAGGGGAGCGTCGTGTGCCGGGTGAAGCAGCCGCGGAAGCGAGTTGTGGACGGTTCACGAGTGAGAATGCAGGCATGAGTAGCGATACACACGTGAGAAACGTGTGCGCCGATTGACTAAGGGTTCCTGGGTCAAGCTGATCTGCCCAGGGTAAGTCGGGACCTAAGGCGAGGCCGACAGGCGTAGTCGATGGACAACCGGTTGATATTCCGGTACCCGCTTTGAAACGCCCAATATCGAATCCATTAATGCTAAGGCCGTGAAGCCGCCCTGGAGACTTCGGTCGA
>NZ_JBIWPJ010000018.1:0-1568 GCF_044768205.1 Streptomyces sp. NPDC101160 | reverse complement strand
TCGAAGGGGAGTGGTGGAGCCGCTGACCCAAGGTGGTAGTAGGTAAGCGATGGGGTGACGCAGGAAGGTAGTCCAGCCCGGGCGGTGGTTGTCCCGGGGTAAGGGTGTAGGCCGTGTGGTAGGCAAATCCGTCACACGTTAAGGCTGAGACCTGATGCCGAGCCGATTGTGGTGAAGTGGATGATCCTATGCTGTCGAGAAAAGCCTCTAGCGAGTTTCATGGCGGCCCGTACCCTAAACCGACTCAGGTGGTCAGGTAGAGAATACCGAGGCGTTCGGGTGAACTATGGTTAAGGAACTCGGCAAAATGCCCCCGTAACTTCGGGAGAAGGGGGGCCACGCCTGGTGATCGGATTTACTCCGTGAGCTGGGGGTGGCCGCAGAGACCAGCGAGAAGCGACTGTTTACTAAAAACACAGGTCCGTGCGAAGCCGTAAGGCGATGTATACGGACTGACGCCTGCCCGGTGCTGGAACGTTAAGGGGACCGGTTAGCTCAGATTCGTCTGGGCGAAGCTGAGAACTTAAGCGCCAGTAAACGGCGGTGGTAACTATAACCATCCTAAGGTAGCGAAATTCCTTGTCGGGTAAGTTCCGACCTGCACGAATGGCGTAACGACTTCTCGACTGTCTCAACCATAGGCCCGGTGAAATTGCACTACGAGTAAAGATGCTCGTTTCGCGCAGAAGGACGGAAAGACCCCGGGACCTTTACTACAGTTTGATATTGGTGTTCGGTTCGGCTTGTGTAGGATAGGTGGGAGACTGTGAAGCGGCCACGCCAGTGGTTGTGGAGTCGTCGTTGAAATACCACTCTGGTCGTGCTGGATGTCTAACCTCGGTCCGTGATCCGGATCAGGGACAGTGTCTGATGGGTAGTTTAACTGGGGCGGTTGCCTCCCAAAGGGTAACGGAGGCGCCCAAAGGTTCCCTCAGCCTGGTTGGCAATCAGGTGTTGAGTGTAAGTGCACAAGGGAGCTTGACTGTGAGACCGACGGGTCGAGCAGGGACGAAAGTCGGGACTAGTGATCCGGCGGTGGCTTGTGGAAGCGCCGTCGCTCAACGGATAAAAGGTACCCCGGGGATAACAGGCTGATCTTCCCCAAGAGTCCATATCGACGGGATGGTTTGGCACCTCGATGTCGGCTCGTCGCATCCTGGGGCTGGAGTCGGTCCCAAGGGTTGGGCTGTTCGCCCATTAAAGCGGTACGCGAGCTGGGTTTAGAACGTCGTGAGACAGTTCGGTCCCTATCCTCTGTGCGCGCAGGAATATTGAGAAGGGCTGTCCCTAGTACGAGAGGACCGGGACGGACGAACCTCTGGTGTGCCAGTTGTTCTGCCAAGGGCATGGCTGGTTGGCTACGTTCGGGAGGGATAACCGCTGAAAGCATCTAAGCGGGAAGCCTGCTTCGAGATGAGTATTCCCACCTCCTTGAGAGGGTAAGGCTCCCAGTAGACGACTGGGTTGATAGGCCGGATGTGGAAGCCCAGTAATGGGTGGAGCTGACCGGTACTAATAGGCCGAGGGCTTGTCCTCAGTTGCTCGCGTCCACTGTGTTAGTTCTGAAG
>NZ_JBIWPJ010000017.1:0-41524 GCF_044768205.1 Streptomyces sp. NPDC101160 | reverse complement strand
CCCGTCGAGCGCATGATGCGCGACGCCAAGATCACCCAGATCTACGAAGGCACCAACCAGGTCCAGCGCATCGTCATGGCCCGCAACCTCCCGTAGCGGCAGCCCTGGGCGTCAAGAGCTCCGTCCCGCCGGCGGTACCGTGTGTCACGGGCCGCCGGCCCCTTGCTTTTCCGGGGCGGCCGGGGCCGCGTACCGCTCGACCCCAGTGAGGCCCTACGCATGACCGGTGAGTCCGCCCGGCTCCTCCCCGCGTCCGACACCCGGCTCGGCGGCGGCGTGCCGCTCCTCGCGCTGCGCGGCGCGACCACCCTCCTCGCCGTCGGCGCCGTCCTGATGACCGTCCGGCTGCCCTGGATCGGCGACCTGGGCGTGCACGCGGCGACCATCGAGCGGCTGCGGCACGACCTGCTCCATCCGGGCGACCCGATGGTCGACTCGCCCACCGACAGCCCCTACTACTCGCCGTGGACGGTCACCCTCGCCCTGTTCGCGAAGGCCACCGGACTCGGCACCTTCGACGTGCTGCGCTGCGCCGGCGTCATCGGACTGCTCCTCCTGGCCACCGGCGTACGACAGTTCGTCCGCACCCTCAGCCGCCACCCGGCCGCGCCGCCGCTCGCCGTGCTGTGCCTGCTTCTCCTGTGGGGCGTGCGGCCCCTCATCTGGAGCGGCTTCCTCGGCCTGATGTCGCTCTCGGCGAACCTCTCCTACCCGAGCACCTTCGCCACCGGCCTCGGCTTCCACCTCCTCGCGCTCCTCACGTACGCCCTGCGCCGCCCCGGCACCTCCGTCGCCGCGTACGCCGGACTGGGCGTGCTCTGGGCCGTCCTGATGCTCAGTCACCAGTTCACCGGCGTGGTCTTCACCTTCGGCGCGGCCGGCGTCCTCGTCGCGGCCCGCGTCCCGGCCCGCCGGGCCGTCGTCCTCGGCACGGGCGCCGCGCTCCTCACCGGACTCGCGCTGCTCGCCGTATGGCCGTACTACTCCTTCTTCGAACTGCTCGGCACCGGCGGCCTGGAGAAGATCCACCAGCCCCTCTACCGGCGCCCGGGGTCGCTCTTCGCCCTCGTCCTGCCGCTCGGCGCACTCGCGCTCGCCCTGCGGTGGCGCCGGGACCACCGCGACCCGCTGGTGGTGTGGTGCGCGCTCGGCCTGGCGACGGTCGTCGCGGGCGGGCTGCTCGGCAAGTGGTCGCTCGGCCGTACCGAGCCCGCCGTCCTGATGCCCGCGCAGATCGCCGTCGCGCTGTGCGTCCTGGAACAGGGCGGCCGGCGGTGGTTCCGTACGGGCTTCGCCGCGGTCCTCGGCGCGGCCCTGGTGGCCGGCGCCTGGGCCCAGCGCCACGCCGTGACGTTCGTCGTGCCCGCCGACGCGCTGCCCGCCGCGGTCACCCGCCACGGCTGGCCGCTCTGGCGGCCGGTGGGCTGGGCGATGCGGGACGCGGCGTACGGCGACGTGTTCCTGACCGGCGACCGGCGGGCCGCCGTCACCCTCCCCGCGTACGGCGGCTACACCGTCGTGCCCGGCTACCCGGACTTCTTCCTGCCGGACGAGAAGCGCCGCGCCGCCGACGCCGAGCGCTACTTCGCGCCCGGCACCCCGCGCGCCGAGCGCCTCGCGGTGCTGCGCCGCTACCACGTGCGCTGGGTGCTCCAGCGGCCCTCGCGCGGCGGACTCCCGGCCGGGGACCCGGCGCTGCGGGAGGCGCAGCGGGGCCCGGACGGCCGGGTGCTGTACGAAGTGATCGGCCTGAACTGATCCGGACACGGGACGGCACCCTCGCATCGCGAGGGGTGCCGTCAGCGGTTGGAGGTGACCGTGACCGGCTGGTCGTTGCGGATCTGCTCGACGAGCTGCTTCACCTTCGGCTGGTCCCAGCGCAGCGAGTTCTGCGGGGCGGTGCCGCTGATCGGCATGTTCATCGACTTGCCCTCGCCGCTGCTGATGCCCTTCATCGCGAAGAACATCTCCGCCAGGTCGTACAGCGACATGTCCTTGTCCACGATCAGCGTGTCCAGGCCCGCGCCCAGCGTCGGGTACAGCTTGAACGGGTTGAGGATCGTGCCCGGCGTCGCCGCCTGGCTGGCCAGCGCCGACAGGAACTTCTGCTGGTTCTTCGTGCGCTGCAGGTCCGACTCGGCGAACGCGTAGCGGGTACGGACGAAGGCCAGGGCCTGCTCGCCGTTGAGGGTCTGGGTGCCGGCCTGGAAGTCGGCGCCGGACTTCTTGTCCTTGAAGCCCTTCTCGATGTTCAGCTCCACACCGCCGAGCGCGTCCACGATGTTCGCGAAGCCGGCGAAGCCGATCTCCGCGTAGTGGTCGATGCGCAGGCCGGTGTTGAACTCGACGGTGCGGACAAGCAGCTCCGGGCCGTCCATCGCGTAGGCCGCGTTCAGCTTGGAGCCGCCGCGCTCGGCGTACTTCTTGCCGGACTCCGAGCCGACGAACGACGGGATCGTCACCCAGGAGTCACGCGGCAGCGAGACCATCGTGTTCCCGCTGGAGCAGGCCGCGAGGATGATCATCGAGTCGGTCCGCTTGCCTTCGGCGGAGCCGGTGTGCAGCTTCTTCTTCTGCTCGTCCGTCATGCCCTCACGGCTGTCTGAACCGACGATCAGATACGTGGTGCAGTCGCCCTCCGACGGGCGCTCGATGACCTTCGAGAGGTCGACCTCGTTGCGCATCCGCGAGCTGGCCCAGGCGTACGTGCCGACGCTCCAGCCGACGACGGCGACGACCAGCACGATCGAGCCGATCTTGATCCGGCGGCCCCAGTTCGGCGCGGGCCGGCCGGGCGCGGGGCGCGGCGCGTACTGCGGCGGTACGGTGCCTCCGCCGTGACCTCCCCGGCCGGGGCCCTGCGGGGCGCCGTAGACCTGGCCGTCGCTGTAACCGGAGTCGTAGCCGGTGCCCTGCGCCTGCGTGAAGCTCGGGTTGTAGCCCTCGTCGTAACCCTGCTCGTACCCCTGCCCGTATCCCTGGCGCTGGCCGTACTGCTGCTGCCGCTGCTGCCGGTGGGGCTGCTGCGGCTGCGGGGGGACCTGCGGGCGCTGCACGTGGCGCATCCGGCGAGGTCCCTCGGGCTGGGCGTCGGGCCAGTCATTCATGCCGACAGTGTGCCGTCCGGCCAGGCCGGGACGACAGGGCGGGTGGGGAATCGGGGCGGCGCCGTTGCCAAGCTGATGCAAAGCGGACCGCACCGGGACCGCCGCGCAGGCCGGGCATAAGGTAGAGGGCATGACAGATCAGGGCGACATCCCGGGCAAGCCCACATCGGCCTCGCGCACCACCCTCAGCCACATCATGACCAGCCACGACACCAACCTCCTCGGTACGGTGCACGGCGGCGTGATCATGAAGCTGGTGGACGACGCGGCGGGCGCGGTCGCCGGGCGGCACTCGGGCGGCCCGGCCGTCACCGCCTCCATGGACGAGATGGCGTTCCTGGAGCCGGTCCGGGTCGGCGACCTGCTGCATGTGAAGGCACAGGTCAACTGGACCGGCCGGTCCTCCATGGAGGTCGGCGTCCGGGTCATGGCCGAGCGCTGGAACGAGTCCACGCCCGCCACCCAGGTCGGCTCCGCCTACCTCGTCTTCGCCGCCGTCGACGCCGACGGCAAGCCCCGCCCGGTCCCCCCGGTCATCCCGGAGACGGAACGCGACAAGCGCCGCTACCAGGAAGCCCAGATCCGCCGCACCCACCGCCTGGCCCGCCGCCGCGCGATCAAGGAACTCCGCGACCAGCGCAAGGCCGAGGGCTACGAGGACTAGGGCCTCTCCGGGACCAGGGCCTCTGCGGTGGATCAGCGGTGCGCTACGGGCACACCACCTCGTCGCCCCGCACCGCCTCGAACTGCCCCGTCTCCGCCTCCCGCGCCCGCACCGGCGTCACGCCCTTGTAGTCCGCGCCCACCGTCACCTTCAGCGTGCCGCCCTGCCCCCGCACCGGCCGCAGCTCGGCGCCCGGCAGCGCCGCCGCCAGGGACTTCGCCGAGCGGTCCCAGCCGGGGTCGTACTCGATCACCGTCCGGGCCTGCTCCCGGCCGCCCGCGCCGGTCCGCGGCGCCCGGGTCGTGTCGAAGCCCGTGCCGCGCAGCGCCGTGTCGACGCGCCCGCCGAGCCCGTCCGTACGCGTCCCGTTGTAGACCTGGACGCGGACCGTCTTCGGCGCGACGTCGACGTCGGCCGGCCGCGGCCCCTTCGGCGCGGCGGGCCGGGCCGGGGAGAGGGGCCGGTCGTCGCGCAGCGACTGGAAGAGCCTCTGCGCCTTCGCCGCGTCCCACTTCACCGTCGAGCCGATGCCCTTGACCGGGAAGCTCATCTCGCCGATCGGCACCGACACGAACTCCGAGGACGCCGGCGAGAACCCGTGCATCGCCTTCGCGAGCGCCAGCATCTGCTCCGTACCGAAGCCCTGGTCCGCCCGCACCGAGCTCAGCATGCTCGTCGCGACCTCCCGGAACCGCACCGGGTTGAGCAGCACCCCGCCGCTCGTGACCCGGTCGATCAGCGCCGCCAGGAACTTCTGCTGCCGCTGCATGCGCCCGATGTCGGCGGCGCCGTCGACATGGCGGGAGCGCACGTACTGCAGCGCCTGCCCGCCGTCCAGCTCGTGCGGCCCGGCGGGCAGGTCGAGGCCCGTGTAGGAGTCCTTGAGCGGCTTGGTGGTGCAGATCTGCACGCCGCCGACCGCGTCGACGGTCCGCATGAAGCTGGTGAAGTCGACCTCCAGATAGTGGTCGATCTTCACCCCGGTCATCGACTCGACCGTCCGCACGGTCAGTCCCGGCCCGCCCTCCGCGTACGCCGCGTTCAGCTTCACGGGGTGGGCCCGGTGGTGCTCCCCGGAGTTGAGGTCGACGTGCTCGGGCATCTCGGCGTACGTGTCGCGGGGCAGCGAGACGACGCTGGCGCGCTCCCGGTCCTCGGAGATGTGGACGAGCATGATGGTGTCCGTGCAGTGGCAGGGCGCGCCGCCGAGCCGGTACTTCCGCCGCTCCTCCTCGGTGATCCTGTCGCGCCCGTCCGTGCCGACGAGCAGCACGTTCATCCCGTGCCCGGCCTGCGGGCGGTTCTTCATGTCCTTGAACGGGTCGATGCGGGTGATGCCGGTGTCCAGGCTGGTCACCACCGCGTGCCCGATGCCCCCGGCGGCGAGCACGACCACGGAGAGCGTGGTCGCCATCCGCATCCCCCACCGGGTCCGTCTGCGGTGCCGCGGCCGCCGGCGGACCGGCGCGGCGGCCGGTACGGGGCGGGCGGCGGGCCGGGGACGTGGCGTGCGGGGCGGGCGGGGCGGTGTGGGCACCGGGGGACACCTCCGCGGGTGGGACAGGGAAGACCGTGAGCACGGTAGGCCCATACGACGATCGCAAGGCCGCATGACCCGGACGGCGCGCGCCCGTGTCCCCCGTTCGCGGTAACGTGGCGGGCGATACTGCTATCTCCCGGGGGACGACCCCCGGACCCCCGAGGAACATATGCAGCCGCCTGTCTCTGTGATCATGCCGGTCCTCGATGAGGAGCGGCACCTGCGTAACTCGGTCCGTCACATCCTGGAGCAGGAGTACGACGGCGAGATGGAGGTGGTGATCGCGCTCGGCCCGTCCACGGACCGCACCGACGAGATCGCCGCCGAGCTCGTACGCGAGGACCCCCGCGTCCACACCGTGCCGAACCCCACCGGCCGTACCCCGGCCGCCCTCAACGCGGCGATCAAGGCGTCCCGCCACCCGATCGTGGTCCGCGTCGACGGCCACGGCATGCTGTCGCCCAACTACATCGCGACCGCCGTCCGCCTCCTGGAGGAGACGGGCGCGATGAACGTCGGCGGCATCATGCACGCGGAGGGCGAGAACGCCTGGGAGGACGCCGTCGCCGCCGCGATGACGTCGAAGATCGGCGTCGGCAACGCGGCCTTCCACACCGGCGGCGAGGCGGGTCCGGCGGAGACCGTCTACCTGGGCGTGTTCCGGCGCGAGGCGCTCGAACAGCAGGGCGGCTACAACGTCGAGTTCATCCGCGCCCAGGACTGGGAGCTGAACTTCCGCATCCGCGAGGCCGGCGGCCTGATCTGGTTCTCGCCGGAGCTGCGCGTGCAGTACCGGCCGCGGCCGAGCGTCCGCGCGCTCGCGAAGCAGTACAAGGACTACGGCCGCTGGCGCCATGTGGTCGCCCGCTACCACGAGGGCTCCATCAACCTGCGCTACCTGGCGCCGCCGACCGCCGTCTGCGCGATCGCCGCGGGCCTCGTGGTCGGCGCCACGCTCACCCCGCTGGGCTTCGTGATCCCGGCCGGCTACCTGGCCGCGATCGTCGCGGGCTCGATCCCGGCCGGCAAGGGCCTCTCGCTCAAGGCGCGCCTGCAGATCCCGGTGGCGCTGGCGACCATGCACATGTCGTGGGGCTTCGGCTTCCTGACCAGCCCGCGCTCGCTGGCGAAGAAGGTCATCGCGAGCAGGCGCCCGGCGGTGAAGAACGTGAAGGCCGAGCACAGCCTCTGAGTCTTCGTACACAGACGGCCACGCAGGCTGTACGGCGACGGCCGGGCCCCCTTTCCAGGGAGCCCGGCCGTCGCCGTCACAGGGACCAGCGGGTCAGTGTCCGGCCCACTTGTAGATGGGGAGGACGTTCATGCAGTCCGTCTTGTCGTCCGCGCCCTCCGGCAGGTCGCCGGCCGCCATCTGCGGCTTCTTGTACGTCGTGCCCTCGCGCCAGTCCGCTCCGACGACGAGTGTGATGCGCTCGACCTTGGCGTCCGCGCGGGCCGCCGTCTCCGGCAGGCCGAGGGCCAGGGCCACCGACACCGCGTTCGCCTTGGCCTGGTCGCCCGCGCTCTTCGGGTAGAGGACCACGCTGTCGCTGCGGGGCTGGGCCTCGCCCGAGTGCTCGGCCCGGGTGAAGCCCTTGCCGGTGAGCTCGGTGGCGATGGTGCGGGCCCGGCCCGGGACCGGCGCCTCGCTGTCGCTGCCGGTGCCGTTGATCACCGTGACTCCGAAGGAGCCGGGCGCCTCGGCGGTCGCCGCCGGCTTCGCGGACGCCGAGCCGTTCGGCTTCGGCTTCACCGGGCTGCCGTTCTTGTCGAAGGCGAGGTCGTCGCGGAGCATCGCCCACATCTTGTCGGCCTTCGACGGGATCACCTGGAGCCAGGCCTTGGGGTTGCCCGGGTAGGCGTCCGTCGGGACCGTCGCCGTCGTCAGCCGGTTCAGCTTCACGTTCTTCAGCTGCATCGACAGGTCGAAGAGCGACTTCACCGACTTGATCTCGTCGGAGACCTGGAACGCCTTGGTGGCGGTCTCCGCGAGGCCCATCAGGCGCGGGGTGTCCGTCCAGGCGTCCTGCTCCTGGAGCTTCTTCATCAGGCCGTTCATGTACATGTGCTGCGCCTGGGCACGCCCCTGGTCGTTGCCCCAGGCGTGCCGGGTGCGCAGCCACTGGAGGGCCTGCTCGCCCTGGACGGGGGTGGTGCCCGCCTTGAGCTTCAGACCGGAGCCGCCGGGCGCCATCCTGGTCGGCCGGTCGTACACGCTCGTCTTCACGCAGACCGGGACGCCGCCGACCTCGTCGGCCATGGAGACCACACCCGCGAAGTCGATCATCATCCAGTGGTCGATGTAGACCCCGGTGAGCTTCTCCCAGGTGGTGAGGGTGCAGCCAGGGCCGCCACGGCTCAGCGTCTCGTTGATGGGACGGTTGGTGGTTTCGGCGTACGTCTTGCCGTCCGCGCCCTTGCACTCGGGGATCTTGACGACCGTGTCGCGCGGGATGGACACCAGCGACGCGTTCTGCCGGTCCGCGGAGATGTGCAGCAGCATCTGCACGTCGGCCAGCGGCGGCCGGTCCGCGTCCTTCTTGCTGCCGCCGAGCGCCACGTTCCGCGGATCCGCGCGGCTGTCGGAGCCGATCAGCAGGATGTTCAGCGGCGTGTCGCCGAGCGCGGTCGGCTTCTGCACGCCGCTCTCGCCGCCCGCGCGGCTGCCGCCGCGGAGGTTGTTGTTGAGGTGCTGGTAGTACAGGTAACCGGCGCCGGCCGTGCCGAGTATCAGCACCGCCAGCGTGATGGCCACCCAGCGGAGTATCCGGCGCTTGCCGGACCTCTTCGCGCCACGCCCCCGCGAACCGCCGCGGCGGCGGCCCGACCGGCCGCCGCCGCTGCCGCCGTCGCCGGAACCGCGTCCGGCCCGCCGGGCGCCGGGCACGCCGCCGCCCGGGCCGTGGCCCTCACCGGCCGCGTCGCCCGCCCCGTCCTCGTAGAGACTCTCGTCCCAGCCCAACTCGCGGGTGCGCGGGACGCGTTCCCGCGCCCCCTCCCGACGCACACTGCTCTGTCCCACCCCAGGTCTCCTCGTCACTCAGGTGCGGCTCTAGGCCGGACGACCGGACAGGTCCGGTCGGTTCCGGGTCACTTCGCGCACACCTGCTTGTCTGCCGTCTGCGCACCCTCCGGCGCCTTCGCCGGACCGGTGAGGGGCACCCCCGCGCCCTTGAAATCGGCGCCGAGGACGAGCGTCATGGGCTCGCGCTCCCCGGCGTCCTGCGTGCCCGGCTTGAGAGCCGAGGCGGGCAGGCCCATCAGATCCGCGAGCTCGCGGGCCTGGTCGGCCTGGTTCGGTGCGTACGTGAGCGTGGTCGTCGCCGCCTGCTCGGGGGCGTTGCTCTTGTTGGTCGACCGCGTCACACCGTGCTCGTTCTGCAGCCAGTCGATCGTCTTCTGGGCCGCGCCCGTCATGCCGCTGCCGTTGTAGACGTCGACACGGACCTGGCGGGCGGTGGAGCGCGGGCCCTCCAGGAGCTTCGCCTGGGCCTGCGCCTGGGCGTTCTTGGCGTCCTGCTCCTTCTTCTTCACCTCGCTGAGCGAGGTGTCGGACTGCAGCATCTCGAACAGCCGCGGCGCCTTCACCGGGTCGGGGACGACCGTCGCCCGCCGGTTCGGCGGCTCGTCCGGGTTGTCGATGACCGGCAGGGTGGTGAAGGTGATGTTCTTGGCGTCGATGTCCGTCAGCTCGCCCGCGAGGGCCTTGAGCTTGGAGATGCTCCCTATCCCGGTGTCGACGGTGAGCGCCTTGGTGGCCGCGTCGGCGAGGTCGTACAGCTTGGTCGGCGACGTGAGCGTGTCGTCCGACTTCATCTGACGGATCATCGAGCTGAGGAACTGCTGCTGGGTCTTGATCCGGGACAGGTCGCTCTCGTCGCCGAAGCTGTGCCGGGTGCGGACGAAGGCGAGGGCCTGCTCGCCCTGGATGGTCGACTCGCCGGCCGGCAGCTTGAGGTGCGACTTGGGGTCGTCGACCGGGTGGGCCAGGCAGACCTTCACGCCGCCGACGGCGGTCGTCATCTCCTTGACGGCGTTGAAGTCGGCCATCATGAAGTGGTCGACGGTCAGCCCGGTGAGCTCCTTGACGGTGCGCATGGTGCAGCCGGGGTCGCGGCCGTCCTGGCCGAGGCTCGTGTTGAAGCGCACCCTGTTCGTGCCCGGGATCTTCTTGACGGTCCCGTCGGGCTGCTTGGTCTCGCACTCGGGGATGTCGGTGACCAGGTCGCGGGGGATGGACACCGCGGTGGCGTTCGTCCGGTCCTTGGAGACGTGGAAGAGGATGTTGGTGTCGGCGTGGCCGACGCTGCCCTTGTCCCCGTAGCCCTCGTTGCCCGCACCGGTGCGCTTGTCGGTGCCGATGATCAGGATGTTGAAGGGCTGCCCTTCCTGGAAGCCCTCGGTGCCGCCGGCCACCTCGATGGTGTTGATGTTGCCGTCGAAGTGCTTGTAGAGCGCGTACGCGCCGGCGGCGCCCGCCACGATGACGAAGGCCATGGTGCCGCCGGTCCACATCAGGACCTTCTTCTTGCGCGACTTCTCCGGCCGGCGCTTGCGGCGGCCCGCGACGGGCGGCTGCCGGTCGGCGGGCTCCGCGGCACGGCGACGGCGCTGCCCGGGCACGGGCGGGGCGGCCTCGGGGGCGCGGTCGTGCGAACGCGATCTCTGTCCCGGCGGGGTGGCGGCGTCCCGCGGGGTGCGGGGGCGCGGCTGGGACGGGGTGGCGGGCTGCTGCGGCCGCTGCCCTGCGGAGCGGTCCAGTCGCAGTTCGTAGTTACCGGTCTGCGGGTTGAAGACCCACTGGTCGGCGGGGTCGATCTCGTCCGCCCGTCCACGGCTGTGCGCGTCCACGGTTCCTTGAGTCCTCCGTCGGTACCGCCCGAGGCGCCTCCCCCTCAAGCGCTCGGTCGTTCGGTCCTTCGAGTGCGCGACCACGCGGTCGGCAGCACCGGATCGCGTCACACTATCCGCCCAGTTCAGCGTGGGGCGACGCCCGTGACAAATTCCACGCCACTTACAACTGGGCAATTCGCTCAAACCTCATCGAGGGTCGCCCCTGCCTTGGGTCTGGCTTTACGAAACGCACAGAAACGGCCAGGGCGAGCGGCGGGGCGAGGGCCGAGGCGAGGGCCGAGGCGAGGGGGCGGTGAGGGTGGCGGTGGGCGGCGGTGAGTGTCGCCTCGGTGACAGCGTGCGTCAGCGCGCATGTCAGTGGCGGGGGCCGTCGGCCGCTTCTGCCCCGCGAAGGACGGCGTCGGCCGTGCCGCCTGTCAGTGGCGGGAGCCCTCGGCCGCTTCCGCCCGGCGAAGGGCGGCGCCGGCCGTGCCGCAGGTCAGTGGCAGGAGCCCTCGGCCGCGTTGCGCCCCGCGAAGGACGGCGTCGCCGAGGCGTCGGGCCCGTCGCCGCTCCCGTCCGGCTCCCCCTTGTCGCCCGAGTGCACGGCCACGGGCTGGTCGGCGCGCAGCCGGGCGAAAAGCTGGTCGGCGGCGGGCTGCACCAGTTCGTCCCGGTTCGCGTTGTACCTGTACGGCCGCCGCGGCACCGTCAGGAACTGCACCTTGTCGGTCGGGACGGCCCGCATGGAACGCGCCAGGTCGTACAGATCGCGGAGCGAGGCGAGCCCCGGGTCGGTCGTGATCGACTTCGTGGCCGCGTCCAGGACCGGATAGAGCTTGGTCGGATTGAGCAGCACGCCGTCGCTCTGGACCTTGTTGACCAGGGCGCCGAGGAACTGTTGCTGGCGGTCCATGCGCTCGGTGTCGCTGCCGTTCCCGAGCGACTTGCGGGCCCGTACGAAGCCGAGCGCCTGCTCGCCGTGGAGCGTCTGGCGGCCGGCCGGCAGCTTCAGATGGGCGTCCTTGTCGTCGATCGGCTCCTTGAGGCAGATCTCCACCCCGTCGACCGCGTCCACCATCTTCTTGAAGCCCCGGAAGTCGATCACCATGTGGTGGTCGATCCGGATGCCGGTCATCTTCTCCAGGGTGCGGATGGTGCAGGCGGCGCCGCCGTACTCGAAGGCCCAGTTGAACTGCGCGAACTGCTCCTTCGTCATGGTCTTGTCCGGCTTCGTGCAGCTGGGGATCCGCACCATGAGGTCGCGCGGGATCGACACGGCCGTCGCGCCGGCCCCGTTCGCGGAGATGTGCAGCAGGATCGTGGTGTCCGAGCGCTGCGTGCCGGAGTTCCGGCCGTAGGCGTTGTTCCCGGGGCCGGTACGGGTGTCCGAGCCGATCATCAGGATGTTCCGCGCGGAGCCCACCACCGGCGACGGCCGCTGACTCTCGTACTTCCGCAGCTCCGCCTCCGCCGAGGTGTCCGTGGTGATGTTCGCGTCCAGCTTCCGGTACGCCCACCACCCGACGCCGGCCGCCACGAGAATCACGACGGCGGCAGCCAGCGCCGCCCAGCGCAACCAGTGCCGCTTGCGCTTGGCTCCGCCGGGCGTCTCTGCGCTGTCCGTCACGTCTGGTCCGTCCTCGATGGCATCTCGGAAGGCGTCATGACCCCTTGGCCGATCATGACCCGCCGAGGCCGCGGGGGCGCGGGCCGATAAGCCGGACGGGTGACGACAACGGCGCCGCACGGCTTGCGGGCCGCGCCGGCGCCGGCCTGGCGCCCCGCCCCGCCATGGGCTGCGCCTGCGCCCGCCGCCCGCCCGGCTGTGGGCCACGCAGTGCCGCCCGGCTGTGGGCCGCGCAGTGCCGGCCGGCTATGGGCCGCGCCCGGGGGCCGGTGCCCCGCCCGGTTGTGGGCCGCGCCCGGGGGCCGGTGCCCCGCCCGGTTGTGGGCTGCGCCCGGGGGGTTCGGCGCCCCGCCCGGCTATGGGCCGCGCCCGCGCCGGCCCCCGTTGTGTGCTGCGCCCACGTCGGCCCCCGTTGCGGGCTGCGCCCGCCCTGCCCCCGTTGCGGGCTGCGCCTGCTGGGGCGGCGCCCCGTCGCCCCCCGTTGTGGGCATGCGTTCCTCCCCCAGACTCCGTCCGGGGGGGGACCCCCAGGCGGAACGGGTGGGCACAACGGACGCTTCGTCCACCCGTTGTGGGCAGTTGTCCCTCCCCCAGACTTCGTCCGGGGGGACCCCCAGGCGGGACGGGTGGGCACAACGGGACGACGCCCCTTGCCGGGCCTAGGCTCCTCGCGCGTTGACGCCGGCACGACGGCGCCGCGGTCGTGACGGGGTGGAGGTTGGCGGTGCGTCGGGCGGCGGAGGCCCAGGTGGGGCGTGGCTGGGCCGCAGCCCGCAAGGTGTGGGGGTGGCGGTGCGTCGGGCGGCGGAGGCCCACACGGGGCGGGGGTGCGTGGGGCGGCGGAGGCCCACACGGGCGTGGGGCGGAGGAGGCCCGCGCGGGGGCGGCAAGGCCCGCGACGGGGGAGACCCACGCGGCGGCCGCCGAGGCTTGGCGCGCCGGCGTGAGCGTCACCCGCTCGCCTCGCGGAGCCCCCGCGCCCTCGCCCCTCAGTGCGCCAGCGTCAGCGTCACCCGTTCGCTTTCCACCCGCTTCGCCAACCCCTCCGCTCCCAGCTCCTCCACGTGCCGGCACAGCACCACCGACCCGCCCGCCACCAGCGGCGCGTACAGCCCGGCCGAGACGCCCGCCCAGGTGTCGTACGACTGGCCCGACAGCACCCGGGAGGCCGGCCCGAGGCCCAGCTCCGTCGCGTCGCGGCGCGCGCGGCCGACGAGCTGGGCCGCCGTCAGTTCCGTACCGTCGACGACGAGGGCAGGGGCGTCCGGGTCGACCGGGACGAAGGGGGCGAAGCGGTCGCCCTGGCCGGGCACCTCGACGGCGTAGTCGGCGTAGCCCGCCGGCGGGGTCGGGAAGCGGCGGCCCAGCGGTGCGAGGGAGAGCGCGACACGGTCTCCCGAACAGGCGAGGCCCGCCTCCAGGGAGTCGGGCCCGGCGACCACGTAGTCCGCGTCCGCCGGATCCCCGCCCAACTCCGCCGTCACGCCGACGGACGCGCAGGCGAGCAGCCACACCGCGGTCTGCCAGTGCGCGGGCAGCAGCAGCGCGAGCCGGTCGCCGGGGGAGGCGGACAGTTCGCCCTGGAGGAGGTTGGCGGTCTTGGCCACCCAATTGGCGAAGGTGGCCACCGACAATTCCACGCGTTCACCGGTGGCGTCGTCGTAGAAAGTGACCAAGGGGCGGGCCGGGTCCGCGGCGAGCGCGGATCGCAGCAGGTCGGCGGGGGTGCGGTCGCTGGCGTTCACGCGGGCAAGGTTACGCGTGGGGGCGCGGCGGGTCCCCCGTAACGGTGACCCCCGTCCACCGGTCGGCCCGACGGACCGTCAGTTTCCGTGCGGATTCCCGACGGGCGGAACCCCGGCGAGGTACGGACGATCGCTCCATGCGTGCCTACCTCGCCTCCTCGATCGCCGTCACCTGCGCGGCGGCCCTCGCCCTGCCGCTCTCCCTGGCGACCGCGAACCCGGCCGGCGCCAGGCCGGCGGCAGCCACGTCCTCACCCGAAAGCGCCGACGCCGCGAGCGCCGGCCTCGCGAACGCCGCACCCTGGGGCGCCGACCTCGCGAACGCCCGCCGCGCGAGCGCGGAACCCGCAGGCGCCCGTCGCGAGAACGCCCACGGCGCAAGCGCCCAACTCGCAAGCGCCCAGCCCGCAAGTCTCCAACCCGGAAGCGCCCAGTCCGCAAGTCTCCAACCCGCAAGCGCCCAGCCCGCGAGCCTCCTACCCGCAAGTCTCCAGCCCGCAAGCGCCCAGCCCGCGAGCCCCGATCTCGCCGGGTCCACTCAGTCGCTCCCGCTCGAACCCCTGGCCCCCGACGGCGCCCCGCGTGGCCGCGGTTCCGTCTTCGCCGCGCCGGCCGAGCGGGGGCTGACCCGGCGTGAGGTCCGGCCGTTCTCGCTCGTGGGCGTGGTGTGGGACGACGCCCGGGTCCCGCTGCACGGCAGCGTGCAGGTCCGCACCCGGGCCGCCGCGGACGGCGCCTGGTCGCAGTGGCAGGACGTGGAGACCCACAACGAAGAGCACGGCGCCGACCCCAACACCGCCGAGGGCCGTTCGGGAGCCCGGCACGGTTCGACCGCCCCGCTGTGGGTCGGCGACTCGAACGGCGTCGAGATCCGCGTACACCCGGAGTACCGGGCGACGCACACCCTCCCGGCGGGGCTGCGCCTCGAACTGGTGGACCCGGGGCCGGACACGGAGCGGGCGGCCGGTGCGTACGACGCGATGGAGTCCGCGGACGTGACGGCGGCGGCCGCCGGGTCCACGGCGACCCGGGACGCCTCCCTCGCGGAGACCCTTCCGGACGCCGCCGACGACACCGTCCCCGCCCTAGCACCCGGCGACGGCACCGTCCTCCCCGCCCTCACCCGCGCCCAGACCCTCGCCACCCTCCCGGGCGTCACGGGCGTCAGGGGCGTCAGGGGCGTCACGGGCGCCGGCAGAACCCGCGCCCTCGCGAAGGCGCCGTACATCGGCCCGCGGCCGAAGATCATCACCCGCAAGGGCTGGGGGGCCGACGAGGGGATGCGCGAGCGCGGCTTCGTCTACACCAAGACGATCAAGGCGGCGTTCGTCCACCACAGCGCCACCGGCAACAACTACAGCTGCCGCCAGGCCCCCGCCGTACTGCGCAGCATCTACCGCTACCACGTGAAGAGCCTCGGCTGGCGTGACTTCGGCTACAACTTCGCCGTCGACAAGTGCGGAAACATCTACGAGGGCCGCGCCGGCGGCGTCGGCAAGGCGGTGATGGGCGCGCACACCCTCGGCTTCAACACCAACAGCATGGGCATCGCCGTCCTCGGCACCTACGGCAGCACCACTCCACCGGCCGCAGCCGTGTCCGCCATCGCACGGCTGACCGCGTGGAAGTTGGGGCTGTACGGGGTGAATCCGAACGGAACGACGTATCTCACCTCGGGCGGCGGAAACCTCTACAAGAAAGGCAAGAAGGTCAAGTTCCATGTGATCGCAGGGCACCGCGACGGCTTCGCGACCGAGTGCCCGGGCGTGCGGCTCTACAACAAGCTCGGCACCGCCCGGTCGGCATCGGCGAAGTACCAGGGAAGGCGCTGATGGGGTCATGGACTCAACCATCTGCATAAACTGACCGGTCATATCGTACGGACGGCCGAACGAACGCCGACCCCGGCAGCGAGACCGGACCCGAACAGGAAGCAGAGACGAACAGGTGACCGAAGCGATTCTCCTGGTCGGTGGCAAAGGCACCCGGCTGCGTCCCCTGACGGTCAACACCCCCAAGCCGATGGTCCCGGCGGCAGGCGTTCCCTTCCTGACCCACCAGCTGGCACGGGCCCGGGCGGCCGGGGTCGAGCACATCGTCCTCGCCACCTCCTACCTGGCGGAGGTCTTCGAGCCGTACTTCGGCGACGGCTCGGCGCTCGGGCTCAGCATCGAGTACGTGACCGAGGAGGAGCCGCTCGGCACCGGCGGCGCCATCCGCAACGTCGCCTCCCGGCTGCACTCCGGGCCCGAGGACCCCGTCCTCATCTTCAACGGCGACATCCTCACCGGCCTCGACATCCGCGCCCTCGTCACCACCCACCGGTCCTCCGGCGCCGACGTGTCCCTGCACCTCACCCGGGTCGACGACCCGCGCGCGTACGGTCTCGTGCCGACGGACGGGACCGGGCGCGTCACGGCGTTCCTGGAGAAGCCGCAGACGCCCGAGGAGATCGTCACCGACCAGATCAACGCGGGCGCGTACGTGTTCCGCCGCTCCGTCATCGACACGATCCCGGCGGGGCGCCCCGTCTCCGTCGAACGCGAGACCTTCCCCGAGCTGCTGGCCCGCGGGGCCCACCTCCAGGGCATGGTCGACTCCACGTACTGGCTCGACCTCGGCACGCCGCAGGCGTTCGTCCGCGGCTCCGCCGACCTCGTCCTCGGCCGCGCCCCGTCCCCGGCCGTGCCCGGCCGCTGCGGCGACCGGCTCGTCCTCGACACCGCCCGGGTCGCCCCCGACGCCAAGCTCACCGGCGGCACGGTGATCGGCCCCGGCGCCGTCATCGGCTCCGGCGCCCGCATCAACGGCTCCACCGTCCTCGCCGACGCCGTCGTCGAACCGGGCGCCGTCATCACCGACTCCCTGATCGGCACCCGTGCCCGCATCGGCGCCCGCACGGTCCTCACGGGCGCGGTGATCGGCGACGCGGCGGAGATCGGCCCGGACAACGAACTCCGCGACGGCGTACGCGTCTGGTGCGACGCGAAACTCCCGGCGGGCGCGGTCCGCTTCAGCTCGGACCAGTAACCCCTCCACGGCCCGGCCCGGCCCTCCACGGCCCGGCCCCGCCCGGCACGCGGCCGGGCATTCGCCCCGCGCCCCTCGCCTCGCCCGGCGGGGGCGCGCCACCACGCGGGATGCGCATCCGCCCGGGACACCGCGCCCCGCGGCCGCGTGCCGGCCTCCGCCGCCTTACCCACCCTGACCCCGCCCGCGCGGGCCTCCACCGCCCCACGCCCCGCCGTGTGGGCCGCGGCGCACCCCGCCCCCGCGTGGGCAATCGCCCCGCTGGGGGAGGGACGGGTGGGCACACGGGACGGCGCCCACGCGGGCGCCTCCGCCCCCTGCGCCTGGACCCGCACCACGACCGCGTCGCCGTCGTTGCGGGCGTCAACGCGCGAGGAGCCTAGGCCCGGCAAGGGGCGTCGTCCCGTTGTGCCCACCCGTCCCGCCCTGCGGGACAACTGCCCACAACGGCGGGGGCGACGGGGCGCCGCCCCAGCAGGCGCAGCCCACAACGGGGGGAACGGGTGAGGGCGCCGTCGCGGTGGGCGCAGCCCGCAACGGCGTGAGGCGGGGGCGCCGGCACAGCTGGTGCAGCCCGCGACACCGCTACGCTCATACGCATGGCCGGCCGCTTCACCCCCCACCTCCCCACCACCCGCACCACCGCGCGCGGCGGCCACGTCCCCGTACCCAGGCCCGACGAGCAGCAGCCGGGCCCGGAGCTGGACCTCGGGCTCACTCTCGGGCCGCTGCGCCGCGGCCCCGCCGACCCCACCTTCCGTACGACCGCCGACGGCTCCGTCTGGCGGGCCAGCCGCACCCCAGAGGGAGCCGGGACGCTCCGGGTCCGGCCGGACGGACGCGCCGAGGCGTGGGGCCCGGGAGCCGCCTGGCTGATGCAGCGGACGCCCGCGCTGCTCGGCGCCGATGACGACCCCGACGCCTTCGTCCCGCGCCACAAGCTGCTCGCGATCACCCACCGCGCCCGCCGCGGCCTGCGCCTGACCCGTACCGGGCTCGTGATGGAGTCGCTGATCCCGTCGATCCTGGAGCAGAAGGTGACGACGGACGAGGCGTACCGCTCGTGGCGGGTGCTCGTACGGAAGTACGGGGAGGCCGCGCCCGGGCCGGCGCCGGAGGGCATGTACGTGATGCCGGACGCGCGCGACTGGGCGCGGATCCCGTCCTGGGAGTGGCACCTGGCGAACGTGGACGGGAAGCGCTCCGCCACCGTCGTCCGGGCCGCCCGCGTGGCCGCCCGGCTGGAGGAGGCCGCACAGATGCCGCCCGCCGAGGCCCGCAAGCGCCTCGAACTGATCCCCGGCATCGGCGCCTGGACCTCCGCCGAGACGATCCAGCGGAGCAACGGCGCTCCCGACGAGGTCACCACGGGCGACCTGCACCTGCCGGGCATCGTCGGCTGGGCCCTGGCCGGCGACCGGACGGCCGACGACGCGGCCATGCTGGAGCTGCTCGCGCCGTACGCGGGCCAGCGCCACCGGGCCGCCCGGCTGATCCTGCTGAGCGGCCGTGTGCCGCCGCGCCGGGCGCCACGGATGACGCCCGGCAACATCACGCGCTGGTGACCGGGCCCAGGCAAACGTCTCGCGCTCAGGCCCGTGCCAGGCGCGGCGGATGACGCCCGGCGACGCCATGCGTTGGCGACCGGTGCCGGGCATGCGCATGTCGCCTGGCGATGTCGCGCGTTGGTGACCGTGCCGGGCATGCTCACGTCGCCTGACGACGCCATGCGTTGGTGACCGCGCTGCGCATGCTCACGTCGCCTGGCAACGTCACGCGCCCGTGCCCGCGCCGGGCGCCGCGGATGACGCCCGGCGACGCCATGCGTTGGCGACCTGCCGGGCATCCGCATGCCGCCTCGCAACGTCACGCGTTGGTTGCCGCGCCGGGCATGCGCATGTCGCCTGGCAACGTCGCGCGTTGGTGACCGCGCCGGACGTCAGGGGTGACACCGGCAAACGTCACGCGCTCGTGCCGGCGCCGGGCCTCACATGACGCCCGGCAGCCTCACGCCCCGCTGGTCAGCGCACCTCGATGAACGCCGCCGCCTGCCGTGCGGCCCGTTCCTTCGGCGGCGCCGCCGGCCGGCCGACCGCGACCGCGCCCATCGGGTCCCAGTCGTCCGGCAGCCCGAGCACGTCCCGTACGACGTCCCGGCAGAACATCGTCGAGGACACCCACGCCGAGCCCAGCCGCTCCCCGGCCAGCGCGACCAGCAGGTTCTGCACGCCCGCGCCCGCCGCGACCACGAACATCTCTCGCTCGGCGGCGTCCCGGCGCGGGTCGCCGTAGTGGTGGGCGCCGTCCGTGACGAGGCAGGGCACGATCAGGTACGGCGCGTTGCGCAGCACGTCCCCGCGCCGGATCCGGCGCGCGATGGACTCCTCCGACCTGCCGTCGGCGCGCAGGTCCGCGATCCACGCGTCCCGCATGGCGTCGAGCAGCCGCACCCGCGCGGCCTCGGACTCCAGGAGCACGAAGCGCCAGGGGGTGGTGTGGTGCGGGGCGGGCGCCGTGACGGCGGCAGCGACGGCCCGCCGTACCGCGCCCGGGTCGACGGGGTCGTCGGTGAACTCCCGTACGGTACGGCGCAGGGTCACCGCCTCCCGTACGGCCTCCGAGGTCCCGAGCCGGAACATGTCGTCAGCGGCGCCCCGCACCAGCGCCCGCGCGCCCGGCTCCTCGTCGCCGCCCACCACGTGCCCGAGGCCGCGTACGACGGCCACCGGCCGCCCCGTCGCCTTGCCCTTCACCAGGTCGCCGGCCGCGGCCAGCTCGTCGGCGGTGGCGACGACGGTCACGTTCAGCTCGTTGCCGTGGGAGTCGGCCACGCCCCGCAGGTCGTCGAGGACCCGTACCCCGGCCGCGCCGATGGCGACGTCGGTGAGTCCGGTGCGCCAGGGGCGTCCGAAGGTGTCGGTGACGACCACGCCGACGTCCACGCCCAGCGCCTCGCGCAGCCCGGCGCGGATCCGCGCGGCCGAGGCGTCCGGGTCCTCGGGCAGCAACAGCACGGTGCCGGCGGCGGTGTTGGAGGCGTCGACCCCGGCGGCGGCCATGACGAGGCCCTGCCGGTTCTCGACGATACGGAGGGCACCGCGCCGCGCCACCACCCGTACCGTCTCGGCGTCGATCGCCTCCTCCCGGTCGGCGGCGGCGATCAGCCGCCCCTCCGCCTTGCTCACGATCTTCGAGGTGACGAGCAGGACGTCACCGTCGACGAGCCCGGGGGACAGGGAAGCGATCAGCTTGGCGAGGTCGTCGCCGGGCGCGACCTCGGGCAGTCCGTCGAGCGCCCACACCTCGTACCGGGCGGATCCACGGGCGGAATCCGGGGCGAGGGCCGTGCCCACCGTTTCCGTCGCGCCCACCGAGCCGGGGACAGGGTGCGTCACTCCGTCCGCAGCGCCTGCCGCGCCGACGGTGCCGGGCCCCGGGGAGGTCGTCCGGCCCGCCGCGTCCGTCGCGTCCACCGCGCCCGGTCCCAAAGCCCCCGCCCCGGCCGTCACGCGCCCGCTCCGCCGGCCTCCGCCGCCAGCGTCAGCGCCTCGCGCGCCATCGCCGCCGTCGCGTCCAGGTCGGTCATCATCAGCGGCACCGCGCGGCAGCGGATGCCCGCCGCCTCGACCTCCGCGACCGCGCCCGCGTCGACGGTGTCGACGAGCCAGCCGTCGATCAGGTCGGAGCCGTAGTGCCGGGCGACGGCAGCGGCCGTGGACTCCACGCCGACCGCGGCGAGGACCTTGTCGGCCATGCCGCGCACGGGCGCGTCGCCGACGATGGGGGAGAGGCCGACGACCGGCGCGGCGGCGGAGGCGACGGCCTCGCGGATGCCGGGGACGGCCAGGATGGTGCCGACGGAGACGACGGGGTTGGACGGCGGGAAGAGGATGACGTCCGCTTCTGCGATCGCCTCCAGGACGCCCGGCGCGGGCTTCGCCTGCTCGGCGCCGACCGGCACGACGGCCTGCGCGTCGACCGAGGCGCGCAGCTTCACCCAGTACTCCTGGAAGTGCACGGCCCGCTGCTCGCCGTCCACCTCGACGGCGACGTGCGTCTCGATCCGGTCGTCGGACATCGGGAGCAGCCGGACGCCGGGCTGCCAGCGGGCGCACAGCGCCTCGGTGACGGCGCTCAGCGGATAGCCGGCGCCCAGCATCTGGGTGCGGACGATGTGGGTGGCGAAGTCGCGGTCGCCGAGGCCGAACCACTCGGGTCCGACCCCGTACGCCGCGAGCTCCTCCTTGACGGTGAAGGACTCGTCCTCGCGGCCCCAGCCCTGTTCCTCGTTGATGCCACCGCCGAGGGTGTACATCACGGTGTCGAGGTCGGGGCAGACCTTGAGACCGAAGAGATGGATGTCGTCACCGGTGTTGCCGACGACCGTGATCTCCGCGTCGGGCGCGGCCTTCTTGAGGCCGCGAAGGAAGCGGGCACCACCGATGCCACCGGCCAGAACCACAATGCGCATGCAGTGCAGTTTGTCAGGCGGTGACGACTCCCGGGGCCGCCGGGGCGGAGCCGCACTGTGAGGTCAGCGACTCGTGCGTCGACTCGTGCGTCGACTCGGGCATCGAGCCGTACGTCGAGCCGGCCGCCGACCCGTGCGTCGAGCCGTATGCCGACTCGTGCATCGGCATGTCGGTCAGGCCCGGGTAGTAGACGTGCAGGCTCACGGCCGGTTCGAGGGACTCGTTGACCACCTCGTGCACGTACCCGGGCGCGAACACGCGCTGTTCGCCGCCCGAGAGCTTCCGTGCGCCCCGCTCCGTACGCTCCGTCAGTTCGCCGGACAGGAGGGTGAGCACGCCGGAGGACTCGCCGTGGTCGTGCCGGCCGCTGCCCTGGCCGGGCAGCCAGGAGAGCAGCCATACCTCGTATCCGGGGCCGGTGCGCAGCCGGTGGTACCAGCGGGTGGTGGCGTCGTACTCGACGTACGGGGCCCACAGGGCCGGGTCGCCGGCGATCTCGCGGGCGAGCCCGGCGAACTCGGCCACGGTGACCGGGTGCTCGCGCTCGGGCTGGAGGAGGTGCGGTACCTCAAGGATGTCGCCGGCGATCTGAAGGTCGCTGTCCATGTTCATGGGGTGCGGTGGTTCCTCGGCAGAAGTGCGGGGTGTCGCAGAGCAAGGGATGGTGCGAGGGGTGATACGAGGGGTGATGCGAGGGGTGAGGCAGAAGCGGCGGGACGGCCGCGGGAAGACGCTGGAGCGCTAGGCGAAAAGGCGCATCAACAGCTGGGACAGCAACAGCGACAGGAACGCGTCTGGACAGCGCGGCGGAACCCACGGGCGTGGGTCGCGGAGGGCGCTGCGTTCGCTGGCATGCCACCAAAGTGAACGGAGGGACACCCGACTGTCAACTCAATGACCGATTTGGGGGGTATGTTTCACCTCATCCGGTTACTGTGCCCGGAGAAAGGTTTGTGCAGCCCGCGACCAGGAGACATGGCGCAGCATCCGCCGCCGTAAACACGGTGGAGGTCCTGTGATCAGACTGTGATCCGGATCGCTTCCGTGGCCGGATCGCAACAAGATCCACGTTTCGGCCGTCCTTATCTGGGGGCAGGCGGTGGCGATCAGACCGGCGGCATGTGTCACGTTTTTTGGTGATTTGAACACTTTCCGTATACGCTTGGTTCCGCAGAGTGAATACGGGGCCCAATAGCAGATCCCGGCTTGACTCGCACAGAGCACGAACTTGTAATTTCACTCGTGTCGTTCGGCCCGGATCGATCCATCCGGAATCGACCACGGCGACATCACGGGGACGCACAGACGGACGAGGGGCGCACATGACCGAGACGTTCCAGGAACTGCTGGTCGAGGACGCGGGCGAGGAACTCGGCTGGCAGGAGCGCGCACTGTGCGCCCAGACCGACCCCGAGTCCTTCTTCCCCGAGAAGGGCGGCTCGACCCGGGAGGCGAAGAAGGTCTGCCTCGCCTGCGAGGTCCGCTCCGAGTGCCTCGAATACGCGCTGCAGAACGACGAGCGCTTCGGCATCTGGGGCGGTCTGTCCGAGCGCGAGCGCCGCCGTCTGAAGAAGGCCGCCGTCTGAAGAAGGCCGACTCCTGGAGAAGGCCGCCGTCTGAATCCGGCCATCACGCCCGCAGCCGTATCCACCCGACGGCCCGCCCGACGCTCCACCCCACGGACCGCCCGACGGTCCACCGGACGCTCCACCCCACGGACCGCCCGACGGTCCACCCCACGGTCCGCAGCCTGTGCTCCACAGGCGGCGGACCGTTCTCGTGCCAGGCGTCCGCGTGTCAGCCGTTAGTGTGGGCCTCCGTCCGAGACGCACGCACCCACGCCCCCCGCGGGCGACCCCCGGCCGGAGGGCCCGTAGCTCGATGTCCTCAACTCCTGAGTTTCCGCGACACGTCGTCACCGCCGTGCTCGTCGCCCACGACGGCGCCCGCTGGCTGCCGGACGCCCTCGCCGGGCTGCTCGCCCAGGAACGCCCCGTACAGAACGCCGTCGCCGCCGACACCGGCAGCGCCGACGAATCCGCACGGCTGCTCAGCGAGGCGCTCGGCGACGACCGCGTCCTCCACCTCGCCCGCCGCACCGGCTTCGGCGCCGCCGTCGAGGAGGCCGCGCGCACCGCGCCCGTCCTCGGGCCCGAGGAGCTCACCTACCTGAAGCGGCCCAGCAGTTGGGACCCGGTCACCCGGACCTGGCAGGACGAGAACTACGACCTGCCCGAACTCCCGCACGGCGAGCCCGTCCAGTGGCTCTGGCTGCTGCACGACGACTGCGCGCCCGAACCCGGCGCCCTCACCGAACTGCTGCGCGTCGCCGACAGCGACGAGTACGCGGCCGTCATCGGCCCCAAGCTGCGCGGCTGGTACGACCGCAAGCAGCTGCTCGAAGCCGGCGTCTCCATCGCCCGCAGCGGCCGCCGCTGGACCGGCCTCGACCGCCGCGAGCAGGACCAGGGCCAGCACGACCAGATCCGCTCCGTCCTCTCCGTCTCCAGCGCCGGCATGCTGATCCGGCGCGACGTCTTCGAGGAACTCGGCGGCTTCGACCGCCGGCTGCCCCTCATGCGCGACGACGTCGACCTGTGCTGGCGCGCCCACGCCGCCGGCCACCGCGTCCTCGTCGCCCCCGACGCCGTGCTCCGGCACGCCGAGGCGTCCGCCCGCGAGCGCCGCACCGTCGACTGCGCCGGCCGCTCGGCCGCCAACCCGCACCGGGTCGACAAGGCCGGCGCCGTCTACACGCTGCTCGCCAACACCCGCGGCGCGACCCTTCCGTACGTGTTCCTCAGGTTGGTCGTCGGCACCGTGCTCCGCACCCTCGGCTATCTCGTCGGCAAGGCCCCCGGCCAGGCCGTCGACGAGGTCATGGGTCTGCTCGCCACGCTGCTCCGCCCCGAGAAGATCCTCGCCGCGCGCCGCCGGCGCAAGAACCCGGCCGTCCCCGCGAGCGAGCTCCGCCCGCTCTTCCCGCCGCCCGGCGCCACCGTCCGCGCCGCCGCCGAGCAGTTCGCCTCCCACTTCGGCGGCTCCGACGCCGACTCCGGCGGCTCCCGGCACGGCGTGGTCGAGTCGGGCCCCGGGGGCGACGACGCCGACTTCCTGGAGATCGAGCAGTTCGCCCGGCTGAAGAAGATCGCCCGCAAGCCCGGGCCCGTCCTCTTCGCGCTCCTCCTCGTCGTCTCCCTCGTCGCCTGCCGCAACCTCTTCGGCGGCGGCTCCCTCGCCGGCGGCGCGCTGCTGCCCGCGCCCGACACCGTCTCCGGGCTCTGGTCGCGGTACGCCGACGGCTGGCACGCCATCGGCACCGGCGGCACCCAGACCGCCCCGCCCTACCTCGCCGTCCTGGCCGCGCTCTCCGCGCTGTTCCTCGGCTCGACGTCCTTCGCGCTGACCCTGCTGCTCGTCTGCTCGGTCCCGCTCGCCGGCTTCACCGCGTACTTCGCCTCCCGCGGCATCGTCGAGTCCCGGCTCCTGCGCGCCTGGGCCGCCGTCGCCTACGCCTTCCTGCCCGCCGCCACCGGCGCCCTCGCCACCGGCCGGCTCGGCACCGCCGTCCTCGCGATCCTGCTCCCGCTCATCGCCCGCGCCGCCGTCTCCTCGTACGGGCTGAACCGGCCCGGCGGCGAGCGGGGCAGCTGGCGCGCCACCTGGGCGTACACCTTCCTCCTCACCTTCGCGACGGCGTTCACGCCGGTCGTCTGGCCGCTCGCGGTCCTCCTCGGCCTCGGCGTACTCGCGCTCCGCCGCGCCGACATCACCGCGTACGGACTGCGCTTCCTCGCCACCGTCGGCACCCCGGTCCTCGTCCTGGCCCCCTGGTCGCTCTCCCTGCTGACCAGCCCCGCCGCCTTCCTGCGCGAGGCCGGCCTCGACATCCGTACGGGCACGGCCGGCGCGCTCGACCTGCTCGGCACCAGCCCCGGCGGCCCCGGCACCACCGGCGGGTTCGTCCTCCTCGGCCTCGTGCTCGCCGCGCTCGGCGCCCTGCTGCGCGCCGAGCGGGTGCTCGCCGTCCGCGCCGCCTGGGCCGCCGCCCTCGCCGGACTGCTCTTCGCCGTCCTCACCAACGGCGCCGGCGACGCCGAGACCGGCTGGGCCGGCCCCGCCACCCTCGTCTACGGCGCCGCGCTGCTCGCCGCCGCCATGATCGGCGCCGAGGGCGGCCGCAGCCGCGTCGCCGCCCACGGCTTCGGCTGGCGTCAGCCCGTCGCCGCGCTCGTCGCCCTCGCCTGCGCCCTCGGCCCTGTCGTGTCCGCCGCCGGCTGGATGATCGGTGGCGCCGACGGCCCGCTCACCCGCCGCGACCCGGTCCAGGTGCCCGCGTTCGTCGCCGAGGAGAGCGGCACCCGCGACCAGGCCCGCACCCTCGTGCTCGGCGGCAGCTCGCCCGGCGAGGTCGCGTACACCCTGGTCCGCGGTTCCGGCGGCCGCCTCGGCGACGCCGAACTCGCCGCCACCGGCGGCAGCGACCCGCGCCTCGACCAGGTCGTCGCCCACCTCGTGGCCGGCTCCGGAGCCGACCAGACCGAGGAGCTGAGCGGCTTCGCGATCCGCTACGTGCTCGTACGGGACGGGGCGCCGCGCTCCATGAGCCGCGTCCTCGACGCCACCCCGGGCCTCAGCCGGCTCAGCCAGCTCGACGGCAGCGCGCTGTGGCGCGTGGACCGGGAGGTCGCCCGCATCATGATCGTGCCGGGTGCTGGTGCTGGTGCTGGTGCTGGTGCCGGTGCCGGTGCGGGCGCGGGGGCCGAGGGAGCGGCCGTGCAGCCGGTGGCCGTCGCCGCCGGGCCCGTCGAGGCCCACACCAAGCTCCCGGCCGGCCCCGCCGGACGCGTCCTGCGCGTCGCCGACCGCGCCGACAGCGGCTGGACCGCCACCCTCGACGGCAAGGCGCTCAAGCCCGTCACGGTCGACGGCTGGGCCCAGGGCTTCGAACTGCCCGCCGAGGGCGGCCGCCTCGACCTCACCTTCGACGACCCGATCACCCACACCGCGTGGATCTGGGCCCAGGCCGGCCTCGCGCTGGTCCTCCTCGTCCTCGCCCTGCCCGGCCGCCGCCGCGACATCGACGACGACCTGCCCGACGAGGAACTCGCCATCCCCGCCCAGGCCGCCGAGGGCGACGGCCGCCGCGCCCGCCGCCTGCGCGCCGCGGCGGAGGCGGAGGCAGCCGCGGAAGCAGCGGCGGAGGCAGCGGCACAGGCGCCCGGGCAGGAGACGGCCCCGGAGCCCGCCCCCGTCCCCGCCCCCGTGCCCGTCGTGCCCGTCGTACCCGTGCCGGAGGAGCCGGAGTGGGACGACCCGTACGCCGCCGCCTCGCAGCAGGGCTACTACCAGGAGCAGTACCAGGGGCAGCCGTACGCCTACGACCCGTACGGGCAAGCGCAGTACGACCAGCAGCAGTACGGCCAGCAGCAGTACGACTCCGAGCAGTACGCGCAGCAGCCGCAGTACGACCCGTACGCGCAGCCGCAGCAGCAGCCGCAGCAGCAGGAGCAGCAGCCGAACGGCTACGACCAGCAGCAGCCGTACGACCCCTACGACCCGTACGGCTACGGGCAGCGTCCCGACGGGAGCAGCAACCAGTGAACCGCACCACCCTCTCCCTGATCGCGGTCGCGACCGCCCTGGCCGCCGTCACCGGCGTGGCCGCCCTGACCGCCCCCGACGGCACCGCGCCGGTCGCGACCCAGCTGCCGACGCGGCTGCCGGTCGAGCGCGCCGGTCTGCTCTGCCCGGTGCCGAGCACCTCGGAGGTGGCGGAGACGGCGTACACCTCGTACACACCCGCCTCCACGAACAAGGGCACGGGACAGACCGCCGGACAGACGGCCGGGCAGCCGGGCGAGCAGAAGGCGGCCAAGGCCGAGCTGAAGCCCGCCACCGCCGCCGCCCTCCCGGGCGAGGACGGGTCCTCCGACGACAAGTCGAAGAAGCCCAAGGCGCCGAAGGCCCCGGCGACCGTCACCCAGGCCGGCACCCCGGTCACCGCCGAGGCCGACGGCCCCGACGCGCCCGCCCTGATCGGCACGGCGAGCGGCGCCCTCGCGCCGGGCTGGACCGTCCAGCAGACCACCGTCGTCGCCGCCGGCGGCGCCCGCGGCCTGCTCGGCGTCAGCTGCACCGCCCCGGACACCGACTTCTGGTTCCCGGCCGCGTCCACCGCCAAGAACCGCCAGGACTACGTCCACCTCACCAACCCCGACGACAGCGCGGCCGTCGCCGACATCGAGCTCTACGGCCCCGACGGCGTCCTGAAGTCCCAGGTCACCGAGGGCATCCCGGTCCCCGCGCACTCCAGCGTCCCGGTGCTGCTCCCCACTCTCACCACCGACCCGGCCCAGCAGGACGTCACCGTCCACGTGACCACCCGCAGTGGCCGCGTCGGCGCCGTCGTCGGCGTCGCCGACGAGAAGGCGGGCAGCGACTGGCTCCCGGCCTCCGCCGACCCGGCCGGCACCGCCGTCCTGCCCGGCATCCCCGCCGACGCGACCTCGGTCCGGCTCGTGGCGTACGCACCGGGCGACGCCGACGCCGACCTGAAGGTCCAGCTGGTCACCCCGACCGGCACGATCGTCCCGGCCGGCGCGGACATCCTGCACGTCAAGTCCGGCATGACCGCCGCGCTCGACCTGCCCGACCTCACCCGCGGCGAGCCCGGCTCGCTGCTGCTGACCCCGACCGACCCGAAGAAGGCCACGCCGGTCGTGGCCGCCCTCAGGGTCGCGCGCGGCAAGGGCGACAAGCAGGAGGTCGCCTTCATCCCGGCCACCGCCGCCATCGAGGGCCGCGCGACCGTCGCCGACAACCGCGCCAAGGGCGCCACCCTCGTCCTGACCGCCCCCGCCGCGAGCGCCGAGGTCCGGATCACCGCCTCGGCCGGCTCCGGCGGCGGCACCCCGGTCACCAAGACGGTCACGGTCAAGGGAGGGACCACGCTCTCCATGGACGCGCCCGTCCCCGACGGCCTCAAGGGCTCCTACGCGATCACCGTCGAACGCCTCTCGGGCGGCCCGGTGCACGCCTCGCGCACGCTGGCGCTGCCGCAGGACGGCATCCCGATGTTCACGGTCCAGCCGCTCGTCGACGACCGGGGCACGGTGCAGGTGCCGAAGGCCCGCCAGGACCTGACGGTGCTCGACGACTGAGCCCGGCGCCCCTGAGCCCGGCCCGTCGGAGACGGTCCGGCTGAGCTCGGCCTCTGAGCCCGGCGCCTGAGCGGGGCCTCTGGAGCCCGGCGTCGGAGACGGTCCGGCTGAGCCCGGCGCCCCTGAGCCCGACTCGCCGGAGAGACGGTCAGTCCTGGCCGTACCGCGGGTCGACCGACTCGGGGGAGAGGCCGAGCAGATCGGCCACCTGCTCGACGACGACCTCGTGGACGAGCAGGGCCCGCTCGTCGCGGCTCTTGGAGCGGATCTCGACCGGCCTGCGGTAGACGACCACGCGGGCCGGCTCGTTCTTCTCCGCGGGGGTCGAGCCGCCCAACGGCACGACCGGCTCACCCGGCACCGCCGGAGGGACCTCCATCACCAGGAACTCCACGTCCGCGAGCTGCGGCCAGCGCCGCTCCAGACGCTCCACCGAGTCCAGGACCAGATCGCGGAAGGTGTCCGCGCGGCTCGCGGACAGCGGGACCTGCGGCGGGGCGACCGGCCCCCGCATGCCCCGGCCGTGGCGGTCACGGCGCCGCACGCGCGGTACGGGACCGGTGCTGTCCATGCTCTCGGTGGTGTCCGTCACTGACGCAGCGTAACTCTCTCCGGTGGTTCGGGACCGGTGCAAAGCGGCCGGAACGGTGGCGTGCGTCCGTCACGGCTGTCGGAAGCTGTCGGAAGGCGATCGTTCCGGCCGGACAACGGGCCGATTCACCGGCCTCGTCGGATCGGCCATCTGGCCGTCCATGACCGGAATTCTCCCCCTGCCTGTCCGGATCCCGACCCGCCCCGGCCCCCGTATCCCCGCCGGATCCCGGCGCTCCCGCAGGTCAGAAGGGCCCTCCCGAACGGCCTCGTGGCGGACGTCACACCGCGACACGGTGGAGTGACCTGGGGGAGAGTCGTCGCGGCCCGCTCAAGAGTGCGGTACCGTCCAACGTCGTGAGCCCTGTACGTCGCTGTTCGCGCACCGCGTGCGGCCGCCCTGCCGTCGCGACACTGACGTACGTCTATGCCGACTCGACTGCGGTCCTCGGCCCGCTCGCCACCTACGCCGAGCCCCACTGCTACGACCTGTGCGCCGAGCACAGCGAGCGCCTGACCGCCCCGCGCGGCTGGGAGGTCGTGCGGCTCTCCGACGGCACCGCCCCGACCCGCCCGAGCGGCGACGACCTCGAAGCCCTCGCCAACGCGGTACGGGAGGCGGCCCGCCCCCAGGAACGCGCGGCGGAGGCCGGCGGCAAGGGCGTCCCGGGCGGCCGGAGCGGCGACCCGATGGAGGTCGGCCGTCGGGGACACCTTCGGGTGCTCCGTTCCCCCGAAAACTGATCAAGGCCCCCTTCCGGGTAGTTTGGGCCCCGCGCATTCCGCGTCCTCCACGTCGCGGTCGCGCGAGCCGAGACATACCGAGACCTCAGGAGGGTTGGTCCGTGGCTGCTGCTGATCTGTCGCAGATCGTGAAGGCGTACGACGTCCGCGGGGTGGTGCCGGATCAGTGGGACGAGACCCTGGCGGAGCTCTTCGGCGCCGCGTTCGTACGGGTCGTGGACGCCGAGGCCGTCGTCATCGGCCACGACATGCGCCCCTCCTCGCCCGGTCTCGCCGCCGCCTTCGCGCGCGGCGCGGCCCGGCTCGGCGCCGACGTCACCATGATCGGGCTCTGCTCCACCGACCAGCTGTACTTCGCCTCCGGGCAGCTCGGCCTGCCGGGCGCGATGTTCACCGCCTCGCACAACCCGGCCCAGTACAACGGCATCAAGATGTGCCGCGCCGGCGCCGCCCCGGTCGGCCAGGACACCGGCCTCTCCGACATCCGCGCGCTCGCCGAGCAGTGGACGGAGCAGGGCGCGCCCGAGCCGGCCGACAAGCCGGGCACCGTCAGCGAGCGCGACACGCTCAAGGACTACGCGGCCCACCTGCTCTCGCTCGTGGACCTCGCCTCCATCCGCCCGCTCAAGGTCGTCGTCGACGCCGGCAACGGCATGGGCGGCCACACCGTGCCCACCGTCTTCGCGGGTCTGCCGCTCGACGTCGTCCCGATGTACTTCGAGCTCGACGGCACCTTCCCGAACCACGAGGCCAACCCGCTCGACCCGAAGAACATCGTCGACCTCCAGGCCCGCGTCCGCGCCGAGGGCGCCGACCTCGGCCTCGCCTTCGACGGCGACGCCGACCGCTGCTTCGTCGTCGACGAGAACGGCGACCCGGTCTCCCCGTCCGCGATCACCGCGCTCGTCGCGGCGCGCGAACTCGCCAAGCACGGTGGCAGCGGCACGATCATCCACAACCTGATCACCTCCTGGTCCGTCCCGGAGGTCGTCCGCGAGCACGGCGGCACGCCGGTGCGGACGCGCGTCGGCCACTCCTTCATCAAGGAGGAGATGGCGAAGACCGGCGCCATCTTCGGCGGCGAGCACTCCGCCCACTACTACTTCAAGGACTTCTGGAACGCGGACACCGGCATGCTCGCCGCGCTCCACGTCCTCGCGGCCCTCGGCGGCCAGGACGGCCCGCTCTCCGCCCTGGTCTCCTCCTACGACCGCTACGCCTCCTCCGGCGAGATCAACTCCACCGTCGCCGACCAGTCGGCCAGCCTCGCCGCCGTGCGCACCGCCTTCGCCTCCCGCGACGGCGTCACCCTCGACGACCTCGACGGCCTCACGGTCACCGCCACCGACTGGTGGTTCAACCTCCGCGCCTCCAACACGGAACCCCTCCTCCGCCTGAACGTGGAGGCCCGCGACGAGGCGACGATGGAGCGCGTACGAGACGAGGCCCTGGCCCTGATCCGAGCCTGAGCCGAAGGGGCCGGGGGCGCGGGGAGGGGCCGGCCAGCCCCACTGCGCGCCGCCCGGCCCCGAAGCTCGGGTCCTGGCCGTCGGCCCTCCGGCTTCCGCCGGGACGTCGCCCGCCTCGGGCCCCTGGCCCTCCGCCTTGTGCCGGGGCCGGCCCCGCCCCCCGCCCCCCCCGTGTGGGCAATCGTCCCGCTGGGGCGGGACGGGTGGGCACACGGGACGGCGCCCTTGCGGGCGCGTTCCGCTCCTGGGCCTACGCCGCCCACGCGCACGCCGCGCTCACCAGGGCCGCCGGCCCCGGTCGGCCTCCCGGGCGTGCGCCGCGTCCTCGGCCGGGCCGCGCCTACGCCGCGCACGCCGCGCTCGCTAGGCCGGCCGCCCGGCGGACGTCACCGGACCGCCCGCTGACCACCCCGGCGTGCGCCGCGCCCCCACCCGGCCACGCCACGCCCCGCCCGCCACGCCGCGCCGCGCCCCCTGCCCGGCCACGCCACTCCGCGCCCAACCCGTCGCCCCCCGTTTCCCGCGACGTTCCCGCCCCGCCGCCCCCCAGTCGGCCGCGCCGCGCAACGTAACCAGCGGCGCCCCGCCCCGCATCAAGGGCGCCGCCCGCGGCCCGGCGGTAGGCTGACCTGGCCCGAAGACCGTCCGTACCGCTCCCCGAAGGGACCGCCCATGCCGCTCGAAGCCGGCCTCCTGGAGATCCTGGCCTGCCCGGCCTGCCACGCCCCGCTGAACGACCGTTCCGCGGAGGAGACCCCGGAGCTCGTCTGCACCTCCGCCGACTGCGGTCTCGCGTACCCGGTCCGCGACGGCATCCCGGTCCTGCTCGTCGACGAGGCGCGCCGCCCCGAGTAACCCGTACGCCCGCGCACGGCCCCTACGCCCGTACGCCGTACGCGCCCCGTACGTCGTACGCGAGCCGCACGCCGTAGGCGACCCGTACGCGACCCGTACGACGGGTAAGCCCCTGAGGAGGAGACCTCGACGAGGAGACCTCTGGGGGCCGTCACCAAGGGGCGACCCTCGGGGGACAGACCACGCGGCACCCCGGCCGACCACCGGCCGAGGGTCCCGCCACCGACGACCGGAGGCCCGCCACATGCTCGACGAGACCCTCCTCGACGCACCGGAAGCCCTCGCCCTCGCCGACCACCGCGGCCTGCTGCGCGGCGCCGCCGAGGCGGGCGCGCGGGTACGGACCGCCGCCCGGCACGCCGCCGAGGCCGGCATCGCGGAGCTCCGTCCGGACGGCCGCCCCCGCGCGGTCCTGGTCGCGGGCCCCGGCACCGCCGCCGCCGGCGTCGCCGACCTGGTCGGCGCCCTCGCGGGCGCGGCCGCCCCGGTGATCCGGCTGCAGCCGACCGGCGTCGCCGCGGCCGTCGGCGCGCTGCGCTGGGCGCTGCCCGGCTGGGCGGGCTCGGTCGACCTGCTCCTCGTACCGACGACCGACGGCTCCGAGCCGGGTCTCGCCCTCCTCGTCGAGCAGGCGTACCGCCGCGGCATCACCGTCGTCGCCGTCGCCCCGAAGGGCTCCCCGCTCGCCGAGTCCATGGGCGGCTCCCGCGGTCTGTTCGTGCCGCTGGCGATGGGCCCGCACGAGGCGCCGGACGAGTACGGCGAGTCGCTGGCCGCGAGCCCGGGCGCGCTGTGGGCGCTGTTCACGCCGCTGCTCGCGCTGCTCGACCGGGTCGGCCTGGTGGAGGCCCCGCAGGAGGCGCTGGAGCAGGTCGCCGACCGTCTGGACCGCATGGCGGAGCGCTGCGGTCCGGCCATCGCCACGTACAGTAACCCGGCCAAGACCCTCGCCGCCGAGCTCGGCAACACGCTGCCGCTCGTCTGGACCGAGGGCGAGGCGGCCGGACCGGTCGGCCGCCGGTTCGCCGCGGTCCTCGCCGAACTGGGCGGCCTGCCCGCGCTCGCCGCCGAGCTGCCGGAGGCACTGCCCGCCCACGGCATGCTGCTGACCGGGGACTACGCCGCCAACGCCGACCCCGACGACATCTTCCGCGACCGCGTCGAGGAGCCGGAACCGGCGCTGCGCGCCCGGGTCGTGCTGCTGCGCGACCGGCCCGCCGAAGGCAACGAGTTCAGCGCCGCGCCCGCCGCCCGCGAGCTCGCCCTCGGCCACGACACGGCCATCAGCGAGGTGGAGCCGGAGGAGGGCAGCGCGCTGGAGACGCTGGCCGAGCTGCTCGCCGTCACCGACTTCACCGCCGTGTACCTCTCCCTCGCCTCCCCGGGCCTTCCCCCCGAGTAACCGATCAACCCCAGCAGCCGAACAACCGAATAACCGAGTAACCGCACAGCACGCATGACACCCCGACGCGCGAAGCCACTACGCACCACGACCGCGCGCCGCCCCCGCACGTCCTGAGCCGTCCCCCCTCACCCGTCACCGCCCCCACTCGTCACCGCCCCCCACCTCACCGCCCCCCGTCCATCACCGCACCCACCGCACTGAAAAGAGCTGGAAGCCCCATGGACCGCCTCGTCAACACCGTGCGCCCCTACGCCTGGGGTTCCACGACGGCCATCCCGGAACTGCTCGGCGTCGCCCCCACCGGCGAGCCCCAGGCCGAGATGTGGATGGGAGCCCACCCCGGCGCCCCCTCCCGCACCGACCGCGGTCCGCTCAACGAGCTCATCGACGCCGACCCCGCACGCGAACTCGGTCCGGCCACCGTCGAGAAGTTCGGCCCTCACCTCCCGTTCCTCTTCAAGATCCTCGCCGCCGGCGCCCCGCTCTCCCTCCAGGTCCACCCCGACCTCGCCCAGGCGCGCGCCGGTTTCGCCGCCGAGGAGGCCACGGGGCTGCCGGTCGACGACCCGCGGCGCAACTACCGGGACGCCAACCACAAGCCCGAACTCATCTGCGCGCTCACCGAGTTCCACGGCCTGTGCGGCTTCCGTGACCCCGTCGAGGCCGCCGACACGATGGCCGCACTCGGCGTGGACGCGCTCAAGCCGTACGTCGACGTGCTGCACGCCCACCCCGAGGAGGCCGCCCTCCGCGAGGTCCTCACCGCACTGCTCACGGCCGACCCCGCCGAGATCGCCCACACCGTCGCCGAGGCCGCGCACGCCGCCGCCCGCCTCGGCGGCGCCCACGCCCCGTACGCCCAGATCGCCCACCACTACCCGAGCGACCCCGGCGTCCTCGCCGCCATGCTGCTCAACCTGGTCACGCTCCAGCCGGGCGAGGCGCTCTACCTCGGCGCGGGCGTGCCGCACGCCTACCTCGACGGCCTCGCCGTCGAGATCATGGCCAACTCCGACAACGTGCTGCGCTGCGGCCTCACCCCCAAGCACGTCGACGTCCCCGAACTGCTGCGGGTCGTCCGCTTCGAGCCGCGCGAGCCGGGCATCCTGCGCCCGGAGGCGTCGGTGACGGGCGAGGAGCTGTACGACACCCCGGTCGACGAGTTCCGCCTCTCCCGCTACGTACGGGCCGAGGGCGCCGCCCCGACCGACCTCACCGCCCCCACCCCCCAGATCCTGCTCGCGACCGCGGGCCGGCCCTCCGTCGGTGACCTGACCCTCGGCCCGGGCGAATCGGTCTTCGTCCCGGCGGACGAAAAGACCGAACTGTCCGGTACGGGAACGGTATTCCGTGCCACTGTGGTGGCCTGATGCAACAATGACCGGCCGTACCACCGTGGTGACACCGTGCGCGGTACGGCCGGAGCATCGACCAAGGGAAGACGAGGACCCATGAGCGCGTCAGGCGGAACCAAGGCGATCGTGGCGGCACTCGCCGCCAATCTCGCGATCGCCGCAGCGAAGTTCGTGGCGTTCGTGTTCAGCGGCTCGTCCTCGATGCTCGCCGAGGCCGTCCACTCGCTGGCCGACTCCGGCAACCAGGGCCTGCTCCTCCTCGGCGGCAAGCGCGCCCAGCGCGAGGCCACCCCGCAGCACCCGTTCGGCTACGGCCGCGAGCGCTACATCTACGCCTTCCTCGTCTCCATCGTGCTGTTCTCGGTCGGTGGCATGTTCGCCATCTACGAGGGCTACGAGAAGATCAAGCACCCGCACCCGATCGAGGCCTGGTACTGGCCGGTCGGCGTCCTCGTCTTCGCGATCATCGCGGAGTCCTTCTCCTTCCGCACCGCGATCAAGGAGTCGAACGAGCTGCGCGGCGAGCAGTCCTGGAAGGACTTCATCCGCCGGGCGAAGGCTCCCGAGCTGCCCGTCGTCCTCCTGGAGGACTTCGGCGCCCTCATCGGTCTCGTGCTCGCCCTCGGTGGCGTCGGCCTGGCGCTGGCCACCGACAACGGCGTCTGGGACGGCATCGGCACCGTCTGCATCGGTGTCCTCCTCGTCCTCATCGCGATCGTCCTCGCCGCCGAGACCAAGTCGCTGCTGCTCGGCGAGGCCGCGGGCACCGAAGAGGTGAAGAAGATCGAGGACGCGATCGTCGACGGCGAGACGGTCACCCGCCTCATCCACATGCGCACGCTCCACCTCGGCCCGGAGGAGCTGCTCGTCGCGGCCAAGATCGCCGTCCGCCACGACGACACCGCCGCCGAGGTCGCCCGCGCCATCGACGCGGCCGAGGCCCGCATCCGCGCGGCCGTCCCGATCGCCCGGGTCATCTACCTGGAGCCGGACATCTACAGCGAGAAGGCGGCCCGGTCGAAGAGCGCCTGACCGCCTGACCGCCCGACCGCCCGACCGCCCGACCGCCTGACGAGAGGCCCCGGACCAGCTGGTCCGGGGCCTCTCGCCATGTTCGGTTCGTCCGTCAGACGCGTACGTACGGAGAGGCCGGCGGCACCGCCGTGCGCCGCGCCCGCCCGGCCAGCCATCCCCCGAGCCCGAGTCCGGCCCCCACGACCAGCACCACACCGCCGCCGAAGGCCCCGGCGATGGCGCCGACCGCGCCCAGCGGACTGTCCGCGACCCGCTCCTTCACGGCCGAGACGGGGACCGTCCCGCCCGGCGCCGTGTCCTGGTGGTAGCGCGAGTCCAGCGAGTCGCCCCGGTTGTCGCCGAGCAGGAACAGCCGTCCCTCCGGCACCTTCACGTCGAATCCGGGCGCGCCACCGATCGGGTCGCCGTGGAGGACGTACGGCTCCGCGAGCGGCCTCCCGTTGACGTACACGGCCCTGTCGTCGGACGTCACCCGGTCCCCGCCGACCCCGATCACCCGCTTCACCGACAGCCCCTCACGGATGCCCCACTCGGGCACGGAGACGAGGACGACGTCCCCGCGCCGTACCTCCGACGGCTCGATCCGCTCGGCGAAGAGCCGGTCCCCGGACCCGTACGTCGGCCGCATCGAGTCACTCGGCACCGTATGGCCGGGATACGCGCTCCGCAGCCACAGGCCCCCGGCGACCAGCAGCGCGCCCAGCGGCACCAGCACCCACCCCGCGACCCGCAGCCCTCGTCCCGGCCTCATCACTCGACCCCTCCCGTCCCTCCCGCACGAATCCGGCCCGCACCCTACCCACGCGCCCAGCGCCCCGAGCCCGCGCCCAGGAGGGGCGGAGGGCTGAACCCCGTGTCCAGCCCCGCTCCGGCCCGCCTGCGGCTCGTCTGTGGCCCGTCTGTGGCCCGTCTGTGGCCGGTATTCAGGCCGGGGTGGACTGTGGGCCACTGCGCCGATCGGTGTAGATTCGTGACCAGCCAGACGTCGCTGCTGATGGCGGTCGGGCGGTCCTCACACGGGCCGGCCGAGGGAGAGAGGGCCTCCGACGACTGCACCGCGGGAGCACCCGGGCATTCGTATGCCCGCGTCGCCCCACAGCCGCGGTGCCAGGCGCCCACTCGACCCTCGAAACCCGATTTCACGAGGAGCAGCTCCAGTCATGACGACTGCCGCCACGCAGGACTTCAAGGTCGCCGACCTGTCCCTGGCCGAGTTCGGCCGCAAGGAGATCACCCTCGCCGAGCACGAGATGCCCGGCCTGATGTCCATCCGTCGCGAGTACGCGGACCAGCAGCCGCTGGCCGGCGCCCGCATCACCGGCTCGCTGCACATGACCGTGCAGACCGCCGTCCTCATCGAGACCCTGGTCGCCCTCGGCGCCGAGGTCCGCTGGGCCTCCTGCAACATCTTCTCCACCCAGGACCACGCCGCCGCGGCCATCGCCGTCGGCCCGAACGGCACCGCGGACAACCCGCAGGGCGTCCCGGTCTTCGCCTGGAAGGGCGAGACCCTGGAGGAGTACTGGTGGTGCACCGAGCAGGCCCTCACCTGGCCGAACACGCCCACCGGCGGCCCGAACATGATCCTCGACGACGGTGGTGACGCCACCCTCCTCGTCCACAAGGGCGTCGAGTTCGAGAAGGCCGGCTCCGCCCCGGACCCGTCCACCGCGGACAGCGAGGAGTACGGCTACATCCTCCGTCTCCTCAACCGCACCCTCTCCGAGAACCCGCAGAAGTGGACCCAGCTGGCGTCCGACATCCGCGGCGTGACGGAGGAGACCACCACCGGTGTCCACCGCCTCTACGAGATGCAGCAGGCCGGCGCCCTGCTCTTCCCGGCGATCAACGTGAACGACGCTGTCACGAAGTCGAAGTTCGACAACAAGTACGGCTGCCGCCACTCGCTCATCGACGGCATCAACCGCGCCACCGACGTCCTCATCGGCGGCAAGACCGCCGTCGTCTGCGGTTACGGCGACGTCGGCAAGGGCTGCGCCGAGTCCCTGCGCGGCCAGGGCGCCCGCGTCATCGTCACCGAGATCGACCCCATCTGCGCGCTGCAGGCCGCGATGGACGGCTACCAGGTGACGACGCTCGACGAGGTCGTCGAGACCGCCGACATCTTCATCACCACGACGGGCAACAAGGACATCATCATGGCGTCCGACATCGCCCGCATGAAGCACCAGGCGATCGTCGGCAACATCGGCCACTTCGACAACGAGATCGACATGGCTGGCCTGGCCGCGATCCCGGGCATCGTCAAGGACGAGGTCAAGCCGCAGGTCCACACCTGGACCTTCCCCGACGGCAAGGTCGTCATCGTCCTTTCCGAGGGCCGCCTGCTCAACCTGGGCAACGCCACGGGCCACCCGTCGTTCGTGATGTCGAACTCCTTCGCGGACCAGACCCTGGCCCAGATCGAGCTCTTCGCCAAGACCGCCGAGTACCCGGTCGGCGTCTACACGCTGCCTAAGCACCTCGACGAGAAGGTCGCCCGGCTGCACCTCGACGCCCTCGGCGTCAAGCTGACGACCCTCCGCCCCGAGCAGGCCGCGTACATCGGTGTCTCGGTCGAGGGCCCGTACAAGCCGGACCACTACCGCTACTGATCCCACGACCGGCGGGTGACAGTCCCGGGTGAAAGCCCACTGACACCCGCCCGTCGCAGGACTCCGTGACGGAAAAGGCAGGCCCCCGCACCCCCGTGCCGGGGGCCTGCCTCGTCTCTTGACCGCGACAGCTGCTCGCAGAGCCCGCGCGCAGCAGCTCGCGGCACCCGCTCGCGACTACCGCTCCAGGAAGCACCCCGAGGACCCATGCCCCGCGGCCGCTATTCGCTCCATGATCCGCACGATCACACCCCTCTCGGTGAAGAGCACTTCAACTGCGCGCCCGGGCCCTCCGGCTGGCGCTACGTCTCACAGCTCACCAACCCCTCCGGCGAGCCCACCGGCTCCGTCGACCTGGCCATCGACGAACTCGGCCGCCCCATCCGCCTCGAACTCCACGCCGCGAACTGGCAAGTCCGCGGCGCCGCCCTCGACGGCGTCACGTGGGTCCGTACCGACCCCACCGGAACCCATGCCACCGAAGGCAATGTGCGCGCCCACGCCTTCACCGGCACGTCCCCGGCGTTCCTCGTCGCGATCTCCCGACTCCTGCGCCTCACCCCCGATTCCCCGGAGACCCGTGTCCGGCTCGTCGCCTTCACGGATCCCGTCCTCGCCCCCCTGACGGTCGACCAGTCCTGGGCCCTGGTGAACAGTGAAGCGCACGCCACTGACAACGGGCCCCTGATCGTGGACGAGTACCAGGTCAGCGCCCTGGACACGGGGGAGCAGCACACCGTTCACATCGCCGGCGACGTGGTCCTCGCGGCCCCCGGCATCGAACTCGAAGAGCTCGACACCCCGCCGAACGTCCTCTGAGCTCAGGCGGGCGGCGCGAACCCGGTCGCGGGCCGCTCGGGAGCGACAGGAGCCTGGACGACGGGAGCCTGGACGGCTGGCGCCTGAACGGCAGGCGGCGGGACAGGCACCGTAGATAGCGGCGAGACAGGCACCGTAGACAGGGGGGAAGGGGAAGGAGACGCGGGCGCAGGAGTCAGGGGGCCGGGCGCCGGGGCGGGAGTCCCTCCCGCCCCCGCGGGCCGGCCCGCCGGCGGCGCGAACACCCGGCGTGCGTCCCGCGCCTGCCGCTCGGCCACCACACCCGCCAGATACGCGGCGGCCGGCACCCCCGGCGGCGGAGGCGTCCCCGTCCGGGCCACCAGCTCGTCCGCGAGCCGTTCCGCCAACCGCTGCCCGATCGCCGGGTCGAGCTGCCGCATCCGCGTCAGGTACTGACGTATCTCCAGCCACAGGGCATCCGGCACCGCCGACAGATCGAGCCCCGCGAACCGCCCCACCAGCCACGGCGGCGGAGGCGGCACCACCAGGCCCGCCGCCGGCGCCACCCGCTCGCGGACCACCAGCGTTCCCGCGGACACGTCACCGAGCCGTCGCCCACGCTCCGACACCAGCGACGCGACGCACGCGACCGCCCCGAACGTCATCAGGATCTCCACGACCCCCATCGCCCCGCGCATCAGCGCGTGCCGGAACCGGATCGGCCCGCCGTCGTCCCGCACCACCCGCAGCCCGCACGCCAGCTTCCCCAGAGACCGCCCGTGCGACAGCGTCTCCACCGCGATCGGCGCCCCGACCAGGACCAGCAGGAACGACACGATCGACAGGGCCATCGCCGCCGCCTCGTCGAGCGACGCCGTGGCGACCGCGAGCCCGAGACCGATCAGCAGATACGCGGCCCACACCACGACCAGATCGATCAGCAGCGCCAGCGCCCGGCTGGGGCTGCAGCCGCGCCGGCTGCAGCCCCAGATAGACGGCATCCCCCGTCACCACCCCGCTCACGGCGCCCACCCTTCTTCACCCAGCCGAACCCCGTCCGAACGCCAGTCTGCCAAGCTGACCCGCAGCGCGCCGCAGACTCAAAACCCGTACTACGCATCCGTACGCCCCGTACGACCCGTACGCACCCGTGCCTGGAGCAGCAGCCGATCATGGACCTCGACGTCTTCGTCACCGCCCACCGAGCCGAGTGGGACCGCCTCGACCACCTGCTCCGCCGCGGCCGCCGGCTCACCGGCGCCGAGGCCGACGAGCTCGTCGCCCTCTACCAGCGCACCGCCACCCACCTCTCCCTCATCCAGTCCAGCGCGCCCGACCCGATGATCACGGCCCGGCTCACCCAGCTCGTCGCCCGCGCCCGCGCCACGGTCACCGGCACCCGCCGCGCCTCCTGGCGGGACGCGGTCACCTTCCTCACCGCCGGTTTCCCGGCCGCCGTCTACCGCTCGCGCCACTGGTGGATCCCGACCGCCGTTGTCTCCACGCTCCTCGCGGCCCTGATCGGCTGGTGGATCGGCACCCACCCGGAGGTCCAGTCCGCCCTCGGCGCCTCCGCCGAGCTGCGCGAGATGACCCGCCCCGGCGGCCAGTACGAGACCTACTACTCCAGCCACCCGGCGGCGTCCTTCTCCGCCCAGGTCTGGACGAACAACGCCCAGGCCGCCGCGACCTGCCTGGTCCTCGGTGCCTTCCTCGGTATCCCGGTGCTGATGATCCTCTTCGCCAACATGCTGAACCTGGGCATCGGCATAGGACTGATGGCCTCCGCCGGCCGCCTCGACGTCTTCCTCGGCCTGGTCCTGCCGCACGGCCTTCTCGAACTCACCGCCGTCTTCGTCGCCGCCGGCACCGGTCTCCGCCTCGGCTGGACCCTCGTCGACCCGGGCCCCACCACCCGCCGCGCTGCCCTCGCCCAGCAGGGCCGCGCCGCCATCGGCATGGCCATCGGCCTCGCCCTGGTCCTCTTCGTCTCCGGCCTGATCGAAGGCTTCGTCACCCCCTCCGGCCTGCCCACCTGGGCGCGCATCGGCATCGGCATCGCCGCTGAGCTGGCATTTCTCGCATACGTCTACGTCCTCGGCGGCCGCGCGGCACGCGCCGGCGACACGGGCGACGTCGAGGAGCCCGACCGAACGGCCGAGCTCCCCACCGCCGCCTGATGTGCGGAGCACCCCGCTGACCTGCTAGTCTCCTCTTCGCCCACAAAACCTGTTGACACCGGTTGCGTGGGGAGGTAGATTCAAACGGTTGCCCGGGAAGCTGGACAAGCTCCTGGCAGCGGAGATAGAATCTCTCTCGCTCCAGTTCGGAGCCATCCCGATTCCTTATCTGAATCACTAAGTCGCCGATTAGGTCGACGGAAATGAATCTGATAAAGTCGGAAAGCGCCGGAAGGGCCCGGAAAGACGAAAGTCGAAAAGGGACCGGAAAGCACCGAGGAAATCGGATCGGAAAGATCTGATAGAGTCGG
>NZ_JBIWPJ010000016.1:0-48930 GCF_044768205.1 Streptomyces sp. NPDC101160 | reverse complement strand
GGCGATGATGCGCAGGTTGCTGCCCTTGGACTTGGTGTAGCCGTTGATGGACGGCGAGGGACCGATGAAGCCGATGTCGATCGAACCGGCGTTCAGCGCCTCGATCTCCGACGGGCCCGCGTTGAAAGTCGACACCTTCAGCGCCGTGCCACCCAGCTCCTTCTGGAAGATGCCCTCATTGTCACCGACCAGCGCCGTGGCATGCGTCAGATTGGGGAAGTACCCGAGCCGTACGGCGTCGGCGGAGAGCTTCTTGCCCTCGGCGGCCACCTTCTTCTCGTCGTTCTTGGCCTGGGAGCCGTAGCTGCAGGAGGCGAGCACCCCGATGAGAAGGGGCAGTGCGGCAGCGGCGGCCAGGCCGCGGCGCAGGGTGGTTCGGGTGGTGGCAGGCACGGGAGGTGTTCCCCTCGATCTGTGTCAGTGAAGTCTGTGTTTATGTCGTCGCCCGACGCGGGCGAGCGAGTGGTGGAGCGGGTGGAGCGGCATCGCGCCGCCGCAGCGGCGCACGGAGGTCAGCACGCACATCGCGCGACACCTCCCCGGCCCGCGCCGAGGGCACCGGAGCCCACCCGGCCGCCCTCCTTCGCGAAGGTGGCCCAGAAGTCCTGACCCGTCATCAGAAGTCCCAGCCTTCCTCGTCGTCGACCGTCTTCTCGACGGCCTTGGCGGTGGCGAAGGACTCGCCCGCCATGCCGGCCGCGAGCGTGGTGCCGTCGGCCGGGTCGATCAGCAGGAACGAGCCGGTACGGCGCGAGTCCGCGTACGAGTCCAGCGCGAGCGGCTCGGCGGTGCGCACCTTGACCCGGCCGATGTCGTTGGCGACGAGCTGCCCCGGGTTCGGGTGCTGGGAGAGGTCGTCCAGGGTGAGCCGGGACGGGATGTCCTTGACGATCGCCTTGACCGTGCGGGTGGTGTGCTTGAGCAGCACCCGCTGGCCCACGGTGAGCGGCTGGTCCGCCACGTGGCAGACCGTCGCCTCGACGTCCTGGCTCGTCGCCGGGGCGTCACCGGAGGGCGCGAGCAGGTCGCCGCGCGAGATGTCGATGTCGTCGGCGAGCCGGATGGTGACCGACTGCGGCGCCCAGGCGATGTCCACGGGCTCGCCGAGCGCGTCGATCGCCGTGATCGTCGACGTCCTGCCGGACGGCAGCACGGTGATCTCCTCGCCGACCCGGAACGCGCCGGCCGCGATCTGGCCCGCGTAGCCCCGGTAGTCCGGGTGCTCGGCGGTCTGCGGACGGATCACGTACTGCACCGGGAAACGTGCGTGGCAGGCCGTCAGGTCGTGGCTGACGGGGACCGTCTCCAGGTGCTCCAGGACCGTCGGGCCGCCGTACCAGTCCATGTTGGCGGACGGCTCCACGACGTTGTCACCGGCCAGCGCCGAGATCGGGATCGCCGTGATCTCCGGGACGCCGAGTTCGGAGGCGTAGGTGGTGAATTCCTCGGCGATGGCGGCGAAGACGGATTCCTGGTAGTCGACCAGGTCCATCTTGTTGACGGCGAGGACGACGTGCGGGACGCGCAGGAGGGCGGCGACGGCGGCGTGGCGGCGGGTCTGCTCGACGACGCCGTTGCGGGCGTCGACGAGGACCACGGCCAGCTCGGCCGTCGAGGCGCCGGTCACCATGTTCCGCGTGTACTGCACGTGGCCGGGGGTGTCGGCGAGGATGAACCGGCGGCGCGGGGTGGCGAAGTAGCGGTAGGCCACGTCGATGGTGATGCCCTGCTCGCGCTCGGCGCGCAGGCCGTCGGTGAGCAGCGCGAGGTCGGGGGCGTCCTGGCCGCGGGAGCGGGAGGCGTGCTCGACGGCTTCCAGCTGGTCGGCGAGGACCGACTTGGAGTCGTGGAGCAGCCGGCCCACCAGGGTGGACTTGCCGTCGTCGACGGAACCGGCGGTCGCGAAACGCAGCAGGGTGGTCGCCGCGAGCTCCGCGTTGCCGGGGGTCGGCTGGTCGGTGGTCGTGCTCATTAGAAGTACCCCTCGCGCTTACGGTCTTCCATGGCGGCCTCGGAGAGCTTGTCGTCCGCCCGGGTGGCGCCCCGCTCGGTGAGCCGGGACGCGGCGATCTCGGTGATCACGGCCTCCAGCGTGGTGGCGTCGGAGTCCACCGCGCCGGTGCAGGACATGTCGCCGACCGTGCGGTAGCGGATCAGCCGCGTCTCGACGGTCTCGGTGTCCTTCGGGCCGCCCCAGTCGCCGGCCGTCAGCCACATGCCGTTGCGCTGGAACACCTCGCGCTCGTGCGCGAAGTAGATCTCGGGAAGCGAGATCTTCTCCCGCTGGATGTACTGCCAGACGTCCAGCTCGGTCCAGTTGGACAGCGGGAACACCCGGACGTGCTCACCGGGGGCGTGCCGGCCGTTGTAGAGCTGCCACAGCTCGGGGCGCTGCCGGCGCGGGTCCCACTGCGAGAACTCGTCGCGCAGGCTGAACACCCGCTCCTTGGCGCGGGCCTTCTCCTCGTCGCGCCGCCCGCCGCCGAACACGGCGTCGAAGCGGTGCTGCTGGATCGCCTCGGTCAGCGGCACGGTCTGCAGCGGGTTACGGGTGCCGTCCGGGCGCTCCTTGAGCGCGCCGCGGTCGATGTACTCCTGCACGGAGGCGACGTGCAGCCGCAGCCCGTGCTCGGCGACCACGCGGTCGCGGTACTCGATGACCTCGGGGAAGTTGTGCCCGGTGTCCACGTGCAGCAGCGTGAAGGGGATCGCCGCGGGGGCGAACGCCTTCAGCGCCAGGTGCAGCATGACGATGGAGTCCTTGCCGCCGGAGAACAGGATCACCGGCCGCTCGAACTCGCCCGCCACCTCACGGAAGATGTGGACGGCCTCGGACTCCAGGGAGTCGAGGTGCGACAGCGCGAACGGGCTGTCGGTCTCCTCGTGGAGATGAGCGACGGTGGTCATGCTGCGCCCCTTTCGTTCGCTTCTCCGCCCGCGCGGCGCACCGGTGCGGCTTTCGTGGTCGTCTGCGGGCCGGTGGCCGCGCGCGCGTCGCTCACAGGACACCCCTCTCGGTGAGCAGCGCGAAGAGCGTCGCTGCCGACTCCTGCACGGTCTGGGTGTGGGACTCGATCCGCAGATCGGGGTTCTTCGGCTCGTCGTACGGGTCGTCGACACCGGTGAGACCGCTGATCTCGCCCGCGGCCTGCTTGGCGTACAGGCCCTTCACGTCACGCACCGAGCACACCTCCACCGGAGTGGCGACGTGCACCTCGACGTACGGGGTGCCCTCGGCGGCGTGCCGCTTGCGGACCGCCTCGCGGCTGTCCTCGTACGGAGCGATGACGGGCACGAGCACCTTCACGCCGTTGGAGGCGAGGAGCTCCGCCACGAAGCCGATCCGCTGCACGTTGGTGTGCCGGTCCTCGCGGCTGAAGCCGAGGCCCGCGGAGAGGAACTCGCGGATCTCGTCGCCGTCGAGCACCTCGACGCGGTGGCCCTCGCCCCGCAGCCGGCCGGCCAGCTCGTACGCGATGGTGGTCTTGCCGGCGCTCGGCAGACCCGTGAGCCAGATGGTGGCACCGGTCACGTGCTTCTCCTGGGTTTCCTGAGTGTCCGTCATCCGTGCAGCCCGCACTCGGTCTTGGCGCGCCCGGCCCAGCGGCCGGCCCGCGCGTCCTCGCCTTCCAGCACCCGGCGGGTGCAGGGGGCGCAGCCGACGGAGGCGTAACCGTCCATCAGGAGCGGGTTGGTGAGGACGCCGTGCTCCGTGACGTACGCGTCGACGTCGTCCTGGGTCCAGCGGGCGATGGGGGAGATCTTCACCTTCCGGCGCTTCTCGTCCCAGCCGACGACCGGGGTGTTCGCCCGGGTCGGGGACTCGTCGCGGCGCAGTCCGGTGGCCCACGCGACGTACGCGGTCAGGCCCTCCTCCAGCGGCTTGACCTTGCGCAGCGCGCAGCACAGGTCGGGGTCGCGGTCGTGCAGCTTCGGCCCGTACTCGGCGTCCTGCTCCTCGACCGTCTGGCGCGGCGTGATCGTGATGACGTTGACGTCCATGACGGCGTCGACGGCGTCCCGGGTGCCGATGGTCTCGGGGAAGTGGTAGCCGGTGTCGAGGAAGACGACGTCCACGCCCGGCATGGCGCGCGAGGCGAGGTGCGCGACGACCGCGTCCTCCATGGAGGAGGTGACGCAGAAGCGCTTGCCGAAGGTGGCGGCCGCCCACTGGAGGATCTCCAGGGCGGAGGCGTCCTCCAGCTCGCGGCCGGCCTGCTCGGCGAGTGCCTTCAGGTCGGCCGCGGTCAGCTCATCGGCGGACTGATCGACCGTCATATCTCGTTCCTCCCAGAGTGGTTGACCGGAAGTCCGGGGGCGAGCAGCCCCAGGAACTTCAGCTGGAAGGCTCGGCTGCACGCGGCGCATTCCCAGGCGCCATGGCCCTGCTCGTTGGGACGCAGGTCCTCGTCCCCGCAGTAGGGGCAGTAGAAGGGGGCGGCTCGCTCGCTCAAGACAGCGCCTCCTCGGAGGCGCGCGCCGCCCAGGTGGCGAAGCGCTCGCCGTCCGCGCGCTCCTCCTGGAAGCGCTTGAGGAGCCGCTCGACGTAGTCGGGGAGCTCGGCCGAGGTCACCTTGTGGCCGCGGAGCTTGCGGCCGAAGCCGGCCTCCAGGCCGAGCGCGCCGCCCAGGTGGACCTGGTAGCCCTCGACCCGGTTGCCGTCGGCGTCCAGGACCAGCTGGCCCTTGAGACCGATGTCCGCGACCTGGATGCGGGCGCAGGCGTTCGGGCAGCCGTTGATGTTGATGGTGATCGGCTCGTCGAACCCCGGCAGGCGGCGCTCCAGTTCGTCGATGAGCGAGGCACCGCGGCCCTTCGTCTCGACGATCGCGAGCTTGCAGAACTCGATGCCGGTGCAGGCCATCGTGCCGCGCCGGAACGGCGACGGGGTGACCCGCAGGTCAAGCGCCTCGAGCGCGGAGACGATCGACTCGACCTGCGCCTCCTCGACGTCCAGGACCAGCATCTTCTGCTCGGCGGTCGTACGGACCCGGCCCGAGCCGTGTGCCTCGGCGATCTCGGCGATCTTCGTCAGCGTGGCGCCGTCGACGCGGCCGACGCGGGGCGCGAAGCCCACGTAGAAGCGCCCGTCCTTCTGCTGGTGGACGCCCACGTGGTCGCGCCACCGGCCGACCGGCTGCTCGGGGGCGGGGCCGTCCGTCAGCTTGCGCTTCAGGTACTCGTCCTCCAGGACCTGGCGGAACTTCTCCGGGCCCCAGTCGGCGACGAGGAACTTCAGGCGGGCGCGGTTGCGCAGCCGGCGGTAGCCGTAGTCGCGGAAGATCGAGATGACGCCCTCGTAGACGTCCGCCACCTCGTCGAGCGAGACCCAGGTGCCCAGCCGCACGCCGAGCTTGGGGTTGGTGGACAGACCGCCGCCGACCCAGACGTCGAAGCCGGGACCGTGCTCGGGGTGGTCGACGCCGACGAAGGCGATGTCGTTGATCTCGTGTGCCACGTCGAGCAGCGGCGAGCCGGAGACCGCGGACTTGAACTTGCGGGGCAGGTTGGAGAAGTCCTTGTTGCCGACGATCCGGCGGTAGATCTCCTCGATGGCGGGGGTGCCGTCGATGATCTCGTCCGCGGCGATGCCGGCGACCGGCGAGCCGAGGATGACGCGCGGGGTGTCGCCGCACGCCTCGGTCGTGGACAGGCCGACCGCCTCCAGGCGGTTCCAGATCTCCGGGACGTCCTCGATCCGGATCCAGTGGAACTGGACGTTCTGCCGGTCGGTGATGTCGGCGGTGCCGCGCGCGAACTCCTGGGAGATCTCGCCGATCACCCGCAGCTGCTCGGTGGTCAGCCGGCCGCCGTCGATGCGGACACGCAGCATGAAGAACTCCGCGTCCAGCTCCTCCGGCTCCAGGACACCGGTCTTGGTGCCGTCCAGGCCCTCGCGGCGCTGGGTGTAGAGGCCCCACCAGCGCATGCGGCCGCGCAGGTCGTTGGGGTCGATGGAGTCGAAACCGCGCTTGGAGTAGATCGTCTCAATACGTGTCCGCACATTGAGACCGTCGTCATCCTTCTTGAACTGCTCATTGCCGTTCAGCGGGGTGAAGTGCCCCGCGGCCCACTGACCCTCGCCACGGTGGCGCCCGGTCTTGCGGCGGGCGGTGGCGGGAGTGGGGTTTTCCGGGGTGGCGGCCATGGCGATATGTCCTTCGGGACGGCGAGGGGGCGGCTCTGACCTGCACACTCGCGCGTGGGTCGGAGGGTGGCGCGGCAGTGCGCAGCGAAACAGGACGTCAGGAAGAGTGCGGCGGTGCTGGTTTTCTCAGCGCGCCGAACAGATGGCGCTGGACATGCGGCCGAGGTCGACGTGCCGCCGACTCACCAAGGCAGTTCCAGTTCCAGACATGACGGAAGCGTGTCACGGGACTTTGGACCCAGTCCAGCTTCGTCCAGGATGTGGACAAGAGTGTCTCGCCTGACGAGACAGTGTGGTATGGGTCACGCGAAAGGGGCCCAGTTCAGGGCCCCTTTCACGCGCTGTGTGCAGACGGTGCTACGGCTCAGGCGTACGCGCCCGGCCACGGGCCCGGCGTCTCGGCCTCCTCCGCCTGCTCCACCTTGGTGTCGAAGAGCCGGAAACCGCGCCGCTCGTAGTTCGCCATCGCGTGCTCGCCGTCGAGCGAGCAGGTGTGCAGCCACACGCGCTTGGTCGGCGTCCGCTCCGGCCAGCGCTCGGCCAGGTCCCAGGCGCGCTCCACCCCGTACGAGAGGAGGTGCCCGCCGATCCCGCGGCCGCGGAACGCGGGGATCAGGCCGAAGTAGACGATCTCCACCACGCCGTCGTCCTGCGGGTCCAGCTCCACGTACCCGGCCGGCGTCCCGTTCTCGTACGCCACCCAGATCTCGGCGCCCGGCTTCTCGACGATCTCCTGCCACTGCGCGTAGCTGAGGGAGAGCCGGTCGGTCCACCGGATGTCGCCGCCGACCGCTGTATAGAGGAAGCGGCTGAACTCCGCCGACGGCTCCCCGGCGCGCACGATCTTCAGGTCCCGGCCCTCGGGGGCGGGGACCGGGCGCAGGTCGGACGGCGCGGTCTGTTCCAGGGACCAGGTGGTGAGAGTGATGCTCATGGGCTTATCGCATCATGCGGAGCGCCGGATTCCCAGGGCCTTTCCGCCGGGCGGGACCGGAATCACTGCCGGAATGCCTGCCGGAGCCACTGCCGGAATCACTTCCGGCCGGAGGCGGCCTCGGCGAGCAGTTCCGCGGTACGGGCGTCCGCCGGGAGGAAGGCCTCCAGCTTCAGCTCGGCCACCGTCACGTCGGACGCCGTGCCGAACCGGGTCAGGGTGGTCAGCAGCCGCAGCTCCTCGTCGCCCTCCACGGTGCGCAGGCGCAGCGGCACCGCGAAGCCCACGTACTCCGGCCCGGGGTCGCGGGGTCGCTCCGGGACCAGCGTGGTCAGCTCGGCGATCCGAGCCGTGAGCCGGTCGTCCGGATTGCGGACAGATTCGTTCCGCATCGAGTCCAGGATGTGCCAGGCCCACTCCTCCAGGTTCACGATCCGGGGCGCGAGCCCGCGCGGGTGCAGCAGCAGCCGGGCCACGTCCACCGGGGCCCGCAGCAGCTCCGGATCGGCGGTCGCGGTCAGCGCGGCGAAGGCGGCGTTGGCCGCCACCAGGTCCGCGTACCGGTCCACGATCACCGCCGGATACGGCTCGTGCGCCTCCATCACGCTGATCAGCGCCGTGCGCACCGGCGCGAGCGCCGGATCGTCGAGCCGGGACTCGCGGTACGCGGGGGCGTAGCCGGAGGCCAGGAGCAGGGCGTTCCGCTCGCGCAGCGGCAGCTCCAGCGACTCCGCGAGCCGCACCACCATCGCCCGGCCCGGCACCGAGCGGCCGCTCTCGATGAAGCTCACGTACCGCTGCGTGGTCCCGGCCCGCGAGGCCAGCTCCAGCTGGCTCATCCGCCGCCGGCTCCGCCATGAACGCAGCGACGGGCCCACGCCGCTCATCGGTCTCGTCTCGCTGGTCGTCACGTCCCCGTACTACCGGAGCGGGCGGCCTGCGGGCCATTCCCTGCGGGGAATTGCCGGGCCGCACCCCGGTCCGGATTCTGGACACATCCGATCACCCGCACCGGCACAGGGAGCAGCAGCCATGTCGTACCCCGACCCGCAGACCGTCGCCGACCGCTACGCCGCCGTCTGGAACGAGCCCGACCCCGAGCTGCGCCGCCGCGCTGTCCGGGAGCTGTGGCACGAGGACGGCGTCCACGTCCTCCAGCCGCCGCAGGAGATGCGCAAGGCCGCCCGCGCCATCGGCTTCGCCGAGCCCGAGCTGCGCGCCCGCGGCCACGCCGAGCTGGAGACGCGGGTGAACCGCGCGTACGAGGAGTTCGTGGCGCCCGGCACCATGACCTTCCGCGCGGCGCGGGACGCCGAGCGCCTCGGGAACGTGATCAAGTTCCGCTGGGAGGCGGTGCTCGCCGAGACCGGGGAGCCGGGCGGCGGCGGACTCGAATTCGTCGTGCTGGCGGAGGACGGCCGGATCGCCGAGGACTACCAGTTCATCGAGAGCTGATCGAGCCGCTGGGCGAGCCGAGCAGGTTGTCCAGAATGTGGACAAGGTCGATCGCCCCGATTACCTCCGGGGTAATCGACCTCCCCTGCGCGCGACCGCGAAGGTGATCACACCGGAACGGAAGCAAGCGAAGGGGTACGGGATGAGTGCGCGTCGGCGTGGAGCGGCGGGTATCGCGGTGGCGGTGGCGGTCCTGGCGGGAGCCGGCACGGTCACCGCGGTCACCGCGGCGGCACAGCCGGGCGGGGCCGTGGCCGCCGCCCAGGGCGACTGCCCGGCGGCGCGGGCGAAGGTGGAGCGGCTCGAAGGCCGGATCACGCCCAACGCCTGCGCCTTCATGCAGCGGCAGATCGCCTTCGGCGAGCTGCCCACCGGCACCCCGCCGGCTCTCGGCGATCCGGACCACCCCCGGGTCCGCGCCTACCTGGACATCTTCGACCCGGACGCCACCCTCTGGGAGGCCGGCGGTGCCCCGCAGCGCGGCCACGCCGTGATCGGCACCTCGATCACCGGCTCGCTGCGCCTCGCGCCCAGCCTCAGCTACCGGGGCACGAACGTGGTCGCCGACGGCAGCACCGTGATGTTCGGCCAGCGGAACGAGGTCACGCTGCGCGGCCGCACCATCGCGTACCCGCAGATCGCCCGTAACGTCCTCGGCGACGACGGCCGCACGATCCAGGCCCGCCGCTACTACGACCGGGCCGTCCTCTTCCGGGACACCCTGCCCGAGGCGGCGCCCGCCCCGCTCTTCGCCGGCGTCGCCGACAGCGGCGAGGCCCAGGTGGACCGGGCCGACGGGGTCCCCGCCCGCTTCCGTGTCACCGAGATGCCGGACCGTCTCGCCGCCTGGAACGCCGAGGACACCGACGGCCTCCTCGCCCGGTTCGCCGGCGCCCGGCTGACCGGCCCCGGCCTCGACGCCCCGCTCGTCACCGACGCCGGCAGGCGCGCCTACCTGGAGCGCCTGTTCGCCACCGCCGACCTCCGCCTCAAGGCCGGCCAGGTCGCGGTCGGCGCGACGACCACGTACGTGGAGTGGCACGGCACGGCCTCCGTGCGGGACGGCGCCGGGACCCGCACCGTCCCCTTCGGGATCGTGGAACGATTCGGCCCGGACGGCGTGTGGGAGCTGTCCTTCGACACGCTGCCGCTGGTCGCGGACCAGGCCGAGATCGGCGCCCTCTTCCAGAAGCTCATGGTGTCCTAGGGGGGTGTTCCGCCCCGGCGCCGGAGCGGCTACGCCGACATTCCGGAGCGGGCGGCCACCACCGCCGGGGCCGTCGACTGCGGGAGCAGCTCCGCGGGGTGGGCAGGGCGGTGCAGCACGACCTCGACCTCCTCGCTGAAGCGGTACGGGCGGTGGGCGAGCACGCCGGCCAGGTTGCGGCGGACGCGGGACATCTCGGCCCGTACCGTCACCGTCCTCGTCCGGTCGCCGAAGACGTCCTCGGCGAGGTCGGCCGCCGTCCGGCCCTCCGGGTGCAGGGCGAGCACGTAGAGGAGTTCGGCGTGCCGGGGGCTGAGCTCCTGCGACCAGCTGCCGGCCGCGCCCGACACGGCGACCGTCCAGCGGCGCGGGCGGCTGAGGTCGAGCACGACCCGGCTCGCCGCGCCGGAGGCGGGGTCGGCCGTCGGGGGTTCGTCGTCCACCCTGAGCAGCCAGCCGCCGGGCAGCGGCTCCACCGCGCACATGCCGAGCGACGGCAGCCAGACCCGTCCCGCCCGGAAGGACTTGGGCAGCGCCAGCCGGTCCACCGGCGCCATGCCGGTCACCGCCGCCGTCCAGCCGTGCGGGTCCACGGCGATGGCCCGCCCGCCGACCCGGCAGAGGATGGGCGCGGCGACCGAGCGGAGCCGCTCGATGGAGCGCAGGTGCCGCTGCCGCATCTCGGCCTCGGCGAGCTGCGCGACGGAGGCGACGAGCGCGAGCGTGGTCGGGTGGAAGCTGGAGGCCGGCCCGCTGACGTCGACGATCCCGAGCAGGCGCTGGTCGCGCGGGTCGTGGACGGGGGCGGCGGCGCAGGTCCAGTTGTGCAGCTGCTGGACGTAGTGCTCGGCGGAGTGCACCTGGACGGCCCGGCCCATCGCCAGGGCCGTGCCCACCGCGTTGGTCCCGGTGTCGCTCTCGCTCCAGGCGGCCCCCTCCTCCAGACAGATGCCGTGGGCCTGGCGCATCACCGACAGATTGCCCTCCCGCCACAGCACCCGGCCGTGCTCGTCCGTCACCACCATCATCTGCATCGAGGCGTCGGCGATCCGCGCGAGCCCGGCGCTGAGCGTGCGCATCACCTCGCCGAGCACGGTCGTGCGGCGCCGCTCCTCCAGCTCGTCGCGGCGCAGCAGCACGCTGCTGGTGCCCTGGTCGGGCTTGAGGCCGAGGCGGAACATGCGCTGCCAGGAGGCGTCGATGACCCGCCGGGGCGCGACCGGCGGGGTGCGGCCGGCCAGCGTCTCCTCGCGGACCTTGTGCAGCAGCCGGGTCGCCTGGGCGGCGTCCATCGTGGCCAGCCGGTTCAGGTCGAGCTCGGTGTTGTTCATCGGTCCCTCCCAGCCATCCGCGGTGCGGTAGTCGGCCCTGTGGTGCGTGGTGCGGTGCGTGCGTGGTGCGGTGCGGTGCGTGGTGCGGTGCGTGCGGTGTCGCGGTGGTGCCGCCGTATCGGTTCTGCAGGGTGCGCGCCACCCCGCGGCGCGCGTCCAGGCGCCCATCGTGCCGCTCCGCGGAGCGCCACGCCGGGTGCTTCCCGTAATCCTGCAACCCCTTGCAACTCTGGCAACCCCCGCCCTCGTGCACGAGGGTGGAACCGAAGCGGAGGGTGGTGCCGTGTCGGCGCAGCACCACCCTCGGCTTTTCCGCGCGTGTCGACCCCCTCGGGTCCACCCCTGGCACGCGCGGCACAACGCCTCACTCACCCGAACGAGGGGCTCCCCGTACGGGCGTTCACGCCAGCGGCCGGGCCCGCTCCACCACCGCGCCCAGGTCCAGCGTGTGCGGCAGCGTCCCGAACGACGCCCCCCAGTCCCCGCCGAGCCGCGACGCGCAGAACGCATCCGCCACCTCCGCCGGCGCCCACCGCACGAGCAGCGCGCCCTGCAGCACCCGCGCCATCCGCTCCACGAGCCGGCGCGCCCGCGCCTCGATCCCGTCCAGATCGGCCAGTTCGGCCAGCAGGTCCCGGATCGCCCGGTCGAGCCGGTGGTCCGCGCCGCGCGCCCGCCCCACCTCGACCAGGAACGCGTTCAGCGCGCCCGGCTCCCTCTGCAGCGCCCGCAGCACGTCGAGCGCCTGGACGTTCCCGGCGCCCTCCCAGACGGAGTTCAGCGGCGACTCGCGCAGCAGCCGCGGCAGCACCGACTCCTCCACGTACCCGTTCCCGCCCAGGCACTCCAGGGCCTCCGCCACCACCGGCGTACACCGCTTCGTCACCCAGTACTTCGCCACCGGCACCGCGATCCGCAGCAGCGCCCGCTCCTGCGCCTGCTCGTCCTCCGCGCCGGAGTCGGCGGCGTCGTACGCCGCCGCGAGCCGCATCCCGAGCACCGTCGCCGCCTCCGACTCCAGGGCCAGATCGGCGAGCACGTTGCGCATCAGCGGCTTGTCGACGAGCAGCCCGCCGAAGGCGGCGCGGTACGAGGCGTGGTGCACGGCCTGTGCGACCGCCTGCCGCATCAGCGCCGCCGAGCCGAGCACGCAGTCGAGCCGGGTCGCCGCCACCATCCCGATGATCGTGCGCAGCCCGCGCCCCTCCTCACCGACCGGGCGCGCCCAGGTCGACCCGTCGAACTCCACCTCGGCCGAGGCGTTCGAGCGGTTGCCCAGCTTGTCCTTCAGCCGCTGGATCGCGAACGGGTTGCGCGTGCCGTCCGGCAGCACCCGCGGCACCAGGAAGCAGCTCAGTCCCCCGGGGGCCTGCGCGAGCACCAGGAACCCGTCCGACATCGGCGCCGAACAGAACCACTTGTGCCCCGTCAGGACGTACCCGCCGTCGCCCGCCAGCGGCTCCGCCCGGGTCGTGTTCGCCCGTACGTCGCTGCCGCCCTGCTTCTCCGTCATGCCCATCCCGAGCAGCACGCCCGACTTCTCCAGCGGCGGCCGCAGCTGCTGCTCGTACACCCGGGAGGCGAGCAGCGGCTCCCACTCGGCCGCGAGCTCCGGATCCGCCCGCAGCGCCGGCACCGCCGCGTGCGTCATCGACAGCGGACAGCCGTGCCCCGCCTCCACCTGCGAGGCCAGCATGAACGCCGCCGCCCGCCGCACATGGCCGCCCGGCCGGCCCCACGCGCCGCCGCTGAGCCCCGCCGCCACCCCGCGGCCGAGCAGCCGGTGCCAGGACGGATGGAACTCCACCTCGTCGATCCGCCGGCCGTACCGGTCGTGGGTCCGCAGCCGCGGCGGATTCTCGTTCGCGAGCCGCCCCCACTCCAGCGCCTGCGCCGAACCCGCCGACACCCCGAGGGCCGTCAGCTCCTCACCGGCCTCCGCCGCCACCTCCGGTGGCAGGTGCCGTCCGACGGCCTCGACGAGTGCCCGGTCGCTCGCGTACACGTCGTACCCCATCAGCGGGGGAGCCTGGTTGGTCACGGTGTGGGTCCTTGGTGCCATGCCGATACGGTAAGGAGGTGCAGGCAGCAAACGAAACACCCGGCCGTGGCGATCGGGGCGAGGATCCGGAGCGGACGGAGCGGTCCGACCGGCGCCGGTGGCGCAGGCTCCACCGGGCCCGCGTCCTCTACCGCAACGTCTCCAAGCGGAAGATGGCCTGGCTGCTCCTCAAGGACACGGTCAACTCGTGCATGGAGTACCGCATCCTCGGCCTCGCCGCCGAAGCCGCCTTCTTCACCCTGCTCTCGCTGCCGCCGCTGCTGCTCGGCCTGATCGCCCTGCTCGGCTACGCCGACGAGTGGACCAACACCGACACCGTCGCCAGCATCCAGCAGAACATCCTGCACGCCGCCGGCACCGTCCTCTCCGACAAGGGTGTCAACGAGATCGCCCGCCCGCTCCTGGAGGACGTCACCAAGGCCAAACGCCCGGAGATCATCTCCCTCGGCTTCGCCATCGCGATCTGGTCCGGCTCCCGAGCCGTCAACGTCTTCATCGACACGATCACCGTCATGTACGGCCTCGACGGCCACCGCGGCATCGTCAAGACCCGGCTGCTGTCCCTGCTGCTCTACATCGTGGCCCTGCTCATCGGCGCGGTCGTGCTGCCGCTCGCCGTCGTCGGCCCCGACCGCCTCGTCGAGATCCTGCCCTGGGGCACCGAGGTCGTCTCGGTCCTGTACTGGCCGACGGTCATCCTGCTGTCCGTCGTCTTCCTGACGACCCTGTACCACGTGTCCGTGCCGGTCCGCTCGCCGTGGATCGAGGACATCCCCGGCGCCTTCGTCGCCCTCGGCATGTGGGTGCTCGGCAGCTTCCTGCTGCGCATCTACCTGGTCAGCCAGGTCGAGGGCCCCACCATCTACGGCTCCCTCGCCGCGCCCATCGCCGTCCTCCTCTGGATCGGCATCTCCGCCTTCGCCGTCCTCGTCGGCGCCGCCGTCAACGCCGCCATCGACCGGGTCTGGCCCTCCGTCGCCACCGCCGCCGCCCGCGAGGCCGGCGAACGCGCCCGCGCCGCCCAGGCCGCCGACCTCGTGGCCCGGCTGCGCGCCGAGGAGGACGACGTGGACGAGGACGACCCCGACATGCCGTCCGAGTTCCCGGAACGCTGGTCGAAGTTCCTGCCGCCGGACGACGTGAAGTCGCGGCTGCACGCGACCCGGGAGAAGGAGTAGGGCCCCGCGGCCTACTCTGGGCGGGTGTACGAGGAACGCCCCTCGCGGCTCGCCGGAGCGGTCGTCTGGACCCGGGCCGTCGCCCGGGAGACGGCCGTCCGCCCGGTGCTGCCCGACGGGTGCATGGACCTGATCTGGGCCGACGGCCGGCTGCTCGTCGCCGGACCGGACACCCGGGCGTACGTCCCCGAGAACCCCGTCGCCGAGTACGCCGGCGTGCGCTTCGCGCCCGGGGAGGCGCCCGGGGTGCTCGGCGCCGAGGCGAGCGAGCTGCGCGACCGGCGCGTGGACCTGGCCGAGTTGTGGGGCGCCCGGGCGGCGCGGCGGCTCGCCGACGAGGTCACCGGGGCGGCCGACCGGGCCGCCGCCCTGGAGGAGCTGGTGCTGCGCCGGGCCGCCGGGGCGCCCGCGCCCGATCCGCTGCTGCGGGCGGTGGTGGCCCGGCTGCGGGCGGGCGGCTCGGTCGGGGCGGCGGCGGACGAGGCGGGCCTCGGCGCGCGGCAGCTGCACCGGCGCTCGCTCGCCGCGTTCGGCTACGGACCGAAGACGCTGGCCCGGATCCTGCGCCTGCAGCGGGCGCTCGCCCTGGTGACGGCCGGGGTGCCGTACGCGGAGGCGGCGTACCGCGCGGGCTGCGCGGACCAGGCACATCTGGCCCGCGAGATGCGGGCCCTGACGGGGACGACCCTGACCGGCTACCTCTCCGGCTACCGGTCCGCGTACAGCGAGACCGCCGCGCCGTCCGGGTCGAGCACCACCGCGTAGCGCTGCCCCCAGACCGCGTCCCAGGGCTTCAGGTGCCCGCGGTGACCGGCGGCCGTGACCGCCTCGTACACCGCGTCGACCTCGTCCGCGTCCGCGCAGCGGAAGGCGAGCGCCACCCGGTCGCCGCCCGCGGGCCGCGACCGCTCGGGGTCGAAGGAGCGGACGACGTCCTCGGTGTCCCACAGCACCCGCAGGCCGCCGGGCAGCGCGACCTCCACGTGCGGGGCGCTCTCGGCGCCGGCCGGGACGTCCAGACCGAGCAGCCGGTAGAAGGCGAGCGAGGCGGCCATGTCGGCGGTGACCAGGCCGATGACGTCGAGGCGGGGAACGGGGCGTGCGGGTCGGTTCGTGTTCGCGTTCATGGCCCCCATGCTGGAAGGCCCCGGGCCGACCCGTCTTGTACGGATCGGACACCGGGGCCTTCTCGGACGCCGGGGGCGGGCCGGGCTACTTCAGGTAGACCAGGCCGTCCGTGGTGATCGTCGGCCGGCCGGACGTACCGACGACCACGATCTTGACCGTGTGCTTGGCGCTGGACGCCCAGGTCTTGGTCCAGATCGCGTTGCGGTACATGGTCGTCGCCGACTTCAGGTCGACCGTGGTGACCTTGACCCCGTCCACGTACACGTACGCCTGGCCGGAGGTGGCGCTCCGGGAGACCACCCAGGCCGCCGAACGGCCGGTGAAGGTCCAGGTCAGGGACGCGTTCTTGGTGCCGCTGGAGTACGAGTAGCCGCCCAGGTAGCTGGACGAGGAACGGCTCGACCAGCTGCTGTACTTCGCCGCCGCGCTCTCCTGGAGGATCGCCGGGGTGACGCCGACGGCGGCCGCGCCCTTGTTGCCCGCCTGGTCGTAGGCCGACAGGGTGAAGGAGGTCGTCACGCCCGGCTTGGCGCCGAGGGTGCCCGAGACGGCCGTGGCCGGGCCGTAGGTGACCGCCGGGGTGGTGAGCCGGACGTCGCGCAGGGCCAGCGCGTCGGCCGCCTTCCAGCGCAGCTTCACCGGCGCGGACGTGCTGCTGACCGTGCCGCCCGTCAGCTCGGCGGTCGGCTTGGTGGAGAAGTACGGCGCGGTGGTGTCGCCGACGACGGTGACGGCCGCGCTGGTGGCCGTGCGGCCCGACTGGTGGACCGCGCGCACCTGCACCGAGTGGGAGCCGGCGGTCACGGTCGTGCCGGCCGAGGTGGCCGAACCGGCGACGGTCGCCACGACCTTGCCGTCGACGAGCAGCTCGTTCCTGCTGATCAGCGCGGCGGGCGTGGTGGCGCTCCAGCTCACCGTGACCGGGCCGCGGGTGTAGTACTTGCCGCCGGCCGCGCCCGTGCCCGAGACGGACTTGACGGTCAGTCCGGCGACCGGGCCGCCCGCCCAGGTGCGGAGCGTGCCGAGCTGGCCGTAGAGGTTGTTGCCGGGGCACTCGGTGTTGTAGCCGTCGCGGTGCCCGAAGATCGTCGGGAAGGTGAGCTTGGCCCCGGCGACCCAGTTCCTGCCCGTGCCGCTCGGGCCGGCCGCGCCCGCGGTCAGCGTGGTCGTGCCGGTCGGGTCGACCCCGTACTGCCCGAGCTTCCACGCGGCGAGCCGGGCCACCGACGTCAGGGCGGCGGTCGACGGGACGGCGGTGTTGTAGTCACCGAGCACCGAGATGCCGGCGGTCTCGGAGTTGAAGCCGTAGGTGTGCGCGCCGAAGACGGGACGGTCGACACCGCCCTTGCGGCCCTCGTAGATGACACCGCACTTGTCGACCAGGAAGTTGTAGCCGATGTCCTTCCAGCCGTTCGACTTCACGTGGTACGTGTAGATGCCACGCACGATCGCGGGGCCGTCGGCGCACGTGTACGTGTTGGAGTCGGCGGTGTGGTGGACCGCGACGGCCTTGACCGGGCCCGACAGATAGCTCGGCGCCTCGGGACTGATGGACTCGTCGGCCTGCCAGTCGGCGCGGGACTTGATCGCCGGCTGCGGCACGGTCGACGGCGGGGCCGGCGGCACGGACACGGTCGGGGTGGCGCTGGCCGTCGCCGAGGCCGAGGCGGTCGGCGTGGGCGAGGTCGTGGCGGTGTCGGTCGGGGCCGGGTCCGTCGGGGTCGCGGCGGTGTCCGACGGCGAGGCCGTCGCGGTGTCGGTCGGGGCCGGGTCGGTCGTCTGATCCGCCGTCGGCTCGGTCGTCGTGCCGGTGCCCGGGTCCGTGGTGGTCGGGGTGTCGGACGGGGTCGGGTCCGTGGTCTCGGCGCCCGCCGCGCCCTCCATGACGTACGCCGCCGTGTCGATCGAGCTGGTCTTCGACCGGCCCGGGTCGATCATGTCCAGGCGCAGCCCGGCCGGGAGCCTGTTCGTGGCCTTGCCGCCCGCGACGACCCGCACCTCCACGCCGTCGGACGGGCCGACCCACGCCGGGTCGGTGCCGCCGCGCTTGGCGCTCTTGTCCTCCGGCGCGGTGTTGCCGTCGAGGTGCACCCAGCGGCCCCACGTGTCCGTGCCGGCCTTCCGGGCGCGGGCCTCCACGCTGCCGGTGATCCTGGCGTGCGGATCGGCCCAGGTGACGCCGAGCATGCTGAACGGCTTGGTGTCCTGCTGCGCGAGGGTCGCGCTGTGCCCGTTCGAGTCCGTCTTCAGACCGAGCGATCTCGCCTCGGTGCGGACCGGCCCGGAGCCGCCCTCGTCGTCGAGGGAGCCGATCGGATTACCGGTCACCCCCTGGAAGACGAGGACCCCGGACAGACCGGCCGCGACCGCGGCAGCCGTTCCCCATATTCGACGCCGCCGCATGCGGCCCACCCCATCGTGTGTCAGTGGCTGGATAGCTACGTTTCGATTGCCGGCGATTGCCCGCGATTGCCTGATCGGCGGGAGGAACATACCGGAGCGTCGAACTTCGCCTGCCACCGGGGGAGGTACTGGGGAGGTGCGGGGGAGGGCGGCGGGGAGTTAGGGGGATTAGGGGAGGTTATGGGGAGGGCGCGGTCGGCGGGGCCGGATCCCGGCCCCCGTGCGCGCCACGGAAAAACCCGTGGCGCGCGGGGCGTACCCGGGTCTACGGTGGGGCCGCTTCGAAGATCACGGCCGAGGTGGCCGTGGGAGCCCTTTCCCCAGGAGGTGTGACAGATGGCTGTCGTGACGACGGGTGTTGCCCGCAACCAGATGCTTCTCCACTCCACCTCCGTGGCCACCGGCTGACGTTTCCGGGGCCACCCCTGTGAAGGGTCCCCCTTGTCTTTCCTCTCCACCGACGCTTTCTCCTCCTCTTCCGCTTCCGCTCTCGCCCCCTACGGCTGGGACGACGCCTGGGCGGCCGAGTTCGCCCCGTACGCGGCGCAGGGCCTGCTGCCCGGCCGGGTCGTCCGGGTAGACCGCGGCCAGTGCGACGTGGTCACGCCCGAGGGAGTCGTGCGCGCCGACACGGCGTTCGTCACCCCGCACGACCCGCTGCGGGTGATCTGCACGGGCGACTGGGCGGCCGTCGACCCCGACGGCGTCGGCGACCCCCGTTACGTACGGGCGTATCTGCCCCGCCGTACGGCGTTCGCCCGCTCCACCTCGTCCAAGCGGTCCGAGGGCCAGATCCTCGCCGCGAACGTCGACCACGCGATCATCGTGGTGTCGCTCGCCGTCGAGCTCGACCTCGGCCGGATCGAGCGCTTCCTCGCACTCGCCTGGGAGTCCGGCGCGCAGCCGCTCGTCGTGCTCAGCAAGGCGGACCTGGTCCCCGACCCGGTCGGCCTCTCCTATCTCGTCGAGGACGTCGAGACGGTCGCCCCCGGCGTCCAGGTCCTCCCCGTCTCCTCGCACACCGGCGAAGGACTCGACGTCCTGCAGGCGGTCGCCGGCGGCGGCACGAGCGTGCTGCTCGGCGTGTCCGGCGCGGGCAAGTCCACGCTCGCCAACACGCTGCTCGGTACGGACGCGATGGACGTCCAGGCAACGCGCGATATGGACGGCAAGGGCCGCCACACCACGACGACCCGCAACCTCCTCGCCCTTCCCGGCGGCGGTGTCCTCATCGACACCCCCGGCCTGCGCGGCGTCGGCCTGTGGGACGCCGAGGCGGGCGTCGGCCAGGTCTTCGCCGAGATCGAGGACCTCGCCGCCGAGTGCCGCTTCCACGACTGCGCCCACGAATCCGAACCGGGCTGCGCCGTCACCGCCGCGATCGCCGACGGCAGCCTGCCGGAACGCCGCCTCGACAGCTACCGCAAGCTGATCCGCGAGAACCGCCGTCTCGTCGCCAAGACCGACGCCCGCGTCCGCGCCGAGATGCTCAAGAACTGGAAGCGCGTGGGCGCGGAGGGCCGCGCGGCGCTGGAGGCGAAGCGGGGGCGCCTGCGGTAGCCCCACGCGCCGGGGCCGTCCACCCCGTCCTCCCACCCCGTCCTCCCACCCCGTCGTCCCGCCCCGCCGGCCCTCCCCGCCGTCCCGCTCCTCGCCGTCCGAAAACCGCCAGTCGGTGTCCGTCCCCTCCCGCACACTGGAGGCATGACGGACACGGCGACGGCAGCGGCGGCAGGCGCGGCGACGGGCGGGGGGCTCGACGAGGAGACCCGGTACCAGGCGGTCAGCAGCAGGGACGCGCGGTTCGACGGGGTGTTCTTCTTCGGAGTGGCGACCACCGGGATCTACTGCCGGCCCAGCTGCCCCGCCGTCACGCCCAAGCGGCGCAACGTCAGCTTCTACCCGACCGCGGCCGCCGCCCAGGCACACGGCTTCCGGGCCTGCCGGAGGTGCCGGCCGGACGCCGTGCCCGGATCGGCCGAGTGGAACGTGCGGGCCGACGTGGTGGGGCGGGCCATGCGGATGATCGGCGACGGGGTCGTGGACCGGGAGGGCGTGCCGGGGCTCGCCGGGCGGCTCGGGTACAGCGCCCGGCAGGTGCAGCGGCAGCTCACCGCCGAGCTGGGCGCCGGGCCCGTCGCCCTCGCCCGCGCCCAGCGGGCGCACACCGCGCGGCTGCTGCTGCAGACGACCGGCCTGCCGGTGACGGAAGTGGCCTTCGCGGCCGGATTCGCCAGCATCCGCCAGTTCAACGACACCATCCGCGCCGTCTACGCCCGCACCCCCACCGCGCTGCGCGCCGAGTCCGGCACCGGCACCGCCGCCGGAACCCGCACCGCGCTCGCCGCCGGCGTCCCGCTGCGGCTCGCGCACCGGGGCCCGTACGCGGCCGCCGAGGTCTTCGACCTGCTGGCCGCCGAGGCGCTGCCGGGCGTCGAGGAGGTCGCCGGCCCGCCCGGCGCCCGTACCTACCGGCGCACGCTCCGCCTCCCGTACGGCACGGGCATCGTCTCCGTCGACGAGAAATCGCCGGGCGGCTGGCTGGAGGCCCGCATCCACCTCACCGAGCTGCGCGACCTCACCACCGCCGTGCAGCGCCTGCGCCGCCTGCTCGACCTCGACGCCGACCCGTACGCCGTCGCCGAACGCCTCGGCGCCGACCCGGCCCTCGCCGCCGAGGTCGCCGCCCGGCCCGGCGTGCGGTCACCGGGCACCGCCGAGCCGGAGGAGTTCGCGCTACGGACGGTGGCCGGCCCGGAGGAGTCCGCGCGGCTCGTCGAGCGCCACGGCACGCCCTTGGAGACCCCGTGCGGCACGCTCACCCACCTCTTCCCGGAACCCGCCGCACTGACCGCCCACCCGGTCGCCGGCCCGCTCGCCGGTGCCCTCGCCGACGGCACCCTCCGCCTCGACCCGGGCGCCGACCGGGACGCCTCCGCCGCGGCCCTCGCCGCCGTCCCCGGTGTCGGCCCCGAGGCCGTCGCCGCGATCCGCACCCGCGCCCTCGGCGACCCGGACGTGCCCGCGCCCGGCTTCCCGGACCACCCGGAATGGCGCCCCTGGCGCTCGTACGCGGCCCGCTACCTGGCCCGCCGCCAGTCCCTGAAGCCCTGACCCGGGGCCCCGGCTTCCTCAGACCCAGATCTCCGCCCCCACCCACGCCCCCACGATCAGCAGGCACGCGAACAGCTCCACCAGCACGCTCGTCCCCGCCGCCCGCATCACCGTGCGCGTCGCCGCCCGGGCCTGGCCGTGGCCGCCGAGGCGGAGACGTTCGCAGAGGTAGATGCCGCCGACGAAACCGGGGATCGCGCCGAGCACGGGGATCAGCAGAAAGCCGAGGAAGGCGCCGACGCCCGCGTACGCCACCATCCGGCGGGTGATGCCGACGCCCCGGAAGCGGCGGGGCGGCAGCTGCCAGACGATCGCCTGGGTCAGCAGCAGCAGGCCGGTGGTGGAGACCAGCAGGATCCAGGCCAGGCCGGTCCGCTCGTGCAGCGCCCACCACAGCATCGCGGCCCACACCAGCCACGTTCCCGGCACGCCGGGCGTCAGCACCCCGAACAGGCCGAGCAGCATCACCATGCCGATCAGCAGCTGCTGCCACACACCCATCTGCCCAGCGTGCCGGAGCCCGCGCGTTCCCGCAGGTCAAGCGGTACGCAAGGAGTACGCGTGGAGGACGGGGTCAGTCGGCGGTCACCGGCAGGGCCGCCACCACCTGGTTGCGGGCCTTGCGCTCGACCAGCGGGAAGATCAGCTTCAGGGAGGAGGCGCTGTACGGCGAGGACAGCACGAACGACGAGTTCACGAAGCGTTCCTTGACCGCCGAGCGGAACAGGCCCGCGCGCTGGATCGTCATCGTGTGCCGCACCGGCTTCGCGAAGACCGGATCCGCCTCGAAGATGACGATCCGGCGGTCGGTCAGCACCAGGTACATCGGTGTCGGCACCGGGATCACCGTCACCGACCCGCCGCTCGCGATCGCCGAGGCCATGCCGAAGGCCGCGGTCCGCCCGGCCGACACCGTGCTCAGGTTCACGACGGTCGTCACCTCCACCAGCTCCCCGGGCTCCAGCATCGGGGTCACGGCGGTCAGCAGGGCGCGGCGGCGCCTTCCGTTCATAGGGGTGCTCTCCTGGGAGTGAACCGGAATCAGGCCGTCACCTTACGGCCACCCCCGCCGCCTCCGGCACCGGCCCCCGGCCCGCCCGTACCGCGGGCCCCCGCCCGCCGCTACCGCCGGGCCACCCACCCCTTCTCGTACGCGTGCCAGCCCAGTTGCAGCCGGGTCGTCACGCCCGTCATCTCCATCAGCCCCTTCACCCGCCGCTGCACCGTCCGCAGCCCCAGGTCCAGCTGCTTCGCCACGCTCGCGTCCGTCATCCCGGCGAGCAGCAGCGAGAGGATCTCCAGGTCCGTCGGGTCCGGGCCCGCCACCTCGTCCTCCGTGACCTGCGCGCCCGCGCCGAGCCGCAGCGGCAGCGCGTCGCGCCACACCGACTCGAACAGGCCCATCAGGGACTCCAGCAGGCCGCTGGCGTGCACGACGAGCGCGGCCGGTTCGGCGCCACGGCCGGTGAGCGGGACCATCGCGAGGGTGCGGTCCGCCACGACCAGCTTGGTCGGGACGCGGTCGACCACCCGGATCTGCTCGTGCCGGCCGAGCGCCGTCGACAGTTCCAGGAGGCCCGTCGGCAGGCTGAGCACCTCGCGCTCGATCACCACCCGGTAGCGCACGCCGCGCTCGACGGCCAGCGCCTCCGCGTCGTTGTCCATGCCGGACACGGCGATCGGCTTGCCGGTGACCAGGGCGCACACCTCGTCGACGGCGCCCAGCTGCAGCTGGAGGAAGCGGTGGGTGACCGCGCTCGCCCCGGTCACCACCTCGACCAGGTCGTGCACGGCCGGCTCGGTGGCCGCCTCGGCCCGGTACTCCTGCGCGAGCAGGCTCGCCGCCAGCTCCGCCTGCTCCAGCTCGTGCCGCTGCTGGGTGAGCAGTGCGCCGAGCGCCACCCCGGGCGGGGCCGCGACCCAGCGTCCGGTGCGCGCCGAGGACTGGGCGGCCAGGCCCTGCGACTCCAGGCGGCGCAGCGTCCGCTCGGTGTCGCCCTCCGGCAGGGCGAGCCGATGGGCCAGGTCGGAGACCTCGGCCGCGCCCAGCGCGACCAGCGCGCGGTAGGCGGACTCCTGCCGTTCGTCGAGACCTATCGCTCCCAGCATGTCCCTGCTCCCACCCCTCGCGCGGACGTCCCCGGACGACCCGGACATCCCGGGACGGCCGCGGACGCGTTCGTTCCGTCGGTGCCTGGCGGGAATCGGCCACGGCGCATTCCCGCCTTGCCCATCCTGCCTGCACCACCCTCACCTCTGCCAATGTGGCGCCACCGCAGCACCAACAGCCTCCGGACATGGGCGCCTTGTGCCTGCATGCCCGGACAAAGGAGGGGGAAAGCGATGCGTCCGATTTCGCGTACGGCCCTGGGGGCGGCGACCGCCGCCGTGCTGGCCGTCACCGCGGTCTCCGCGTCCGCGGCGCCGCAGGACGATCCGGCGACCGGCAGGAGACCGCTGGTCGGCAGCGCGGCGGCAGCCGCCGCGCCGGGACAGGCGCGGACCGCCACGGTCACCCTCGTGACCGGCGACCGGATCCTGGTGACCCGCGACGCCGACGGCAACCCGGCGGCCACCGCGCTGCCCCGCGAGGACGGCACCGTGCCGTTCACCCAGACCCGCCGCTCCGGCCAGGACCTCTACGTCTACCCCGAGGGCGCCACCGCCGCCCTCGCCGCCGGCCGGGTCGACGAGGAGCTGTTCAACGTCACCGGACTCGTCCGCCAGGGATACGACGACGCCGGCTCCGCGACCGTGCCGCTGATCGCCGTCTACGACGACGGCCTCGCGACCGCCCGCGCCGTGCCGCCCGCCCCGCGCGGCGCCACCCGCGGCCGGCTGCTCGCCACCGTCCACGGGGTCGCCCTCAAGGCCGACAAGAAGCAGGCCGCCACCTTCTGGGCCGACATCACCGCGCCCGCCGCCCGCGCCGGGAATCCGGCGTCGACCGGCCTCAGGAAGCTGTGGCTCGACCGCAAGGTCCAGGCCACCCTGGAGCGGTCGACCGCCCAGGTGCACGCCCCCGAGGCATGGGCGGCGGGCTACGACGGCACCGGCACCAGGGTCGCCGTCCTCGACACCGGCGCCGACGCCGACCACCCGGACCTCAAGGGCCGGATCGTCGCGGCGAAGAACTTCACCGACTCCGACACCACCGACGACCGCCAGGGTCATGGCACCCACACCATCTCCACCGTCGGCGGCACCGGCGCCGCGAGCGGCGGCAAGAAGCGGGGCGTCGCCCCCGGCGCCGCCCTGCTCGCCGGGAAGGTCCTCAACGACTCCGGATCCGGCGCCACCTCGTGGATCATCGCCGGCATGGAGTGGGCCGTCGCCCAGGGCGCCGACGTCGTCTCCATGAGCCTCGGCAACCCCTCCGAGACCGACTGCACCGACCCGATGGCCGTCGCCGCCGGACAACTCGCCCAGAACAAGGGCACGTTGTTCGTCATCGCCGCCGGCAACTCGGGCCCCGGGAACAACACCGTCTCCTCGCCCGGCTGCGCGCCCGGCGTGCTCACCGTCGGCGCCGTCGACCGCGACGACTCCACCGCGTACTTCTCCAGCCGCGGCCCCGCGGCCGACGAGGCCCACACGCTCAAGCCGGAGATCGCCGCGCCGGGCGTCGGCATCTCCGCCGCAGCGGCCGGCGGCCGCGGCGTCTACGCCTACCGGTCGATGTCCGGTACGTCGATGGCCACCCCGCACGTCGCCGGCGCGGCCGCGATCGTCAAGCAGCGCCACCCCGACTGGACCGCCCAGCAGATCAAGGCCGCGCTCGTCTCCTCCGCCGACAGCGGCGTCCCCGGCGACGCCCGCGAGGCCGGCGGCGGCCGGCTCGACGTCGAGGCCGCCGTCGACCAGACCGTCCTCGGCGCCCCCGCCGTCCAGGGCGGCACGCACCACTGGCCGCAGACCTCCGCCGACCGCACCACCGTCACCGTCCCCTACACCAACACCGGCGCCCTGCCCGTCACCCTCGACCTCGCCGTCGAGAAGGTCACCGGCAACGACGGCTCGGCCGTACGGACCCCGGTCGCCCGCCTCGGGCAGCGCACCGTCACCGTCCCCGCCGGCGCCACCGTCGAGGTCCCGCTGAAGCTCGACCCGGCCGCCCACCTGGAGCGCGCCCAGTACGGCGACGTCACCGGCCGCGTGGTCGCGACCGGCGCCGGCGGCGTGCACGTCTCCACCCCGTTCGCACTCTACGTCGAGCCCGAAACCGTCACCCTGCGCGTCGAACTGATCGACCGTCAGGGCAACCCGGCCGCCGGCGCCTCCTCCCTCGACGTCATCGGCACCGACGACGCCTCCGGCGAGCGCCGCTTCAACGAGGGCTCCGCCGACCAGGTCTACCGGCTGCGCGCCGGCCGCTACTTCCTCTCCTCCTTCGTCACCACGCCCGACGCGGGCGAGGGCGCCACGCTCAACGACTCGGTCAGCTACCTGGCCCGGCCGCAGCTGGAACTGAGGAAGGACACCACCGTCGTCCTCGACGCCCGCGAGGCCCACCGGCTGTCCGTGCGGACCGAGCGGCCGTCCGAACTCCGCGGCGCCACCCTGGCGTTCGCCCGCGCCTGGGACGACACCTGGCTGCACGCCGGCACCGCGGCCGGACCGCGCACCATCCGCGGCTACTACGCCTCCGTCGAGGGCCGCGCCACCGACGGCACCTTCGAGTTCGGCAGCTACTGGCGCGCCGCCGCCCCGCAGATCACCTCGCTCGCCACCACCGACGGCCTGGCCCTGAACCCGCTGACCGCCTCCACCGGCTCCGACAACCTCGACGGCACCGGCTCCGCCCGGCTCGTCGACGCGGGCACCGGCACCCCCGCCGAACTCGCCGCCGCCCAGGTCGAGGGCCGGATCGCGCTTGTCCGGCTGCCCGACGACAGCACCGCCGCGGGCACCCTCGCCCGCAACGCCAAGACGGCCGGCGCGCTCGCCGTCGTCACGTACCACCAGGCCCCCGGCCGCTGGTACCCGAGCGGCGGCTTCACCGGCCTCGGCCTGCCCGTCGTCTCCGTCCCCGCCGACGAGGCGACCCGGCTCCTCGGCAAGCTGGCCGCGGGTGAGGTCGCGCTCGCCTGGCAGGCCACGGCGAAGAGCCCGTACGTCTACAACCTGGCCTTCCCCGAGACCCGTGCGGTCCGCGACGAGAAGACCTACCGCGTCGAGGACGGCGAACTCGGCCGCACCGACGCCCGCTACGGCTCGGCCGGCATCACCACTGACTTCGTCCAGTTCCCGGCCGCCTACCGCCCGGACGGCACCGCCGTCTCCTTCGGCTCCCTGGAGACCGTCCCGGCCCCCGGCACCCGCACCGAGTACTACACGCCCGGCGACACCGCCTGGCAGCAACTGACCGGCAGCAGCTTCCCGTTCGGCGAGCTGATGGTCGGCGGCCGGCACACCTGGACCGCCGGCGAGCGGCACACCGAGAACTGGTATGACGGAGTCATCGCCCCCACCGCCCCGCGCGACGCGGCCGGTGAGCCGGTCCTCGTCGCCGAGCGCCAGGGCAACCTCATCGGCTTCGCCGACGCCATGTGGGGCGACGCCACCCACCACGCCGAGCCCGGCTCCTTCGGCGACATCGGCAACCTGCGCCTGAGCCGGGACGGCGAGGAGATCGGCGCCACCGGCTGGCCGTCCGGCGTCTTCGAGGTGCCGGCCGACCCCGGCACGTACACCCTCGAACAGAACACGATGAAGATCGGCAGCCGGGTCTGGGCCCGCTCCGTCTCCGTCCGGTCCGTCTGGAAATTCACCTCGAAGCTCGACGAGAACGTCTATTCTCAGTCCATCCCGATCCTGTTCCCCCGGTACGACCTTCCGGAGGACGGACTCAAGACCCTGGCCGCCACCGACGGCCAGCGGATCGGCCTCGGCGTGACCGGTCACGCGGGCTACCAGGCACCCGCTCTCACCTCCGCCAGGCTCTCGTACTCCTATGACGGGGGCACGACCTGGACCGAGGCCCCGGTCACCCACCAGGGCGAGAGCTGGACCGCGACCGTGAACCACGCGGGAGCGAGCGGCCGGCAGGTCACCCTGAAATCCGAACTGACGGACGCCGAGGGCAACTCCGTCACCCAGACCGTGGTCCGCGCCTACGACGTGCGCTGACCACGCCGGTCCGCCGGACGGTCCTCCCGTGGGGGGTGGGGCCGTCCGGCGGACCATTTCCCTTCGCGCCACTCTTTTGCCGTAACGCTTTTCCTGGTGTCCCGTTTTCTGACGCCCCGTGCGGTGGACAATAAGGGCATGACTCAGCAGGGGGACACCAACTGGTGGGACAAGCTGTACGACGAGTCCGCGCCGGACACCGCGCCCGCGCCGACCGCCGACAGCCTCGACGAGCGGTACGACTCCGCCGCGGCGACCACGACGCCGGCCAGGCACGAGGACCCGCCGGCCGAAGCCGTCCACCCGGCCGTACCCGCCCAGCCGGCCGTACCCGCCGAGCCGGCCGTACCCGCCGAGCCGGCCGTACCCGCCGAGCCCGTCGTGTCTGTCGAGGCGCCGACCGTGCAGGTCCAGCTCCCCGCGCCCCGGCCCCGTACCGGACACGTCGGCAGCCGCCCGCCCACGTACGAGCCCGAGCCCACGGCCCTGCCCGCGGCGCGCCCCGGAGAGCTCGACGACCTCGTCGCCGACACCGTCCTCGACGGCGCCCGCTACGGCGCCTACACCCTGCGCGCCGCCTCCGTCCGCGGCGACTCCGCCCGCTTCCGCGGCGAACCGCGACGCGACGCCCTGCTCACCGCCCGCTTCGGCCAGGACGAGGCCGCGCTCGTGCTCGTCGCCATCGCCGCCGGCCGGCGCTCCGCCCCGCACACCCACCTGGCCGCCGCCGACGTCTGCCGCTGGATCGGCGAGGCCGTCGGCCGCAGCCACGCCCGGCTTTCCGAGGACATCCGCTCCGGCCGCCGCGGCGACCTCAAGTCCGGGCTGCACCGGCTCACCGACCGCACCTACGGCAAGCTGCGCGCCCGCGCCGGCGAACGCGGCCTCGACCCCGACGCGTACACGGCCGGACTGCGCTGTCTGCTGCTCTCCGCCGACCCCGACTGCCGCACCCGGGTCTTCTTCGGTGTCGGCCCCGGCGGACTCTTCCGGCTCCGCGACGGCGCCTGGCAGGACATCGAGCCGCTCCTCCCGGAGCCGTCGGCGACCGTCGGCGCCCCGGTCGTCGGCTTCGGCTCGCCACCGGGCACACCGCCGGGCGCACCGCCGAGCGCGGACGAGGAACCCGAGGCCGGTGCCGACGGCGACCGGCTCACCATGAAGCTCGCCGTCACCGAGACCCCCGGCCGCCCGTTCGTCGAGGACCCCGTGCCGCCGCCCGCCGAACCCTTCCGCTTCCGCGCCTCCGTCGCCCGCCCCGGCGACACCCTGCTGCTCGCGTCGAACGGCCTCGCCGAGCCGATGCGCGGCGAACCGGCCCTCGCCCACGAGCTCGCCGCCCGCTGGGCCGGCGCCGAACCGCCCGGCCTCGCCGCCTTCCTCGCCGACACCCAACTACGTGTCACCGGTTACGCCGACGACCGTACGGGAGTGGCCGTCTGGGAGTCCTGACAACGTGAGGCGTAACCCCGCAGGCGCGACCCCGGCGCCCGTGGGTTGATGGACCCATGGCCAAACAGAATGTCGCAGAACAGTTCGTCGACATCCTCGTCCGCGCCGGCGTCCAGCGCCTCTACGGCGTCGTCGGCGACAGCCTGAACCCGGTCGTCGACGCGATCCGCCGCAACTCCGCCATCGACTGGGTCCAGGTGCGGCACGAGGAGGCCGCCGCCTTCGCCGCCGGCGCCGAGGCCCAGCTCACCGGCAGGCTCGCCGCCTGCGCCGGCTCCTGCGGCCCGGGCAACCTGCACCTGATCAACGGCCTGTACGACGCCCACCGCTCCATGGCCCCGGTGCTCGCCCTCGCCTCGCACATCCCGTCCAGCGAGATCGGCCTCGGCTACTTCCAGGAGACCCACCCCGACCAGCTGTTCCGCGAGTGCAGCCACTACAGCGAGCTGATCTCCAACCCGGGCCAGATGCCCCGGCTGCTGCAGACCGCGATCCAGCACGCCGTCGGCCGGGGAGGCGTCAGCGTGGTCTCGCTGCCCGGCGACATCGCCGACCAGCCCGCTCCCGAGAAGGCCGTCGAGACCGCGCTCGTCACGTCCCGGCCCACCGTCAGGCCCGGCGACGCCGAGATCGACGACCTGGTGCGGATGATCGACGCCGCCAAACGGGTGACGCTGTTCTGCGGCAGCGGTACGGCCGGGGCGCACGCCGAGGTCATGCAGTTCGCCGAGCGGGTCAAGTCACCCGTCGGACACGCCCTGCGCGGCAAGGAATGGATCCAGTACGACAACCCGTTCGACGTCGGCATGAGCGGACTGCTCGGCTACGGCGCCGCCTACGAGGCCACCCACGAGTGCGATCTGCTGATCCTGCTCGGCACCGACTTCCCGTACAACGCCTTCCTGCCGGACGACGTGAAGATCGTCCAGGTCGACGTACGGCCGGAGCGGCTCGGCCGGCGCTCCAGGCTCGACCTCGCGGTGTGGGGCGACGTCCGCGAGACCCTGCGCTGTGTGATCCCGCGCGTGCGGGCCAAGACCGACCGGCGCTTCCTCGACAAGATGCTGAAGAAGCACGCCGACGCCCTGGAGGGCGTGGTCAAGGCGTACACCCGGAAGGTCGAGAAGCACGTCCCCATCCATCCCGAGTACGTGGCCGCCGTGCTCGACGAACTCGCCGACGACGACGCCGTCTTCACCGTCGACACGGGCATGTGCAACGTCTGGGCCGCCCGCTACATCACCCCCAACGGGCGCCGCCGGATCATCGGCTCCTTCAGCCACGGCTCCATGGCCAACGCCCTGCCGCAGGCCATCGGCGCGCAGTTCCTCGACCGCGGCCGGCAGGTCGTGTCGATGTCCGGCGACGGCGGATTCAGCATGCTCATGGGCGACTTCCTCACCCTCGTCCAGTACGACCTGCCCGTGAAGGTGGTGCTCTTCAACAACTCCTCCCTCGGCATGGTGGAGTTGGAGATGCTGGTGGCCGGACTCCCCTCGTACGGAACGGCCAACAAGAACCCCGACTTCGCCGCCATCGCCCGGGCGGCGGGCGCCTACGGCGTCCGGGTGGAGAAGCCCAAGCACCTCGCGGGGGCGCTCAAGGACGCCTTCAAGCACAAGGGCCCGGCGCTCGTCGACGTCGTCACCGACCCCAACGCCCTGTCCATCCCGCCGAAGATCAGCGCCGAGATGGTCACCGGCTTCGCGCTCTCCGCCAGCAAGATCGTGCTCGACGGGGGAGTGGGCCGGATGCTCCAGATGGCCCGATCCAATCTGCGCAACGTGCCCCGCCCCTGAATGCGTGCGTTCCGGTGGGGCATGCATCCCCGTGAGCCTGTTCGATCCGACGACGGGGTGGGGGTTACCGGGTATGGCCGGGGAGGCGAAGCAGTCGACTCAACTGCTCAGAAAGGTGGGAGGCGCCGATCTCACCGCGGTACCGGAGGTACGGCATGCGTTACGCGCGATGCTGGGAGGCTGGGGCGGGCCGGGCGCCACCGACGTCGCCGAGCTGCTCACCAGCGAGCTGGTGACCAACGCGCTCGTCCACACCGAGCAGGGGGCGATCGTCACCGCCACCGTCGACCCCGAGCAGCTGCGGGTCGAGGTACGGGACTTCGTGCCGGACCTGAAGCAGCCGTCCGTGCCGCCCGCCGACGACGGCACGCACGGCCGCGGACTGGTCCTGGTCCAGGCGCTCGCCGACTCCTGGGGCGTGGACCGGAGCGGCGCGGGCAAGGTGGTCTGGTTCGAACTGAACGGCGGGGCCGCCTGAGGAAGTTCCTCGGGCGGCCCCGCCGTGCACGGTGTCCGGTGGGTCAGCCGAACTGCTGCTCCATCTCTGCGAGCTTGCGCTCCAGGGAGTCGAGCCGGGGCAGCGTCTGGGTGTCGTCCTCGGCGGTGAGGTCCACCGTCCGGGGCCCGGCCGCGAGGGGCTCATCGCTCTTCACGGCTTGCAGGGAGGGCCGGTTTCGAAGCGGCAGCTGTCCGGGGTCGGATATGGCGGGCTCCGCGACGGCGGCCTGCACCGGCCCCGTCGCGGAGCCCGCACCGGTGGCGGCGCCGAGCGCCGCCACGTCGACCTGCCGGCCACCCCGCCCGAACGCGCGGTGCTGCCGGCTGAGCGCCTTCAGCCGTGCCCGGTCCAGCTTGGCCTGCTCCCGCCGGCGGATGCGGTCCTGCTCCTTCTCCCGCCGGTCCTCGCGCACCTCGTCCACGGCCTCGTCCAGCGTCCGTACGCCTTCCAGGAGCATCAGCGACCAGGCGCCGAAGGTCTCCCGGGGCGCCCGCAGCCAGCGGACCATCCGGATCTGCGGCAGCGGCCGCGGGATCAGCCCCTGCTCGCGCAGCGCCGCCCGCCTGGTCTGCTTCAGCGCCCGGTCGAAGAGCACCGCCGCCGACAGGGACATCCCCGCGAAGAACTGCGGGGCGCCCGCGTGGGCGACACCCCGCGGCGCGTGCACCCAGTTGAACCAGGCCGCGGCCCCCGCGAACATCCAGACGAGCATGCGCGAGCCGAGTGCCGCGTCACCGTGGCTGGCCTCCCGGACGGCGAGCACCGAGCAGAACATCGCGGCGCCGTCGAGGCCGAAGGGGACCAGGTACTCCCAGCCCCCGGAGAGGTTGAGGTTCTGCCGGCCGAAGCCGACGAGCCCGTGGAAGGAGAGCGCCGCCGCGACCGCGGCGCAGCAGAAGAGCAGGACGTAGGAGGCGGTGCCGTAGACGGCCTCCTTGCGCCTGCGGCGCTCCTCGCTGCGCTCCCAGGAGTCGTCGGCCGCGGCCTGGTCACCGGCGCGCTTGCCGCGCGCGAGCACCGCCACCGCCGTCAGGACTCCCGCCACCATCACGCCGCCCGGAAGCAGCCAGTCGAGCGATATGTCGGTCAGTCTCATTGCGATGTCCCTTGCCTCGCAGTAGGGCGGTACGGCCGCCCATACTGGCCGACCCGGCGGGGCGGCCACGGGGTTTCGGGGCAAGAGCACGCCATCGGGGCCGTACGGCATACGAATAGGTGCGATCTGGTCGAACTGGCGGGCGGGAAGCGCTAGTTGTGTTCGACGGTCGCCACCCCTGCGGGTGACGTAAGGGCAAGAGAGGGTCAGGCTGTCGCCGCGAGCCGGCGGACCCGGTCGGGGTCGGCCGTCCGCGGGCAGGTGAGGCAGGTGTCCTCGGGGCGCAGCGTGTAGAACAGGCAGCAGGTCGCCCGGTCCCGGGTCGCCCGCGCCGCGCCGCACGCCTCCGCCGAGCCCGGCAGCTCCCGGAAGCCCGCGGCCCCCACGTACGGCCTGGCCGTCCCCGGCATCAGCCGCTCCAGCTCGGCCAGCGCCCGGTCCTCCTCGCCCAGCAGCGCCGCGACGTACCAGAGCCCCTCGACGATCTCGTCCGTCACCATGCCCCACAGGGCCCGGCGGCCGCGCCGCATCCGGGGCCCGAAGCCGGCGAGCACCGCCTCGAAATGCTCGGCGAGCGCCCCCCGCACCTCCGCCCGCAGCGCCTCCTCGTCGGCCACCACCCGCGCGCCCGGCAGCGCCGCCGCCGGATCGTCCGGCAGGCACGCGAACTCCTCCACGCGGACCGCGAGCCGCCCGAGCGCACGCTGGAAGGCCACGTTCCGGACGGGCAGCCGCGGCACCCGGCGGTGCAGGAACCAGGGGAGGGTGACCAGGAGGCAGACCGGCCAGGCGTAACGGTGCAGCCCGAAGCTCGCGACCACGTCCGGGCGTGCCGTACGCCCGTAGTCCCGCCGCACCTGCGTCTCGTCCCAGGCAAGGAAGGCGTCGAGGCCGTCCCCGGCCGCGGCCAGCTCCGCCGCGCCGACCCAGCCCGTGCCCTGCGGCATCTCCTCGTCCGCCGTCCGCTCGATGATCCGCAAGGCGGTGAAGACCTCGCCGAGCCGGGCGTACGAGGCCGTGACGGGCGAGGCGGGGGCGGCGGAAACGGGGGACGCGGGGGCAGACGGCAGCAGAGCGGGCACGGCCATACGGGACCACCGAATCGCGATCGTTAGCAGGTTAGCCTTACCTTACCCGATGCGTACGGTGTTTGAACTGCGACGCCGTCCGCCTATCGTGCACGGGGGACCCCGGCACCGCGAGCCGGGCCCGGCACGAAGGCGCAGGAGGACCCGGGTGGAGCAGGCGGCGTACGAGACGTACGGGGCCGGTGAGGCGTACGCCGAAACGCCACGGGTTCCGGAACAGGGGCAGGGCCACGGGCAGGGACACGGCCGGGAGCAGGCGTCGGGCCAGGCCCAGTCGCCCGTGCGGGTGCCCGCTTACGCGCGCGGCGAGCACACCCACAGCGAGCCGCCCGCCCCCGGGCTCGCCCCCCGCCCCGTACGCCGGCACTCCGTGCGCGGCCAGATCCTCCAGGCCCTGCGCACCGCCCTCGTCGGCGGCGAACTCGTCCCCGGCGAGGTCTACTCCGCCCCCGTCCTCGCCGAACGCTTCGGCGTCTCCGCCACCCCCGTCCGCGAGGCCATGCAGCAGCTCGCCACCGAAGGCGCCGTCGAGGTCGTCCCCAACCGCGGCTTCCGCGTCACCGAACGCACCCCCCGCGAACTCGCCGAGCTCGCCGAGGTACGGGCCCTGATCGAGGTCCCCGTCATGCTCCGGCTCGCCCGCACCGTCCCCGCCGCGCGCTGGGCCGAACTCCGCCCGCTCGCCGAGGCCACCGCCACCGCCGCCGCCCGCGGCGACCGCGCCCACTACGCCGAGGCCGACCGCGCCTTCCACCGCGCCGTCCTCTCCCTCGCCGGCAACGAGCAACTCCTCCTCATCGCCGACGACCTCCACCGCCGCTCCCAGTGGCCCCTCGTCAGCGCCCCCGTCACCCGGCACGGCGAACTCGTCGCCGACGCCGCCGAGCACAGCGCCCTGCTCGAGGCCCTGATCGCCCAGGATCTTCCGGTCGTTTCGTCACTCGTACGCGAGCACTTCACCGGAGCGCAGGACTGACGACTAAGGTCGACAACGACAGGGTCTCTTCGTTCTGTACCGCTCGTCATGACCGCGCCGACCGAGAGGTGATCATGCCGTCCGTCCGCGCGGAGCGCCCAGGGGCCGCGGCCCTGCTCGGCTGGCTCACCGACCCCGAGGCCCCGCGCCTCTGTCTCGTCACCGGTGGCCCCGGGCTGCTCGACTGGCTCGCCGGGCACGGCCCGCGCGCCGCCGGCCGCCGCCGCACCGCCCGCGCGCTCGTCCCGCTCACCGGACGCACCGCCCTCGGCACCGCCTGGGCCGTCGCCGACCGGCTCGGCGTCGTCGCCACGTCGCCCGCCGACCTCGTCCGCGCCCTCGCCACCACCGAGACCGGCCGCGCCGCCCGCACCGTGCTGCTCCTGCCCGCCCTCCACTCCGCCGCCGAACCGGAAGCCGTTGCTCTGCTGCTGGCGGACCTGGCGCGGCTCGGGCGCGTGCGGCTGGTCGTGGAGGTGCGGCCGGGGACGCCGGAGTACGGGACGCTGGCGGCGGCGGGGCGGATCGCGGAGGTGGAGGGGGAGGACGACGAGGAGGGCGCCGGGCCTTCGACCGCGTCCGGCCCGTCTGCCGCGTCCGGTCGGTCTGTCGGGTCCGGCTCGTCTGCCGCGCCCACCTCGTCTGCCGCGCCCGCCCCCTCCGCCGCGTCCGGCTCGTCCGCCGCGTCCGCCGTGGACCTCTCCGATCCCGTCGCCGTCTGTGGCGCCGATCCCGTCGCCGTGACCACCGGGTACATACGGGACCCGGAGCCCCGGGACGAGCACGGCGGGCTGCGGGCCGCCTGGCTGCGGGCCGGGCAGGCCCTGTGTGCGGCGCCCGCCCCGAGTGACCGGGCGCTCGGGCTGCTCGCCGTCCTGGGCGACGGCGCCGACCCCCGGCTGCGGCCCGCCCTCGACGAACTCGCCGCCGCATCGCCCTGGCGCGTGCGGTGGACCCGCGTCGCCGGTGACATCGCCCCGCCCTGGCCCGGACCGGTCGCCGCGCTCGCCGCGCAGGGCGGCACGCTGCTCGTCGCCGACCTCGGCGGCGCGGTGCGGCTCGTCGGCGCGGCCGACGCCCGCGCGCTCGGGCGGCTCGACCACCCCGTCACCGGGCGGGTCCGGGCGCTCGCGCCCGCGCCCGACGGGACGGTGCTGCTCCTCGACGAGCGCGGCCGGCTGCACACCGTGCCGGGCCGGGAGCCGCGCGCGCCCTATCTGCACCGGCTCACCGAGGCCGTGGCCGCCACGCTCAGCCGGCACCCCGGTACCGCGCTCGCCGCGATTGCGGGCTCCGTGGTGGTGGGGGACCGCCTCGGCTCCGTGCACGCCTTCGGGCTCACCGGGCTGCACCAGGCGGCCCTGCACAGCGGGCGGGTCACCGCCGTCGCCGCCGTCGAGTCCGCGACGCCCTTCGTGTGCAGCGGCGGCGCCGACGGGGCCGTCCGGGTGTGGACGCCCGGCACCGACCCCGACCCGGCCCCGCTCGCCGAGCGCGCGTCGCCCGTCGTCTCGCTGGACGCCGTGGAGACGCCGTACGGGCCTGTCCTCGCCGCCGCCTGGGCCGACGGGACGGTGGAGTTCCGCCGCCTTGAACAGGCCGACCGGCTCGTCTTCCGCCCCGGCCCGCCGGTGCGGGCGGTCGCGGTGACGGAGGACGGCGCGATGGTGCTGGGCCTCGACGAGGTGCTCGTCCGGCTGGAGCGGCGGGGCAGGTGACGCGGTCTCGGACCCGGGGCCTGTCCGACGGATCATGGCCGGGTCCGACCCTGATCCGCCCGCCGGGGCGAGCCCGGCATGATCGGCGAGACACCCCCTAGATCGCCGGGTGCGGCTTTAACTGCGCCGCCAGCCACGTCGGTACACCTCCCAGCAGGCGGAACAGGCGGCCCGCCTCGGCGCGGAGGCGGCCCGCTTCCGGTTCGGGTTCCGTGTCGGCGAGGGAGGCGAGGGCGGGCGCGGTGCCGACCAGGTAGCCCAACTCCTCGCGGATCCGCAGCGATTCGGCGAAGCCGTGCCGGGCCTCGGCCAACTCGCCCTCGCGCAGGGCGAGTCCGGCGAGGTGGCGCCAGGTGAAGGAGAGCAGCAGCTCGTCCTCGTGGGCCGTCGCGCCCTCGTGGGCGCGGCGGTAGGCGGCGCGGGCCGCCTGTGGGGAGCCGCCGAGGTTCTGGGCCATCAGGCCGCGGCGGAAGTCGAGGAGGGCGCGGCGGGGGGTCTCGGGGCCGATCAGGGCCGCCGCGCGGCCGAGCGCCGCGCGGGCCTCGTCGGCCCGGTCCTGTACGCCCAGCAGGGTGGAGGCGTAGGCGAGGTAGCCGCGTTCGCAGGCCGCCGCCCCGCGTTCCTCGTCGGTCTGCGCGACCGCCTCCGCGGCGCGCAGCGCCTCCTCGGCCTCGGCCCAGCCCTGTTCGGTGTAGAGGCAGCGCTCGATCAGCAGGGCCGCCCGCTCCAGGGCCGCGGCCGGTTCTGCCGCGCGGGGCGTGAGGAGTTCGGCGGCGTCCGTCCAGCAGCCGCGGGAGCGAAGCCTCCAGACCGCGGTCTCCAGTGGGGTTCCCCGGCCGTACGCCACATTGCCCTCCCCGAGCACGCCATCGAGCTGAGTAGGACGGAATCTCAGCACGAACCGAAGGCGTGGGCCAAGGGGTCGGGTGAAACTTTTCACAAAGGGAGTGGGTGGCGGAACGCGGCCGGGAACGGCCAGGGGCGGCAGTCGCCTGCCGCCCCGTCAGCTCACGTGGTCACCCGATGAGATGAAGCCCTTCGGGTGCCGGGTGCGTTCACCCGATCAGCTCATGCGCAGGGCCAGGAAGAAGTCCAGCTTGTCCTCCAGCCGGGACAGGTCACGGCCGGTGAGCTGTTCGATCCGGCCCACCCGGTAGCGGAGCGTGTTCACGTGCAGGTGGAGCCGGGTCGCGCAACGGGTCCAGGAGCCGTCGCAGTCCAGGAACGCCTCCAGGGTCGGGATGAGCTCCGCGCGGTGCCGCCGGTCGTAGTCGCGCAGCGGGTCCAGGAGCCGGGCCGTGAAGGCGCGCCGCACGTCGTCCGGGACGAAGGGCAGCAGCAGCACGTGCGAGGCCAGCTCGTGGTGGCCGGCCGCGCAGACGCGGCCCGGACGGGCGGCGGCGACGCGACGGGCGTGCCGGGCCTCCTCCAGGGCGCCGCGCAGCCCCTCCGCGGAGTGCACGGCGGCGCTGACGCCCAGGGTGAGCCTGCCGTCGTCGCCGAGCCCGGCGGACAGCGGGGCGCGGACGGCGGTGAGCAGCGCGTCGGCGTGCAGCCCGAGGGACACGGCCGGCAGGTCGTCCTCGCTGTCCGGCAGCGGCGCCGCGGCCAGCGGGACGAGCGCGATGGCCTCGTCGCCGCTGTGCGCGACGGCGATCCGGTCGGCGGAGTCGGGGCCCGTGGTGGCCGGGTCGACCAGGATCTCCTCCAGCAGCGCCTGGGCGATGGGCCCGCTGTCGACCGGGCTCTGCCCGGCCTCCTGCTCCCACTCGACGCGGGCGACGACGACCTGCCAGTGCGGCGCGGTGCCGAGGCCCGGCAGCAGCACCGGCGCGGCCACCCGCAGGCGGGCGGCGATCTCGGCGGGCGCGGCGCCCGTCTGCACCAGCTCCAGGACCTCCTGGGCGAGCCGGCGCCGTACCGTACGGGCCGCGTCGCGCCGGTCGCGTTCCACGGCGATCAGCTGGGTGACGCCCTGCAACAGGTCGAGCCGGGCGGCCGGCCAGTCGCTCGCGTCGGCCTCGACGGCGAGCAGCCAGTCGGAGAGCACGGTCTCGCGCACGTCGCGGGAGGCGGGCGCCGCCCCGCGGCCGGTGTTGCGGATCGGGAAGAGCGAGTACGGCGTGCCGCCGGCGCTGAGCCGGTGCGGGCCGCGCCGGCCGGTGCGGGTGGCGGCCAGGTGCTCGCCCGCCAGGGTGGCGGCGAGGACCGGGTCGAGGGGCTCGCCGGCACCCGCGATCTGGCGGCCGGTGGGGGAGAGCACCCAGGCCCGGAGGTCGAGGTCGGAGCCCAGGAGGTCCAGGACGACCTCGGGTCCGCCGCCCGCCGGACCGGAGGTCATCAGACGCCTGTGGCGGTCTACGACAGCGGCCAGGTCGCCCGCCCGTTCGCCGGACACCTGTCGAACAACATGCTCGGTGATCGTCGCGAACGCAACCGACTCGTGAACTGCGAACAGCGGAAGCCGATGGCGAGAACACGCCTGTACGAGGTCTTCCGGGATGTCACCGAGTTCGGCCTCGCCCGCGGCGAGCGCGGCCACCCCGGCCGCGGCCAGGGTCCGCACGAAGGGCTCCGCGTCGGCCGGCTCCCGCATCCAGGCGAGGCCCGTGAGGACCAGCTCGCCGCCGGACAGGTAACGGCTGGGATCCTTGAGGTCCGTGGTCATGACGCCCCGGACGGAGCGGTCCAGCTCCTCCTCGCCGCCGAGCAGCCGCAGGCCCAGCGCGTCGTTCTCCAGCAGTGCGCGCAGCCGCATGATCTCGCCGCCGTTCTTCTCGTCAGTGGTGATGGGTGTTCGATGGTGAAGGATGTCGCATTGTGATCGGTGACCTGTGGCCACCGTTTTCAGCGGGAAACGGCGGGGCTCGTGTTCCCAGCCTTTCGTTCGAATCTACAAGACGGTGGGGGCGACCGGCCAACCGCTTCATGGTTTCTGTCACTGCACCGTGGCGTTCGTGGCTTGTGTACTAGGCCACACAGCCCGCGTGAACAGCACGTGAAGAGATCGTCGAAGGGAGGAGGGTCGTCATGAAGTCCCGTCGCCCCGCCTCCCGGGCCCTGCCCCTCGCCGGCCGTACCGACGTCATGGTCGAGATCGACTTCGCCGAGCACCTGATCGGCCCGGGTCAGCGGCGGTTACCGCAGCACCAGTAGTCGGCAACCGCAGTACCAGCAGGAACCGCAGTACCAGCAGTACCGATTCACCCCGTTCGTCTCGGGCCGTCCCCCGGGTCGTGCAGCCAACTGGAAATCCCAAATCCCGCAGTCCACGCGCACCCGCGCTCACGGATTCGATGCGGGTGCCCCTTTGAACCTTGGGAGTAGGCCCCATGACCCAGTCGTCAGTGGAGCCGGAGACCACGGCGGAGGACGCGGGCAACGGCTCGCGCAACCCCGCCGGCAGGTCCTGGCTCGACCGGTACTTTCACATCTCGGAGAGAGGATCCACCGTCGCGACGGAGATCCGCGGCGGCGTCACCACCTTCATGGCGATGGCGTACATTCTCCTGCTCAACCCCCTGATCCTCTCCGGCAAGGATGTCGCCGGAAACCAGCTCGGCCAGGCCGCGCTGATCACCGCCACCGCCCTGTGCGCGGCCGTGACCACGCTCCTCATGGGCTTCTGGGGCAAGGTCCCGCTGGCCCTCGCGGCCGGCCTCAGCGTCTCCGGTGTGATGGCCTCGCAGGTCGTCCCGGTCATGACCTGGCCGCAGGCCATGGGCATGTCCGTGGCGTACGGCGCGGTGATCTGCCTCCTGGTCGTCACCGGCCTGCGTGAGATGATCATGAACGCGATTCCCCTCGCGCTCAAGCACGCCATCACCATCGGCATCGGTCTCTTCATCGCGATCATCGGCTTCGTCAAGGCCGGCTTCGTGCACGAGAACCCCGCTCCCGGCGGCGGCCCGGTCACCCTCGGCCCGGCCGGTGAGCTCCAGGGCTGGCCCGTCCTGATCTTCGCCTTCACCCTGCTGCTGATCTTCGCGCTGCAGTCGCGCAACATCCCCGGCGCGATCCTCATCGGCATCGTCAGCGGCACCGTCGTCGCGGCGATCCTCAACGCGGTCGCCGACATCCCGGCCAAGGCCTGGTTCTCCGGTCCGCCGGAGCTGCACGGCAGCGCGGTCTCCGCCCCCGACTTCTCGTTGATCGGCAACGTGTCCTTCAGCGGCTGGGGCGACGTCGGCTACATCACCATCAGCATGATCGTCTTCACCCTGGTCCTCGCCGGCTTCTTCGACGCCATGGCGACCATCCTGGGCGTCGGCACCGAGGCCAAGCTCGCCGACGCGCAGGGCCGGATGCCCGGCCTGTCCAAGGCGCTGTTCATCGACGGCGCGGGCGGTGTCCTCGGCGGCGTCGGCGGCGCCTCCGGCCAGACCGTCTTCGTCGAGTCCGCCACCGGCGTCGGCGAGGGCGCCCGCACCGGTCTGGCCTCCGTGGTCACCGGCGCGTTCTTCGCCCTGTGTCTCTTCTTCACGCCGCTGACCGCGATCGTGCCGCAGGAGGTCGCCGCCGCCGCCCTGGTCGTCATCGGCTCGATGATGATGCAGAACGCCAAGCACGTGGACTGGAGCGACCGCTCCGTCGCGATCCCGGTGTTCCTCACCGTGGTCCTCATGCCCTTCACGTACACCATCACCACCGGTGTCGCGGCCGGCGTCATCTCCTACGTGGTGATCAAGACCGCGCAGGGCAAGGCCCGGCAGGTCGGCGGCTTCATGTGGGCGCTGACCGGGATCTTCATCGTCTACTTCGCCATCCATCCCATCGAGAGCTGGCTCGGCGTCGGCTGATCCCGCTGATCCGGCGGAACCCGGGCCCGGTCCCGGGTAACGTCGCCCTCCACACCCGTAGGTCCTGGAGGAGTTCGCCGTGCTGGACATCGCCGAAGAGCTGCACCGGTGGGTCGAGCAGGGCCGCGAGTTCGCCGTCGCCACCGTCGTGGGCGTCAGCGGCAGCGCACCCAGGCAACCGGGCGCCGGGCTCGCCGTCGACAGCGAAGGCACGGTCGTCGGCTCGGTCTCCGGCGGATGTGTGGAGGGCGCCGTGTACGAGCTGTGCCGGGAGGCGCTCGAAGAAGGCCGTACGGTCGTCGAGCGCTTCGGCTACAGCGACGAGGACGCCTTCGTGGTCGGTCTGACCTGCGGCGGGGTCATCGACATCCTCGTCACACCCGTGCGCGGCGGGGTCTTCCCCGCCGCGCTCAGGGCCGCAGCCTTTGGGGAGGCGGCGGCCCTGGTCCGGGTCGTCGAAGGCCCGGCCGAACTGATGGGCCGGGCGCTGCTCGTCCGCCCCGACGGGTCGTACGAGGGCGGACTCGGCGACCACCCCGACCTCGACCGCACCGCGGCCGGCGAGGGCCTCGCCATGCTGGACGCGGGCCGCACCGGGACCGTGGAGATCGGCGAGGACGGCAGCCGCTGCGGCCGGCCCGTCACCCTCCTCGTCGAGTCCTCCGTCCCCGCCCCCCGCATGATCGTCTTCGGCGCCGTCGACTTCGCGGGCGCGCTGGCCAGGGTCGGCAGGTTCCTCGGCTACCACGTGACCGTCTGCGACGCCCGGCCCGTCTTCACGACGCGGGCCCGCTTCCCCGACGCCGACGAGATCGTCGTCGACTGGCCCCACCGCTATCTGGAGTCGGCCGCCGCGGCAGGCGCGATCGACGGCCGGACCGTGCTGTGCGTGCTCACCCACGACCCCCGGTTCGACGTCCCCCTGCTCCGCGCCGCCCTCGGCCTTCCCGTCGCCTACATCGGAGCCATGGGCTCCCGACGCACCCACGAGGACCGCAACCGGCGGCTGCGCGAGGTCGGCGTCACCGAGCTCGAACTGGCCCGGCTGCGCTCCCCGATCGGCCTCGACCTCGGCGCCCGTACGCCCGAGGAGACCGCCCTTTCCATCGGCGCCGAGATCGTCGCCGCGCGCCGCGGCGGCAGCGGCGTCTCCCTCACCGGAGCGCACACCCCGATCCACCACGACGGCCCGCACGAGCCGGACGGCCGCCGGATCGGCTCCGTGGCGTAGTCGCGCCGCGGCTCAGCCCTTGCGCAGCCCGTTCAGGAGCAGCTGGGCGAGCTGCTCGTACGCCGCCGCGTCCGCGAGTCCGGTCGCCGCGGCCACCTGCCGCTGCTGGATGCGGACCATCACGGACGAGATGACGTCGGCGGCGAAGGCCACGTGCACGTCGCGGAAGACGCCCGCCGTCACGCCCTCCTCGATCAGCTCCTGGACCCGCCCGGCGGCCGCGCGCGTGTTGCGCTCGTACACCTCGGCGGCCGGCTCGAAGGCGGCCACGTCGTCGAAGAACTGCGGGGAGACGGGCGCCAGTTCGGCGGCGACGGCGCGCAGATAGGCGGCCAGGCGCTCGGCCGGTCCGGTCGCCGCGGCCAGTACCGCCTCGACGCGCACGGTGGCGCGCCGGAAGAACTGCACCACGGCGGCCCGGACGAGCTGCTCCTTGCTGCCGGCGAGGCCGTAGAGCGTGCGCTTGGAGCAGCGGAGCCGGGCGGCGAGGTCGTCGAGGGTCAGCTGGGCGAAGCCCTCCCCGACCAGGAGCGCCACCAGGTCGTCGAAGAGCTCGGAGCGCCGGGCGGCGCCCCGGCCCGTGAGCCGGGGGGCGTGTGCGGCGGAGGTCTCGATCACCCGAACAGTATGCCGGGTCGACCCGATCGGGGGGTTACGGAACCACCCTTCTGCGCTACGCTAACCGGTACTGCCGTACCCCTCGCAGTACCGTTTCACGGATCCGCAGCCCGGATCCGCCTCAGTGATCCGTTTCGTTCGTTCTCGCAGCCACCCTTTGCGTCGTGATGGAGTCGCCATGGATGTCGACCGTCTGCTTCCCACCCCCGAGGCGGCGGACCTCATCGCTCTCACGCGGGAGATCGCCGACAAGGAGCTCGCCCCCCGCGCCGACGAGCACGAGGCCGCGGAGGCGTACCCCGAGGGCCTCTTCACGACCCTCGGCGAGGCGGGACTGCTCGGCCTCGCGTACCCGGAGGAGTTCGGCGGCGGAGGCCAGCCCTACGAGGTCTACCTCCAGGTCCTGGAGGAGCTCGCCGCCCGCTGGGCCGCCATCGCCGTCGCCACCAGCGTCCACACCCTCGCCTGCCACCCGCTCCACGCCTTCGGCACCGCCGAGCAGAAGGAGCGCTGGCTGCCGCAGATGCTCGACGGCAGCCTCATCGGCGGCTACAGCCTCTCCGAGCCGCAGGCCGGCTCCGACGCCGCCGCGCTCACCTGCAAGGCGGAGCCCACCGAGGACGGCGCCGCGTACCGGATCACCGGCACCAAGGCGTGGATCACCCACGGCGGCAAGGCCGGCTTCTACTCCCTCTTCGCCCGCACCGCCCCCGGCAGCCACGGCATCTCCTGCTTCCTCGCGCCCGGCGCCACCGAGGGGCTCTCCTTCGGCGCGCCCGAGCGCAAGATGGGCCTCCAGGCCGTGCCCACCACCGCCGCGTACTGGGACGGCGCCCTCGTCGACGCCGACCGGCGCATCGGCGCCGAGGGCCAGGGCCTGCAGATCGCCTTCAGCGCCCTCGACGGCGGCCGCCTCGGCATCGCCGCCTGCGCCACCGGCCTCGCCCAGGCCGCGCTGAACGCCGCCGTCGCCTACGCCAACGAGCGCACCACCTTCGGCCGGAAGATCATCGACCACCAGGGCCTCGGCTTCCTGCTCGCCGACATGGCCGCCGCCGTCGACTCCGCCCGCGCCACCTACCTCGACGCCGCCCGCCGCCGCGACCTCGGCCGGCCCTTCAGCCGCCAGGCCAGCGCCGCCAAGCTCATCGCCACCGACACCGCGATGAAGGTCACCACGGACGCCGTCCAGGTCCTCGGCGGCTACGGCTACACGCGGGACTTCCCGGCCGAGCGCTACATGCGCGAGGCGAAGATCATGCAGATCTTCGAGGGCACCAACCAGATCCAGCGTCTCGTCATCAGCCGGCAGCTGTCGGCGGCCGCGAAGTAGCGAGCAACCGCTCCCGCACCCACGCCGGATCGGGGTTGGTGTACGGGCGGCCCGCCACGACGACGGTCGGCACCGTCTCGTTGCCGTCGTTGGCCGCCCGTACCATCGCAGCGCCCTCCGGGTCGCGCCAGATGTTCACCCAGTGCGCCCGGCGGGCGTCCCGGCCGAGGCGGAGACGCAGCCGCAGGCAGTACTTGCAGCCCGGCCGCCAGTAGACGACCGGGCGGCCGTCCGCGGCGGCGCCGGTCGGGCGCGGGAACACCAGCGGCGAGTTCAGGCCCGCCAGCACCACGAACCCCAGCAGGAAGAGGGCGGCCGAGCCGACCGAGCCACGCAGCGCCATCGAGGCCGCCACCAGGGCACCGGTGCCCACGAGCAGGAGCGGCAGGAGCCAGACGCGCATCATGCTCCGCAGGCTATCCGTACGTGTGTCCGGGCGTCGCCGCTTTCCCGGCGGCCCTCCGGTTGCCGGGGTGCCGGAACCGGCGTACAGCGGAAGAGGGGCCCGATCCGTCGGCATTCACGGAATTCCCGGCATTCTCGGAGAGGAGTCCCATCATGCTCGGTGAGCTCATCGGTGAGCTCATCGGTGAGGAGCGGGGCGAGACCACAGGCATGCGGGTGCTGTCCACGGACGGCGGCCACCCGGTGATGGAGGCGTCGTTCCAGTCCACGGGGACGATGCTCGGCGTTCCGGTGAAGGACATCGGCACGTACGAGTCGGTGCTGCGCCCGGACGGCACGCTCTGGGGCGAGGGCCAGGGCGTGGCCATGACCCAGCAGGGCGAGACCTTCACCTGGCACGGCTCCGGAGTCGGCCGCGTCAACCAGGACGGCCATGTCAGCTGGCGCGGCGCGATCTTCTTCGAGACCGTCGCGGAGCGCTTCACCAAGCTCAACTCCCTCGCGGGTGTCTTCGAGTTCGAGGTGGACGCGGACGGCAAGGCGGACGCCAAGCTGTACGAGTGGTCGTGAGGCCCAGACCGGCCGCACAGACCTCCTCGTCATCGACGCCGCTCGGTAGGGTGAGCGGCGTCGACCGTGCCCGGCCCCCGGTCCGGCGCACGGTCCGGTCCAGGGCGCTCACGAGGCGCCGCGGCCGGCCATCCACCACACCCGGCGGCCCGACACCCGGCGCCGCTTTCGTACGAGGAGATCCATGGACATCGCAGGTTCCGCCGCGCTCGTCACCGGTGCCGCTTCGGGGCTCGGGGCCGCCACCGCCGCCGCGCTCGCCGCCAAGGGCGCCACCGTCTACGGTCTCGACCTCGACAAGGCGGTCGCGGGCGCCGAGGCGCCGGCGGACGGCGTCACGCTGATCGCGGCCGACGTCACCGACGAGGAGCAGGTGCGGGCCGCGCTCGCGCGGATCGAGGAGGACGGGGCGGAGCTGCGGCTCGCCGTGAACTGCGCCGGCATCGCGCCCTCGGCCCGGGTGCTGGGCCGCAAGGGCCCGCACGACCTGGAGCTGTTCCGGACGGTCCTGGACGTCAACCTGGTCGGCACCTTCAACGTCATGCGGCTCGCCGCCGAGGCCATCGCCCGGCGCGAGGCCGACGAGAACGGGCAGCGCGGACTCGTCGTCAACACCGCCTCCATCGCCGCCTTCGAGGGCCAGGTCGGCCAGATCGCGTACGCCGCCTCCAAGGCCGGTGTCGCCGGGATGACCATCACCGCCGCCCGCGACCTCGCCCAGTTCGGCATCCGGGTCGTCACCGTCGCCCCCGGCATCGTCGACACCCCGATGATGGCTGGCTTCAGCGACGAGATCCGCGCCGGGCTCGCCGCGAGCGTCACCTTCCCGCAGCGGCTCGCCCGCCCCGAGGAGTACGCCCGGCTGGTCACGATGATCGCCGAGCACGACTATCTCAACGGTGAGACGATCCGCATGGACGGCGCCCTGCGCATGGCCGCCCGCTGACCTCGCCGGTGGCACCTAGTGCCGTCGCGTGAGGGGTCCGAGTGCTAGGTTCGGAGGTATGAGCACCAACCCCGTCAAGCCCTCGATGCGTGACTCCCTCGTCGCGGCGGCCTTCCAGCTCTTCCTGGAGCGCGGCTACGAGCAGACGACGGTCGACGACATCGTCAGGACCGCCGGGGTCGGCCGCAGGTCCTTCTTCCGGTACTTCCCGTCCAAGGAGGACGTGGTCTTCCCGGACCACGAGCAGAGCCTCGCCGACATGACCGAGTTCCTCGCCGCGAGCGAGGACGGCGACGACCCGCTGGAGCGGGTCTGCGAGGCCACCCGGCTCGTCATGCGGATGTACGCCGAGAACCCCACGTTCTCCGTCCAGCGCTACCGCCTCACCCGCGAGGTCGCGGGCCTGCGGACGTACGAGCTCTCCGTCGTGTGGCGGTACGAGAAGGTCCTCGGCGACTATCTGCGCACCCGCTTCGCCGACCGGCGCGACGGCACCCTGCGGGCCAACGTCGTCGCCGCGGCCGTCGTCGCCGCCCACAACCACGCGCTGCGCCACTGGCTGCGCTCCGGCGGCGAGGGCGACCCGCTGGCCGAGGTCGACCGGGCCCTGGAGTTCGTCCGCACGACCTGGGACCCGGCGGCGGCGCCGGGCGGGACGGCGGCGGAGCAGGAGCCGGACGACGTGGTCGTGGTGATCGCCAAGCGGTCCACGCCGATGTGGCGCGTGGTGCGCGAGGTGGAGGCGAGCCTCGGCGAGGGCTGAGGGGGTGCGGGGGGACCGGCCGGGCGCCGGCGGGGCTGCGGTGGGGCTGACTCAGGACACAGAGGGGTCTCAGTATCGTCAATTGAGGGAACTCAGGTCTTTATCTGCTGGCACTCAGTGCCATATGTTTGCTCCATGCACGGTTGAGCCGCCGAGTGCAAGGAGAACCATCGTGTTCCACACCGGATCCACGGGCCTGCGGAGCCAGGCCGGCGCCGTCCTCGACGCCGAGTCGGCCGCCGAGCCCGAGCTCTACTTCCAGCGCTGCCGCTGGTGCCAGACCACCACCTTCCAGCGCCTGCTCTGTCCGACCTGCGGGTCCACCGACCTGGCGCCCGAACTCAGCGCGGGCGAGGGCGTGATATCGGTACGCCGCGCCTTCACCGCCGCCGAGGCCGACCTCTGGCCGGTCCACATGACCGAGGGCTTCGTGGTGCGCTGCCGGGTCGACGGGCCGCCGCACGCGGTGCGCCCGGGCGTCCGGGTCAAGCTCCTCCACGACGGCAGTGCGGGCCGCCGGCCGGTCGTGCGGCTGAGCGAGGAGGTCGCGCTCGACGGCTGGTTCTGAGCGCGACCCGCACGGCGACACGGACAAGCGGAAAGGGGCGGGTGGCACAGAGTGCCACCCGCCCCTTTCGCTGCTTCCGATCAGCGGGCGCCGATCTCGTCCGTCAGCTGCGGCAGCACCTCGAACAGGTCGCCGACGACGCCGTAGTCGACGAGGTCGAAGATCGGGGCCTCCGCGTCCTTGTTGACCGCGACGATCGTCTTCGACGTCTGCATGCCGGCCCGGTGCTGGATCGCGCCGGAGATGCCCGCCGCGATGTACAGCTGCGGGGAGACCTGCTTGCCGGTCTGGCCCACCTGGTTGGAGTGCGGGTACCAGCCCGCGTCCACCGCGGCGCGGGAGGCGCCGACGGCCGCGCCGAGCGAGTCGGCCAGCTTCTCGACGACCGCGAAGCCCTCGGCCGCGCCGACGCCGCGGCCGCCCGAGACCACGATCGCCGACTCGGTCAGCTCCGGACGGCCGGTGGCGACGCGCGCGGTGCGCGAGACGACCTTGGCGGCGTTGCCGGTGAAGGCGACCGAGACGTTCTCGACGGCGCCGGCGGCCGGCGCGGCCTCCGGGGCGGCCGAGTTCGGCTTGACGGTGATGACCGGCACGCCGTGCGAGACGGTCGACTTCACCTGGTACGAGGCGGCGAACACCGACTGGGTGGCGACCGGGCCGTTCTCGCCGGCCTCCAGCTCCACCGCGTCCGTGATCAGACCGGACTCCAGGCGCAGCGCCACGCGCGCCGCGACCTCCTTGCCCTCGCCGGACGAGGTCACCAGGACGGCGGCGACGCCCTTGTCCCTGGCGATCTGGGTGAGCGCGTCGACCTTGGGCACGACGAGCTGCTCGGTGAACTCGGCGCCGTCCGCGACGTACACGGTGGCCGCGCCGTACTCGCCGGCCGTCGCGGCGATCGAGGCCGCGGCCTCGCCGGCGCCGAGGACGACCGCCGAGGGCTCGCCGATCCGGCGGGCCAGCGTGAGCAGTTCGAGGGCCGGCTTGCGGACCGCACCGTCGGCGTGGTCCACGAGAACCAGGATCTCAGCCATGATTCCTTGCTCCTGAGGGATGATGACGGTGGGTCAGATGAACTTCTGCTCGGACAGGAAGGCGGCGAGCTGCTTGCCGCCGTCGCCCTCGTCCGTGACGATCGTGCCCTTGGTGCGGGCCGGGCGGGCCGTGGCCGAGTCGACCAGGGTCCAGGAACCGCCGAGGCCGACCGTGTCGGCGTCGATGCCGAGGTCGTCCAGGTCCAGCTCCTCGACCGGCTTCTTCTTGGCGGCCATGATCCCCTTGAAGGAGGGGTAACGGGCCTCGCCGGACTGGTCGGTGACCGACACGACGGCCGGCAGCGGGGCCTCCAGCTGCTCGCTGGCGGCGTCGCCGTCGCGGCGGCCCTTCACCGTGCCGTCCTCGACCGAGACCTCGGAGAGCAGCGTCACCTGCGGCACGTTCAGCCGCTCGGCGAGCAGCGCCGGCAGCACGCCCATGGTGCCGTCCGTCGAGGCCATGCCGCAGACGACCAGGTCGAAACCGGTCTTCTCCAGGGCCTTGGCGAGGATCGCCGAGGTGCCCATGACGTCGGTGCCGTGGATGTCCTCGTCGTTGACGTGCACGGCCTTGTCGGCGCCCATCGACAGCGCCTTGCGCAGCGCGTCGGTGGCGTCGTCCGGGCCGACCGTGATGACGGTGACCTCGGCGTCGTCCGCCTCCTCGGAGATCCGGAGGGCCTGCTCGACCGCGTACTCGTCGAGCTCCGAGAGGAGGCCGTCCACGGCCTCGCGGTCGGTGGTCAGGTCGTCGGCGAAACCGCGGTCGCCGGACGCGTCGGGAACGTACTTCACACAGACAGCGATCTTCAGGGTCACGGCCTGTCTCCTTTCGACGAAGAGGGGGTTACGGGAGGTTGCGGGCCATGACGATGCGCTGGACCTGGTTGGTGCCTTCGTAGATCTGGGTGATCTTGGCGTCGCGCATCATGCGCTCGACGGG
>NZ_JBIWPJ010000015.1:0-110341 GCF_044768205.1 Streptomyces sp. NPDC101160 | reverse complement strand
GCCCCACACCCCGGCGGGGCCCCCCGCCGTGTGGTGGCCCTCCCCCGCCCCCACCGGGGGGCGGGGGGGGGCGGGGCGGGGGGGGGGGGGGGCCCGGGGGGGGGGGGGCCCCCCGCGCCCCCCCGCCCCCGGTTCCCGGATGCTCGGTCCCTCAGCTCTTGCGGTGCCCTATCAGGCGCGGCTTCTGCTCCAGGCCGTCCAGGCCGTGCCAGGCCAGGTTCACCAGGTGCGCGGCGACCTCCGCCTTCTTCGGCTTGCGGACGTCCAGCCACCACTGCCCGGTCAGCGCCACGCTGCCGACCAGCGCCTGCGCGTAGAGCGGCGCCAGCTTCGGGTCGAAGCCCCGGGCCTTGAACTCCAGGCCCAGGATGTCCTCCACCTGCGTGGCGATGTCGCTGATCAGCGACGCGAACGTGCCCGTCGACTGGGCGACCGGCGAGTCCCGGACCAGGATCCGGAAGCCGTCCGTATAGCGCTCGATGTAGTCGAGGAGCGCGAAGGCCGCCTGCTCCAGGAGCTCGCGCGGATGGCCCGCGGTCAGCGCGCCCGTCACCATGTCGAGCAGCTGGCGCATCTCCCGGTCGACCACGACCGCGTACAGGCCCTCCTTGCCGCCGAAGTGCTCGTACACCACCGGCTTGGACACCCCGGCCTTGGCCGCGATCTCCTCCACGGACGTGCCCTCGAAGCCCTTCTCCGCGAAGAGCGTGCGACCGATGTCGAGGAGCTGTTCGCGGCGCTCGGCGCCCGTCATCCTCACCCGGCGGCCACGCCGGGGCTTCTGCTCGCTGCTGATGGAACTGCCGTCGATCGCCACGCCTTCCATCATGCCGCGTCGGCGGACACGTTCCGGCGCCGGGCGTCGATCCGCTCCTTGGCCGGCCAGCGCACGTCCGTCGCCCAGCCCAGCTGCTCGAACCAGCGGATCAGGCGGGCGCTGGAGTCGACCTGGCCGCGCAGCACACCGTGCCGGGCCGAGGTCGGATCCGCGTGGTGCAGGTTGTGCCAGGACTCGCCACAGGACAGCACCGCCAGCCACCAGACGTTGCCGGAGCGGTCACGCGACTTGAAGGGACGCTTGCCGACCGCGTGACAGATCGAGTTGATCGACCACGTCACGTGGTGCAGCAGCGCCACCCGCACCAGCGAGCCCCAGAAGAAGGCCGTGAACGCGCCCCACCAGGACATCGTCACCAGACCGCCCACCAGCGGCGGAATCGCGAGGGAGACGATCGTCCACACGACGAACTGGCGGGAGATCGCGCGGATCGCCGAGTCCTTGATCAGATCGGGCGCGTACTTGTGCTGCGGCGTCTGCTCCTCGTCGAACATCCAGCCGATGTGCGCCCACCACAGCCCCTTCATCAGGGCCGGCACCGTCTCGCCGAACCGCCACGGAGAGTGCGGATCCCCCTCGGCGTCCGAGAACCTGTGGTGCTTGCGGTGGTCCGCCACCCAGCGCACCAGCGGACCTTCGACCGCCAGCGACCCCATGACGGCGAGCGCGATCCGCAGCGGCCGCTTCGCCTTGAACGAGCCGTGCGTGAAGTAGCGGTGGAAGCCGATCGTGATGCCGTGGCAGCCGATGTAGTACATCGCCGTCATCAGCCCCAGATCCAGCCAGCTCACCCCCCAGCCCCAGGCCAGCGGCACCGCCGCCACCAGGGCCAGGAAGGGCACCGTGATGAACAGCAGCAGCGTGATCTGCTCGATCGAACGCTTGTTGTCCCCGCCGAGGGTGGCGGAGGGCAGGTGCTGAGCGGCGTCGAGCACCTCGGATCGCGAGGACTCCGAGGTCACCTCGGGGCTTGTGGTCATAGGTGTCCCTGGGGGGTGAGGGGGAGGGTACGCAACAGAAATGGAGCCTCTGGCTACGCTTCCGTAACCTACGGCGACGTAAGTATGGCAGCGCCTCGGCTTCCGGCAAGAGCGCCAAAGCCGGGGCGTGGCCCGTGCCGCGAACACGGACACCTATCCTGGGTGCGTCGGACAGCGCGGTCCGCAAGCCTCCAGTACCCCTCCAGACGTGCTCAAACACTGCAAGGAGCCGCACCTGTGAGCAGTGCCGACCAGACCTCCACCGCCAGCGCCGAGCTGCGCTCCGACATCCGCCGACTGGGCGATCTCCTCGGCGAGACGCTCGTCCGCCAGGAGGGCCCCGAGCTCCTCGAGCTCGTCGAGAAGGTCCGCCGCCTCACCCGCGAGGACGGCGAGGCCGCGGCCGAGCTGCTGCGCGGCGTCGAGCTGGACACCGCCGCCCGGCTCGTACGCGCGTTCTCCACGTACTTCCACCTCGCGAACGTCACCGAGCAGGTCCACCGCGGCCGCGAGATGCGCGAGAAGCGCGCCGCCGAGGGCGGCCTGCTCGCCCGCACCGCCGACATGCTCAAGGACGGCGACCCGGACCACGTACGCGCGACGATCAAGAACCTCAACGTACGGCCCGTCTTCACCGCCCACCCGACCGAGGCCGCCCGGCGCTCCGTCCTCAACAAGCTGCGCCGGATCGCCGCGCTGCTGGAGACCCCGGTCGGCGTGGCCGACCGGCGCCGCACCGACCTGCGGCTCGCCGAGAACATCGACCTGATCTGGCAGACCGACGAGCTCCGCGTCGTCCGGCCCGAGCCCGCCGACGAGGCCCGCAACGCCATCTACTACCTCGACGAGCTGCACGCCAACGCCGTCGGCGACGTCCTCGAAGACCTCGCCGCCGAGCTGGAGCGCGTCGGCTACGAGCTGCCCGCCGGCACCCGCCCGCTCACCTTCGGCACCTGGATCGGCGGCGACCGCGACGGCAACCCCAACGTCACCCCGCAGGTCACCTGGGACGTCCTGATCCTCCAGCACGAGCACGGCATCACCGACGCCCTCGAACTCGTCGACTTCCTCCGCGGGCTCCTCTCCAACTCCATCCGCTACGCGGGCGCGACCGAGGAACTCCTCGACTCGCTCAACGCCGACCTGGAGCGGCTGCCCGAGATCAGCCCCCGCTACAAGCGCCTCAACGCCGAGGAGCCCTACCGGCTCAAGGTCACCTGCATCCGCCAGAAGCTCCTCAACACCCGCGAGCGCCTCGCCAACGGCACCCCCCACCAGGAAGGCCGCGACTACCTCGGCACCGCCGAGCTGCTCCGCGACCTCACCCTCGTCCAGACCTCGCTGCGCGCCCACCGCGGCGGCCTCTTCGCCGACGGCCGGATGGACCGCACCATCCGCACCCTGGCCGCCTTCGGCCTCCAGCTCGCCACCATGGACGTCCGCGAACACGCCGACGCCCACCACCACGCCCTCGGCCAGCTCTTCGACCGGCTCGGCGAGGAGTCCTGGCGGTACGCCGACATGCCGCGCGAATACCGGCAGAAGCTGCTCGCCAAGGAACTCCGCTCGCGCCGCCCGCTCGCCCCCACCCCGGCACCGCTCGACGCCGCCGGCCAGAAGACCCTCGGCGTCTTCCACACCATCAAGGAAGCCTTCGAGCGCTTCGGCCCCGAGGTCATCGAGTCCTACATCATCTCGATGTGCCAGGGCGCCGACGACGTCTTCGCCGCCACCGTCCTCGCGCGCGAAGCCGGCCTCATCGACCTGCACGCCGGCTGGGCCAAGATCGGCATCGTGCCGCTCCTGGAGACCACCGACGAGCTCAAGGCCGCCGACGTCATCCTCAACGACATGCTCGCCGACCCCTCCTACCGGCGCCTCGTCTCCCTGCGCGGCGACGTCCAGGAGGTCATGCTCGGCTACTCCGACTCCTCCAAGTTCGGCGGCATCACCACGTCCCAGTGGGAGATCCACCGCGCACAGCGGCGGCTGCGCGACGTCGCCCACCGCCACGGCGTACGCCTGCGCCTCTTCCACGGCCGCGGCGGCACCGTCGGCCGCGGCGGCGGCCCCTCGCACGACGCCATCCTCGCCCAGCCCTGGGGCACCCTGGAGGGCGAGATCAAGGTGACCGAGCAGGGCGAGGTCATCTCCGACAAGTACCTCATCCCGTCGCTCGCCCGGGAGAACCTCGAACTGACGGTCGCCGCCACCCTCCAGGCGTCCGCCCTGCACACCGCGCCCCGCCAGTCCGACGAGGCCCTGGCCCGCTGGGACGCGGCCATGGACACCGTCTCCGACGCCGCCCACTCCGCGTACCGGCGCCTCGTCGAGGACCCCGACCTGCCCGCGTACTTCTTCGCGTCCACCCCGGTCGACCAGCTCGCCGACCTGCACCTCGGCTCCCGGCCGTCGCGCCGCCCCGACTCCGGCGCCGGACTCGACGGACTGCGCGCCATCCCGTGGGTGTTCGGCTGGACCCAGTCCCGCCAGATCGTCCCCGGCTGGTTCGGCGTGGGCTCCGGCCTCAAGGCGCTGCGCGAGGCCGGCCTCGACGCCGTCCTCGGCGAGATGTACGAGCGGTGGGGCTTCTTCCGCAACTTCCTCTCCAACGTCGAGATGACGCTGGCCAAGACGGACCTGCGGATCGCCGGCCACTACGTCGACACCCTCGTGCCCGACGAGCTCAAGCACGTCTTCGACACCATCCAGGCCGAGCACGCGCTCACCGTGGCCGAGGTCCTCAAGGTCACCGGCGGCGAGCGACTGCTCGACTCCAACCCGGTCCTCCAGCAGACCTTCGCCATCCGCGACGCCTACCTGGACCCGATCTCCTACCTCCAGGTCGCCCTGCTCGCCCGCCAGCGCTCCGCCGCCGACCGCGGCGAGGAGCCCGACCCGCTGCTCGCGCGGGCGCTGCTGCTCACGGTCAACGGCGTGGCGGCCGGCCTGCGCAACACCGGCTGACCGCTGCCCGCACACGACGGTGCCCCCACGGGAACTCCCGTGGGGGCACCGTCATGTGCTCAGGCGCCGCGTCAGTGCTGCTGCGCCTTGCGGCGACGCGTCACCAGGAACGCACCGGCGGCCGCGAGGGCCACGGCGACACCGGCGAGGATGCCGACGGGAGCGCTGGAACCGGTCTCGGCCAGGTTGCCGTTCGAACCGCCGGTGTTGCCACCGTTGTCACCGCCGTTGGTGCCGGGGGCCGTGGTGGCGCCCGGGGTGGTGGCGGACGGCGACCCGGGGGTCCCCGGGGTGCCGGTGGTCGGCGTGCCGGACGGGGTGTCCGACGGCGTACCGCTCGGGGTGCCGGAGGGGGTGTCCGACGGCGTGCCGGACGGCGTACCGCTCGGGGTGCCGGACGGGGTCCCGGTGGGCTCGCCCTTGCAGTCGACCCAGAAGACCTTGTGCTTGGCCTTGCCGTTCTCGTTGTCGAAGTTCCAGAACAGCTTGTAGTGGCCCTCGGGCAGCACGATGTCGGCCGTGCGCTCGTGACCCGAACCGTCGAGCTCCAGCGAGCCCTTGGTGCCCTCGAGGTCCTTGGTCGGGGCCCAGCCCTTGATGGTCCAGTCGACCTTCTGGGCGCCGTCGAACTTGAAACCGTCGAGGTAGAAGATGCAGACGTGCGGCTCGTTCTTCATGAGCTCTTCGCCCGTCTTGGCATCGTGGATCTTCACGGTGCCGTTGTCGCCGTTCCGGTTCGGCTTGCCGTTGGCAGAGGCGACCGGGGCGAGCAGAAGGGAGGCCGCGGTGACGGTGCTGACGACCGTGGCGGCGGATATGAGGGTACGACGCATATGGCTGCTGTCCATCTGAGAGATGAGAGGGATGCCGTGGGAGGTGGCGGGGGCAGCCTATCCACCGCTTTAAGTCCCCCTTAACCCAAGGGGTGATAACGATTCGGCGGTATCGGGCCACCGTGTCCGAAAAAAACCAGACTGCGACGTCAGAGCGCGGCCGAGGAGCGCAGCCGAGGAGCGCGGCCGAGGAGCGTGGCTGAGGAGCGCGGCCGAGGAGCGCGACGTCAGAGTGCGAAGAACGCGGCCAGCAGCACCGCCGCCCCCACCCCCGCGAACCACCACGCCGTCCGCACCATCCGCATCCCGCCCCCGACCAGCGGCGCGGCCAGCAACAGCGCCCCGCCCAGCGGCAGCCACGCGTGCAGCCCGCCGCCCCAGCCCGCACGGACCGCCTCGTCCGTACCCGGCTTCACCACCACCGCCAGCGTCTCGCCCTTCTCCGCCGCCACCGAATGCGCGATGGACAGCGCACGGTGCTTCGAAGCGGCCGGATCGTCCGGTACGTAACGCCCGCTGCACGTCTGCTCGTTGCAGCCGGTCACCGTCAGCGTGCCGTGCTCGCGACCCTGGGACAGCAGCACGTGCTGCGCCGTGTTCCACGACGACCACGCCCCCGCGACGACGAGGAACAGGACGACGAGGGCCACGGCGGCGTTACGGACATGCGTCATGACCCGCGATCGTACAGTCGTACGGCAAACGCGCCAGGGCGACGCCTACCGCAGCCGGGCCGGGCCGATCCGGACGTCGTCCCCGCAGATCTGGGCGGGCAGCTGACGGCCCTTCGCGTCTGTCAGCTCCGTCGAGGTGCCGTAGTCACCCCGCGCCGGGCGCGGCGGAATCACGTACAGCGACGGGTCGAGGAAGCCGTCCATGAAGCAGTACCCCTTGCTGGGGTACGGGTCGTAGAAGAGCGCGAAGTCGGCCGTACGACCCGGCTCCAGGACCACGCGGTCCGGGTCGCCCTTCCCCGGCTCCGGCTTCGCCGTCGTGCCCTGCGCCTTTCCGACGTGGGCGTCGAGCTCCGGATAGCCGTCGAGGGCGCAGCGGCGTGCGCCCTTGTTCGTGGCGCTGAGCACGGCCGCCGGCGCGTCCCGCCCGTTGCCGGACGTACGGGTCGCCTTCCAGCGGAGGTCCGCCGTCCCGCAGTTCGCCGCGTCATCCCGGCCGCCGTCGCAGGCGACCGCCCCCGTCAACAGCGCCAGGCCCAGGACCACGACCGCGACCGTTCTCCGTGCCACCGAAACCGACCCCCCATGAGGCTCTCCGCCCTTATGGACAGCAAGATGCGGCATCTCCCGGCGAGGTTCCGGCCGTGCCGGCCGTGCGGGACGGGCCGGTCGTGCTCCGCCCGGGCGGGATCAGGAGTTGTACGCGGACTGCGCCCGCTCCAGCCCCTCCGTCACCAGGCACTCCACCGCGTCCGCCGCCCGGTCCACGAAGTAGTCCAGCTCCTTGCGCTCGGTCGACGAGAAGTCCTTCAGGACGAAGTCCGCCACCTGCATCCGGCCCGGCGGCCGGCCGATCCCGAACCGCAGCCGGTGGTACTCCGCACCCATCGCCTTCGTCATCGACTTCAGCCCGTTGTGGCCGTTGTCGCCGCCGCCGATCTTCAGACGCAGCACCCCGTAGTCGATGTCCAGCTCGTCGTGGATCGCCACGATGTGCGCCGTCGGCACCTTGTAGAAGTCACGCAGCGCCGTCACCGGACCGCCCGAGAGGTTCATGTACGACATCGGCTTGGCCAGCACCACCCGCCGGTTCGCCGGCCCGGGCGGACCCATCCGGCCCTCCACCACCTGCGCCTGCGCCTTCTGCGCCCGCTTGAACTTGCCGCCGATCCGCTCGGCCAGCAGGTCCACCACCATGAAGCCCACGTTGTGCCGGTTGCCCGCGTACTCCGGGCCCGGGTTGCCGAGGCCGACGATCAGCCAGGGCGCGTTCGCGTCGTCCGTCATCCGCGTCTCGTCTCCTCGTGAATGCGTAGTCAATGCGTACGTGTCACGCACGTGTCGCGCACGTGTCGCGTACGGGTGTGAACAGACAGAAACGGGGTGACAGGCCGTGGCCCGTCACCCCGTCTGCGTCAGGCAGAGCCTACGGCTCAGGCCTCGGCGCCCTCGGCGGCCTCGGTCTCGGCAGCCGGCTCCTCGGCCTGCGCGGCCAGGACCTGCAGGACGACGGCGTCGCCCTCGGTCACCAGGGTGACGCCCTTCGGCAGCGTCAGGTCCTGCGCCAGGAGGGAGGCACCGGCCTCCAGGCCCTCGACGGAGACCGTGACGGCCTCGGGCAGGTGGGTGGCCTCGGCCTCGACCGAGACGGTGTTCAGGACGTGCTCGAGCAGGTTGCCACCGGCGGCCAGCTCGCCCTCGGCGACGACCGGAACCTCGACGGTGACCTTCTCGCCACGCTTGACCAGGAGCAGGTCGACGTGCTCGAGGAAGCCCTTGATCGCGTCGCGCTGGACGGCCTTCGGGATGGCGAGCTCGGAGCCCTTGCCCTCGATGTCCAGGGACAGCAGGACGTTCGGCGTACGCAGCGCCATGCCCGTGTCGTGGGCCGGCAGGGCCAGGTGGATCGGGTCCGAGCCGTGGCCGTAAAGGACGGCGGGAACCTGGGCGGCGCGACGGAGCTGGCGGGCGGCGCCCTTGCCGAACTCGGTGCGGACGGACGCGGTGAGCTTCACCTCGGACATGTGCACTCCTCGTGTGTGCGGTGACGGATGCGACTGTCACCCGGCCCGACTGGCGTGGGCCTGCTACGAAGAGCGCGTCGATAACGGACCGCCGGAACCATGCGTACGCCGTACGCGGTCCGGCCTCCCTCGCCGAGCAACCACGACAGTCTAACGGCGCGCGCCCCGGCGCCCAAATGGATCACGTCGAGGGAACGGGAAAAGGAACGGGAGGGGGAACGGGAAGGGCCCGTCTGCTCCGTACGGGTACGGAGCAGACGGGCCCTTCCGCCAGATCTGTCAGATCTGCCGGATCTGCCGGGAGTCTCAGTGCTCCTCGAACAGGCTCGTCACCGAGCCGTCCTCGAACACCTCGCGCACCGCGCGCGCGATCGTCGGCGCGATCGACAGGACCGTGATCTTGTCGAGCTCCAGCGAGCTCGGGTCCGGCAGCGTGTCCGTGAACACGAACTCGCTCACCTTGGAGTTCTTCAGGCGGTCCGCCGCCGGGCCGGACAGGATGCCGTGCGTGGCCGTCACGATGACGTCCTCGGCACCGTGCGCGAACAGCGCGTCCGCGGCCGCGCAGATCGTGCCCGCGGTGTCGACCATGTCGTCCACCAGGACACAGACACGGCCCTTCACGTCACCGACGACCTCGTGGACGGTCACCTGGTTGGCGACGTCCTTGTCACGGCGCTTGTGCACGATCGCCAGCGGCGCGTCCAGACGGTCGCACCAGCGGTCCGCCACGCGCACGCGGCCGGCGTCCGGAGAGACGATCGTCAGCTTCTCGCGGTCGACCTTGGCACCCACGTAGTCCGCGAGGACCGGCAGGGCCGACAGGTGGTCCACCGGGCCGTCGAAGAAGCCCTGGATCTGGTCCGTGTGCAGGTCCACCGTCAGGATGCGGTCCGCACCCGCCGTCTTCAGCAGGTCGGCGACCAGACGGGCCGAGATCGGCTCACGACCGCGGTGCTTCTTGTCCTGACGGGCATAGCCGTAGGACGGGATGATCACGGTGATGCTCCGGGCCGAGGCCCGCTTCAGAGCATCGATCATGATCAGCTGCTCCATGATCCACTTGTTGATCGGAGCCGTGTGGCTCTGGATCAGGAAGCAGTCCGCGCCACGCGCCGACTCCTGGAAGCGGACGTAGATCTCACCATTGGCGAAGTCGAAAGCCTTGGTCGGCACGATGCCGACGCCCAGCTGGTGCGCGACCTCCTCGGCCAGCTCGGGGTGGGCGCGGCCGGAGAAGAGCATCAGCTTCTTCTCGCCGGTCGTCTTGATCCCGGTCACAGCACTGTCTCCTCGACGGTTATCTGGCGGCGATTCCCGCGCTCCCGTGCGCGTGTGCGAGCCAGCCGAATTTGTGTGCACGTATCACGGTACGCCGAGTTCGGCGTACTCGTTTCCGGTCAGCTTTCGCCGGCGGACATCTCGGATGCGGCCTGAGCGGCCTGCGCGGCGGCACTGCCGGGACGCTTGCGGGCCACCCAACCCTCGATATTCCGCTGCTGGCCACGGGCGACGGCCAGCGAACCGGGCGGCACGTCCTTCGTGATCACGGAGCCGGCGGCGGTGTACGCGCCGTCCCCGATCGTGATGGGTGCCACAAACATGTTGTCCGAACCGGTCCGGCAGTGGGACCCGATCGTCGTGTGGTGCTTCGCCTCGCCGTCGTAGTTGACGAAGACGCTCGCCGCACCGATGTTCGAGTACTCGCCGATCGTCGCGTCACCGACGTACGACAGATGGGGGACCTTCGTCCCCTCGCCGATCGTCGCGTTCTTCATCTCGACGTACGTACCCGCCTTGGACTTCGCGCCCAGGTCCGTCCCCGGACGCAGATACGCGTACGGGCCCACGCTCGCGCCCGCGCCGACGCGCGCCGAGTCCGCCACCGTGTTGTCCACCCGGGCGCCCTTGTCGACCGTCGTGTCCTTCAGGCGCGAGTTCGGGCCCACGACCGCGTCCTCCGCGATGTGCGTGGCGCCGAGCAGGATCGTGTTCGGCAGAACGGTCGCGTCCGCCTCGAACGTCACCGTCACGTCGACGAACGTCGACGCCGGGTCCACCACCGTCACACCCGCGAGCATCGCGCGCTCCAGCAGGCGCCGGTTCAGGAGAGTACGGGCCTCGGCCAGCTGCACCCGGTTGTTGATCCCCAGGATCTCCCGGTGATCGGCGGCCACCGACGCACCCACCCGGTGCCCCGCCTCACGAAGAATCGACAGCACGTCCGTCAGGTACTCCTCGCCCTGACTGTTGTCCGTCCGCACCTTCCCGAGCGCGTCCGCGAGCAACTGCCCGTCGAACGCGAACACCCCGGAGTTGATCTCCCTGATCGCCCGCTGCTCGTCGGAGGCGTCCTTGTGCTCCACGATCTCGGTCACGGCACCGGTCGCCGGGTCACGCACGATCCGGCCGTAGCCGGTGGAGTCCGGCACCTCGGCGGTCAGCACGGTGACGGCGTTGCCGTCCGCCGCGTGCGTCGCCGCCAGCGCCTTCAGCGTCTCGCCGGACAGCAGCGGCGTGTCACCGCACACCACGACCACGGTCCCCTCGGGCGCCCGCCCGAGCTCCCCGAGCGCGGTCCGCACCGCGTGCCCGGTCCCGTTCTGCTCCTCCTGCACGGCGGTCCGCGTCCCGGCGTACTGCGCGTCGAGATGAGCGGTCACCTGCTCCCGCGCGTGCCCCACGACCACGACCAGGTCCTCGGGCTCCAGCTCACGCGCGGCGGCCACGACATGCCCGACGAGCGACCGCCCGGCGATCTCGTGCAGCACCTTGGGGGTCTTGGACTTCATGCGGGTGCCCTCACCCGCAGCGAGGACGACGACGGCGGCCGGGCGGTTGGCGCTCACGGGAATGCCCTTCGGCTTCGGGTGGTGGACTTCCGAAGGATACCGGGGGGTACTGGGCGGGGTATGAGGAAGGGCCCCGACCTGGGAGGTCGGGGCCCTGTGTCGACTGGCTCCCCTGCCAGGACTCGAACCCGGACATAGGACTCCAAAGGTCCCAGTGCTGCCGATTACACCACAGGGGATAGCTAAGTCGACCAAATCGGACATCACGCCCTGCTGATCGAGTCGACCGCACCTACTATGCCGCACCACCAGCCTTCGATGCGACGGTACAACTCGGCGCCTTGTGCGACGCGGATGACCAGACACCCCCGATACTCCGGGCCGACGTTCTTCCGGACCGTCTTCGGGTTGTGGTTCTTGATCGTGGTCTTCTGGAACGTGGTCGGGTCGACGCCGACGAGCTCGGCCCAGTAGCGCTTCGCGCCTTCGACGTCAGCCGTTGCGTGGATCATGACTCGGAATGCCAGCCGCTGCGGCTCGATCCCCAGGAGGCACAGCCAGGCCAGATAGACGCGGATGACCCCCGGGTCGCTGTTCACGAACAGGACGTTTTCCCGGCGCGAGTAAGGCTTGTCCTTGGCGCCCTCCGCCCAGTAGAGGGCCGCCCCGGCGAGTAGGAGTTCGCGGTCGGTCATGGTGCCGACCTCTTGGGTCGCGGCCTCCTTGGTCCTCTGGCGTTTCGTGTCGCGCACCGCCAACTCGTGCTCCCAGCGCTTCTGCGCGGCGATCTTCGCCTGCTCCCTCGGATCGCGGCGCGCGGGCTTCGGGAGGTCCCGTACCCACAGCGAGATCGAGCTCTTCGAGCAGCCCAGCTCGACCTGGATCTGGTCGTACGTCCTGCCCTCCAGGCGCAGTTCGCGCGCTCGCTCCCGGAGGTCGTCCTTGGCCCTGGGGCGCTTGGTCCACTCCGGGGGCGGCTCGCCCTTCACCAGCCTGTGGAGGAGGTCGTTGTTGTAGACCTGCAGGCGGTCGCGGATCTGGCGGAGGCTGTGGCCCTCGCGGCGGAGGGCGACTGCCTGGCGGCGTAGGCCTTCGAAGTCGGCGTAGCGACTCGTCTCGGGTGTCATGCGGACACCGTCGTCCGGAATGCGGACGTCCGGGTCGAAAACCCGGTCGATTCATGCGTTCGAGGGACGGGTGTGCGTGCGTGTTGACGGGGGCCACTCCGTGGCCGGTCAGCGGCGGGAAAATCGGTGGCTCGCGCCCGTAGGGTGGGTGGCATGACCGCAACGGGGGCAGACCAGGACGCGGTGGTGTCGCGTACCTGGTGGTGGTGGGGGAAGCGGCGCAGCGTCGTGCTGGACGTCGGGCTGGCCGTGGTGTCCGCGCTGGAGTGCGGGCTCGAAGGGGTCGGGTTCGCGCAGAAGGCGTCGTTGCCGGTGCCCGTGGGGGTGCTGTTCGGGCTGATGGTCGGGTCCGTGCTGCTGGTGCGGCGCCGGTGGCCGATCACCGTCGTGCTCGTCTCGATCGCGACGACGCCCGCCGAGATGGGCTATCTGATGGGCATCGTCGGCCTGTACTCGCTGGCCGCCTCCGACGTGCCCCGTCGCTTCACCGCGGCCCTCGCCGGGATGTCGACCGTCGCCGTCTACATCGTGACGGTGGTGCGGATGCGCGCGGAGGTGGCGCAGGCCGACGCCGGGACGCCGGACCTGGATCCGAGCGGCTGGTACGTGCCGGTCGTGTCGCTGTTCATGACCCTCGGGCTGAACGCCCCGCCGTTGCTGTTCGGCCTCTACATAGGGGCGCGGCGCCGGCTCATGGAGTCGCTGCGCGAACGCGCGGACAGCCTGGAGCAGGAGTTGTCGCTGCTCGCGGACCGGGCGGAGCAGCGGGCGCAGTGGGCGCGGCAGGAGGAGCGGACGCGGATCGCGCGGGAGATGCACGACGTCGTGGCGCACCGGGTGTCGTTGATGGTGGTGCATGCGGCGGCGTTGCAGGCGGTGGCGTTGAAGGATCCGCAGAAGGCGGTGCGGAACGCGGCGCTGGTCGGGGACATGGGCCGGCAGGCGTTGACGGAGCTGCGGGAGATGTTGGGGGTGCTGCGCGAGGAGGCTCCGGTGAGCCCGGCGGCCCCGGCGGCCCCGGCGGCCCCGGCGGTCGCGCCGCTCGCCGCTGTGGGCCGGGCTGCTGCCGCCGCGGCGGAGGCGGCCGCGCAGGACGGCGGGCCGTGTCTGGACGCGCTGCCCGATCTGGTGGAGCAGTCGCGGCAGGCCGGCGCGGTTGTCGACTTCGTGGTGATGGGTGAGGCCCGCCCGTACGGCGTGGACGTCGAGCAGACGGCGTACCGCGTGGTTCAGGAGGCTCTGACGAACGTCCACAAGCACGCGGCCGGCGCCGAGGTCGTCGTACGTCTCGCGCATCGCGAGGCGGAGGTCGCGATGCAGGTCGAGAACGGCCCGTCGGACGCCGCCGCGGCCGACGCCCATCTGCCGAGCGGCGGCAACGGCCTGCTGGGCATGCGGGAGCGGGTGACGGCGCTGGGTGGCGTCTTCGTGTCGGGCCCGACGGAGGCGGGCGGGTTCCGGGTGAGCGCGGTGCTGCCGGTCACCTCGTAGCCGGCCGTGTCTCCGGTCGCCTCGGTCGGCGCCCGGAGCGTCAGGCTCCTACGGTCCCGCCACCAGTCGTGCCGGTTGCGTCCCTGTGATCAGCGTGCCGAGGGCCGTGTCGACGTCGGCGCCGAGGTACCAGTCGCCGGTGTGGTCGATGCTGTAGACGCGTCCCTCGGCGTCCATGGCGAGTACGCCGCGCTGCTCGTCGCCTTCGACCTCCTCGCCCAGGGGTGCCAGTTCGGTGTCGAGCGCGCGGCCGAGGTCGCCGAGGGTGCGGGCCAGGTGGAGTCCGGCGAGGGGGTCGACGCGGACGGTCGCCGGGGCTATCTGGCGGCCGTGGCCGGGGGCGGTGATCCGCAGGCCGCCGAACTCGGCCCAGGCCTCGACGATGGCCGGGAAGACGGCGTGCCGGTGTCCGCCGGGGGAGACGTAGGCGCGCAGGGCGTCGGCCCACTCCTCGGCGAGCTTGATGTCCCAGCGGCCGGGCTGCCAGCCGGCCTCGCGGAGGGCGGCGTCGACGTTGACCGGGAAACGGGTGGTGCTGTGGTCGGTCATGGGCGTGGGTCAGCTGTTCTCGACAGGGGCGGCAGGGACGGTGGGGGCGGTCCGGGCGGTCGGGGCGGTCGGGGCGGTCGGGTCGACCGCGAGGACGCCGAAGTGGTCGAGCATCGCCGTACAGGACCGGCAGGGCGCGGCGTAGCTGCCGTGCAGCGGGTCGCCGTCTTCGCGGATGCGGCGGGCGGTGAGCTTGGCGTGCTTGAGCGAGCGGCGGGCCTCGCCGTGGGTGAGCGGCTTGCGCTGGGCGCGCTTGGAGCGCGCGTTGTCGGTGGCGGTGAGGTGCCGGGAGAGCAGGATCGCCTCGGGACATCGTCCGGTGAAGCGTTCGCGCTGGCTGCTGGTGAGGGTGTCGAGGAAGTCCTGCACGAGCGGGTGGAGCGCGGGCGCGAGGTCGCCTCGGGCCGCGGTGCAGGTGAGGGTCTCGCCGCGGACGGAGAGGGCGGCGCCGACGGTGGGCAGGATGCCGTCGCGGCGGTGTCGCAGTAAGGGAGCGCGGCGGGCGTCGGCGCGGCTGCCCCAGCTGAGGCGTGGGTCACCCTGAGTGGGCATCGGTGCCTGTGTTGCGCTTGCGTGCATGGTGCTGTTCTTCCCCTCCTGCAATCCCCCGAGTTGCGTGAACAGCCTGCCAAACGCCGTGCCCGATGGGGAAGCTGGGGCACGGAAACGTGCAATCGGCGTGTCGGAACCATGGCGGTTCTGTCATGCCGTCGTGACAGTTGGTCACCGTCCGTGCGGTCGCCGCGGTGGCCCGGGTCGTGCCCTTGTGGCACCGCATAGGCTGTGCGGACCAGCCAGCAAAGCCACAGGGCAGCAGCAGCCACTCAGGGGGCAACCGCCATGACGACAGGTCGGCTCGGCCAGGACACCGCGCCGCCGAACGCGGCGTACGCCGGGCAGCTCGTGCACTTCCCGGACCCGGTCCGGGCCTCCCGCCATCCCCGAGGGGTACGGGTGGACGAGCGCGGCTACCCGGACTTCTCTCCGTACGCGCGGGCGGCGGCGGAGATCGCCGATCCGCCGGAGGGTTTCGGCGTCGACGAACTGCGCCTGACGGACTACGTGTCGGCGAACGCGGCCCTTGCCGCGACCGGTCACGAGCTGTGGGACACGATCCCGGCGGTGGCGACGCCGCACGGCTGGACGTGGCACCACGTGGTGGGGTCGCGGCGCCTCGAACTGGTCCCGGTCGAGGTGAAGGCCCTGCTGCGCCATCACGGCGGCATCGCGACGGCGGCGGGCGTCGACCAGGCGAAGCGCGGCACCCGCCCGCTGCAGGAGACCCGCCCCGCGCACTTCGGCCTGCCGAAGCGCGTCGTGTCGGTGTCCGAGCAGCAGGTCCAGGGCGTCGAGGAGGACCTCGGCTACCGGCTGCCCGGCGCGTACCGCTCCTTCCTCAAGGCGGCGGGCGGCTGCGCCCCGGTCGGCACGGCCCTCGACGCCGAGCTGGGTCTCCTTGTCGACCAGCCGTTCTTCACGGTGCGCGAGGAGGCGGGCATCAACGACCTCGTCTACGTCAACAAGTGCCTGCGCGACCACCTCACCAAGGACTACCTGGGCGTGGCCTTCGTCCAGGGCGGCATCCTGGCGGTGAAGGTGCGGGGCGAGGCGGTCGGCTCGGTCTGGTTCTGCCCGTACGACGACGTGCGCGACGCGGGTGCGGTGGCGGCCGGCTGGACGGTGAACGAGCGCGTCGAGCGCCTGCTGCTGCCCTGTGGTGCGGACTTCGACGAGTTCCTGCAGCGTCTTGCGGGAAATCCGCCGGAGTTGGAGACGGTGGCGAACCTGATGGTGGACGGCGGCTTCGCGCGCGCCGTGCCCGTTGTCCCGGTGGGGGAGTGAACTGGCTGTGGTGACCTTCGCGCAGGCGCAGGAGCGCGCCGAGGAATGGATCAACGGCGACGTGCCGGCGTATCTGCACCGCGAGGTGCGGGTACGCGAGTTCGGGCTGGGCTTCGTCGTCTGGGCCGAGGACCGCGAGGAGACGCGGACGCCGGACGGCGACCGGCTCCGTCTCGTCATCGCCCGCGACAGCGGCGAGGCCACGCTGTGGCCGGGCCTGCCGGTGGGTGAGGTCATCCGTCGCTACGAGGAGGAGTACGGCGCCGCCGCCGAGCCCGCCGCCCCGATTCCGGCGCAGGCCGCGCCCCGAATCGACCTGAACCAGACGTCCTTCCTGCTGAGCCCCCCTGAGTGGCTCCAGGAGGCCGCGGACAAGATCGGCCTCCCGCCGGTGGCGTCGAACGCGTCGCAGGCGACGGGGGAGACGACGGGTGCGGATGCGTCGACGGGGTTGAGCGCGGGTGCCGGCGCCTCTGACGGGGCGGGCGCGGGTGCCGGTGCCTCTGGCGGTGCGGGCGCGGGCGCGGGTGCCGGTGCGGCTGAGGTTGCGGGTTCCGGTGCGGGCGCGGGTGCCGCTGGTGCGGCCGGTCTCGCTGTCGGTGCCGGTGCCGCTGGTGCGGCGGGTGTTCCCGTCGGCGCCGGGGGTGGCGCGCAGGACGCGTCGGCGCTTGAGGCCGGGGTTTCCGGTTCGGAAGCCGGTGTGGGCGCCGGTGGGGTGTCCGTACCGCCGTTCGCCGCGCCGACCGCCGACGCGGTGCCGAACGAGGGCGACTCGTCCGCGGCGGAGGCGGGTTCCGGCTCTGCCGGTACGCCGGTCGACGGTGTGCCGTCCGGGCCCGCCGGCGCGGCCGGGTCCGGGGCTGCTGCCCCGTCCGACCCGTTCGCCGCCCCGGCCGGGCCGGCTACGCCTCCCGTACCGGGCGCCGAGTCCGTGAACGGCCCCTCCGGGGCCGGGGTTTCCGGTTCGGAGGCCACCCCGCTCGCCGCCGCGTCGGAAGGGGTTTCCGGCCCCGGCGCCGAGGCGCCTGCCGCGCCTGCCGCGCCGGTCGCCCCGCCGGCGGACGCGGTCCCGCCCGTGCCCGAGCAGTCCGCATCCGAGCCGTCCGTGGCCTCCGCGCCGACCGCCGTGCTCGGCGCTGTGCCTGCGCCTGCGTCCGAGTCCGTGCCCGCGCCCGCGCCTGCACCTGAGCCCGTGCCCGCGCCCGCGTCCTCCACCCCCGCGCCCGTGCCCAGCCCCTGGGCCGATGCCAATGCCAGTTCCGGTGGGGCGGACGGGGCCGTGCCGTTGCCGGCGACGGTGTTCGCGCCGCCGTTGGCGGGGGCTGACGACGAGGACACGCCGCCGCCTGCGGTGGGGCCTGATGCGCCGACCGCGTTGATGAAGGGCGGGAGTGCGCTGCCGGCGACCGCGATCGCGCCGCGGATGAATCCGGACGGGACGTTCGGGCAGGGCGCGCCCTCGAGGCCGTCCGCGCCTTCGACGCCGTCCGCGCCCGCCGCGCCGCCCGTACCCCCCGTGCCCTCCTCCGGGCCGACGCCGCCGCCCGGGGCGGCGGACATCGCGGCTGCGGCGACGAGCAAGGCGGCGCCGCAGCCCGGTGGATACGTGCGGACGCAGTTGGTCTCGCAGCTTCCGGACGGCCCGCCGGCCCCGCCCGGTCCGCCGGCCCCGCCCGGTCCGCCGGCTCCCGCCGCTCCGCCCGGTCCTCCCGGGGCGCCGACGCCGCCGCCCGCCGTGCACCACGCGGCGACGATGCTGGCGCACCCGAGCCAGGGCGGGCCCGGTACGCCGGTGCCTCCGCCTCCGCCGCCGGGCGTGCCCGGTGCGGGCGGGACGCCGCCCGGTGGGGTGGCGCACGCGGCGACGATGCTGGCGCACCCGGGTCCGGGCGGGCCCGGCGCGCCGGTGCCTCCGCCTCCGCCGCCGGGCGTGCCCGGTGCGGGCGTGACGCCGCCCGGTGGGGTCGCGCACGCGGCGACGATGCTGGCGCAGCCCGGTCCGGCCGGGCCGCCTCCGCCGCCGGGGCCGGCCCCCGCACCGGCGAACGCGCCCGCGTACGGCTATCCGCAGCCGCAGCCGACCGGTCAGCCGACCGTCGGCCCGGGCTACCAGGCCGTGTTGCGGTACCGCGCGCCCGACGGTTCGGAGCAGCAGATCATCCGCCGTTCCGCGCCGGGCACGCCGCACCCGGAGTGGCAGATCCTGCACGAGCTGCGCGCGCTGAACGTGCCGCCGCAGCAAGTGCTCGAACTGCACACGGAGCTGGAGTCGTGCGAGCTGCCGGGCGGTTACTGCGCGCGGATGATCCGGGAGACCTGGCCGCAGGCGCGGGTCACCAACATCGCGCCGTACGGCCGTGACCACGCGGGCCGGCAGCAGGGCATGCGCCAACTTCTCACCCACCAGGGCGAGTTGCACCAGGTCGCGGACGGCCCGGCGCGGCCCGCGCCGGTGCGGGCGCCGTTGCCGCAGGTGCAGCCGGCGCCGCCGCTGCCGCCGGACGGGGTGGCGCAGGAGCTGGCCGGGGCGTTCGGGCCGGGGATCCTGCGCTTCGACCAGCGCGCGGTGTCCCGGCAGGGCGTGCCGGAGCTGGTGGCGGTCACGCTCCTGTGGGCGGGTCTGCCCGCCGACTTCGGGCCGTTCTTCTGGGCGCAGCCGGCGATGCCGGTGGTGCCGACGCTCGCGGAGCTGGCGGCGCAGCGGCAGGTCCAGCCGGCGCCGGACGCGAGCTCGTACCTCGTCCTCGGTTCGGACTTCGGCCGGGCGATCTGTGTCCAGTACGGGACCGCGAACATCGTGGCCGTGCCGGTGGAGGCAGGTCCTGGCGGACAGCCGGTGCCGCCGCAGTTCGTGAACTCCGGGCTGCCCGAGTTCGTGCGCTGCCTGGCGCTGCTCGGCCGGATGTGGCGGCTCCGCTTCGGGCTCAACCCGGAGCAGGCGGGCCGCTGGACGGTCGACTTCCAGGCCCAGCTGGCGATGCTGGACCCGGCGGCGCTGTCCTCGCCGGAGAACTGGTGGTCGGTGCTGCTCGAGCAGATGTGGGACGGTCTGCTCTAGTTCGTGCCTTTCGCAATGTGACAGAAGGCGCTCGACGTGTATTCACGTCGGGCGCCTTTTGTCCGTTCTCATGCCGCATTCTTGTCACATGAGCTTCTCCACCGGATCCTTCGGGCGCGGGCGCGGCTACCGCCCGGAGCAGGTCGACCGGTACCTGGCCGCGCTCTCCGCCGAACGCGACGCCGCCTGGGAGCGGGCGGCGCGACTGACCGTGCTCGCCGAGGAGATGGAGGAGGAGGCGGCCCGGCTCCGCGAGGTCGTCGCCGCGCTCGCGCCGCAGCGATACGAGTCCCTGGGCGAGCGCGCCCGCCGGATCCTGGAGCTCGCCGAAGCCGAGGACGAGGCGCTCGTACGGGCCGCGGAGGCCGAGGCGCACTCCCTCGCGGCGGCGGCGGAGGCGGCCGGGCAGGAGGCGGCGGCCGCGGCCGCGGCGTACGCGGAGGGCGTGCGGACCGCGGCCGAGTCGGCGGCCCGCGCCCATCTGGCGGCGGCCGGCGAGCGCGCCGAGTCGATCCGTACCGCCGCGCAGCGCGACGCCGACGAACAGCGCGCCGAGGCCCGTACCGCCTTCGAGGCCACCGAACGCGAGGCCGCCGCACTCCTCGCGCGCCAGCATGAGGAGCAGACCGCCACGCGGGAGGCGGCCGACCGGGAGGAAGCGGCCCGGGTGGCCGAACAGGACGCCGCGCACGCCGAGTCGACCGCCCTGGCCGAGGCGCGGCTCGACGAGGCCCGCCGGGCCCTCGCGGAGACCGAGGAGGCCGCCCGGCACGGCCAGGAGGACGCGGAGGCGAAGGCGGCGGCGCTGCTCGCCGAGGCGCGCCTCGCGCAGGAGCGGACGGAGCGCGAGACGGAGCGGGTGCTGCGCGAGCACGAGGAGGCCCGCGACGAGATCCACTCCCACATGGATCACATCCGCGCCTCGCTGGCGACTCTGACGGGCCGCGTCGCCGCCCCCGAGCCCAGGGCCCCCGAGGCCGCCGGACCTGAGGCCGGGGGTTCCGAGGCAGGAGGTTCCGAGGCCGCCGGACCGGAGTCCGGCGGCGGTACGGAGGCCTAGCCCGCGCCCGCGCCCGCCGGCCCAGCCCACGGCCGTGCCCGTTGGAGGAGGCGGCGGCCCACCACTGACCCCCCACCGCCCCCCACCACGGACCCGAACCGACCCACGCCGACCCCTGGGGCGCACCGCCACCCCGCTCACCAGGTGCGATCAACGACGGCCTCCGCCTAGCCTTGTGCCGTACGAGCCCGGCGAGGTTCCCCGGCAAGGTCGGACGTGGTCGCGAAGCGACTCCTTCCACCGCCCGGCGGCACATGCCGGAGATCCGCCCGCCGGTGTGCGGGCCGCTGTCCGCCCCGCTCGTCCTCCTGGACCCCGCGGTGTCGGGCGCCGGCCCGTCGGGCGGGGGAAGGAGATCGTGATGCTCATCCACCACGCCTTCGAGGACGGCGTCCTGCACGTCTCGCTCCTGGTCGACCTCGACGTCACCAGCCGGGCCGCCGCCTTTCTGGAGACCGAGGCCCTCGTCCACTCCCACCGGCCCCGCCTCGTCCGTGTCCAGCTCCCCACCGCCGATCCCTCACCGGCCAGCCTGAGCGCCCTGTGCCGGACCCGCCGGCTCTGCGAGAACCTGCGGATCCCGCTCACCGTCGTCGGCCCGGTCAGGGTGGCGGAGGCAGCCCCCTAGGAGCCGGCTAGGGGGCGGCCAGGGCCCGGCTAGGACTCGCCGGCGTTCTTGGCGGCGTTCTCCGGCTCCTCGCGCGACTCCGCCTCCTCGTGCGGCTCCGGCTCCTCGTGCGACTCCGCCTCCTCGTGCGGCTCCGGCTTCTCGTGCGATCCCGGCCCCACGTGCGGCCTCGGCCCCTCGTGCGGCTCCGGTTCCTCGTGCTCCTTCAGGACCGGGAAGCGGCGCGGCGCGACCGTCAGCAGGACCAGGACGGCGAGGGCGGCCGCGGCCGCCGCGCCCAGGTAGACGTAGTCGACGGCCGTCGCGACCGCGCGCCGCAGATGGTCGGCGGCCGCGACGGTCAGCGCGCCCGGGGTCTTCAGGTCGCGGACCAGACCGTCCAGGTCCCCGCTCCGGCCTCCGACCCGTGCCGCCAGGACGCCGTTGGCGACGGCCCCGAACAGGGCCGCGCCCACGCTCTGCCCGATCTGCCGCACGAACAGCACCGACGCCGTCGTCGTGCCCCGCTCCTCGTACGGGACGGTCGACTGCACGCCCACGACCAGCGGCAGCTGGAAGAAGCCCAGCGCCGCGCCGAGCAGCAGCATGAGCAGCGCCGGCTGCCAGGGCTCGCCGGGGAAGGGCAGGAGCGGGAAGGCGAGCAGGACGAGGAGGGCCAGGGTCATGCCGAGCAGCGCGGTCTGCCGGAAGCCGATGCGGGTGTAGAGGCGGCTGGAGAGGGCCGCGGTGACGGGCCAGCCGAGCGGCATCGCGGACAGCACGAACCCGGCCGCGATCGGGCCGAGGCCGAGGACGGCCTGGGCGTACGTGGGGAGGAAGACGGTCGGCGCGACCATCACCAGGCCGAGCGCGCCGAGCGCCAGGTTGACGGCGGCGATCGTCCGGCGGCGCCAGACCCAGCCGGGGATGATCGGGTCGGCGGCCCGCCGCTCGACGACGACGGTCAGGGCGGCGAGCGCGGCCGCCCCGCCGAACAGGCCGAGTGACGGCGCCGACAGCCAGGGCCAGGCCACCCCGCCCTGGACGAGGCCGGTGAGGAGCAGCGTCCCGGCCCCGAAGACGGCGAGCGCCCCGGCCCAGTCGACGGCCACCCGCCGCCCCCCAGGCCGCCGCACCCGTTTCCGTACGCCGTCCCGTTTCCGTACGCCGTCCTGGCCCCGTACGCCGTCCCCGTTCCGTACGCCGTCCCGGCCCTGTACGCCGTCCCGGCGCCCGCCAGGCCGCCGCGCCCCGACACGTAGGCCGTCCCCGTCTCGCACGGCCTCCCCGTCCCGCACGCTCTCCCCGCCCCGTACCGCCTGGGCCCCGGGCTCCATCAGATAGCGGCCGATCAGCCACAGCGCCGCCCCGCCGAGCGGCAGGTTGACCAGGAAGATCCAGCGCCAGTCCGCGTACCCGGCGAGCAGTCCGCCCACCGCCGGGCCCGCGACGGCGGAGGTGGCCCAGACGGTGGAGAGCCGGGCCTGGATGCGGGGACGTTCCTTCAGCGGGTAGAGGTCGGCGGCGATCGTCTGGACCGTGCCCTGCAGGGCGCCGCCGCCCAGGCCCTGCACGACACGGAAGGCGATGAGCGAGCCCATGTCCCAGGCGGAGGCGCACAGCACGGAGCCGGCGAGGAAGAGCGCGATGCCGGCGACCAGGACCGGCTTGCGCCCGAAGGTGTCGCTGAGCTTCCCGTACACCGGCAGGGTCACGGTCACGGCGAGCAGATAGCCGGAGAAAAGCCAGGAGAAGACCGACAGGCCGCCGAGGTCGCCGACGACCTGCGGTACGGCGGTGGCGACGACCGTGCTGTCGAGCGAGACCAGCGCCATGCTCAGCATCAGCGCGGCGACGACGGGCCCGCGCCGGGTCGAGCCGCTCGCCCCCGCAGGCTTCGCCCCCGTCGCCTTCGGCCCCGCCGCCTTCGCCCCCGTCGCCTTCGGCCCCGTCGGGCCGGTCGCCTTCGCCCCTGCCGCCTTCGCTCCCGTCGCCCGTCTCGCGGTCGCCCCGGCTTCGGACATCCGGCCCACCTCTCCTCGCGCCCCCGCCGCCCGGCGGGTGCGTCGTACATCCAAGTGCGCCCGGGGCAGCCTCCCACCCCTACCTGGGTCGGAGAAACCCCTAGGGGTCCCTCCCTCATACAGCCCAGGGGCCGCTCGTACCGGTGGAGGACGAGATGCGGGGCCTGCCGTTCTTAGCTTGTTCTTACGAACACGGCGTACGAACACATAGGAGAAATGGCGTGACTTCGGCTGTGAGCATCCTCAGGCCCGGGGGAACCGGAGGGAGTACGGCCGTCGCCGCGCGGGCGCGGCAGGTCGTCAAGGCGTACGGGTCCGGGGAGACCCGGGTCGTCGCGCTCGACCACGTCGACGTGGACATCGCCCGCGGGCGGTTCACCGCGATCATGGGGCCCTCGGGCTCCGGCAAGTCCACGCTCATGCACTGCCTCGCGGGCCTCGACACCGTCAGCGGCGGCCAGATCTTCCTGGGCGAGACCGAGATCACCGGCCTGAAGGACAAGAAGCTCACGCAGCTGAGGCGCGACCGGATCGGGTTCGTCTTCCAGGCGTTCAACCTCCTGCCGACGCTGAACGCCCTGGAGAACATCACGCTCCCGATGGACATCGCCGGCCGCAGGCCGGACGCGGCGTGGCTGGAGCGGGTCGTCGAGACGGTCGGCCTCGCCGGGCGGCTGAAGCACCGGCCGGGCCAGCTCTCCGGCGGGCAGCAGCAGCGCGTCGCCGTGGCCAGGGCGCTCGCCGCCCGGCCCGAGATCATCTTCGGCGACGAGCCGACCGGAAACCTGGACTCGCGGGCCGGGGCCGAGGTGCTCGGCTTCCTGCGGCAGTCCGTCGACGAGTTCGGCCAGACGATCGTCATGGTCACCCACGACCCCGTCGCCGCCTCCTATGCCGACCGCGTCCTGTACCTCGCCGACGGCCGCATCGTCGACGAGATGCACCGGCCCACCGCGGACGCCGTCCTCGACCGGATGCTCCTCTTCTCCGGGGGACGCCCCCAGACCCCCGACTCCGACGCGCGCGGGCGGACGTCATGAGCGCGACCGTCCTCAGGACCTCGATGCGCAACCTCCTCGCGCACAAGGGCCGGATGGCGCTGTCCGCCGTCGCCGTCCTCCTCTCCGTCGCCTTCGTCTGCGGCACCCTGGTGTTCAGCGACACCATGAACACCACCTTCGACAAGCTCTTCGCCACCACCGCCTCCGACGTCACGGTCAGCCCGAAAGGCGCCGCCAAGGACGACGAGATGCCGCGGAACGGCCGGCCGGAGACGCTGCCCGGCGCCCTCGTCGCGTAGGTGAGGGCGGCCCACGGGGCGCGTAACGTCCAGGGCGTCGTCACCTCCATGGCCGTCACCGTCGTCGACTCCCGGAACGAGAACGTCGGCCCCACCTCCGGCGCCCCGACCATCGCCGCCAACTGGACGCCGAACGAGCTGCGTTCGGTCGAGATCACGTCCGGCCACGCGCCGCGCGGCCCCACCGAGGTCGTCGTCGACGCGGGCACGGCCGGGAAGCACCACCTGAAGATCGGCGACGAACTGCGCACGATCGCCGTCACCGGCGACTTCCGGGCGCGGATCTCCGGCATCGCCGAGTTCAAGGTGACCAACCCCGGTGCCACGCTCGTCTGGTACGACACCGCCACCGCGCAGCGCGAACTGCTGGGCCGGGAAGGGGTGTTCACCCAGATCACGGCGGACGCGGCGCCCGGCGTCGGCGATGCCGGGCTGAAGACGGCCGTGGCGGCGAAGATCGGCGCGGGCTACAAACTGCAGACCGCCGCCGAGACCGCCGACGCCGGCCGCAAGGACGTCGCCGGCTTCCTCGACGTCATGAAGTACGCGATGCTCGGCTTCGCCGGGATCGCCTTCCTCGTCGGCATCTTCCTCATCGTCAACACGTTCTCGATGCTGGTCGCGCAGCGCACCCGCGAGATCGGCCTGATGCGGGCCATCGGCTCCTCCCGCCGCCAGATCAACCGTTCCGTCCTCGTCGAGGCCCTGCTGCTCGGCGTCGTCGGCTCGGCCGCCGGTGTCGCGGCGGGCGTCGGGCTCGCCGTCGGACTGATGCAGCTCATGTCGTCCATGGGCATGGAGCTGTCCACGCAGGACCTCACCGTCCGCTGGACCACCCCCGTCGTCGGCGTCGTCCTCGGTGTCGTCGTCACCGTCGTCGCCGCCTTCGTGCCCGCCCGCCGGGCCGCCAGGATCTCCCCGATGGCCGCCCTGCGCGACGCCGGCACGCCCGCCGACGGCCGGGCGGGCGCCGTGCGCGGCGGCATCGGCCTGCTCCTCACCGCCGCCGGCGCCGCCGCGCTGTGGACCGCGACCCGGGCCGCCGAGGCCGGCGCGGGCTCCCTGTGGCTCGGCCTCGGCGTCGTCCTCTCCCTCCTCGGCTTCGTCGTCGTCGGCCCGCTCCTCGCGGGCGGTGTCGTCCGCGTCCTCGGCGCGGTCGTGCTCCGCGTCTTCGGCCCCGTCGGCCGCATGGCCGAACGCAACGCGCTGCGCAACCCGCGCCGTACCGGAGCCACCGGCGCCGCCCTGATGATCGGCCTCGCGCTCGTCGCCTGCCTGTCGGTCGTCGGCTCGTCGATGGTCGCCTCCGCCACGGAGGAGCTCGACCGGTCCGTGGGCGCCGACTTCATCGTCCAGTCGGCCAACGGCCAGCCGATCGTGCCGCAGGCCGAGGCCGCCGCCGCGAAGGCCGCCGGGCTCGACCACGTCACCCGCTACAAGTGGGTCGACGCCACCGTCACCGACGCGCGCGGCCGGCAGGAGAAGACCGGTCTCGTCGCCGCCGACCCCTCGTACGCCCAGGACGTGCGGCGCGAGACGACGGCGGGCAGCCTGGCGGAGGCGTACGGGCCCGGTGCGATGTCCGTCGGCAGCGACTACGCCGCCCAGCACGGCGTCAAGGTCGGCGACCGGCTCACCGTCGCCTTCACCGGCGGCCGGCAGGCCACCCTGCGCGTCGCGGCGGTCACCTCCGACGACGCCCGGATCGACAAGGGCCGGATGTCCGTCGGCATCGCGACCGCCGAGCGGTACGTGCCCGCCGACCGCATGCCCAGGAGCTTCCTCGTCTTCGGCACCGCCAAGGACGGCCAGGAGGACGCGGCGTACGCGTCGATGAAGGCCGCCCTGAAGCCGTACCCGCAGTACAAGGTCGCCGACCAGGCCGACTACAAGCAGGAGCTCAAGGACCAGGTCGGCCGGCTCCTCAACATGGTCTACGGCCTGCTCGCCCTCGCGATCATCGTCGCGGTGCTCGGTGTCGTGAACACCCTCGCGCTGTCGGTCGTGGAGCGGACGCGCGAGATCGGCCTGATGCGCGCCATCGGCCTCTCCCGCCGCCAGCTGCGCCGCATGATCCGCCTGGAGTCCGTCGTCATCGCGCTCTTCGGCGCGCTGCTCGGCCTCGGCCTGGGCATGGGCTGGGGCACGGCCGCCCAGCAGCTCCTCGCCCTGGAGGGCCTGGGCGTCCTGGACATCCCGTGGCCGACGATCGCGGCGGTCTTCGTGGGCTCGGCGTTCGTGGGCCTGTTCGCGGCGCTGGTGCCGGCGTTCAGGGCGGGCCGGATGAACGTGCTGAACGCGATCGCGAGCGAGTAGGCGCCGGGGCGCGCGGGAGCGGGGCGGGGCGGCGGGGGCGGACAATCCATCCGCTCCCGCCGCCCGTATCCATGGACAGGAACCCCTGCATCGCACGCCCGAAAGCGCTCCGTGAAAGGAGGAGCGATCATGAATCCCGTGAAGCGCGCGGCCTTCGCGGTGGCCTCCGCCGTCCTCATGGCCGGCGCGGCGGGCATCGGCGCGGGCACCGCTTTCGCCGGCCAGCCCGGCGCGTCCTGCGAGGAGAACCCCAACCAGCCCGGACACTCCGTGAGTGCCCCCGGTTCCGCCTTCAACCCGGACGGCAAGGCCGGCACCGTCTACGCGGGCGAACAGCCCCAGAACAGCAAGAACGTGCACTCCGTCTCCCAGTACGACGTGGCTTGCGTCCGGCCGACTCATTGACGTCGCACTGACGTGAGGGGCGTGAGGGACGCGAGGGCCGGCCGGAATCCACCGGCCGGCCCTCGTGGCGCGCTGTGGCCCGGCGGCTGTCGGCGCCTCGGCGTACGCTGGAGCCCCCGGCCCGTGAGACGTGTCGGGCGGTTCGCGTTGCCCTCTGCCGGGATGGAAGACCCATGAGCCTGCACGGTCTGCTTGATGTCGTCGTACGAGACGCGGCCCTCGCCGAAGCGGTGAAGGCCGCGCGCGACGGCAACCGCACGCACGTCGACCTGGTCGGCCCGCCCGCGGCCCGTCCCTTCGCGGTGGCCGCGCTGGCGCGCGAGGCCGGGCGTCCGGTGCTCGCCGTCACGGCGACGGGCCGCGAGGCCGAGGACCTGGCGGCGGCCCTGCGCTCGCTCCTCGACCCCGACACGGTCGTGGACTACCCGTCGTGGGAGACGCTGCCGCACGAACGCCTGTCGCCCCGCTCCGACACGGTCGGCCGCCGTCTCGCCGTGCTGCGCCGGCTCGCGCACCCGTCGCCGGACGACCCGGCGGCCGGCCCCGTCAGCGTGGTCGTCGCGCCGGTCCGTTCCGTGCTCCAGCCGCAGGTCAAGGGCCTGGGCGACCTGGAGCCCGTGGCGCTGCGGACGGGCCAGACGGCGGACCTGAACGAGATCGTCGAGGGCCTGGCGGCCGCCGCGTACTCCCGGGTGGAGCTGGTCGAGAAGCGCGGCGAGTTCGCGGTCCGCGGCGGCATCCTGGACGTCTTCCCGCCGACCGAGGAGCACCCGCTCCGGATCGAGTTCTGGGGCGACGACGTCGAGGAGATCCGTTACTTCAAGGTCGCCGACCAGCGTTCCCTGGAAGTCGCCGAGCACGGTCTGTGGGCCCCGCCCTGTCGCGAGCTGCTGCTGACCGATTCCGTACGGGAGCGGGCGGCGGCGCTCGCCGAGCTCCATCCGGAGCTGGGCGAGCTGCTCGGCAAGATCGCCGAGGGCATCGCCGTCGAGGGAATGGAGTCGCTGGCTCCGGTCCTCGTCGACGACATGGAGCTGCTGCTCGACGTCCTGCCCAAGGGTTCGATGGCGGTCGTCTGCGACCCGGAGCGGGTGCGGACGCGGGCCGCCGACCTCGTCGCCACCTCGCAGGAGTTCCTGCAGGCTTCGTGGGCGGCGACGGCGGGTGGCGGCGAGGCCCCGATCGACGTCGGCGCGGCCTCGCTGTGGGGGATCGCGGACGTCCGGGACCGGGCGCGCGAGCTGGACATGATGTGGTGGTCGGTGTCGCCGTTCGCGGCGGACGAGACCGTCGGCGCGGACACGGTGAAGCTGGGCATGCACGCCCCGGAGACGTACCGCGGTGACACCGCCCGCGCCCTGGCCGACACCAAGGGCTGGCTGGCCGACGGCTGGCGCACGGTGTACGTGACGGAGGCGCACGGCCCGGCCTCCCGGACCGTCGAGGTCCTCGGCGGCGAGGGCATCGCGGCCCGTCTCGACGCCGACCTGAAGGAGATCACCCCGTCCGTCGTGCACGTCGCCTGCGGCGCGATCGACTACGGCTTCGTCGACCCGGAGCTGAAGCTCGCGGTCCTGACGGAGACCGACCTGTCGGGCCAGAAGGCCGCCGGCAAGGACGGCCAGCGGATGCCGGCCAAGCGGCGCAAGACGATCGACCCGCTGACGCTGGAGGCCGGCGACTACATCGTGCACGAGCAGCACGGTGTCGGCCGCTACATCGAGATGGTGCAGCGCACCGTGCAGGGCGCGACCCGCGAGTACCTGCTCGTCGAGTACGCCCCCGCCAAGCGCGGCCAGCCCGGCGACCGCCTCTACATCCCGACCGACCAGCTGGAGCAGGTCACCAAGTACGTCGGCGGCGAGGCGCCGACGCTGCACCGGCTCGGCGGCGCCGACTGGACGAAGACGAAGGCGCGCGCGAAGAAGGCGGTCAAGGAGATCGCCGCCGACCTGATCAAGCTCTACAGCGCCCGCATGGCCGCGCCCGGCCACGCCTTCGGTCCCGACACGCCCTGGCAGCGCGAGCTGGAGGACGCCTTCCCGTACGCGGAGACGCCCGACCAGCTGTCGACGATCGCCGAGGTCAAGGAGGACATGGAGAAGACGGTCCCGATGGACCGGCTGATCTGCGGTGACGTCGGCTACGGCAAGACCGAGATCGCCGTACGGGCCGCCTTCAAGGCCGTCCAGGACGGCAAGCAGGTCGCCGTCCTCGTGCCGACCACGCTGCTCGTGCAACAGCACTTCGGCACCTTCTCGGAGCGCTACTCGCAGTTCCCCGTCAACGTCCGCGCGCTGTCCCGCTTCCAGACGGACACCGAGGCGAAGGCGACGATGGAGGGTCTGAAGGAGGGTTCGGTCGACGTCGTCATCGGCACCCACCGCCTGTTCTCGTCCGAGACGAAGTTCAAGGACCTGGGTCTCGTCATCGTCGACGAGGAGCAGCGCTTCGGCGTCGAGCACAAGGAGCAGCTGAAGAAGCTCCGCGCCAACGTCGACGTCCTCACGATGTCCGCGACGCCGATCCCGCGCACCCTGGAGATGGCGGTCACCGGCATCCGCGAGATGTCGACGATCACCACCCCGCCGGAGGAGCGGCACCCGGTCCTCACCTTCGTCGGCCCGTACGAGGAGAAGCAGATCGGCGCGGCGATCCGCCGCGAACTGCTCCGCGAGGGCCAGGTCTTCTACATCCACAACCGTGTCGAGTCCATCGACCGCGCGGCGGCCCGGCTGCGCGAGATCGTCCCCGAGGCGCGGATCGCGACGGCGCACGGGCAGATGTCGGAGCAGGCCCTGGAGCAGGTCGTGGTCGACTTCTGGGAGAAGAAGTTCGACGTGCTCGTGTCGACGACGATCGTCGAGTCCGGCATCGACATCTCCAACGCCAACACCCTCATCGTGGAGCGCGGCGACAACTTCGGCCTGTCGCAGCTGCACCAGCTGCGCGGCCGGGTCGGCCGGGGCCGTGAGCGCGGCTACGCCTACTTCCTGTACCCGCCGGAGAAGCCGCTGACCGAGACCGCCCACGAGCGCCTCGCGACCATCGCCCAGCACACCGAGATGGGCGCGGGCATGTACGTGGCCATGAAGGACCTGGAGATCCGCGGCGCGGGCAACCTGCTCGGCGGCGAGCAGTCCGGCCACATCGCGGGCGTCGGCTTCGACCTCTACGTCCGGATGGTCGGCGAGGCCGTCGCCGACTACCGGGCCTCGCTGGAGGGCGGTGTCGAGGAGGAGCAGCCGCTGGAGGTCAAGATCGAGCTCCCGGTCGACGCGCACGTCCCGCACGACTACGCGCCGGGCGAGCGGCTGCGCCTCCAGGCGTACCGCGCCATCGCCTCCGCCAACTCGGAGGCCGACATCAAGGCCGTGCGCGAGGAGCTCACCGACCGCTACGGCAAGCTGCCCGAGCCCGTGGAGAACCTCCTCCTCGTCGCCGGCCTGCGCATGCTGGCCCGGGCCTGCGGCGTCGGCGAGATCGTCCTCCAGGGCCCCAACATCCGCTTCGCGCCCGTGGAGTTGCGCGAGTCGCAGGAGCTGCGCCTGAAGCGCCTCCACCCGAAGTCCGTCATCAAGCCGGCCGTCCACCAGATTCTGGTGCCGCGCCCGACGACCGGGAAGATCGGCGGCAAGCCGGTGGTGGGCCGCGAACTGCTGGCGTGGACGGGCGAGTTCCTGGCGGAGATCCTCGGGTCGTAGCCGTCCGGGACGGGTGCGCACGGGACGGGTGCGCACGAGGCGGGTGTGTACGAGGCGGTGTGCACGAGGCGGGTGTGTACGGGGCGGGTGGCGCCGCCCGCCCCGGTGGCGGTCGGCCCGAGTACGGGTGCGGGGCGCGGGGCCGGATCGGGCCCGCGCCCCGCACCCGTGGCGGGGCCTACAGCTCGTCGAGGTCGAGCGCGTCGGCCATCGCCCGGTAGCCCGCGTCGCCCGGGTGCAGGTGGTCGCCGGAGTCGTAGGCGGGGAGCATGCGGTCGGTGTCGGCCGGGTCGGCGACGGCGCGGTCGAAGTCGACGACGGCGTCGTACGCGCCGGAGGTGCGGACCCACTCGTTGAACGCCTCGCGCTTCGCCTCGTTCTCCGGGGTGAAGTAGAAGGAGCCCTTGATCGGGGTGAGGGTGGCGCCGACGACCTTGATGCCGTGGGCGTGGGCCTGCCGGATGAGGGTGCGGTGGCCCTCGATGAGCTGGTTGACGGAGACCTCGGGGGTCGGGCCGCCGGGGAAGGCCGGGCCGCTGCCGCCGATGTCGTTGATGCCCTCCAGGAGGATGACCGTGCCGACGCCCTTCTCCGTCAGCACGTCCTTCTTGAAGCGGGCGACGGCCTTCTCGCCGGCCCAGGTGGTGTCGTTGGTGACCTCGTTGCCGCCGATGCCGTGGTCGAGCACGGCGCGGGGGCGGCCGGTGGCGGCGAGGCGCTCGGCCAGCTCGTCGGGGTAGCGGTTGTCGGCGCCGAGGGTGGAGCCGACGCCGTCGGTGATGGAGTCGCCGAAGGCGACGATGCCGTCGCGGCGGTGCCCCTGGGCCGTGGCCGGGCCGCCGGAGACCTCGACGCCGGAGAGGTAGTACCAGGACGTGCTGGTCTCGGTGAAGGCCGCGCCCGACTCGTCGGCGCGGTGGTCGCCGGAGGCGCGGTAGCTGGTCGCGGAGGCGAAGTGGTGGAAGGTGGCCGGTCCGGTCGGGCCCGCGAGGTAGAGCGTGACGGTGACGGATTCGAGCGCGTGGGTCCGGAACGGCACGCCGTCGCTGAGGAGGGTGCCGCCGGCGGGCACGGTGACGGACGTGCGGCCGCCGCCGAAGGTGAGCGCGCGGACCGAACCGGGCTCCACGGAGCCGCCCTTGGCGGTGCGGGCGACGGTGGCGCCCGTGATGTGCAGCGGGGTGGAGCCGTAACGGTTGGTGAGCTCGATCCGGGCCTTCGTGCCGCCCGTGGTGACCCGCACGGTCTGGCGCACGGTCTGGTCGTCGAAGCCCTGCGTGGACCAGTTGGGGCCGAAGGGGGCCGTGGGGGACTGCGGGGAAGCGGCCCAGGCGCCGTGCCAGTTGGGCTGCGAGGCCGGGTGGGAGGCCGGCTGCGCGGCCGCGGTGGCGGACGTGGCGGGCAGGGTGGTGAGGGTGAGCGTGGCGAGCAGGGCGAGCCCGGCGCTGCGGAGGGTGGTGCGGCTGTTCATGTCTGGTCCCCGTTGTCTGCGTGACTGCGTGTGACAGGGACAAGGCGTGATCGACTCGGGCTATTCCCGTGCTGTGTCGGTAAGTTGAGCGGAACCGAGCAGTCCGGTCAGTGCGCGGAACGTCTCGCCCGGGTCGCGGCCGCCCAGCGGGTCGTCCAGGTTGTGGGTGAGCAGCAGGGTCGCGAAGCCGTGTGCGAGGGACCAGGCGGCGATGCCCGTGTCCCGGGCGACGGCCGGGTCGGCGGCGAGGGTCGCGGCGCCGCTGCGGAGTTCGGCGGAGGCGCGCGCCCGGGCGGCGAGCAGCTCGGCGTCGTCGGCCCGCTCCCGGTAGAGGTCGGGCTGGAACATCACCTGGAAGTGGGCGGGGTGCGCGGCCGCGAACCGTACGTACCGCACGCCGCGCTCCCGCAGGTCGGCCGCGCCCGCGAGGGCCTCGGCGAGCAGGTCGTAGCCCTGGGCGGCGATCGCGGTGAGCAGGCCCGTGCGGTCCTTGAAGTGGTGCGCGGGCGCGGCGTGCGAGACGCCCGCGCGGCGCGCGAGGTCGCGCAGGCTGAGCGCGCCGGGGCCCTCGGTCGCGATGACGTCGAGGGCGGCGGTGAGGACGGCCTGCCGCAGGTCGCCGTGGTGATAGGTGCGCCGGTTGGTCATGGCAGCAGGTTACGCGGAATCTAGTCATTGACAAGTTCGAGCGGCGGGAGCAATCTAGTCACTGACAAGATGAGTGAACGGGAGAAGTCGTCATGACCCTGGAGGCAACCGTGGGAACGTCCGTCGCACCGGCCCGTGTCCGCCAGCTGTGGCACCTGCTCGAACCCCTGCACTCGGTGCTCTACTACGCCCCCGAGGCGTTCGAGGAGGCCGCCGCCCTCGGCTACGACGTGTCCGACCGCTGGCCCAGCTACTTCGCCTGGCGCGCCGCCGCCCTCGGCCCGGTCGGCGCCGAGCGGGTCACGTCGGCCTTCTACACGTTCAGCCCCGAGAAGGTCGCCCGGCACGTCCCCGCCGCCTGGGAGGTCGCCACGCCCGCCGACGTGCTCGCGGGCCGGCTGCGCGCCGTCGACCGCGCCTACCGCACGATCCTCGGCGAGGAGCTCCTCGCGAGCCCCGGGATCGCCGAGGCCGCCGCCCTCGCCCGCCGCGCCGCCGAGGCCGCTCCGACGGCCGGGCGCCCCATGGCCGCCGCCCACGCCGAACTCCCCTGGCCCGACGCCCCCCACCTCGTCCTCTGGCAGGCCGCGACGATCCTGCGCGAACACCGCGGCGACGGCCACCTCGCCGCCCTCGTCACCGCCGGTCTCGACCCCGTCGAGTCCCTGGTGTCCTTCGCGGCCGTGGGCGCCGCCGCCGAGGCCACCTTCCAGACCCGCGGCTGGTCCGCCGCCGACTGGTCCGCGGCCCGCGCCCGCCTCGCCGCCCGCGGCCTCGTCCACGCCGACGGCACGGCGACCGACGCCGGCCGCGCCCTGCGCGCCGAGGTCGAACTCCGCACGGACGAGCTCGCGGCCGCGCCGTGGGTCGCGCTCGGCGCCGAGGCGACGGCCCGGCTCGACGAACTGCTCGGCGGCCCGTGGCTGACGATCGTGGGCTCGGGCCTGCTGCCGTCGGAGAACACGCTGGGCATCGGCAAGGTATGAGCGGCCCGCCCCCGCGCCCGCCCCGGGCCGGCACGCCGACCTGCGCGAAAAATCGTTTCACCGGGCGGCCCCGGCGCGCCTAGCCTCGCGCTCATGGACCTGCACATCACGACGCTCGCCGAACGCCCCGCACTCGCCGGGAAGCTGTGGCAGATGAAGGACCTCTGGCCGGAGTTCATGATGTACGACCCGGTCGGCTGGAGCCACATCGGGCGGATCGTGGCCGAGTTCCCGGAGTACGTGCTCGTCGCGACCGACGGCGCCGACGGCGAGGACCTCGTGGCGCGCGGCTTCAGCGTGCCGTTCCGGCTCAGGGCGGAGGACCGCGGCGAGCTGCCCGACACCGGCTGGGACCAGGTCCTCCTCTGGGCGTTCTCGGACCTGCGGCACGGCCACACGCCCGACACCGTCAGCGCCATCGAGATCACCGTGGACACGAGCGCGCTCGGCAACGGCGTCTCGCACCGCATGCTGGCCGCGATGCGCGACAACGCCCGCCGCCTCGGCCACACCGAGCTGGTGGCGCCGCTGCGGCCGAACGGCAAGCAGCTGGAGGCCGATTCCTCCATCCACGAGTACGCCCACCGCACCCGCGAGTCGGACGGCCTGCCGCACGACCCGTGGCTGCGCGTGCACGTGCGGGCCGGCGGCACGGTGGAGAAGGTGGCGCCGGCGTCGATGACGATCGGCGGCTCCCTGGCCCAGTGGCGCTCCTGGACCGGTCTCCCCTTCGACACCGACGGCCCGGTCGAGGTCCCGGGCGCGCTGGTCCCGGTGCACTGCGACACGGCCCGCGGCTACGCGGTGTACGTCGAGCCCAACATCTGGGTCCGCCACCGGCTCTGAGCCGCGGCCCACCGGCGCGTCAAGCGAGCGGCGTGAGGACCACCCCCCTCCGGAGGTCCTCACGCCGCTCGCGTTCTCACCGGCTGCTCAGCCGAGGCTCTTCTCGTCCAGCACGTCCTTCTTCGGCGGCGCCTTCGCCTCCACCGGCTCGTCGTAGTGGGAGAAGGTCATCGTGCCGGGCTCCTTGCCGCCCGTCGTCACGATCCGCAGGACGTACGGGGTGCCCTCGGTGGCCACGTAGATGGCGATCTTCTCGCCGCCGTCGGAGTCGGTGAGCGGCAGGGCCTTCTGACCGTCGACCGTGGTCTCCTTGCCCTTCTTCAGCCCTGTGTAGGGCCCTTCGAAGTCGCTGAGCAGGGACTTCAGGTCGCACAGGTCGAGCATGCCCTTGGCGTCCGGGGACTTGGCGCCGGTCTTGATCCAGCGGCCCATGAGCTTCCTGATGACCTTGCGCCGGACATCGGGCGACTCGCCCTTCGTCTGCTCCTTCAGGAACGCCTTGTCGAGGCGCATGTAGACGGCCTGGCCGGCGGGGTGGACGAACTCGGCGGTGCCGGTGGCGCCGATGGTCATCGTGCCGGCGCAGCGGCCCTGGCGGCCGGTGGAGACGTACGCCTTCATCGGGCCGTCGGAGGTCTTGAGGTCGAGGTCGAGGCTGAGGGACTTCGCGGACTTCGTCGCGGTCATCGCCTTGTCGGCGACCTCGGGCCCGGTCAGCTCCGCGAACGGGCCGGTCGCCTTCGGCTTGTCAGCGCCGGAGCCCGAGGCCGATCCCGAGCCCAGGTCCGGGAAGGGGCCGCAGGCGGTCGCACCCAGGGCGAGGGTGGCGGCGCACAGGACCGTGGCGAGGGCGGCACGGCGCGGGCGGGCGGTGGCAGACATGGTGGTTCTCCGAGAGGGTGGTACGAGGAGAGGGGGCGGGACCGGCGCGGGGGCGGAGTCAGCCGACCTTCAGGTCCCACTGGACGCCGGCGTAGTCGCCGCCCGGGGCGACCTCGACCATGAGGTTCCTGGCGGCGGCCGGGGTGTCGAAGGCGAAGGTGGCCGTGGCCTTCTTACCAGGCAGGACGGAGCCGGTGAAGCCGCCGCCGACCTTGTCGTCGGTGATCTCCTCGGCCGTGGTGCCGTTCGCGCCGGTACGGCCGCTCAGCGAGGTCAGCGTGCTGTCGAAGCTCTTCTTGCCGGCGTTCTCGATGGTGACGGTGACCTGCCACGCCTTGTTGCCCTTGGTGTGGCCGACCGCGAACTCGCCCGGCGTGTACGCCTTCGGCTCGGACACGGTGACCTTCAGGTTGTCGTCGTAGACGGAGGTGTCACCGGCCGCGAGGGGCTTGCCGCCCGGGTTCTGCACGGCCGGGGCGGTGGCGCTGGGCAGGTCCTTGAGCGTCTTGTCGATCTCCTTCACCGCGTCGTTGACCGCGGTGAACGTGATGACCGCGCCGACCACCGAGAGGACCAGGCCCGCGAGGCCCAGGATCGCGCCGGTGAGCGCGACTCCCTTGTTGTCCGCCTCGCCGCGCTTCACGCGGCCCTTGCCGACCAGGCCCAGGATCAGCGCGATCAGGCCGAGGATGCCGGCGAGCCAGAAGAAGAGCGGGATGAGGCCGGAGAGCGTGCCGATGATGCCGAGGATCAGGGCCGCGGTGCCGAGCCCGTTCCGCATGGCCACCGGAGCCTGCGTGTACGACATGTGTCCTCCCGGACAGTGAGTTTGTCTGGCGCGATGGATCAATCACAGCAGAGCCTGTGAACCGAGTCAACACGGTTCACAAAGTTTTGGTCAGCTCACGCTGTGAAGTGGTGTCGCCAGCGTTCGTCAGTAAGATCGGTGTCACACACGAGGGCACGAGGGGAGCGGCACATGCCGGAGAGCGCAGCCGAAGCGACCGCAGCTGAGGTGACCGCCGCGGGCATCGCCCGCCTCGCCGGGGTCGGGCGGGCGGCCGTGAGCAACTGGCGCCGCCGGCACGCCGACTTCCCCAAGCCCGTCGGCGGCACGGAGACAAGCCCGTCCTTCGCCCTCGCCGACGTCGAGGAGTGGCTGCGCGTCCAGGGCAAGCTCGCCGAGGTCCCGCTGCGCGAGCGCGTCTGGCAGCAGATCGCCGGCCACCCCGCGGGCCCCGTCACCGCCCTCGTGCACGCGGGCTGCGTCCTTCTTCTCGTACGGGACCGGGCCGGCGCCTGGCCCGCGCTGGCCGCCGCGCCCGACGAGCGGCTCGCGGAGGTGCTCCCGGTGCCGCTGGAGGAGACGCTGACCGAGCGCCTCGGCCTGCCCCGGTCCGTCCGCACCCCGGCCGCCCACGAACTCGTCCCGTCCGTCCCGCTGTTGCGCGGCGCCGCCGACCTGGCCGCCGAGACCGGCCCCGCCGACGCCTTCGAGTTCCTGCTCGGCCGTCACCTGGACGCCAACCCGCGCCAGTACACGCTCACCCCGCCCGGCCCCGCCGCCCTCATGGCGGCCCTCGCCGGCCCCGCCGCCACCGTCCTCGACCCCGCCTGCGGCACCGGCGCCCTCCTCCGGGCAGCCACCGGCGCCACCGCCCTCCACGGCCAGGACGCCGACCGCGACCTCGCCGCGCTCACCGCCCTCCGCCTTGCCCTCGGCGGCACGGCGGCCAAGGGCCCCACCGTCCACGTGCTGCCCGGCGACACCCTCCGCGCCGACGCCTTCCCGGCCCTCGCCGTCGACGCCGTCGTCTGCCACCCGCCCTTCAACGAGCGCAACTGGGGCCACGACGAGCTCGCCTACGACCCGCGCTGGGAGTACGGCTTCCCGGCCCGCACCGAGTCCGAGCTGGCCTGGGTCCAGCACGCCCTGGCCCGGCTGCGCCCCGGCGGCACCGCCGTCCTGCTCATGCCGCCCGCCGCCGCCTCCCGCCGCTCCGGCCGCCGCATCCGCGCCGACCTGCTGCGCCGCGGCGCGCTGCGGGCCGTCGTCGCGCTCCCGGCCGGCGCGGCGCCCCCGTACGGCATCCCGCTCCACCTCTGGGTGCTGCGCAGGCCCGTCCCCGGCGCCCGCCCGCCCGCCGAGCTGCTCCTCGTCGACACCGCGACCGAGACGAGCGCCGCGGGCCGCGACCGGCTCGACTGGCCCGCCGTCGAGACCGCCGTCCTCGCCGCCTGGCGCCCCTTCGACCAGGACGGCACGCTCGCCGAGACCCCCGGCGAGAGCCGGTCCGTGCCCGTCATCGAACTCCTCGACGACGACGTCGACCTGGCCCCCGCCCGCCATCTCCCGCCGCCCGCCGCCGCCGAGGGCGCGGCCCAGCTCGACGGCGTGCGCGACCGCCTGACCGCCGCCCTGCGCCGTACCCGCGAGCTGACCCCGCCGCCCGCCGCCGACACCGGCGGCCCGGCCGGCCGCTGGCCCGTCACGACCGTCGGCGAGCTGGCCCGGGCCGGCGCCCTCACCCTCCGCGCCGGCGGCACCGGCACGACCGCCGCCGGGACCGCCCCCGTCGCCGTCCTCACCGACACCGACGTGCTCGCCGGCAAGCCGCCGTCCGGCACCCTGCCCGAGGCCCCGCCCGGCGAACCCGCCGAGGAGCCGGCGCTGCTCGCCGCCGGCGACGTCGTCGTCCCGGTCCTCGGCGGCGGCTCGGTCGCCCGGGTCGTCGACGCGGCCGACCGGGCCACCACCGGCGCCGCCCTCGGCCGCAACGTGCACCTCCTGCGCCCCGACCCGGCGGCCCTCGACCCCTGGTTCCTCGCCGGATTCCTGCGCGCGACCGCCAACAACCGCCAGGCCAGCTCGTACGCCTCCACCGCCACCCGGCTCGACGTCCGCCGCCTCCAGCTGCCACGCCTGCCGCTCGCCGAACAGCGGCGGTACGGGGACCGGTTCCGGGCCCTCGCGGAGTTCGAGGAGGCGCTGCGGCTCGCGGGCCGGCTGGGGGAACAGCTGGTGCAGGGCATGTACGACGGCCTGGCGGACGGCACGGTCGCCCCCTGACCGGCCCGGCCGGGCCCTGACCGTCCGTTCCGTACGACCCCTGGGTGACTGTCCGAGTCGGTGTATACGCTCATCCTCGATACTCGGTTCGACCCAGGAGCAGGAATGTACGGCCAGGGCTATCCGCCGTCCGTGCCCCCGCAGCCGCAGCGCGGGGTGCCGGCGTCGGTCATCGTGCTGCGCGTGCTCTTCGCCGTGCTGCCGCTGCTCAGCATCGGCTTCCTCACCTGGGCGACGGCGCTGCGCATCGCCCTGCTGACCCGCAAGGCCTGGGACTGGATCCTGCTCGCGGTCTCGGTCGCCGTCGTCATCGCGGGCCTGGTGCTGATGCCGGAGGACCCCGACGCGTCCCGGGCCGACTGGGTCGTCGGGATGATCCTGCTCAACGCGGTGGCGTTCACGGCGTACTTCCTGGTCGTGGACATACGTCACGACCGCACGCCCGCCGCACCGGCCCCGGTCCTGCCGCCGTCCCCGCCGTACAACCCGTACGCGGCGACGGTCCCGGCGCACCAGCCCCAGCCCGGCTACGGCTACCCGCAGGTCCAGCCGCAGCCGCAGCCCCAGCCCGTCACGCCCCCGAACCCCCGCATCCACCAGGTCCGCGCCGAACTCGACGAGCTCAGCGACCTCCTCCGCAGAGACCCCCGGGAAGGCGGCCGGTGAACGGCCGGATCGTCGGCGGGCGTTACGAGCTGGCCACCCTCATCGGCCAGGGCGGCATGGGTCAGGTCTGGACGGCCTACGACGGCCGGCTCGACCGGCGCGTCGCGGTCAAGCTGCTCCAGCCCGCCGGCCTCAGCGGCCCGGCGACGGCCGCCGACGAGCTGCGGCGCCGCTTCGTGCGCGAGTGCCGGGTGACGGCGCAGGTCGACCACCCGGGCCTGGTCACCGTGCACGACGCGGGCAGCGACGGCGACGACCTGTACCTGGTCATGCAGTACGTGGAGGGCGCGGACCTCGCCGACCACCTGGCCGAGCACGACCCGTACCCGTGGCCGTGGGCGGTGTCGGTGGCCGCGCAGCTGTGCGCGGTGCTCGCCGCCGTGCACGCCGTGCCGATCGTGCACCGCGACCTCAAGCCGCGGAACGTGATGGTCCGCCCCGACGGCGCCGTCACCGTGCTCGACCTCGGCGTGGCCTCCGTCCTCGACACCGACACCACCCGCCTCACGCACACCGGCTCGCCCATCGGCAGCCCCGCCTACATGGCGCCCGAGCAGGCGATGGGCGGCGCCGTCGGCCCGTACACCGACCTGTACGCGCTCGGGGTGACGCTGCACGAACTCCTCAGCGGCAACGTGCCCTTCGCCGGCTCCACGGCCCTCGGCGTGCTGCACCGGCACCTGTACGAGCCGCCCGTGCCCGTGCGCCGGCTGCGGCCCGAGGTGCCGGAGGCCCTGGAGACGCTCGTGCTCCGACTGCTCGCGAAGGACCCGCAGGCCCGGCCGTCGAGCGCCGAGGAGGTGTACGAGACGCTGCTGCCGATCCTCCCGCAGCGCGGCGCTCCCGGCCCCTCCGGCCCGCTGGACCCGACCCGCCCGTTCCGCCGCCCGCACGCGCCCTGGCCCGAGCGCCCCGCCGCCCAGGCAGCACCCCCGACGGCCCCCGCGCCCGCCAGGCCGGACGTGGCGGCGGCCGTGGACGAGGTGAAGCGGCTGCTCGGCGAGGGCTCGATCACACAGGCCGTGGACATCCTCGGCGGCATCCTCCCGGCGGCCGCCGCCGAGCACGGCGAGCAGTCGCCGGTCGTCCGCATCCTGCGCAAGCAGTACGCGAGCACGCTGATGGACGACGGCCAGTACCGCCGCGCCCTGCCCGAGCTGCGCCGGCTCGCCGCCGACCGGGCGGCGGAGGCGGGCCCGGCCGACCCGCAGACGCTGGAGTTCCGCTTCGACGTGGCCCAGTGCCTGGAGCAGCTCGGCGACCCGGCGGCGGCGCTCGCCGAGTACCGCGCCCTGCTGCCCTTCCAGCAGTCCGCCGAACAGGGCTCGCGGGCCTTCGACATCCGGCACCGGATCGGCCTGCTGCTGCTCGCCATGGGCGACCACGCGTCGGGCCAGAGCGAGCTGCGGGCGCTGCTCTTCGACGTCGAGCGCACCCACGGCCCGTACCACCCCCTCGCCGCCGAGCTGCGCCGCGCGCTCGACCACCAGCGCCAGCTGGACCCGAGGAGCTCCCCAGGCGCGTACGGCTGGGGCCCTTAGGCCAGGGCCCAAGGCGCGTACGGCTGGGGCCCTTGGGCCAGGGCCCAAGGGGCGTACGGCTGGGGCCCTTGGGCCAGGACCTACGTGGAGCTCCGTCCCGTGCCGCTCCGGCCTCGGCGTGCGTCAAGGTGCGACTCCTCCCGCCGACATCCGGCCGGAGCGGCCACCGTCGCGCTACACTCCCGAGCACTCTTCACCTGATTGCCCGGTTTTGCCCTGTGTCCGTCTCTGGCACCACCTCGTAGAGGGCATGGCGAATGACCACCCTTACCCTGCACGCGCCGACTGCCCGCACGACCGGTCGACGACCGCTGCGGAACAGCACGTTCCTTCCCGCTGCGGTGGCGGTGGCGTTCGTGCTGGCCCAACTCGTCCTCGTGCGACCGGGGATAGGGCTCGGCTGGGACGAGACGGTGTACGTCAGCCAGGTCAGCGGCCACGCGCCGGCCGCCTTCTTCAGCGCACCGCGCGCCCGTGGCGTCTCGCTGCTGGTGGCGCCGATCGCCACCTGGTCGTCGTCGACCGCCCTGCTGCGGGTCTACCTCGCCGTCCTGTCCGGGCTCGGGCTCCATCTGGCCCTCCGCGTGTGGCGGCCGCTGTTTCCCGTGAAGGTGCTCGCCCTGGGCGGCGCGCTGTTCTCCTCCTTGTGGGTGACGCTCTTCTACGGCCCGCAGGCGATGCCCAACTACTGGGTGGCGATCGGCGCCCTCTGCGGCGTGGGCTGGTTCCTGCGCGCCCAGGCGGACCGGACCCTCCGCACGCCCTTGTGGGGACTCGCCGCAAGCGCGGCACTGGTGGCGCTGATGCGTCCCATGGACGCGGTGTGGGTGAGCCTGCCGCTGATCGTCGCACCCCTCGTCGTGCGCCGGTGGCGGCACACCTGGCTGCTCGTCGCGCTCGCCGCGGGACTCGCCGCCGGGGCCGCCGAGTGGATCGTCGAGGCGTACACCGGTTACGGCGGCCTGAGCCGGCGGCTTCACGACGGCTCGCTCATCCAGGGCGGCCTGCACTGGAACATCGCCGTCGACGACCAGATGCGCAGCCAGAGCGGCCGGATCCTGTGCCGCCCGTGCACGGGCGGGATGCCGAACCCGGTGCTGTTCCTCTGGTGGCTCGCCCTGCCGGCGCTCGCCGCCGCCGGCCTCGCCGTGGCGGTCCGGACCCGGCGGGCCGCGGTCACCGCGCTCCCCCTGGCCTGCGCGGTGACGGTGGCCTTCCCCTATCTGTTCCTGATCGGATACGCCGCTCCCCGCTTCCTGCTGCCGGCCTACGCCCTGATGGCGATCCCGGTCGCAGACGGACTCGTCCACCTCGTGCGACTCCCGCGCGGAACCGGACGTACGGTCGCGGCAGGACTGGCCGCGGTGGCGCTCGTCGGGCACCTGGCGGTGCAGGGTGCCGTACTGCACCAACTCGTCGGGCGGGCCACGGGCAGCCACGACAACTGGGCACGGACCGCCGCCGCGCTGCACCGTGCCGGAGTCCGGCCGCCCTGCCTGCTCACCGGGGAAGGCACCGCCGCACCCCACATCCCCATCGCCTTCTACGCCGCCTGTTCGTCGGCCGACACCGACGGCCACAACGCCAACACGACGCCCGAGGCACTGTCCCGCACGGCGCGGCGGATCCCGGTGGCGGTGCTCACGTCCCGAACGGCCCCGCCTCCGGCGTACGCCCACGGCTGGCCGCTCGCCCACGTGGACGGGCAGGTCTACGCGTACATCGCCCCGGTGGCGACGGCGCGATGAGCAGCACAGCGCAGGTCTTCCCGGCACATCCGCACGTTCAGGGGCCGGTCAGGGCCCGACCGGCCTGCCGGGCCCGGCGGGTGCCGGTCTCGCGGTAGCAGTACGTCGCGACGACCGCGGCGGACATCAGGCCGTAGGGCCACATCTCGGTGCCCTCGGACGTGAAGCGGGACGCGGGCACGAGCAGGAGCACGAGGGTGCCCGCGGTGTCGAGCGCCGCGGCCGCGTACCCCGCGCCACGCGCCGCGCCCCCGGAGCGGGGGGTGAGCGCGGCGGCCAGCGCCAGGGTGACTGTCTGAAGGATGCAGTAGGTCAGCGGACCCAAGGCGGATAGGGGTTGGAACGCCAGGACGACGACCATGAACAGGGCTGCCGGGAGGAGGAAGCGGGCCGGTGCCCGGTCGGGGTCCTTCGACGGCGCCGAGGGGACGGAAGGGGCCGCCGGACGGAGCGGCTTCGTGGCGGGCACGACAGGAGTGCGGGCAGCGGCGACACGCGCTGTGGGGGTGCGGGCGGCGGCGACACGCACCACCGGGGTGCGGGCGGCGGCGGCGTCGTGCACGGCGCGCATCGCGGCGGCGAGCCGGGCGAGGAGCTCGGCGCGGGACTCCGCCGGCTGTGGCGGAACGGGCACGGGGCCGGCGGTACGGGCGTCGGCGCCGAGTTGCCGCAGTGCCCGCGCGAGGGCGGCGGCGTCCGGGTACCGCTGGGCCGGATCCTTCCTGAGCAGGGTCAGCACGAGGTCGTCCCAGGCGGGCGGGATGCCCGGGGCCACCGAGCCGGGCGCGGGCGGGTCCTGCGTGAGGTGCGCCGACAGGTAGCCCAGGGTGTCCGGCGCCTGGAACGGCAGCCGCCCCGTGAGCAGTTCGAAGAGGACGCAGCCGAGCGCGTACAGGTCGCTGCGGGGTTCCGGGAAGCCGCGGGCCTGTTCGGGGGCCATGTAGGGCGGCGTGCCGATGATGAAGCCGGTCTGGGTCAGGCGGTCCGCCGTCGCATAGGGGTCGGCGGCGCGCGCGATGCCGAAGTCGAGGAGCTTCACGGTGCCGGAGGGCGCGACGAAGACGTTGGACGGCTTGATGTCCCGGTGCATGACTCCGGACCGGTGCGCGTCGGCCAGCGCGTCGCAGATCTGCGCGCCCCAGTGGGCCGCGTCGGGCAGGGCGACGGGGCCGCGGCGCAGGATCGCGTCCAGGCCCTCGCCCCTGACCAGTTCCATCACCAGGAACGGCGCCCGGTCGGCGCTGTCGTCCGTCTCCCCGAGGTCGTGGATGGTCACGATGCCGGGGTGCTGCAGCCGGGCGGTGATCCGCGTCTCGCGCAGGAACCGGGCGCGCGCCTCGTCGCCGTGGCTGCCGCCGCCCGCGAGCAGCGAGATCACCTTGACGGCGACGAGCCGGTCCAGCGACTCGTCCCGCGCCTCCCACACCTGCCCCATGCCGCCCGCGCCGAGCTGCCGCACCAACCGGTATCGGCCGCCCAGGAGTTGGTCTCGCACCGGCTGTCGCCCCCTCGATCGACTCCACTGCCGGAATCATGGCGTGAGGGCGGCCCGGACGCACCCCGGTCGGCGCAATCGCGAGGCCCGGCGGCGAGGCCGGGCGGTGCGGCCTGACGGACCGGCAGGATCACGACTCGGCATCTGATTGGACAACGGAACGAAGAGATCCTTTTTGGTCGTTTTGCGGTCTGTAACGTGCGCGTTTGATCGTGTCCACGCCGCTCAAGGATTCCGAGATGACCACGCCTCCGCCGTCCGACCCGTTCGCCGCCGCTCCGGGCACCGCGCCCATGGCGCCCGCGCCCGCCCCGCAGAAGAAGGGTGGCGCGCTGAAGAAGATCGGCGGCTTCGTCGTTCTCCTCGTGGTCGGCCTCGCGGTCAAGCTCGGCATCCCGTACCTCACGGGTGACACCCCGGTCCACGCCCAGGTCGGCGACTGCGTCACCGTCAGCGGCCCGGAGAACGACCCGAAGGTCGACACCCAGGACTGCAACTCGGGCAAGAAGGACCTCTACAAGGTCGCCGAGGTGCACGACAACACCTTCGACCTCAACAAGTGCGACCAGAACAAGTACTCGGCGCTGGCCCAGCAGTGGGACGCCGACAAGTTCGTGCTCTGCCTGACGGACGTCAAGGCGAAGTAAGTCCTCGCGGAGTTTCCGCGCGGTCTTCACGCAGGAGGGGCCGGCCCGTAGGGGCCGGCCCTTTCGCGTGTCAGGTCAGCGCGAGCGTGGCCACGGCCAGGATCAGGAACGTCACCGGGAACGCGATGGTGTGGAAGACCCGCGTCCGGACGTGGGTCGCCACGGCACCGACGTAGAACAGCACCAGACCGACGGCGGCGGCGAGGCCCAGCGGCCGCAGGTCCGGCACCAGCAGGCCGAGCAGCAGCCCGGCCGCGCCCGCGGCCTTCAGGGCGGCGAGCCCCGGGATCCAGGATTCGGGGACCCGTACCTCGGCGGAGTTGGCGAGGACGAAGTCGGCGCGGGCGAAGTCCAGGGCGGCGATTCCGGCGTTCGCGACGATGGTGAGCAGGGTGACGGCAGTGGCGAGGGGCATGCCTCCACCCTCCTCGCGCGCTCCGAACGGCGTCCAATACATGCTTCTATAACCTGGCGGAATGGACGTCGACACCCGGCTGCTGCGCTACGCCGTCGCCGTCGCGCGCGAAGGCAGCCTCACCCGCGCCGCCGAGCGGCTTCATGTCTCCCAGCCCGCGCTCACCAAGCAGATCAGGCGCCTGGAGACGGACCTCGGGGTCGAGCTGTTCACCCGCTCCCGCGAGGGCATGGCCCTGACCGAGGCCGGCCGGATCCTGGTCCACGGGGCCTCGGTGCTGCTCGACGACTGGCAGCGGCTGCTCGCCGAGACGCGCCGCACCGCGACCCGGGCGGAACGGATCCTCCGCGTCGGCTTCGTCGCCAGCGCCGCCAACGAGGCCACGCCCGCCATCGTCGCCGCCTTCGCCCGCGCCCTGCCCGGCTGGCGCGTCGAGATGCGGCAGGCCGCCTGGTCCAACCCGAGCGCCGGGCTCGCGGACGGCGACGTCGACGCCGCCTTCGTACGACTCCCCTTCCCCGGTCAGGAAGACCTGCGTACCCACGTCCTGTTCAGTGAGCCCCGCTGCGTGGCCCTGGCCGCCGGGCACCGCCTCGCGGACCGCCACGAGCTGGACTTCCGCGAGCTGTGGGACGAGCCCTTCGTCGCCGCCCCGGCCCGGACGGGCGCGTGGCGCGACCACTGGCTGGCGGCGGACGAGCGCGACGGGCACCCGGCCCGTATCGGGGCCGTCACCGAGCACCCCGACGACTGGCTCAGCGCCATCGCCAACGGCTACGGGATCGCCCTCGCCCCCGCCTCCGCTGCGCGCTTCTACGCCCGCCCCGGCGTCGTCTACCGCCCCGTCCGTGGGGTCTCCCCGACCCGGCTCGCGATCGCCTGGGCTCCGGCGAACGACGCAGACCCCGCTGTTCGGGCGTTTGTGCGGTGCTGCCGGGGCGCCGGGTCGTGGGAGGGCGCGAGCCGGTCGTCCACGTGAAGGCGAGAGCGAGGTGAAGCCCACGCGGGGAAAAGCGTCGCTCATAGGGTGGCCGGCTCCGTACACTGCCGCGCATGGCATGCCGCATCACCGAACTCGTCCTCGACTGCGCCGACCCCGAGCGGCTCGCCGCCTTCTGGAGCGAGGTCCTCGGTTACGTCGAGCTGAACCGGGAAGACGACGGAAGCATCGAGATCGGGCCGCCCGGCGCGTACGCGGACTCCGAGTCCGGCTCCGGGAGCCCGTTGCCCACGCTCTTCCTCAGCCGCAGCAGCGACCCGCGCGCCGGCAAGCTCCCGCTCCACATCGACGTCAACGCCACCGACCGCGACCAGGACGCCGAACTGGAGCGGCTGCTCGCGCTCGGCGCCAGGCCGGCCGACGTGGGGCAGACGGGCAAGGAGAGCTGGCGCGTACTGGCCGACCCGGAGGGCAACGAGTTCTGCCTGCTGCGCCGCCGGGTCGAGCCGGTTCAGCCCGTCAGCCGTTGACGGGCGCCGTCCCGGCGACGCGCGTGTCACGCAGGACCAGCTTCACGTCGGTGATCCGCGCCTTGGCCGTGGCGTCCTCCGCCACCAGCGGGACGTCACTCTCGGCGCGCAGCTCCGCGCCGTCGGCCTCCAGGCCGGCCAGCCGGCCCGAGAGCGGCACCGCCCCGTCGCCTGGCGGCCTTGGCGCGGGTTTCGCCGACAAGCCCGGGACGGCATCTGAACGAGTGAGCCGAGATCAGGCCACCAGGCCGAGCGCGGCCTCGCCGAACGCCCGCACCCGCGCCGTCGCGCCCTCCGCGAGCCACACCAGGCCCCACTCCACCGGCTCGGCGTCCGCGACGGGGACGTAGACGACGTCGGGGCGGGCGAAGTAGCGCCGCACGTGCGCACCGACGACGAAGACGCCCTCGCCGGCGCCGACGAGGGTCAGCACCTCGTTGTACGTGAGGGCCGCCTCGCCCGGTGTCTCGGGATCCTGCAGCACCGTCACGCGTGCCAGGTCCGCGAGGGCGATGTTCTCGCGGCGGGCGAACGGATGGCCGGTGGGCACGGCGACCATCCGTGCCTCGCGCACCAGGACCGGGCCCGTCGCCAGGTCCTCCCCGGGCACCGGATGCCCGGCCAGCGCGAGGTCCACCTCGCCCGCGCGCAGCCACGGCAGCACGTCCGACGGCCGCGCCTCCCTGATCCGCACCTCGCACTCGGGATGCCGGACCCGGAACGCCTGCGTGGCGCCGATCAGCAACTGCCCCGTCGCCGGCCCCGTGAACGCGACCTTCAGCACCCCGGTCACACCCCGCCCGGCGTAGACGGCCCGCTCGACCGCGTCGGTGATCCGCGACCAGGCCGGGCGCACCTCCTCGTACAACTGGCGTCCGAGCGGCGACAGTTCGACGCGACGGCTGGTGCGGTGGAACAGCGGGACGCCGATGCGGCGCTCCAGCTTCGCGATCGTCTGGCTGATCCGGGCCGTGGAGACGTGCAGCCGTTCGGCGGTGCGCCCGAAGTGCAGCTCCTCGGCGAGCGTCAGGAACGCCTCCAGCTCGTGCCGCTCCAACATCCCCGCCCGCCCCCGTCATTCGTCAACCGACGCTTAACGATCGTTGCGCAGGTGCGCGTTGATGCCCCCTGCCGCCCGCAGCAGGATCAGACGTACCGAAAGCCCCACCCGACACCTGCAACGGGAGAACATCATGACCGACGTCGCCGCCCTCGCCACCGCCGTCGCCGAGCTCAAGGACCGCGCCGAGATCACCGACGCCCTCTACCGCTTCGGCCTCGGCCAGGACCTCAAGGACAAGGACCTCTTCGCCTCCGCCTTCGCCCCCGACGCCGAACTCGACTTCCGCCCCGCCGCCGCCAAATGGGGCGCCGAGCCGCCGGTGATGGCGGGCCGCGACACCATCGTCACGACGATCCTGGCCATGTTCACCGGCCGCGTGGACACCACCCACCAGGTCACCAACGTCCGCATCGCCCTCGACGGCGACACCGCCCACGCCACCGCCCTCGTCGAGGCCCAGCACCTGCTCGCCGCCGACCACGCCACGCACGCGCTGCTCAAGAACCCCTATGAGGTGGAGCTGGTGAGGGACGGCGAGCGCTGGGTCATCCGGCGCCTGCGCATCGAGAACACCTGGTACACCGGCGACCCGACCGCCATCTTCGGCTGACCGGGCGGAACTCGGCCGGCTCGCCGGCCGCTGAGGCCCGCCCGCCCTCAGGCGCCGAGCAGCGTGCCGAGCGGCGACAGCTGGTTGCCGGACAGGGGCAGGCCGTCGAGGGCCGGCACGCCCTGCGCCGCCGACGGCGCCGCGTCCGGGGCCACGTTCGGGCGGGGCGCGGGCGCGTCGCCGTCGCCGGGCCCGTCGGCCGCCGCCACCCCGGCGGACCCGAGGGCCATGGCCCCGGCCAACAGCACACCACTGACGATCTTGGACGTGGACTTCATGGGTCCGCCTTCCGGGAGTCACGACTGGTACGGCGTGACCAACGAGAGCCCGGCCGGTGAGATACGTGGCCGGTCGCGGCCGGCCCGCGCGCTCGACCCCGCCGCCGGGCGGCGCGCCTCGCGTACGACGGGAGCGCGGAGACGGACGCGAACGTGCTCCTCCGCCGTCATCTGGCGGAGGAGCACGTCGGAGGGGAAGGGGGAGGGAGTGAAGGGGTGAGGTGAGGGTCAGACGTGGTTCTTGTACTGGCCGACCTCGTAGTTGCCCGCCGGCGTCTGGAGGATGACGTTCAGGCGGTTGTACGCGTTGATGAGGGCGATCAGCGCGGTGAGGGCGAGGAGCTGGTCCTCGTCGTAGTGCTTGGCCGCGTTCTCCCAGACCTCGTCCGGCACGCCGTAGCCGTCGGCGAGGCGGGTGCCGTGCTCGGTGAGGGCGAGGGCCGCGCGCTCGGCGTCGGTGTAGACGGTGGCCTCGCGCCAGGTGGCGACGAGGGCGAGGCGGACGGCGGTCTCGCCCGCCGCCGCGGCCTCCTTGGTGTGCATGTCGAGGCAGCCGGCGCAGCCGTTGATCTGGCTGGCGCGGATCTTGACGAGCTCCTGGGTGGACATGGGCAGGGTGGTGTCCGCCAGGGCCATGCCCGCGCCGGCGAAGTGCTTGAAGATCTTGCCGGTGATCGGGCTGCCGAAGGGGTTGAGACGGGGTTCCATGGCGGGCTCCTTTGCCGTTGTCTCTCGTGCGCTTCCACCCCTACGACGGAGTGGACGGCCGAGTTGTGACACCTGCAGGAGTGACCTGCGTCACGTGACCGGTCGCGTACGTTGGGCGCATGACAACGACGCGACCTGTGGTCCTTCTGCTGTCCGGCAGCCTGCGCGCCGCCTCCACGAACGAGGCCGTGCTGCGCACCGCGCACGAGGTGGCGCCGACGGTGGGCGTGGAGGCCGTCCGGTTCGACGGTCTCGCCGACCTGCCGCACTTCAACCCCGACGACGACCGCGATCCGCTGCCGCCCGCCGTCGCCGCCCTGCGCTCGGCGATCGGGAAGGCGGACGCCCTGCTGATCTGCACGCCGGAGTACGCGGGGACGCTGCCCGGCTCCTTCAAGAACCTGCTCGACTGGACGGTCGGCGGCGTCGAGATCAGCGACAAGCCCACTGCCTGGGTGAACGCGGCGGCCCCGGGGCGCGGCGAGGGTGCGGGGGCCACGCTGCGGACGGTGCTCGGGTACACGGGCGCGCGGGTGGTGGAGGAGGCGTGCGTACGGGTGCCGGTGGACGGGGACGTGCGGCGGGTGCTCGGCGAGGTGCTGGTGACGCTGGCGAAGGGCGCCGACGGTGAGCAGTGACGTACTGAATCTGTGGCGGCGGCCGCTGGACGCCGTACCGGAGTCGGTGTGGGAGCGTGGCGAGGATCTGCGGGTGCTGATCCTCGCCGACACGGGCATCACGGAGCTGCCGGCGGCGATCGGGCGGCTGCGGGGGCTGTCGACGCTGGACCTCGGGCACAACCGCTTGGCCGCCCTCCCCGACGAACTCGGCGAGCTGGTCGGCCTCGACGCCTTTCTCTACGTGCACGACAACGAGCTGACCGAGCTGCCGCCGTCGCTGGGGCGGCTGACGCGACTGCGGTACCTCAACGTCGGCGACAACATGCTGACGGCGCTGCCGGACGAGATCGGGCAGATGGCCGGGCTCGTCGAACTGCGGGCGCAGAACAACCGGTTGAGCGCGCTCCCCGACTCGATCGGTGGGCCGGCGCGGCTGCGGGAGCTGTGGCTGCGCGGCAACCAGCTCACCGACCTTCCCGCCTCCGTCGCCGGGCTGCGCGAGCTGCGGATCCTCGAACTCCGCGAGAACGCCCTGACCGCCCTGCCCGCCACCCTCGCCGGGCTGCCGCTCCTGAGGCAGCTCGACCTGCGCGGCAACCGCATCACGCGCCTTCCGGAGTGGGTCGTGGACGGGCTGCCGTCGCTGGAGAAGCTCGACCTGCGCTGGAACTGGTGCGAGCCGCAGGACGGGCTGGTGGCCGAGCTGGAGCGCCGGGGCTGCGTCGTGCTGCGTTGATCGCGCTGCCGCCGCGCCCCGGCCGCACGCATCGTCAAGAAGGGCCGCACGCGCTGCAAACTGCCGCACGCCGTTGATCCATAGGCTCCCTCACGAAGATCGAACGGGCCGGGCCACCTGCCCTCGCGTCGAGAGGAGAGACCTGTGATCCCTCGCCTTGCCAGGGAGACGAACACGAGCCTGAAGTCCAGGCTCACCCGGGCCGGCATCGCGGCCGTCGCCGGTACGGCCCTGTGCGTCCTGGGTTCCGGGACGGCCTCCGCCGGATCCAACGGCCAGCAGATCGAGTTCTACGACCAGCGTGGCGACGTCTACTCCGTCTTCCTCTACGGCACCAACCAGAACGGGCAGACCGTCGCCGGCTGCTTCAACACCCCGAACACCGACAACTACCTCTCGGGCTGGTGGTGGAAGGGCGACCTGCGCATCACCTGGTACCCGCAGAGCGGATGCAACGGCACCGCCATCGAGCCCAGCCCGGAGACCTTCACCATCCCCGGCTCGCAGGCATCCGACTGGTACAAGATCTACGACTTCTGACGGAGCCCCCATGACCTCCAAGTCCGCTGTGAAACTCCGCAGGAAGACGGGCGCCGCCGCCGGCGTCCTCGCCACCGCCGCCGCCCTCACCCTGCTCGGCTCGGGCTCCGCGTTCGCCGGGACCAGCGGCCAGCAGCTCGCCTTCCACGACCGGCTCGGCAACACGTACTCGGTGTGGGTGGACGGCCACAACCAGTACGGCCAGCCCGTCGCCCACTGCTTCAACACCCCGAACACCGACAACTACCTCTCGGGCTGGTGGTGGCAGAGCAACGTCGACGTCACCGGCTACAGCGGTGGCTGCGGCAGTGACGGAAAGCCCACCGGCGACGTCACCTTCTCGACGTCCGCCTGGGTCCCCCTCAGCCAGTCCGGCGACTGGACCACCTTCAGCGACTGAACAGGAGAGTTCCCATGAGCATCAGGACCAAGCTCGCCAAGGCCGGTGTGATCACCGCGTTCGGTGCCGCCGCCCTCACCCTCGGCTCCGGCTCCGCCTTCGCGGGTGGCAACGGCCAGCAGATCAACTTCCACGACCGGCTCGGCACCGTGTACTCCGTCGACATCGCCGGGTCCAACCAGAACGGGCAGTACGTCTCGGGCTGCTTCTCCACCCCCAACATCGACAACGGCATCGGCGGCTGGTGGTGGAAGGGGTACGTCGCGGTGGGCGGATACAGCGACGCGAACTGCGGCAGAAGCGGCGGACACCTGATCTTCACCCACCCCGCCGACGGCCCGGTCCCCGAGTACCAGTCCACCTCCGACTGGTTCACCATCAGCGACTGACGCGACCCGCTCCTGAGGCGTGGCCCCGTACTGCCCTGTGGCGGTACGGGGTCACGCCCGCTTCCCGGCCTTCGATCAGCCGGGACCCTGCTCCCGGACGCTCAGCGCGCGGAACTCGGTCGGGCTCATCCCGTACGCCTCACGGAAGGAACGGCTGAACACGGTCGGGCCGCTGAACCCCCACCGGGCGGCGATCACCGCGATCGGATGCCCGAGGGGACCGGGCCTGCCGAGGTCGGCCCGGCACCGCTCCAGACGGCGCCGGCGGATGCGGGCCTGGACGGTCTCGCCGGTCCCCTGGAAGAGCTGGTGGAGCGTCCGCAACGAGATGTTGTGCCGGGCCGCGATCGTGGCGGGGGTCAGGTCCGGATCGCCGAGGTGGTCGTCGACGAAGGTGTGGACGTGCCGGAGGAGCGCCTGCGTGCGCACCTCGGCGGGGAGCTCCTCCTCGGCGTCCAGTCGCTGCGCCAGTCCGGCGGCCAGCAGGTCGACGGCGATCGAGCCGAGCCGCCCCAGCTCCCGCTGCGACGCGCACTGGGCGGCGTGTGCTTCCAGGGACCGCAGGAACGTGGCCAGGACCGCCGCCGTCCCCTGGTCCGCCGGGATACGGCTGGCGAGCAGGCGGTCGGCGTTCCGGTCGGCCAAGGGCAGCGCGTGCCGGGGAAGTTGCAGCATGAGCAGTTCCATCCGGCGGGCCTGGACGGGTATCTCCGCGTCGGAGGGCCGCGAGGTGTCCCAGAACACGAGGTCGCCGGCCGACACGCTGCAGTCGTTGCGGAGCTGGGAGAAGGACGCCCTGCCCGAGTGGATCAGCCCCAGCTGGTACTGCTCGGGGTCGCCCCGCCGGATCAGGGCCGGCGTGCGCCGCGACCGCAGCGGCGAGAACGCGAACCTCGCCATCCGGACGTCCCCCAGCTCCAGCACGGCGGCCTCCGCCTCGAAGTCGGCGGGGCACTCGGTGCTGAGAGCCGTGGGGATCACCTCCCGTGAGATGAGGTCCGAGAACCACTCGAACCGCTCTCCTGGCCGAAGCCCTCCTGACGACACCACGGACCACACGGCGTTCCCCCCGGCCGCTCGTACCACTGATCGAGCCGATCGAATGGATCAGCCTGATCAACGAGCATGCAACGCCGCCGCTTCCGCCGCCGCATGGTTGCGGCCCGGCGTGGCGCGGCCCGGCGTGGCGCGGCCCGGCGTGGCGCCGGATGCGGGGCCCGGGCGCCGGCGGCGCCGGTCGAGCCACACCCACAGCGCGAGCAGCAGTACCGCCGCCCCGCCGCCCGCCAGGCCCGCGCTCAGGCCCGGCGGCCGGAAGGTGCAGCTGATCTCGCGCTGCCCGGCCGTGACCTCGGCCGCGACCAGGCCGCCGTAGGAGGTCGCCGGCCGGCCGTCGCAGGTCCAGCCGGGGATGCGCGGCGCGGAGAGGACGACCGTGCCGGTCGTGCCGGGGCGGAGGGTGGCGCGGATGCCGGTGTCCGTGACGTGGACCGAGGTCGGGGCCTGGGCACGGAGAGCGTCCACCGCCGACCTCAGCCGCTCGTGGTCCAGGCAGGCCGGTTCGCCCTTGGGCGGGAGCTGCGGGCGCAGGCCGGCGACCTTCTGGACGCCCAGCGACGTGAGCGTGGCGCGCCACTTCAGGAGCTGGCCGCGCATCTTGACCGTGCGGTCGCCGAAGCGGACCTTGCCCGTGTAGTCGGGGGACCAGAAGAAGACCTCGGTGCCGACGCGGCAGGCGCCGTCCGCGGCCGGGGGCTCGTAGACGCGGGCGCCGAGGAGGAGTTCCTGGTTGCTGAAGGGCGAGGCGCCGTAGACCGGGGCGGGGCCGGGCGGCCGGACCGTCACCAGCGGGAGCGGCGGCTGGTCCGTGCGGACCACCCTGCCGTCGCGCCAGCGCGCGCCGACGGCGAAGAGGGCGTCGGTGACCGGGTTGTCGAGGCTCTGCAGGTTGCGGCCGCGGGAGGTCCAGCCGACGCCGAGGGCGGCCATGGTGCGGGTGAGGACGTCGGGCGTGAGGCTGCTGTAGTAGGAGCCGCCCTGGCCGCCGAGGTACATCGGCTCGTTGCCGGTGACCTGCGGACGGCCGGAGTCGGTGCGGTACGCGGGCCAGCCGTCGGCCTCGGCGAGCGCGGCGGCCCTGCGGGTGTCGGCGGCGCTCCAGGCCGGATAGTCGTCGAGGCGGGCCAGGCGCTCCTTGTCGCCCCAGGCCGTCGTCGCGGCGGCCTGCGCCACCAGGACCGCCGCCAGGACGAGGGCCGTCCACCGGCGAGGCGAGACGACCGCCACCATCGCGACCAGGCCGAGCCCGAACAGCGCCCAGCCCACCGGCGTCGCCTCCCCGCTGCCCAGCGCGAACAGCCCGAGCGCGCCCACCACACCCGCGCCGCCGAGCAGCGAGCGCGCGTCCGGGACGCCGTCCGCGATCGCCGCCCACGCGGCGATGACGAGCACACCGGTGAGGACGAAGGTCTGGCGGTACGGGCTGCCGTTCGGCGTCGCGAAGATGTGCCACACCAGATGCGTCGGCGTGAACTGGAACGACAGCGCCACGCCCGCCACCACGCACGGCCACAGCCACTGCCGCCGGAAGAGCAGCGAGGCCGCGAGCACCGGCACCACCGTGGCCACGAACAGCGCCGGCGTGGAGAAGCCGTACGTCGCCGGCATCAGCCGGGCCGCGAGGTCCGCCCCGCCGGCCGGTACGAAGTCGCGGACGACGCCCGGGTAGGCGTACCGCGTGCCCAGGAAGAGCGGGACGAGCAGCGGCGACGCGAGCGCCACGCCCAGCAGCACCGTCACCGCGCCCCGCAGCACCACCCGCCACTGCCGCACCGTGACGATCAGGACGAGCGCGGCGCCGAGCGTCGCCATGTACGCGGTGTAGAAGTTGGCGATCCAGCAGACCGCGACGACCAGCGGGCCGAGCAGCGGCCGCCGCCCCTCCCGTACCCACACGCCCACCAGGCACAGCAGCGGGAAGGCGATCAGGCCGTCCAGCCACATCGGGTTGTAGACGGCCTCCAGGAGCGCCCAGCCGCACAGCCCGTACGCGGCGCCGAGCAGCCCCGCGCCCCACCGCATGCGGGCGTCGGCGGCCGGCCGGAGCCTCGGCAGCACGAAGGCCATCGCCGCCGCCGCGGCCGCCATCTTCAGAACCGTGACGGCGTACAGCGCGTAGTCCAGGTCCGCGCGCGGGAAGAGCGCGACCAGCGGGGCGAACGGGCTGGTCAGGTAGGTGCCGAGGTCGGGCAGGAAGCTGGTGCCCCAGCCCGACTGCCAGTTGAGCAGCAGCCCGCCGTCCGCCCGGCCGTGCAGCAGGTCCCACAGCCGGGCGTGGAACGGCAGGAACTGGTTGCCCAGGTCGTTGACGCTCCGCCGGTGGTGCCCGAACGGGAAGGTGGTGGCGACGGCGTCCCCGGCGCACACGGCGAGGGCGACGAGCAGCGCCGCCACGGCCGGCGGCCGGCCTGCGGCGCGAATGATCCTGGTCTTCATCTGATCCTGGTCTTCATCTCGGGTCGAATATGACAGGAAGAATGCCGAAACAGGGCCCCGGGTTGGGCAGTTCACGCAATGGTCGCCTGTCCTTCACCACGCGAATCCGGCACCGACATCCGCAGCCGTTGTGGTGTCGTGCGTGCTGCTCTCGATCGTGGTCCCGTGCTTCAACGAAGAAGAGATCATCGGTCGCTTCCACGACCATGTGACGAAAGAACTCTCCCGCATCGACGGAGAATTCGAGATCGTCTACGTGGACGACGGAAGCCATGACCGAACCCTGCCGCTCCTGGAGGAGATCGCCGCAAAGGATCCCCGGGCGCGCTATGTCTCCTTCAGCCGCAACTTCGGCAAGGAGGCCGGCATGCTGGCCGGCCTCCAGCACGCGGCCGGCGACGCCGTCGTGATCATGGACGCCGACCTCCAGCACCCGCCGGAGCTCGTGCACCGCATGCTCGCCCTGCACGCCGAGGGATACGACCAGGTCATCGCCCGCCGCACCCGCGCCGGCGACCGGGTCACCCGCACCGTCACCGCCCGCGCCTACTACTGGGCGATCAACCGCCTGGTGGACGTCGAGCTGGTCGACGGCGTCGGCGACTTCCGGCTGCTTTCCCGCCGCACGGTCGACTCGATTCTCGAACTGACCGAATACAACCGTTTCTCCAAGGGCCTCTTCGCCTGGGTCGGATTCCGGACGACGACCTTCGAGTACGAGAATGCGGTGCGCGAGGAAGGCCGTTCGAAATGGACCTTCGGAAAGCTGCTCAACTACGGCCTCGACGGCCTTCTCTCCTTCAACAACAAGCCGCTTCGCGCCGCCGTCTACCTCGGAATGACCCTGGTCGCCCTCGCATTCGCGTACGCTGCCTGGATCGTCGGTGACGCCCTGGTGAACGGCGTGAAGACGCCCGGATATGTCACGCTGCTCGTGACGGTCACGGCGCTCGCCGGCGTGCAGATGGTGATGCTGGGCCTGGTCGGCGAGTACGTCGGCCGTATCTACTACGAGGTGAAGCGGCGGCCGCACTACCTGGTGAAGGCCACCAACGCGGCCGTCCCCGGGCCCCGAAGGCACGACGAGGAGCTTCTGCGCCGATGAGGACGACCTGGCAGGTGGTGCGCTTCGGCCTGGTCGGCGTCGTCAACACCGGTACGTACTACGGGCTCTACCTGCTCTTCGGGCGCTGGGTGCCGTACATCGTCGCGCACGTCCTCGCGTTCGCGCTGTCGATGGTCGGGTCCTTCTTCCTCACCTCGTACTTCACCTACCGCACCCGCCCGACCTGGAAGAAGTTCCTGCTCTTCCCGCTCACCAACGCGGCGAACTTCGTCATCACGACGGTCGGCGTGTACGTCCTCGTCGGCCTCATGGGCGTCGACAGCACCTACGCGCCGCTGATCGCCGCCGCGGCCGCGATCCCCGTCACCTTCGTCCTCTCCCGGACGATCATGCTGGGACCCGACACCACCCGAACGCGTGAGTCGTTGACCGGAACATCGGAATCAACCGAGACAGTCGCCGCCAAGTAGTGGCCCGCGCCACGGTGACTGCCTAACATCGATCACCGCACGGTCGTCCCACTGACGCACGACCCACGCCGGGAGGCTCCTTTGCACCGCCGCACTGCGCTCTCCGTCTCCGCCGCCGCTGCCCTGCTCGTCGCGGCCCCGCTCCTCACCGCCTGCGGCAGCGACTCCCACCCGGGAGCGGCCGCCGTCGTCGGCGGCAGCCGCATCGAGGTGTCCAGCCTGCAGGCGCAGGTCGAGGACGTACGGGCGGCCCAGGCCGCGTCACCCGAGGGCGCGCGGCTCGTCAAGGAGACCGGCGACCTCAGCCGGCAGAAGCTGCACGGCATGATCTTCGACCGCGTCGTCGACCAGGTCGCCGAGGACAACGGGATCAGCGCCAGCCGCGGCGAGATCCGGCAGACCCGCGACGAGTTCGCCCGGCAGGGCGGCGGCGAGGCGCAGATGGCGGCCGTGCTGCTCCAGCAGCAGAGCGTGGCGCCCGACCAGATCGACGGCGTCGCCCGCCGGGCCGTCCTCATGAACAAGATCGCGGCCAAGCTCGGCGTCACCAACACCCCCGAGGGCCAGAAGAAGCTCCAGGAGGCCTTCGCCAAGGCGTCCAAGGAGCTGCGGATCGACGTGAACCCGCGCTACGGCACCTGGGACGACACCAAGATCCAGCTCGCCGCCTACACCCCGCCGTGGCTGCGGCAGATCAGCCGGACCACGCCCGAGGCCGGTGCGTAGGGCGAGGTAGGTTCGAGGGGTGAACGCTGAGAACCCCGGTCGAATCGTCCTGCTCACCGCCAGCCACCGCGTGGCGCCCGGACTGCTGTCCTGGCCCGCGTGGCAGGCGCTGCACGCGGCCGACCGGGTCCTCTGCCCCGACGCCGGCCACCCCCAGCTGCCGTATCTGCGCGAGGCCGGCGTCGCCGTCGAGATCCTCCGGCCCGCCGCCGACGAGCTGGTCGAGGCGTGCGCGGGCGGCCGCACGGTCGTCGTGCTGCCGTCCGGCGAGGGCGACCAGGCGCTGACCGACGGGCTCGCGCGGATGGCCGGCTCCGGCCGCTTCGCCATGCCCGACCTGGAGCTGCTGCCCGGCTCGTACGACCTGCCGGGCGCGCGACTGCTCGACCTCGTCCAGGTCATGGACCGGATCCGCCGCGAGTGCCCGTGGACCTCGCAGCAGACCCACAAGGGGCTCGCCAAGTACGGCATCGAGGAGGCGTACGAACTCGTCGAGGCCATCGAGGAGGGCGACCGCGAGGCGCTGCGCGAGGAGCTGGGCGATGTCCTGCTGCAGGTCGTCTTCCACGCGCGGATCGCGGAGGAGGACGCCGAGGAGCCGTTCTCCGTGGACGACGTCGCCGGCACGCTCGTCGAGAAGCTCGTCCACCGCCACCCGCACGTCTTCGGCGACGCGACCGCCGAGACGCCCGAGGACGTCAAGGCGCACTGGCTGCGCACCAAGGCCGCCGAGAAGCAGCGCGACTCGGTGACGGACGGGGTGCCGCTCGGCCAGCCGGGGCTCGCGCTCGCGGCCAAGCTCGCGGGCCGGGTGCGGACGGCCGGGCTCGACGTGGCGCCGCCGGCCGGTGACGGCATCGGCTACGAGCTGCTCGCCCTGGCCGTGCGGGCGGAGGCCGCCGGGATCGACCCGGAGGCGGCGCTGCGCGCGGCGGGCCGGGTCTACCGGGACGCGATCCGCGCGGCGGAGGGGCTGGAGTAGCTCCTCGTACGTCCTCTAGTACGTCCTCGGGGCGCGTGCGTGCGGGTCGTGCCAGTGGAGCTGGGGCGGCTCGATCAGCCACTCGGCGCGGGAGCCGGGGCGGGTGGTGAAGCGGCCCGCGCTCGGCAGGCGGTCGTGGAAGACCCGGTCCGGGGCGGCGCCCAGCTCCTCCAGCTCCTCGACGACCTCGGTGAGGAATCCGGGCGGGCCGGCGAGGTAGACGTCGTGGGCCGGCCAGTTGACTGACGCGCGTAGCGTCTGGACGAGCCGCTCGGTGGCCTGGTCGCGAGGGCGGCGCGGGGCGGCGGTGATGTAGGTGACGTGCAGCCCGGGTATCCGTTCTCGGAACTCCTCGGCGTCGTCCCGTCCGTACAGGTACTCCTTGGCGCGGGCCACGAGGAAGAGCCGCCCCTCCAGGCCGGGCTCGTCCGCCGCCGCCTCTTCGAGCAGCGCCCGCACCGGCGCCCAGCCGGTGCCCGCCGCTATGTAGGTGCGGGGCTTGCCGGGCGGCGTCCGGGCGGTGAGCGCGCCGCCCGGGGCGGAGAGCCGCAGCGTCTCGCCCGGGCGGAGCCGCTCGGTGAGCGCGGTGCTCATCAGGCCGCCCTCGACGCGGCTGACGTGCAGCTCGACGGTGCCGTCGGCGCGGGGCGCGTTGGCCGGCGAGTAGGTGCGCCAGACCCGCGGGAGGTGGAGGGTGCTGACGCTCACGTACTGCCCGGGGAGGTACGGGTAGGGCCGGCGCGGGCGCAGGGTCAGCAGCGTCAGGTCGGCGCCGTACCGCTCGTGCCCGATCACGTCCGCGTCCCACCAGGCCGGCTGCCCGTCCCGCACCGACGCCTCGGCGCCCGCCTGCATCGCCTCCGCGAGCACCGCGTACGCCTCCGTCCACGCCTTCTCCGCCTCGATCGTCCAGGCGGCGCCCGCCGTGTGCGCGAAGGCGGCGAGCAGGCTGGTGCCGACCGCCGCGTAGAGCGCGGGCGTGGCCAGGAACCTGCGGTGGTCGCGGCCCAGCTGCCCGAGGTAGCCGGCGAGCTCGGGGTCCTCCAGGTGGGTCACCACATGGGCGAGCGCGGCGAAGAGCCGGTCGCGCTGCGGGGCCAGGTTCTCGGGGAACAGCGCGCGCATGCCGGGGTTGTGCCAGAAGAGGTGCGAGTAGAAGAAGGTGACGGCGTGCTCCGCCCGTCTCTCGACGACCGCGAACGTGCTTCTGAGCAACTGGGGCAACTGGGCATCCACGTCGGTGAATCTAGGCGACGCGGTCCTTCACATGGGTGGCCTTGGCCATTCCCGCGCCCCGGGCCGTGGGGAGGATGCCGGTGGCTCTGCCGGGGCGCCGAGACTCAGGCCTGAGCGCCCCGTCGCCGGTTCACGGCGGTGAGATCGATGTCGATCTCGAACGGCAGGGTGACCTTGAGCCGGTCGTGGTGGATGCCCGTGACGGCGTAGCTGTTGGTGGCGGGATCGAGCTCGTACACGTAGACCACGGGCAGCTCGCCGTTCTGCTCCACCCGCCAGAAGTGCGGGATCCGGGCGGCGGCGTACTTACGGGGCTTGATCTCCCGGTCGCGCTCCACCGACTCCTCGGAGACGATCTCGACGGCGAGGAGGATATGGCTCGGGTCGTACCAGGTCTGTTCGGGGCCGGTGCGGGAGCTCAGCGGTACCACCATCAGGTCGGGCTCCGGCCGGTCCCGCATGCCGAGCTTGGTGGTCATCTCGCGGACGACGTAAAGGTCGTCCGGTGCGCAATCCAGCAGGGCGTTCTCCAGCAGGCGCAGGGCGGCCATGTGGAAGTCGGTCTGCGGACTCATGAAGAACAGTCCTCCGTCGATCAGCTCGGTGTGCGGCGGGAGACCCGGAATCCGGTCGAGGTCGTCCGCAGTCCACCCACCGGCCGGCGGCGTCGGAAATGCGTACTGCTCTGCCCGCTCTTCTTCGGCTGCGGCACTCATCAGCGCTCCCATGCGACGGAGTCTGGCGCGTACGGTAAGCCTACCCAGCAGGAACGCGACAGGGTCCACCGAACGAGTGAGCGGCCGGCGGGCCGGTTACGGTCGGGTCATGCACGAGCAGCCGTCGACCCCCGCCCCCGAGCTCTTCACCTGGGAGTTCGCCACCGATCCGTACCCCGCGTACGCCTGGCTGCGCGAGCACGCGCCGGTGCACAAGGCGACGCTGCCGAGCGGGGTCGAGGCGTGGCTGGTGACGCGGTACGGGGACGCGCGGCAGGCGCTGGCGGACCAGCGGCTCTCGAAGAACCCGGCGCACCACGACGAGCCGGCGCACGCCAAGGGGAAGACGGGAATCCCGGGTGAGCGCAAGGCCGAGCTGATGACGCATCTGCTCAACATCGACCCGCCGGACCACACGCGGCTGCGCCGGCTGGTGTCGAAGGCGTTCACGCCGCGCCGGGTCGCGGAGTTCGCGCCGCGGGTGCAGGAGCTGACCGACCGGCTCATCGACGGCTTCGTGGAACGGGGGAGCGCTGACCTGATCCACGAGTTCGCCTTCCCGCTGCCGATCTACGCGATCTGCGACATGCTCGGCGTGCCGGCCGAGGACCAGGACGACTTCCGCGACTGGGCCGGGATGATGATCCGGCACGGCGGCGGGCCGCGCGGCGGGGTGGCGCGGTCGGTGAAGAAGATGCGGGGCTACCTCGCCGAGCTCATCCACAAGAAGCGGGAGGAGCCGGGCGACGACCTGATCTCCGGGCTGATCAAGGGGTCGGACCACGGCGAGCACCTCACCGAGAACGAGGCCGCCGCCATGGCCTTCATCCTTCTCTTCGCCGGTTTCGAGACCACGGTCAATCTGATCGGTAATGGCGTGTATGCCCTGCTTCGTCACCCGGAGCAGCGCGGCCGCCTCCAGGAGTCGATCGCGGCGGGCGAGACGGCGCTCCTGGAGACCGGCATCGAGGAGCTGCTGCGGTACGACGGGCCGGTGGAGCTCGCGACCTGGCGCTTCGCCACCGAGGCGCTGACCATCGGCGGCCAGGACATCCCGGCCGGCGACCCGGTTCTGGTCGTGCTCGCGGCCGCGGACCGGGACCCGGCGCGGTTCGACGAGCCGGACACGCTGGATCTGGCGCGCCGCGACAACCAGCACCTGGGGTACGGGCACGGCATCCACTACTGCCTGGGCGCCCCGCTGGCGCGCCTCGAAGGGCAGACGGCACTCGCGACGCTCCTGACTCGCCTGCCGGACCTGCGACTTGGGGCCGATCCGGCCGAACTGCGGTGGCGCGGCGGGCTCATCATGCGTGGCCTGCGCACGCTTCCGGTCGAGTTCAGTGCTTCCCACAAAGCCCCTCGTAGCTGACGTAGCGTCAATACTGTGATCTTCGCGTGATCTGCGCTGCATCGACTTGTGACGTGCGTTCGAATGCCGCTACGTTCACCCGCAACCTCAGCAGTCACGCGAAAGGCACTCCGCATGCGCTCCGGGAACGGACGTCACCGCAGACCCCGCCAGGCCCCCGCGATCGTCGTCGCCGCGGGAGTCACCGGCTCGGCCATGGCGCTGCCGCTGCTCGCCACCGGCTCCGCCTCCGCCGCCGACGCACCGACCTGGGACCGGGTCGCCGAGTGCGAGTCGGGCGGCGCCTGGAGCGCCAACTTCGGCAACGGGCTCTACGGCGGGCTCCAGTTCACCCAGGAGAGCTGGGAGCGGCACGGCGGCCTCGCCTACGCGCCGAGCCCCGACCTCGCCAGCCGCGCCCAGCAGATCGCGATCGCCGACAAGGCGCTCGCCGCCGGCGACACCCAGTGGGCCACCTGCGCGCCGATCGCCGGCCTGACGAACGACGGCAGGAAGCCCGCCGTCGACCCGGGCCCGGCCGCCACTCCCACGCAGTCGGCGGCGCCCCAGGAGTCGAACCGCACCGAGGGACTGCCCGCCGAGTCGGGCACGAAGACCACCAAGCCCTCGTCGAGCGCCACGACGCCCGCCGCGCCCACCACTCCGGCCGCCCCGTCGACTTCGACCGCGCCGACCACGCCCGCCTCGCCGGCCGCGCCCACCACTCCCGTGACGCCCGGCACCTCCGTAACGCCCGGTACGCCCGATGGTTCCGTTACGCCCGGTACGCCTGATGCGTCCGAAACGGCCCCCACCGGCACGGGCAAGCACCGCGGTGACGCCGCGACAGAAGAACCGGGCAAGACGGACGGTTCGCCCGAATCCGGACGGCATGCCGCCCCGGCCGGCGACGCGGCCGCGGACAACACGGACAAGACGCCCAGCTCGGACGAATACACCGTCAAGCCGGGTGACAGCCTGTCGGACATTGCACAGCAGAACGCCCTGCCCGGCGGCTGGACCGCGCTCTACGACGCCAACAAGAAGACGGTCGGCACCGACCCCGACCTCATCCTCCCTGGTCAGAGCCTTGAGTTGAACCTCGGGAAGCCCGCGCCCACCACTACGCCTGAGGGGTAGTTAGGGACTGAATGTCCGGTTCTGTGCAAGTGAGACATGAGTCTCTCTTGTCGAACGGCCGTATTACGTCCGCAAACTTTGCGCGTTTCGCCCCTCACCTGCGCAAACGTCACCTGACGGAGCGCAAGGAGGGGCGATTTTTCCGGGTTGATGGGCTTTGAACTTCCCCCGGGGGTGTGTCTACGGTCAGGACCGCTCGCCACCGCGGGCCCCGCCGACCGGTACGCCGAATCCTGCCGCCGGACGCCGGGAACAGTCGTCGCGCAAGCGCCGAAGGCAGGAGCGGGGGACCCAAGGTAAGTGCCGGCCCCGGCCGTTGAGACAGACGGCCGACGACCGGCTTGGGGTGAAGTCGCGTGCAAGGACACGCGGCCGGGCAACTCACTCGCCCGAACCCGACAGCTCACCTCGTAGGCGTCGGTGAGGAGAACTTCCATGCTGCTTTCCGGCAAGGGCAAGCACCGTCGTCCGTCCAAGGTCACCCGCGTCGTCACCCTCGCCGGTGTCGCCGGCGTCGCCGTCGCCGCCCCGCTGATGACCGCGGGCACCGCCTCGGCCGCCACCGCCGCCGAGTGGGACGCCGTCGCCCAGTGCGAGTCCGGCGGCAACTGGTCCATCAACACGGGCAACGGCTTCTACGGCGGCCTGCAGTTCACCAACTCCACCTGGGCGGCCTACGGCGGCACCGCCTACGCCTCCCGCGCGGACCTGGCCTCCAAGTCGCAGCAGATCGCTGTCGCCGAGAAGGTCCTCGCGGGCCAGGGCAAGGGCGCCTGGCCGAGCTGCGGCGTCGGCCTGTCCAGCGCCTCGTACGACGGCGGCTCCGCCGAGGCCCCGGCCCCGGCCCCGAAGCCGGCCGCGCCGAAGCCCGCCACCCAGCGCACCGCCGAGCAGCCGACCACCCGCAGCGAGAAGCGCACCGCGCCGAAGGCCGCGAAGACCGTCACCACCCCGACCGGCAAGAAGGTCGCCAAGGGCGACGGCGAGTACAAGGTCAAGGCCGGCGACACGCTGAGCAGCATCGCCCAGACGCACCACGTCAAGGGCGGCTGGCAGAAGCTGTTCCAGCTGAACAAGAACATCGTCCAGGACGCCGACCTGATCTACCCGGGCCAGCAGCTCCACCTGAAGTGAGCCTGACGGCTGTCCCCCCGCGGTGACCCTGGAACGGGCCCGGAGCCTGCGCTCCGGGCCCGTTTCGTACCGATCGGTAACCGCGGTCTTTCGTCCCCCAATGCATGCCCTTGGGTCCTTTTTCGTCCCAGGGGGCGGGCGCCCGGCTGGCCGGAGCCCCCGCGCCGGTTAGGCTCTTGTCGCAAGGCGAACGAGACCTTGCCGCATGCGTCACAACCAGCGTCACATCCCAGAAGGAGATGCTCGTGCCGTCCATCGACGTCGTCGTAGCCCGGGAAATCCTGGACTCCCGAGGCAACCCCACCGTCGAGGTCGAGGTCGGCCTCGACGACGGCAGCACCGGCCGTGCTGCCGTTCCCTCCGGTGCCTCCACTGGTGCGTTCGAGGCCATTGAGCTCCGCGACGGGGACCCCAACCGCTACCTCGGCAAGGGCGTCGAGAAGGCCGTCCTCGCCGTCATCGAGCAGATCGGCCCGGAGCTCGTCGGCTACGACGCCACCGAGCAGCGCCTGATCGACCAGGCGATGTTCGACCTGGACGCGACCGAGAACAAGGGCTCGCTCGGCGCCAACGCCATCCTCGGCGTCTCGCTCGCCGTCGCGCACGCCGCCTCCGAGGCCTCCGACCTCCCGCTCTTCCGCTACCTGGGCGGCCCGAACGCGCACCTGCTGCCCGTTCCGATGATGAACATCCTGAACGGCGGCTCGCACGCCGACTCCAACGTGGACATCCAGGAGTTCATGATCGCCCCGATCGGCGCGGAGTCCTTCTCCGAGGCCCTGCGCTGGGGCACCGAGGTCTACCACACCCTCAAGAAGGTCCTGAAGGACAAGGGCCTGTCCACCGGCCTCGGCGACGAGGGCGGCTTCGCCCCGAACCTCGGCTCCAACCGCGAGGCCCTCGACCTCATCCTCGAGGCCATCAAGCAGGCCGGCTACGTGCCCGGCAAGGACGTCGCGCTCGCGCTCGACGTGGCCGCCTCCGAGTTCTACAAGGACGGCTCGTACGAGTTCGAGGGCAAGTCCCGCTCGGCCGCCGAGATGACCGAGTACTACGAGGAGCTCGTCTCCGCGTACCCGCTCGTCTCCATCGAGGACCCGCTGTTCGAGGACGACTGGGCCGGCTGGAAGACCATCACCGACAAGCTCGGCACCAAGGTGCAGCTCGTCGGCGACGACCTCTTCGTCACCAACCCGGAGCGTCTCGCCCGCGGCATCGAGGAGGGCACCGCCAACGCCCTCCTGGTCAAGGTCAACCAGATCGGCTCGCTGACCGAGACCCTGGACGCCGTCGAGCTCGCCCAGCGCAACGGCTTCAAGTGCATGATGTCCCACCGCTCCGGCGAGACCGAGGACGTCACCATCGCCGACCTCGCCGTCGCCACCAACTGCGGCCAGATCAAGACCGGCGCCCCGGCCCGCTCCGAGCGCGTCGCCAAGTACAACCAGCTGCTGCGCATCGAGGAGATCCTCGACGACGCCGCGGTCTACGCCGGCCGCAGCGCCTTCCCGCGCTTCAAGGGCTGAGCTTCACGGGCTGACCTGCCCTGACGCTGTAGTTACGGACGTCCCCGCACTCGGTCCCGTACCGTGTGCGGGGACGCACGTTTGATCAGACACGCGACGCAGGGGAGCCGCTGGACATGGCCGTGAAGGACCGGGACCGGTTCTCGACCGCGACCCGGATCAGGCTGCTCGGCGAGCAGACCGCTGCCCGTGTCTACCGTTCCCAGACCCGCCGCCAGGCCGCCCGCTCCCGGCTCACCGGCCGCGCGGCCTTCCTCGCGCTCGTCGTCTGCTCGCTCGTGGTGGCGCTCGCCTACCCGATGCGGCAGTACGTCTCCCAGCAGGGCGAGATCGCCGACCAGGAGCGCAAGGCCGCCGACGCCGCCCGCCGGGTCGAGGAGCTGCGGGACGAGAAGGCCCGGCTCCAGGACCCGGCCTATGTGCGCCGGCTCGCCCGCGAGCACCTGCACTACGTGATGCCCGGCGAGACCGGCTTCACCGTGAACGACCCCGACGCGCAGGCCCGGCCGCGCACCGACCAGGGCGGCACGGACCGCCCCTGGTACGACAACCTGTGGGACGGCGTCGACAACGCCGACCGCCGCTGACCCACCCGTACCACCGACGACCAAGGCAGACATGGAAACGCCCCCTCCGCAGACCGAACGCACCGAGCCCACCGCCGCCGACGTCGCCGCGTTCGAGGCCCAGCTCGGCCGTCCGCCGCGCGGCCTGCGCGCCATCGCGCACCGCTGCCCGTGCGGCAATCCGGACGTCGTCGAGACCGCGCCCCGGCTCCCCGACGGCACGCCGTTCCCGACCACGTACTACCTGACCTGCCCGCGCGCCGCCTCCGCCATCGGCACCCTGGAGGCCAACGGGGTCATGAAGGAGATGCAGGCCCGGCTCGCCACCGACCCGGAGCTGGCCGCCGCCTACCGGGCCGCGCACGAGGACTACATCGCACGCCGCGACGCCATCGAGGTCCTGGAGGGCTTCCCGAGCGCCGGCGGCATGCCGGACCGCGTCAAGTGCCTGCACGTGCTCGTCGGGCACTCGCTGGCGGCCGGCCCGGGCGTGAACCCGTTCGGCGACGAGGCCCTCGCGATGCTGCCGGAGTGGTGGGCGAAGGGGCCGTGCGTGACGCCGTGCGTCACGCACGAGGAAGAGGACGGCTGGACGGTGCAGCAGTCCGAGGGCGGCCACTTCGCCTTCAAGCCGGTGGACGGGGAGGAGTCCGCGTGACCCGGGTCGCCGGAATCGACTGCGGCACGAACTCCATCCGCCTCCTCGTCGCCGACGTCCACCCCGTGACCGGCGAGCTGATCGAGCTGGACCGGCGGATGACGATCGTCCGGCTCGGCCAGGGCGTCGACAAGACGGGCCGGCTCGCGCCCGAGGCCCTGGAGCGGACCTTCGCCGCCTGCCGCGCCTACGCCGAGGTCGTCAAGGAGTTCGGCGTCGGAGCCGACCGGCTGCGCTTCGTCGCCACCTCCGCCTCCCGCGACGCCGAGAACCGCGAGGAGTTCGTCGACGGGGTCGTCGGGATCCTGGGCGTCGAGCCCGAGGTCATCACCGGCGACCAGGAGGCCGAGTTCTCCTTCACCGGCGCCACCGGCGAACTGCACGGCGACGACCGCCGCCTGGTCGTCGACATCGGCGGCGGCTCGACCGAGTTCGTGGTCGGCAACAAGCACGTCGAGGCCGCCCGGTCCGTCGACATCGGCTGCGTACGCCTGACCGAGCGGCACGTGCGGCACGACCCGCCGACCGCCGAGGAGGTCGCCGCGATCCGCGCCGACGTGCGGGCCGCGCTCGACCTGGCCGCCGAGACCGTGCCGGTCACCGAGGCCGAGACGCTGGTCGGCCTGGCCGGCTCGGTCACCACGGTCGCCGCGATCGCGCTGGGCCTGCCGGAGTACGACTCCGAGCGCGTCCACCACTCCCGGATCTCCCGCGCCCAGGTCGACGAGGTCGTGGCCAGGCTGCTCGGCTCCACCCACGACGAGCGGGCCGCGATCCCGGTGATCCACCCCGGGCGGGTCGACGTGATCATCGCGGGCGCCCTGGTGCTCGAGGAGATCATGGAGCGGACCGGCGCCGCCGAGGTCGTCGTCAGCGAGCACGACATCCTCGATGGGATCGCGCTATCCGTCGCATAGTGCGTGCCTATAAGCGCCTGTGAGGCAGGCTCTGAGGATCCTCCGATACCCCTCCGGGGCACCTTCTGGAGCGGTCCGCCGAAAAGCTTCGTGAAGTTCTTCACAAGAGAATGGGCTCCGAAGGCCCTCCAGGAGCCCTCCTGGAGGGCCTTTAGCCCCTCCGAGGGGCTCCTCGGGGTCCTTTCGCAGGCACGGAGGCCACTTCGCTCGAAGTTTCCATCGTGTGAACGTGCGCTGCGGTTCGGCGTTAAGGAAGGCTCTTCGGGCCAGTTCACAAGGGGTGAACAACGTTCGCCCCGGCCCCTTGGTTCCTTTGCTGGAACATGACGTGGGTCACGTGGGCGGCGGAGTGTAGCAGAGGTGCCCGTCAAGCTTGTGAAGGGGCGCACGAGCCACCCCTCCTGAGGGGGTGGATACTCGGATGCATGAGCACCACGGAGCGTCCCAGGATCCTCGTAGTAGGCGGTGGGTACGTAGGTCTGTACGCGGCACGGCGCATCCTCAAGAAGATGCGCTATGCGGAGGCGACCGTCACGGTTGTCGACCCGCGGTCGTACATGACCTACCAGCCCTTCCTCCCCGAAGCCGCCGCCGGCAGCATCTCGCCGCGCCACGTCGTCGTCCCGCTGCGACGCGTCGTGCGCGGAGCCGAGGTGCTCACCGGCCGGGTCACCACCATCGACCAGGACCGCAAGGTCGCCACGATCGCGCCGCTCGTCGGCGAGGCGTACGAGCTGCCGTTCGACTACCTGGTCATCGCGATGGGTGCCGTCTCCCGGACCTTCCCGATCCCCGGCCTCGCCGAGCAGGGCATCGGCATGAAGGGCATCGAGGAGGCCATCGGCCTTCGCAACCACGTCCTCGAGCAGCTCGACAAGGCCGACTCGACGACCGACGAGGAGGTCCGCCGCAAGGCGCTGACCTTCGTCTTCGTGGGCGGCGGCTTCGCCGGCGCGGAGACCATCGGCGAGGTCGAGGACATGGCCCGCGACGCGGCGAAGTACTACCAGAACGTGAAGCGCGAGGACATGCGCTTCATCCTGGTCGACGCCGCCGACAAGATCCTTCCCGAGGTCGGCCCCAAGCTCGGCCAGTACGGCAAAGAGCACCTGGAGAGCCGCGGCATCGAGATCTACCTCGAGACGTCGATGGACTCCTGCGTCGACGGCCACGTCGTGCTGAAGAACGGCCTCGAGGTCGACGCCAACACGATCGTGTGGACCGCCGGCGTCAAGCCGAACCCGGCGCTCGCCCGCTTCGGTCTGCCGCTCGGCCCCCGCGGCCACGTGGACTGCAACGAGAAGCTCCAGGTCAACGGCCTCGACTACGTGTGGGCCGCGGGCGACAACGCCCAGGTCCCCGACCTGGCCTCGATCAAGGCCGGCGTCCCGCGCGAGCGCGCCTGGTGCCCGCCGAACGCCCAGCACGCCCTGCGCCAGGCCAAGGTCCTCGGCGACAACGTGGTGGCCGGCATGCGCGGCTTCCCGCAGAAGGACTACGAGCACGCCAACAAGGGTGCCGTCGCGGGTCTCGGCCTCCACAAGGGCGTCGCGATGATCGTCATGGGCAAGGTGAAGATCAAGCTCAAGGGCCGTCTCGCCTGGTACATGCACCGTGGCTACCACGGCATGGCGATGCCGACCTTCAACCGCAAGATCCGTGTCTTCGCCGACTGGACCCTGGGCATGTTCCTCAAGCGTGAGGTCGTCTCCCTCGGTGCCATGGAGACGCCGCGCGAGGAGTTCTACGAGGCGGCGAAGCCCGCCCCGGCGCCGGCCGCCCCGGCGCAGGAGAAGGCCAAGGCCTCGTAACCTCCGCAGCACCAGCAGTACCCCGCAAGGGCCGTCCGCCATCCGTGGTGCGGACGGCCCTTCGCGTGTTTTTCCGGACTGATTTCGACGTCGTGGGAGTGGATCGGCCACCGACGGTGTTCCCTTGGTGACAGGCATTTCTGGGGCTTCGAGATCACGGAGGTGTTGCACCATGGCCGACGCCGCGTCGCGGCTGACCGCGCTGGCCGAGGACGTGCTGGGAGCGAGGTTCCCGGTACGGCTGCGGGCCTGGGACGGCAGCGAAGCAGGTCCTGCGGGCGGCCCCGTACTGATCGTGCGCGAACGCCGCGCCCTGCGCCGGCTGCTGTGGAAGCCGGGCGAGCTGGGCCTCGCGCGGGCCTGGGTGGCCGGTGAGATCGACGTCGAGGGGGATCTCTACGAGGTCCTGGACAAGCTCGCCGGGTTCATCTGGGAGCGCGGGGAGGAGTCCCGCAGCGCCCTGGAGACCGTGCGCGACCCGAAGGTGCGGGCGGCTGCCAAGGCCCTGCTCAAGCTGGCGGGCCCGTTCCCGCCGCCGAAGCCGCCCGTCGAGGAGATCCGCGGCCGCAGCGGGGCCCGGCACTCCAAGCGCCGGGACAAGCAGGCGATCAGTCACCACTACGACGTGGGCAACGACTTCTACGAGCTGGTGCTCGGCCCGTCGATGGTCTACTCGTGCGCGTACTGGACCGAGGACGGCACCCTTGAGGACGCCCAGCGCGACAAGCTCGACCTGATCGCCCGCAAGCTGCGCCTGAAGGAGGGCGACCGGCTGCTCGACGTGGGCTGCGGCTGGGGCTCGATGGCCATCCACGCGGCCAAGGAGTACGGGGCCCGGGCCGTCGGCATCACGCTCTCGCGCGAGCAGGCCGCGTACGCCCGCAAGCGCATCGCCGACGAGGGTCTGACGGACCGGATCGAGATCCGGGTGCAGGACTACCGGGACGTCGTGGACGGGCCGTTCGACGCCATCTCGTCGATCGGCATGGCCGAGCACGTCGGCTCGGTCCAGTACCGGGAGTACGCCGACATCCTCTACCGGCTCCTGAAGCCGGGCGGACGGCTGCTCAACCACCAGATCGCGCGCCGCCCGGAGGCCGACGAGGAGGCGTATGAGGTGGACGCCTTCATCGACGCGTACGTCTTCCCGGACGGCGAACTGTCCCCGATGGGCAGCACCCTGTCGACCCTTGAGGAAGCGGGCTTCGAGGTGCGGGACGTCGAGGCGATCCGCGAGCACTACGCGCTGACGCTGCGCCGGTGGGTGGCCAACCTGGAGCGGGAGTGGGACCGGGCGGTCCGCCTCACCTCGCCGGGCCGGGCGCGGATCTGGCGGCTCTACATGGCGGCCTCGGCGGTGTCGTTCGAGCGCAACCGGATCGGCGTGAACCAGTTCCTGGCGGTGAAGACGCCGGACTCGGGCGCCTCGGGGCTGCCACTGCGGTCGCGGGAGTGGACCGAGTCGTAGCGGTTAGGGATACGTTTCGGCGGACGGGGTGCCGGTGTTCTCACCGGTGCCCCGTTCTTCCACGTGTCCGGATTGTCATGCATATGGCGATCAGCTACGCCCCGGAGGGGAACCCTTGCGCCCGCGCAGCCGATTCACCCGCCCCCTGCTCGCCCTGGCCGCCGCCGCCGGCCTCCTCACCGCCGCCCCGGCCCCCGCCGGCGCCGCGCCCGCCCCCGTCACCACCACCGCCACCTTCAACGACCCCTCGGGCGACGCCACCGCCCAGAACCGGATCCGCGACCACATCGCCGACCTCGTCGGCCGCGCCGAGCCCGGCTCCACCATCTCGGCCAGCATGTACAACTTCACCGACGACACCGTCGCCGCTGCCCTCGCCGCCGCCAGGACCCGCGGCGTGAACGTCCGGGTGATCCTCGACCACACCACCCTCACCACCCCCGGCAACGAGTACGCCAACCTCGCCCGCGACCTCGGCACCGACCGCACCCAGGGCTCCTGGGTCTACGCCTGCCCGGCCGGCCGCGGCTGTATCGGCACCCGGCAGCTGCCCGACGACCCCGACGGGGCCATCAACCACAACAAGTTCTTCCTCTTCTCCGCCACCGGCGGGGCGAAGGACGTCGTCGTGCAGACCTCGGCCAACCTGACCGGCCTCCAGCGCACCGACCTCTTCAACAACGCCGTCACCGTCGTCGACTCCGGTCTCTACGGCATCTACCAGAGCTACTTCGCCGACCTTCTCGCCTACGGCACGTCCCCGACCGGCCTCGACCACTACTACAGGACGCCGTCCAGCGGCCCGTACAAGGCGTACTTCTTCCCGCGCAAGGAGGCCGCCGGCACCGCCTACGACTCCGACGCGAGCACCGACACCATCAAGCTGATCCTCGACAACGTCGACTGCGCCGGCGGCGCCACCCAGGTCCGGATGGCCGCCAACCTCTTCACCCGCCGCGAGGTCGCCACCAAGCTCGTCGAGCTGAGGAACGCCGGCTGCACGGTGATCCTCGCCCACGACGGCGCCCCCGGCTCGATGAGCACGGACGTCGAGTCGATCCTGTACGGCAGGCTCACCAAGCGCGTCCAGTGCTACGAGGACCGGGGCACCGGCGTCAACAAGGCCGGGCTGCACTCCAAGTACCTGCTGGTGGAGGGCACGTACGCCGGAGTGGCCGGCAAGAAGCTGGTGTTCACCGGCAGCCACAACTACACGTATCCGGCGCTGCGGTCCGGCGACGAGACGCTGCTGAAGATCGACGACCCGGCGCTCTACGACCTGTACCGGGCCAACCACGACCAGCTGATGACGTACTGCGCGGGCAGCTGACCCGTCCCCGTACCCCCGCACGGCGAAGGGCCGGTGTTCCCGTGGGAACACCGGCCCTTCGCCGCTCCGTACTCGACCTACTCGGCCTTGATCGCCTGGAGCATGTTCAGCTTCGCCGCGCTGCGCGCCGGCCACAGCGAGGCGAGCACACCGACCAGTCCGGCCAGGACCAGGAAGAGCCCGATCCGGCCCCACGGCAGCACCAGCGCGTAGTCCGGCAGGCTGCTGCGCATCGTCTCGCCGATCGCCCAGCCCAGGAACGAGCCGAGGCCGATACCGACCACCGCGCCGAAGACCGAGATGACCACGGCCTCCAGACGGACCATCCGCTTCACCCGGCGCCGGTCGAGACCGATCGCCCGCAGCATGCCGATCTCCTGCTGCCGCTCGAACACCGACATCGCCAGGGTGTTGACGACACCGAGCACCGCGATGATCAGGGCCATCGCCAGCAGGCCGTACATGATGTTCAGCATCATGTTGATGACACCGCCGAACGAGTCGCGGATGTCCTTCTGGTCCATGACCGTGATCGCCGGGTTGTCGCCGAGCGACTTCTGCACGGCCTTCTCGGCCGCGGCCGACGGGCCGCCGTCCATCTTCACGAAGATCTGCGGGATGTACGGCTTCGGGTCGTGCTTGTCGAGGATCTTGGCGTCCACGACCAGACCCGAGACGAACTCGCTCTCCTCGAAGAGCGCGCCGACCTTCAGCGCACCCTTCTTGTGGTCCGAGTAGGTCACGCGCAGCTCCGAGCCGACCTTCCAGCCGTTCGACTTCGCGGTCTTCTCGCCGACCGCGACCTCGCCGCTGCCCAGCGAGCCGAGCGAACCGTCCACGACCTTGAGGTTGAGCACCTTCTCGACGTCACCGGGGGTGACACCGGAGACGGACTTGAAGCCCGGGCCCTTCACGTCCAGGTAGCCGGCCTGCTGCGGGGAGACCGCCGTCGCGCCCGGGGTCTTCCGCACGGCGTCCAGCGCGGCCTGGCTGAGGCCCTCGCCGCTCGCCATGGTGATCATGTAGTCGGCCTTGATCTGGTCGGTCGTCATCCGGTCCACGGCCGAGCCGACCGTGGCGCCGAGCACCGACAGACCCGTGACCAGGGTGAGGCCGATGGCGAGCGCGGAGGCGGTGGCGCCGGTGCGGCGCGGGTTGCGGACCGCGTTCTGGCCGGCCAGCGCGCCCGCCACCCCGAACGGCTTCAGCAGCGGCCGGGCGAGCGCGATCACCGGGCGGGACAGCAGCGGGATCAGCACGATCACACCGATGAGGGCGAGGAACGCGCCGCCCGCGATCAGCATCCGGCCGTCGTCGCCGCCCTTCGCGGCGCCGCCGGCGATGCCGACCACACCGAGGGCGGTGATGATCGCGCCGATGGTGTTGCGCACGACCAGGGACTTGGTGGTGGCGACCGCGTGGACGCTGCTCATCGCGGCGACCGGCGGGATCTTGGCGGCGCGGCGGCCCGGCAGCCAGGCGGCCAGCATGGTGACGAGGACACCGACGGCGAGCGCCGAGACCAGCGGGGTGGCGGTGACGACCAGGTCACCGGCCGGGACCTTGAGGCCGAAGCTGTTCATCGCGGAGCGCAGCGCCGCCGCGAGCCCGATGCCGAGCCCGAAGCCGATCGCCGAGGCGACCAGACCGACCAGACCGGCCTCCGCGAGCACCGAGCGGGTGATCTGCTTGCGCGAGGCGCCGACGGCGCGCATCAGCGCGAGCTCCTTGGTGCGCTGCGCGACCAGCATGGTGAAGGTGTTGGAGATCAGGAAGATGCCGACGAAGAGCGCGATGCCGGCGAAGCCGAGCAGCATCTGGTTGAGCGCGCCCAGTCCGGCCTCGATGTCCTTGGCCTGCTGGTCGGCCAGCTCCTGACCGGTCTGCGCGTCCGCGGTGTCGCCGACGACCGGCCGCACCTCGGCGAGGATCTTGTCGGCGTCCGCGCCCGGCTTGGCGGTCACGGTGATGTCGAGGAAGTGACCCGGCTTCAGGAACAGCTTCTGCGCGACCTCGGTGTCGAACAGGACCAGGCTGCCGCCCGCGTTGACGGCGCCGTCCTCGGTGGTGAAGACGCCGGTCAGGGTGTACGTCTCGACGGGGCCGTTGGTGGCCACGCGGACCTGGTCGCCGACCTGGTAGCCGCCCTTGTCGGCGGTCTCCTTGTCGAGCGCGATCTCGTCGTCCTTCACCGGGCCGGTGCCGGCGGTGAAGGCGTACGCGGAGTCCTTGCCGTCCTTGCCGGGCGAGAAGTTGGTGCCCTTGTTGGACCAGCCGGCGCCGATCAGCTTGCCGTCCTTGTCCGGCACGCCCGCGAAGCCGTTGACGCGGCCGGTGGCGGAGGCGACGCCGTCGAGCGCGGCGATCTTCTGCCGGGTCTGCTCGGACAGGCCCGGCGTGGCGTTCGGGTCCTTCTGGTTCGGCGCGGCCGTGACGGCCACGGCGACGTCGTCGTAGCTCTTGGCGGACTGGTTGCGGAAGGCGTTGGAGAGGGTGTCGGTGAAGACGAGGGTGCCGGAGACGAAGGCCACGCCGAGCATGACGGCGAGCACGGTCATCAGCAGCCTGGCCTTGTGCGCGAGCACATTGCGCAGGGCGGTACGGAACATGGAGGGTCCTGAACGGAAGGTGGGACGGAGGACGGGGCCGGGGGCCGCGGCGGGGCCCCGCGAGGGGGCCCGGTGGCTCAGCTCGTACGGCCCTTGGCGTCGAACGCCTTCATGCGGTCGAGCACGCCGTCCGCCGTCGGCTGGAGCATCTCGTCGACGATCCGGCCGTCCGCCAGGAACACGACGCGGTCCGCGTAGGAGGCGGCGACCGGGTCGTGGGTCACCATCACCACGGTCTGGCCGAGTTCGCGCACCGAGTTGCGCAGGAAGCCGAGGACCTCGGCGCCGGAGCGCGAGTCGAGGTTTCCGGTCGGCTCGTCACCGAAGATGATCTCCGGCTTGGAGGCGAGGGCGCGGGCCACGGCCACGCGCTGCTGCTGGCCGCCGGAGAGCTGCGAGGGGCGGTGGGAGAGCCGGCCGGACAGGCCGATCATGTCGATGACCTGCTGCACCCACTGCTTGTCGGGCTTGCGGCCCGCGATGTCCATCGGCAGCGTGATGTTCTCCAGGGCGGTCAGCGTCGGCAGCAGGTTGAACGCCTGGAAGATGAAGCCGATCTTGTCCCGGCGCAGCTGGGTGAGCTGCTTGTCCTTCAGGGTGCCGAGCTCGGTCTCGCCGATCCGGACGGAGCCGGCGGAGAACGAGTCGAGGCCGGCGACGCAGTGCATCAGGGTCGACTTGCCGGAGCCGGAGGGGCCCATGATCGCGGTGAACTCGCCCTGCCGGAAGTCCACACTGACCCGGTCGAGGGCGACCACCTGGGTCTCGCCCTGTCCGTAGACCTTGGAGAGGTCGGTGGCGCGGGCGGCCACCGCGGCGGTGGTGCGGGGCACGGTGGAGTAGGTGGTCACGAGGTGGACTCCTGTCACTACGTCTGTTCGGGAACCACTCCATCGTGTCGAGCGTTGAGCCGCGGATCGTCCGCCCACGTGCCCGTTCCCGGGGGCGACTGGAGTCGGACCGGGGCGGCGGGCCGTCATCCTGAGGTATGACGGCGACCCTGAGGAGATTCCTGGCGCGGAGGGTGGCGGCCGGTGGCGGCGCCGTGGCGGTCCCGTGGTGGCGAGGTGACGAACCCTCGCCCGATCCGGCGGCGAGTTTCCGTCATTCCGGCCCCGTGGACTTTGCTGCCGCGATCCCCGTCACACTTCGGCTCAGGGGCCCCCACCTGCACTGACGCACCCTCAGGTGTCAATAAAATAAGACAACATCGGGCCAGCGTTCGACTGATCGGGCGAACGGGCCCCGATAGGCTCATGTGCCAACGCGGAGCTTCGCGCCACGCCCGGATGGTGGAATGCAGACACGGCGAGCTTAAACCTCGCTGGCCTTCGGGCCGTGCCGGTTCGAATCCGGCTCCGGGCACCAGACGCACCAAGCCCTTCGAGGCTCCTCCTTACTGCTCACCCGATCGTTATAAAGGATCCTCCCTGCGCACGAGGGAGATTCTTTTGCCGTCGCATTACTCTTGACGCGAGGCCGCGCCAGTGCGGCCGTCCATGGAGGAGTGAGATGAGGAGCAGCAACCCGGTCTTCTCGCGACGGGGGTTCAGCCGCGACAACGGCTACGCGGGCTTCAACGCGCAGCAGCCGCAGGCCGGGGGCCCCGCCGTCGGAACGAACCCGTACGCGACCGGCAACCCGTACGCCCAGGGCGCGGCGAACCCGTACGCGACCAACCCGTACGCGCAGCAGGACACCCAGTTCGGTGCCCCGCAGCAGGTCCGCACCAACACCATGACGATCGACGACGTGGTGAGCCGCACGGCCATGACGCTCGGCACGGTCGTCGTCACGGCGGTCCTGTCGTGGCTGCTGCTGCCGGTCGACCCGGCGAACCTCGGCAAGTCGTACGGCATCGGCGTCGGCGCCGGTCTGGTGGCGATGGTCCTGTCGCTGATCCAGTCCTTCAAGCGCCGGCCGACCCCGGCGCTGATCCTGGGCTACGCGGCCTTCGAGGGCGTCTTCCTCGGCGTGATCTCCGCCGCCGTGTCGACGTACATCGCCGACGGCGTGGTCGCCCAGGCGGTGCTCGGCACCATGGCGGTCTTCGCCGGCGTGCTGATCGCGTACAAGATGCGCTGGATCCGCGTCACCCGCCGCTTCTACGGCTTCGTGATCGCGGCCGCGATCGGCTTCATGCTGCTGATGGTGGTCAACATGCTGTTCGCCGTCTTCGGCGGCGGTGACGGCCTGGGCTTCCGCTCCGGCGGCCTCGGCATCGTCTTCGGCATCGTCGGCATCGTGATCGGCGCCTGCTTCCTGGCCCTCGACTTCAAGCAGGTCGAGGACGGCATCACCTACGGTGCCCCGCGCGAGGAGGCGTGGCTGGCGGCCTTCGGTCTGACGATGACGCTGGTGTGGATCTACCTGGAGGCGCTGCGCCTCCTGTCGATCCTCCAGGGCGACGACTGACGCGACGAGTGAGTTCGGGCGAAGGGCCCGTCCGGCAGCAGCCGGGCGGGCCCTTCCCGTGTCTCTAGTCCACGTGGGCGTCCAGGAGCACCCGCGCCGCGTCCTTCGCCTGCGCGGCCGGCTCCGAGGTGCCGTTGATGCCGGCGACGGCCATCGCGCCGTTGGCGAGCAGCGCCAGCTGGTCGGCGAGGCCCGGCGGGGCGTTCATGGCGTCGGTCTGCTCGGCGAAGTAGTCCCGCAGGGCCTGCTTGTGCCCGCGGGCGATCTCGGCGACGTCCGGGGAGATGCCGCCCATCTCGCCGAAGGTGTTGATGAAGGCGCAGCCCCTGAAGCCGGGGTCGGCGAACCAGGTGCCGAGGTAGTCGAAGACCGCCAGGACCCGCTGGTACGGGTTGGTGGCGTGGGTGTCGCCGTGGGCGGCGATGGCGGCGCGCATGGCCTCGTCACGTCGCTTGAGGACCGCCCAGACCAGATGGTCCTTGGACGGGTAGAGCTGGTAGAGCCGCTTGAGGGAGACGCCGGAGCCGTTGCGGATGGCGTCCATGCCGACGGCCTGGACACCCTTCTCGTCGAACAGCGCCTCGGCCGTCTCCAGGAGCTTCAGCTCGGCGGTTTCCGATTCCACCATCGCGATCACCCCTGGGTCCGGAGTGGGAGAACCATCGTTCTCCCACTCTACGGCGGGGCTCCCGTCAGAGCATGCGGCGGGCGGCCCGCCGGAGGTCGTACTCGTGGATGATCGCCTTGGCGTGGCCGTACGCGAGGCCGTGCTCGCCGCGCAGCCAGCTGACCTTCTCCTCGAAGCGGATCAGGGACGGACCTTCCTCCACGACCTTCAGCCAGTCGGCGATCTCACGACCGGTGCAACGGGGGATGCGGGCGAGCAGGTTGCGGTGGGTCTCTTCGGAGAATGTGTGGGACATCGGCGCCTCCGGACGCGTTGTGCCGTGTGCTCCTTCACGCCACCGTGCCCGAGCGTTCGCCCGTTGGCAATGGTCCCTGGCGGGCGCATAGGCTCGCGGAGTGCTTGATACGACTGAACTGACCGCCGCCGCCGAGCGCTTCGCCGACCGGCTGCGGGCCGCCCCGCAGAGCCGCCTCCAGCGCGGGGCCGCCGCCGAAGGCCTGGCGCTGGCCAGGGAGTTGGCCGACCGGGCGCAGCGGGCGGAGTTCCCCGGCCGCGAGCCGGCGCGCCTGCCGGACGCGGGCCTCTTCGTGGTGGCCGACCAACTCGTCGTGGCCGCCACGGATCTGGCCGAAACACTGCGAACGGCCCCGGCGGACACCCCCGGGGCCGAGGGGGCGCTGCACGAGGCCGTGAGGCTGGTGCGGGAGGCGGAGGCCCGCGCCGGGCTGTAGCGGGTGTCCCGCCCCGCTCGCGGGGCGTCAGAGGGTCACAGGCTGGCGATCACGCGGTCCGCGAGGATGTACACGTTGTCCTCGACCGCCTCGCCGCACGAGAACGTCAGCGCGTACGCGCCGGAGACGCCCGAGCCGCCGAGCAGGACCGGGGTGCGGCCCGAGCGCAGGGCGTCGGCGAGGCGCTCGGCGGTCTCGCGGTGGCCGGGGGTCATACAGAGCGTGGTGCCGTCGGCGAACACGTAGACGTCGAGCGTGCCCAGCGGGCCGGGCCGCACGTCGGTCAGCGCGGTCTGCGTGTCCGCCAGCTCCTCCAGGCGGGCCACCGTGCGCTCGTGGTCGGTCACCACGGGAGTCTGGACCGGCACGAAGTCCGGGTGCGAGGGGTGGCGGCGGCGGGCCGCGGCCAGCTCGGGGGAGTCCTCCGGGTACTCGCCGGCGCCGGCCGGCTCCGGGAACTCCTCGAAGGTGTCGAAGGTGTCGAAGACGTCCAGCGGGTCGACGGCGTCGAGCGCGTCCCGGGTCTCGCGCGGCTCGCGGTTCTCGAGCGCGGCGGCCTCCGCCTCCATGGCCTCCAGGGCCATCGCCTCCAGGCCCACGAAGTCGGACTGACGCGGCACGAAGTACGGGCCGTCCTCGGCCGGGCCGGCCAGGCCGCCGAGCAGCGACGGGGCGTCGGCCGCGTCCCGGGCCTCCTGCGCCGCCCAGAAGGCGCGCGCCTCGGCGAGCTCACGCTCGCGCTCCTCGGCCAGTGCCTCGGCGACAGCGGCCCGTATCTCGGCGGCCGGGGACTGCCGGGCGTGGGGGACCGTGAGGCCGTGCGCGGTGGCGAGCTCGCCACGCAGCGCGGTGACCTGCTTGCGGAGACCGTGGGCAGCGTGCAGGGCGGCGGCGCCCACGACCGTGGCAGCGGCCGTGCTCACCAGCAGGGCAATGGACAGTGCGCTCACTGACGTACTCCCGATTCCGAGTCGATCCCCCGACTTCCTACATCAGCTTGTCGTGGGGGCGCACCACCTGTCAGTGCATTACGTCACGAAATGGACAGGTATTTCGGCCGGGTGTTTAGTCCCGAAACGGCTGTGACCTGCGAAAACGACTCTCCCCCGGGACGTATGTCACATCCTGGGGGAGATTCGGTCACGGCTTGGACGCGGGGCGGTTAGCCGGCGCGCCGGGAAGCCATGAGGGAGCGCTCAGCTCAGCCGCTCGCCTCTTCTGGTCGCGCTGGGCTTCGCCACCGCTGCGGGCAGGTGCCGCCCTCGTTCCTCGGGCGACCCCTACCCTCCGCTCCGGCTCAGCTCAGCCGCTCGATGACCATGGCCATGCCCTGGCCGCCGCCGACGCACATGGTCTCCAGGCCGAACTGCTTGTCGTGGAACTGGAGGCTGTTGATCAGCGTGCCGGTGATGCGGGCGCCGGTCATGCCGAAGGGGTGGCCGACGGCGATGGCGCCGCCGTTGACGTTGACCTTGTCCAGGTCGAAGCCCAGGTCGCGGTAGGACGGGATGACCTGCGCGGCGAACGCCTCGTTGATCTCGACCAGGTCGATGTCGGAGGTGGTGAGGCCGGCCCGCTGCAGGGCCTGCTTCGACGCCTCGACCGGGCCGAGGCCCATGATCTCGGGGGAGAGGCCGGAGACGCCGGTGGAGACGATCCGGGCCAGCGGGGTCAGGCCCAGCTCGCGCGCCTTGGTGTCGGACATGATCACGACCGCGGCGGCGCCGTCGTTCAGCGGGCAGCAGTTGCCGGCGGTGACCAGGCCGTCGGGGCGGAAGACCGGCTTCAGGCCGGAGACGCCCTCCATGGTGACGCCGGCGCGCGGGCCGTCGTCCGCCGAGACGACGGTGCCGTCGGGCAGCGTGACCGGGGTGATCTCGCGCTCCCAGAAGCCGTTCTTGATGGCCTGCTCGGCGAGGTTCTGCGAGCGGACGCCGAACTCGTCCATCTCCTGGCGGGTGATGCCCTTCCAGCGCGCCAGGTTCTCGGCGGTCTGGCCCATGGCGATGTACGCGTCCGGGACCAGGCCGTCCTCACGCGGGTCGTGCCAGGTGGAGCCCTCGGAGGCGGCGACGGCGGCGGTGCGGGCCTCGGCCTCGGCGAAGAGCGGGTTGTGGGTGTCCGGCCACGAGTCGGAGTTGCCCTTGGCGAAGCTGGACACCATCTCGACACCGGCCGAGATGAAGACGTCGCCCTCGCCCGCCTTGATCGCGTGCAGGGCCATGCGGGAGGTCTGCAGCGAGGAGGAGCAGTAGCGGGTGATCGTGCAGCCCGGGAGGTGGTCCATGCCCATCTGCACGGCCACGATGCGGCCCAGGTTGTTGCCCTGCTCGCCGCCGGGCAGACCGCAGCCGAGCATCAGGTCGTCGATGTCGCGCGGGTCCAGCTCGGGGACCTTGGCCAGCGCGGCCTGGATGATCGTGGCGGTCAGGTCGTCGGGCCGCAGGTCCTTCAGGGAGCCCTTGAAGGCCCGGCCGATCGGCGAGCGGGCGGTCGAGACGATGACGGCTTCGGGCATCACGGCTCCAGAAGGGTGCGGAGTGGGCGGACAGAAAGGGAAGTTACCTGCACGTACCGCGTGGGTCACCGGCCGCGGTGTGTGATGCGGACCTCTTTTCTAAGCGCTCGCTCAGTCGCGGGGCGCGGCGGCCTCGTCCTGCGCCGCCGTGACCTCGTCCGGTGCCGCGGCCGCCTCGTCCTGGCGGAGGGGCACGGTCGTGTCCCTCTCTCCATCGTGCTCTCCGTGCTCCCGTACGAGGGAGACCCCGGGCACGGGCAGCCGGCGCCGTCTGCGGTGCTTGAGCAGCGCCCAGGGCGCCCGGGCCGCGGTGACCTCCGTACCGGCCTCCCGGGCCGCCTCGGCCGCGGCCTTCGCGACCGGCAGCCAGTTCTCGTTCCGCGCGACGTCGATCCGGTCGGGTTCCGGCCAGACGCCGAGCACCGCGCAGACCGTCGGCAGGATCGCCATCGCCGCCGTCGCGTACCCCTCGGCCGAGGGGTGGAAGTTGTCCACGCCGAACATCTCGCGCGGATTGGCCGCGAACTCCGGCCCGAGCAGGTCGCCGAGCGACACCGTCCGCCCGCCCTGCTCCACGACCACGATCGTCTGCGCCGCGGCGAGCTGCCGCGAGGCCCGCCGGGCCAGCCAGCGCAGCGGCTGGTAGACCGGCTCGATGGTGCCGAGATCAGGGCAGGTGCCGACCACCACCTCCGCGCCGGCGGTGCGCAGCCGCCGCACCGCCGCCGTCAGACAGCGCACCGACTGGGTGGCGGGCATCCGGTGGGTGACGTCGTTCGCGCCGATCATGATCACGCAGACGTCCGGGGCGCCGGACGGAGCGGAGAGCAGCAGCGACACCTGCCGGTCCAGGTCGTCCGAGCGCGCCCCGGGCAGCGCCACGTTCCGCAGGTCCACCGGGCGCTCGGCCACCGCCGCGAGGCCCGAGGCGATCAGCGCGCCCGGTGTCTGCCCGGTGCGCCGCACGCCCTGCCCGGCCGCCGTGGAATCACCCAGAAGGGCCAGCCGCAGCGGCTCCTCGGGGCCGTACTCCCGCCCGTAACGCCCGTCCGCGCCCGGCGGCAGCGGCGCCACTCCGCCGCCCACCGACCGCCTGGCCAGCGCCGCCTCGGCGAGCAGCACCCCGACCGCGGCGACCCCGAGCAGTCCGATGCTCCCGCCGCCGTACGCCGCTCCCGCCGCGATCCGCCGCGCCACCCTCGCCCTGGACATCGGAACGGTCACCTCCAGTCCGTCGCACCCAAGCGGTTCAACAAGCCGTCTTGCCGTCTACTGCCCCGTAAGCGGCACCGCCTACGCATTCCACGGAATACGCTGGCAGCACCATTACGGAGACCCCGGAGATTACGGTGCAATTCCACGACTCGATGATCAGCCTCGTCGGCAACACCCCGCTGGTGAAGCTCAACAGCGTCACGGCCGGCATTCAGGCGACGGTCCTCGCCAAGGTCGAGTACTTCAACCCCGGCGGCTCGGTCAAGGACCGCATCGCCCTGCGCATGATCGAGGCGGCCGAGGAGAGCGGCGCCCTCAAGCCCGGCGGCACCATCGTCGAGCCCACGTCCGGCAACACCGGCGTCGGCCTGGCGATCGTGGCCCAGCAGAAGGGCTACAAGTGCATCTTCGTCTGCCCCGACAAGGTGTCCACTGACAAGATCAACGTGCTGCGCGCGTACGGCGCCGAGGTCGTCGTCTGCCCGACGGCCGTCGACCCGGAGCACCCGGACTCGTACTACAACGTCTCCGACCGGCTCGTCCGCGAGACGCCGGGCGCCTGGAAGCCCGACCAGTACTCCAACCCGAACAACCCGCGCTCGCACTACGAGACCACCGGTCCCGAGCTGTGGGAGCAGACGGAGGGGAAGATCACCCACTTCGTCGCGGGCGTCGGCACCGGCGGCACCATCTCCGGCACCGGCAACTACCTGAAGGACGCCTCCAAGGGCAAGGTCCAGGTCATCGGCGCCGACCCGGAGGGCTCGGTCTACTCCGGCGGCTCCGGCCGTCCGTACCTGGTCGAGGGCGTCGGTGAGGACTTCTGGCCGACCGCGTACGACCAGAACGTCGCCGACCGCATCGTCGCGGTCTCCGACAAGGACTCCTTCCAGATGACCCGCCGCCTCGCCAAGGAGGAGGGCCTGCTCGTCGGCGGTTCCTGCGGCATGGCGGTCGTCGCCGCGCTCGAGGTCGCCAAGGAGCTCGGCCCGGACGACGTCGTGGTCGTGCTGCTGCCGGACTCCGGCCGCGGCTACCTGTCCAAGATCTTCAACGACGAGTGGATGGCCGACTACGGCTTCCTGGAGGACACCACCTCCGCCACCGTCGCCGACGTCCTCACCCACAAGTCGGGCGAGGTGCCCTCGCTCGTCCACATGCACCCGGACGAGACGGTCGGCCAGGCCATCGAGGTGCTGCGCGAGTACGGCGTCTCCCAGATGCCGATCGTGAAGCCGGGCGCCGGCCACCCCGACGTCATGGCCGCCGAGGTCATCGGCTCGGTCGTGGAGCGCGAGCTCCTCGGCGCCCTGTTCACCCAGAAGGCGGCCCTGGAGGACCCGCTGGAGGACCACATGTCCGCCCCGCTGCCGCAGGTCGGCTCGGGCGAGCCGGTCGCCGACCTGATGTCGGTGCTCGGCGAGGCGGACGCGGCGATCGTGCTGGTCGAGGGCAAGCCGACCGGCGTCGTCAGCCGCCAGGACCTGCTCGCCTTCCTCGCCGCGAGCGGCGGCCCGAAGCAGCACTGACGTGCCGGGGCGCTGTGGGTACGTTCGCGCAAACGGTACGAGCGCGTCACGTACCCGCAGCACCCCCTTAACAAGGCGGCGGCAGAGTGTTCCTCGTCGGCGTCACGGACCTCCGGAGCGGCTCCCGGACCTCCAGGCCACGCCGTTGGACGCGGACCGGCCCTGACCCGGGCCCGTGTCCCCGCGGGGACCGCCGTCGTCCCGCCCCCCGGAAACGGGGGTGCGGCGGTCCCCGCGCAGTCTTTCCCTTCGCCCCGCTCTTGCTCCTCTGCATATGCTCATGCAGAGTTCCCGGTTAATGAATAACCGGTGGTGACGGTGGAAGGGGGACGGCAGGCATGAACGACAGCCCGGCCGTACGGCTGCAGGCGCTCCTCGAAGGGCAGCGGCTCACGCCCACGCAGCGGCGGATCGCGCACTGCATGGTGCGGCGCGCCGCCGACGTGCCCTTCCTGTCCAGCGTGGAACTGGCCGAGCTGGCCGGCGTGAGCCAGCCCTCCGTCACCCGCTTCGCCGTCGCACTCGGCTTCGACGGCTACCCGGCGCTGCGCCGGCACCTGCGCGAGAGCGTGCCCGCGGCCGCCGAGGAGGCCGCGGGCTACAACGAGTACCAGCAGGCCGTGCTCGGCGAGATCGAGAACCTCAAGCACCTCGCCGAGCTGCTCGCCGACCCCGCGCCCGTCGAGCGCGCGGGCCGGCTGCTGGCCGCGTCCCGGCCGCTGCCCGTGCTCGGGCTGCGGGCCGCGTCCTCACAGGCACGCGGCTTCGCGTACTTCGCGGGCAAGGTCCACCCGGACGTCCGGCTGCTCGACGAGGGCGGCACGATGCTCGACGACCGCATCGACGCGGCCGTACGGGCCGGGGCCACGGCGCTGCTCTGCTTCGCGCTGCCCCGCCACTCGCGCGAGGTCGTGGACGCGCTCGCCTACGCGCGCCGGGCCGGGCTCACCGTGGTCACGGTCGCCGAGTCCGCCTTCGCGCCGGTCGCCGCCCACAGCGACCTGCTCATCCCGGCCGCCGTCGGCACCGGCCTCGCCTTCGACACGGCGTGCGCGCCGATGCTGCTCGGCCGGGTGCTCCTGGAGGCGATGGCGGACGAACTGCCGGACGCGCAGGCGCGCCTGGAGGAGTTCGACACGAAGGCGGCGGCCCGGGGCCTGTTCGTGGACTGACCTCTCGCCGGCCCTGCGGCTCAGAGGCCGCCGGTGTACAGGAGGCGGTTCGGGCTGCCGGCGCTGAGCGAGGACAGCCGGTCCTTGGTGGAGTTGGTCAGCAGCGCGCTGTAGATCTCCTCCGGCGCGGCGTTCGGGTGGGCCTGCTTGTAGAGCGCGGCGGCGCCCGTGACGTGCGGTGCGGCCATCGACGTCCCGTTCAGGGCGACCGAACCGCCGCCGAGCTTGGCCGAGAGGATGTCCTGGCCGGGTGCGTAGAGGTGGACGCAGGTGCCGTAGTTGGAGAAGGAGGTCTCCCGGTCGTAGCGGTCGGTGGCCCCGACGGTGAGCACGCGGCCGGCCGAGGCCGGGGACACCTTGCAGGCGTCGATGTTGCTGTTGCCCGCTGCGACGACCGGCAGGACGCCGGCGAGCGACAGGCTGGTCGCGGCGTCGTTGACGGCCTTGGAGTAGTCGCCGCCCAGCGAGGCGTTCAGGACGGCGGGCTGCTTGGCGTTCTTCGCCACCCAGTCCATGCCGGCGATGATCCCCGACCACGAGCCCCGGCTGTCACAGCCGAGGACGCGGACGCTGACCAGGCCGACCTTGCTCGCGACCCCGTACGTGGCGCCGCCGACCGTGCCCGCGACGTGCGTGCCGTGGCCGTTGCAGTCCTGGCCCAGCTGCCCGTCGCCCATGGCGTCGAAGCCGTAGGAGGCGCGGCCGCCGAACTCGGTGTGCTTGTAGTCGATGCCGGTGTCGAGGATGTAGGCCGTCACCCCGGCGCCGCTGCCCGCGACCCTGAAGTCGTTGTCGAGCGGCAGGTCGCTCTGGTCGACGCGGTCCAGACCCCACGAACTCGAGGGGGCTCGCTCGGCCGGGCCGGCCGCGACGGGCAGCGCGTCCGCCGTGGCGTCCTCCTCGACGGCGGCGACGCCCGGCGTCATGCGGATCGCGTCGAGCTGGAGTTGGGACAGCGGCGCGGCGAAGCCGTTGAGGGCGGAGGAGTACACGTGTGACGGCTTCAGCTTGAGCTTCTGCGCCAGCCCGGAGGCGTCGACCCCCTTGTTCAGGGTGACGATGTACCGGCCCGGCAGGGCGTTGGCGCCGGCGGTGCGCAGCGGCACCGGAGTGGGCTCGGCGGGTGTGGTGGCGGTGGCGGTGCCGGCGGCCATGGCCGGGGCGGCCGTGAGGACGGCGGCGACGGCCAGGCGGGCGAGCGTGCGCATGCGGATGACTCCCTCGAACGGGACGTGGGGACAGTGGAGGAGCCGTCCGCGGCCGGATTTTCACACCGGCAGGACGGCCGCTCCGTGCATCGGCCACCGGTCCGGGGAGCTTGATACGGCTGCGGCCACCTGGCCGAAGGGCCGGGCCGGCGGGTCGACGCGCCCGCCACGGCCTGCAGAAAGGATCTTGCGCAGAGGGGACGGCGTCGCCGGGGCGCGCATGCCGCGCCGGCCGCCCGGCGCGGATTCACTCGCCGAGGGCTCATCCGTTCGGAAACCGAACAGGGGGCGAGTGGTGCGCCCGGGAGCTGCTCAGGGGCGAGTGGTGCGCTCCGGAGCTGCTCAGCGTTGAGAGGTGCGCTCCGGAGCCGCTCAGGGGCGAGGGGTGCGCCCCGGGCCGCTCAGCCCCGCCGCTCCACCGCCCGCGCGATCTCGTTCAGGTCCTTCGTGAGCGCCCGCGCCACCGCCCGCGCGCCGAGCCGGCTGAACAGCCGGGTCAGCACGCCGGGGGCGCGGTCGTAGGCGGGGCGGGCGGTGAAGGTCATGCGCAGGGTGGTGGTGCGGGCGCTGAGGGCGGGGCCGTCGGGGGCGAGGGAGAGCTCGTTGACGTAGTGCATGCCGTGCGAGTCGGCGACGGTGACGTACCGCTCGACCGGTTCGCAGACGGTCACCGTCATCTCCTCCGTGGCCGCCCGGCCCAGCATCCGGCGGGTCTCGCGCCAGCGGGTGCCCACGCCGAAGACGCCTTCGGTGAGCACCTCGACCTTCTCGACGGAGGACAGCATCCGGGGCAGGTCGCGCAGGTCGGTGATCGACTCCCAGACCCGCCCGGGGGAGGCGGCGACCTTGCGCTCCACGACGACGGACGTTCCTGTCATGGCTCCATGGGAGCACCGTCCGCGGTGTCCCGCAGGAGCGCGTCGGGGCGGTCGCCGCCCGATTCCGCGACGATCTCGTCGAGGGTCTGGGCCCGGCGCACGGTCGTGAAGGCGATCCCGCCGTCGTCCGTCGGGGTGAATCCGTGCACGGCGGGCCGGGGCAGGCTGTTGTAGGCGTAGTGGTGGGCGAAGTAGTACGCGCCGGTGTCGAGCGCCGCCACCACGTCGTCCGGGCGCAGCAGGGGCAGCGCCCGCCCGGTGGCGAGCAGGTCCCCGGCGAAGCAGGCGGGCCCGGCCACGTCCTGGACGACCTCGGGTTCGCCGGCGCGGGGGCGGCCCTCGGAGTCGTACGCGAGGATCCGCAGCGGCCAGGACTCGGGCGCGTAGACGGTACGGGTGGCGAGCTGGACGCCGGCGTGGGTGACGGCGATCGGGCGGCCGCCCGAGGTCTTGGTGTATTCGACGCGGGCCAGGATCAGGCCGTTCCTGGCGAGCAGCGAGCGGCCGAACTCGGTGACCAGCGCGTACCGCCCGTCGAGCAGTCCGGGCACGGTCTCGGCGAGCAGCCGCGCGTAGTCGGCGTAGTTCGTGGTGTCGTCGTCGGAGCGGAAGTTCACCGGCAGCCCGCCGCCGATGTCGAGGGTGTCGATCTGCTGCCGTCCGGCTTTCGTGTTGATCTCCTCGGCGAGCGCGTACGCCGCCCCGACACCCTCGGCCATCAGGGCGAGCGGCACACCCTGCGAACCGGTGTGGGTGTGCAGCCGGGTGAGCCAGGGGCGGTCCAGATACGCCTGGACGACCGCCTCCCGGGCGCCTTCGTCGCGCAGTGCCACGCCGAACTTGGAGGTGGCGGTCGCGGTGGAGAGCGCGCTGATGGAACCGGCTCCGACCTGCGGGTTCACCCGGAGCCCGAGCGGCGAGGCGGTGGGGGCCTGCCCGATCAGGCCGTCCAGCCGGGCCAGCTCCTGGAGGTTGTCGGCGTTGACGGCCACGCCGAGCGCGAGGGCCTGGCGCAGCTCGGCGGTGGTCTTGGCGGGGGAGTCGAGGACGGTACGGGCCGCGGGCACCCCGGCGGCGCGGGCGAGGGCCAGCTCGCCGGGGCTGGCGACCTCGACGCCGAGCCCCGCGTCGTACAGCAGGCGCAGCACGGGCACCAGCGGGCACGCCTTCACGGCGAAGGCGTGCAGCACGGGCGCGTCGGTGACTGCGGCGAAAGCGCTGGTCAGGGCGGTGGCGGAGGCGCGGATGCCGGCGGTGTCGAGGAGGGCGACGACGGGTTGCGCGGGGTGGAGGAGTCCTTGCTCGACGGCGGCGCGGACGGCCTGGTCGCGGGTGTGTTCCCGGAGGGTCGCGGTCATGGATCCATGGCACCACCGGGTGGGGCGCGGGCGCAGCCGCCGTGCGCCTGTTGACTAACTCTATTCATCGGGCCAGGATGTGAATATCTGAACCACATTCTTCGTCGTGTGTTCTGATCCCCACTCCGAGGAGGCATCGCCATGTCAGGACCCCGCCCCGTACGGGCCGCGCGCGGTACGGAACTCAGCGCCCTGGGATGGCAGCAGGAGGCCGCCCTCCGGATGCTGCAGAACAACCTCGACCCCGAGGTCGCCGAGCACCCCGACAAGCTCGTCGTCTACGGCGGCACCGGCAAGGCCGCCCGCGACTGGCGCTCCTTCGACGCCATGCAGCGCACACTGCGGACCCTCAAGCAGGACGAGACCATGCTGGTCCAGTCCGGCCGCCCGGTCGGCGTCATGCAGACCCACGAGTGGGCCCCGCGCGTCCTCCTCGCCAACTCCAACCTGGTCGGCGACTGGGCCAACTGGGAGGAGTTCCGTCGCCTGGAGCACCTCGGCCTCACCATGTACGGCCAGATGACCGCCGGCTCCTGGATCTACATCGGCACCCAGGGCATCCTCCAGGGCACCTACGAGACCTTCGCCGCCGTCGCCGCCAAGAAGTTCAACGGCACCCTCGCCGGCACCATCACCCTCACCGCCGGCCTCGGCGGCATGGGCGGCGCCCAGCCGCTCGCCGTCACCATGAACGACGGCGTCGCCATCTGCATCGACTGCGACCCGCGCGCCATCGAGCGCCGCATCGAGCACCGCTACCTGGACGTCAAGGCCGACAACCTGGCCCACGCCCTCCAGCTCGCCACCGAGGCCCGCGACGCCCGCCGCCCGCTCTCCATCGGCCTCCTCGGCAACGCCGCCGAGCTGCTCCCGCAGATGCTCGCCGAGGGCGCGCCCATCGACATCGTCACGGACCAGACCTCCGCCCACGACCCGCTGGCCTACCTGCCGATCGGCGTCGCCTTCGAGGACATGGCCGACGCCGCCGCCAAGGACCCGGCCGGCTTCACCCAGCGCTCCCGCGAGTCGATGGCCAAGCACGTCGAGGCCATGGTCGGCTTCATGGACGCCGGCGCCGAGGTCTTCGACTACGGCAACTCGATCCGCGGCGAGGCCCAGCTGGCCGGCTACGACCGCGCCTTCGCCTTCCCCGGCTTCGTCCCCGCCTACATCCGCCCGCTGTTCTGCGAGGGCAAGGGCCCGTTCCGCTGGGCCGCCCTCTCCGGCGAGGCCTCCGACATCGCCAAGACCGACAAGGCGATCCTGGAGCTCTTCCCGGAGAACGAGTCCCTGCACCGCTGGATCAAGATGGCCGGCGAGCGCGTCCACTTCCAGGGCCTGCCCGCCCGCATCTGCTGGCTCGGCTACGGCGAGCGCGACAAGGCCGGCGAGCGCTTCAACGACATGGTCGCCTCCGGAGAGCTGGCCGCCCCGCTCGCCATCGGCCGCGACCACCTCGACTGCGGCTCCGTCGCCTCCCCGTACCGCGAGACCGAGGCCATGCTCGACGGCTCCGACGCCATCGCCGACTGGCCGCTGCTCAACGCCATGGTCAACGTCGCCTCCGGCGCCTCCTGGGTCTCCATCCACCACGGCGGCGGCGTCGGCATGGGCCGCTCCATCCACGCCGGCCAGGTCACCGTCGCCGACGGCACCGCGCTCGCCGGCGAGAAGGTCCGCCGCGTGCTCACCAACGACCCCGGCATGGGCGTCATCCGCCACGTCGACGCCGGCTACGACATCGCCGAGTCGGTCGCCGACGAGCGCGGGGTCCGCATCCCGATGCGCGAGGGTGACTCCGCGTGACCTCGCCCCACGACGCCACCGAGGCGGCCCACGGCCCGGCCCGGGCCGCCTCGGCGGAGGGCGCCGCAGCCGCCGGCCGCGAGGCCGGCGCGGGGCGGCCGGACTCGCCCTCGTTCCACGCGATGTGGCGCAGCCTCGCCCCCATCGGCCGCCACGCGGCCTCCGGCGGCTACCGCCGCTACGCCTGGACCGGCGCCGACGCGGACTGCCGGCTCTGGTTCCGGATGCAGGCGGAGGCCCGCCGCCTCGACGTCGAGACCGACCGCAACGGCAACCAGTGGGCCTGGCTCGGCGACCCCACCGCCGGTGACGCCGTCGTCACCGGCTCCCACCTGGACTCCGTGCCCGACGGCGGCGCCTTCGACGGCCCGCTCGGCGTGGTGTCCGCCTTCGCCGCCCTCGACGAGCTCCGCGCCCGCGGCGTCTCCTTCAAGCGCCCCCTCGCCATCGTCAACTTCGGCGACGAGGAAGGCGCCCGCTTCGGCCTCGCCTGCGTCGGCTCCCGGCTCACCTCCGGCCAGCTGACCAAGGAGAAGGCCTTCGAGCTGCGCGACGCCGACGGCATCAGCCTGCCGCAGGCGATGGAGGCGGCGGGCTACGACCCCGAGGCCATCGGCCCGGACCAGGAGCGGCTCGCCCGCATCGGCGCCTTCGTCGAGCTCCACGTCGAGCAGGGCCGCGCCCTCGACCTGTCCGGCGACCCCGTCGGCATCGCCTCCGCCATCTGGCCGCACGGCCGCTGGCGGTACGACTTCCACGGCGAGGCCAACCACGCGGGCACCACCCGGCTCGTCGACCGGCGCGACCCGATGCTCCCGTACGCCGAGACCGTCCTCTCGGCGCGCCGGGAAGCCGAACTCGCCGGCGCCGTCGCCACCTTCGGCAAGATCGCCGTCGAGCCCAACGGCGTCAACGCCATCCCGTCGCTCGTGCGCGGCTGGCTCGACGCCCGCGCCGCCGACCAGGAGTCCCTGGACACCGTCGTCGCCGGCATCGAGGCCGCGGCTCGCGAGCACGCCGTCCGCCTCGGCGTCGACCTCGCCGTCGTCCGCGAGTCCTTCACCCCCGTCGTCGAGTTCGGGCACGCCCTGCGCGAGGAGATGGCGCGGATCCTCGGCGACACGACCGGCGTGAAGGTACCGGTCCTGGGCACGGGCGCGGGACACGACGCGGGAATCCTCTCCGCCTCGATCCCGACCGCCATGCTGTTCGTACGCAACCCCACCGGCGTCTCGCACTCCCCGGCCGAGTTCGCCGCCGAGGACGACTGCCTGTCCGGGGTCCACGCACTCGCCGACGTACTGGAGGGTCTGGCGTGCAGGTGACGTACTGGCTGGAGCATGCGTGGCTCGACACGAACGTCGAGCCGGGCGTGGTCCTGGACGTGTCCACGACGGACGGCCGGATCACCGCCGTACGGACCGGGGCCGAGGCCCCGCCGCCCGGCGCCGTCGTCCTGCGCGGCTTCACCATCCCGGGCCTCGCCAACGCCCACAGCCACGCCTTCCACCGCGCGCTGCGCGGCACCGTACAGGTCGGCTCCGGGACCTTCTGGACCTGGCGCGAGGTCATGTACACCGTCGCCCAGAAGCTCACCCCCGACAGCTACTTCGCGCTCGCCCGGGCCGTGTACGCCGAGATGGCGCTCGCCGGCATCACCTCCGTCGGTGAGTTCCACTACCTCCACCACGCCCCCGGCGGCACCCCCTACGCCGACCCCAACGCCATGGGCGAGGCCCTGATCGCGGCCGCCGCCGAGGCCGGCATCCGCATCACCCTCCTCGACACCGCCTACCTCTCCTCCGGCTTCGGCGCCGCCCCCGAGCCGCACCAGCTGCGCTTCAGCGACGGCACCGCCGACGCCTGGGCGGAGCGCGTGTCGGCGCTCAAGGAGCGCGCGGGCGTACAGATCGGCGCGGCGATCCACTCGGTGCGCGCGGTCCCGGCCGATCAGCTGTCGACCGTGGCCCAGTGGGCCGAGGCCCGCCGGGCCCCGCTCCACGTCCACCTGTCGGAGCAGACGGCCGAGAACGACGCCTGCCAGGCGGCGCACGGCATGACGCCCACGCAGCTCCTGGCCGAGCACGGCGTCCTGGGATCGCGGACCGTAGGCGTCCACAACACCCACATGACGGACGCCGACATCTCCCTGATCGGCTCGACGGCCACCGGCACCTGCATGTGCCCGACGACCGAACGCGACCTCGCCGACGGCATCGGCCCCGCCGTCGCCCTCCAGCGCGCGGGCTCCCCCCTCTCGCTCGGCAGCGACAGCCACGCCGTCATCGACCTCCTGGAGGAGGCGCGGGCCATGGAGCTCGACGAACGCCTCCGCACCCGCACCCGTGGCCACTGGACCGCGGCCGCGCTGCTGCGCGCGGCGACGGCCGACGGCCACGCGGCCCTCGGCTGGGCCGACGCCGGCCGCCTGGAGGCGGGCGCGCTCGCCGACTTCACGACGATCGCGCTCGACTCCGTCAGGACAGCGGGACCGGTGCCGCGTCTGGCAGCCGAGACGGCGGTATTCGCAGCGTCGGCCGCGGACGTGCGGCACACGATCGTGGGCGGACGCCAGGTCGTACGGGACGGGGCGCACGTCTCCGTACCGGACGTGGCACAGGCCCTCGCGGACTCGATCGCCGCCGTGCGCGGCTGAAGGAGCTCAACATGAACACCGGCCCCGCGGCGACGAACAGGCCGGCGGCGACCTCCGCCCCCACGAGCGCGAACAGCGCCGTGGCGACGAACGCCACCGTCATCACGAACATTGCCAGTCTCGTCACCAACGACCCCTCCCTCGGTGATGGTTCGCCACTCGGTCTGATCCAGGACGCGGCCGTCGTCATCGAGGGCGACACCGTCGTCTGGGTCGGTGAATCAAGCAAAGCACCCGCCTCTGACAATCGCGTCGACGCGGCCGGCCGGGCCGTGATCCCCGGCTTCGTCGACTCCCACTCGCACCTCGTCTTCGCGGGCGACCGCACGGCCGAGTTCAACGCCCGGATGTCCGGCCAGCCCTACAAGGCGGGCGGCATCCGGACGACCGTCGCCGCGACCCGCGCGGCGACGGACGCCGAGCTGTCCGCCAACGTCGCCCGCTACATGTGGGAGGCCCTGCGCCAGGGCACCACCACCTTCGAGACCAAGTCCGGCTACGGCCTCACCGTCGAGGACGAGGCCCGCGCGCTGCGCATCGCCGCCGAGCACACCGACGAGGTCACCTACCTCGGCGCGCACATCGTGTCGCCCGACTACGCCGACGACCCGGCCGGGTACGTCAAGCTGGTCACCGGCGAGATGCTGGACGCCTGTGCCCCGTACGCCCGTTGGGTCGACGTCTTCTGCGAGAAGGGCGCCTTCGACGGCGACCAGGCCCGCGCGATCCTCAAGGCCGGCATGGCGAAGGGCCTGCAGGCCCGCGTGCACGCCAACCAGCTCACGTACGGCCCCGGCGTGCAGCTCGCGGTCGAACTGGACGCGGCGAGCGCCGACCACTGCACCCACCTGACCGACGCCGACATCGACGCGCTCGCCCAGGGCAACACGGTCGCGACGCTGCTGCCGGGCGCCGAGTTCTCCACCCGCGCCGAGTGGCCCGATGCCCGCCGTCTGATCGACGTCGGCGTGACGGTCGCCCTCTCCACGGACTGCAACCCGGGCTCGTCCTTCACGTCCTCGATGCCCTTCTGCATCGCCCTCGCCGTCCGCGACATGCTGATGACGCCCGACGAGGCCCTCTGGTCCGCGACCGCCGGCGGCGCCGCGGCCCTCCGCCGCACCGACGTCGGCCGCCTCACCCCCGGCGCCCGCGCCGACCTCGTCCTCCTCGACGCCCCGTCCCACGTCCACCTGGCCTACCGCCCGGGCGTCCCGCTGGTCTCGGAGGTGTGGCGAAAGGGCGTGCGCGCGGTCTGAGTCAGGCCGAGCCGCGCCCGCATACGTCGACGGGCGCGGCGCTCGTTCCTACTCCTCGACCGTCAGTCCCCGTCGCAGTCGCGCCAGCGTGCGCGACAGCAGGCGGGAGACGTGCATCTGGGAGATGCCCAGTTCCTCGCCGATCTCCGACTGGGTGAGGCCCGCCGTGAAGCGGAGCGAGAGGATGCGGCGTTCGCGGGGCGGGAGGGAGGCGATCATCGGCTTCAGGGACTCGATGTACTCGATGCCCTCGATGCCGTGGTCCTCGTAGCCCAGGCGGTCGGCGAGGGTGGCGCCGTCGGCGTCGGAGTCCTCGGGCGGGGCGTCGAGGGAGGAGGCGGTGTAGGCGTTGGCGGCGGCCATGCCCTCGACGACCTCCTCGGTGCGGATGCCGAGTTCGCGGGCGAGTTCGTCGACCGTGGGGGCCCGGTCGAGGCGCTGGGCGAGTTCGTCGCCGGCCTTGGCGAGGTCGAGGCGGAGTTCCTGGAGTCTGCGCGGGACGTGCACCGACCACGAGGTGTCGCGGAAGAAGCGCTTGATCTCGCCGATGATCGTCGGCATCGCGAAGGTGGGGAACTCGACGCCGCGCGTCAGTTCGAAGCGGTCGATCGCCTTGATCAGGCCGATCGTGCCGACCTGGACGATGTCCTCCATCGGTTCGCTGCGGGTGCGGAACCGCGAGGCGGCGAACTTCACGAGCGCCAGGTTGAGTTCGATCAGGGTGTTGCGGACGTACGCGTACTCGTGGGTGCCCTCCTCCAGGTCGCCGAGGCGGGCGAAGAGGGTCTTCGACAGGGCGCGCGCGTCGTGCGGCGCGATCTCGTCGACGGGCGGAAGCTGGGGCAGGTCCGTGGGGACTGCGAGGTCCGGTACGTCGAGCCGGGGGGACATGGTCTCCTCCATCGTGATGTCTTGCTGCGGTTTGCGGCGCCTCCGAGGCCGGCTATGCGGAACGTGTCCTTCTAGCCCTACCCGCTCGACCACGATGGTTGCAAGTGGCAATTGTCTGGTTTGTTGCGTTTTGGGGTGGAGCTCGTGTGCACAGGAAGAGCCCCGACTTGTATGGTTCGACGCATGAACCGCCAGCACATCGGCAGCGCACCCGGGCGGTTCCGGGTCGAGGTCCGGACCGTGGGGGCGAGCGAGGTGCTCACCCCTGTGGGTGAGCTCGATCACCACACCGCCGAACTGTTGCGTGCGCCACTCGACCGCGCGCTCGACGCGGGCCGCGCACGCCTCGTACTCGACTGCTCACGGCTCGAGTTCTGCGACTCCACCGGACTCAACGTGCTGCTGGCCGCCCGATTGCGGGCGGACGCCGCCGGCGGCGGGGTCCATCTGGCGGGGATGCCGCCCCAAGTCGCCAGGGTCTTCGAGATCACCGGGGCGGACGCCGTCTTCACCCTCCATGAGTCGCTGGACTCGGCCCTTCCCGGCTGAGTCCGGCCGGCCCCCGGCCCGCCCCGGCCCCGTACCGCCCCGACCGCCCTCCTGACCGTCCCTGTGAGGTGAAGCGCTTGATGGAGACTGCCTCCGGCGAGCCCGACGTCCGCCACCTCGTCCTCGGGTCCGCCAGCGGCACCGTGCCGCTCGCCCGCGACTTCACCCGGCAGCTGCTCCACGAGTGGGGCTGGCTGCCCGCCGCCACCGCCGACCGCCGGGCCGCCGCCGAGGACGTCCTCCTCGTCGTCTCCGAACTCGTCACCAACGCCTGCCTGCACGCCGAGGGCCCCGAGAGTCTGCGCGTACTCCGCCTCGCCGGGGTCCTCCGCCTCGAAGTCGCCGACCGCGGCGCCGGCCAGCCCGCGCCGCGCACCCCGCACCGGGCCGGACGCCCCGGCGGCCACGGCATGTTCATCGTGCAGCGGCTCTGCCGCTCCTGGGGCATCGACCGCGTGCCCGGCGCCCCCGGCAAGACCGTCTGGGCCGAACTCGCCGCTCCCGCATAGGACTTTCACAGCCCTCTCTCTTCCCTCCCCAAGGGCCCCGGCGTACCTTGACGGCCAATCTGATAGACCGTCAGTAACTCGCGGTGAGGGGTGCTCGGGGTGCCTAACGTGCCGAACCGGAGAAGAACAGCCAGTGCGCTGACAGCGGCGGTGGCGGTGGCCGGCTCGGCCGTGCTGCTCTCGGCCCCCGCCGCGCACGCCGCCGTCGTCGACGTCAACTACGCGTGCGAGACGAAGATCGGCCCCAAGAGCGCCGTCTCGCCCGTCGACATCACGGCCGCGAAGAGCGGCAGCTCGTACACGATCACGATGTCCTTCGACAAAGGCGTCTCCGACAGTCCTGTCGAGCTGCCGAAGGGTGTCATGACCCCGCGCGCCGAGCTCGTCCTCGGCGGCGCCGACAGCGGCAAGGTCCAGGTCAAGGGCGCCCCCAACACCGCGGCGATCCCGCCCAACACCCCCATCAAGATCGGGAAGTTGACGGGCACGTACACGCCGAAGAAGAGCGGCAGGGTCACCTTCACGGCCGGGACCCTCACCGTCCACGCGCTCGGCATGGACGCCGCCGTCTGCAAGCCGACCAACAGCCCCAAGCCGTCCCTGGAGCTGGACGTCACCGCCGCGGGCGGCTCCGGCGGGTCCGACGGCGGGCCCTCCGGTGCTACGGACTCCGGTGGCGGTTCCGGCGGGCAGCTGCCCAAGACCGGGCCGCTCGACTCCGCCGCCGCGCTCGGCACCCTCGGCGGCACCGTGCTGCTGACCGGCGCGGCCGGGGTGCTCTGGCTCACCCGGCGTACGGCGCGCTGATGCGGGCGGCACGGGCGGGGTGGGCGGTACGGGCAGTACGGGCAGGGCAGGCGGTACGGGCGGGGCAGGCGGTACGGGCGGGGCTCGGGGCCGTCGCGATCCTCGGCGTGCTCGCGGCCGCCCCGCCGCCCCGCGCCGCCGAGGCCTGGACGGCGACGCCCGCCGCCGGCCGCCCGTACGTCTATCTGGAGGGCGCCGCCGGCAGCGTCCTCCAGGACACCCTGTCCGTCACCAACCGCACCTCCGGGCCGCTCACCGTACGGCTCACCGGCCAGGGCGCGCCCGTCGCCTTCGCCGCCCGCACCGTGACCGTGCCCGCCCGGACCCGCGCCGACGTGCCCTTCGCCGTCACCGTCACGGCCGACACCCCGCCCGGGGAGCGCAGAGGCGCGGTACGGGCCGAGGCCGCCGGCCGCGCGGCGGTCGTCCCGCTCCACCTCAGGGTCAGCGGGCCGCGGCTCGCCGCGCTCACCGTCGAGGACGTGACGGTCGACCGCGCGCGCGGCATCCGCTACACCCTGGTCAACCGCGGCAACACCGTCCTCGCCCCGCGCCTCGCCGTGCACGCCGACGGCGTCCTCGGCACCGTCCTCGACCGCCCCGAGCGCCCGCTCCCGCTCGTCCTGCGCCCCGGCGAGCGCGCCACCCGCACCGAACCCTGGCCCGACCCGCCCGCGCTCGACTCGGTCACCGTCCGGCTGACCGCCGGCGCGCCCGACGCGGCCCCCGCGACCGCCCGCGCGGACGCCTCCTTCGCCTCCCCGGCGGGCCTCGGCGGCGCGGCGGCCGTCCTCCTCGCGGCGGCGGGCCCGGCCACGTACGCGATACGGAGGAGACGACGATGACCCACCCGCGTACGGCGCCGCTCTCCGTCCTGCTCCTCGCGCTCCTCACGCTCCTCGCACTGTCGCCGACCACGCCCGCGACCGCCGCACCCGGTCCGACCGCCGCGCTCTCGCAGAGCGAGGGCGGGAAGGGCGGCGAGATCACCGTCAGCGGCTCCGGCTGGAAGCCCGGCGCGTTGCTGATGCTGCTGGTCTGCGGCCAGTCCGCGCCCGGCAGGGGCGTCATCGGCGGCACCAACTCCTGCGCCAACACCGACGGGCGCGCCGCCACCGTCGACGCCAAGGGCACCTTCAGCCAGAAACTGCCGGTCGCCGAACCGCCCAGGCCCTGCCCCTGCGTGGTGCACGTCGCCGGGGTCACGGGGCAGCAGGACGTCGTCGACGTCGCCTTCACCGTCGCGGGGCACCCGACCGCCCCGCTGCCGGAGGCCACCGGCAGCGGCCGGCTCGTGCCGCTCACCTCGGCCCGGCTCGAAGGCTCCAGTGGCGTCCTCGTCTGGTTCGGCGCGCCGGCACGCCGCGAGGTCGTCGTCACCCTCGGCAACCTGGGCCAGACCACCGTCAAGGACCCCGTCTTCGAGGTCGGCAGCAGCCACGGGGTCTTCTCGCCGCAGTACGACGAGCGGCAGTGGCGCGGCACGATCGCACCCGGCCGGAAGGCCCTGGTGCGGCTGCCCGTCGAGCTCACCGCGGGCGCGCACGGCGACTACCAGGTCTCGGTGAGGTACGGCGGGAAGGTGCTCGTCGAGCAGCCGTGGGGCGTGGGGCGGCCGTGGGGCGTGGTGCTCTTCTGGCTGCTGCTCGCGGTCGTCGTCCCGGCCGCCCTCTTCCGTATCGGCATGGCGATCGTCGACAAGGTCAGGCCGGAGGCGGCCCGGGCCCCCGCCCGGCGCCGCGCCCGGCGCCCCCAACGGGCCCGCCGAGCCCCGGTGTCCGAGCCCGAGCCCGAACCCGTACCGACCGCGGCCCTGCCGTGGTTCACCCCCGACGCCGCACCGTCCACACCGTCCGCACCGTCCGCACCGCCCGAGAACAGCCCGACGAGGAAGGAACTGTCGTGAGCACGCAACGGAGGACGACCGCGGCCGGGATCGCGCTGATGCTCGGCGGCGCGGGGATCCTGCTGACCGCGAGCCCCGCCCAGGCCGCCGAGGTCTCGTACAAGACCGAGTGCATCCCGCCCGCCATCTCCGGCCTGCCGCCGGTGGAGGGCACGACCAAGGTGCAGATCACCGCGCCCGCGCAGGCCAAGGTCGGCGACGAGGTGGAGGTGGTCTGGAAGACGGTCGAGGCCGCGTCCAAGAACCCGGACATCCTCGACCTGGACAAGGACACCGTGAAGCCGACCGGGGTGATCAACCTCGGTGGCGCGGCGAGCGGCACGCTGGCGATGGAGGGCCCGCGGCAGAACCCGCCGATCAAGAAGAACAGCCCGATGGTCCTGCCGGACATGAAGGGCAAGCTGAAGCTGGCCAAGGCGGGCGACGTGACCCTGACGCCCGACAAGTACAACATCAACGTCTCCAAGCCGATGTCCACGGACACCAAGTGCTCCCCGAAGGAGACGGTCGCGGTCGGCGCCACGATCAAGGTCACCGACGGGGGCTCGTCGGGCGGCTCCGGTTCCGGCGGCGGTACGGGCGGGAGCACCACGTCCGGCGGCACGACGACCTCCGGTGGGTCCACCTCCGGCGGCACCACGACCTCCGGCGGCACCACGACCTCCGGCGGGTCCGCCTCCGGCGGCACGACCACGTCCGGCGGCACGACCACCTCCGGCGGGTCCACCGGCGGCGGGGGCGGCGGACAGACCGACTTCCACGGCAAGCAGGTGTCGGTCACGTTCGCCTGTCAGGCGCCCGGGCCGGCCTCCATCAGCTCCAAGGTCACCATCGACGCCAAGAAGAGCGGTGGCTCCTACGCCCTCACCGTCAGGACGGCCAAGGGCGTCATGAACAGCCCCGCCGCCCTCCCCGCCGGTGCCCTCAAGCCCTCCATGGACGTGAAGCTCGGCGGCGCCGACTCCGGCTCGGTGAAGGTCACCGGACCCGGCAACCCCGCCCCGCTGGAGGCGGGCAAGCCCGTCGACCTGCCGGACATGACGGGCACGTACAAGCCGGGCGCGAGCGGGAAGTCCACGCTGAGCCCCGGGAAGCTCACCATCAGCGTCTCGCTCGGCGGCTCGCCGATCGTGATCCCCTGCGAGGTCAAGGGCTCCGTGCAGGCGTCCCTGACCCTGGACACCAGCAAGCAGGCGGGCGGCGCCTCCGGCGGCACCGGCACCTCCGGCGGCTCCACGTCCGCCTCCGGCGGTTCCGGCGGCTCCTCGGGCGGCGGCCTCGCCGAGACCGGGGCGGGCGACGACGGCGCCCTGCGCGCCCTCGCGCTGGTGGCCGGCACGGTGATCCTGCTGGGCGGCGCGGTGTTCACGTTCACGCCGTGGGCGAAGCTCCGCCGCTAGGAGGAACGCACGGGAGACGACGTACGGGAAACGCCGTACGGGAAACGGCGAAGGCCGCCGCACCGAACCCGGTGCGGCGGCCTTCGTACGTACGTCAGGCGGGTACGTCCGTCAGTGGACGTCGCCCATGAGCGCCTTGACCTTCTTGCGGTACATGAACACCGCGACGGCGGCGGCGCTGGCGGCCGCGGCCTGCAGGGCGATGATGCCCGTGCCGTTCAGGTCGACGCCCGCGAGGGAGAGCAGACCCGTGGTGCAGTCACCGGCGGTGACGGCGAGGAACCAGACACCCAGCATCTGCGAGGAGTACTTCTGCGGCGCCATCTTCGTGGTGACCGAGAGGCCGACCGGCGAAAGGCACAGCTCCGCGATGGTCTGGATCATGTAGATCCCGACCAGCCACATCGGGCTGACCTTGGCGTCGCCGGTGGCCAGGCCGATCGGGGCGAGGAAGACGAAGAACGAGATGCCGATGCCCAGCAGACCCAGCGAGAACTTCACGATGGTGCTCGGCTCCTGGTTGCGGCGGGCGAGCCACAGCCACAGCCAGGCGAAGACCGGAGCCAGCGCCATGACGAAGAGCGGGTTGAGCGACTGGAACCAGGTGGCCGGGAAGCTCAGCGGACCGATGTGGTCGCTGGTCTTGCTGTCCGCGAAGAGGGACAGGGTCGAGCCACCCTGGTCGTAGATCATCCAGAAGGCGGCGGCGGCCACGAAGAACCAGATGTAGCCGGAGACCTTCGACTGCTCGGCCTTGTCGAGCTCCTTGTCGCGCTTGATGCGCACCAGGACGGCGATCGGGATGAGCAGACCGGCCAGGGTGATCGGGACGAGGGCCCAGTTCAGGGTGTACATGCCGAGGGCGACGACGGCCGCGTAGAAGACGGCGACGACGGCGACCGTGACGGCGACCTTGACGATGACGGCCTTGCGCTCGGCGTCGGAGAGCGGGTTCGGGACCCGGTTGCTCTTCTCGCTCAGGTGCTTGGTGCCGAAGAGGAACTGGGCCAGGCCGATCGCCATGCCGATGGCGGCGAGCAGGAAGCCGAAGTGCCAGTTGTAGCTCTCACCGACGGTGCCGATGACCAGCGGCGCGATGAAGGCACCGAGGTTGATGCCGATGTAGAAGAGCGTGAAGCCACCGTCACGGCGCGCGTCGTCCGGGCCGTCGTAGAGGTGGCCCACCATCGTCGAGATGTTGGCCTTCAGCAGACCGGAACCGACGGCGACGAGCGCGAGACCGGCGAAGAACGCGGCCTGGCCGGGTATCGCGAGCGCGGTGTGACCGGCCATGATCACGAAGCCGGCGATGGTGACCGTCTTGCGGGCACCCCACACGCGGTCACCGAACCAGCCACCGGGCATGGCCATCAGGTAGACCATCGACACGTACACGGAGTAGATCGCCGTGGCCGTGGCGGCCGTCATGGCGAGGCCGCCGCCCTGGCTGCCCGTGGCGGCGTCGGTGCCGCCGGAGACCAGGTACAGGACGAGAAGGGCGCGCATGCCGTAGTAGGAGAAGCGCTCCCACATCTCGGTCATGAAGAGAGTGGCCAGGCCGCGGGGGTGGCCGAAGAACGTCTTCCCGGAACCAGAGGTTCCGGTAGAAGGCGTGGCGAGGGTGGACGCCATGTCGATCCTTGCTCTGTCGGGACGCGCGCTTCGTGAGCGGGGTGCGCCCGGTGGGGGAGGCCGGCACCGGCGAGGTGCGGTCGCACCTCTCCGGGATCCACGCCCTGACGCGTCATCGCGCCGTCGGACCCGGCCCACAGGTCATTCACTGTCCTCAAGACCGCCGACGGCGACTTGTGCAGAAAAGAGACCCTTGGCGCCTCAACACGGCCAAAGGTCCCCGATTACCGCTACAGAACTCTCGCCACCATACGACACGACACTGCCCGTTATGGAAGGACTTGAGAGATGGATCACAGGCCCTGACGGAACCAACTTCGCTCTTTCGAAGGTCCCAAGCCACTTGGGGTTCATGATCCACAGGGTCGCGGATGCCAGGCGCACGACGGGGGGACGGGGCTGTGGATCACGCCCCGGCACCGCCGCCACGCGGACTACCATCACCTTCATGACCCGTGTACTGCTCGCCGAGGACGACGCCTCCATCTCGGAACCGCTGGCCCGCGCCCTGCGGCGGGAGGGATACGAGGTCGAGGTCAGAGAGGACGGCCCGACCGCCCTCGACGCCGGACTCCAGGGCGGGGTCGACCTGGTCGTGCTCGACCTCGGTCTGCCCGGCATGGACGGCCTGGAGGTCGCCCGGCGGCTGCGCGCCGAGGGCCACACGGTGCCCATCCTGGTGCTCACCGCCCGCGCCGACGAGGTCGACACGGTCGTCGGCCTCGACGCCGGCGCCGACGACTACGTCACCAAGCCCTTCCGTCTCGCCGAACTGCTCGCCCGCGTCCGGGCCCTGCTGCGGCGCGGCGCCACCGAGCCGGCCACCGCGCCCACCACCCACGGCGTGCGCATCGACGTCGAGTCGCACCGCGCCTGGATGGGCGACGAGGAGCTGCAGCTCACCGCCAAGGAGTTCGACCTGCTCCGGGTGCTGGTCCGGGACGCCGGCCGGGTCGTCACCCGCGACCAGCTGATGCGCGAGGTCTGGGACACCACCTGGTGGTCCTCCACCAAGACCCTCGACATGCACATCTCCTGGCTGCGCAAGAAGCTCGGCGACGACGCGGCCAACCCGCGGTACATCGCCACCGTCCGCGGCGTGGGCTTCCGCTTCGAGAAGAACTGACAGCGAAGGTACGTTCCGGGGTGCGCCGCCGTCTGATCAACTCCACGCTCGCCGTGGTGCTCGTCGTCATCGCCGTGTTCGGCAGCGCCCTCGTCATCGTCGAGACCCGCACGATCACCGAGGGCGCCCAGGAGAGCGTGGACTCCGAGGCACTGCGGATCGTCTCGATCGTCGACAGCCGGCTGATCGGCGGCGAGCCGGTCACCCCGGACATCCTCGCCGAGCAGAGCGGTGCCAAGCGGTACGCGCACATCAGCATCCCCGGCCGCCCGCCGATCGAGATCGGGGCCCGGCCGGGCGGCAGCGTGATCCGCGGCCACGCCGAGGGCGAGCGCGGCGAGCAGGTGGTGGTCGAGGAGTCCCGCTCCACGATCACCTCCGAGGTCCTCAGCACCACCATGACCACCGGCGGGGTGGCGCTGCTCTGCGTCGTGGCGGCCGTGCTCCTCGCCGTACGGCAGGCCAACAAGCTGTCCGCGCCGCTCACCGACCTCGCCGAGACCGCCGAGCGGCTCGGCTCCGGCGACCCGCGCCCGCGCCACAAGCGGTACGGGGTGCCCGAGCTGGACCGGGTCGCGGACGTCCTCGACGCCTCCGCCGAGCGGATCGCGCGGATGCTCACCGCCGAGCGCCGGCTCGCCGCCGACGCCTCCCACCAGCTCCGTACGCCCCTCACCGCGCTCTCCATGCGCCTGGAGGAGGTGGCCGTCGCCGACGACCTGGAGACGGTCCGGGAGGAGGCCACGATCGCGCTCACGCAGGTCGAGCGGCTCACGGACGTGGTCGAGCGGCTGCTCACGAACTCGCGCGACCCGCGGACCGGCTCCGCGGTCGCCTTCGACCTCGACGAGGTCATCACCCAGCAGCTGGCGGAGTGGCGGCCGGCCTACCGCAGCGCGGGCCGCGCCATCGTGCACTCCGGCAAGCAGGGCATGCGGGCCGTCGGCACCCCCGGCGCGGTCGCTCAGGTCCTCGCCGCCCTCATCGAGAACTCGCTCATGCACGGCGGCGGCACGGTCGCCCTGCGCACCCGCGTCACCGGCAACCAGTCGGTGATCGAGGTGACCGACGAGGGCCCCGGCGTCCCCGCGGACCTCGGCGCGCGGATCTTCGAGCGGGCGGTCAGCGGCCGCAGCTCCACCGGGATCGGCCTGGCGGTGGCCCGCGACCTCGCGGAGGCGGACGGCGGCCGCCTGGAACTGCTCCAGCAGCAGCCGCCGGTCTTCGCGCTCTTCCTGAGCCGCGAGGTCAGGAGCCGCACGCAGCCGGAGCGCCCGGTCCGCTGACCAGGCCCTTCACATGATCGGCTTGAGGTGATCAGACGCGGTCGGGCTGCTTGCGGGTGGCCTGACGCGGCGCCTGCTCCAGGAAGGACTCGGCGGTCTGCACGGCCTCCTTCGCCGGCAGGGCCTTGAAGACCCAGGTGCGGTACGACCAGAAGCGGAACAGCGTCGCGACGCCGATGCCGGAGAACTTGAAGAAGTTGCTCTGCAGCGGGGTGTCCCAGCCGAAGCCGTACGTCGCCACGAACAGCACGCCGTTCTCGATGACCATGCCGACGACGCTGAACAGCAGGAAAAGGATCAGTTCCTTCGTACGGCCGGACTTGTCGCGGTCGCGGTACGTGAAGTAGCGGAACCCCACGTAGTTGAAGAGGATCGCCACGATCGTGGCGATGATGCTCGCCCGTACCACCGGAAGCCCGGTGAGGTGGCGGACCAGGTTGAAGACCACCAGGTTCACGAGGACGCCGAGTCCGCCGACGACCCCGAACTTGGCGACTTCGCGGACGAGCCGGTCCACTCGCATGCGCAGCGCGCCGGGTTCACTCATCGTGATGGCTCTGTCCTGTCCGTTGACCCCTCGACGCCGGACGGCGTCAACCAAGCCATGCTAACCACGCCACCCCCCGACTGCCCGGGAAGGCCGCGTTCCGTGCGCGTTCCGTAGGCGAGCCCACCCGACCTGTGACAAAACACAGCCGGACGAGGGTCCGCCACTTGTGCGGATACCCTAAGAGGGTGACGTTCCCGGTAGTCGGCATGGTCGGCGGCGGTCAGCTCGCTCGTATGACACACGAGGCAGGCATCCCGCTCGGCATCAAGTTCAAGCTCCTCAGTGACACCCCGCAGGACTCGGCGGCCCAGGTGGTCAGCGACGTCGTCATCGGCGACTATCGCGACCTGGACACGCTGCGTGACTTCGCGCGCGGTTGTGACGTGATCACCTTCGACCACGAGCACGTGCCCGCGGAGCACCTCGCGGCCCTGGAGGCGGACGGCGTCGTCGTCCGGCCCGGCCGCGCGGCCCTCGCGCACGCCCAGGACAAGGGGGTGATGCGGGCGAAGCTCGACGAGATCGGCGCGCCCAGCCCGCGGCACCGCATCGTGGCCGACCCGGCCGACGCGGCGGCCTTCGCCGCCGAGGGCGAGGGTTTCCCGATCATCCTCAAGACCGTCCGCGGCGGCTACGACGGCAAGGGCGTCTGGTTCGTCCGGTCGGAGGCCGACGCCCACGACGCCTTCAAGGCCGGCGTGGCGGTGCTCGCCGAGGAGAAGGTCGACTTCTCCCGCGAGCTGGCGGCGAACATCGTCCGTTCGCCGCACGGACAGGCCGTGGCGTACCCGGTCGTCGAGTCCCGTCAGGTCGACGGCGTCTGCGACACCGTGATCGCGCCCGCGCCCGAGCTCTCCGACGAGCTGGCCGGGCAGGCCCAGGAGCTGGCGCTGCGCATCGCCAAGGAGCTGGACGTCGTCGGCCACCTCGCCGTCGAGCTGTTCGAGACCCGTGACGGCCGCATCCTCGTCAACGAGCTCGCCATGCGCCCGCACAACTCCGGCCACTGGAGCCAGGACGGCGCGGTGACCTCGCAGTTCGCCAACCACGTCCGGGCCGTCCTGGACCTTCCGCTGGGCGACCCGCGCCCGCGCGCGAAGTGGACCGTGATGTGCAACGTCCTCGGCGGCGACTTCCCGGACATGTACTCCGCGTACCTGCACTGCATGGCCCGCGACCCGCAGCTGAAGATCCACATGTACGGCAAGGACGTGAAGCCCGGCCGTAAGGTCGGTCACGTCAACACCTACGGCGACGACCTGGACGAGGTGCTGGAGCGCGCCCGCCACGCCGCCGACTACCTGCGAGGGACGATCGTTGAGTAACCCGGCTGACGGCAACCCGCTCATCGGCATCGCGATGGGATCCGACTCGGACTGGACCGTCATGGAGGCCGCCGCACAGGCCCTGGACGAGTTCGAGATCCCGTACGAGGTCAACGTGCTCTCCGCGCACCGCATGCCGCGCGAGATGATCACGTACGGCGAGGAGGCCGCCGAGCGCGGCCTCAAGGCGATCATCGCGGGCGCCGGCGGCGCGGCCCATCTGCCGGGCATGCTCGCCTCGGTCACCCCGCTGCCGGTCATCGGCGTGCCGGTGCCGCTGAAGTACCTCGACGGCATGGACTCGCTGCTCTCGATCGTCCAGATGCCGGCCGGCGTCCCGGTCGCCACCGTCTCGGTCGCCGGCGCCCGCAACGCGGGCCTGCTCGCCGCCCGGATGCTCGCCGCGCACGACTCCGAACTGCTCGGCCGCATGAAGGAGTTCCAGCAGGAGCTCAACGACCAGGCCACGGAGAAGGGCAAGCGGCTGCGGCAGAAGGTCGAGGGCTCGGCGTCCTTCGGGTTCGCCCAGTGACCGGCGCCGGCGAGACCGCCGCCGGCCGGCTCGCGGAGGCGCGGGAACTCCTCGCCTCCGCCCCCGTCGTCGACGGGCACAACGACCTGCCCTGGGCCCTGCGCGAGCACTGCGGCTACGACCTCGACAAGCTCGACATCGCCGGCGACCAGTCCGGCGCCCTGCACACCGACCTCGCCCGGCTGCGGGCCGGCGGCGTCGGCGCCCAGTTCTGGTCCGTGTACGTGCCCGGCGGACTCGCCGGCGACCACGCGGTGAGCGCCACCCTGGAGCAGATCGACGCCGTCGACCTGCTCCTCGCGCGGTACGGGGCCGACCTCGCGCCCGCGCTGACCGCCGACGACATGGAGGCGGCCCGCGCGGAGGGCCGGATCGCCTCCCTCAAGGGCGCCGAGGGCGGCCACTCCATCAACAACTCGCTGGCCACCCTGCGCGCCCTGCACACCCTGGGCGTGCGGTACATGACGCTCACCCACAACGAGAACAACGACTGGGCGGACTCGGCCACCGACGAGCCGCGGCACGGCGGGCTCACCGCCTTCGGCCGCGAGGTCGTCCGCGAGATGAACCGCACCGGCATGCTCGTCGACCTCTCGCACGTCGCCGCGACGACGATGCGGGACGCGCTCGACACCACCGCCGCGCCGGTGATCTTCTCGCACTCCTCGTCCCGCGCGGTCTGCCCCCACCCGCGCAACATCCCGGACGACGTGCTGGAGCGGCTGCCGGCCAACGGCGGCGTGGCGATGGCGACCTTCGTGCCGAAGTTCATCCTCCCGGCGGCGGTCGAGTGGACGAACCGGGCCGACGAGAACCTCCGCGCGCACGGCTTCCACCACCTCGACACCACCGCGCCGGCGATGGCGCTGCACCGCGCCTTCGAGGCGGAGAACCCGCGTCCGATCGCCACGGCCGCCACGGTCGCCGACCACCTCGACCACATGCGCGAGGTCGCCGGCATCGACCACATCGGCATCGGCGGCGACTACGACGGCACGGCGTTCACCCCGTCCGGCCTCGACGACGTGGCCGGCTACCCGAACCTGATCGCGGAGCTGCTCGTACGCGGCTGGTCGCGCGCGGACCTGGCGAAGCTGACGTGGTCGAACGCGGTACGGGTGCTGCGGGACGCGGAGTCGGTGGCGCGGGAGCAGCGGGCGCTGCGCGGCCCGTCGGTGGCGACGATCAAATCCCTCGCGGCCGCAACGAACTGACGGTGCGTCACCGAGGGTCCCGGTTCGGTCGGGATCCTCGGGTGCGCCCCGCGAGCCCCCCGGGGCTCCGGGCTGCGCCCGCCCCCGGGGCCTCGGTGCGTCCCGCCCCCCTGGGGCTCCGCCCAGCCCCGTGGGCTGCGCCCGCCCCTGGGGCTCCGCCCAGCCCTGTGGGCTGCGCCCGCCCCTGGGGCTCCGCCCAGCCCCGTGGGCTGCGCCCGCCCCTGGGGCTCCGCCCCACCCCGTGTGGGCTGCCGTCGCGCCTCACCTCCCCCCCCGTGTGGGCAATCGTCCCTCCCCCAGACTTCGTCCGGGGGTGCCCCCAGGCGGGACGGGTGGGCACACGGGACGGCGCCCACGCGGGCGCCTCCGCCCCCTGCGCCTGGACCCGCACCACGACCGCGCCGCCGTCGGGCCGGGCGTCAACGCGCGAGGAGCCTAGGCCCGGCAAGGGGCGACGTCCCGTTGTGCCCACCCGTCCCGCCCCAGCGGGACGAATGCCCACAACGGGGGGCGACGGGGCGCCGCCCCAGCAAGCGCAGCCAGCAACGGGGGCGGGGGTGGAAGCGAGGCGGGAGCGGGCCGAGGAGGGCCGCCCTGGCGGGGCGTCGCCCGCATGGGGCGGGTGGCGGCTCGGGGGTCAGGCTCGGGGGCGGCCCATCGCTCGGTACGTCCAGCCCGCCTCGCGCCACCGCGCCGGGTCCAGCGCGTTGCGGCCGTCGAGGATGACGGGGGAGGAGACGACCGCGGCCAGGGCGGCCGGGTCGAGGGCGTCGCGGAACTCACGCCATTCGGTGAGGTGGAGCACGACGTCGGCGCCGCGCGCGGCGTCGAGCGCCGAGTCCGCGTAGCCGAGCGTCGGGAAGAGGCGCCGCGCGTTGGGCATGCCCTTGGGGTCGTAGACGGTGACCTGGCCGCCCTGGAGGTGGATCTGACCGGCGACGTTGAGCGCCGGCGAGTCGCGGACGTCGTCCGAGTCGGGCTTGAAGGTCGCGCCGAGGACCGCGACCCGCTTGCCGAGGAAGCCGCCGCCGAGCGCCTCGCGGGCCATCTCGACCATGGACGCGCGGCGCCGCATGTTGATGGAGTCGATCTCGCGGAGGAAGGTCAGCGCCTGGTCGGCGCCCAGCTCGCCGGCCCGGGCCATGAAGGCCCGGATGTCCTTGGGCAGGCAGCCGCCGCCGAAGCCGATCCCGGCCCGCAGGAACTTGTTGCCGATCCGCTCGTCGTGCCCGATCGCCTCGGCCAGCTTGGCGACGTCGCCGCCGGCGGCCTCGCAGACCTCCGCCATCGCGTTGATGAAGGAGATCTTCGTGGCGAGGAAGGAGTTCGCGGAGGTCTTCACGAGTTCGGCGGTCGGGTAGTCCGTCACCACGAAGGGCGAGCCCTCCGCGATCGGCCCCGCGTACACCTCGCGCAGCACCTTCTCGTACCGCTCGCCGTCCGTGCCCTCGGGCACGCCGACCACGACCCGGTCCGGGTGCAGCGTGTCCTGCACGGCGAAGCCCTCGCGCAGGAACTCCGGGTTCCAGGCAAGGCCGACGCCCTCCGGCAGCAGCGCGGCGAGCCGCTGCGCCGAGCCCACCGGCACGGTCGACTTGCCGACGACCAGCGCCCCCTCGCGTACGACGCCCGCGAGGGACGCGAAGGCGGCGTCCACGTACGACATGTCGCACGCGTACTCGCCGTGCTTCTGCGGAGTGTTCACGCAGACGAAGTGGACGTCACCGAAGGCGCCGGCCTCCTCCCAGGAGGTCGTGAAGCGCAGCCGCCCGCTGGATCCCTCGATCCCGGCGACGTGCCGCGCGAGCAGCTCCTCAAGGCCGGGCTCGTACATCGGGACGCGCCCGCCCGCGAGCATCTCGATCTTCTCGGGTACGACGTCGAGACCGAGGACCTCGAAGCCGAGCTCCGCCATGGCCGCGGCGTGGGTGGCGCCGAGGTAGCCGGTGCCGATCACGGTGATCTTGAGGGCCATGCGGTCTCCAGTGAGGAGTCGAGGTCGGGCGGAATGCCTGCCCGAGCATAGTCGGGGCCTGGCTCCGCGCCCGGTCTCGCCCTACCATTTCGGTTACTTAACGGTAGTTAGCAAGCGTGGGAGTGAATGAGCGTGAGCGGTTCCGCCGATTTCGACCTGTATCGCCTGTCGGAGGAGCACGAGATGCTCCGGGAGACGGTCCGTTCGCTGGCGGAGGCGAAGATCACGCCGTTCGCCGCCGCGGT
>NZ_JBIWPJ010000014.1:84929-136068 GCF_044768205.1 Streptomyces sp. NPDC101160 | reverse complement strand
CCATCCACCTCGGCCAACGCGACCGATTGGTCGAGACCCGCGACAACCTGTCAGCCCGTCACACCCTCACCATCTCACCACATAGGACACGGTCTAAGGCGGCTTCGCGTGCGGCTCCGTTGGGACCGGTGCTGATCAGCTGCCTCACCCGCTCGGCCCCAGCCCGCGCCGTTGCGTGCAGCGGTTGGAGGGTGCGGCGCGGGCCGCGGAGTGCGCGCCTGTAAAGATCAGATAGCAACGCGCTGACCTGCCGAAACGCGGACGGTGCCTGCACCCTGGGTGCATGCACCGTGGTCGCGGGTGGCGAGATGCATGCACGTAGGTGAATAGATCGTTCCTGTTCAGGGACACGCCCGCCGGGTGGATGGATCTCCTATCCCGTGGCCCAGGGCTTGAGGCGTAGCGCCGAGGCGCTGGCGGAGGCGTCACGGCTGGTCCCGCACCCCCGCCCTCGGATGCCGTCAACGGCAAGGAGTCGGCGCGGGATCTGCTCAAGCGATTCGAGAAGCTCGCCAAGACGGGTGGAACGTTCACCACCGACCCTGAGTCGGTGGCCTACACCCGGATCGTTCTGGAGCGACAGAGCGAAGCCACGAACGCGTCCTCGGGAAGCGGGACGTAGCCCGACCGCTGGGGCGCAGTCGGCGAGCGGTTCGCTCGGTACGGCGGCGGACGTTCGTGGTCCTCATCCTGCCCCAGCGTGCCTTCTCGCGGTGATGTCGGAAGTTCGGTCGCTTGAGTCGCTTCGGTCGCTGCGGCGAGGCGAGGTCAGAGCGGGAGGGTTATCCCGAGTGCCTGCATCGCGCTGGACGGAGGGCCGCCTTCCGAGCGCTCGGTCTTCCTGCCCTTGGTGCGCGGTTGGAGGGTTGCGGGGTCGATGGCCTCGGCCGGCGCGGAGCTGGCGTACAGGCCGTCGGGTTCGGTGTCGCGGTCGTGCGGGAGGAGCCAGAAGACGCGGCGGCGGAAGGTGCCGGAGGCTCGGGAGGCCTTGGCTTCGGTGGCGAGGGTGGCGTAGCCGACCATGCGGCCGTCGCGATGGTAGGCGGGTTTGCCGGTGCGGGTGGGGAGGCGGTCGAGGCTCTGGCGGACGTAGTCGAGGCGGGTGATGTCCTCGAGCCAGACGAGTGCGGTCTCGTGCTTGAGATCGTTCTCGCTGATCAGGGAACTCATGCCGTCTCCTCGTTGGCGAGTAGTCCGATGCCGGGGTAGTACTTCCTCGAATTCGACAAGATCATCTCTTTCGGGGAGGCGAGGCCGAGTAGTTCGCGGGCGCGGGCGGCGAAGGTGCGGTTGCTCATGGGGATGCAGCCCTCGCTCTGGCACCAGCCGCGGTAGGCGTCGTAGAGGGTCTTTTGTTCGGTACGTGCGTCGGGGTTGAGGAGGCAGGCCTCGTCGAAGAAGCGGCCGGTGTGGTCCTCGGTCTCGGCGTAGGCGTTGGTGGCGATGCGGACCTTGTCGGGGCCGGTGAGGTCCTTCTCGCCGGCGAGGTAGCGGCGGGCGCCGTCGATGAGCCAGTTGAGGATGCCGGGGCCTTCCTCGGCGACGAGGATGTCGGCGAGGTTGTCGATGCGGCGGTCGTCGGCGACGGTGCGTTCGAAGGGGATCAGGCGCATGCGGCGCCAGAAAGCGAAGCCGCCGGTGCCGACTTCGGGGCGGTGGTTGCCCAGGAGCCAGAGCTTGTGGGTGGGGTTGAAGGAGAAGAAGTCCTGCCGCATGCGGCGGGCCTTGATGCGGTCGCCGCCGGTGAGGTGCTTGACGCGGGCTTCGTCGAACTTGTCGCCGGGCTTGACCTCGGAGCAGACGACGACGCGCCGGCCGTGGAGTTCGGCAAGGTCGGTGGGGTGGCCTTCGTACAGACGGGCCATCAGGAAGCCGGGCGGTGCGGCGTCGGCGTAGTCGCCGAGGAGTTTCATCGAGACGTCGAGGAGGACGGACTTGCCGTTCTTGCCGGCGCCGAAGAGGAACGGCATGACCTGGCCGCCGACGTCGCCGGTGATGGAGTAGCCCAGGAGCAGCTGCAGGAAGCCGATCATCTGGGTGCCTTCGGCGTCGTCGCCGAAGGTGTCGGCGAGGAACCGCTGGAACCTGGGGATCGGCATCGCGGCCGGGCCTACGGTGGTCGAGCGGGAGTGGAAGTCCTTGTTCGGGTCGGGGGTGCGTACGAGGCCGGTGTGGAGGTCGACGATGCCGGCCGGAGTGCACAGGGCGTAGGGGTCGGCGTCCAGGTACTCGGCCTTGAGGACCATGCCGGGCGCGGACTTGGCCTGGGCGAGCATCGCGTTGATGCCGGCCGTGCTCAGGGCCCGGCGGCGGTGCTTCTTGAGCGCCTCGACGGGGTGCTCTCCGGTGGGGTCGGTGGTGGCGAGGTGTTCGCCGATCTCGCCGGCGGCCCACAGGACGGAGTCGTCCTCGTCGACCTGCCAGCGAGTGGTGTCCCACCGGTACCAACCGAGGCCGGGGACGTGGCGGAAGTCGGCTTGGTAGAGCTTGACGAAGAGCTTGGCGTTGCCGCGGTCGGTGAGGGAGTCGGGGCGCAGGCCCTGAGCGGTCGCGCCGGACGGGGCCGTCGGCGGTGTTTGTTCGGACACTGCGGTGTGCTGGGGCGGCAGGGTGGGGGCAGCCTTGGCCATGATCTGCTCGGCCAGGGCCTGGGGGTCGAAGTCGAAGAGCATGTTCGGCTTGCCGCCGGCGGGGCTGGTCACGGGCGGCTCCCGGGGTTCAGGGGGCGGCGGGCTCCGGCGGTCATGCCGCTGCGGATGATGGCCTGGGCGCGGGATCCCTGCCCGGGGCGGGCGAGGAGTGCGGTTTCCATGAGGGCGTTCTCCGCGTCCGGGGCGGTCAGGTGTCCCGCTGCGACGAGGCCGCCGACGGTGTAGGCGGCGCGGTTGAGTTTCTCGGAGAACCCGGTGCCTTCGGCGGCGTGCGCGCAGTCGGCGATCTCGGCGAGGACCTTGGTGAGCACGGCGACGACGGGGTTGGCGGTGCCGCGGGCGGCGAGGACGGCCTGGCGGGCGCGGCTGGGGACGGGACGCGGGGCGGGGACGTGAGCGGCGGGGAGGTGGTGGGTGCGCTGGAGCTCCTGGGCGAGCCAGGCGGGGAGCGGCGCGGGGGTCCGTACAGTGCCGAGCGGGGTGTAAGTGCCGGCGTCGGTGGTGGTGCCGGGCGCGATGATGTAGCCGCCGTCGGCGCGGACGTCGACCTGCCAAGCGAGGGCACGGGTGGTGCTGGAGCCGGAGGAGCACTGCCAGCGGCGGGAGTCGGTCTGGCGGTACCAGACGTGCAGGCCGCCGGAGGGGGTGCGGACGCGCAGGGTGGTGGTGTCGTCGGCGGGGCTGGGCTGCCCGCGGAGGGCGGCGAGTACGGCGAGTGTGTGGAAGCCGGTGGTCATCGCGGACACGTCGATGTCCTCGGCGATGTCGATCCCGGGCAGCAGTCGGTTGCGGGCCGGCGGCGGGGCGGGGTGGGCGTCGACGTCGATGACGACGAGGTTCGCCGGGCCGCAGGCGACTCCGACGCCCATCTTGGGGTGGGAGCCCCACCAGTTCTGGATGCGGGTGCTGTCCAGGGTGGCGGCGTGGAAGCCGTGGCACCAGCGGCCTGCGGGGCGGCAGGGGCAGGTCCGGCGGTCGTGTCCGGGTTCACGGCAGGCGGGGCAGTTGGCGGCGGGGGTCTTCTTGCCGGGGGCGAGCGGGTGGACCGGCCAGCCGTGGCTGACGCACCAGCGGGCGAGCACCAGCGGACTGGGCGGGGCCGGCGGAGCGACGGTGCTTGTTGAGTCGCTGGAGGAAACCCGCAGGTCAGCAGGCATTCGATCTCCCAATAGCGACTGAAGCGACTCAACGACGGAGACAGCCTAGCGAAGGCGTCCGATCGGGTGGACCACCTTCGCGGCCGGGCGTGCCGCTCATTTGTTTCGGTCAGCGACTGAGCGACTGACGTGAGCGACTCGGCTGGCTGGTCAGTGGTTTCGGGTGCTTCCACAAAACTGCAGGTCAGACGGTGTCTGCAACACCAATCAGCGACTGAAGCGACTCAAGACGCCTATATATGACGCGCACACGCGCGATCTGCATGGCTGATATGTAGAACTTCGGTCGCTTCAGTCGCTCCGGACTTCCTGACTAGGTGTCTGACCTGCAGTTTTCTTCCAGCGACTGAAGAGTCACAGGGTCGCTGAGCTTCAGTCGCTGGTCACTCGCAAGCTGCCGCCGAAGCGACCAGAGCGACTGAAGCGACCGAAGCCCATGCATTGAGGGCGAGCGGCGTGCGGAGGCGTGGGGCTTGCGCCGGGCATCCTCGGCGCGCCTGTGCTGTGGGTGGGGGTGCTGCGGTGCTGCGGTCTCCGGTGGGGCGTAGGGGCGGTCGACGGGGCCGTGGGCGAGAGGTCTGGCGGACCACGGCGCGCACCGTGGCCGTACCAGGACCTGGAGGCCGCTGTGGGCGAGGGTGGCGAGTCTGCGGGTGATCCGTCGTCGGTACGGGCGCAGACGACGATCAGGGCGCGCTGGGAAGGCCGTAGTCGAGCGCGGACGCGGCAGTCGGGCCGGTATCTCGCGGGCCTGCGCCGCGCTGATCGGCGTCCGCGCCGGCTGTGCCGTTGGGCAGGGCGTGACGATGAAGGTGCTCGCCCAAGCCTTGCGCTGGGATGCCGCCGCGCTTCTGGAGCATTGTCCTGCTCGGTGGGCTCACATCAGAGACTCCGAAATCAGTAGTCCAAGTCCAAATAGTCGATGTCGTTGATTTCTACGTCGGACAGTCCCATAGCGCGGCCGCCGCCGTCCTGGAAATACACTTCCTTGAATCCTTCGGCGATGATTCTGCGCATGTCCTGGTCGCTGGCTCCGGCGTCGCGGGCGTCGAACAGGCGCTGCGCGTACGTCGGGGGGAGGTGCACGGTGAGTCGGCGAAAGCGTCCGTCGTCGGTCGTGCCGACCGGTGCCGTGTAGCCGAACCGAGCCCGGGTCTCCACGGTGATCCCGCCGGTGGTGGCGGCCTTCTTCTGTCGGCGCTTGCGTACCAGGGGCTGCCAGCGCTCGCGCACCATCGCCTCGATCTTCGCCGCGACGTCCGGGCGGGCGTGCTTGCGGGCGCCGCGCCGGTAGCGGTTGACGGAGTCGGCCGTGACTCCGACTTCCTCGCCGATCTCCTTGGCGCTGAGGTACTTGCGCAGGAAGCCGACCTGGCCCTTGAGGGTCTTGGGCGGGTCCTTGGTGAACGCCTCCTGGTCGGCGCGCTCGATCGCGTCGTGGATGTCCGTCATGGCCTACTCCCCTTCGTCCATGACGGCGTCGCCGCCCTTGATGTGCCGGGCCGGGTTGAGGCCCTGCTCCATCAGGTCGACCGCCCACAGCAGTGACTGGACGCCTTCCAGCTTGGCCAGGCCCGGGGTTGGACCGAGGCGGAAGCCGCCGGGCTGGATCTTGCCGGAGGCCGCGTACGGCAGGAAGTCCACAGGGCTGTCGCCGGGGCTCGGGTAGACGACGCAGTCGGACAGCACGGCGAGCGGGTACAGGCCGGTCATCTTGGCCATGTTGAGCATCTTGCGGTGCATGTTGACCCGGGCCTTCGAGATGACGGCGGCGCGGATGTCCGGCCGCCAGGTCGGGCGCTGCATGGCCGGCCACGGGTCGCCGTCCTTGTAGCCCTTGCCCTGCGGGTTCTCGAAGAGCTTGCCGATGCCGCCCTTGATGGTGGCCTTGATCGCCGCGAGCACGGCGGCCATGGCAGGGTCGACGTCCTTGTGGACCTCCATCGCGGCGAGGAACTCGGCGTCGGTGAGGTCCTTGGTGACGCCGAGGTCGGCGAGGGTGTCGACGTAGGCGGTCTTGAGCCGGTCGTGCCACGGGTCCAGGTACGCGCCGGTCTCGCGGCGCAGGTACGCCTCGATGGGCTCGACGTTGTAGCCGAGTTCCTGGGCGTAGGCGACGGTGTGTGTCTGGTACCAGGCCGGTCCTGTCGGGCGGCTGCCGTCCGGTGTGAACGGGCTGGGCAGGCGCGGGTCCAGCTCCACGTGGGAGAGGTCGACCAGCCAGGAGCCGGGGACCCTCGGGTAGAACTTCGGGCCGACGAAGTGGTCGGGGGCGGACAGGCCGACGGTCAGGCGGGCGGCGGCCGCGAGGAAGGCCGTGTTCAGGTCGAGGCCCACCGCGTACGGCAGCGTGCACTCCTCGTCGGTGAGCAGCTCCACCGGACGGACCCACTGGTAGGCCTCCTCGTGCAGGAAGCCGCCCTTCCAGCCGATCCGGTGGATCGCGGGGTGTTCGGGCTGGCCCTCCGGCGGCGCCGGGTCCATCGGCTCCGTGCCCAGCGAGCCCGGGTTGTGACCGGGAACCCAGTTGCCGGTCTCCTCGTCGCGCACCGGCCGGGTGGGCGGGCGCAGCGCGGTCATCAGCTCCAGCCCGGACACGGCCGTGGAGCCGCGCGGGGTGATGACCCGCTGCGCGTAGACGCCGAGAACGCGGGCGACGTCGGCCGGCTCCATCCCGGTGACGCCGGGCCACGAGCGGGAGTCGAGCGCGTCCCACGGCAGGATCGCGAGCTGCACGCACTGCCGCTCGCGACCCTGTGCCTTGCGGTAGATCCGGGCCCAGGGGCCGAAGCCGCGCTGGGTGAGCTGCCACTTCGCCTTCAGCACCTGCTTGACGACCGGGTGGTCCTCCGGCAGGCGCAGGCCGCGGCGGTCCTCGAGGCGCTCGGGCAGCCCGAACCGTGCGGCCGCGGCTGCGGTGAGCACGATCAGCGGGTCCTGGTCCTTGCCGTTCTTGTTGAGTTTCGGCGCACCGAGGCCGGACTCCTTGAGGGTCCACTCCACCAGCTCGGCGATCGTGGTGGCCGGGCAGTCCAGCACGATGCCGGCCGTGCCGTACGCGGAGCCGTCGCCGTCCAGCACGGCGAGCGGGCCATGGGGGAAGCGGGGGTCCAGCGCGGGCACGGTGGCCTTCGTCGCCGCCGGGCGGCGCGACGACGTCGTCGGGCGCGCGGCCGGACGCTGCAGTGCGACCGGGGCAGCGGGAGTCTCGACCGGCACGGCGGTCTCCGCCCCCGGCGCGGCGGCGACCTGACCGGTGAACGTCGCCGGCGGGGCCGGTTGCGGCGCGGCGGCAGAAGCGGTGCCCCCGTTGGGATACTTCGCGGCCCAGCCCGTGAGGAGCCGCTGGTAGGCGGCCAGGCGCGACCCGGTCGGCTCGGAGCGGCCGTTCTCCCAGTTCTTGATGCTCTGCGTCGACTTCAGTTTCAGGGCCTCCGCGAGGCGGGCCTGGGTGATGCCGGCGGCCTCGCGCAGCCGGGCACGCTCGGCCGGGGGCGGGAGCTGAGGCTCTTCCTCCAGTAGGGCGTCCACGGACGCGAACAGCTCTTCCTGGGATGCCATGTCACTACCTCCAGCCTGAACGGTAGCAGACTTTACCCCTTTCTTTTACTCGAACATTTAACCCGATTTTGAGCTCCGTAGCGTGGCGTCAGGAGCCACAAGTCGGCCTCCGCTAGCTGGCAGACGGCGTCGGCCACCTGGTCCGCGTGTTCCTCGCAGCCGGACGTCACCACGACCACGGCCGGGGCTCGGGCACCGCGCGGCGGCCCACACGACATCGCGTCCGTCCGCTCAGGGGCGTGCGCGCGCCGCGCAACGGGTGCTCGGCCAGGCCGTGTGCCGCACGTGTGAGCGGCGCCTTCAGCCGGTGGGCGACCTTCGCGGCGGCGAGTGCGGCGAGCACCGGCCGGGCGACCCGGTGTTTGCGTAAGCAGGGTCGACGTTAGATGCGCTCGACGGACTACCGGCCGCGGTCGACGGCGATGAAGCCGGCCATGGCCCCGTTGTAGTGGAGCAGGCGCGTCTCCAGGTAGCTCGGGGCCGGCGTGCGGGGGACGAGGTGGCCGACTGCCTCCCGCAGCTGAAGGTCAGAAGGCCTCTGACCTGCTGTGGTGAGCGCCGCGGTAAGCGACCGAAGCGCGTGGTGAGTTCGAGAGCGATCGTGGACCGTCCCCGGGGCGTCCCGACAGCACACGCCATGGGCATGAGCTCCGAGCGCGCGGAACACGGCCTTCGCCGCCGCGGACCCGCAGGCCGACACATGAGACGGTGCGAGAGCGACGCCGGCCGCACCATGCCCCGCTCGCCGAAAGCGTGATGCTCGCCCGGACTGTGACCTCGTCCACCGCCCGCACCGGAGTTGCTGTCCGGGACACACGCCTGGGCGGCTGACCAGCGGCCCGCTCGGCACAGGCTCGGTGCAGCCCGGCTGCGCGGGTCGTGCGGCCTTTCACCGCAGCTGCCTCAAGCTTGCCTGCCCGCCGCGAGATCCACGTCATCGGCGGCTGTCTGTGCTTCCCTACGCGCAGCGATGCACCGGGGTGACGCAGGATGGCACCTAGGACACTTGGCCATGCGGACGTGCTCTTCGTCAGGGTGTGTGACCTGCACCCACCTCATCGAGATGTCGGGCCCGTCGCATCGCCCGCACCACTCGGGCAGTGGACCCAGCCGTGCCGAAGGAACGGGCGGTGGGTCGGGGATGATCCGCTCTCGGGAGCCGGCGGCCTCGAGGAAGGCCGATGCGACTTGGGCGTGGATGCCGGCGGCGTGGCTGCGGCCCTCCTTGAGGAGTTGCCGGGCATCGTGCAGAAGCTCCTCTGCTGAGACCAGGTGGTCGTACGGGGATGGCATGACTGGTCCTTCTGTCAGCTCGGGGGATGGGGGAGCCGGCGTCCGGGGACGGGGCGGCGCGGACGGTTGCGGATCTCTGGGGGCGGAACGGCTCCGGTTCGACGTTCAGCGGCTACGCAGAGCAGGCAGCGGGGGCCTCCTTGCGCCGTCGGGTCGACAGGGGCTCCGGGATGGCGGGTGCATCGCGAGGTGGAACGCGGTCGGGAAAGCTCGCGGGCGATGATGAATGCCCCGTGCACCAGGTCGGCGGCGAGAGCGAAGTCCTCCTCCGGTGACCTGTAGTGCAGTTCGAAGATGACGTCGTTGATCTGGCGCATCCGGTCGAGCAGCGTTTCGTGGGTGTAGGGCGGCGGCGGGACGTCGTACTGGAGGGCGGCGTTCGCCACTTCCTGACGGGCGCGTGGATTGCCGATCCGGCGGTTGCTGTTGCAGAACAGGCATTGCCCCCACCCCTGCGGGGACTCGGGGTCGACCGGCCCGAGCGGGTGGATCGAGCAGTTCGTCGAGTGCCGTGCCGGTGCGAGGTTACGGGTGGTGATGAAGACCTGGTACAACGAGTCGGCGATCGCTTCGTACTCCGTGGGATCGCCGTAACCGGGGAAGGCGCGGATGCGGTCGTCCACGCTTGGCAGCTGCGAGCGCAGCTCGCTCAACAGCAAGGGGCGTTTGGTCGGAACGCGGTAGGCCGAGTGCTGCGGATAGTCCACGAACGGCAGGTCACCGCATGCGGTACACGCCCGTCCTTGGAACTGTGTTGAGTTCATCTGGTGGGGTGAACCGATCCACCCTCAAGAGTTAGCCGGTCGGCAGCGTTGACGGTGACCGCTGCCGGATGCCGGCGTCGGCGCGCTCAGACGCGGCGGGACCTGAAGCCCGGGCTCACGCTGTGGCGAAGGAGACCGCCGCGTGCCTCGCTTCCGCCTCTCACGCGGCCGGGCTCATGCGGTCGGGCCTCAGTTCTCGTGACGGCGTCACCGTGTTGCCGGCGGAGAGTTCCTGACGCGCTGTCTCGAGGAGGCGTCGCCAGGAGGTGACAGTGGGTCGCTGCCGCAACAGCCTGCGGCGCTCGCGTTCGGTCATGCCGCCCCAGATTCCGTGCTCGATCCGAGAGTCGAGGGCGTAGGCGAGGCACTCGGTGCGAACGGGGCAGAAGGTACAGATTGCCTTGGCCTCGTTCTGGGCCGCTCCGTCGACGAAGAGGTCATCGGCGTCGGTCGCTCGGCAGACAGCATTCTCGATCCAGTCCTCGCCCACCCGTCGCCTACCCCTTCTCCGATGCTTACTCACGGCGGTCGACACGCCGCAGCCGTTCGGTCACGAACGTACGGGAATCCCCGGCCTCGCGGCAGAGCCAGATCATGTCTCACTGCACCTTCGGGTGATCTGAGCGGTGAGCGACGCGCATGCCGTCGTACTCGTCACCACCGCAGTACGTACAACGTCTCCACTGCCGAAGGCAGGGCGACGCGGCGTACCACCGCCTGGCAAACGGCGGCACCCAAAGCAGGGAGGAGGAGGGGCTATTGGCCGACGTTCAGGCACCGGAGGTCTGGTCTGACGGAACGTTAGTAACTTTCCTAACGTGTCAATGGCTGATGTTGATCTAGAACGTTAGTAGAGTGACGGCCATGACCCCACCTGACACAACCGGCGACCGGGAGAAGGTCGTCGCCAAGCTCACCAGCGCCCTCCGGCAGGAACTCAAGGTCCGGGCTGCCCTGCACGGTCTGGACATGCAGGACGCCGTCGAAGCGGGCATCACCGCCTGGCGCGGTCTCGGCTCGAACCTCACCTCCCTCGACACGGCGGGCGCCGAGACCTACTCCACCTTTCTCCCTGAAGGTCTCTGGGACGGGTTCCGGGACGACTGCAAGAGCCGAGGTGTCTCCCTGACCCAGGGCCTGGCCCAGTCCGTCACGCTCTGGCTCGACAACAACCCCGCACCTGAGGTGAGGCGTCCGGCGACCGTTCGCCGCATCATCGTCTGCAACCAGAAGGGCGGGGTCGGCAAGACCGCCATCACCGCGGGGCTCGGGGAAGCGCTCGCCGAAGACCGCATGACGCTCACGCCCGTCAAGGTCTCCAAGCACTTCGCCGCACTCCTGAACGAGGACGACCGGGCCGACTCCCTCGCTCTGGAAGATCTCCCCGGTCTCGGCCAGCGGGTCCTTCTGGTGGACTTCGACCCCCAGGGGCACCTCACCAAGCAGCTAGGCCACGAGCCGCTGCCCATGGACGGGGACTCCCTCACCAACCACATGGCCGGCGGCGCCAAGGGGGATCTCCGCGACGTCATCGTCGCCGTATCCGAAGAGCGGTTCGGAGACCGGCTCCACCTCCTGCCCGCCTGCACTGACGCCTTCCTTCTGGATGTGCGCCTCGCATCCATCCGCGCGCGGGAAGCCGCTCTCGAACGTGCCCTCGCGCCGGTCGAGGCCGACTACGACGTGATCCTCATCGACTGCCCGCCCAGCCTCGGCATCAGCATGGACGCCGCCTCCTACTACGGGCGTCGCAGGGGCAACGAGGAAGCGGGCAACTCCGGGGTGCTCATCGTCGTCCAGGCCGAGGACAGCAGCGCTGACGCCTATGGTCTGCTGACCTCGCAGATCGAGGACATGCGGAACGACCTCGCCCTCGACATCGACTACCTCGGCCTTGTCGTCAACCATTACGACGCCCGCCGTGGGTACATCGCCACTTCCTCGCTGCAGTCCTGGATGGACATCAAGGACCCACGGGTCGTCGGCGTCATCGGTGACCTCAAGGAGCAGAAGGAAGCCGTACGCGCCAAGCGGCCGCTCCTCGCTTACGCGCCGCGCTGTGAGCAGTCCGTCGCCCTCCGAGCGCTCGCCCGGGAGATCAGCAAGTGAGCAAAGCCAAGAACCTCGGTAGCGGAGCCTCGTTCGCACAGGCCCGACCTATCAGCGCGCGCCGGGCGGCCATCGGAGCCGCCACCGCTGCCCCGACCCAGGGCGTCCCCGACCCCACCGAGCTGCCGCTCGCACTGATCAGCCAGAACCCCGACAATCCGCGTGAGGAACTCCGCGACCTGGAGGCCCTGGCCGACAGCATCCGGGAAGTCGGGCTCATCAACTCGATCACCGTCGCCACCCTTGACGCCTACCTGGCCGAGCGTCCCGAGCGTGCCGGCGCCCTCGACGAGGGCGCCCGCTACCTCGTCGTCGACGGTCACCGCCGTCTCGAGGCCGCGCGCCTGGCCGGCGCCAAGACCATTCGGGTCAGCGTCAACAACGACCTGGTCGCCACGGACGAGGCGCTTCTGGAAGCGGCGTTCGTGGCCAACGTGCATCGCGACGACATGAACCCGCTCGAGCAGGCCCACGCTCTGAAGAAGCTCGTCGAGTTCTACGGTTCCCAGAACAAGGCCGCGAAGAGGCTGGGCATCGGCCAGTCCACGATCTCCTCCAAGCTGTCCGTGCTCGACCTCGACCCCTCTCTCCAGGCCGACCTGGTCGCCGGCCGCCGCAGGATTGAGCACGTCCGCAACCTGTCGAAGCTGACACCGGAAGAGCAGCGGGACAAGGCCGACGCCCGAGCTGAGGCCGGCAGGAGGAGGTCGGCTGCCGACCTCGACCTATCACGCCGTGATAACCCTCAGGCCGATGCCGACCTATCACGCCGTGATAACCCTCAGGCTGACGCCGACCTATCACGCCGTGATAACCCTCAGGCTGACGCCGACCTATCACGCCGTGATAACCCTCAGGCACCGTGGACGGATGCCCTGGTGCCCACCGACGACCTTCCCGGCCAGCGGAACGCCTCGGACTCCCCTGCCGAGCTCGATCAGCTCGCGTCCGGAGAGTTCGAGCCGGTTCCCCTCGTGACAGGCAGGAAGATCCCCTGGCACAACGGGGATGCCGTCGCGGATCTCGTCCTGAGCAGGATGGACAGCGATCAGCAGAAGGTCCTTCTCGAGCGCCTCCTCGCCACACACAAAGCGACGCCTGGAACCTGATCTCCAGGAAGACATCGCGCCCCTCCCCCAGGCCGCGCTCCGGCTTCATCCGGAACGCGGCCTGGCGCCGTCGCGCCCGGAGTGTCCGAGAAGTCCGCACGCTCGAAGTGGCCCCGATGGAACCGGGATCCCTAGCGTGGCGGGACCGTCACATACGGCACCGCTTGATCGAGATCCGGACAAGGAGCCCACCCATGCCCATGGACCACGCGCACGGAGGCCACGGCGGCCACGAGATGGGAGGCGCCGTCTCATCGCTGGACACCTGGGGCGCCGTTCTGTTCATCGGGTGGGCCGTCGCCATGTGGGCGGCCGTCGTCGTGCTCGCGTACGCGAACCGAGGAGCGGTGCGGCCCTGGCTGTACAAGACCGCCGTCGCCGTCATCGGTCTCGGCGTGGTCGGACAGATCGGACACTTCCAGGAGCATGTCACCCAGGCCGCCTACTGGGTGGCCCACCCGTACTCCCCCGCCTGGATGACCCCGTGGGCGATGAGCCTTTCGCGCGGCATGGGACAGGTGGACCCGACCAAGCCCGCGCTGGGCATGGAGATCCTGCACCTGACGGGCAACTTCATCTTCCTCGCCGGACTCGTCGGCATCGTGCAGATCACCCGCAGGGCCACCGGGCACCTCAAGTCCCGCAAGTGGGCCAAGATGGGCGTCTGGATGCAGACCGTCCACGGCATCGAGCACATCGTGCTGACCGCGTCGGTCGCCCTGGGCGCCAGCCGTGCCATCGGCCTGTCCACCTGGTTCGGTGCGATCGAGCCGGGCCCGGCCCTGGTGACGTACCGCGTGTGGTGGCACTTCGTCGCCAACCTGATCGGCACGGCCATTCTCGCCATCTCCCTCTTCCACCTGTGGAAGGAGAAGCGCGCGGTCAAGGCCGGCTACGGGGAGTCCGAGCAGAGCGTCTCCGCACCCAAGAAGGCCACGGCGGGGGAGTCCCTTCCGTCCTCCGGAGCCCCGTCCGCCGAGGAGGCGGTGCGCGAGCCCGCTCTGGCGGGACGCCGGTAGCAAGGCGCGATCCGCAGGGGTGGGGCCGTGCAGAGTGCGGGCCCGCCCCTGTCGCGTGTTGCTACGCGGCGAGGGGCCGGCCCGGAGCGTCCGCCCGCTCCCCCTGGGCGAGTCGGCGCAGGGCGGCCAGCAGGTTGTCGCCCAGCACGTTGCCGACGACCAGGCTCTCTGCGAGCCTTTCGGAGCTGGTGCAGGAGCGCAAGGTCTCCCTGTCCGCCGCCGCCGCCTGTTCGGCGGCCTCGGCGTAGGCGTCGAGGCGCTCGGCTACGTGTTCGTGACCGAGCTCCCGCAGCGTGTCCAGGACCTCCACGACTGCGGCGAACGCGGGGCTGCCGGCGGGTATCCTCCACCCCCGGCGCTCAGCGAGGGCCTGCACTTCGGCGATGGTCAGAGGGTTCGCCACCAGCATGGCGAGTGGCTCCGGACCGGGCACCTGGGCGGTCATCGCCCTCAGCACGGCCTCGTCGGCCGGTCCGTTCAGAGCGGTGACGATCTCCCGGACCTTGGCGATTGTCAGGCCGCCGAGGTCGAGCAACGCACGGATCAGTCGCAGCCGGTGGACGTGGTCATCGGTATAGCGAGCCTGGTTGCTGCTGGTGAGCCGGCCGGGAGGCAGCAGGCCCTCGCGGATGTAGTACTTGATCGTGGCGGTCGAGGCGCCACTGGTGCGGCTGAGTTCCGCGAGACGCATGCGTGCTCCTGATCTGGTGCCGGGGAGGTTCACGGGGTGTCGGTCGGGACGAGTGGGTGTTCCCGTGTGCAGGCCTCCGCCTCCATGCGGCATCGCCAGCACAGATGCTGCGGCGTGGGACGGCCACAGGTGCCGTTACGGCCCTGGCAGCCCATGGCGGTCGGGGCGTCGGGGCCGGGTGCCGGAAGCGGGACCGGGATCGAGTCCCTACGGCAGCTCGAACAGATCCCCGAGTTCCCGGCACTGTGGGGGCGCTCGCAGTTCGGGCAGCACTCCACGACCCTCGGGACGGCCACCTTCTTCGGCACGGGGTTATCACGGCGTGATAGGTCCTGCCCGCCGCCGCCCGAGGCCGGTTTCCGGCGGGCCGCAGCCCGCCGGAAGACGACCTCTCGGCAGATGCCACACTCCGCCCCCGTCGACCAGAGGACGCCCGCCTCGCAGTCGGGGTTGGCGCAGCCCCAGCGGGGGAGCGCCACGCCCAGCAGCCAGCGTCCAGGGTCCTGGATGTCGTCGACGAAGGTCCGGGCGAGGCGCAGGGTGAGGCGGGCCTGCAGACGCTGGACGGAGCCGCAGTCGTCGAGCTGGCGGGCGGCCTCCCGGCCGATTCGGCGCAGCATGTAGGCGTTCACGTCGGCGAGCAGGAACCGGACCGGCTCCAGCGCGGCGTGGAGCCGGGTGCTGAACGTCAACTGCGGGCCACGGTAGGGGCTTTTCTTCGGGGCGGGGAGCGTCGGAGAGGGGAGCGTGGGGGAGGAGGCCGAGGTGGTGTCATCCGCGCGGAGCGCTCGATTCCCGGATGCCTCGGCGAGGGGATGCGTCGTCTTGGTGGCGGAGTTATCCACAGCCTTGACTACCGGTACCTCGCCTACGGCGGGTGACAAAGGCTCCCCCTCGTTCTCAAGTCGGTCAGTCTTGAGGTCTTCCTTATTCGCGAGCGAACGCTCATGGGGAGCGGAACCTGATCGGTCATCAACAACAGAAGACAAAGGGGCCTGTTGGCTCGGGATGTGGAAGATGTGGCGACCATGCATACCCGCCCGCCGCTCGACGCTGACCCACCCGGAATCGGCGAGTTCGTCCACGATGCGCCCTGCTGCATCGAGGGAAAGGGCTTGGCCGGCGCGGTGACCGGAGTGGTGGCGCAGGAAGCCGGCGAGGACTCGCTCGGTCAGCGGGATCTTCTGGATGACGGCGTAGGAGATGATCGCGTACGCGCGCAGCAGGCGGGGCCTCAGATGTTCGCTGGCGGCGACGGGCAGCCAGATGAAGCGCTCGGTGGGCCGCATCGGCCGGACCCGGCGGCGTGCGGTGGTACCGAAGCCGCCTGGGAGGGACCGGCGTCGGCTGTCGGGGAGTTCCACCACGCCGTCGGGAGCGACGGAGCGCAGCTGCGCCAGACCGCGCTGCACGGTTGAAGGAGACAGGCCGAGGTACGAGGCGAGGGTGGCGATGCCTGCGGTACAGCCCTCCGGGCGCAGGCCGAGAGCCTTCACCTTCACGTACACGCTCAGGGCCGCATCGGTGTAGTGGGGTGACTCGACGAGGCGCATGGGCACCTTCACTCGCCCGCGATGCGTCCAGGAAGGGGTGGAATAGCGGGTTCCAGCCTGTGAGACGTCTGAATCCGCGGATGACGAATCGTCATGAAGGTGACATTCCGCGTCACAAATGTGCTGAAGGGGCTGGAGAATCGCCGAACTTTCGTTCATCATGATGGTGTCTCCTGGCACGAGGCATAACGAAGCCGTTGTGTGGCGGCTTCACGGTTCTGGCAGAACCTGGTACTGCACGTCTCTGGGGTGGCACCCAGAACGGGCCTTCGCCCGTCGAGTCGGCAACTCGACGGGCGGTGTGACCTCGATCCTCGGTGGTGGCTCACCTAAGGATCGATGGGCGGCGGTCCCGTCTAGGGGGACGAAAGCCGCACTGTGACTTACATCACATCCTCCTTGAGTCTGTTGATACTGCGCTTGCGTGGTGCTGTTACAGCGAGACGGTGTCCGTCAGTTCTGCGGTCGCGTTGACCGCGCAGAGCCCGGACTGGAGAGCGGCGACACGGATTGTCCGGCGGCCGTCTGACGAGGGGGCGGCGGTTTCCACCGGCTCGGCCTCGATCCAGCACGGTTCGTCGAACTCGACATAGCGGTTGAACGAGACATCCATCGAGGTGGGCATGACGGCGCCGCCTCGTGCCGGTTCGATGGCGTGCCCCGCCTGACGTATGGCCTCCAGCATCAGCATGCCCGGAACGTGGTCGAGGGCGTGGTCGAAGAGCACCGGATGGCTGGTGTCGACACGGAGCTGCCAGCGCAGGCGGTCCGGGGTGGGCGCGAGCACGATGTCCTGCTTGCGCAGCCGGCCGACGGTGCTGCGAGAGACGGGTTCCGGCGGCTGCGGAGCTTGTGCGAAGACCTCGTTGACATCACCCTTCCCCGCGCGAAGCCGCTGGTATACGGCGGGGGAGTGGCTGCCGAAGCGCACACTCGCGACGGCCAGCAGGCAATCGCGGCGGACGGCCTCCATGTGCATGGACATCGTGACCGGCATCCCGCGGTGATGACGGATGTCCGAACAGGTCACGTGGAGTTGGATGTCCGCCGGTGTTCCCTCGGTGCGCAGGGCGTACGGGTTGACCGCGAACTGTACGCGAGACCAGGAGAGTTGGTTGCCGAGCGGAACGTGGTAGCCGACGTGGGCCAGCAGCGTGCTGGCCTGTCGGACCGTCTCGCAGAGCAACAGCGGGTCGTGCATCCCGTGCTCGGAGACGTAGAAGCTGTGGCTGCGGGGCCACTGCGCGGTGACCTTGAATGCGTCGCGCCCAGTCTTGTTCCAGCCGGTCAGCAGGACCTCTGACAGAGCCGCCCGGTGCACGTACTCCCTGGCGACGGTCGTGGTCAGTGCCGGTTTTGCAGCGACGTGCGGTTCTGTGGTGATGGGCATGCCTCTCCCCTAGGGCGTGCGCGTATGTCGTCCCCCGACGGCCCTACCGGTCGAGCGGGGCAAGCTATAAAATAGTGGTTGTTCTTTTTTTTTGTCGAGAGGGAGCCCGCCGCCGATGGCCAGACTGCAGCAAGACCGAGCCATGAAGACGCGGGAGGCCATCATCAGGGGAGCCGCCGAGGTCTTCGACGAATACGGGTTCAGTGGTGCCAGCGTCAGCAGGATCATGAAGCGTGCCGGCGTCTCCCAGGGAGCGATGTACTTCCACTTCAAGTCGAAGGAGGACCTGGCGCGCGCGGTGATGAACGCACAGCCCGAGACGGTCGTCCCGCGGCTGGACTCGCACGGACTGCAACGCATCGTGGACACGACCTTCGTCTGGGCCTGGCAGATCCAGCGTGACGTCCTGCTGCGCGCCGGTGTCCGCCTCACCAACGATCAGGACGGCACCACCGGTCGCGACGCGACGCCGTACGTGGCCTGGGCGCAGATCCTCGAGGTGACGCTGAGGGAGGCTCAGTACGACGGTGAGCTGCGGGAGTTCGTCGACGTCGGCCAGCTGGCCGAATTCCTCGTGGGCGCGTGCACGGGCATGCAGATGTTCGCGAACGCCGTGAGCGGGCGTGAGGATCTGCCGGACCGGACCGTGGCGATGTGGCGGATCCTCCTGCCGGGGATCGCGCCCGAGCGGATCGCCGAATCGATCGACCTGGACGTGCGCCGTTTCGCCTGACCGCCCGCCGCCGTCGGCATTCCTCGTACGCGACCTCTCGTCCCGTCCTCACCCGTGACCAACCCAGGAGAGATCCTCCGTGCCCCCAGGTCTTCGACAGCTGCGGCTCGCCGCGGTCAACATCGACGGTGTGCTGCTGAACGACACGTTCAGCCCAGTCATCCACCACTTCGTCGTCAGCCGCGGTGGCGAGTACACCGCCGACGTGGAGCGGCGTATCTTCTCCCAGCCCCAGCAGGTGGCGAGTGCCTACATGGCCGACGTCGTACGGGAGCCCATGACCGCACAGGAGGCGCTGGACGCCTACTTCGCCGAGCGGGACGCCTACCTGCGCGACCACCCGGTGCGAGTGGTCGACGGCGCGGTCGAGCTGGTGCGCCGACTGCGGGGCCTCGGCCTCGCCACCGTTTGCTACGGAGGGCTCGGAAGGGAGCACTTCGACCGCTTCCTGGGGGAGTGGGCGCACCTCTTCGACGGCCCGGGATACGTGTGCACCAACGACTTCCGACCGGGCATCACGGAGATCACGACCGAGATCTTCGGCCTCGCCTACGACCAGGTGCTGTTCATCGACGACGTTGCGCGTGTCGCCGAGAGCGCGAAGGAGCTCGGAGTGCCGTTCATCGGCCACCCCAGCAGCTTCGAGCACAGCTTCCAGCGCCTGTTGATGAGAGAGGCGGGCGTGCGACACCTCGTGGAATCGCTGCAGCTCATCGATGAGACGATGCTGCGCGCCGTCGACGCCGAAGCCGCCGACGGCACGATCTGGGCTCCGGTGGACACGGGCCTCGCCCGGGCGTGACGCCCCGGCCGGATCGGCATTGCTCTTTCTACACACTTCAGGGGGATGGAAAGTGAACGAGGGTTCGGAGAGAGCCGGCGGTCTGCTCAGCGGCAGAGTCGCCATGATCACCGGCGCGTCCAGCGGGATCGGTGCGGCGGCAGCCCGCATGTTCGCCGCCGAGGGTGCTGCCGTCGTGCTCATGGCGCGGCGTGAGGCGAGACTGAGCGAGCTCGCCGACCGGATCGCCGCGGAGGGGGGCCGCGCGTTGGCGGCCCCCGGCGACGTCGCCCGCTCCGAGGACGTACGCCGTGTGGTGGACACGGCGGTGGAGACGTTCGGAAAGCTGGATGTGGCCTTCAACAACGCCGGATGGGGCACGGCCGGCACCGATTTGCACGAGACCGAGGACACGGTCTTCGAGCAGGTCATGGACGTGAACGTGCGTGGTCTGTGGAATTGCCTGCGCCACCAGATCCCCGCTCTGCTTGCCTCCGGGGGCGGTTCCGTCGTGAACACCGCCAGCACGGCAGGCGTGGTGGCGACCGGAGCCGGAGCGCCGTACGTCGCCGCCAAGCATGCGGTGATCGGGATGACGAAGGCCGCCGCGGCCGAGTACGGCGAGCGCGGGATCCGGGTCAACTCCCTGGTGGTCGGCACCACTCGGACCGAACTCATCGAAGGGGCGGTCGCGGCCCACCCTCATCTGGAGGAGTTCTTCGTCTCGCGTCAGATCCAGAAGCGCATGGCGCACCCTGACGAGGTGGCCAACGCCGCGCTCTGGCTCGCCGGCCCGCACGCCTCGTTCGTGACGGGGGCCGCGCTGGCCGTCGACGGCGGCCTGACCGCTGTGTGACGCCAACCACCTGTTGTTCGGGCGGATGACGGATCCGCCCGAACAACGAGTCATTCCATCGTCTCCTCCCGCGCCGGCCGGTTCACCTGGCGCGGTACACCCGATGTCTCGGCGGAGACGCCCACGAGCGCGAGCCGCCAGACCCTCTTGAGCTGGGCGACGGCACTCTCGAGTGCCGGGTCCGAGCCCATCCGCCTGCGCAGATACGCCTCGGCCCCACTGGTCAGGTGCTCCACGAGCATCGTGACGTCCGCCGGTAGGGCGTCCGTGCGAAGTTGGCCGTTTTCATACGCGCGATCGAGCAGTCCGCGGACCATGGGCAGCCAGGCGTCCGACCACGCTTCCGTGCCCGGACGCTCCCGGCTCAGGCGGATCGCGCACCGCACCGTGGGCTCCTGCTCCATCAGCCGGGTCAACTCGAGGGTCAGGTCGATCACCATGCGCAGCGGCGTCATCTGCTCGGCGGCCAGGCGCTCCAGCGCGGCCAGCGTGACCGCCCGCCCTTCCAGCTGTACCGCGTCCGCCAGGTGCACCTTGGTCGGGAAATGGAAGGTCACGGCGCCTATCGACACGCCGGCCACCTTGCTGATGGCCGCCAGCGACGTGCCGTCGTACCCGTAGCGGTCGAACTCCTCGGCCGCCGCTCTGACCAGGGCCTGACGCGTGCGTACGGCCCTCTCCTGTTTCACCACACCATCTCCCGAAGAGGGCTCTCCCGCAGGGAACTCGCGGCCACCTTCTTCTCCAAGGCTGGCGCTCCCTTTCTCTGGTGGGCAAGGGGGAGTTGCCCAAGATGTGTCGGATCAGCGCAGGTCACAGGGGCGGGACGGGTCCCGCTGCGGGCCGATGCGGAGACCGACTTGGCAAAGTGCATGCGGCAACTCTCCTGAGTCGCAAAAAAAAGAGGACGTTCGCTATTATTTTAGCGTGGTCGGCAGCCGCAGGCCGAGAGCAGGGGAGGGAACTAGCCATGGTCGCGTACGCTCTGACGACGCATCGCACCTCGGTGCCGGTGTTCGCCGAGAGGATCTTCGAGTGCCTGCCGCGGGTGGACCAGCGCCGCTGGGCCCAGGCCTACGTGCAGGGCCTGCTCACCACCCCGGGCAAGAAGTCGGTCAAGCGGCTCGCCGAGACCATCTCGTCCTCGCCGGCCACGTCTCAGTCGCTGCATCAGTTCGTGAACGCCAGCCCCTGGGAGTGGACGCCGGTCCGGGCCGAGCTCACCCGGTGGGTCGAGCAGCAGATGACTCCGCGCGCGTGGGTGGTCGGCCCGGCCGTCATGCGCAAGCGGGGCGAGCACTCCTGCGGTGTCCACCGCCGCTTCCTCGCCTCGAGCGGTCGGTCGGTGACCTGCCAGGTGGGCGTCGGGATGTTCCTGTCGTCCTACGATGAGGCCCTGCCTGTCGACTGGCGGCTGCTGCTGCCCGGTTCGTGGGTGAAGGACCCCGAGCGCCGCGTCCGCACCCGGATCCCGGCCGAGGTCGGCCCCCGCTCCGTCGAGCAGCACGCCCTCGACCTCGTCGACTCCCTCTCCGACGTCAGCCGCACCGCGCCGCTGCCGGTCGTCGCGGATCTGGAGGCCCTCGGCGGCACCAGCGCGACGGCCCTCGTGCGCGGACTCGCCCGGCGCGGACGCGACTTCGTGGTCGCCGTCCCGGACAGCCTTCAGGTCGCGGTCGGCCGTCACCTGCGGCTGCAGCCCCAGCCGGGAGGGGACGGGCAGGGGCTGGTGCTCGCGGCCCGCAGCCTGTTCGAGTTCGACGCGGGCACGCTGACCCGCATGGAGACCGTCGCCCCCTGGGACGGACGCGGTCGTCACACCACCGTCATGTCCAGCTATGTGCGGCTGCCCCAGCAGGGGCCTGGCGGCGAGCGGATCCACCGCACCTACCGGCTGTTCGCCATCCGCCCCGACAACGGACGGCGACCCGTCCAGCTGTGGCTGACCAGCCTCACGCACACCCGCATGGAGTCGGTGGTCGCTCTCACGCGGACCCTCGGGCACGCGGGGGAGTCCGTCCGGGAGATGGGCGACGACTTCGGCCTGCTCGACTTTGAAGGCCGCTCCTACCCGGGCTGGCACCACCACATGACGCTGGTGTCCGCCGCGTACGGCTACAGCCGGTTCAACCGCCGCGCCCTTCCCGCCGGTGGTGGCGAGCGGATGCTGGTGGCCGCCTGACGAACCGGGACCGGTTCGGACGACTTCGCCAACTCGGGTTCCTTCACGCAACCCGCCCCGCCCTAGAGTGAGCGCATGCTGAAGCACACGTACGAGGGACAGGACTGCAACCTCGCCCGGTCCCTGGAGGTGATCGGCGAGCGCTGGACCCTGCTGATCATCCGTTCCGCGCTGCTCGGCGTCACCCGCTTCGACGGGTTCCTGGCACATCTGGACATCGCCCGCAACGTGCTCTCCACCCGGCTGTCCCGGCTGGTCGACCACGAGATCATGGAGCGCGTGCCGTACCAGGACAAGCCCGTGCGCTACGAGTACCGGCTCACGCCCATGGGCCGGGACCTGACCCGGGCCGTCATCGCCCTGATGCAGTGGGGCGACCGCAACCTGCCGCAGGAGCTGGGCCCGCCGCGCCGAGCCGACCACATCGGCTGCGACGGCGCCGTCCACGTCGAGCTGCGCTGCACCCATTGCGGGCGTGCCGTGCACGACGAGGAAGTCGACGTCCGCCGCGTGCGCTGAACACCGCCGGTGAGCGCACGGCGGAAGATGCCGCCCTCGGTGCGTCTCGCCCACGATGGCAGCCCCCGCCGCCGGAACCGGAAGCGGCGCGTACGAGGAGGCGTCATCGTGCCCGCACTGGGAGCGCTGCGCAGGCTGATCATGGCCCCGTCCCTGGACGAAGTGAGCTTTGCGGGACGCGGGTTCACCGTCGAGCCCACCGAGCGCACGCGGCAACTGGAGGCCGTGCCCCAGGCCGTCGTCACCGGCTTCGAGTGGGGCATCGAGGACAAGGACCTGGCGACCACCGAGCGCCGGCTCGCGCTTGTCGACCCGCTGAACAGGGGCTTCGCCTACGAGGGTGCCACCATGGCCTGCGCGATCCGCGACACCATGGGGCCCAAGGGACACCGCACCGCCGATCTGCTGCGCGGCGGCGGCCGGCCCCACATCTTCCTCAACTACATCGGCATCGGCTTCGCCATGGCCAAGCTGCCCAGGCCGCTGTGGAAGAAGCTCGTTCCCGACCTGACCGAGCCGGATCTCTACCCGGCCATGAGCTGGCTCTGCGTCGACGGCTACGGCTTCGACCGGGCCTACTTCGACACCGACACCTGGGTCGGCGAACAGCGCCTGGACACCCCGTACGACTGGGACGGCGACCCCTCCTACTGGCAGCGCGCCTTCGACCAGGGCGTCGGCCGAGCGCTGTGGTTCATCCACGGCGGGCACGTCGGCAACGTATCCGCGGCGGTACGGGCGTTCGCCGGCGACCGGCGGGCCGACCTGTGGAGCGGCGTCGGACTCGCCGCCACCTTCGCGGGCGGCACCACCGCCGCGGATCTGGCCGCGCTGCGCGAGGAGGCGGGGGAGCTCGCCGACCACCTGGCGCAGGGCTCGGTCTTCGCGGCGAAGGCCAGGCACCATGCCGGATTCGTCCCCGAACACACCCACGCGGCCATCCACGCCTTCACCGGGCGCACGGTCGACGCCATCGCGGCCCTCGCCGACGACTGCGCGGCCACCGCCCCCGAGACCGGCGTCGGCCCGGCCTACGAGGTCTGGCGACGGAATGTGCGCACGCAACTGAGCACCGTCGTTGTTTGAGCACATCTGAAGTAGACGCCCCTCTGGGGACCCTGGCTAGATTCGATTCGCTGGGGGATTTTCAGGGATTCGAGAGGGGCGGTTCACTGCCGTGTCCAGTGTATTTGGCGCATTCCGGCGCCGATTGCTCACACCTCCTGTTTCCGAGACGACCATGGAAGTGCGTGGATTCCATGTGAAGAACGCGGAAGCAAAGGCGCGACTCGAGTACATCGGGGAGGTGTTTCTTCAGGGGTACGCGTACGCCGTGGAGGCCGGTTCGGCCGCCGAGGCGGAGGAGCTTCTGGAGACGGTCCCGAGAGACATGCGTGGCTTCGCCTACGAGGGTGCCGGCATGGGGGCCGCGGTGTACGACTCGCTGCCCGGACACGGCGGCCGCCTGGACGGTCTGCTGGCCGGCAGGGGCCGCGACCACGACTACATGATCTACGTCGGCGTCGGCTGGGCGATGGCCCGCCTGCCGAAGTTCCTGTGGCCGGACATCCGCACCACCGACCCGCTGCTGCGCTGGCTCGCGCTGGACGGATACGGCTTCCACCAGGCGTACTTCAAGACCGACGCGTTCGTGCGCACCCCGGAGATCCAGCATCCGTTCCGCTGGAACGGCGGGCACAACCACTACACCCTGAACGCCATCGACCAGGGCATCGGCCGCGCGCTGTGGTTCGTCGGCGGTACCGACCCCGACGTCGTCACCGATCTGATCCGGGCCTATCCCGAGCACCGCCACGCAGACCTCTACGCGGGCGCCGGGCTCGCCTGCGCCTATGCGGGCAGCGTGACCGAGGACGAACTCGCGCACTTCGTCGAGGGCGCGGGCGAGCACCGCTGGGCGCTCGCCCAGGGATCCGCCTTCGCCACCGAGGCGCGCATCAAGGCGGGCACGGTCATCGACCACACCCACCTCGCGGCCCGTGTCGTGTGCGGCACGACGGCCGAACGGGCGTCGCAGGTGTGCCGGGACACCCGGCCCCAGGCGCCGGGCACGGGCGCGTCCCCGGCCTACGAGACATGGCGGCGCGACATCGCCGCGGAACTCGCTTCTGACTCGCTCATTTCGAAAGGTGCCGACCAGTGACGGTCACAAAGAACTGGCTCCGCAGGAATTCTCCGGGAATCGTCGCGCTCGCCCTGATGGTGAGCACGTTCTACGCCGTCCGGCTGCCCGAGTCCTCGGCCGCTGAGATCGACAAGCTGGCGAAGAATTTCGCATTCGAGCCGATGTCCATCGCCATGCCCGCCGGATATGACAAGCAGGAGGTCCGGAAGGTCAACAAGGCGTACCAGCACATCGAGGCGTGGATCTCCTCGGTCGGTGCCGGTATCGCCATCAACGACCTCGACGGCGACGGACTCGCCAACGACCTGTGCGTGAACGACGTGCGGATCGACCAGGCCGTGGTCACTCCGGCACCGACCCGCAAGGACAAGTACGCGCCGTTCGCGCTGAACCCGGGGCCGCTCGGCACCAGCAAGACCATGGCGCCGATGGGCTGCATGCCCGGCGACTACAACGAGGACGGCCGCATGGACCTCCTCGTCTACTACTGGGGCCGTACGCCCGTCATCTTCATGAACAAGGGGGAGAAGGGGAAGCCGCTGACCGCCGCCTCCTTCACGCCCACCGAGCTGCTGCCCGGCAAGCCCGGCAAGACCTACACCGGTCCGCTGTGGAACTCCAACGCCGCCGCGGTCGCCGACTTCGACGGTGACGGCCACGACGACATCTACATCGGCAACTACTTCCCGGACAGCCCGGTGCTCGACCCGTCCAAGGACGGCGACGTCACCATGAACGCCTCGCTGTCGCACGCCCAGAACGGCGGCGGCGGCCACTTCTTCCGCTGGACGAAGGACGGCTACGAGAAGGTCGAGGACGCCATCCCGCAGGGCCTGAACAAGGGCTGGTCCCTCGGCGCCTCCGCCGCCGACCTCGACGGCGACCACCTGCCGGAGCTGTTCCTCGCCCACGACTTCGGCACCTCGGCGCTCCTGTACAACACCTCCACCCCGGGCCACATCAAGTTCTCCGAGGTCAAGGCGGTGCACAGCGGCACCGTGCCGAAGTCCAAGGAACTGGGCCGCAGCTCCTTCAAGGGCATGGGCGTCGACTTCGGCGACCTGAACCACGACGGCATCTACGACATGTTCGTCAGCAACATCACGACGTCGTTCGGCATCCAGGAGTCCAACTTCGCCTTCATGAGCCAGGCCGACAGCAAGGAAGAGCTGGCCGGCAGGTTCAAGAAGGGCGAAGCCCCGTACCGCGACGACTCCGCCGACCTGGGCCTGGCCTGGTCCGGCTGGGGCTGGGACGTGAAGATGGGCGACTTCGACAACAACGGCGACCTCGAGATCACGCAGGCCCTCGGATTCGTCAAGGGCAAGAACAACCGCTGGCCGCAGCTCCAGGAGCTCGCCACGGCCAACGACTCCCTCGTCCCCAACCCGCTGTGGTGGCCGAACGTCAAGCACGGTGACGACCTCGCCGGCAGCCAGCGCATGCGCTTCTTCGCCAAGGACCCCGACACCGGCAGGTACCACAACCTCTCCGTCGCCCTCGGGATCGGCGAGCCCACCCCGACCCGCGGCCTCGCCACCGGCGACGTCGACGGCGACGGCCGCCTCGACCTGGCGGTCGCCCGCCAGTGGGGCGAGCCGCTCTTCCTGCACAACGTCAGCAAGAACACCGGTTCCTACGTCGGCCTGAAGCTCACCCACCCGGACGGTTCCCCGGTGGTCGGCGCGGAGGTCTGCGTCGAACTGCCCGACGGCACCAAGCGCGTCGCCCGCCTCGACGGCGGCGGCGGCCACTCCGGCAAGCGCAGCACCGATGTGCACATCGGTCTGGGCAAGGGCGTGAGCGGACCGCTCGACGCCATGGTCACCTGGCGTGACCGCGCGGGTGAGGTCCACGAGCAGAAGCTGAAGCTCACGACGGGCTGGCACAGCCTCGAGCTGGGCACCCAGGTCAAGGAGAAGTGACGATGTCCGCAACGAAGACCGCCGTCCCACGGCACAATCTGAAGGTCACGACGGCCCTGCGCCGCTTCGCGATCTCCATCTCCGTGCTCAACATCTTCGGCTACACCGTCCTCGGCTTCGAGCAGCCCTGGACCTGGCCGTTCATCGCCCTGGCGACCTCCTACAGCCTCGAGATCGTCCTGGAGATCCTCGGTGCCCGATCCGAGGGCCGTGCGCCGCGCTTCCTCGGCGGCGGGCCCAAGGGCCTGATGGAGTTCCTCTTCCCCGCCCACATCACCGCTCTCGCCGTGAACATGCTGTCGTACGTCAACGACAAGGTGTGGGTCATGGTGTTCGGCGTCATCGTCGCCGTCGGCACCAAGTGGGTGCTGCGCGCCCCGGTGAAGGGCCGCCTGCGGCACTTCATGAACCCGTCGAACTTCGGCATCGCCGTCATCCTGGTGCTCTTCCCGTGGGCCTCGATCGCCCCGCCGTACCAGTTCACCGAGTACATCGACGGCGGCTTCGACTGGCTGGTGCCGGCGATCATCATCAGCCTCGGCACGATGCTCAACGCCAAGCTCACCGAGCGCATGTGGCTGATCCTCGCCTGGGTCGGCGGCTTCGCCCTCCAGGCCGTCGTGCGTGGCCTGCTGTTCGACACGTCCATCCCCGCGGGCCTCGCGATGATGACCGGCGTGGCGTTCGTGCTCTTCACGAACTACATGATCACGGACCCGGGTACGACCCCGTCCTCGAAGTGGGGCCAGATCGCCTTCGGTGGCGGTGTCGCCACCATGTACGGCGTGCTGACCGCGATGAGCATCGCCTACGGCCTGTTCTTCGCCACCGCCCTGGTCTGCGCCATCCGCGGCGCCTTCCTGTGGACCGCTGACATCGTGTCGAAGAAGCGTGCCGAGGAGGCCCTCGCGCTCGCCGCCGTCACCCAGTCCGTCGCGCAGGCCGACGCCGCCGCGTGCGCCTGCCCCGAGGGTGCCTGCGCCTGCCCGGCCCCGGCGACCGCTGAGGCCGAGACCCCGGCCTGCGCCTGCCCGGAAGGTGCCTGCGCCTGCCCCGCCCCGGCCACGTCCGAGGCCGAGACCAAGAAGATACCGGTGGCCGCATGACCAGGATCGCCATCGTCGGTATGGCCTGCCGCTATCCCGACGCCACGAACCCCAACGAGCTGTGGGACAACGCCGTCGCCGGACGGCGCGCCTTCCGCCGCCTCCCCGACGTCCGGATGAACCTGGACGACTACTGGGACGCCGACCCGGCGACCCCCGACACCTTCTACGCCCGCAACGCCGCGGTCATCGAGGGCTACGCGTTCGACCGGATCGCCCACAAGATCGCGGGCAGCACCTTCCGGTCGACCGACCTCACGCACTGGCTGGCCCTGGACACCGCGGGCCGCGCGCTCGCCGACGCCGGATTCCCCGGCGGCGAGGGCCTGCCGCACGAGCGCACCGGCGTCGTCGTCGGCAACACCCTCACGGGCGAGTTCTCCCGCGCCAACGTGATGCGGCTGCGCTGGCCCTACGTACGACGCGTGATGGCCGCCGCCCTCAAGGACCAGGACATCTGGGACGACGAGCGCATCGCGGAGTTCCTCGACGACGTCGAGGTCTCCTACAAGGAGCCGTTCCCGGCGATCGACGAGGACACCCTCGCGGGAGGCCTCGCCAACACCATCGCCGGCCGGATCTGCAACCACTTCGACCTCAACGGCGGCGGTTACACCGTCGACGGCGCCTGCTCCTCCTCGCTGCTGTCGGTCACCACCGCCGGCACCGCGCTGATCAACGGCGACATCGACGTCGCCGTCGCCGGCGGTGTGGACCTGTCGATCGACCCGTTCGAGATCATCGGCTTCGCCAAGACCGGCGCCCTCGCCAAGGGCGAGATGAAGCTCTACGACCGCGGCTCCAACGGCTTCTGGCCGGGCGAGGGCTGCGGCATGATCGTCATGATGCGCGAGGAGGACGCCCTCGCGGCGGGCCACCGCATCTACGCGACCATCGCGGGCTGGGGCGTCTCCTCCGACGGCCAGGGCGGCATCACCCGCCCCGAGGTCAGCGGCTACCAGCTGGCCCTCAAGCGCGCCTACGAGAAGGCGGGTTTCGGCATCGAGACCGTCGGCCTCTTCGAAGGCCACGGCACCGGCACCGCCGTCGGCGACCGCACCGAGCTCACCGCGCTCATGGGCGCGCGCCGCGAGGCCGACCCGGACGCCGCTCCCGCGGCCATCACGTCCATCAAGGGCATGATCGGCCACACCAAGGCCGCGGCCGGCGTCGCCGGTCTGATCAAGGCGGCCATGGCCGTCAACCACCACATCCTGCCGCCGGCCATCGGCACCACCGACCCGCACGAGCTGCTCACCGACGAGAAGGCCAACCTCAAGGCCCTGCGCAAGGCCGAGGCCTGGCCCGAGGACGCCCCTCGCCGGGCCGGCATCACCGCCATGGGCTTCGGCGGCATCAACACCCACGTCGTCCTCGACGAGCCCGCCGGCCGGCGGCGCACCGGAGTCGGCCGACGCTCCGCCACCCTCGCCCACGCGCTGCAGGACGCCGAACTCCTCGTCGTCGACGGCGACTCCCCGAAGGCGCTGCGCGCCCGGCTCACCGAAGTCGCCGCGTTCGTCGCGAAGGTCTCCTACGGCCAGGTCGCCGACCTCGCCGCCACCCTCCAGCGCGAACTGCGCGGCCTGCCGCACCGCGCGGCCGTCGTCGTCTCCTCCCCGGAGGACGCCGAGCGCCGCCTGACGCACCTGGCCGACCTGCTGGAGTCCGGCGAGACCGCGTACACCGCCGCCGACGGCCGCAGCTTCCTGGGCCGGGCCGCCGGCCGCGCCCGCGTCGGCTTCCTCTTCCCCGGTCAGGGCTCGGGCCACGGCACCGGGGGAGGGGCGCTGCGCCGCCGCTTCCCCGAGGCCGCCGAGGTCTTCGACCGGGCCGCGCTGCCGACCACCGGCGACATGGTCGCCACCGACGTGGCCCAGCCGCGCATCGCCACCGGCTCCGCGGCGGGCCTGCGGGTCCTCGACGCGCTGCGCCTGGAGGCGTCCGTCGCCGTCGGGCATAGCCTCGGCGAGCTCTCCGCCCTGCACTGGGCCGGAGCGTTCGACGAGGAGACGCTGCTCGAGGCGGCGCGGGTGCGCGGCCGGGCCATGGCCGAGCACAGCGCGTCGGGCACGATGGCCTCGCTCGGCGCCAAGCCCGAGCGGGCCGAGGAGCTCATCGCCGGCCTCGACGCCGTCATCGCCGGATACAACGGCCCCGAGCAGACGGTGGTCGCCGGTTCGGTCGAGGACATCGAGGAGGTGCAGCGCCGGGCCGATCGGTCCGAGATCCCCTGCACCCGCCTGAACGTCTCGCACGCCTTCCACTCGCCGCTCGTCGCGGCCTCCGCGGCCTCCTTCGGCGCCTGGCTCGCCACCGCGAGCCCGGGCACCGTGGGCGGACGGATCGTCTCCACCGTCACCGGTGAGGAGCTGACCCCCGACACGGACCTGGCCGCACTGCTCAGCGAGCAGATCACCGGCCCCGTCCGCTTCACCCAGGCGGTGAGCGAGGCGGCGCGCGACGTCGACCTGTTCGTGGAGGTCGGCCCGGGCCGGGTCCTCAGCGGCCTCGCCAAGGCCACCACCGGTGTCCCGGCCGTCGCGCTGAACACCGACGACGAGTCGCTGCGCAGCGTCCTCCAGGTCGCCGGCGCCGCGTTCGTCGCGGGCGCGCACGTCGCCCTCGAGAGGCTGTTCCAGGACCGGCTCATCCGACCCCTGGAAGTGGGCCAGGAGTTCTCCTTCCTCGCCAGCCCCTGCGAGCAGGCGCCGCACGACGTGCCGCTGGCCGAGCGCCGGCCGCGTCCCGCCGCCGCGGCTCCGGCCGCGGCCCCCCGCGCGGAGCGGGCACCGAAGGCCAAGCCGGCACCGAAGGCCGAGCAGGCCGCGGCCGTCGAGGCGGCGCCCGCCGTCGAACCGGCGGATGCGGACGGACCCGACGTGCTCGACGTGCTGCGCACCCTCGTCGCCGAGCGCGCCGAGCTGCCCGCCGACCTCGTCGACCCCGACAGCCGGCTCCTCGACGATCTGCACATGAGCTCCATCACCGTCGGCCAGATCGTCAACCAGGCGGCGTCCCGCCTCGGGATCGCCGCGGCCCAGGTGCCGACCAACTTCGCCACCGCGACGCTGGCCGAACTGGCCGAGGCACTGGACACCCTCATCAGCACCGGCGGCGTGGAGGAGCCCTCCGCGCCCGTCATCGCCGGCGCGGCCCCCTGGGCCCGGCCGTTCGCCGTGGACCTCGACGAGGTCACCCGGCCGTTCGCCGTGACCGACGGCGCCGACGGCGCCTGGGAACTGTTCGGCTCCGAGGGCCACCCGTACGCCGAGCGGCTCCGCGAGAAGCTGGCGACCGCCGGTCTCGGCTCGGGCGTGCTGGCCGTCCTCGCCAAGGACTGCCCGCGGCAGGAGGTGGACCGGGTGCTGGCCGCCGCCAAGAGCGCGCTCGCCGGCGACCGCGAACGCCGCTTCGTCCTCGTCCAGGACGGCCGCGGCGCGGCGGGCCTGGCCAAGACCCTCCACCTGGAGGCCCCGCACCTGCGCACCACCGTCGTCCACACCCCGGTGACGGACGACGTGGTCGATCGGGTCGTGGCCGAGGTGGCGGCGACCACCCGGTTTGCCGAGGTCCACTACGACGAAGCCGGGGTGCGCCGCGTACCGACGCTGCGGGCCCTGCCCGTCCAGCCGGAGCGCACCGACGCGCCGCTGGACGCCTCCGACGTGCTGCTCGTGACGGGCGGCGGCAAGGGCATCTCCGCGGAGTGCGCCCTGGCCGTGGCCCAGAAGACCGGTGCGAAGCTGGCCGTCCTCGGCCGCTCCGACCCGGCCCAGGACCGCGAACTCGCCGAGAACCTCGACCGGATGCGCGACAGCGGCGTCCGCGTGCACTACGCGCGCGCCGACGTCACCGTCCCCGAGCAGGTCGCGGCCGCCGTCGCGGAACTGCGCGAGGCGCTCGGCCCGATCACCGGCCTCCTGCACGGCGCCGGCCTCAACCAGCCGGGCGCGCTGACCGGATTGACCGCGGAGGACTTCGCCCGCACCTTCGGCCCCAAGGTCGACGGCCTGCGCACGGTCCTCGACGCGGTGGGCGCCGGCGAGCTCAAGCTGCTGGTCAGCTTCGGCAGCATCATCGGCCGGGCGGGACTGCGCGGCGAGGCCCACTACGCCACCGCCAACGAGTGGCTGGCCGACCTCACCGAGCAGGTCGCCCGCACCCACCCGAACGTCCGCGCCCGCTGCATGGAGTGGTCCGTGTGGTCCGGCGTCGGCATGGGCGAGAAGCTCTCCGTCGTCGAGTCGCTGTCCCGCGAAGGCATCACCCCGGTCTCCCCGGACCAGGGCGTGGAGATCCTGCTGCGCCTCATCGAGGACCCGGACGCGCCCGTCGTCACCGTCATCAGCGGGCGTACGGAAGGCATCGACACCGTCCGCCGCGACCTGCCGACGTTGCCCCTGCTGCGCTTCACCGGCAACCCGCTGGTGCGCTACCACGGCGTCGAGCTGGTCACCGAGGTCGAGCTGAACGCCGGCACCGACCCGTACCTGGCCGACCACCTCCTCGACGGCAACCTGCTGCTGCCGGCCGTCATCGGCATGGAGGCCATGACCCAGGTCGCCTCCGCCGTCACCGGCCGGACCGGGGTGGCCCCCGTCATCGAGGGTGCGAAGTTCCTGCGGCCCATCGTCGTGCCGCCGAACGGCAGCACCCGGATCCGGATCGCGGCGACCGTCACCGCGACCGACACCGTCGACGTGGCCATCCACGCCGAGGACACCGGGTTCGTCGCCGAGCACTTCCGCGCCAGGCTCGTCTTCTCCGACGTCCCGGCGCCGGACGGTCCGCCGCTCCAGGTCCCCGAGGACACCCCGGTCGTCCCGCTGGACCCGGCCGCCGACCTGTACGGCAGCGTCCTGTTCCAGGGCGCCCGCTTCCAGCGGCTGCGCCGCTTCCACCGGGCCGCGGCCCGGCACGTGGACGCCGAAGTCGCCGTCCAGCAGCAGCCGGAGGGCTGGTTCGCCGGGTTCCTGCCCGGTGAGCTGCTGCTCGCCGACCCGGGCATGCGTGACGCGCTCATGCACGGCAACCAGGTGTGCGTCCCGGACGCCACGCTGCTGCCCTCGGGCGTGGAGCGGATCCACACCCTCGGATCGGGCGGCCACGTCCCCGATCGGCTGCGGTACACCGCGGTCGAGCGCAGCCGCGACGGCGACACGTACGTGTACGACATCGCCGTGCGCGACGAGGACGGCACCGTCGTCGAGCGCTGGGACGGCCTGACCCTGCACGCGGTGCGCAAGACCGACGGGTCCGGCCCGTGGGTCGCCCCGCTGCTCGGCCCGTACCTGGAGCGTTCGCTGGAGGACGTCGTCGGCAGCCGTGTCGCGGTCGCCGTCGAGCCGCACGGGGACGCCCCCGCCGGCTCGGTCGCCCAGCGCCGCGGCTTCACGGCGGACGCCGCCGCCCGGGCGCTCGGCAGCCCGGTCGCCGTCCGGCACCGCCCGGACGGGCGCCCCGAGCTGGAGCCGGGGCGGCACATGTCGATGTCGGCGGCGCACGGTCTGGGGGTCACCCTCAGCGCCGTCTCCGACACCGAGGTCGCCTGCGACATCGAGGCGGTCAGCATGCGTTCGGCCCACGAGTGGCGCGGACTGCTCGGAGACCACGCCCCGGTCGCCGAACTGGTCGCCAAGGAGACCGGCGAGGCGCCGGACACGGCCGCGACCCGTGTGTGGGGTGCCGTGGAGTGCCTGCGGAAGGCCGGCATCATGGCCGGCGCGCCGCTGACGGTGCTGCCGCGCCGCAAGGACGCCTGGGTGGTCTTCGCCGCCGGCGACCTGCGGATCGCGACCTTCGTCACCGCGCTGCGCGACGCCCTGGAGCCCGCTGTCTTCGCGTTCCTCACCCACGAAACGCCTCTCTCCGAAGGGCGGTCCTAGACCATGGCGGACGACTACTTCGAGTACCGGCACACGGTCGGCTTCGAGGAGACCAACCTCGTCGGCAACGTGTACTACGTGAACTACCTGCGCTGGCAGGGCCGGTGCCGCGAGCTGTTCCTGCAGCAGAAGGCGCCGGACGTGCTGGCCGAGGTGCAGGACGACCTGAAGCTGTTCACGCTGAAGGTGGACTGCGAGTTCTTCGCCGAGATCACCGCCTTCGACGAGCTGTCCATCCGGATGCGGCTGTCCGAACTGGGCCAGACCCAGCTCGAGTTCACCTTCGACTACGTGAAGGTGACCGGCGGGGCCGAGGTCCTGATCGCGCGCGGCCGCCAGCGGATCGCGTGCATGCGCGGTCCGAACACCAACACCGTGCCCTCGCGGATCCCGGACGGTCTGGCCCGCGCCCTGGAGCCGTACGCCCAGGGGCAGGCGCTGGCCGGGCGGGCGGCATGAGCACCCTGGCCGCCGCGCCGCCGCGGGACGCCGTCACCGGCGACCCCGTGCGGCTGCGGCGGGCCCTCGGGGCCTTCGCCACCGGCGTGACCGTCGTGACGGTGGGCGGAGCCGTTCCGCGGGGCATGACCGCCAACTCGTTCACCTCGGTGTCGCTCGACCCGGCCCTCGTGCTGCTGTGCGTGGGCAACGACGCCGTCATGAACCGGGTCCTCGCCGAGGCCGACACCTTCGCGGTGTCGGTCCTCGGCGCCGGCCAGGAGGAGGTGGCACGGCACTTCGCCGACCGCTCCCGGCCGTTCGGAGCCGCGCAGTTCGACGCCGTCGAGTGGCTGCCCGGCGAGACCACCGCCGCCCCCCTGATCGCGGGGGCGGCGGCCCACTTCGAATGCGCCCGGTGGCGGACGTACGACGGCGGCGACCACACGATCCACGTCGGACGGGTGCTCGCCCTGGACGAGCTGCCGGGCCGTGAGCCGCTGGTCTTCCACGGCGGCCGCTTCCGCCAGGTCGTCCCGCAGCCGCGAGGGAGTCGCCCATGAGCGTGCATCCGCCGGGTCCGCCCATGTGGGCGCTGCCGGGTCTGCTGCGCAAGCTGGCCGTCGACCGGCTCGGCATGATGCGGGACGCGGCCGCGCTCTCCGATGCCGTCCGCGTCTCCATGGGCCCCAAGAAGCTGTACATCTTCAACCGGCCCGACTACGCCAAACACGTGCTCGCCGACAACGCGGCCAACTACCACAAGGGCATCGGCCTGGTGGAGTCCCGCAAGGTGCTCGGCGACGGGCTGCTCACCAGTGAGGGCGAGCTGTGGCGCGCTCAGCGCCGAAACGTGCAGCCCGCCTTCAAGCCGGGTCGGATCGCCGCCCAGGCCGGGGCCGTCGCGGAGGAGTCGGGCCGGCTGGTGGAGCTGCTGCGCCGGCGCGCCGGGGACCAGCCCGTCGACCTCCTCCAGGAGGTCACCGGGCTCACCCTCGGGGTGCTGGGCCGGACCCTCATGGACACCTCCCTCGAGGGGCACGGCGGCATCGCGCACGCCTTCGAGGCCGTCCAGGACCAGGCCATGTTCGACATGGTCTCGCAGGGCATGGTGCCGACCTGGGTGCCGTTCGGCACCCAGCGGCGGTTCCGTGCGGCCCGCAAGGAGCTCACCCGGATCGTCGACGCGCTGGTCACCGACCGCGGCGCCCGCATGAGCGAGGGCGACGGCGCGGACGACGCGTTCGCCCGGATGATCCTCGCCGCCCGCGAGCGCGAGGACCCGGCCCTGGCCCGGCGGCTGCTGCAGGAGGAGCTGGTCACCCTGCTGCTCGCCGGTCACGAGACGACGGCGAGCACGCTCGGCTGGACGCTGCTGCTGCTCGCCCGCCACCCGCACGTCCGCGACCTGGTGCGTGAGGAGGCCCGCGGCGTGCTGGCGGGCGGCCGCCTGCCCGAGACCGAGGACCTGCACAAGCTGACCTACACCACGCAGGTCGTGCAGGAGGCCATGCGGCTGTATCCGCCGGTGTGGATCCTGCCGCGGATCGCCCAGGGCCCCGACGAGGTCGGCGGGTTCAGCGTGCCGGCCAAGGCCGATGTGCTGGTGAGCCCGTACACGCTGCACCGCCACCCGGAACTGTGGGAGGACCCGGAGCGCTTCGACCCGGGCCGCTTCGACCCGTCGCGGGTGGCGAACCGGCCACGGTACGCGTACATCCCCTTCGGCGCCGGACCGCGGTTCTGCGTCGGCAGCAACCTCGGGATGATGGAGGCGGTCTTCGTGACCGCGCTGGTCACCCGGGACCTCGACCTGACCGTGGTGCCGGGTCACGAGGGGATCGCCGAGCCGATGATGTCGCTGCGGATGCGCGGGGGACTGCCGATGACGATCCGTCCGGCGGACTGAGCGGCACGGGAACGAAAAAGAGGGCCGGCCACGGTGGATACCGTGGCCGGCCCTCTTCGCACGTGGTCAGCCGGCGATGCGGTCCAGGGCGTCGGTCCGCAGGTCGAGCAGGGCCATCAGGATCGGCGGGTCCAGGGCGTCCAGCGGACGGAGCGTGATCTCGGCCGGCATGAGGAGCGTGTCCTGGTGCGCGGTGACCGGTCCGTACGAGCCGACGGACACGATGTCCTCGTCTCCGGTGCCGGACGGGAGATGCTCGTAGCCGTAGGGGACGGAGTGCACGAGGACGTACCAGGTGCCGGCCGGGATGTCGCGCAGCTCGAAGGAGCCGGGGCCGTTCAGGACCGCGCAGCGCACCGGCTGCCCCTGCGGGACGGGGGTGGGGAACAGGCCCACGAAGCAGTGGCCGGGCGTGCGGTCCTCGGGCAGGTGCACTCGGCCGCGCAGGGACCCGTGGACGCCCTCGGCCGGGACGGCCGCATGCTCACCGGGACCGATTTCCTGGGTGAAGCCCTCCAATTCCCGGAACATGCTCGGGGAGACGCCGACACAGGACTTGAAACGGGAACTGAACGTGCCCACGCTGCTGTACCCGACCTGGCTGCTGATATCGGCGACGCTGAAATTTGTTTCGAGCAGGAGACGCTTTGCCTCCTGGAGGCGCAGGGCGGAGAGATAACGGCCGGGAGAAGTGCCCGTCACATCCCGGAACACCCGGGTGAAGTGGAACTTGCTGAACATGGCGGTACGGGCCATGTCATCGATGGTCAGCTCCTGGCCGAGATTCGCATGCATTTCATTGATCACGCGAAGGACAGCGGCCTCGATGGCGGTGGTGGTCACCGTTTCTCCCTGTCGTTGAATCATGCACCCTGCCGAGATCCGGAGGTCGCGTGCCGTGACGGAGCGGGGGGCGCGTCGGTCAGTCGCCGCCGGCTGAGGTCCTCGGCGAACCTCCGCCAGGCGTGGGAGCACTGGAGGGCCAGTTCCGCGACCGTGTCGGTGCAGTGCGGGGGGACGGCGTCGGCCTGCTGCCGCCAGGCCTCGTCGACCACGAAGTGGGTGTGCAGCCAGCGCAGGAAGTGGCGCCCGGACTCCGAGTGCCGCAGCGACGGGTCGCCCGCGAGCCGCCGCAGGGTCTCCAGCGAGCCGCGGGTGCGGCTCGAGCCGGAGGAGGCGGTCGTGGTGCTCGGGGCGGCGCGCGTCTCGGGCGGGGGAGCGGGGTGGTCCGCGGTCGGCGTGATCGTCGGCGCGGGCGCCGCCGTAGGTCGTTCGGCCGCAGGCCGGCGGCCCTGCGGCACGGGGGCCTCACCGCGCAGCAGCCGCCTGCGCACGTCGTGGGCCGTGCCCAGGGACAGGCCGGTCTCCTTGACGATCGCCCGAAGCGGCAGGTCGGGGTGGCGGGTCATCAGCTCGGCGGCGCGGATGCGCTCGGCCGTGCGGTCGAGCGGATGAGGACGGCCGTCGGCCCCGATCCTGATGTTCGACTGCGGAGAATCCACGGTCGAACGCGGACGGATCGTGGCGACCGTCTTCGCGTCGAGGCCGGTGTAGGAGGCGACGACCCGGTCCGAGAGGTCGGGCTGTGCGCGCAGGATGCGCTCGGCGGCGGCCTTGCGGTCCGCGACCGACAGCGGAAGGCCGTGGGCGACGTTGGCCGTCACCGCGCGGAGAAACGCTTCTTCGTCCGCGCCGTCGAAATACTGCACCTCCACGGAGGAGAGCCCCATCGAGGCCGCCGCGGCGACGCGGTGCATCCCGTCGATCACGCGCATGGTCGCGCGGTGGACGAGGACCGGGGGAAGCGAGGCGTAGACGTCGGTGAGGCGTCGCACGTGGTCGTCGTCGACACCGTTCAGGCGCGGCGAGTCGGCCGGCAGCAACGCCTCGATCCGCACCCGGTGGGTGAAGTTGGCAGGCAGCGTCAGAGTTCTGTCGTTGCTGTCCACCTCTCCCATTCCCCCCTGGCGAGATCGAGGCGTGCCCGGCGTGCCCCCAAGAACTCCGCGGAAATGGACTCGGTTACCGCGGAGAGCAATGCATCCGGGGAAACGATAGTGAACGCCCTCTTTTTTTCGGGCGGGAGCGACGGGAGACGTGCCGACTTTGGCTAGTCGTCCGGGCGGTCGATGTTCGGGCGAACGCCGATGGGGTTGGTTGTTTGAAAAGACTCGCCGGTTCTAGCTTTTTCTCACGCCGACAGGAAGTCCCGACAAAGCGAACCGGAGGTTGAGTTGCCTGCAGTGAGAAGGGTCAGAAAGATCCCCGAGCGCCGGGTCGACATCGCCCCCGCCACCACGATCACGCTGGAGGCCTACGCGGACACCATCGTCCCGGGCGAGAAGCGCTGGCCGGGGGACCGGGCGATCGCCGGAGTCAGCACCGGTGGCGGCGCGGTCACCTCGGGCGCGCTCGACCTCCTGCGCTGGGACGCCACCGGCATCCACGACGGCCTGGACGATCTGGCGAATCTGGTCAACGACCACGCCAGGAACTACGCCGAGAAGGCCGGCCTGACGCTCGACACCGACGTGCCGCCCTTCGTCGCCCTCGACTACGACGACCGTGTCGCCCTGATCGTGGAGCTGACCACCCCCGGGCACCCGGAGAAGGACTTCTGGGTCCTGCTCTCCCTCTTCTGCAACATGGCCTACGACTCCGCCGCCCACCTGCACACCGACGAGGCCCTCGCGGACGGCCATCCGGGGCTGACGGCCATGGGCATCACCCAGCCCGACACCGACGGCCTGTGGCGCTTCCAGGACTTCGGATACGGCCGGCAGCTCGCGAACGTCCACCCCGACACGACCCCCACCGGGAGCCCAGCATGAGCACCTCGATCGAGAAGACCGACGTCCTGGTCATCGGAAGCGGCTTCGGTGGCGCGATCGCGGCCTACCACCTCGCCGCCGGCGGCGCCAAGGTCACCGTTCTGGAGCGCGGCCCCTGGCTGAAGAACGACGAGTTCGAGCACGACTACAAGCTCGGCTCCTCCTACACCCGGATCTTCGACTTCGTCGTCGGCGACGGCATGAGCGTGCTCGGCGGCAACTGTGTCGGCGGCGGCAGCGTCGTCTACTTCGCGGCCATGCCCCGGGCCCCCAAGTTCGTCTTCGAGCGGCACGGCAGCATCGGCCGCCGGATGTGGCCCAAGGCCGTCAGCCGTGCCACCCTCGACCCGTGGTACGACCGGATCGAGGAGTCCCTGTCGGTCACCAAGCCGGACTGGAACGAGGCCTCCTACGCGGGCGGCCTGTGGGCCGCCGCCTGTGATCACGCCGGGCGCACCGCCAACCCGCTCGCCGCCTCGGTCGACAACTCCAAGTGCGTCAACTGCAACTTCATGATGGCCGGCTGCCGCTTCGAGGCGAAGCAATCGCTCACGGTCAACTACCTGCCCGGCGCGCTCGCCCACGGCGCGGAGATCCGCCCGCTGCACGAGGTTCAGTACCTGTCGCGGACCCCCGAGGGCGACTACCGGGTCCACTACAACATCGTCGACGACGAGGACTACCGCATCCACACCGGATCCGGTGTCATCGAGGCCAAGCTCGTCGTCATGGCGGCGGGTGCGGGCGCGACGCCCGTCATCCTCCAGCGCAGCGAGGCCCACCTCGGCACCATGCCGCACGCGGTCGGCCGCTACTTCTCCGGCAACGGCGAGCGCCTCAACACGGCCATCCTCAACGAGGACAAGGTCGCCGAGATCCTCGGCCTGTCCCGCGGCGACGGGAACCTCCCCTACGGCGCCAACGCGATCGGCAAGGGTCCGACCGTGGCGAGCTGGGACAAGCTCGACGGCTCCCTGCCCGAGTACTCCCGGTACTCGCTGGAGCAGCTCTACTTCCCGCCGGGCCTCGGCACCATCCTCGCCCAGGTGCCCGACGCCACCGGTCCGACGACCTGGTTCGGCAAGGAGAAGAAGGAGATCCTCAAGAACTGGAAGTCGTGGCTGACGATCTTCTGCATGACGGAGGACGACAACGAGGGCGTCTTCGGCCCGCCGCCGGCGACCGGCAACTCCATGCGCATCTCGCAGCAGATGCTCGGTCGCGGCAACCTGTCGTACAAGCCGACGAAGAACACCTGGCACGGCTGGAACCAGGCCGACGCCGACGTCAAGGAGATCCTGGAGAAGGACGGCCTCGCCAAGGTGATGCCGTGGACCAACGATCTGGTCGGTGCCTACACCGTCCATCCGCTGGCCTCCTGCCGCATGGGCGACGACCCGAACACCTCGGCGCTCGACGACACCAACGAACTGCGCGGCCACTCCGGCATCTTCGTCACCGACGGATCGGCCGTCCCGGGCGCCCTGACCGTCAACCCGGCCATGACCATCGCCGCGCTCGCCGAGCGTGCCGTACCGCACATCGTCGCTGCCGCTCAGGCCAGGGGGATCGACGTCACCTACGGCGCCCCGGCCCCCACCGGCTACAAGAGCGGACGCAACGGCGTGCTGCCGCTGCTCAAGCAGAAGCGGCTCGCCACCGTGTGACCTTCCTGACCGGCCTTTCGCCGACCAGTGAGTTGTTTGACGAAACCTTCACCCGATGACCATTCGGTTGCTTCACGCAACCCGGATCCGAGCAGGAGGCGGCGGTGCGACCGCTCGTAAGAATCATGCTGAGGGGCTCCCTCAAGCAGATCCGGCACATCGCGGCCGTCCCGCACACCGAGGCTCGCGGCCTGGTGGCCGAGGTCTACGCCCAGGCCCGACGGGAGTTCGGCGTCGTGGCCCCGCCGCTGGCGCTGCACTCGCCGGCACCCGAGGCGCTCGCCGCCTCCTGGCTGCTGCTGCGCGAGACCCTTCTCGCCGAGAGCCGGGTGAGCCGGGCCGCCAAGGAGGCCGTCGCGACCGCGGTGTCCCGGGCCAACGACTGCTCCTACTGCGTCGAGGTCCACGAGGCCACGCTCGAGACCCTGTCCGGCGCGGGTGCCCACGGGGCGCTCGCCGAGCGGGTGTTCGGCGGAGACACCGGACCGGCGGGGGAGGAGCCGCTGCCCTTCGACGCGGCCGACGCCCCTGAGATCCTCGGCACCGCCGTCACCTTCCACTACCTCAACCGGATGGTCCGGCTCTTCCTGCCGGACTCGCCCGTTCCCGACGCGGCACCCGCCGCCGGGCGCGGACCCGTGATGCGGATGGTCGCCCGGGCGATGCGCCCCGACACCGGCACGGCCGTCGTGCCCGGTGCGTCGCTCAACCTGCTGCCCGCCGCGCCGCTGCCCGCGGGACTCGGCTGGGCACGGCCCAACCCCGCCGTCGCCGACGCCCTCGCCCGGGCCGTCGCCTCCGTCGACTACGCCGCCGAGCGCTGGATCCCCGAGTCCGTACGCGAACTGCTGCACACCGAACTCGCCGCGCACGACGGCACGACCCCCGGCCCGAGCCGCGCCTGGCTCGCAGCGGCGACCGCCGGCCTCACGGCCGAGCACCTGCCCGCCGGGCGGCTCGCCCTCCTCATCGCCCTCAACCCGCACCAGATCACCGACGCGGACATCACCGAATTCCGCGCCGCCCACCCCGGTGACCGGGAACTGGTGGAGCTCGCCTCCTGGGCGGCCCTCACCGCGGCCGTCGGCATCGGCGCCCGTTTCACCATCCCTCACCCCGTGACTTCCGCCGCCCACTGACCGGCGGCCCCCCTCCACCCCTTCCTCTCAAGGAGACCCGGACATGAGCTCGCTGAACGACGTTCTGAAGGCCCTCGCCACCGACATCGAGGAGACCGCCCGTCTCGTCGAGGGCCTGGACGAGGAGACCTGGCACACCGAGACCCCCGCCCCCGGCTGGAGCATCGCCGACCAGGTCGCCCACCTGACCTTCATCTTCCACCTGGCCGGCACCGCGGCGTCCGACCCCGAGGGCTTCGCGAAGCTCGCCGCCGGCGCCGCCGGCGACTTCGACGGGGCGGTCAACGCCGCGCTGAAGCAGTTCAACCAGTTCCCGCCCGCGCAGCTCCTGGCCCGCTTCCGCGCCCTGGGCCAGCAGTCGGTCGACGCGCTCGCCGCCGTCCCGGAGGACCAGGTCGTGCCGTGGCTGGTCAACCCGCTGCCGCCGACCGTCCTCGCCTCCGCCGGAATCATGGAGATCTTCGGCCACGGGCAGGACATCGCCGACGCGCTGGGCGTGCGCCGCGAGGCCACCGAGCGCCTGCGCCACCTGGTCTTCTTCGCCTTCCTCACCCGGGACTTCGGCTACCTCTCCCGGGGCCTCACCCCGCCGGCCGAGCCCTTCCGCATCGAGGTGACCGCCCCGACCGGCGAGATCTGGGCGTACGGCCCCGAGGACGCCGCCAACAAGGTCACCGGCCCCGCCGAGGACTTCTGCCTGCTGGTCACCCGCCGCCGCCACCGCGAGGACCTCGCCCTCGTCGCCACCGGCGAAGAGGCCGACCGCTGGCTCGACATCGCCCAGGCCTACCGCGGCCCGGCGGGCGAGGGCCGCACGCCCGGCCAGTTCGCCCACCAGAACTGCGAGCACTGAGCGGCCGTGACGACACGATCGGCCGCCCGCCGCACCCCGGGCGGCTTACCCGGCCCGCGCACGCGGCCCCGAAGCCCACCAACCCCGACCTCCCGTACCGCCCCGCCGCGAGGAGCACCCCCATGACCGCCACCCCCCTGCGTACCGCCGTCGTCATCGGCTGCGGCACCACCGGCACCTCCGTGGCCCTCGCCCTCACCGGCGCGGGCATCGACGTGGCCCTGATCGACGACGATCCGAGGGCCACCGCCGAGGCCGTGGCCCTCGGCGCGGGCACCCCCTGGACCCCGGGGCGCCCGCCCGCCGACCTCGTCGTCGTCGCCACCCCGCCGTCCGCGGTCGTCGACACCCTGTACAGCGCCCAGAGCAGGGGGCTCGGGGAGGTCTACACCGACACGGCCGGCACGAAGGACGTCGTCGCCGACGACGCCGAGCTGCGCGGCTGCGACCTCAAGGGTTACGTGCCCGGCCACCCGCTGGCCGGCCCCGACGCCTCCGGTCGCGCCGCCGCCGACGCCGGACGGTTCACCGGCCGGCCCTGGGTGCTGTGCCCCTACGAGACCACCCCCGGCTGGGCCCTGGAGACCGTCTCCGCCCTGATCGAACTGTGCGGCGCACAGCGCCTGGACCTGACACCCGAGGTGCACGACCGGCTTGTCGCCGAGCTGTCTCACGCCCCGCACGTGGTCGCGGCCGCCCTGTCCTCCCGCTTCTCCGACAGCTCTTCGGCGTTCCTGGGCCTCGCCGAGGCGGCACTGGGCGACGCCGTCCGCACGGCGGGCGGCGACCCGTGGCTGTGGGGCGACGTCCTGGCGCACAACGCGGGCCCGGTCGCCGACGTCCTCGACCGGATCGCCGGCCAGCTCGCCCGGGCCTCCGCGATCCTGCGTGAGGGCGACGCCTCGGCACCGCTCGAGCTCGCCCTGACCCTCGAGGAGGGAAGGCGCGGACAGACCGCCCTCCGCCGGGCCGGCGGGCCGGGCACGACGCGAGATGCGCGCGCCGGCGGACGGGTGTGAGGGTCGCGTGGTGACAGCCCCCTCCTTCTCGCCGCGGCGCGGCGCCCCGGCCCGATGGCCCGCCCGCGCGCGGCACCTGGCCAAGCGTCTGTTCCACTCCGCCTACTGGTCCCTGTCGGACTACGGCTGGGTCTGGATCGGTCCGGCGCCGCGCGCCGGACACGTCGTCCCGCTCCACGGGCCGCCGCGCGGCCACCCCGAGCGGCTGTGCGAGGACCGCCCGCTGAGCGCCGTGGAACAAGCCCTGGAACGGCAGCTGCGCGAGGCCTTGGGCTCAGCCACCGGCAACACCGCAAACTGAGAGATGTGACGGCCCCGGCGCGGGTGTGACCTTCTAGGCACGACCGCGGCAGGAGGCACCCGTCATGTCCGATGACAGCCGCGGGGTGACCATCACCCCGCAGGACGACCGATACGCAGGGCTGGTGGAGGGCTACAACCACCGGTTCACCGGGCGTCCCGAGGTGATCCGCCGTGCGCGCACCACGGACGAGGCGGTCGCCGCCGTGCAGGACGCCGTCGACACCGGACGCCGGATCGCCGTGCGCAGCGGCGGCCACTGCTTCGAGGACTTCACCGCGTCCCCCGACATCCAGGTGCTCCTCGATCTCTCCGCGCTGTGCGCCGTCTCGTACGACGACGCGATGGGCGCCTTCGTCGTCGGCGGCGGCACCCGCCTGGACCGGCTCTACCAGGAACTGCACGACGGCTGGGGCGTCACCGTCCCCGCCGGAACCTGCTTCGAGGTGGGCGTCGGCGGCCATATCTGCGGCGGCGGCTACGGACACCTCTCCCGGCGCGACGGTCTGGTCGTCGACCACCTGTACGCCGTCGAGGTCGTCACCGTCGACGAGACCGGGCGCGCCCGGGCGATCGTCGCCACCCGCGAGCCGGACGACCCCCACCACGACCTGTGGTGGGCCCACACCGGAGGTGGCGGCGGCAGCTTCGGCGTCGTCACCCGCTTCTGGCTGCGCTCGCCCGGACCCGCGCCGGCCACCCCCGAACAGGCGCTGCCCCGGGCCCCCCGCCGGATCCGCCGCGCCGACGTCACCTGGTCCTGGGACGACCTGAACGAGGAGTCGTTCACGGCCCTGCTGCGCAACTACACCGACTGGTACGAGAAGAACAGCGCGCCGGACTCACCGGGCCGCCACATCTGGAGCAACCTCATCGTCCTGCACCGGTCCGCCGGGGCGTTCTTCATGAACACCGTCGTCGACGAGGACGTGCCCGGCGCGGCGGAGCTGATGGCGGAACATCTCGCGGCGATCACCGCCGGCACCGGCGCCCGGCCCGTTTCGGTCGAGGAGCAGGTCGTGTCCTGGATGGACACCTGGATGCCCTCCTACAGCTGGCCGAGCGATCCCCGAGGCCGCTACAAGAACAAGGCCGGCTATCTGCGCCGGGGCTTCACCGATCACCAGCTGGCCGCCGTCCACCGCCATCTGACCGACCCCGGCTATGACAACCCCATGGCCTGCCTGGTGCTGACCGGATTCGGCGGCCAGGTCAACGCGGTCGCCCCCGACGCCACCGCCGTGCCCCAGCGCGACGCCGTCATCAAGGCGTCCTACTCCGCGGGAGCCTGGACCGCGCCGGACGAGGACGAGCTGCACATCGCCTGGGTGCGCCGCTTCTACCAGGACGTGTACGCCGAGACCGGGGGCGTCCCCCGGCCCGACGACGTCAACGACGGCTCGTACATCAGCTACCCGGACGTGGACCTCGCCGACCCGGCCTGGAACACCTCGGACACCGGGTGGCAGTTCCTCTACTTCAAGGACAACTACCCCCGCCTGCAGCGGGTGAAGAAGCGCTACGACCCGCGCGACGTGTTCCGCCACGCGCTCTCCGTCGAGCTGCCCCCCTCCTGACCGTCCGTGCGCACCGCCGACGGCGGTGCGCGCCGTTCCCACCACCGTCAAACCCTGGGAGATCCGTATGACCGCCACGATCACCGCCACCGCTCTGGCCGACGACACCGCGGCGCTCGCCGCCGTGCCGCAGCGCATCGTCGCCGCCTGGGCCGCGCACGACGCGTCCGCCTTCGCCGAGGTGTTCACCGAGGACGGCACGATGGTGCTGCCCGGCGTCCACGAGACCGGGCGCGAGAGCATCGCCGCCTTCATGTCCCAGGCGTTCGCCGGACCGTACAAGGGCACCCAGGTCACCGGCACGCCGGTCGCCGTCAAGTTCCTCTCGCCCGAGAACGCCGTCGTCATCACCCAGGGCGGCGTGCTCGCCCCGGGTGAGACCGAGCCCGCTCCGCAGCGCGCCGTGCGTGCCATCTGGGTGCTGACGAAGCAGGACGGCGAATGGCTCATCGCCGCCTACCAGAACACCCCGCGCAACACCCCGTGACCGGCACCGCCTTCGAAGAGGAGAACACCGTGGCCCTCACAGCCGCACACCGGGCGGTGGTGCTCGGCGGCAGCATGGCGGGACTTCTCGCCGCACGCGTTCTCGCCGACGCCTACGCGGAGGTCCTGCTGGTCGACCGCGACCGTCTCGTCGACGTCACCGGGCCCCGCCGCGGGGTCCCGCACGGGCGGCACGCGCACGGTCTCGTCGCGCGCGGGCAGCAGGTCCTGGAGGAGCAGTTTCCGGGGCTGACCGAGGACCTGGCGGCCGCGGGCGCCGAACCCGGCGACTTCGGCCATGCCTGCCACTGGTACTTCAACGGCCGGCGCATCGCCCCCGCGGACACCGGCCTTGTCTCCGTCCCCGCCGGCCGCCCGGTGCTCGAGGAGCAGGTGCGGCGCCGGGTGCAGCAGATCCCCAACGTCCGGTTCGTGGAGGAACACGACATCCTCGGGCTGCTGACCACCCCCGACCGCACCCGGGTCACGGGCGCGCGGATCCAGGCCCGCGCGGCGGGCAGCGAGCCGGAGGAGCTCGAGGCCGACCTGGTCGTCGACACCACCGGCCGTGGCTCCCGCACCCCCATCTGGCTGGAGGAGCTCGGCTACGCGCGCCCCGAGGAGGAGCGCGTCGAGATCGACCTCGCGTACACCACGCGCCACTACCGCATCGACCACGACCCGCTCGGCGACGCCCAGGCGATCATCCCCGCGGCGACGCCGGAGCACCCGCGCGGTGGTCTGTTCTACCGGCTGCCCGGTGACGGCGACATCTACGAGCTCTCCCTCACGGGCATCCTCGGCGACCATGCCCCCACGGACCCCGAGGGCTTCGACGCCTTCATGCGCTCGCTGCCCATCCCCGACCTGTACGAGGCCGTGGCCGGTGCCGAACCGGTCGACGACCCGGTGATGTTCCGCTACCCGGCCAGCGTCTGGCGCCACTACGAGCGACTGGAACGCTTCCCGGACGGGCTGCTGGTCATGGGCGACGCCGTGTGCAGCTTCAACCCCGTCTACGCCCAGGGCATGACGGTGGCCGCGCTGGAGTCACTGGCCCTGCGCAGGCACCTCGCCTGCCTGGAGCGCCCGCGGGCGAACGCCTTCTTCAAGAACATCGCCGCCCTCATCAAGGCGCCCTGGGAGCTCGCCGCCGGATCGGACCTGGGGTACGAGGGCGTCGCCGGACGGCGCACGCTCAAGGTCAGGATGGCCAACGCCTACGTCGCCCGGCTCCAGGCCGCCGCCGAGCACGACCCGGAGCTCAGCAACGCGTTCATCCGCGTCGCCGGGCTCGTCGATCCACCGCAGGCCCTGATGCGGCCGCGTCTGATGCTGCGGGTCCTGCGGGCCTCGCGCGCCGCGCGCCGCGCCGGCGAGACCGCCGCATCGCGACGGCAGCCCCGAGCCGCCGCCGCATCCCGCTGACGCCCGTCCCGCGCACGTGTACCACGAGAGGCTTTCCATGCGTCCCTTCCGCATCGAGATTCCGCAGGCCGACATCGACGACCTGCACGAGCGCATCGCGCGCACCCGCTGGCCCGAGGGCGAGATCCCCGACGCCGGCTGGTCCCGGGGCGTTCCGGCGGACTATCTCAAGGAGCTGGCCGAGTACTGGCGTTCCGGCTTCGACTGGCGTGCCGCCGAGGCCCGGCTGAACCAGTACCCGCAGTTCATCACCGAGATCGACGGCGCCGACGTGCACTTCCTGCACGTGAAGTCGCCGGTTCCGGACGCCCGACCGCTGATCATCACGCACGGCTGGCCCGGGTCCGTCGCCGAGTTCCTCGACGTGATCGGCCCCCTCACCGACCCGGCGGCGCACGGCGGCGACCCCGCCGACGCCTTCCACGTCGTCATCCCCTCGATCCCCGGATACGGGTTCTCGGGCCCGACCGGTGCGGCCGGCTGGGACACCCGCCGGGTGGCCCGCGCCTGGGCCGAGCTGATGAGCCGCCTCGGCTACGACCGCTACTTCGTGCAGGGCGGCGACTGGGGCATGGCGATCTCCCTGGAGCTGGGCCTCGCCGACCCCGATCACGTCGCGGGCGTCCACGTGAACATGTTCGTCACCTTCCCGCCGCAGGACCCGGCGGCGTTCGAGGGGCTGGACGCGACCGACCTGGCGCGGCTGGACTTCGCGGGCCGGTTCCAGCAGGACGGCATGGGATGGCAGCGCATCCAGTCCACCCGGCCCCACACCCTGTCGTACGGACTGACGGACTCGCCCGTCGGCCAGCTCGCCTGGATCGTCGAGAAGTTCAAGGAGTGGACGGCCTCCGACAAGGTTCCGGAGGACGCGGTCAGCCGCGACCACCTCCTCACCAACGTCTCGATCTACTGGTTCACCGCCACCGCAGGCTCCAGCGCCCAGCTCTACTACGAGTCCGCCCACGGCGACGAGGCGTTCGTCCGGACCTGGGGCGGCCCGTGGCCGCTGCAGGCGCCGGTCGGCGTGGCCGTCTTCCCCGAGGACGCCGCGCTGCCGATCCGCCGCTGGGCGGATCCGCTGCTGCCCACGCTCAGCCGCTGGACCGAGTTCGACAAGGGCGGTCACTTCGCCGCGATGGAGCAGCCCGAGCTGCTCGTCGAGGACGTCCGCGCCTTCGCGCGTCCGCTCCGCTGACCAGCGCATCCCCGTACACCCGATCAGCAGTGAGGGCGGCCCGGCGCATCGCACGCCCGGCCGCCCTCACGCGTCCACAGGAGACCTCCCCGTGTCCACCACACTCCGACAGAGACCCACCAGCATCACCGTGCCGGCCGCCGGTCCCGCCCGCACCGAGCGTGCCTCCGGCCTGCCGGCGCGGCTTCCGGGGCTGACCGGGCTGCGCTTCGTCGCCGCGCTGCTCGTGTTCGTCTACCACGCGACGTACGTGCCGGTGTTCGCCGACGGCGGCGTCCAGCAGACCTACGCCTTCCTCGCCGGCAAGGCCGGCAACCTCGGCGTCTCGTTCTTCTTCGTCCTCAGCGGCTTCGTCCTCACCTGGGCGGCGCGGGCCGACGACAGCGCGCCGCGCTTCTGGCGCCGGCGCTTCTTCAAGATCTTCCCCAGCCATGTGCTGGTCTTCGCCCTCGCCCTGGCCCTGCTGCCGTTGAGCGGCATGCCGCTGAAGCCGGTGGAGGCGCTGGCAAACCTGTTCCTCGTGCAGTCCTGGCTGCCCGACAGCGACTTCATGATCTACGCGGTCAACGGTGTGACCTGGTCGCTCTCGGTCGAGCTCGCCTTCTACGCGGCCTTTCCGCTGCTGCTGCGGCTGATCCGCGCCATCCGGCCGGAGCGGCTGTGGGTCTGGGCCCTGGCGGTCGTCGCCGCCGTCGTCGCCGTCCCCGTCGTCACCTCGGCGACCCTCGACGGTCCGCCCAACATGATGGTGCCCGGCGTCTCGTGGGCGCAGCTGTGGACCGGCTACTTCGCCCCGCCGGTGCGCGCGCTGGAGTTCGTGGCCGGCATGCTGGCCGCGCGGCTGGTCCTGGAGGGCCGCTGGAAGCTCCGCATCGGCGTGGTGCCGGCGTCCCTTCTCGTCGCCGCCGCGTACGCGGCCGCGCTGTTCGTGCCGGTCGTCTACGGCTTCGCCGCGGTCTTCACGGTGCCGCTCATGGTGCTGATCGCGGCCGTGGCGCAGCGTGACGCCCAGGGGCGGTACGGCCTGCTCGGCAGCCGGCCGATGCAGTGGCTCGGCGACGCCTCGTACAACGTCTTCCTGCTCAACCTGCTCGTCCTGCTCAACCTGCACCCGGTGCTCGGTTCGCCGACGCTGAGTACCGGAGCCGCGATCCTCTACCACCTGGGGACCCTGGCGCTGACCGTCGTCCTCGCCCGGCTGATCTACGTCCTGGTGGAGCGGCCGGCCATGCGGCGGTGGAGCTGACCCCCCGCACACGCGTGCTGCCGGCGGACGGGCCGCCGGCAGCACGGGAGGTGACGCGGGAGGTACGGGTCAGACGCCGGTGAGGACGTCCCGCTCGCGCTCGGCGGGCTGGGCCGGGGCGGCCGGGGCGGCCGGGGCGGTGCGCCGGTCGAAGAGAGTGCGCAGCTTCCGGCTGAGCGGCTGCTCCAGCGCGTAGTGGCTGATCATCGCGGCGACGACAGAGGTCGCCAGGGAGAAGGTCACCATCGGCCAGAAGCCGACCTGGCCGCGGAGCATCGCGTCCGACACGGCGGTCTTCCCGAAGATCCAGCCGTCCTGGAGGATCACGTACACGAAGAAGACGTGCCACAGGTAGACGCCGTACGAGATGCGGCCGAGATAGACGATCGGACGGTTCGTCAGGACGGCGTCCATGACACGGGACTTCGCGCCCGGTGCCACCACGGGGATGACGAGGAACATGGCGAACAGGAAGAATAGCACGTGCATGACCATCTGCTGGGTCAGCGCGCCCCAGTCGCCCATGCCCGGGTTGCCGAACGGCTGCGGCACGTTGAGCGCGTACGCGACGAGGGCCAGGGCCCAGAACAGCAGCGGGCGCTTGGCCGCCACCCGGTAGAGCGCGGGAGTCCGTCCGGTGGCCTCGGCGTAGGCGGTGAGCACGGCGAGGGCCATGCCGCCGGCGAAGAAGCCGATGTAGCCGAACGGGAAGAAGTTCAGGTACCACACGTCGGCGGTCATGGACGGCAGGAAGCAGTAAGCGGTCCAGCCGGCGCCGATCAGGACCAGGGCGATGATCGGGACGAACATGCGGCGCATCCGGCGGGCGGGGTCCTCGACGCGCCCGGCCAGCTTGTGGACCAGCCAGCCCACGGCCGGCAGCGACAGGTAGAAGATCATCTCGGCCGGGACGGTCCAGGTGGGCTCGAGGCCGACGATCCACTCGGTGCGCACGAAGAAGTGCACCATGAGGATCGGCCGCAGCACGTACCAGACGCTGTCGATCTTGTCGTAGTTGAGCACCCCGATCGCCACGAGCGTGACCAGCCAGAAGGCCGGGACGATGCGGAGGACGCGCCGCCACAGGAAGGGCAGCACAGCGGGCTTCGGGGTACCGGACATCGTGCGCCGGGCGAACGGCAGGTACAGCATGAGGCCCGACAGAACGAAGAACGGCGGCAGGAAGACGCCCATGCCCGCCGTGAGGTGGCCCCATACGTTGTCGCGCGGGTCGGAGAAGTGGTGCATCACTCCCGCGCTGTAGGACACATGGAAGACGAGGACCGCGAGGGCGCACAGGCCGCGCAGTCCGTCGAGGGCGGGAACCCTCGTCTTCTCTATGGGCCCTCCGCCCGCTTTGCCCGTTGTGCGTGTAGCCACAGTCGGCGCTCCTTGTGAATGAATCAAGCCACCTGATCAGGTCATCGCGATCCTGGCGGCGGCCGGGGCGGGGCCGCACCTTCTGCCGTGCTCTTCTGGTGGCGGGAACGCCGTGCAGGGTCGGGGGGGGGGGGGGGGGGGCCCCGCCCCCCCCCCCCGCCGCCCCCCCCCCCCCCCCCGCCCCCCGGGCCCCCGGCGCCGCCCGCGCCGCGACAACCACGACCGCCCCCCCCCG
>NZ_JBIWPJ010000014.1:0-84919 GCF_044768205.1 Streptomyces sp. NPDC101160 | reverse complement strand
CGTTGTCGCTGTGGGGGGGGGGGGGGGGGGGGGGGGGGGGGGGGGGGCGGTGGGGGGGGGGGGGGGGGGGGCCGGGGGGCCGGGGGGGGGGGGGGCCCCCCGCCCCCCCCCCCCCACGACCCTGCTGTTGCGGCGCCCGGAGCGGAGCGGGGCGTCAGCGGAAGCGGCGCGAGTAGAGATCGAACTCCAGGGCCTGTCCCTCCACGGCCGCGTGCACCTCGGCCAGCGCCATTCGGGCCGCCGACTGCACGCCCGGGACCCGGACGGTCTCGACGATCCTCAGCAGCGCCCCGTAGCAGTCGAGGAGCTCCCGCTCCTGCGCCTCGGTCAGTTCAGCTTGCCCGTTCATCGTGGAACCTCTTCGCCTTGACTTCGAATCGGGGAAGGCTGCCGGGGGCGACGACTTCGACCTCCGGCCGCAGGCCTATCTGCTCTTTCATCTCGGTGCTGATACGGGCGCCGAGAGACGCGGTGTCGAGGCCGGGGACGGCCCGTGGCTCCACCTGGAGCACCACGATGTCCAGGCCCCGGTCGGTGCGCAGCACCGTCTGGAACTCGCTGACCTCGTCGAACCCGCGCATGATGTCCTCGACCATGACCGGTGTGATGGAGACGCCGCGGATCTTGCGCATCTCGTCCGTGCGCCCGAGGATGCCCCGGTCGAACCAGTCCCAGGTACGGCCGCAGCCGCACTCGTGCCATGGGCGCTTCACCACCAGGTCGTCCGTCCAGTAGCGGAAGATCTGGATGCCCTCCCGGCCGAGACCGGTCATCACCCGGACCCCGCGCTCGCCGTAGCCGACGGGCTTGAGAGTCTCGGGGTGCAGCACCTCCTCGAGCACGCCGGTCTCCAGGATGTGGTTGGCGCCGGGCCGGGAGGGACACTCGAAGATGTTGAGCGTGCCGAGCTCGGTCATGCCGGCCACGTTGTAGACCGGGCAGCCGAACGCCTCGGAGATGGCCCGGTCGGTGCTCTCGGGGCGGGGCTCGGCGGCGCCCACCAGGATCTTGACGTTGGCCTCCTCGGCGAGGTCGATGCCCATCTCACGGGCCGTCTCGATCAGGCGCAGCGCGTAGGTCGGGGTGCAGGCCAGGAACTCGATCTGCTGTTCCACCAGGAGCCGGACCCGGCTCTTGGAGTCCATCGACCCGGTGGGGACCATCGTGCAGCCGAGGCGCTCAAGACCGTAGTGCATCCCCCAGAAGCCGATGAACAGGCCGTAGCCGAAGGCGAGCATGGCCTTGTGCTGCGGGCGCACCCCCATGCCGTACAGCGCGGTGCACCACATGTCGGCGCCCCAGGCCCAGTCACGCGCGGTGTCGAAGGTCCGCAGCGGCGGAGCGCCGCTCGTGCCGCTCGTCTGGTGGTGGCGGATGGCCAGGGCCGGATCCACCGACGGCAGGGTGCCGTACGGCGGGGCGACCTGCTGGGACGCGATGAGGTCTGCCTTGTAGAGCAGTGGGACCCGCTCGGTGAAGTCCTCCAGCGAGGTGATGTCCTCGGGCAGCCGCTCGGCCCAGAAGGGCGAGTTCGCCCGGGCGTGGTCCAGGGCCCGGCTGAGCTTGCGCCACTGCCAGGCATGCAGCTCCTGGCGAGGCATGGTCTCGGTCTTCTTGTTCCAGTACTCCACTTTCCCTCTCCACCAATCAGGGAGCAGTCGGATGCAGAACGCAGCAGTCGGCCCAACCGGCGGCGACCACGGTGTCGATGTCGTCGCGGGTGCGGGCGCCGCCGTCGGCCCACACCGTTACGCCGCCCTCGTTGCGCACGGCGTCCGCGAGCGCGACACCCTCGACGAGCAGAGCGTCCGCGCCGCCGTCGGCCAGCCGCCGGGCCAGGGCGACGAGTTCGGCCGTGTGCAGTGCCTCGCCCGCCTCGTCGATCCCGGCGGGGGCGGGTAGCGCGGCGGCGACGGGCCGGGCCGCCGGCCAGTGTTCGCGCAGGGCCTTCAGCGCGGTCAGTCCCGCCTCCGGGTCCGCACCGACGTCCAGGAGCACCAGCGCGTAACCCGCGGCGAGGGCGCGCTCGGCCAGCTCGGCGTAGTCCGCCGGGCTCTCCATGACGGGCACGCGCAGGCCCGCCACCGCGGCACCGACGGGCGGGGTGGGGACAGCGGACGAGTCGGTCACCGTGACGAGCGACAGACCGGCGCCCCGGGCGCCGGTCAGGGTGACGATCCGGTTCGGCAGTTCGAGACCGCCGACGCGCAGCGGCGCGAAGGCAGGGGAGGGAGCGACGTCGACGGGCGTTCCGGTCGCCCCGCTGTGGAACCAGGCGTCGTACGCGGCGATGAACCCGGGGTCGCGACGGGCGATGTCAGCGTGCGTGATCTTCCAGGACCGGGCCGTCAACTGATAGGCGAACTGGTCCGGTTCGAAGCCGACATAGCGCGGCATCTTCTCGAAGTAGCGCTCGGAACGGCGCGCCGCGGCCTGGAACTTCTCGACCTGGGGCCGGCGGACCGCCTCGTACGCGGCGAGTGCCGCGGTGAGCTCTCCGGGCCGGGCGGCGAGCTCCGTGGCGAGGGCGATGGCGTCCTCGACGGCGAGCCGGGTGCCCGAACCGATCGACCAGTGCGCGGTGTGGGCCGCGTCGCCGATCAGCACGGCGCGGTCGGTGTGCCAGTAGGAGCACGTCAGGTGCGGGAACCGGGTCCAGGGGGCGCCCTTGGTCAGGACCGCCGCGCCCTCGAGGTCCTGGGCGAAGATCTCCTGGCACAGCCGGGCCGCGTCCGCCTCGTCCATGGCGGCGAGGTCGGACTTCTCCCAGGTCTCCGGCGAGGTGTGGACGATCAGGGAGCTCCACGGCTGCCCGGAGGGGTAGGCGTAGGCCCGGAAGACGCCCCAGGGGGTGTCGCGGAAGATGTACGTGAAGTCGTGGAAGACCCGGTCGGTGCCGAACCAGGCGTAGACGAACTCCGACTCGGCGAGCGCGGGCCCGAACCGGTCCTTGTACGCCTCCCGGACCGCGGACCGGACGCCGTCCGCGCCCACGATCAGGTCGGCGCCGGCGTGCGGGTCGATGTCCTGGACGGAGTGCTCGAAGGTGATCTGCGCGCCCGCCTCGGCCGCGGCCCGCTGAAGGATCTCCAGCAGCGCGGCGCGCGGGATGCCGTGGAAGCGATTGCCGTTGACGCGGCGCCGGAACCCACGGTGCCGGACGTCGACATGAGTCCAGGTCGTGCCCGCGGCCACGACGGCCGCGTGGACGTCCGGGGCAGCCTGGGCCAGCTGGTCCAACGCGCCCTCGGGGAAGACCACACCCCAGCCGTACGTGGTGCCGGACGGGTGCCTCTCGTACACCCGTACGTCCTCGGCGGCCCCGAGGCGCCGCAGGAGAACAGCGGTCATGAGCCCGCCCGGGCCACCGCCGATGATGTCCACTCGCATGTGTCTGTCCTGTTCCGTCACCGGCGGATGTGCGCCGCGTTCTTCCAGGCACGGACCGCCGTGCTCAGTGCCCGCACCCGCGCTCCTGGCGCGGCGGACCGCACGGCGCGGATCGCCGCGCTGCCCACCACCACGCCCGCGGCGTGCGGAGCCAGCGCCTCGATCTCCTCCGCCTCGCTGATACCGAAGCCGACGAGGAACGGCTTGGTCGCCGTCCGGCCCAGCTCCTCGGCCAGGGCCCGGGCCGAGTCCAGGTCCACCCGGCCGCCCGTGCGATCGGCCAGGGCCCGGTAGGTCAGGTGCTGTGCCCCGGCCTCGGCGCGCGTCACCTCGGCCGGGCTCGCGGTCGCCGGCAGCACCGGGACGGCGCTCAGACCCGACGCGGCCACCCGCTCCAGGCCCCCGTCGTGCCACGGCCGGGTCAGCACGACGCCGTCGGCGCCGGCGGATGCCGCCCCGTCGAGCAGCGGACGCCAGCCGAGGTCGTCGGAGGTCTCCGGGTAGATCAGGGGCAGCAGCGGGGTGTCGGGCAGTGCCTCGCGCAGCCGTCCCAGCACATCCCAGGCTTCCTCGGTGGTGGTCGCGGCGGCCCGGCGGAACGAGTCACGGATCTCCTCGCCGCGCGGCGCGGCCGAGGGCGTGGGCAGTCCGAGCTCCAGGACGTCCGCACCGGCCTCCACCGCGGCGAGCGCGAGCTCGACGGGCCGGCAGTCGGCGGGAGCGTGCGTCAGATAGACGACCAGCAGGGAACGCCGGTCCTGCTCGGCCGAGCGCAGGGCCCGGCCGAGCCGGTCTACGCCCGCCATGCCGCCGCTTCCAGGGTCCGCAGGAAGCCCACCGGGTCGGGGTGAACGGCGACCGCGGTCCCGATCAGTACGGCGTCGGCGCCGGCCCGGGCGGCCCGGGCGACGTCCTCGGGCGTGTGCAGGCCGCTCTCCGAGATGACGAGGACCTCGGGCGGCAGCAGGCCGACGACGGTCTCGCTGTGTCCGACCGTGCCCTCGTCGAGTTCCAGGGCCCGGATGTCACGGTTGTTCAGGCCGATCACGCGGGCGCCCAGGGCGACGGCCTGCTCGGCCTCCTCGCGGGTGTGCACCCCGATGACCGGCTCCATGCCCAGCTCGACGGCGCGAGCCTGCATCTCCTGGACCAGTCCCAGGTCGCCGATGGTGCGCAGCGTCAGGTGGACGGCGTCGAAGCCCACGGCGTGCGACTCGTCCATCTGCGCCACGCTGGTGAAGAACTCCTTGCGCATCAACGGCACGCCGGCCAGCGCGCGGATGCGGCGCGCGGTGTCCAGACTGCCGCCGAAGTACAGCGGCTCGGTGACGGTGGAGAGGCCGTCGACGCCGGCGTCCAGCAGCTCCTGGACGAGGCCCTCCACCCGGTGATCGGGGATGAGTTCGCCGTCACGGGGAGATCGGCACTTCACGTCGACGATGAGGGCCGCACGGCCCTCGGAGCGTGCCTGCGTCAGCGTTCGGGCGAACGACCGGGATCGTGGCCGCGCCAGCGCGACACCGGCGGCGGACGAAGGTCGGGCCTGGCCGCCGTCGCCTGTGAGTGTCCCTGTCATCACGCGCCCCTGTTCCGTCGCCGCCGTTGCCTCTCTGCCCTGCGATCGTCGTCCTCGGGAGCGAAGCGGTGCATCTCTTGACGTGCGGTGTCACGTGCGGTGTGACCTGCGGTGGGACGGTGTACGACGAGGAGGGCACGGCGGTCGCCGCACCCTCCTCGTCCTGCCCTGTTTCAGGTGTCAGGCACGGGCGTCGTCCAGGACGGGGGCCGCCTCCGGCTGCGCGGAGCCGCCTTCCTCGGCCGGGGCCGGCCGCTGCCGCAGGGCGGTGCCGAGGACGATCGCGACGAGGGCCATGACGACCGCGGTCACGCCCGCGACGGTGTTGAGCCCCGTCGTGAACGCGTCGCGCGCGGCGTCGAGGACCCGCGCACCGAGCTCCGCGGGCACGGCGTCGGCCGCTCCCGCGGCGCCCGCGAGCGTCTCACCGGCCGCGTCGGCCAGCGGCCGGCTCAGCCCCGCCGGCAAGCCGTCACCGACGAGCCCGCGGTAGACGGCGGTGCCGAGCGTGCCGAGCAGCGCCAGACCGAGGGTCGAACCGAGGACGTTGCTGCTTTCGGACAGCGAGGCCGCCGAACCCGCCTTCTCCACCGGTACGGAGCCCACGACGAACCCCGTACCCAGCGCGAACAGCGGGCCGACACCGAAGGCGACGAGTGCGATGGCGCCGGAGACGACGGCCGCGCCCGCCCCGCTGCCGACGAGCGCGAGCGTCAGCAGCGCGCCGGCGGACAGGACCAGCCCGCCCACCATCGCCGTCAGCGGCTTGACCCAGCGGACGAACAGCGGCGACAGCAGCACGCCGGCCGCGATGCCGCCGCCTGTCGGGGCCTGCCACAGCCCGGCCTCGGCCGGGGTGAGTCCGGCCACGCTCTGGATGTACTGGCTGGTCAGGAACGAGGTCCCGGCGAACGACGCGGAGGCCAGGGCCATCGCCGCCAGCGCGATGGTGAACGCCGGGCGCGTGAACAGGCGCAGGTCCACCAGCGGGTCGTCCAGGCGCCGCTGACGGCGGACGAAGGCCAGCCCGCTGACAGCCCCCACCGCGAGTGCGAGGAACGCCACGCTCGGGTTGGCGTCGCCGGCGGCCAGCTCCTTGACGCCGTACACGAGCGGCAGCAGCGCCGCCAGGGACAGCGCCACGCTGGCCAGGTCCAGCCGGCCCGTGTTCTCGTTGCGGAATTCCGGCAGGAAGCGCGGCGCGGCCACCAGGAGCACCACCATCACGGGTACGCCGAGCAGGAAGACCGATCCCCACCAGAAGTGCTTGAGCATCAGGCCGCCGATGGCCGGGCCCACCGCGGCGCCGCCGAACTGGCAGGCCGCCCAGAGCGAGATGGCCAGCCCGCGCTGCCGGTCGTCCCGGAACATGTTGCTGATCAGGGCGAGGGTCGACGGGTTGAGCGTCGCACCCGCCACGCCCAGCAGGGCGCGCGCCGCGATCAGCGTCCACGGGCTGTGCGCGTACGCCGCCACGACGGAGGCGACGCCGAAGGCCGCCCCGCCGATCATCAGCAGCCTGCGGCGGCCGATCCGGTCGCCGAGGTTGCCCATCGTGATGAGGAAACCGGCCAGCATGAAGCCGTAGATGTCGGTGATCCACAGCTGCTCGGTCGCGCTGGTCCCGAGGTCCTCGCTGAGATGAGGAAGCGCCAGGAAGAGCACGCCGATGTCGAGGGCGATCAGCAGGGTCGGCAGGGCCAGGACCGCGAGGCCGATCCACTCCTTGCGTCCGGCCCTGAGGGCCGGTGCGGGCATGTTCGTCATGGCGATTCCTCCTCTCGTCGGTCGGGTCAGCCCGCGGCCACGGCCTCGGCGACGAGGGCGCCGATCTGCTCGACGGCGCTCGCGTCCGCGGGGTTGAAGCGGTTCTTGGTGAGCGCGAACGCCACCTTCGTGGTGGTGTCGGCGTAGCCCGCGCTGCCGCCCATGCCCACGGCGCCGAAGACATGGCGGGTCTGCTGCGGGTCGGCACCGGGGCGGCCGATGCTGTAGCCGAGGCCCCAGGCGGTCGGCATGCCGAAGACCTGGTCGACGCCCTCGATGGCCACCGAGGAGACCTCGCGCAGTCGCTCCTCGGAGATCAGCCGGACGCCGTCGACCTCGCCGAGCAGCGCCGCGTACATACGCGCGACAGCGCGGGCCGACATGGTGCCGCCCGCCGGGATGTCCGCGGTGAGGATCTCCGGCCGGTTGCCGTAGCCGGCGCTCGGCATGACCTGCGGCGGGGCCGCACGGAACAGCGGCAGGTCCGCGGGGAAGTCGCCGAAGGCATTGGGGTCCATCGGGGCGTCCTCGAGCCGGGCCAGCCGGCCGAGCTCGCTCGCGGGCACGCCGAAGAACAGCTCGCCGGCGACGCCCAGCGGCTCGGCGATCTCCTCGCGCAGCACCTGCGAGATCGGCTTGCCGGTCGCCCGGCGCACGGTCTCACCGAGCAGCCAGCCGTACGTGAAGGCGTGGTAGCCCGTCTCGGAGCCCGCCTCCCACCACGGGGACTGTGCGGCCAGCGCGGCGCACATCTTGTCCCAGTCGGCGAGGTCCTCGTGCGTCACGTCGGCGGGCATGCCGGGGACGCCGGCGGAGTGCGTCAGCGCGTGCCGCACCGTGATGCCGGTCTTGCCTTCGGCCCCGAACTCGGGCCAGAGCTCGGCGATCGGGGTGTCGTAGCCGAACAGGCCGCGCTCGACGAGGACGTGGACCACGGTGGCGGTCACGCCCTTGGCGGTCGAGGCGCTGTAGAACGGCGTGCCGGACTCGACCGGGCGGCCTTCCTCGGCGTCGGCGACGCCCGCCACCGCGTCGACGACCAGTTCGCCGTCGACGTACACCGCGGCCTGCAGGCCGAGCTCGGCGCCCGACTCCACCAGGCCGTCGAGGGCTTCCTGGACCTTCTTCTGAATGTCGCTCATGCTTTCTTCCTTGCCGGAGGGGAGTGACCGTGCGGGCCTCAGTTCCGCACCGCCCACAGTGAGGGGAACATCGGGCTGAACAGCCCGGCTCGCAGATAGGCGGCCCCGGAAGTGCCGCCCGTGCCGGTCTTGCCGCCGATCGTGCGGGCCACCATCGTCACGTGACGGTAGCGCCATTCCTGGAGCAGCTGATCGATGTCGATCAGGCCTTCGGCGACCCGTGCCGCCATGCCGTCGTCGGCGTAGACCGCGCGCAGCGTCTCCTCCAGGTCCGACGAGGTGGTGAGCTGCTCGGACACGTCCCGGTCCAGCAGCTCCCGCTCGACCCGGTATCCGCCGAGCGCGAGATAGGTGAGGAAGGCGTCGAACACCGACGGGGTGTTCATAGCGGCCTGGAGACGCTGCCGTTCCGGGCCGCCCTCGGGGTAGCCGAGCGGCACCTCGGGGTCGCGCCGGCCGAGCGCCGTCTCGATCTCGCGGAACTGGGCCGACTGGAAGCCGCTGGCGTCCAGCGCGTCCCGGAAGGCCGCGAACTGGCCCGGCGTCATGGTCTCCAGCACGTCGAGATGCCCGATCAGCACCCGGAAGACCAGCGCCGCCCGGTGCAGCGCGCGCATCGCGCCGGCGGTGTCGCCCGCGGCGAGCCGGCCGCGCAGCCGCTCGAACTCGGAGAGGACCTGCTTGAACCACAGCTCGTGCGTCTGGTGGACGACGATGAAGAGCAACTCCTCGTGCGCCTCGGTGCGCGGGTGCTGGGCCCGCAGGACCTGGTCGAGCGCGAGATAGTCGGAGTACGTGGTGGTCGGTCCGAGGTCCACCGGGGCGATGCCGTCGACGCTCATCACGGCCTCCCGGACCCGGTGTGCGCCATGACGTCCTCGCGGAACAGACCGGTGGGGTCGACCCGTTCGCGGACCTCGGCGACCCGGGCGCGGACGTCCGGGGCCAGGTGGCCCTGGGGGCTGTCGGTGCTTTCCACGAACGTCGGCGCGGTGCGGCCGGTGTCCCACGGGCCGAGCGCGGTACGCAGCCGGGCCAGACGTTCCCTGATCCGCTCGGCCGGGAACAGCTCGGGCAGCCCCGCGCCCATGTACGCGTAGGCGGCGTCGAGATGGTCGAGCGCGCCACCCGCCGGGTTCGGCTCGGCCGCGGCGCCGCCGAGCTGGCGCAGCTCGGCCGCGACCAGCGGGGACGGCGTGAGCGGATCGGCGGCGGCGAGGAAGGCGGCCGCGCCGGCGTCGCCGAGCTCACGCAGGAGCAGGTGGTCGCCGAGCACGTTGACCGGACCCGGCGGGTCCATGTGGGCGAGCGGCACGTCGGCCGGACCGCCCAGGTGCCAGGTGTCGTCCAGCGGGCGGGCCACCGCGCGCAGCGGGCCGAGCAGGTCCTCGGCTGCCCGCTCGGCGGCGGCGAGGTCGGCCTGCCCGGGGGCGAGGACGGCGCCAGCGACGCACACGACGGGGCCGGCCGTCAGTTCGGCCGGGATCTCCGGGATGGGAGGCAGGTTCATGACGCGCAGCGACGTGGCGGCCTCCCGGGGCGCGTCCACCGCCCAGGTGCGCCACAGCTCGAGGATGCGCTCGGCATGACGACCGGACCACAGCGCGGCTCCGGTGACGACACCGGCGGCGGGGAACAGGGCGACTTCGACGGCCGTCACCACGCCGAAACCACCGCCGCCGCCGCGCAGGGCCCAGAACAGCTCCGGATCGTGCGTGGCGTCCACCCGGCGCGCCTCGCCGTCGGCGGTGACGAGCTCGATGGCGAGCACGCTGTTGGCCGCGAGCCCGACCCGTCGGCTGTAGAAGCTCACGCCGCCGCGCAGCAGGTATCCGGCCACGCCGACGGTGCCGGACGTGCCGTGGGGCGCGGTCAGGCCGTACGGCACGGCGGCGGCGACCACTTCGGACCAGGTGCTGCCCGCGGGAACCCGGGCGACGCGGCGCTCGGCGTCGACCTGTACGCCGCCGTCGAGCCGGGTGCGGATGAGCAGGCTGCCCTCCATCGAGCCGGCCGCTCCCGCCGAGTGCCCGGTGGTGTGGACGCGCACGGGCAGGCCCGCGCGCGCCGCGTGGGCGATCGCGGCGCGCACGTCGGCGACGCTGCGCGCGGTCACGGCGGCCGCGGGCCGGGCCGGCGACGCCTCGTTGAACACCCGGGCCGCGTCGGCGTACTCGGGTGTGTCCGGGAGGGCCGGAACGAACCCCTGCCCCGTCGTGGCCGTCATGCGTGTGCCCCTTCCGCGACACCGAAGCGCACGCGGGCGTACTCGCGGGTGGCCACGCTCGGCAGCAGCACGCCGATGCCCGCGTGGCTGTGCAGGGTGGACATGTCCCGCCAGATACGTTCGATGCGCTGACCGGTGCGGACCGAGCTGGACCCCGCGGTGGGGAACAGATGGCCTTCCACCGCGTGCCAGGCCAGCTTGATGACCTCGCGGCAGATCGTCGCCAACCGCAGGTCCTTCTCGCGGGTGAAGGCCTCCGGGCCTTCCGCGCAGGTCTGGCTCCACTGGCGGGCGGCCTCGTGCACGGCGGCCTCGGCGGTGGCGATCATGCCGGCGGCCTGGCCGTACCAGAGCTGGTAGTCGGGGTCCTCCGCGCGGACCACCTGGGTGAAGATCGTGGTACGGCTGCGCATGAGCTCCTCGTACGCGTCGAGCGCACCCTGCGCCATGCCCACCGCCAGCGAGGCGGACTCCAGCAGCATGGAACTGAGCGGCCCGCCGCCGTACTCCGGATTGCCGTGCAGCCGCAGCCCGGGCGTCCCGCGGGTCACGTCCACCTCGCTGAGGTGGGTGTCCTCGAACGCGAAGTGGGCCGGGATCCGGCCACCTTCGAAGCGGACGCTGTGCGAGCCGCTTCCCTTGAGGCCGAGCTGGTGGCCCCAGTCGTCGAGCAGGGTCCACTGGTCGCGGGGCGCGATGAACAGCAGCAGACGCGGCTCGCCGCCGTCCTCGGACTCGATCGTCGTATGGCCGATGAAGTGGGTGGCGTACGGGGCGCCGGAGCAGTACGGGAAGGTGCCGTCGATGATCCAGCCGCCGTCCGGAGCCCGCCGGGCGCTGCCCATGGGCGTGATCGTGGCCGGGCTGATGAAGTCACCCCCGGCGAAGATCTCCGCCTGGGCCGACTCCTCGAACAGCGAGGCGACCGCCAGCGCGTGCGCGGCCCCCAGCGTGTACATCCAGCCCGTCGAAGGACAGCCCCGGCCCAGCGCCTGCGCGACGCGCATGAAGGTCTCGACCCCGAACTCGTAACCGCCGTACCGACGGGGCACCAGAATCCGGTACAGCCCGGCCTGGGCGAACGCCTCGTGCGTGTCGGGCGCGTAGAAGGTGCGCTCCTCGGTCTCGGCCTGGCGGTCGACGAGGGTACGGGCCAGGGCCTCCGCCCGCCGCACCACCTCGTCGCGCGTCAGACCGGGCTCGGGCGGTGCGACCGCGCCGGCCGCGGCGGGCAGGGTTGCCGTGCTCATATGGGGAAGTCCCTTCGGTGACCGCAGGTCAGTGACGGGCGGACGGCGTGACGTTGGCGTTGCGCGAGAAGACGTTGTCCGGGTCGTACACGTCCTTGGCCGCGCGCAGCCGCGCGAGCGTCTCCGGCGGGTACACGGCCGCCAGGTCGTCCGCGTCCAGCTCGCTCAGGAAGTTGCTGTAGGCGCCGCACGAGTAGGGCGCCAGGGACTCCCAGAAGCGGGCCAGCGCCGGCGCCGCCTCCAGGTTCTCGGCGCGCGTGCCGAGCTTCGCGGTGTTGACCATCAGCTCGGCGTCGCGGTTCCCGAAGGCCGTGGCGTCCGACGGCACGCGCCCCACCGCGCCGCCCAGGCTGCGCAGCTCGACGAAGAGGGTGTCGAAGGAGCGCGCGCCCTCCAGCAGCGTGTCGACGAACGCGTCGTCGATGCCGTGGACGAAGCGGTTGCGCACCGTGGGCTGCCAGTCGCCGGGCAGCTCGCCCGGGTCCTCCAGGACCGCCGGGTAGGCCACCAGGTCGATGTTCTTGCTCTCCACGGTGCCGAGTTCGAGCAGCGGGGCGATGGCCTGCTCGGCCGCGGCGGTGTCGTCGTCGGCGAAGCACACCAGCACCGTGACCGGAGCCGGGTCGCCGCCGAAGGAGGGGAACAGCGCGATGTGCGAGGTCAGCTCGTCGGGTGCGGTGCGCAGGTATCGGGCCCAGCCCTTGATGACCTGGGCGGCCTCGGCGGCCGGGTAGGTGATGCTGCCGAAGTGGACCTGGCCGCCCTTGCGGGCGCTGATCTCGAACGACGTCACGATGCCGAAGTTGCCGCCGCCGCCGCGCAGTGCCCAGAACAGCTCCGGGTTGTCGTCCGCGCTCGCCCGCAGCAGCTGCCCGTCGGCCGTGACCACCTCGGCCGCGACCAGGTTGTCGAGGGCCAGGCCATGGGACCGCACCATCCAGCCGATGCCGCCGCCGAGCACGTTCCCCGCCACGCCCACCGTGGTGGTGTCGCCGGAGGAGAACGCGAGGTCGTGCTCCTGCAGACGGTGGGCCACGGCGATCCAGGTGGCGCCCGGCCCCACACGGACCAGGCCGGTCTCCGCGTCGAGCACCTCGACGGTGTTCAGCGCGGACAGGTCGATGACGATGCCGCCCTCGTCCGTGCTCAGGCCGGCGTTGCTGTGGCCGCCGCTGCGCACCGAGATCCGCAGGTTCTGCTCGCGGGCGAAGGCGATGGCCTTCCGCACGTCCTCGGCATCCGCGCAGCGGACGACCACGTCCGGCGAACCCTGGTGCGAGAAGACGTTGCGGACGTCCTCGTAGGCAGCGTCACCGGGGAGGACGACGGTGCCCGTGAGGCTCTGGGCCAGGGCGCTTGCCGCAGCGGAATTCATGAACTCTCCAGTGGGGATCGAGCGGGCCGGGGCGCCGGCTCAGCCTGGCACGCGGCGAGGGCCGGTGCGTCTTTCAGAATGCGGGGCTGGGCGACGGGCGTCCGGCCCCGGTGATCAGTGGTGGTACTCGCCGCCGTTGACGTCCAGGCACTGCCCGGTGACGGCCCGGGACAGGCCGGACAGCAGGAACAGGACGCTGTCGGCGATCTCGTCGGGCTCGGGCAGCCGGCGCAGGTCGAGACCGGCCGCGACCTCGTCGTAGACCTGCTGCTCCGGGACGCCGCGCTCGCCGGCGAGGTACGCGAAGTAGCCCTGCAGGGCGGGTGCCCAGATGTAGCCGGGGGCGACGGTGTTGACCCGCACCCCCTGGGGGCCGAGCTCGGTCGACAGGCTCTGCGCGAGGGCCAGCAGGCTGGCCTTGGCCATCTTGTAGGCGCCGAAGAGCGGCTTGGAGTGCCGGATGGCCACCGAGTTGATCATGACCACGGAGCCCTTGGCCTCCGCGAGGGCGGGGGCGAACAGCCGGGTCAGTCGCAGGGCGGCGTAGACGTTGGTGTCGAAGCCGGTGCGGATGTCGTCGATGTCCACCTCGGCGAGGGGGGTCATCGGGGGCACCGCGAAGGCGTTGTTGACCAGTCCGTCGACCCGGCCGAAGGTCTCGACGGTCGTCTTGACCAGCGCCTGGACGGCGGCCTCGTCGGTGATGTCGGTCGGCACCGCGAGGGCGCGCCGGCCGGTCGCCTCGACCGCCGCCGCGGTCTCCTCCAGTACGGACGGGGTACGGGCGGCCAGGACGACGTCCGCGCCCGCGCGCGCCGCGCCGAGGGCCAGCGCGCGGCCCAGGCCGGGGCCGACGCCGGAGACGACGACGACCTTGTCGTGCAGCAGTTCGTTCATGTGGGGTCCTTGTCCCGTCGGGGCCTGGCGCGCGGTCGGCGCGGTCAGACGAGGTCCTTCAGCGGCCGGTTGGCGGTGCGGTTGAGCCACCACTGCACGAGGAAGAGGTTGATGACCCAGCCGAGCCAGGGAGCGGTGCCGGTGACCTGGCCCCAGATCGCCTGGTTCTGCACGCCGAGGCTCATCAGCGTGACCACGAAGACGCGGCCCCACACGATGTTGATGGCGAAGGCGAAGCTGTAGAGCATCCACATCCGGTGGGCGAGGTAGCGGTGCTGGACCGCCCGCACGAAGCCCATCGCGGTGGTGAACAGCCACATGACGCCGCCGAGCGTGGTGCCGACGGACGGGCCCATGGACAGCGGCGTGATGAGGAAGGCGAGGATCGCGGACGGCAGCACGCCCGCGAACACGTAGGCGCGGCCGGACCAGCGGTGCACGGCGGGGTGGCGGCGGCGCAGCCACGGCCACAGCTGGAGGACGACCGTGATCAGCGAGATCGTTCCGGTGGCGATGTGGGCGACCAGCATCGGGTAGTGCTGCGGGGCATCCGGCCGGATGGGTATGAGCGAGGTCTTGGGGTCGAGGCTCAGATACGGCGGCCACACGAAGCTGAGGAACGCGAAGACGACGACGCCCAGCGGGAGCACCCAGGGGCGCCGCCACCACACGGGCGCGGGGGAGTCGGGAGCCGGGGTCCGCGGCTCCACCGTGTCCGCGGCGGGTCTGGTGCGCGGGGCCGTGTCCAGTTGCTGCGCCACTGTGTTTCCTCCTGAGAAAGTCCTGGGCCGGGCGGCGATCAGCCGACCCGGAAGCGGTGCGGCCCACGCGGCCCGGGCACCTGCCCGAGGCAGTGGGCGTTGTAGTCGTCGAGCAGGTCCCGGGCCTCGGCAGTGGCCTGCGCGAAGCGTCGCGCGGGCTCGGCCCCGGTGGTGAGCACGTCGTGCATGGCCGCCGTCATCGCGTCCTGTACGGAGACGAAGTCGCCGAGCAGCGCGCCGCGGGCGGCGCTCGACCGGTCGCCGGCCGCGAGCTGGTCGAGCGCCACCTGGTGGTGCGGGTTGGCCTCGAACCAGCCCTCTTCGTCGAGGAGCACACGGGCCGACTCGGTGACCGGGATGAAGCCGCTGGTCTTGTGCCGGGCGGCGGCGTGCCGAGGCGTCAGGAAGCTGAGGAGGAAGGCGAGAGCCGCGTCCTGGGCGGCGGGCTCCAGACCGGCCGCCAGCCACAGAGCGTCGCCGCCGATGACGTTTCCGGCGTACGGCACCTCGTCGCTGTGCGGCATCGGGGCGGCGGCGACCGCGAAGCCGCCGTCGCGGCCGGCCTGCACCATGCGCTCGGCCTCCACGGAGGTGCTGAGCACGAACGCCACCCGCTGCTCGGCGAAGGCGCGGTAGTTGCGCTCCCAGGCCGGGTAGGTGTCGTCGCCCGCCGAGCGCAGGCCGGTGTACAGGTAGTGGCCGTCGGCGTGCAGCTGCTGCCACCAGCCGGCGAAGCGCAGCATCGCGGGCGAGTCCAGCTCAGCGGTCTCGGCGCGGCCGTCCCGCCCGTTGCCCGGGGCGGCGAGCAGGGCGCCCTGCTGGGCGACCGCCTGCTGGAACAGCCAGCCGTGGTTGGGCCAGGTCACTCCGTGCGAGGGGCCGTTGTCGAGGCGGGCGACTGCTTCGCAGGCCGCGGTGAGCTCCTTCCAGGTACGGGGGAGCCCGGTCACGCCGGCGGCTTCGAGCACGGTGGTGTTGGCGTAGAGCAGGGTCGTCGACGTGAGCGGCGGGAGCGCGAAGAGGCCCTCGTCGCCGAGCGTGTAGTAGTCGCGTGCGGCGGTTACCAGGTCGTCGAGTCGTACCGGTACCCCGAGGATCTCGTCGCGGCCGGCGATGGCCCGCTCCACGGAGGTGAACAGCGGTGTGCCGTCGGCCGCGAGCAGGTCCTTGGCCAGCCGGGTCGAGGTGTAGAAGTTCTGGACGATGGCCGGCGGGCGTCCCTCGCGGGCGGCGCGGGCCACCTCCTCCGGCAGCCGCAGGTGATCGATGCCGCGGACCTCGACCCGTACGCCCGGGTGGGTCCGGCCGAACTCCTCCGCCAGCTTTCTCGTCTCGTCGATGAACAACGGCACGACCGGGTAGTCGTTGAGCCAGACTTCAAGGACGACCGCGTCGGTCATGGGGCATCGGCCTCTGCTCGGGGGAGCTGCGAAAGACAGTCGGAGCTCATTTTTTCGGCGCCGTGATTCCGTCCGCATCTTCTGACGTGCTCTCAAGGCGGCAATCTGGGAGAAGCTCCCGCCCGCGCTCCGGTGCCAGACTCGGAGCCCTTGGGCGAGGAGAGGAAGACCATGGCCGAAGAGCGCCGCAGGACACGCCCGTTCACCGGTGACGAGTACGTGGAGAGCCTGCGCGACAGCCGCGAGGTCTACATCTACGGGGACCGGGTCAAGGACGTCACGACCCACCCGGCTTTCCGCAATCCGATCCGGATGACCGCCCGCCTGTACGACGCCCTGCACGACCCGGAGCGGCAACCGGCCCTCACCGCGCCCACCGACACCGGCAGCGACGGCTACACGCACCACTTCTTCACCACCCCGCGCACGGTCGACGACCTGGTTGCCGACCAGCGGGCGATCGCCGAGTGGTCCCGGCTGAGCTACGGATGGATGGGGCGCAGCCCCGACTACAAGGCGTCCTTCCTCGGCACGCTCGGCGCGAACGCCGACTTCTACGGCCCGTTCGCGGACAACGCACGCCGCTGGTACCGGGAGTCCCAGGAGAAGGTCCTCTACTGGAACCACGCCATCGTGCACCCGCCGGTCGACCGGCATCTCCCGCCGGACCAGGTCAAGGACGTCTTCGTCCACGTGGAGAAGGAGACGGACGCGGGCCTCGTGGTCAGCGGAGCCAAGGTCGTCGCGACCGGTTCGGCGCTGACCCACTACAACTTCATCGCCCACTACGGGCTTCCCGTGAAGGAACGCGAGTTCGCGCTCGTCGCCACCGTTCCCATGGACGCGCCCGGGATGAAGCTGATCTGCCGCCCGTCCTACGCGGCCACGGCCGCCCTGACCGGAAGCCCCTTCGACTATCCGCTGAGCTCCCGCCTCGACGAGAACGACACGATCCTCGTCATGGACAAGGTGCTCATCCCCTGGGAGAACGTCTTCATCTACGGGGACCTGGGCAAGGTCCAGATGTTCACCGCCAAGTCCGGCTTCCCCGAGCGCTTCACGTTCCACGGGTGCACCCGCCTCGCGGTGAAGCTGGAGTTCCTCGCCGGCCTGCTGGCCAAGGCCCTGGAGGTGACCGGCACCAGCGAGTTCCGCGGTGTGCAGAGCCGCCTGGGCGAGGTGCTGGCCTGGCGCAACCTCTTCTGGGGACTCTCCGACGCCGCCGCCCGCAACCCGGTGGCCTGGAAGAACGGCGCCCTGCTGCCCAATCCCGAGTACGGCATGGCGTACCGCTGGTTCATGCAGATCGGCTATCCGCGGATCAAGGAGATCGTCCAGCAGGACGTGGCGAGCGGACTCATCTACGTGAACTCCAGCGCCGACGACTTCGCCAACCCGGACATCCGCCCGTACCTCGACAAGTACGTGCGCGGCTCGGGCGGTACGGACGCCGAGGGCCGCGTCAAGGTCATGAAGCTGCTGTGGGACGCGGTGGGCACCGAGTTCGGAGGCCGGCACGAGCTCTACGAGCGCAACTACGCCGGCAGCCACGAGAACACCCGGGTGGAGATGCTCTTCGCCCAGACCGTCAGCGGCCAGCTGGACCAGTACAAGAGCTTCGTCGACGACTGCATGAACGAGTACGACCTGAACGGCTGGACCGTTCCGGACCTCGATTCCTTCGACGGACTCAGGAAGACCAGGAACGAAGCGTTCCGTGACTGAGGAGAACACCCCATGACGCACAGTGTCGAGGAGACCGCCGCACGGATCTGGACGGAGGTGCTGCGGCCCCGCCCGGGCACCGAGGGCGCCTCGTTCTTCGAGCTCGGCGGCCAGTCGGTCTCCGCCCTGCGGATCGCGGCACGGGTCGAGTCGGAGCTCGGTGCCGAGCTCGACATCCGAGTCCTGTTCGAGGACCCGGACCAGGACACCTTCGTCGACGCGGTCGTCCGGACGGTCGCCGCTGTGACGCGGAGCAACGCCGCGTGACGGCCGTCGCCGCGACCGCGCCGGCCGTCGCCGCCGCACCGGACGAAGAGGTGCCGCTCTCGGTCCAGCAGGAGTTCCTGTGCCTGTGGGACAAGGGCGACGACATGGGTCCGTTCGGCCCCCGCTTCCACATCGTCGACGGCTGGCGCGTGCGCGGGCCGGTCGACCCCGCCCTGCTGCGCGCCGCGCTCGACGACGTCGTCGTACGGCACGAGGCGCTGCGCACCACCGTCGTCCGCGACGCGGAACCCCGCCATCAGCGGATCCTCGACCCGGCGCCGGTGCCGCTGGAGATCCGGGACCTTTCCGGCATCGACCCGGCTGACACCGAGGCCCGCCACCTGCGCTGCGAGGAACTCCTCAACGAGATCGCCGCGGACACCATCGGGGTGGGCCGCATGCCGCTGCTGCGCGCCGTGCTCGGCCGGTTCGACGACGAGGACGCCGTCCTCGCCCTGATCGCCCACCACACCGCGGTGGACGCCTGGTCCATGCAGGTCATCCTGCGGGACCTCGCGGCGCTCTACGCCGTGCGTGCCGGGGACCGCGGGGCGGCGCCGGAGCCGGCCCCGCAGTACCGCGAGTACGCCCGGTGGCAGCGGTCCACGGAGGCCCGCAAGGCCGAGCACGCGGCCCGCGCGTTCTGGCGCGACAAGCTCGACGGCGCCCGCGCGCTGGCCCTGCCCACCGACCGTACGCGCACGGAGGCACCGGACTTCTCCACCTCCTGGCACCGGTTCGGCTGGGGCGAGCGGCTGCGCGAGCAGGTGACGCAACTGGCCGCAGAGTCCCGCAGCTCGGCGTTCATCGTCCTGCTCGCGGCCTTCAACGTCTTCCTGCACCGGCAGACCGGCGACACCGACATCGTCGTGCCGACCTTCACGCCGGGGCGCACTCAGGCCCGCTTCCAGGACGCCGTCGGATCCTTCTTCAACTTCCTCCCGCTGCGCACCGACCTCAGCGGCTGCGCCACCTTCCGGGACGTGCTCGCCCGCACCCGCGAGACCTGCCTGGAGGCGTACACCCGGGAGATCCCGCTGGCGACCGTCCTGGAGGAGGCGCCCGAGCTGATGGAGCGGGTCGCCGTCGACGGCCTGGCCTCCTGCGTCTTCCAGGTCATCCAGACCCCGTTCACCATGGCCGGCGAGCGGATCGGACCGCTCGCGTACGAGGCCGTGCGCCGCAAGGTGCTGTCCCAGACGGTCGGTTCGGACATCCCCGACGGCACCCTGCTGTGCCTGGAGATCTCCCCGACCGGCGAGCTGATCGGCGAGCTGGGCTTCAGCAGCAACCTCTACGACGTGAGCACCGTACGCGGTCTGGTCGCCGGCTTCCGCGAGGTGCTGAGCGAGCTGGTCGCCGCGCCCGACACCGTACTTCCCGACCGCCCCGACGTACCGACGATCCCGACCCAGGAGTGACGACAGGTGAAGTTCCTGCTCATCATGCACATGAATCCGGCGCTGTGGGAGAAGCTCTCCGCCGAAGAGCAGCAGGAGGTGTTCGACGGACACGACCGCTTCCAGGAGATCATCCGCGCCAGCGGGGAGATGGTCGGCACCAAGGCCCTCGACTTCCCCGCGAACACCACCCGGGTGACGGTCCGGGACGGCTCCGTCGAGGTCGCCGACGGCCCCTACGTCCCGGGTGAGACGTTCCTGTGCGGCTACTACGTCGTCGAGGTCGCCTCCAAGGAACGCGCCGTGGAACTCGCGGCGCTCATCCCGGACGCCAAGCTGACGACCGTGGAGGTCCGCGAGGTCATCCACGACGCCGGCGCCGAGTAGCCCGACGACAGCGAACGAGCGAGGGGCCCACCGCGTACGCGGTGGGCCCCTCGCTCGTCGGTCCGCTCAGTCGCGCGGACGGCGGACCGTGACGATGCTGTACGCGATCCGTTCCGCGCCCGGGCTGAAGAAGTCGGCCATGGCCTCCTTCAGGCCCGCGACCGCCTCGTCGCCGAAAGCGGCCCGGATCGATTCCCGGCCCTCCTCGGCGGCCTCGACGTACTTCGCCCCCAGGCCGAAGACACGCGGCCCGCACTGGGTGTACTCCTCGACGTGGAAGCCCGCCGCCCGCAGCGCCTCCACCCACGCCTCGACCGGCTGCAGGTGCGGCAGCGTCAGCTTCTCCGCGAGGACGTCGCGCTCGGCCCACGGCACCCCGGGGGCCAGCGTGTAGTCCGTCATGGTGAGCGCCCCGCCCGGGCGCAGCACCCGGAACAGCTCGGCGAGTGCCTTGGGCAGGTCGGGCGCGTACTGAAGCGATTCCATGGCCATCACCGCGTCGAAGGAGCCGTCCGCGTGGTGGCCCAGCTCGGCGTAGTCGCCGTGCTCGAAGCGCACCCGGTCCGACAGGCCACGCGCGGCCGCCTTCTCGGTGCCGGACCCGGCCTCGAAGCGGCTCACGGTCACGCCCGTGACATCGGCGCCGGTCTCCTCGGCGACCAGCAGGGCCGGCCCGCCCGGTCCGCAGCCCGCGTCAAGGACACGCTGCCCCGGCCGGACCCCGAGCACGTCGACGACCTTGCGGGTCAGCCGACGCGAAGCCTCGGCCATCGGCGTCGGGTCGTCGGGGCCGTACCAGTACGACAGGTGCGCCTGGCCCTCGTTGAAGACGTCGGAGACCGGGGACGACTGGTCCCAGCGCTCGCCCTCGCGGAGCTGCTCCGCGGTCGTGGTGGTCATTTCTCCTGCTCCCGGCGGATCAGTAGGTGACGACGGCTCGGAAACGGACCTCGCCCTTGGCGGCCAGGGCGACCGCCTCGGCGATCCGCTCCTTGGGGAAGACCTCGACGATCGGGTCGACCTTGCCCTGGGCGACCAGGTCGAGCGCCTCGGTGAGGTACTCCAGTCCGTTGTGGGTGGCGCCGATGATCTGCTGGCGCTGCGCCCACACGGGGCTGGTCGGACCGATCGAGAAGGCGCCCTCGGGGTCGATGGTGGCGAGCACCAGACGCCCGTTGGGGCGCAGGCCCTGCAGGGCGTCGGTGGCCGCCTCGTACGAGGTGCCGGTCACCACGATGACGTCGGCGCCGCCGGCGGCGGCGAGCTCCGCGCCATTGGCCACGACGGTGGAGGCGCCCAGCTCGCGGGCCAGGTCGTGCTTGTCGGGGGAACGGGTGATCGCGACGGTGTCGAAGCCGCAGGCACGGGAGAACTGCAGCGCCAGATGGCCCAGCCCGCCGATGCCGAGGACCGCCACGCGCTCGTGCGGCTTGGGGTCCGCGGCCCGCAGCGCGCTCCACGAGGTGTATCCGGCGCAGAGCATCGGAGCGGCCTGTTCGTAGCTGACGTTCTCGGGCAGCAGCACCGTGGAGTCGGCGAGCACGGCCACGTACTCGGCGTGGTGACCGGGGACGGTCAGGCCGCTCATCACGGGGGCCGCGCAGTTCATGCCCGACTGGCCGGTCAGCGGCAGGTTCAGCTTGCAGTAGTCGCACTGGCCGCAGGTGCCCTGCACCCACGTCGCGCCGACCCGGTCGCCGACCTTGCGGTGGGTGACACCAGGCCCCACGGCGACGACGTCGCCGGCGGCCTCGTGACCGACCACGACCGGATCGAACTCGGGGAACGGGAAGTGGCCGTCGGTCACCCAGACGTCGTTGTGGCAGATGCCGGAGGCGCGCACCCGGATCAGCACCTGGCCGGGGCCGGGCTGGGGAACCGGGACGTCGCGCAGCTCCCACTCCGCGCCGACCTCGGGCACCACGGCGGCCTTCATGGTCGCCGGGCGGGCGTCCAGGAGCACGGGAAGCTCGGCGACACCGTTCATGATGAACGTGCCCTGCGGCCCGATCTCCTCAGCCGGCACGGCCAGGCCCAGGTGGGGGAAGCGCTCGAACAGCGCGGCCAGCGCGATCTCCGCCTCCAGGAGGGCCAGCGGCTGGCCGATGCAGCGGTAGATGGCGTGCCCGAAGGAGAGGTGCTCCTTGTCGGCGCGCGTGATGTCGAAGCGGTCGGCGTCCTCGCCGTGCACGGCCGGGTCGCGGCCGATGGCCGCGTAGTTGACGAGCACCGGCTCGCCCTTGGCGATGGTGACGCCGCCGATCTCGACGTCCTCCACGGGGAAGCGGAACGGCAGGTGCGCGACCGGCGCCTCCACGCGCAGCGTCTCCTGGATGACGTCCTGCCAGGTGGCCTTGCCGTCGCGGACCAGCGCGAGCTGCTCCGGGTGCGTCAGCAGCGCGAGGACGGCGTTGGCGATCAGGTTCTTCACCGGCTCGGTGCCGGTGGCGAGCATGATGTGCAGCGTGCCGACCAGCTCGTCGTCCGACAGCAGGGCGCTGTCGGCGGCCTGCGCCGCGACGAGGTCGCTGGTCAGGTCGTCGCCCGGGGCGCGCCGCTTGGAGTCGACGAAGTCGAGCATCTCCTGGTGCCACCGCTCCACGTTGGCGGCGGCCTCCTCCGGCGTGATGCTGGTGTCGACGTTCACCTCGCCGCCGCGCAGCATCTCGGCGCGGGCCTCCGCGGGCACCCCGAACAGGTCGCAGATGGCCCTGGCCGGCAGCGGATGGGCGAAGCGGCCCTTCAGATCGACGGGCTCGCCGGCCGGCAGGGCGGCAAGCTCGTCCAGGAGCTCGGCCGTGATCGCCTCGACGGCCGGGCGCAGCGCCTCCACCCGGCGCGGGGTGAAGGCCTGGGCGCACGGCTTGCGCAGCCGGGTGTGGTCCGCGCCGTAGGCGGTGGTCATGTTCTCCATGAGCACCCAGCCGATCAGCGGGAAGTCCTCGCCGACCTCGCCGTCGACGAAGGCGTCGAAGTGCTTGCGGCCGTCCTTGGAGAAACGGTGGTCGCTGAGGATCTCCCGGGCGATCGCCTGGTCGGTGACCGACCAGGCCATCACACCGCCGGGCAGCTCGATCCGAGCCACCGGTCCCTGCGCCCGGATACGGGCGCCCTCGGCGTGGATGTCGGAGCCCAGGGGGTCCAGGGCGACAGGGCAGCGGCGTTCCATTCGGGAAGTCCTCCGGCGGATCTCGGTGGGCCTACAGGTAGACGGTGTTGGGCTCCTGGCCGCAGATGATCCGGCCGTACAGCTCGAGGTTGGTGTTGGGGTGGAGGATCGCGTGCAGGTTGATGGTCTGCACGTCGCGCTCGATGCGCTGGATCGGCACCGAGTTGTAGATCGAGGAGCCGCCGCTCGCGGTGTTGAGGAGGTCCACGGCCTCCTTGGCGCGCTGGGTGACGGCACCGAGGTCGAGGCGGACCCGGGCGCGCTCCTCCAGCGTCCACTCCTCGCCGGCGGCGCCCTTGGTGTCGACCATGGCGGCGGCGCGGTGGGCGTGGAAGTCGGCCTCGTCGATCTTGACGGTGGCCTCGGCGACCTGGAGGTGCGTCAGCGGGGCCTCGGACTGGTTCTCGTACGAGGTGTACGTGATCTTGCGGCCGGGCAGCCGGTCCAGGAAAGCGTCCTTGGCGGCGCGGGCGAGGCCGAGCGCCGGGGCGGAGATGGTGGCGCAGGCGGTCGGCATGAACGGCGCGCTGTACAGCGGGGAGCCCGCGTTGAGCACCGAGCGGTGCTGGCCCATGAGCACCGGCACCATGGGGAGCACGCGCTCCTGCGGGACGAACAGGTTCTCGGCGATCGTGGTGACGCTGCCGGTGCCGCGCAGACCGGCGGTGTGCCAGTCGTCGACGATGGTCAGGTCGGAGACCGGGATGGCCACCATGACCGGCTGCGGCTGGCCGTCCTCACCGACGAGGATCGCGGCGTTGGTGTTCCACTGGCTGTACTGGACACCGGAGTTGAACGACCACTTGCCGTTGAGCACGACACCGCCGGGGACCGGGGTGGCCATGGCGGTCGGGCTGAGGATGCCGCTGATGCGGACGTCGGGGGTCGAGAAGATCTCGTCCTGGACCTCGTCCGGGAAGAGGCCGACCATCCAGGAGCTGATGGCCCACACGGACGCCGTCCAGGCGGCGGAGCCGTCGCCACGGGCGAGCTCGGTGAGGGTGTCGACCACGGTGCGCATGTCGGACTCGTAGCCGCCGTAGCGGTGCGGGACGCGCATCTTGAGAATTCCGGCCTCGGTGAGAGCCTCGACCGTCTCCGGGGACAGGTTGCGGTTCTCCTCGCCGACGGACGCGTTCTTCTGCAGCAGAGGAATCAGATCCGTTGCACGGCGGACGATTTCCTCACGGGTCGGCGCCTCGATGGTCTTCATGAATTCTCCTGAATCGGTCACCGGAGTTGGGCCGAGAGGATCGTTTCACCGAGGCATCGGCGGTTCCATATTCGATGTTGCTCACTACAAGAACGGTGCGCGGCGAGCCGGGGGAAGCTCGCCGCGCACCGAGTTTCTCCGGGTGTCAGCGCTTTTCCGCGGTGATGATGACGAAGGTCCCAGGACCGGTCTCCGCCACCGGGGAGAGCCCCGCGTCCGACAGCCAGGTGTGGATCTGCTCGGTCTCGAAGAGCTTGATCCCGTCCGGGCTGCCGGGGAAGGCGTGCGAGCCCTGGAAGTAGCGGTAGACGGGGTCGGAACCCCACCTGAACGTCAGCAGGGTGAGCCGGCCGCCCGGACGCAGCACCCGCCCGATCTCGTCGATCGCCGCCTTCGCGTCCGGCAGCGCCTGCAGGGCGTTCCAGCAGTTGACCGCGGCGAGCGAGGAATCCGCCACCGGCAGCGCCAGCGCACTCGCTCGCAGGGTCGCGATCTCGGGCAGCCGCGACCGCAGACCGGCGAGCATCGGGGCGATGAGGTCCAGGGCCAGCACACCGCCGTCCCCGGCGGCCTCCGCCACGACCGCGGTCCAGCGGCCCGCACCGGCGGCAACGTCCAGGACCGGCCCGTCGACCGCGGCAAGCTGCTCGGTCAGATAGGCGTCCTCGTCGGCGGGCGTGACAGCGCCGCCCCAGTTCTGGCCCATCACCCGCAGGAACGCGGGGCGCAGCACGTTCTCGTAGTGGAAGCCGATGCCCTGGAGGCCGGCCGCGTTCTGGAGCACGTCGTCGTCGCCGTGGGCGTCACCGGCTCCGGCGGACAGGTCGAGCACCCCGTACGGCAGCGGATAGCTGCGTGCACAGCCGGTGCAGGTCGCGCCGCTCTGCTCGTACGAGAGGGTGGCGCGGCAGTCGGGGCAGCGCAGCACGTCCGCGAAGCGGCTGAACTCCTCGATGCGCGGGGCAGGCGGCTCGGCGGGCCGGGCGTCGGCGTGCACGCTGGTGTCGTGGACCACGGTCGGCGTGCCGTTTCGCAGCGCCCACAGCGCCTTCGCGCCCGTGTAGGCGAGCACCGAGCGGGTGTCGCTCGACCAGGTGGCCTTGAGCTGTTCGGGGGTGAGGTTGCTGATCCAGCTCTGATCGAAGGCCAGCTCCGCGTCGCCGAGCTGCCACTCGTGCGGGGAAGGCCACACCCGGCCCAGAACCACATTGTCGGGATCGAGGGGCTGCAGGCAGCGCTCGAGACGGGTCCGGTCATCCGGCGTCAGCTCGGTACCGGCCGCCGCTTCGAGGATCGCGTCCCGGTCCTCGCCCAGATGGGAGAGCAGGTACAGGGCGGCGAGCTGGAGCGGGCCGCCCGGCTGGGCGCCGGTCAGCAGCGGGAGGTAGTGGGCGAGGCCCGCGCGTACCGCCGTGGTGAGCGGGCCGGCGCCGGTGGCGTGTTCGGTCTCGGCGAGCAGGCCGAGCAGCAGCGCCAGACGGCCCTGGCGGGCCTCGTCGGCGTCCGGCAGGGCGGCCACCAGCTCCGGCACTGCCGCCGGGGCCGCGTCGGTGGGCTTGCCGGCGGCCCACAGCGCGTCGGTCAGGCGCAGGAACGCCGCGTCGAGGTCATCGGGCGCGGTGTGCAGCAGGTCCTTCAGGAGGGTGTCGGTGGTCGGGGCGACCGGGGCGACAGTCATGGGGTTGCGGTCCTTTCGAGGCGTCAGAGGGGCGGATGGCCGCAGCGGGCGGACCGCCGGGCGCGGCCCGCGCGGGCCCGGCGGACGGTCCGCCTCTGACGGCGGGACCGGCCGACCGGTGTGCGTGCCGCGCGGTCAGCGCAGGACGATGTCCGTGTGACGGTCGAGCGCCGCCAGGAACTCGCCACGGGACAGGGCCGCGGCGATCAGCTCGATGTCATCGGCCATGTAGCGGTCCACGCCCAGGGTCGGGACCAGCGAGCGGACGGCGTCGTACGTCGCCTTCGCGGCCGGGCTCAGACCCTCGTAGCGGCGCGAGACGTCCACGGCCTGCGCGGCGGCGAGGAACTCGACGGCGAGGATCTTGTTGTTGTTCTCCAGCACGCGGCGGGCGTTGCGGGCCGCGATCAGGCCCATGCTGACCACGTCCTGGTTGTCGCCGTTGGACGGGACGGACTGGGTGCTGGCCGGGCCGATCGTGCGGTTCTCGGCGACCAGAGCAGTCGCGGGGTACTGGGCGCCGGCGAAGCCGCTGTGCAGGCCGGGGTCGCCGGCCACCAGGAACTCCGGGAGGCCGTAGCTGAGGTGGCGGTTGAGGACGCGGTTGACCTGGCGCTCGGCGAGGACACCGAGCTGGGTGAGCGCGATCGTCACGAAGTCCATGGCGAAGGCGATCGGCTGCCCGTGGAAGTTGGCGCCGTGGAAGATCTCCTGGCCCTCGAAGAACAGCGGGTTGTCGTTGGAGGAGTTGAGCTCGATCTCCAGCTTCTGCACGGCGTGGTACAGGGTGTCGCGGACGGCGCCGACGACCTGCGGGATCGCGCGCAGCGAGTACGCCTTCTGGAGGTAGATCTCCGAGCGCTGGACGTCCTTCTCGAGGTCCTTGCTCTCCTGGAGTTCGCGGCGCAGGTCGGCGTGCTCGACGGTCAGGTTGCTGCCGTGCATGAGCGCGCGCATGTTGGCGGCGGTGTCGATCTGGCCCTGGTGCGGGCGGGCGATGTCGTGGCCCTCGGGCAGGAAGGGGCTGGTCGAGCCGCGCAGCGTCTCGATGAGGAGTGCGGTGACGATCTCGGCCTGACGGGCCTGGGTGAGCGCGCGGCCCACGACGAGGGAGCCGAGACCGGTCATCGCGGAGGTGCCGTTGATCAGCGCGAGGCCCTCCTTGAACTTCAGCTTGAGCGGCTCGATGCCCAACTCCTCGAGCACCTTGCCGGTGGCCACCGGCTTGCCGTCGCGCAGCACGTAGCCCTCGCCGATGAGCGTGCTGGCCACGTGGGACAGCGGGGCGAGGTCGCCGCTGGCGCCCAGGGAGCCGATCTGCGGGATGGCCGGCGTGATGCCGAGGTTGAGGTAGAGGGCGAGCCGATCCAGGATCTCGGGACGCACCGCCGAGTAGCCCTTGGCCAGGGTGTTCAGGCGGGCGGCGACGATGGCGCGCGCCTCGTCCTCGGCGAACAGCGGGCCGACGCCGGCGCTGTGGCTGCGGACCAGGTTGGTCTGGAGCTCCGTCTCCTTCGACTTGTCCACCTGCATGTAGATCATCTCGCCGTAGCCGGTGGTCACCCCGTAGATCGGGATGTTCTGCTCGGCGATGCCCTCGAACATCTCCCGGCTCCGGGCGGCCTTCGTCTTGGCGGCTTCGGTGACCTGGGCCGTCACGCCCTCCTCGGCGACCTGGCGCACGGAGTCGATGGTCAGGCTCTCGCCGTCGAACGCGACCGGAACGGTGGATGTCTCGACTGCAGTCAACGTACTCACTCCCAGTGGAATCGGATGAAGGTGAAGAATGCGGGTCAGGCCGCGAGGGTCTGTGCGCGAAGGCGAGAGCGGTCCACCTTGCCGGCGGTGTTGCGCGGCAGGCGTCCCGTGGCCCGGTGGAACGTCGCGGGCAGGTTCAGGGGACCGAAGTGCCGGCCCAGGTGCGCCCGCCATTCGGAGGCGGAGCCGACGGGCTGCCCGTCGTCGTCCCGCCGCGGCACCACGTGCACCGCGAGCCGCCGGATCAGGCCCGAGGTCTCCTCGACCACCGGGACCACGGCGCACTCCAGGACGGACGCGTGGGAGGACAGCGAAGCCTCGATCTCGGTCAGTTCCACGCGGTTGCCCGAGAGCTTGATCTGGAAGTCCTCGCGCCCCCGGAATTCCACGGCGCCGTCCGGCAGCCGACGTCCGAGATCGCCCGTGCGGTACCAGCCGGCGGTCGTTCCGGGGCCGTCCAGCCACTCCACGGGACGGAACGGCGTGCGGTCGTCGCTGCCCAGGTAGCCAGGGGTCACGTAGGGAGACCGCACGACGATGGTTCCGGTCACTCCGACCGGACACGTCAGGTCGTGTTCGTCGAGGATCAGCAGCTGACGTCCCGGGATCGGCCGGCCGATCGGAACCGGGCCCCGCGTGGTGCCGGTGACCTCGTGCCAGGTGGCGGCGACGACCTCCGTCGGCCCGTACAGATTGAAGACACGCGCGGTCGGAAGCGCGGCGCCCAAGCCCGCGACGAGCTCCGCCGGCAGTGCCTCGCCCATGAGCAGGATGTGGCTGAGCGCGCCCAGCCGCGGACCCGCCCCCGTCTGCGTGATCACGTCCAGCAGGTCGCGGGCGAAACTGGGTACGGTCTGGATGTGCGTGATGCGCTGCTCGGCCAGCCAGGGCACGAGCCGGTCCGGGTTGATCCGGATGTCGTCGGGGACGACGTGCAGCGTGCCGCCGGCGACGAGGGTGGCGCAGACCTCGGCCAGGGCCGGGTCGTGCTCGGGGGAGACCCACTGGACCACACGAGCGCCCGGTCCCATCGCGAACTGCGTGCCCATCCAGTGGGCGAACTGAGACAGGGCGGCGTGGGACTGCGGGATTCCCTTGGGACGCCCGGTCGATCCCGAGGTGAAGGCGACGTACGCCAGGTCCGTGGGAGCGACCTCGGGCGTCAGGCCGGCCGGGGCGCTCTTCGAGGGCTCGCCGGCGACGTCGAGCACCCGTCCGCCGAGCTCGTCGCGGTACCACACGAGCAGTTCGTCGGCGCCGTGCTCACCCTCGACGACCACGCAGGACGGGCGCAGGGTGGCGAGCATCGACCGGCCGCGTTCACCGGCCGAACCGGGCGCCAGCCACAGGAGTTGTGCGCCGCGGGACAGGACGCCGAGCAGAGCGGCGATCCGCAGCGGCCCCGGGGGCATCCGGACGGCCACCGCGTCACCGTGGCCCACGCCGGCGGCGGCGAGCCGTCGGGCGACGTCGAGAGCGATGGCGTCGAGCGAGGCGTAGTCCGTCGTGTCGCCCCGCCACTCGACGGCGGGCGCGGTCGTGCGGGCGTGCGCTGCCACACGTACGTGCACGGGCTCACTCCCGCCGACGGGCGTGAACGCCGGCAGCGCGGCGTACCGTTCGGCCACCGCGGCGTCAGGGGTGTGCGGCGGCAGTGCGGCCACGGGGGTGTCCGGTGCGTTCACCGCCACCTCCAGCAGCGTGCGGAACCGCTCCAGCACATCCGCCGCCGCCGCGGCGTCGTACACCGACTTGCGGTACTCGAGACGGCCGGACAGCCGGGGCGAGACCGTGTCGAGGACGAGCGCGAGCCCCGTCGTCACGGGAACCCTGTCCGGTACCACCGGTCGCGCCGGCAGACCCGCCAGGCGGGACACGGCCGGTGCGGCAGAGCGGTCGACGAAGACGGCGTCGTGCTGCGGCACGGACCAGGCGCCGCGCGGTGGACGCGGAACGAGGCCGAGCAGCCGGTCGAAGGTCCCGTCTCCCGTGTAGCCGCCGTGCCGCAGCAGCAGCGCCCGGAATGCCGCCAGGACGACACCCGCCGGCGAAGCGTCCCGCGCTGCGGCGGTTTCGCCCACCTGCCGGACCTGGTCGCCGTCCCACGAGAACGGCAGGACGCCCCCTTCGTAGCGCGGATGCGCCTGCACCGGCGCGGCGGGAGCGACCACCGGGCGGATACCGCCGGGCAGGCCGTCCTCGCAGGTCTCCGCCTTCCCCCGGCCGCGCAGGTACGCGGCCGACAGCGCGTCGAGCAGCAGGCCGAAGCCCTCGTCGGTCGTTTCGTGGTCCACGCGGACGAACAGCACCAGGTCCGTCGCGGTGAGGCGGGCCGCGAAGAGCCCGGCCCGCGGGCCGGGCGCGGACGAGGCCGGCTCGGTGGCCCAGCGGCCGCAGAGGGCGGCCGCCAGTGCGTCGACATCGTCCACGGAAAGCGCGGTGACATCGGTGAAGACGACCGGGTCGGCCGTCACGGCGTCGCCCAGCGTGCGCACGGCCGTCTGCCAGGCCGGCCGCAGCACGGAGAGGTCGAGGCACCCGCTGAGCCGATAGCCCGCGTACCGGGGGAACCCCGGAAGGTACGCCGACGGCTTCGCGCTGGAGTGATTCGCTGCCGCTTCGATGTTCACGGCGCCATTGTTCGACCGGACGGGCGAGGGGTCTTCTCCTGAAGTGCGGAAGTGGTGAAACCGCAGGTCATCGAGGAGTTCGCCAGGAAAGACCGGTCGTACTTCGCCATGTCACCGCACCTCACCGGGAGGGCACCGGCGCCGCGAGCGCGTGCGCCGCTCACCCCATGTGCAGCCCAGCCCGGAACCAGTCCTCGGCCGCCCGGATCCGGGCCTCGGTCTCGGCACGGTCGGCGCCGGTGATGACGAACGCGGCGAGGAAGTCACCGGAGTGCGAGGCCTCCTGGACGGTGTCCCCGAGCTCCGCGTACACCGTGTACTTCACGACGCCCTCCGGCAGCGTCACCGGGTCCGGCAGCGCGTGCAGCACCCCCGGCCGCTTGGTGAAGAGCAGCTGGCCGGCGAGCTGCCGAGGGTCCTGGCGCTCCACGGTGCCGACGGGCAGGCCGAGCTGCGCGCGGACGGGATACTCCATCGGGTCGAAGCCGAACAGGACCCGCTGCACGTCACGTACGCCGGCGCCGCCCGCCCGGGAAGCCGCCTCGCACAGGACGAGTTCGCCGTCGGTGGTGTGGAACACCTCGATATGGAAGGCGAAGTTCTCCGGCCCTCCGAACGCCTCCAGGACCCGTTCGCCGAACGCGATCAGCCGGCGGGCCAGCGGGTCGGCGGTGTCGAGCGCGATGTCGACGCGGCCCTTGCGGTCGCGGAAGTCGGCAAGCGCGTACTGGTACTGGGAGGGCCACAGGGTCGCGATCCGACCGTCCAGGACGGTGCCGTCGATGTGGCACATGGAGCCCTCGACGAACGACTCCGCTAGCCACTGCGGCTCGCCGTCCGCGTCGAGCAGGGCCGCGTCCCGCGCCCAGGCGGCCAGCTCCTCGCGGGTGCGCAGTACGGCCACACCGACGGACAGGGCGCCGCTCCGGGGTTTGAGCACGACCGGCAGCCCGTGGCCGTCGGCGAAGGCGTCGAGATCCTCGGCCGCGCGCAGCAGCGCGTGGTCGGCGACGGGTATGCCGGCCCGTACCGCCGCCTGCTTCATCTCCCACTTGTCGCGGTACACACGGGCGGAGTCGGGCCGCTGGCCCGGCAGGCCGTACCGCTCGCGCAGGACGGCCGCCCGCAGGATGTCGAACTCCTGACAGGCCACGATGTCGGTCACGCCGAACTCCTCGACGAGCTCGGCGGCTCGCTGCTCCACGTGCGCACCGGTGTCGTAGTCCGCCAGCACCTCGGCGTGCAGGTACGGCGCATCGGTGGGCAGTCTCTCGTCGAACAGGGCGAGCTGCTCGGCCGAGCCCAGCAGCACGATCTTCTCGCCGTGGTCGGCGAGCCACCGGTTGTACGGGTTGGCGCGCAGCGAGCCGCGGTGCAGGACGAGCGTGGTCATGCGGAGGTCCCTTCGTTCCAGATGCTGACGTAGCGCTCCCCGGTGTCCGGAAGAACAGTGACGATCGTCCGGCCCGCGTATGCGGGATCCCGGGCCAGCAGGGTCGCGCCGTACACAGCGGCGCCCGAGGAGAGCCCGGTGAACAGGGCCTGCTCCCGGGTGAGCGTACGGGCGGTCTCCAGGGCCGTCTCGTCGGAGCAGGTGAGGACCCGGTCGATGAGCGAGACGTCCGTGGTGGGGGAGACGAAGCCGCCGTTGAGCCCGGGGATGCGGTGCGTGCCGGCGTACCCCAGCGACATGACGGGTGAGCCCTCCGGCTCGACAGCGACGACCTCGAGCTCCGGGTTCCTTTCCCGCAGGAATCGGCCGGCGCCGGTGAGCGTGCCACCGGTGCCGACCCCGGCGACCAGGACGTCCACCCGGCCCCCGGTGTCCGCCCAGATCTCGGGGCCGGTGGACTCGTAGTGTGCCCGGATGTTGTCCGGGTTCTCGTGCTGGCGCATGTACCACGAGCCGGGGGTGGAGGCCTGGATCTCCTCCGCCTTGGCTATGGCGCCGGCGAAGCGCTCCGCGCTGGGCGTGAGCACGATCTCCGCGCCGAGCGCGGTGAGCAGACCGATCCGCTCGGGCGTGGCGCTGTCGGGGAGCACGACGATGCAGCGGTAGCCCCGCAGGGCGCTCAGCGCTGCCAGCGCGATTCCGGTGTTGCCGGAGGTGGACTCGATGACCGTGCCGCCGGGCGCGAGGTCACCGCGCAGCTCCGCTCCCCTGAGCATGGCCAGGGCGGCCCGGTCCTTGCTGCTGGCGAACGGATTGGCGGACTCGATCTTGGCCAGCACCTCGGCGCCGGGCGCGGCGTCCGGAACGGCGAGACGGACGAGAGGGGTGTTGCCGATGAGTTCTTCGAGACCGGCGGCGATGCGCCGCCTGGTGGGTTGGGTGAGCAGGTCGGTGGTCATGGGAAGCTCCTGACGACGTCGGGGGAGGGCGAGTGGCGGCACGGTCACCAGGAACCCGCCGAGGCCAGCACCCGTACGGCGTCGGAGACGGCGACGGGCGGCGGGACTGCGGCGGCCGATGCGGCATTGGGGGCGACGCCGGCGTCCGGGACGGAACGCAGCGCGGGCGCCGGGCGGACGACGGAGCGCGCCGCGTACACCCGGGCCCCGGGCGGCAGGTCCTCGGTGACGGTGGCCATGGCACCGATCAGGGCGTGGTCGCCGATGGTGACCGGCCCCAGCACGGTCGCGTTCGCGCCGAGGATCACGCCGTTTCCGACGACCGGATGCCGCCGGGCGCCCGGCGGACGGTGGTTGTCGGTCCACCAACCCACCGCGCCCAGAGTCACCTGCTGGTAGATCGTCACGTCGTCGCCGACGACAGCGGTCTGGCCGATCACCACGGACGCGCCGTGGTCGATGAAGACGCGGCGGCCCAGCACCGTGCCGGGATGGATCTCGACGCCGGTGCGGCGGCGGGCGATCCGGGCGAGCATCCGCGCGGCGGTGCGCAGCCCCCGCCCGTACAGCCGGTGAGCCACGCGGTGGGCCCACACGGCGGACAGCCCCGTGTGGCCGAGAGCCTCCCAGCGGCTGTTGAGGGACGGGTCCCTGGCGACGACCACGGCGAGGTCCTCGCCCAGGGTGCGCAGCAGTCCTTGCTCTTCGGACATGCGGTCGACTCCTTTCGACGGGGCCGCCGTTCAGGCGGCCCGCGCCGGCGCGGGCGCGGCGGCGGGCTCGACGTCGATGCGGATCTCCTCGCGCACCAGGCGCTCGCACAGCTCCACGGCGCTGTCGGTGTCGGCGGCCGTCGCGACGACGCTGCCGAGCCGGTCCCAGTTGTCGCGCAGCGGCCGTACGGTGTCTCCCGGGCGAACGGACACCTGCACGGCCAGCACGTCAGGCCGAGCTCGGACCTCCTCCACGCCCGAGACACCGGTGACCGTGCCCGGCTCGCGCAGGATCGCGCGCATGACGGCAGCACCCTTGGGGGCGGGCGGCCCGTCGAGCGGCGCTGTGAGCAGCAGTGGCCAGGCCGCGCCGTACGCGACCATGTCGATGCCGTACGCGGCCTCCACGAGTTCCACGATGTTGTCGCCGCCCAGCCGGTTGTGGGACTCGATGACGACGGGGCCGCGCGAGGAGAGCCGGATCTCGGTGTGGCTGGGGCCGTCGGTCACGCCCATGGCCGTCAGGAACTCCTCCACCGCGCCGGTCAGCCGCTGCCGGTCCGCGTCGGCGAGGCGCGCGGGCACCGCGTGCCCGAGCTCGGCGAAGTGCTCCTCGCTGGTGAGCTTCTCGGTGACGGCGACGACGACATGGCGGCCGGCGAAGCTCAGCGCCTCGACACTGAACTCGGGGCCGTCGATGTACGACTCCATCAGGAAGCCGTCCACGGTGAACATGGTGGAGCCGCGGTCGGTGCGGCCGCCGTCCATCTCCCGTACCCGCGCCCACACTCGGTCCAGGTCCTCGGCGTTCTCGGCGCGCAGCAGCCCGAAACCGGCGGTGGTGGAGACCGGCTTGAGGATGAACGGGTAGCCGGCGCGCTCGCCGAAGGCGTCGAGCGACGCGCGGTCCGTCACCAGCGCGGCGTGCGGCACCGGCAGCCCGAGCTCGGCGAGGTGGCGGCGCATCAGCCACTTGTCACGCATGCGGCGGCTCACCTCGTAGCGCCGCCCGTCGGTGAGGCCGAACAGGTCGCCGAGCCTGCTCGCCGGGTTCAACCCCGGTTCGGTGAGCGAGACCACGGCGTCCACGCCGTAGACGGCCCGGGCGGCCTCGGCGAACGGCCGGACGACGTCCCAGTCGGTGTAGTCGACGACCAGCAGCACATCGGCGGCGCGCACCTGGTAGTCGGTGACCTTGTCGGGGTGCTGGATCAGCACGACCTTGACGCCGAGCGCGGTGAGACGCTCCACGTGGGCGTCGACGCCGCCGATCAGCAGAACGGTCTTCGTGGTGCTCATGACGGGGATCCCTTCGAGCCGGCCGGCACGGATTCGCGGACGTCGGCGCGCAGCAGCCCGCGGACGCGGGCGATGCGCGCCTCGGCCTCGGCGGGCGACTCGGCGTCGACGACGACGTAGCCGTGGCGGGTGAAAGAGCTGGTGGTACGCGGCAGTTCGTCCCCCGGGGCGAAGGGGAAGTGCAGCGCCTGGACGTAGGGCAGGGCGCGGATCGCGTCGAGTCCCTCGACGGAGTCCAGTCGCCCGGCGGGCAGGAAGAAGAACCCGACGGATGCCGTGTGCCGGGGCCTCGGCGGCTCCACCGGCGCCCCGGCCAGGGTCCGGAAGATCGCGGCCTCGATGTCGAAGTCCGATGCGGTCTCGATGAGCAGCGGGATGCGGTCGCCGCCGAGCCGGGTCTGGGACTCGACGATGCGCGGGCCGCGGCCGGTGAGGATGACCTCGGTGTGCGCGGGGCCGAAGCGGTAGCCGGCCAGGTCGAGCAGTCCGGTGACGACCACGTGGATCGCGGCCCGTTCCTCGTCGCCGAGCGGCGCCGGATGGATGTGGGAGGTCTCCACGAAGTAAGGGGCGCCCGTGGTGCTCTTCGCGGTGATACCGACGACGTGGTGCACACCGTCGACGGACAGGGTCTCCACGCTGTACTCGGGACCCTGGAGGTACTCCTCGACCAGGTACGGCCCGGCCACGGCGCCCTCCGTGACGCGCTCGGTCCACTCCTCCAGGTCGGCGTGGTCACGGATCAGTGCCACACCCCGGCTGCCGGAGGCCCGGGCGGGCTTGACCACGACGGGCAGCGGCAGCCGTCCCACGGCCGCCGCGACCTCGTCGGCGGTCGCCGCGGATTCCGAGCGGACCTGGGACAGTCCGTGCTCGGCGAGCAGCGCGCGCATCGCGGCCTTGTCGTTGAGGACGGTGACGGCCGAGGCCGGGTTGGGGGAGACGCCGAGCGCCTCGGCCTCGGCGACCGCCGGGGGCATCGACTCCTCGGCGCCCAGGTGCAGGACGGTGCCGATGTCGTGGGCGCGCACCGTCTCGGCGATGAGGGCACGCAGACCCGCCTCGTCGGAGAAGTCGGCCAGCAGCAACTCCTGGGCGTGCTCGGCGACCTCGTCGAGGTAGTCACGCTCGCGCAGCGTCGGGTCCCAGATCGCCCAGACATCGAAGCCCGCCTCGGCGGCCTTGCGGACGAACTGGCTGTACGGCATCACCATCAGCAGTCGCCTGGGCGCGCCGGTGGGGGTCATGAGGAGCTCCGTTCTGGTACCGGTCGGCTCGGCGGAGCGGGCGAAGGCCCGTGCTCAGCGGCGACTTCACGAAGAAGCGCCGAGGCGGCGCCGACCGCTTTCGGTCCGGGGGCGGGTCGGTATCGTTGCGTCAGATGTCGGGGGCAGGACTCGGTCGGGAGCGCTGCCCTTGTCCCATGTGCGTCCGGTCGGCGTCCGTCAGGGAGCGGGCGCCGGCCGGTCAGTCCGTGTCGGTCCTGCGGAAGCGGGTGACGATGCGGGCGCCCTGCACGCTGAGCACGTGTCCGAGTGCCTCGTGGTCGTTCAGGTCGCCCGAGTCCAGGGTGACCAGCGCCCGGACGGCGCCGAGCTCGCGCAGTTCGGCGAGGGCGGCGGTGAGCAGGGCGATGCCGATGCCGAGCCCTCGGAAGGCCGGTGCGACAGCGATGTCCAGGACGCGGCCCTCCTCGGCGGCGGTCTGGGCCAGCGCATAGCCGACCGGTCGGCCGGAAACCTCCAGCAGCGACATCACGCCGCCGGACTCGCGAAGTCGCCGCAGGCCCGTGCGGAAGGCGGACGGCTCCTCGGTCTTGGGCCCCGTGGACAGGCTGCGCAGGTGCAGCATGTGCAGGGTGTCCTCGTCCGCGGGGCCGGCCTGCCGGACGACCCCGCCGTCGGGAAGCAGCGGCGGCACCATGGGGACCGTCAGATCGATGTCGTACCGCCCCAGAGCGGCACTGCGGACGAACCCCGCCTCCTTCAGGACGGACGGGACCACCGAGTCGCCGTGCAGCACGCCGCCGACGGTGATGGCGTACGGCCTGCCGCGCTCCGCCGACAGTTCGTCGGCGCGATCCAGCAGCAGGCACAGCAGGGTGCGTGCCGCGCTCTCGCCGTGCCGTCCCGGAACGGCGGTCAGCGCGGCGTCGAGGGTGTCGCCACGCGGGGTCATCGCCGCCCAGGCGAGCACCTCGTCGCCGGGACCGGTCAGGCACCAGCTGTTCTCCGCACAAGCGGGACGACCGGTCTCCCGGAGGATGTCCTCCCGGGTGCATGTGGCCACTCCCGTGATGTTCTCCTCGTAGGAGCGCACCAGCCGGACCAGGCTGTCCAGCGGGACGTCGGTCGGTCGCCTGACGGCGAGCTGTCCGTGCCGCGTCATGTGTCGTGCCCCCTTTCCTGGGGGAGTCGGGTCCGGCGGTCGGGCCGGAACGGTTCGCTCGCCGGCGCCGGGTCGGCGGCGTCGGCTTCGGCCGAGGTCAGACCAGCGCGGGCAGGACCTCCTCGCGGAGCACCGGAACCGGACGCGACGGCGCGGTCGGCCGCCGGCGCGGGCCATGGGAAAGCAGAAATCCGGAATCCAGAACGACCGCGGAAAGAAATGCGCTGAAACAGAATTCGCTTCCATTCACGGCACTTCTCCTTTCTCACCGGGCGACTGGATTCCGGCGCCGGTACGGGGGAAGTCCCGGCGTAGTTCCGGATGCTACTGGCCCTCCGGTCGACGTCGTTCTCCGAGAATGCGCAGTGGGTCCGACCGGTCCGGAAGTGAGCACGGACCGAGATGCGCGACGGCGTCAGCGCGCGAGACGCTGCCTCATGCGCCCGAAGGTCACGGGCAGGTGCAAGGGGGTACGCACATGCGCAGCGGCGTCATCGGGGCGAGTCTCGGGACAGCATTTCCGGACGGTTCCACGGCTCGGTCGGAGACCGTTCCGAGATCGCTTCCCGTGACCGGGGACGCTCTCGTTCCCGGGATTGCCGACACGCTCCTGCGACACCGGCGAGAGTTGCACTCCGTGCTCACCCGTGTCGCCACCGCACAGGCCGCCACCGACGAACTGTTCCGTTCCCTGCGCGCCCTCTCCGGAGCGCCCTGGGAACTGCTGCGCAACAGCCCGCGACGGCTCGGCCGGCTCGCGACCTTCCTGCCGTCCAACAACCTGCTGTACTCCTACGTCCTGTTCGGCGTGATCCCGTCGCTCTACGCCGACGAGGTCCGCATCCGGCCGTCGGCGCGGGTCGCGCCCGCCGCGATGGCCGTGCACGAGATCCTCGGGCCGCACCTGCGCGGTCCGGGCACCGGACGGATCATCATGGGCCCCGCCTCGCAGCGCGAGTTCCTCGCCGACTGCGCCCGCTCCGACGCCGTCGTCTTCACCGGCCGGCCGGACAACGGCGAAGCGGTCGCCGCCCACCTGCCCGCCGACGCGCTGCTGCTCAGCTTCGGGTCCGGGCCCAACCCGGTGGTCGTCGGCCCCGAGGCCGACCCCGACGCCGTCTGCCGCAGCGTGCTCGACGCCCGGCTGTACAACTCGGGCCAGGACTGCCTGTGCACCGACATCGTCTTCGTCCACCGCTCGCTCGTCCGCGAGATCGTGCCCCGGCTCGCCGACGCCCTCGCCCGCATCCACGTCGGCGACCGCCGCGATCCCGAGACCCGGGTCGCTCCGCTCGTCTACCCCGACGCGGTGGAGGACGCGGCCGGATTCCTCTCGGCGCACCGCGAGTTCACCGTCCACGGCGGCCGGGTGGACGTGGCCCGGCACGTCGTCGAGCCGACGCTGCTCCACCTGCCGTGGCTGGACGCCTTCCACCCGCCGGAGTTCTTCTCCCCGGTCGTCCTCACCATGGAGTACGACGACCCGCGACAGATCACCCGCTGGCTGCACTCCGCCGAGGAGACCGCCCGCGGCATGTACCTGTCGGTCTTCGGCGAGCCGGCCCTCGCCGGCGCTACGCGCATCGCGACCAGCGTGCTCTGCGAGGAGCGCATCACCTTCGACGCGGAGGACGGCAACCGGCCGTTCGGCGGCTATGGGCCGCGGGCGGGCAGCGTGCGCCGCGGCGGCACGGTCACCGGCCGCCCCCTGCTGCTGTCCGCCGAGGCCGGTACGGCGGCGCGGCCGTGACGGCCGTCCTCGGCCCCGTCACCTCTCGCCGCAGCGCCGTCCTGTGCGCATCCGCCCCTTCCTGTTCCCACCATCCCGCCGAGGAGCAACCGTGAGCGCGACCACTGAGAACCATCCCTGGCACGTCGTCGCCGGCACCCTCGCGGACGCCGGATGCGACGTCGTCATCGGGCTGCCGTCGGACGAGCCCGGCCTGTTGGACGCCGCGGAGGCCGTGCCCGGCCTTCGCGCCGTCGGCGTGCGGGACCAGCGGGCGGGCGCCTGCGCGGCGATCGGGCACGCCGCCGTCTCCGGGCGGCCCGCCGTTCTCGCCGTCAACTCAGGACCGAGCTTCGCCAACGCCCTCACCGGCCTCCTGGAGGCCTCGTCGCTCGGCGCCCCGGTCGTCGTCGTCACCACCCGCGTCCCCGCCCTCGGCATCGGCCGGGGCGGCTTCCAGCACACCGACCAGGCGGCGATGGCCGCGCCGCTGACCAAGTGGAGCTTCCTCGTGGAGGACCCGCGCCAGCTGACCTGGGCGCTGCGCCGGGCCGTCCACCTCGCGGTCAACGGCGCTCCCGGCGTGGTGCTGGTGGAGATCGCCGACGAGGTGCTGCGTGCCCCCGCCCCCGACCAGCGGCCCGCCCCGCCGGTGCGCCGCCTGCGGTTCGCCGCCGACGCCGAGGAGGTGCGCCGCGCAGCCGGACTGCTCGCGGCGGCCCGGCTGCCGGTCGTCGTCGCGGGCGGCGGCTGCAAGCCCGCCGGCGCCGGACCCGCCGTACGCCGCCTGGCGGAACTGCTGGGCGCGCCCGTCTTCACCACCGCCGCCGGACGGGGCGTCCTCGACGAGGAACATCCTCTGGCGTGCGGCCTGGTCGGCCTCTACACGACGCCCCCGGCGGACCGCCTGCTCGCCGAGGCCGACGTGGTACTCGCGATCGGCTCCCGCCTGGAGGAGACCGCCCGCATGGGCTGGGACCGCCTGGAGAACAAGACACTTGTGCACGTCGACGTCGACCCGGCCGTCTTCCTCACCGCCCTGGAACCCGAAGTCGCGCTGCTCGGCGACGCCGCCGTGGTAGCCGGCCAGCTCGCCGCCGCCCTGGACGCCGACCCTCCGGCGAAGACCGGGGCCGGCGCCACCCGGCGGGCCGAGATCACCGCCGTACGCGAGGAGATGCGCGCTCGCCGCACCTCCGCCGCGACGGACGGCCCAGGGCTGACCGTGTCCGAGGCGCTGCGGCTGCTCCAGAAGTCGGTGACCCGCGACGCCACCCTCGTCCAGGAGAACGGGCTGCACGACATGTGGGGCTACCACCACCCCGTGGTGTCCGTCAGTGACGGGGCCCGGGTGATCACCCCCGGCGAGCAGACCATGGTCGGATTCGGTCTGCCGGCGGCGGTCGGAGCGGCGCTCGCCGACCGGTCCAGACGCACTGTCCTCGTCTGCGGCGACGGCGCGTTCGAGATGGGTCTCGCCGCGCTGCCCACCGCCACCGAGCTGAACCTGGGGCTGACGGTCCTGGTCCTGGACAACCGCGGCTACGGCTGGCCCCGCTTCGTACGCGCCGGAGAGCACGCGCCCGACACCCTCACCCGCTTCACCGCGCCCGCGCACACCGACGCCGCCGTGCGCGCGCTCGGCGGCCACACCGCGCGGTGCACCACCGCCGCCGAACTCGCCGCAGCCCTCGACGAGGCGGCCCAGGCACACACCGAGGGCCGCACCACCGTCATCACGGTGCCGGTCCGCGACGACGACGTCCCCGTGGGCGTACGCCGTGTCTTCGACGCCGTCCCGCACGCCGAGGCCGCCGCATGAGCCCCCGGCAGCCGTTGCTCACGGTCGACGGTGAACACGTCCCGCCCGGCCACCTGGCCCGGCTGGTCACCCGTACCGCCCGGGAACTCGTCGCGGCGGGCGCCGGACCCGGGCGCGCCGCCGCCCTCGCCTCCGACCACCCGCTGACCGCTGTCGTCGCCGCCCTCGCCGCCGAGGCCACCGACGCGCCCCTGTTGCTCGACGGCGCGGCCCCCACCCGTCACATCGCCCCGGCGGCCGTCGTCCGTTCCACCGGATCCGGCGAGCCCGTCGTCGCCGCGACCGAGCGTCCGCTCGGCCTCCCGGAGGAGACCGCCGCCGTCTTCTGGACCTCAGGCAGCTCCGGCGACCCCAAGGCCGTCGCCGTCTCCGCCGCCGCCCTCGCGCACCAGGGCCGCGCCACCGCCGCCCGGATGCGGGTCACGGCCGACGACCGGCTGCTGCTCCCGCTCCCGCTGCGCCACGCCTACGGCTACAGCGTGCTGCGGGTCTGGCGCGCCACCGGCGCCCACCTGTACGCCGAGTCCGGTTTCCATCTGCGCGGCATCCTGGCACGGCTCGCGACGCAGGGCATCACCTCCCTGGACGGCGTCCCCAGCATGTACCGGATGCTCACCGCCGAGGCCGCCAAGGACCCGGAGGCCGCCCTGCTGCTCGCCGGCCTGCGGATCCGCGGTTGTGGCGGCGACGTCCTCACCGCCGCCCTGTACGACGACTTCCTCGCGGCCACCGGCGCGCCTCTGCACGACGGCTACGGACTCAGCGAGGCCGGGCCCAATGTGGCCCTCAACGCCCCCGACGACCTGCGCCGGGGCACCGTCGGGCGCCTCCTCGACGGTGTCCGGGCCCGGCTGGCCGGGCCCGCCCGCGAGATCGAGGTCGCGAGCCCGAGCCTGATGCTCGGCTACCTCGACCCGGCCACCGGCGTCCTCGACCGCAGCGCGTTCACCGCCGACGGATGGCTTCGTACCGGTGACACCGGCGCGGTCACGGCCGACGGATGGCTCACCGTCGGCGGCCGCGTCAAGGAGGTCCTCGTCGTCCACGGCGAGACCGTCGCCCCCACGGTCGTCGAAGACGCCGTACGGGCGGCGGACGGTGTCGTCGACGCCGCCGTCGTCGGCGTCCGACGCGGAGATCGCGGCGACACCGTATGGGCGTTCGTGGAAAGCCCCGACACCGACCGGGCCGCCGTGGCCGGACGCGTCGCCGACGCCTGCCGCCGCCTTCCCCCGCACGCCCGCCCTCGCACCGTCCACGTCCTCGCCTCCCTCCCCCGTACGAGCAGCGGCAAGTGCGACCGGGTCCGCCTCCGCTCCTGGGCCTCCGACCGGACGGCGGTGGCGGCATGACATCACGTAAGGCACCGAACCCGTCCGTCGCGCCGACCGCTGCTCCTGGGGCCTGGATGGCCCTGGCCGCGCCCGCCGTACTCGCGGCCACCGCCGATGCGGTCGCGTCGGTGGCGCGGGTCGCGTTGGCCGTATCCGCCCTGCCGTCCGAGCACGCCGCGGACGCCTCAGCGCGCGTCCCCGCAACGGCCGCCGCGTGACCGCGAGAGCGCCGGCGGACGATCGACCAGTGATCATTTAAGCCGTTTTGAGTGAGTTGCATGGAGCAACCTCGAAGATGTGGCAGGGCACCCAAGATCACTAAATTCTTTCTCGGCCGGTACGGAACAGGAACGGCCGCTTCCCTCTCCACTCACTTGGGAGTACTTCGCATGACCATCAAGAACAAGCTCGGTCTCGTCGCTCGTCTCGGTGCCACCGCCGCGATCGCCACCGGTCTGGCCGTCGCCTTCCAGCCGGCCGCCATGGCGGCCACGCCGGTCGTCTCGGTGAGCCCCGCCACGGGCCTGACGAACGGCGCCACGGTCACCGTGACGGGCACCGGCCTGACCCCGGGCGCCATCTACCACGTGGCGCAGTGCGAGATCGTCTCCTCCGGCTCGTACGGCTGTGACCCGTCGACCGTGGTCAACATCGCCGCCGACGCGCAGGGCAAGGTCAGCACCCAGTTCGTCGTGCACAAGACCTTCCAGGCCGTGAAGGGCGCCGAGGGCACCCCGTCCGGCACGGTCGACTGCACCGTCACCGCCTGCCAGGTCGGCATGGGCGACGACAAGGGCGTCGGCGGCGGTCAGCGGATCACCTTCAACTGACCGCCCGCCGGCTGACGACGTCACCCGGTCCACGGCATCGCCGCACCCGGTTCCCCGTCAGAGGGCGTCAGCCCCCTGCGGGGCGGGTGCGGCGCCGGCCAGGACCTCGGCGACCGTCTCCGGCTCGAAGTTGACCGCGCTGGACCAACCGCCGATGGCCAGACGGAACCAGACCGAGCTGGTGATCACACCGTCCCGGTGCTGGTCCTCCACCACCTCGTCACCCAGCGACCATCCCTCGGCCCGGTGCGCGACGGACGCGTCCGGCAGCAGCAGGCGGATGACCGGACTGTCCAGGGACGGGCCGGAACGGACGTTGGCGTCACGCCACACCGGCCCGAGCCGGACGGGCAGGACGTGGTACTCAGAGGAAGAGGACATACGGACTTCTCCTTTACTTCCGCGCGCCCACGCGCGGTGTGTTCGACTGCCTGCGTGCGACGCCGGGAATCGGCGTCGGCCGGATCAGGCGACGGCACCCAGAACGTTCGCCACGGCACCGTTGCGGGCACCGCCCAGCCAGACCACCTGGGTCACCATCTCGATCAGCCGCGTCGCGTCGGGCCCGGGCTCCTCGGCGACGGACAGCTGCGGCGGCACCTGGGACACCGCGGCGCCCACCGGCGTCGGCCAGCCGCGCAGCGCGTGACCTATGGTGCGCAGCGTGGTCAGTGTCGAGACCGCGCCCTGCGCGCCCGCGCCGACCGCGACCGTGCCGATGGCACGCCCCTCCAGGTATGGCACCGGCCCGCCGATGTCGTTGACGTAGTCGAGGGCGTTCTTCAGCAGCCCCGAGACGGTGGCGTGGTACGTCGGCGACACCAGGATCACGCCGTCGGCGGCCCGCAGTTCGCCGAGGAAGCCGGCCACCGCCGCGTGCGTGTCGGCCAGCCCGGGCCGGTACGCGGGAAAGTCGATCTCCGCGCCGGTGAAGACGCGAGCGGACGCGCCCTGTTCGGCGCACCGCTGGGCACACCACTCGGCCACCTGGTCGCAGGTGGACCCCATGCGCAGCGAGCCGCTGATCAGGACGATGTGCGGTGCCATGGTGGTGGCCCCTTTCTTCGTACGGATGGTGGTCATCGGGGCTGCTGTGGCGCCCCGTTCGAGGCGACGGGACCCTGTCCGGGGCCGCCAGCCGAGGACGTCGACGACGTCCGCGTCCTTGCGCCCGGCAGACCGGATGTGCGCGTTGCGCCGCTCCTCGCCCTCCCGGTCGGCCCCCTGGTCGAGCGAGCCCTGGCGGCGCGAGGCGAGGACCACTGCCGCGGCCCGGTCGACGCGCTCGCGGGCATAGGCGGCGAGGGCGTCGGGCACCTCGGCCGACGAGGCGAGTGCGTCGGCGAGCACCGCGGCGTCCTCCAACGCGATGTTGGCGCCCTGGCCGAGGGCCGGGACCATCGGGTGCGCCGCGTCGCCCAGGAGCGCCACCCGGCCGTCCACCCAGCGCGAGGTCGGCTCGCGGTCGTGGATGTCGGTGACGACGACGTCCTCCGGATCCGCGTCGCGCACCAGATCGACGACCGGCTGGTGCCAGCCCTCCAGGGCGCCGAGCAGAGCCAGCCGGGCACCGGCGGCGCCCTTGGCGGGCCACTCCCCGGCCGGTGCGGTGATCTTGGCGGTCCAGTACAGGGTGTCCCCGCCGACGGGAGCCACGAACATCTGGATGCCGCGCCCGTTGACGACGTAACCGTGCTGCCCGAGGACGGAGCCGGTGGTCCGGCCGCGGACCGAGGTGTAGCCCCGGTACCGCGGCGGCTCGTCGCCCAGCATCCGGGCCCGGACCGCCGAGTTGATGCCGTCGGCGCCGATCAGCGCGTCGCAGTCGACGGCGTCCCCGTCGGCCAACGACACGGAGACGTGCCCGGGATGGCCGGTGTAGTCGGTGACGGCGGTGGCCAGGCGGACGGCCACCCCGGCCCTGACCGCCTCGTCGAGCAGCATCCGGTGCAGGGCGGAGCGCAGCACGGGGATCTGCGGCTCGCCCAGGATGTCGGCGGCGGCGCCGATCGGCTCCTCGGCGAGCACCGTGCCCGACGCGTCCATCAGCACCCGCACCTCGTCGCGCCGGGTGACATGCCCGACGGCCCGCAGCCGGGCGCCGATCCGCGCGCCCAGCGCGTCGGCCGCCCGTACCCCGTTCGGATAGAGCACGAGGCCGGAACCGCCGACGCCGATCCGCTCCGCCCGCTCGACGACGGTGACGTCGAGACCGCGCGCGGCCATGCCCGCGGCGGCGGCGAGCCCTCCGATCCCGCCGCCCGCCACCACGACGGACCGTCTCTTCGCCATGTCATCCCTCCCGGACGGCGAGCGCCGCCGTCAATGTCCTGTCCGCGGAAGTGCTCTCCCCGGAAGTTCCGTCCGCGGCCGTCAGCAGGCGGCCGTCGTACGAGCCGAAGGTCCCCGAGGCCCCGTCCCACACGGTGCGGCCGGCCCGCAGGGTGCGCTCGACCCGCCCGGTGAACGTCCAGCCCTCGTACGCCGACCAGCCGCATTTGCTCTCCACGTCGTGCGCCGAGAACATCCACGGTGTGTCAGGCGCGAAGACGACCAGGTCGGCGTCGGCACCGGCGGCGATCCGCCCCTTGCCGGGCAGCCGGAACAGCTCGGCCGGCACCTGTGCCAGGTGCCGCACCAGCCGGGTCACGGCGGTGTCCGGGTCCTCCTCGGGCCATCTGAGACGCATCCCCGTCCACACGGCCACCGCCAGCTCCTGCACACCGGGAAGACCCGGCGGCGAGGCGGCGACCGAGCGGGTCTTCTCGGCGACGGTGTGCGGGGCGTGATCACTGCCGAGCGTGGCGAGCTGACCGTTCGCCAGCGCCCGCCACAGCCGGTCCTGGTCCTCCTGCCCGCGGATCGACGGCGACAGCCGCGTCCGGGCGCCCAGCCGCCGGGTGTCCCGGTCGGTGAACGACAGGTGGTGGCCGGTGACCTCGAAGGTCACCGGGTATCCGGCGGCCTGCGCCGCGCACACCAGGTCGGCCTCCTCGGCGCTCGACAGGTGCAGGATGTGCGCCCGGGTGCCGTACCGGCGCACCAGCTCGACGACCTTGGCGACGGCGACGATGCCGCCGGTGCGCGGTCGGCGCCGCTCGTACTCCAGATAGCTGCCCGGCTCGCCCCACCAGGCGTCGAGGAGCGCGAACAGCCCGTCGTCCTCGGCGTGCAGGACGAGCTGTACCCCTCCCTCGGCCGCGGCGGCGAACGCCCTCTCCAGCACCGCCGGGTCGCGGACGACCGTGGGCGCCGTGTGATGGCCCGCCATGAACACCTTGGCACTCGTCGCCACCGACGGGTCGAGGTCCGCCAGCAGTTCGGGGCGCGTCGGGTCGAGACCGATGTGGAAGCGGAGGTCCACCAACGAACGGCCCTCCACCATCCGCGCCTTGTCGAACACCGCCTCCGGATCCAGCGTCGGTGGCACCGTGTTCGGCATGTCCATCACGGTGGTGACCCCGCCGCGGACCGCCGCGCGGCTGCCGTGCTCCCAGTCCTCCTTGTACGTCAGCCCTGGCGTACGGAAGTGCACATGGGAGTCGATGAGCCCGGGCAGCACGTAGTTCTCACCGGCGTCGAAGCGCTCGGCCGACGCGGGAGCCGTGTCGCTGTCCGAGACAGCGGTGATCCGGCCGCCGGAGACGAACACATGGCCCGGACGCACCCCGGACGGCGTCACCAGCTTCCGGCCACTGACGACGAGTTCGGGCACGGGAGTCAGCGGATCCATGACGCCGCCACCAGATCCCGGCACAGGTCGTTCGTCGGACCCATGAACGCGATGCCCCGCGCGTCGGCGAGCAGCCGCCCGACCAGGGCACCCTCGCGGTACCCGGCCGAGCCCATCATGCGAGCGACCTCCAGGCAGATCTCCTCGGCGGCCACGCTCGCGTGCAGCTTGCTGTGCAACGTGGCCAGACCCGGATCGGCCGAGCTTCGCGCGCCGGCCCGCTCCACGACGGCCCGCGCGGCCTCCAGCCGGGTCGCCAGCTCCACGAGCCGGTGCCGCACGGCCGGCAGATCCATCAGGCCATGACCACGGGCGTGACGGACGGCCAGGTCGAACGCGGCCTGGGCGATGCCGACGGACACCGTTCCCAGACTCGCCCCCGACTCCCGGACGCCCGCGATGACCGAGGCCGCCCCGCCCACCGGCCCGAGCCGGTCGGAGTCCGGTACGACGCAGCCGTCGAGGGCGACGAGCCCGGTGGCCGAGCCGCGCATGCCCGCGAGCTCAAGGCCGAGGTCCGGGACGATCCCCGGGGTGTCCGCCTCGATCAGGAAGAAGGTCTGCCCGTCCGCCCCGTACCCCTCGGTGGTGGCGGACGGCCGCGCCGTCTGCACCAGCACCAGGTACAGGTCGGCGACCCCGGCCCCGGTCGCGAACGTCTTCGAGCCGTCGAGGCGCCAGCGGCCGTCCGCGAGACGCTCACCGGTGCTGGCCAGGTTCCGCTTCGCCGCTCCGGCGCCGGTCTCGCTCCACGCCGAGGCCGCCAGCCAGGTGCCGTCGGCCAGCTTCGGCAGCCACCGACTCCGCTGTTCCTCGCTGCCCCACTCGGCGATCCGGGCGCTGACGGCGAAGTGCTGGAAAACGATGATCGCCGCCGACGGATTGACCGCCGCGATCTCCTCGACCACACGATTCACGGCCACCGCGTCCCCACCCGCGCCGCCGTGGCGGACCGGGACGGCCGTGCCCAGCAGACCGCTCGCGCGCAGCGCGGCCAGCGCCCGGGAGTCCGGCTCCCCGGCCGGACCGGACTTCTCGGCGGACTCGGACAGCTGGGCGCGCAGCTCGGCCGCCATCAGCGGCCTCACGCCGCTCCCGACAGGGCCAGGCATTGGGCGACCTCCTTGAATTGCAGGTGACTCAGGGGTGCCAGGACGAACGAGCCCTGGAAGGTGACGCGTTTGCGCGCGACGGTCGCCCACAGCAGGGCGCCCTCGTCCTCGGTCGCGCCGAGGCCCGAGGTGACCGCCGCGACGGCCGTCCGGCCACCGGTGGTGGTGATGTCGACGAGGCCGGTGTCGGCGCCGTTCTCGCGGGCGATGTCCCAGGGCACGGTCCCCGGGATCCGTACGGCTGTGCCGAGACAGACGACACCGGTCAGCGCGATCGACGGGTGCCAGCCCGGCACGGTCACCGCGCGGGCGGCGATCCCGCCGTCCTCGGCCGGCAGCACCGCCGCGATCTTGGGGAAGGCTCCGTCACGCGGCCAGCCGAGCCGGTCGGCGGCGGCGCCCCGGATCGACTCGAGCCGCTCGAGGAGGCCGTCACCGGCGGTGAACAGCGCCTTCTGGTCGGGCACGCCGAGGCGGCGCGCGTCCACGAACGCGTACGCGTTGGCGCTGGTGACGAGCGAGACCTCGACGCGCTCGCCGTCGGCCTCCAGCACGGTGCGCGGCCCCCCGTCGGGCAGCAGGTCGCCGAAGGCGACCGGGGACTGCTGGACGAAGGTGACCGTGAAGCGGGCCTCGTCCCGCTCGACCCGGTCGACCTCGCACACGACGCCGTCCCCGTTGTTGCGGACGTGCACACGGATCCGCGCGCCTGGCACCAGACGCGGCAGCATCCCCGAGCGGGACGCCGCCACTACCGCGGAAAGGATCGAATGACCGCACGAGCCGCGCAGGTCGAACCGGTCCGGCGCACCGGGAAGTGCCTGTACGAAGCGGTAGTCCAGGTCGAACATCGGGTGCGTGGACGGTTCGACCAGCGCGATCTTCAGCACATGGGCGCCGCCCGCGGACACCAGATAGCGGCGGGCCTCCGCCAGGTGCGCCAGCAATGCCTCGTCGTCGCGCGGCAGCCGCCCGGCGTCCAGCACGAAGGTCGGGCAGGGGCTGCCGGCCGCGTACGCGAGGTGCCCGATCACGCCGCCACCGCCAGCTGTCTGGTCCCGCCCGGCGCCCCGGCCGCGGTGAGGCGCCGCGCCGAGTGCCGGAACTGCTCCTCCCACACCTCGTGCACGAGCAGCGCCCACAGGGCCAGCGCGGCGGTGTCGTCGGGCCGTTCGGCCTGCGCGGTGAACAGGGCGTCGACGGCCTGCCCGTCCAGCCGCCCCGCGGCCGCGATCCGATCGGGGGTCAGGAGGTCCCGGGCGTACTCCCACAGGGACGTGCCGGGGCGCAGCATCGCCGTCACCGGCAGGGTGAACGGCTGCTTGGGACGGTTCAGCACCGGGTCGGGCAGCAGACCGGCAGCCGCCGCGTACAGCGTCCGCTTGACCTGCCCGCCCTGGATCCGCTGATGGTCGTGGAGCGCCCGGCCGAGCGAGACGATCGAACGCTGGCAGAACGGCACCCGGGCCTCCACCGAGGAGGCCATGCTCAGATGGTCGACACGGCGCAGATGGTAGGCCGGCAGCCGGTAGTCCAGTTCGAACCGGGTGATGCGCTCCAGTACCGTACCGGGGCCGTGCAGCAGATCCTCCCGGGCCGCCGCGGGCAGCGCCGGATCCATGGCGACATGGGTCCGGTAAGCGTCGGTGTACAGGCCGTCGCGCAGCGCGGCCGGCGCGGCGGACAGCGCGTCCAGATAGCCCGCGGACCAGTCGGCGCCCGTCGCCGCGCGCTCGGCCGCGACCCGCATCCGCTCGTAACCGCCGAACACCTCGTCGGCGGCGTCACCGGTCAGCGCCACCGTGAAGCCGGCGTCCCGCACCGCCCGGAACAGGGCATACGTGCTCAGCGCGATCGGGTCGGCGTTCGGCTGGCCCAGGTGCCACACCGTGTCTTCCAGCAGTTTCGGGAAGTCGGCCGGGTCGATCTCCACCTGGTGGTGGACCGCACGGGCACGCTCGGCCACCTCGCGGGCGAAGTGCCGCTCGTCGAACGGCCACACACCCCGGTAGGCGATGTTGAACGTGTGCACCGGGCCTCGCTCGGCCGCGAGCGCCGTGACCAGGCTGGAGTCCAGACCGCCCGAGGTGATCAGGGCGACGGGCACGTCGGCCACGAGCAGCCGGCCCACCTCGGAGCGCAGGGTGTGCCGCACCTGCCGCGCCGCGCTGAAGCCGTCGGCGATCCGCGCGTCGGGCACGTCCGCCGGCCGCCGCCGCACCCGGGGGGCACCGCCCAGCTCGCACACCCACGTGGTGCCCGGCTCCAGCACCTCCACGTCCTCGTACATCGTGCGCGTGCCGAACGGCGTACGCGTCGCGAGATACGCGTCCAGCGCCGACTCCCGCAGGCGGCCGCCGGTCCCGCCGAACCCCAGCAGCGCCGGGAGCTCCGAGGAGAAACGCAGGGAACGGTCGGCCGCGTCCCACCGGTAGTACAGCGGCTTCATGCCGATGTGGTCGGTGGCCAGCAGCAGCCGGGGCACTTCGCCGCGCGTGTCGAGCAGCGCCAGCGCGTACATACCGTCGAGATGCTCCGTGAACTCCTCGCCGTACTCCAGGTAGAGCGCGGGCAGCACCGAGCCGTCGCAGCGGTCCGGCAGCACGTGCCCGAGCCCTTCCAGACGGCGGCGCAGCTCCTCGTGGTTGTAGATCTCCCCGTTGAACACCACCTGCACCGGCCCGCCCCGGCCGTACGGCTGCTCGCCGCCGTCCAGGTCGACGACCGCCAGCCGGTTGTTGCCCAGGCCCCAGCCGGGCGCCCGGGACGTGCCCGTCGCGTCCGGGCCGCCATGCCTCTGGAGGGCGGCGACAGTCCGCATCTCGTGCGGCGTCGCCGGCGCGTTGAAGTAGCCGAAGATCCGGCACATGTCTGCCTGCCTTTGTGTGAGGAGACGGCGGATCAGCGGGCCGTCGACAGATAGCGCTCCCCGCTGTCGGGGAAGACGGTGACGACGGTGGCGCCCGCCCAGCGGGGGTCCGCCGACACGCTGCGGCTCGCCCAGGCCGCCGCCCCCGAGGAGACGCCGACCGCGAGACCGGTGGCGCGGGTGATCTCGCGGGCCGTGGCGGCGGCCGCCTCGTCCGGCACGGCGACGACCTCGTCCACCAGGGAGAGGTCGGTGATCTCCGAGACGTAGCCGGCACCGATGCCGGGGATACCGTGCGGCCCGGGCTCGCCCCCGGACAGCACGGCGCTGCGGGCCGGTTCGACGGCGACCACGTGCAGCGCGGTGCGCTCCTTCAGATAGCGGGCGGTCCCCGTCAGGGTGCCGCCCGTCCCGACCCCGCACACCAGCACGTCGACGCGACCGCCCGTGGCCTCCCAGATCTCCGGGCCCGTGGTCTCGTAGTGCGCCCGCACATTGGCCGGATTGCGGTCCTGGTGCGGAACCCACGAGCCGGGGATGGTGCGCTGGAGCTCCTCCGCGTACGCCCAGGCGGCCATCAGCCCGTCCCCGTGCGGCACGAGACGCACCTCCGCGCCCAGCTCATGGAGGATCAGCCGCCGTTCCTCGGTGGCGTTGTCGGGCATCACGATGATGCACCGGTGGCCTCGGCGGGCACACAGCGCGGCCAGTGAGATCCCGGTGCTGCCCGACGAGCACTCGATGACCGTGCCTCCGGTCGGCGGCAACTGACCCGACTCCTCCGCGGCCCGCACCATGAACAGCGCCGGCCGGTCCTTCACGCTGGAGAACGGATTGGCCATCTCCAGCTTGGCCAGCAGCCGCACCGATCCGGCCAGCCCCGGCAGCGGGACCTCCAGCAGCGGCGTACGCCCGACCAACTGCTCCAGCGACCCGGCCGGCGGTGCCACGGAGGCTTCCGGCTGCGGGCTGACGTGCGTCGTCATGGTCTTCCTCCCCCTCCTCTCCTGTGCGCCTCAGGCGCCGAGACCCCGCGCCGCGTCCAGGTGCGCGGCGGCAGCCTGCTGAAGGTGCGTGATGTCGCTGGAGACGGTGGCGAAGGTGAAGCCCTCGGCGAGCCGCTTCGCGGCGCTCTCACCGTCCAGGACGTGGATGCCGCAGGCGATGCCGTGCCGCCGGGCGGCGTCCGTGATCCGGACCAGCGCGGCCTCCAGCGCGTCCGCGGCCGCCGGGTCGCCGAACCAGCGCGCGCCGAGCGCGGCCGACAGATCGGCCGGTCCGACATACACCGCGTCGAGGCCGTCCGTCGCGCAGATGGCCTCCAGGTCGTCCAGCGCGGCCGCCGTCTCGATCATCACGATGCACGCGACGCGGTCGTCGATCTCGCCCGGCACGGAACCCAGCCGCAGTTCGGCCCGGACCGGCCCACCCAGGCTGCGCGTCCCCACCGGATGGTGCCGGCAGGCCCGCACCACGGTCCGCGCCTGCTCGGCGCTCTCGACCATCGGCACGACGACGCCGCGCGCCCCGGTGTCGAGCGCGATCCCGATCGCGACCGGGTCAGGCGACGGCACCCGGATCACCCCGGCGGAGCGGCCGCGGGCGTCCACCGCGAGCATCGCCGCCTGCCACCCGGGCTGGTGCAGCACACCGTGCTGGCCGTCCACGCCGATGTAGTCGTAGCCGAGGCCGGCGATCCGTTCGGTGCCGGCCGGGTTGTCCAGGGCGATCCAGTAGCCGATCAGGCGTTCCCGGCCGCGCAGCCGCGCGGCGAACGCCCCCGGCCCGGACGGCGAGGGAAGTCCGGTGCTCACTCGCCCTCCTTCAGGGCGTAGCTCTGCTTGCCGTCGAGGCCGAAGGGCACGTCGCCGGTGATGGACACCCGGTGCAGCACCCGCTGGTGGCGGCCGTAGTCGTTGACCGCGTAGTGCTGCGTGCTGCGGTTGTCGAAGATCAGCACGTCGCCGGGTCGCCAGGTCCAGCGGGCGGTGTTCTCCGGACGCCGTACGTACGACTGGAGGACATCGATGATCGGCCGGGACTCGCGCGGCTCCATACCGACCAGCCACTGCGCGAACCCGCCGAGGAACAGGCTCGGTTCACCGGACTCCGGATGCACCCGCACCACCGGGTGAGCGGTCTCGAACCGGCGGGCCAGGAACGCCGCGCGCACCTGCTCGCCGCGCTCGGTGCCCAGCCGCGGCTGCTCCGCGTGGTTGGTGTGCACCGCCCACAGCCGGTCGGCTATCTCCCGCAGCTCGGCCGGCAGGTCCTTGTAGCCGGCAGCCGCGTTCGCGACCATCGTGTCCCCGCCGTAGGGCGGCAGCACCACGCTGCGCAGGGTCGTCCCCAGCGACGGGGCGGTGGTGAAGCTGATGTCGGTGTGCCAGTGGTCGGCACGCTGGTCCTCCCCGTCGACCGGAATGACCTGAGGAGTGCCCTCGACCGTCCGCATCATCGGGTGGGTCTGAGTGAGCGGCCCGAACCGGCCGGCGAAGGCGAGCTGGTGCTCGTCGGTGATGTCCTGGTTCCGGAAAAACAGGACCTTGTGCTCCAGGAACGCCTCGTGAATCTGCCGGAAGACCGATTCCGACAGCTCGGTGGCGAGGTCGACGCCCGTCACCTCCGCGCCGATCTTTCCGCCGATCCTGCGTATGTCGAAGAGGGACACCAGCATTCCTTCCGAACGGGTCGGGAGCCCTGTGTCTCCCGTGACGGGCGGGCCGCGCGGGCATCGGGCGCGAAACGCCGGCCCGTCACGGGAGAAGAACCCGGCAGCGGCCGGACGGGACCGGCCGGGCAGGACGGCGACGATCACATCACGGGCCGGAAACGAAGACAACACGACCAGGAATTGCGACGCGACTTCACCAACTCGGTCCCGACAGGTGATACGGGTTCACGGGAAACGGTCGACTTGTCGAAGTCGTTCTTCCTTTCCCTCTCGCTCTTGTCGGCCCTCGGCTTTCCCGGGGAATCTCGAGCCGCCGCACCCGCGCCCTTGAACCGACTCTGCAGAAAAGGACCGCTGACATGCCGGTGATCACCGTCAACTGGTGGCAGGGCAATGACCGAGAAGCGCGAAGGGAGCTGGTGGCGGGCATCACGGACGTCGTCACCCGGGTCTCCGGATGCCCCGACGACACCGTCACCGTCATCGTCCGCGACGTCGCCCCGGACCACTGGGGCAAGGGCGGCACCCTCGCGGACGAGCCGCGCGCCCCACGGGGCCTGCGATGACCCTGCGCTCCCTGCACCCCAACATCCGGCTGCGGATCGCCGTCGGCTTCGTCCAGCGGCTGCTGTCCGTCATGCTGATGCCGCTGCTCGTCATCCACCTCGCGACCCTGTACGGCCCCGCGATCGCCGGTGTCCTCACCGTCTGCGTCGCCGCCGCCGGCATCGCCGCCAACTTCCTCGGCGGGCATCTCGCCGACGTGCACGGCCGCCGCCCCGTCATGGTGGTCGGCGAACTCGGCGCCACCCTCACCTTCGGCCTGCTCGCCCTGGCCAACTCGCCCTGGTGGACCTCCGGCCTCGCCACCTTCGTCCTGTTCCTGCTCAACACGTGCTGCTCGCAGCTGGCCACCCCGGCGGCCGACGCGATGATGGTCGACGTCTCCACCCCCGAGAACCGCCCGCTCGTCTACACGATCAACTACTGGTCGATCAACCTCGCCTTCACCCTCGGCGCGCTGCTCGGCGGATTCCTCTACGACGGCCACTTCCTCCAGCTGCTGACCGGCGCAGCCGCGCTCTGCCTGCTGACCACAGCCGTCATATGGCGCTGGATCAGCGAGACCGCGCCCCAGACCGGCAAGGCCGCCGCCACCGGACCCGCCGCGATGCTGCGCGGCTACCTCGCCGTCGCCCGCGACGGCATCTTCGTACGTCAGCTTGTCGCCGCCGCGCTGATCGCGGCCGTCGAGATGCAGATCGGCTACTACATCGCCGTACGCCTCGCTCGTGAGTTCCCCGAGCAGACGCTCCTGGCGGTGGGCGGCTGGAGCCTGGACGTCGACGGCGTCGCCATCCTCGGCGTCCTGCGGGCCGTCAACGCGGCCCTCGTCGTCGCCCTCATCCTCGTCGCGAAAGCGCTGCTCGCGCGCGCCTCGGAACGGGTCCGGCTGTACGGCGGCATCGCGGTCTTCACCATCGGCTACATGGTCTGGGCCGTCAGCGACGCGGGCTGGATACTCATCGCCGCCGCCGTCCTCCTCACCTTCGGCGAGATCGCCAGCGTCCCGGTGCGCCAGGCCCTCCTCGCCGACCTCATCGATCCCGCCGCCCGCACCAAGTACATGGCGGCGTACGCGCTCAACGCCCGGATCGGCCTGCTCGCCGCCGCCCTCTGCGTCACCCTCGGCGCCTTCGTCCCCGCCCTCGGCATGAGCCTGCTGTACGGGACGGCCGGCCTCGCCGCGATCCTTCTGTACCGGTCCCTGGTCGGAGCACGCGCCGCACGCGAGCCCGAGAAGCTCCCCGTCCCGGCTGCCTGACGTGACCAAGCAGCACCGGACCCGCGGCTCGTCGCGCGACTCGGCCAAGTCCGCTTGCCGGCCGGCCACGGCCGCGGATCAGATGCGCCCCAGAACCTGACGCCCAGCCAGGCCGTCAGCAACCCGACGTCACGCAAGAGCACAACGGCCACGCCGCCGCCTCGCGCGCCGCGGACGGCCACGCACAGCCAACCGCCCGACCAACGAGAGGAACCACCGTGTCCGCCGCCATCCACGTCCAGCCCGACACCGACTTCTTCCTGGAGCCCGACGCCACCGACCGCGCCCGCCACCGCGTCGAGGAGCTCATGGCGGACTTCCGCGCCGGCACCTGGACCCCGACCCGGCTCGAAGCCCGCGTCGCGGAACTGCTGCTCGCCTCGACCGCCAGCGACGGCCTGCTCACCTCCCGCCGCATCCGGGCTGCCCTGTGGGAGGGGAACATCACCCTGACCTACGAGAACGACGGCCGTTTCGCCCAGGTCCTCGGCGACCTCGTGCCCGTACTCGACGACCAGGAGCTCATCGCCCTCGACGTCGTCGACGCGGCCGGGGAGCTCGTCGGCGCCGTCGCCTCGACCGCCTTCGCCGCGGCCGCGGCCTGAACCCCTGTCACGCGTGCGGCCCGGCCGGAATCCTCCGGCCGGGCCGCACGCACGGAGGCGTCTCAGGCCGCCCAGGGCGCCATCGGGTACCAGATCAGGTCATGCCGGGCCAGCATCCGCACGTCCCAGTACAGGACCATGAACACGCCCGCCGCGATGAACGAGGCCGCCATCAGCGCCGACGCACGGCTCGGCCGCGCAGCCGTCCACCGGTGCAGCCGGTCCCCGAAGAAGCCCGTCACCAGCAGGAACAGCACCGCCACGACGAGGATGTTGCCAAGACTCTGCAGAGCGAACTCCAGCGCCGCGTACAACGCGTTGCGGCTTTCGGCGGCGTCCCGGAACAACTGACGGAACAGCGGGAAGGGACGCCCGATGAGGAAGGCCCCGATCAGGCCGCCCATGAAGTACATCGGCACGTCCGGGAGCTCCCGCGACAGCTTCGCCAGCGGATCGCGCACCAGCCCCAGCGCGGCCAGCCCCAGATACGTCATGACCAGGCCGATCAGCCCGTAGACCGTCATCGCCTGGATCAGCCGGCCGGAGAACCCGCTGCCCTGGCTCTGGTCGAACTGCGGCATGCTGGTCCCGGCCATCGCCACCATCATCCCGTACACGGCGGACACGACGACCGCGCCGAGCGCGAGCCGGCTCAGCGGGCGCAGCGCGGCGGCCATCCGGCCCCGACGGGAGGCCGACCCCGCGCCGGTCAAGGGCGCCAGCGCGCTGAAGACGGCCACGTTGCACGCCGTGAACGTGCCCGCGACACCGCTCGCCAGAGCGAACGCGATGCCCGCCAGAGCCCCCGCGATCGGAGTGCCCTTGGCGCTGTGACCCAGCAGCGTGTCCGCGACCGTGTCACCGATCGTCCGGTCGACGAACCGCGCCGACCACACCACCGTGAGCGCGAAGCCGAACAGCGCGCTGACCACGATGACCAGCGCACGACGGCGCGGCACATGACCGTTGAAGAAGAACGAGGAAGAGCGGGGAGCCGGGGCCTTCGCCCGCTCCGGCCCGGAGCGGGCAGGAGCGGGCCGCTGCACCGTCTGTGCCATGTCGTGTCGCCTTTCCACGAGGGGGGTGGGATGCGGCGTCACGCTAAGTCCGCGTGCCCGCCCCGCGACGCGGTGACGGCGTATTCAGCACGTCGGAAGAACCTCGCACGGCCTTCCGCGGCCACTTCGTGAGGTCGCCCGGCCGCCTCACCAGGGCCCGTGGGCGACATACCGGGCGTACGCCTCCACCTCCGCGGTGAGCCGCTCCGTCCCGGCGTAGGGCCGCGCCGCCGGATCGCTCTGCCACGCCGCGCCCGTCACGTCCGGCAGCAGCGCCTCGAAATTCCGCCACATCCACGCCCAGGCCGCGACCGGCCGGAACCGCCCCTGCCCGTCGATGCCCGCACCGACCTCGGCGGCGATGCTCTCCTTGACCACGTCACTCACCTCCGTGCTCCCGTCACCGGGCACACCGCGGCGGCCTCCGGTATCGCCGGAGCACACACGAACCGCACCCCCGTCAGTTCCTCCGACAGGCCCCACAGCTCGGCCTGCGCCGCAACGTCCCCAGAAGCCCGACTGGAGCGCGCCGGCACCGGCACGCCCCGGCTCTCGAAGCGTTCCGAGGGACCGAGGTAGGCACCGCCCGGCACGCCGGGGTCCGTGGCCGCCCGCAGCGTCGGCAGCGCCGCCTGCTCCGCGGGCTGGGCCAGCCACCGCAGCCCCGCCGCGACCACCGGCCGCAGCAGCGCAGGCGGGTCGCCGTGCCACAGCCCGGTCGGTGAGAGCCCCGGATGCGCGGCGAGCGAGGCGGTTGCCGCGCCCGCGGTGGCGAGCCGGTGCTGCAACTCTCGCGCGAACAGCAGATTCGCCAGCTTCGACCGCCCGTAGGCCGTCACCGACCGCCGTCCGGTCGCGGCTCGCGCCCGGTCCACGCCGAAGCCGCCGAAGCCCGCCCGGTGCGCCAGGCTCGCGACGGTGATGATCCTGGAGCCCGGCACCGATGTCATCAGGTCGAGCAGCAGGCCCGTGAGCGCGAAGTGACCGAGGTGGTTGACACCGAGATGGGCCTCGAAGCCGTCCTCGGTACGCCGGTACGGCGGGAACATCACCCCGGCGTTGTTGATCAGCAGGTCCAGCCGCCCGTGGCGTTCGCGCACCTCCTCCGCCGCCTCGCGTACGGAATCCAGAGACGCCAGGTCGAGGCGGACGACTTCCGTGCTGCCGCCGATGCGTGCGGCCGCGGCCCGGCCCCGTTCGAGGCTGCGGACGGCGAGCACGACATGTGCCCCGCGGGCCGCGAGAACCTGGGCCGTCTGCAGGCCGATGCCGGCGGAGGCGCCGGTGACCAGAGCGGTCCTGCCACTCTGGTCGGGAACGTGTGCGGGAGACCAGGCCATGGTGCCCTCCTGAGGCAGACAGCGCGGACGATACGGGCGTCAGCGCGCGGCGGCGTACCCGTGGTTGACGACGATCTCGGCCGCCACGTCGTAGAAGGACGGGTCGGACGGCACGGCGGTGGCGAGACCGTTCACGTACCGGTTGAACATCGCGAACGCCGCCGCGATCAGGACCGTGTCGTGTATGTGGGTGTCGGTCGCGCCCGCGGCCCGGGCGGCGGCGATCGCCTCGTCGGAGACCGGGGCCGCCTTCGCCTGCACCTCGGCCGCCACCTTCAGCAGCGCCCGGATCAGCGGGGTGACCGGCGCCGTGTCGGCGTCGGCGAGCACCGCCGCGACCAGCTCCGCCCCGCCGTCGAGCTGCGCGGCAGCGAACGCGCTGTGCGAACCGGCACAGAACGCGGTGCAGTTCAGGTTCGACACATAGGCGGCGATCAGCTCCCGCTCGCCCCTGCTGAGCGGTGAGGAGCCACTGCGCAGCAGCGTCTCGGCGAGTTCCGACAGCACCACGGCCGTGTCCGGGCGCTGGGCGAACAGCCCGCTGATGCCGGGAAGGTCGTTCGTGATCTCGATGTGGGGCACGGGTGCGTCCTTTTCTGCGGGAAAGAGGCGGGCGCTTCATGGTCGGAACCCGCAGGACGCACGGCCAACTCCCAGAGTGCGGACCTCTCTCCCCATCCTGGTCGATGCGCGGCCGGCAGGGGGGAGAGAGGTCCGCACTCAGAGAGAAGCGTCCCGGCGTGCGCTAGTCCAAGAATGAGAACGTGGCAAGGAACGCCTCGCGGCACGACGAGACTTGGGCAGATGGCGGAGCCGGTTCGGGCACCTCCGGCCGCCCCGCGTCATGCCTCGGTCGGGTACGTCAGCCGCCAGTCGCCCAGAGCCGCGGACACCGCCAGAGCCCGCAGGCACACGGCACGGCACTGCCGCACGGCGCTCGCCTCGCTCGCGGCCAGCACGAACACGGCACCCCGGGCACCGGCCCGGCTCGTGTGCACCCGTACGTGCTCCAGGCCGTCGTCCGGCCCGCACACCGCCCACAAAGCGGCCAGCAGGGCATCGGAGGACAGCTCCGGCGCTCGCGGCGGCTTGGCGAAGGCGAACTCGACGAGGTGCACGCACCGAGTGTGCCGCACACCACCGGCCCCGCCCCCGACCCGGCGAGGCCACGAACATGCCGTGGCACGCATGTGCCCCGGCACCCACACACGACCGCGGGGGGAAGCTGATGCTGCGCGTACTCGGACTCGAATCCGGCACGGAGGCCGTCTACCGGCTGATGCTGGAGCACCCCTCCTGGGGCGTGGACCGCCTCGCGGAGGCGCTCGACACCGACCGCCCCACCGTCACCGCCGCCCTCGACCGGCTCGCCGACCTCGCGCTGCTGCGCTCGGCGGCCACGGCCGGCACCCCTTGCGGCGCCTCGCGGCTCGTGCCGCCCAGGGCCGGACTCGGCGCCCTCCTGGAGCAGCGCCAGGCCGAACTCGCCCGTACCCAGATGGAGATCGACGCGAGCCGCGCCGCGGTCGCCGACCTCATCGCCGACTACACCGCGCTCGGCCGGAACCCGGAGGCGGGCGGCGTGGAACGCTTCACCGGCGCCGACGCCGTCCACCGGCTGAACGCCGACCTCACCGCCCAGGCCCACGGCGAGTTCCTTGCCCTCGCACCCACCACGGCGTCCGGCGACGGCCCGTGGGAGATCGACGTTCCCCTCCACCTCGACCTGCTCGCCCGGGGCGTGCGCGTCCGAGTCCTCCACCTGGACAGCACCGACGGCACGCCCGAGCGCCGCCGAGCCGTTCGGCAGCTGGCGCAGGCCGGCGCCGAGATCCGCACCCTGCCCGCACTCCCGCTGCACCTGCGGATCGTCGACGGCACGAGCGCCGTCCTGCCACTGGACCCGCACGAGCCCGCATACGGTGCCGTCCTGCTGCGCGAGCCCGGCGCCCTGGCCGGTCTGCGTGCCCTGTTCACATATCTGTGGGACGAGGCGACCCCCCTCACGGACGCGGACGCGGACGCGGACGGCGAGGCAGGTGAACCAGGCGCGTACTCACCGCAGGAGCGCGCGCTGCTGCGGTTCCTCGCCGAGGGACTCACCGACGAGGCGGCGGCCCGCAGGCTCGGCATTTCCCTGCGCAGCGAGCGCCGCATGATTTCCGGCCTCGCCGAACGCCTCCGTGCCCACAGCCGTTTCCAGCTCGGCCTCCAGGCCGCCCGTAGCGGCCTCGTGTGACACAACAATGTCAGGGACATTCTGTGCCACGGAAAAGTACTGACAGCACTCTTGAAGCCGTGTCAGAGTAATTTCCAGAACGAGCCAGAAGGCAAACGAATCCCCGCCGGCTGGACCGCTCGATTCCAACAGAATGCCCCAGCTGCGCCTTCCCTTCCCTGAAGGTGCGGTATCCCAGCAGAAAATCCCGCCGCCCCAGCGGGAGAACACCGATGAACACACCAGAAAGGAATTCCCGTCATGGAGAACGAGAAGAACCTCGTCATGGAGATCCTCGAGGACGACAACTACGACTTCGAGGCCGAGTTCAGCCCGCGTCAGGACGTCGGCCACTGAGGCCCGCACCGTAACGCGGCCGGTCGTCCTTCCCCAGGACAGCCGGCCGCGTCGGCCGTTTCCCCGAACGAGTGGTGAGTTGGATGAGCATCGACACGAAGACCTGGAATGCGTTCGCGACGGGCCACGCCCCGGACTTCGCCCGCACCGTCTTCCTCCCCGGCCTGGTCACCGACCCCGGACACCTCGCCCGGCTGATCGACGACAGCCTGCGCACGGCCACCCGCGGCGCGCCCGGCGACCTGCGCCTGCGTGCCTTCCGCCCCGGCGCGTTCGACTACCGGCTGACCAAGCGGTTCGTGGACACGCCCCTCGCCGACGGCGAGAGCGCCGTCGCATGGCTGGCCCGCACGGCAGACAGCGCCGAGGAGTGCCTGGCCGTCAACGACATCGCCTCCTGGAATCTCGACCTGGCCGCAGAGATCGCCCGGCTCGTCGGGGAGCTCGTCACCGACGGAACCCACGAACTGCCGTCGGGCACCGACGTGTACACCTTCGTCGCCCACTCCGGATGGACCCCGTTCGGCATCCACAAGGACTCCGAGCCGTCGCTGATCTTCCACCTCGGACCGTCCCCCAAGGAGGTCTGGGTCTGGCACGACAACCCGTTCGACGCCTCCGGCATCACCCCCAGCCCGTCGTTCGGCCGCATCACCTTCGACATCGAGGACCACCTGGGCTCCGCCGAGCGCTACCTGCTCCAGCCCGGCGACTTCCTGTGCATCCCGCAGGACACCTACCACGTGTTCCGCAACCTCGGCCCCTCCGCGTTCCTCGGGCTCACCCTCTACCCGGTCAAGACCCGGTCCCTGATCACCGAGGCCCTGTGGCGTGCCGCCGGCCCGGCCGAGCCCGTCGACCCCTACCCGGCCGCCGCATCGGTCACCGACCGCGCCCACGCCGTCCTCGACGCCCACACCGGCTCCCTCGCCGACCGCGTCGCCCACGAGCTCACCCTCGGCCAGCTCCGCCTGCGCACCAACGGCTACGTCAGCCGCCCCCACCAGGACGCCCTTCCCCGTACGATCCCGGCGCCCGACACCATGCTGCGCTGGGCCCTGCCCGGCGCGCTCACCGTCGCACCCCGTCACGACGGCACGGGCACCACCCTCGTCGCCCGCGGCCGCACCCTCACCGTCCCGGAGGCCGCCGACTTCACCGCCCTGGAACAGGCGACCGCCTCGGACACCCCCTTCACCCTCGACGAGCTCGCCGCCACCCTTCCCGCGGGCCTCGCGCCGGAGCGCCGCGCGGAGATCGCCCGCACCCTCTACGCCGTGGGGGCGGTGATCGCGCCATGACCGGCTTCGACGCCTTCGCCCACGCCCGCGCGCTCCTCACCGGCCTCGGCGACCAGGAGCCACCCGGCGGCGGCGTCCGCCTCTACGAGCCCGCCGGAGAAGGCGCCCAGCAGTCCGCCGACGAGGCCCTGCTCGCCGGCGTCTGGTCCGCCCTCGCCCGGCCCGGCGCGCTCGCCACCAACTTCCGCCTCGTCGAGTCCGGCCGCCAGGTCGACCGCAGCCGGTGGATGCGCTCCCGCGTCGGCGACGGCGAGGTCCTGCACACCACCCTCGTCCCCGCCTACCTCCACAGCGCCGTCGAACGCGGCGCGACCCTCGTCATCAGCCACCTCGAGGCCCTCGACGAGCGGGTCATGCTGTGGTGCGAGGCCCTCGAATACCTGCTGCGCGCCCGCGCCTGGGTCAACTGCTACATCACCGCCGGCGAGACGTCCGCCTTCGACGTCCACAGCGACGACCACGACGCCCTCATCCTGCAGCTCCTCGGCCGCAAGCACTGGGAGGTCGACACCCGCGTCGGTGCCCGCGCCGGCGACCTGGCCCCCGGCAGCCTCGACCGTGTCCTCGCTCCCGGCATGTGCCTGTCCGTGCCGCGCGACACCGCCCACCGTGTCTCCGGCACCGGCGAACTCACCGTCCACCTCACCGTCGGGTACGAGCCGTTCGCCGACGTCCGCGAGGAGGCCCGCGCCGCCCACGAACTCGTCGGCCACACCGCCCCGGACCCCGACCCCGAATGGCTCGCCGCGCGACTGGCCCTGCGGCCCGACCGCCGGGCCGGCGCGTCCCTGCGCAGCGTCCTGACCGGCGAGGTCGGCGCCGCCACCCGGATCCGCTGGGCCAGCCGCTACCCCCCGTACGTCACCGTGGACGGCGACCGCCTGACGGTCACCACCATGGGCCGCCGTATCCGCCTCGACCGCCGGCTGGAACGCACCGTGGCCCTCCTGGCCCGCGGCGGCGTCCTGACCTTCGGCGAACTGGCCGCCGACAGCGACCTGCCCGACAGCGATGTACGTGCCCTGGTCGCCTTCGGTGCCCGCCATGACTTCCTGATCTGCGAAGGATGACCCGCCTGTGCCCACCGCCACCCTCAAGGACCAGGCCGCGATGCTCCGCGAGCGGCGCTTCGCGACGTTCTTCACGGGCCACGTCGTCTCCAAGCTCGGCGACGCGGCGGTCCCCGTCGCGTTCGCCCTCGCCGCGTACCAGGTCTCGCACTCGGCGGCCGGACTCACCTGGGTCCTGCTCTCCCTGTGGGCAGCCCGCTTCTTCCTCGTCGCCACCGGCGGCCGGCTCGCCGACCGCTTCAACCGGGTCAAGGTGATGATCGGCGCCGACCTGCTGCGCCTGACCGCGCAGGGCGCGCTCGCCGTCGTCGCGGTCAGCCCGCTGCCGCTGCACAGCTGGCACCTGTGCGTGTCCGCCGCCCTGTACGGCGCGGGCACCGCCCTCTACAACCCCGCGCAGATCGGCCTGACCCCCGAACTCGTCGCCGAGGACCGGCTCCAGCGCGCCAACGGCCTGCTCTCCCTCGTCGCCGACGTCAGCTTCCTGCTCGGCCCCGTCCTCGCGGGCGTCCTGATGAGCACCCTCGGCTTCTCGTGGGTCCTCTGGCTCGACGTCGTGTCCTTCGTCGTCAACCTCGTGTGCCTGACGCGTCTGGCCCGCCTGCACGTCCCCGCCCGCCGGGCCACCATGACCACCGACATCGCCGCAGGCGCCGCCGCCGCTTCCGGGCCGGACGACACCGACACCCGCTTCCGCGCCGGATTCGCGATCATGGCCCGCTACCCGTGGTTCTCCTTCGGCATGGCCCTGTGGTTCGTCGTCTCCCTCGGCATCGGCCTGACCGCCGTCGCCGGACCGGTCATCGCCGTCGAATCCCTCGGCGGCGCCGGCGCCTGGTCGATTCTCGCGACCTGCCTGGCCGTCGGCTCGCTCCTCGGATCCATCGCCGTCATGTCGACGGCGAAGCAACACCCGTGGAAGGCGGCAGCCGTCGTCGTCACCCTCGGCGCCGTCGTACAGTTCACCGCGCTGACCCTGCGCCAGGAACTGCCCACCGCCGTCCTCGGCGCCTCGTTCGCCCTGTGCGCCCTGACCACCGCCGCCTGCGGCATCGTGTGGGACACCACGTACCAGAGCGAGATCCCCGAGCGGTACCTGTCCCGACTCGGCTCCGTGGACAACTTCGTCAACGCCGCCGGCGTCCCCGTCGGCATGCTCCTCGGCGGCCTGTTCGCCGACCACTACGACATCCTCTTCCTCGGCGTCAGCGCGCTGCTCGTCCTGCTCTGCGTCCCTGCCGCCCGCCTTGCCGGACACGGAAGGAAAGCGACCGCATGAACCTCGGCACCCTCCTCGCCACTCCCGCCACCAACCCCGACGCCCACGTCCACTCCCGCGGCGACCGCTATGTCGTCATCGACGACCTGCTGCCCGAGGCCGACTTCGCCGCCACCACCGAAGCATTCGCCGGCATCCGCCTCAAGCCGGTCCTGAGCACCATCGACCCGGTGTACGACGGCTTCGCCTACCGAGGCGGCGAGGACAAGCAGCGCCTCGCCGACACCGACGACGACGCCCCGCGCTGGCAGCGCGCCGTCAAGGAACAGATCCGCGCCCACCTCGACCTGCTGGCCGCCCCCGGCCGGACCGAGGACCTCTCCCTCACCCTCAGCGCCTGGGGCTACCCCGCCGGATCCCGCCTGAGCTGGCACAACGACGCCGGTGCCGGCCGCATCGGCGCCTATGTCTACTTCACCCACCCCACCTGGGACACCGACTGGGGCGGCGGCCTCGCCCTCATCGACGAGGAATCCCGCCCCGGCGCCGCCGACGGCGCCGCCCTCGTCCACTCCACCAGCCACCCGGCGCTCATCCAGCCCCGCCCCAACCGCCTGGTCGTCTTCCGCGCCCACACCATGCACGCCGTCCAGCGCGTCGACACCACCGCCGGCGACCGCCTGCGCCGCACCTACACCGGCTTCATCACCGAGGACACCCCATGACCGACACCCTCACCGCCCCGGCCGCCCTCACCCGGCTCGGCTGGACCGAAGCCGACGCCCACCACGCCACCGGCACCACCACCCCCGCCCGAGTCGTCGTCCACCACGGCACCGTCTGCGAGGTCCTGCGCCCCGAAGACGACGGCACCCTCACCGCGCACACCGCCCCCATCGCGCCCCACGTGACCGTCACCCCCGTCGCCGGCGACTGGGTCGCACTCGGCGACGACGGCCGCGTCCACGCCGTCTCTGCCCGCCGCGCCGTCCTCACCCGCGCCGGCGCCGCCGGTCACGGCCGGCAGACCCTCGCCGCCAACATCGACACCGTCCTCGTCGTCGTCCCGCTCGCCGGCGGCCTGAGCGCCACCATGGTCGAACGCCTCTCCGTCATGGCCTGGGACAGCGGTGCACAGCCCGTGCTGGTCCTCACCAAGAGCGACACCACCGACGACGCGGGCGACCAGGACGCCGCGACCGCCGAACTCCTCAGCCCCGGCATCCCCGTGATCCCTGTCAGCGTCCGCACCGGCCACGGCGTCGACACCCTGCGCAGCCACCTGGGCCCCGGCACCACAGCCGTCATGCTCGGCCCCTCCGGCGCGGGCAAGACATCCCTGCTCAACGCCCTCGAAGGCACCACCGAAGCCGTCGCCGACATCGGCCGGGCCGGCGGCCGGCACACCACCACCACCCGCCGCCTGCACCTCCTCACCTCCGGCGGAGTCCTCCTCGACATCCCCGGCATCCGCTCCCTGGAAGTCGCCGCCGGCCAAGACGCCGTCGACGACGTCTTCACCGACATCGCCGGCCTCGCCGCGCACTGCCGCTACACCGACTGCGGCCACGACGGCGACGGCGGCTGCGCCGTCGAAGACGCCGCGCGCACCGGCGCCCTGCCCGCCGCGCGCCTCACCACCTGGCGCAAGCTCCAGGGTGAGATCGCCTACCGGCGGCGGCGCGAGGACCCCGCCGAGATGGCCGACATGCGCCGCCAGTGGAAGGCCGTCAGCAAGCAGGCCCGTCACGGCGGACGGCGCTGAACACCAACGAATCTCCGCACAACGGAAGTTGGCCGAGTCGCAACCACATGCCCACGATGAGGCACCACCACCCCACCCAGCAAAGGACGCTCCGGTGCCGCACATCGAGATCGCCAGCGACCTCCCGGGCATCAGGGGACTGATGTCCGACCGCCCTGACACGGCCGTCCCCCTCAACGCCCTCGCCGACGCCCTGCTGCGCGGCCCGTCCCCCCTCACCCGCGGCGAACGCGAACTGATCGCCGCCTACGTCTCCGAGCTGAACGCCACCCGCTTCTGCGCCGACACCCACGGCGCGGCCGCCGCCGCACAGCTCGACGGCGGCCCCGACCTCGTGAAGGCGGTCCAGAACGACCCGGACACCGCGCCCGTCACCCCGCTGATCCGCGCACTGCTGTGGGTGGCCGCCGAAGTGCAGGCCGAGGCCGCCCCCGTCTCCGACGAGACCGTCGCCGCCGCCCGCGCCGAGGGCGCCACCGACGACCACATCCACGACACGGTGCTCATCGCGGCCGCGTTCTGCATGTACAACCGGTACGTCAGCGGTCTCGCCACCGCGATACCGGCCGAGCCCGGCTACTACGAGGAGGCGGGCCGCCGGATCACCACCCACGGCTACGCCGCCGCCGTGTGAGGAGGAAACCACCGCCATGTCCGCGTCCGCGCACTCCTCGAAGGCGCACCGCCGCGCCGTCACCGCCACCGTCGTCGGCAACTTCATCGAATCCTTCGACTGGCTCGGCTACGGCCTGTTCGCACCGCTGTTCGCCGCCCAGTTCTTTCCCTCCGGCAACGCCTTCACCTCCATCCTCGGCGTCTTCGCCGTCCTCGGCGTCGGCGTCCTCATGCGCCCCCTCGGCGGCATCCTGCTCGGCCGCTTCGCCGACCGCCGCGGCCGCCGCCCCGCCCTCATGCTCGCCGTCTCCCTCATGGCGGGCGGTTCCCTCCTGATCGGCGTGACCCCCGGCTACGCGCACGCCGGCCTGCTCGCCCCCGTCCTGCTGCTCCTCGCCCGCATGGCGCAGGGCGTCTCCCACGGCGGTGAATGGCCGGCCGCGGCCGCTTATCTGATGGAGGTGGCACCCGAGCGCCGCAAGGCCACCTACGGCAGCCTGTTCTCCCTGACGACCTGCGCGGGCGCTTTCACCGCCGCCCTCCTCGGCGGTGCTCTCACCGCCGCCCTGGGGCCCGCTGCCATGACCGCCTGGGGCTGGCGCGTCCCGTTCCTCCTCGGCGGCGCGCTCGGCCTGGTCCTGCTGGTGCTGCGCAGCCGGCTCGCCGAGACCGAGGTGTTCAGGCGAGAGGTCCAAGGGCGCCGCGACCGCGGCTCCCTGCGTCAGGTCCTCGGCGCCCACCGCCGTGGTCTCCTGCTCGCCGTCCTGTTCGTCGCGGGCAGCGGCGCCGTCGGCGGCACCTGGACCGCGGTCGTTCCCGCGCTCGGCGGCCGTCTCGCCCCGCCCGGAACGATGTTCTCGGTCGCCGTGACCGCCACGGCCCTGATGCTGGTGCTCAACGTGCCCATCGGCCTGCTCGCCGACAAGATCGGCGCCGCGCGTCTCCTCGTCGCCGCCAGCGTCCTGTTCGCCGTCACCGGCTCCGTCTCGTACCTGACGATGACCGGCACCTTCGCCAGCCTGCTGTTCACCTACGGCTCCGGCGTCGTCTACCTCGTCTGTGCGACGACCGTGCTGCCCAAACTCCTCACCGGGATCTTCCCGCCCGAGGTCCGGGCCCTGGGCACCGGCCTGCCGAACGCCGTCACGGGCGCCGTCCTCGGCGGCATCGGGCCCGCCGCCGCGGCCTACGCCGCCGAACACGACGCGTCCGCCTGGTTCGTCGCCGGCATGATGACCGCCGTCCTCATGTCCGTCCCGGCGTCCCTGCTCGCCCGCCGCCGTGCGGCGCTCGACACGACCCGCGCCGGCGAGCAGGTTCTCGCCGCCTGAAGCGGAACGCCGGCTCCTCCAGGAGGAGGAGCCGGCGTCTTGTGAGTCTCAGACGATTTCCATCTGGGCCATCATCCCGATGTCGCTGTGCTCCTGCAGATGGCAGTGGTACAGGTAGCGGCCCTTGTATCCGCTGAACGTGGCCTGCACCCGAACGGTCTCACCAGGCCGCACCAGCACCGTGTCCTTGAGCCCGTTCTCGCCCGGCAGTGGCGGCTTGCCGTCCCGGTCCAGCACGCGGAACGGCACCAGGTGCATGTGGAACGTGTGGTTGACCGGTCCGAACGGCGTGTCTGCGGGGTCGGCGTTCGTGACCCGCCAGATCTCTGTGGTGCCCTCCACGATCCGCGTGTCGACCCGGTTCGGGTCGAACGTCTTGTCGTTGATGGCGAACTCCTCGCCCGAGGGCGAGAAGGACAGCTTCACGTCGCGGACGTTCGTCGCGGCCGGCAGCTCGGGCAGCTCGCGCAGCCGGCCGGGCACGCGGCTGGAGTCCCAGGCCCGGCGCACCACGTCGAACCGCAAGACCGGCTCGTTGGCGCCCCCGTACACGTCGTTGAGGACCAGCTTGCTGCCGACGGCCTGCGCCGAGAAGTCCACGACCACCTCGACCCGCTCACCCGGCACGATCATGATCTTCTTACGGGGCAGCGGCTCCGGCAGCAGCCCGCCGTCGGAGGCTATCTGCACCATCTCCAGACCGCCCAGATCCAGTTCGATGATCCGGTGCAGCGTCGCGTTGAGCACCCGGAAGCGGTACTTGCGCGCGTCCACCGGGAAGTACGGCTGGAGCCGGCCGTTGGTGTGCAGCGTCGTCGGCATGGGGCTCGGCTCGAAGATCATGCCGCCGTTCTCGTCGAAACGAGCGTCGCGGATCATGATCGGCACGTCGTACGAGCCCCGGGGCAGCCCGAGCGCGGCCTCGTCCTGGCCCTCGATCAGATAGAAGCCGGCCAGCCCCCGGTACACGTGCTCCGCTTCCTTGGAACACGTGTGGTCGTGGTACCAGAGCGTCGCGCCCTGCTGCTGGTTCGGGTAGTCGAAGACCCGGGACTGCCCCGGCTCGATCAGGTCCATCGGAAAGCCGTCGCTGCCCGGTGGCACGTGCCCACCGTGCAGGTGCACGGTCGCCGCCCGGTCGAGCTGGTTGACGTACCGGACCTGAACCCGGCGACCCGCCTTGGCGCGGATCGTGGGGCCGATGAACCCTCCGCCGAAGGTGAGCACCGGAGCGGGATGGCCGGGGAAGAACTCCGCCTTCGCATGCTGCAGGGGCAGCTCGTAGACGTCCGTGTCACCGCTGGTGGACAGCGGCCTGAGCACCGGCGGCACGGGGAGACGCGAGGAGAACGGGGTGAACGGCGGCGGCGTGCCCGTCCCGGACGTCGGCTCCGCGGCCGCGGCCATCGCACCCCCCGAGTGGTGCGCGTGATGGGAGGACGAGGGGGAAGCGGACGCGTTGGTCGCCTCAGCGGTCGTCGTCTCCCGCACCCCCCACAGCAGCGCGCCACCCGTCGCCACGCCGCCGATCGCCAGCAACCGTCGTCTGTTCAGCATGTGTTCCCCAATTCGGTGCGAGCCGGAAGAAGGCAACCGTCCGGCCCGCTGGCGACCCGCGGGGAGGAGTCCGGCACGCCGCACCACCCCGGCACCAGCACCTGTGAGCCGAACAGATATCCGCTCGTCGATCCTGGTCGCGACAGGGGCCGTCAGGCATCTTCGCGTGTGCTCTGTCCGACGGCACGACGAAGGGCTCCGGCGGCACCCGGCCGCCGGAGCCCCATGGGACGTCCGCTCCCGTCGGCGTCAGGCGGCCGCCTGCGGCAGATACCCCTGGGCCACCAGCGTCGCCCCGATCTCGTCGTACACCGCGGGATCCTCCGGCGTGATCGCCCCGAGCCCGTCGACGTACCGGTTGAACATGCAGAACGCCGCCGCGATCAGCACCGCGTCGTGGATCGCCTCGTCGTCCGCCCCGGCCGCACGCGCGGCCGTGACGTCCTCCTCCGCCACCGTACGGGCATCGCCCCGCACCTTCCCGGCGATCGCCAGCAGCGCCCGCATGCGTGCGCTCACCGGTGCCGTCGCCAAGTCCTTCTGCACGGCCTCCACCAGCGCGTAGTCCCCGCCATAGGCGTGCGCCGCGGCGGCGGTGTGCGAGCCCGTGCAGTAGCGCGTCCCGTTGCCGTACGACACATACGCGGCGATCAGCTCCCGCTCGGCCACCGACAGCGGCGAGTCGCCCCGCAGCAGCTGCTCGGCGAGCTCGCTGAGCCGCCGGCCGGAGGCCGGCTTGCTCGCCATCAGCCCGCGGATCCCCGGCACCGGCGACGGAATCCGGATGTGCGGCACCGTGCTCACCCCTACTTGTTGAACCACGGCGTGGACGTCGGGTCGGTCGACAGCTGGTTCAGCACCATGTTCGCGACCTTCTGCTCACCCGAAGGAGACGGGTGCACCCCGTCGGCCTCCAGATCCGAGCACGCCCACTCCAGACCGTCGCTGCGGCCCGGCGTGCCACCCGCCACACGGTCCGCACCCAGACCGTCGGCCCACATGTACGGACCCCACGACAGCCATGGCGCGACACCGCCCGGTCCGTAGGTCAGGTCCGAAGCCCCGTTGATCTGGTCCTGGATCAGCTTCTTGACCGCCCAGCCCTGCTGGTAGGCGCCCGCGCTGCGCGTCGGGTCGTAGGTGTAGATGCGGCTGGCGACATAGCCCAGCGCCAGGTTCGGATACTTCGCACGAGCGTTGCGGACGATCGAGGCGAGCGAGTTCCGCAGGTTCTGCGCACCCTGCGGGAAGGCCCCCAGGTTGTCCCCGAGGATCTGCTCCTTCAGCCACACCGCCTGCACCTGAGCCGGCGTCACGCCGGCGTTCGACAGCCGGGAGGCCAGCACCGACCACGTCGCGTCCGACGGGTTCGCCCACGTGGTCGCGTCCTTGCCGCCCTGCGCCCCGTCGACGATGACCAGCTTGTCGTTCAGGTTCGCGTACGACTTCGTCGTCGCGATGAACTTCTGGAACTCCTGCGTGGTGTTGGACATGCCGATGGAGATCAGCACCACCTTGCCGTTGACCAGATCGACCTGACCGGCGGCGTTGCGCGGCAGGACCTGGTTCTGGGCGATGTTCACACCGGCGTTGGTGTGCGCCGTCGGCCGGACGTTGCTGCCGCCCGGGTACAGGCCTCCGGTCAGGCCGTTGTACGTGCCCGTGCCCAGGTCGTTCAGCGGCACCTGGCCGCTGTACGTGTACGTGCAGTCCGTCGTGGCCGACGCCGGCTGCGGGATGAGAGAGACACCGAGCGCGGTGACTGCGGCGGTCAGGTAGACCCCAAGACGTCCGGTCTTCTTCATGGCTTCCCCTCCATGGATGGTGAGCATCGGGCCGGTAGACCCGGGAGCCGATGCTCGCCACCGGCCCTTCACTCCCGCACCTCCTGCCGTGCCCTCGTGGAAGCTCGTGACAACTGTGGCAAGTCGAGCAAATGGGCCCGGAACCCGGGCTGGCACGATGGCCGGATGACACCGCCACGCCCCAGTGGATCGTTCCTTTCGCTCTGGTCGAAGGACTCGGTCCTGTCCATCGGCTCCGTTGGATCCGTCCTGTCCGTCGGCTCCGTCGGCTCCGTCCTGTCTCTCGGCTCGGTCGGCAGCGTGCTGTCCGCCGGGTCGATCGGCTCGGCTCTTTCCCTGCTCTCCACCGCTTCCTGGCTCAGCACCGGCTCGCTGCTCTCCGCGCGGTCGCGCTGGTCCGTCCTGTCCTGGCGCTCCCGCCACGGCTTTCGCACCACGACGGCGAACGCGGCGTCCGGCCTGACGCCGTCGGCCCCGGACCGCACGTGACCCGAGCCCGCCCGACAGCGGAACCCTTCGACGGAACGGACACACAGACGTGAGCGCACTTCCCGGATCACGGCAGCCGGGCAGAACCTGGACGGTCCGCCTCAACGGCCACCCCGACCGCACCGCCGGCGTCACCTGCACCACCGCGGCCTGCCGCATGCCCGCGCGATCCGGCGATCTCGCCACCCTGCGCCGCTTCGCCGACCAGCACGCCCGCGCCCACGCCCGCGTCGCCGGCCGGCGCCCGGACGCCGCCTGCGCCTGCGGCGCGAGCGGCTGCCGTCACCACCCTCATCGCGTCGCGTGTACCGGCCGCACCATGCTCGTCCTGATCCACAACCGTGCCCTCGGAGAGATCTGGACCCTCAGCGAGATCTGCCAGGCCTGCGCCCCGCTGATCGCCCACGCCACGGTCATCGCCGGCGCCCGGGCGGCAACGGCGCCGGTGCGCGCGGGCGGTGAGGCAAGCACCCCCGCGGCACCCCGGCCCGTCCCCATGGGCTTCTGCGCTCCCGAGCCCGCAGGCGGGGGAGTGCCGCCGGAGCCCCGCCGGCGGCCACGCCCGCGGCGGACGCGAGACGAACGACGCTTCGTCCTGCGCAGTCCGAACTAGATCAGCCGCAGGCGGCACGAGTCCGCGATCGCGGACTTTGTTCCTGGACGGACGAGGGTTTGCACCCATGTGCGGGAACCCGGTGCCCGTTCCGTGCGACTCCTCCACCGCACGACCACAGCGGCGGTGAAGGGCACGGGATGGGCGGACTGGACATACGGATGCGGGGGGTCGGCTGCCGGCACGGCCGCGTCGAGGCGGTCGCCGATGTCGACCTGGAGATCGCGGCCGGTGAGCGGGTGGCGCTGACCGGGACGAACGGGTCCGGGAAGACGACGCTGCTGCGCGCGGTCCTCGGGCTGCACCGGCAGGTCAGCGGCAGTATCGAGGTCGGTGGTCGGCCCGCCCGTACGGCGGCCGAGTGGGCGTGGCGGCGCCGGTCGTGTGCGTGGATCCCGCAGAAGCCGGCCGCGGGGCGGTTCCCGCTGCGCGGGGACGAGCTGCTGGCGAGCAGTGGCGCGCCGGCCGAGGCGGCCGGGGCAGCCGGGCGGCTGGGCGTCGGCGCGTTGACGGGCCGGCCCGTGGACACGCTGTCCGGCGGGCAGTTGCAGCGCATGTACCTGGCGCGAGCCATGGGATCCGTGGCGGCCGGGGCCCACGTACTGCTGGCCGACGAGCCGACCGCGGCCCTGGACTTCGCCGGGCAGGAGGAGGCCGCGGACGTGCTGACCGAACTGCCGGTGACGCTGGTCGTCGTCACCCACGACCGGGCGCTCGCCGAACGCTGCGACCGGGTCCTGGAGATGGCCGCCGGACGGCTCCGGGAGGTGCGGTGAGCACGCTCGCGGCCGCCGACCTCGGCGCCATGCTCCAGCTCGTACCGGTCCAGCGGGCCGGTGTGGCCCTGCTCCTGGCGGCCGTCGGGCTGCCGGTGATCGGGGTGGTCATCGTCGGGCTCGACATCATGCCGGTGCGGTTCGCGATGATGCACGTGGCGCTCCTCGGCATCGCGATCGGATTCCTGACCGGGCTCGATCCGATGCTGTGCGCGCTGGTCGCGTGCGCCCTGTCCGGAGCAGGAGTCGCCCCACTGGCCCGCACACCCGGCGGACTGTCCGGTGCCATGGGCCTGCTCATGAGCCTGGCCATCGCCGGCGCCCTCCTCGTCCTCGCCGTCTCCGGCGTCAACGCCTCGGGGGCCTTCGCCCTGCTGTGGGGGTCGATCCTGTCGGTCGGCACCGCCGACCTCGTCGTTCTCGCCGCGCTCGCCGTGATCGTGCCGGCGTTGTTCTGGTGGCGGCGCCGTGAGGTGGCGCTGCTGCTGTACGACCGGGAGCTCGCCCAGTGCTCGGGCGTGCCGGTCCGTCTCCTCACCGCGGCGCTCCTCGTGCTCGTCGCGGTCGCGGTCGCCGGGGCGATCAAGCTGACCGGTGCGCTCCTGGTCGACGCCCTGACGCTGCTGCCCGCGCTCGCCGCCCGCCGCCTGGGCCGCTCGCTGGGGTCGATCACCCTGTGGGCGGTCGGCATCGGTGTCGCCGTCAACCTCACCGGCTTCCTCCTTGCTCTCTGGCTGGACTGGCCCCCGGGCCCGGTCCTCGTCCTCACGGCGGGGGCCGTCGTCCTCGCCGCGCATCTCGTCCCCGAACGGAGAAACAGCTCATGGCGCGCACCCGCGTCCGCACCACCCGCACCGCCCGTATCGCTTCCCTCGTCGCACTGAGTGCGGCGCTCCCCGTCCTGGCCGGGTGCGGGGGCGAGGACCCTTCCTCCTCCGGCACCAGCGGACACAAGGACCACACGAACCACAAGCCGGTGGTGGTCGTCACGACCACCTGGGAGGGGGCTTTCGCCGAGGCCGCCGGGGCCGAGGACGTCACGGTGATCGTGCCGCAGTCGGTCCACCACGCCCCCGACTACGACCCGAAGCCCTCCGACCTGGCCGCCGTCGCGAACGCGGACTTCGTGCTGTACGCGCCGTTCGAGCCGTACGCGCCGAAGATCAAGGAGGCCGCCGGCTCGAAGGCGAAGCTGGTCGAGGTGAACCTCGACAACGACCCGGCGAAGGCCGGTGCCGAAATCACCCGCCTCGGTGGCCTGTTCGGCACGAAGGACGCCGCCGCCCGGTTCAACAAGCGGCTCGACGGCGAGGTCGCGAAGCTGAACGGCGAGCTCAAGGCGGCCTGGCCGGGCGGCAAGAGCCCGGTGGTCGTCACCCAGGTCTTCACCGGCTGGGCCGCGGGCCTCGCGGGCGCCACGACGGTGGGCACGTACGGCCCCGAGCCGGTCACCCCGGCCCAGCTCGCCGCGCTCTCGGCGAAGAAGCCCGCCTTCGTGCTCGACAACGTGCACATGTCGACGGGCCCGGTGCTGCCCGACTCGGGCGCCAGGCAGGTCGAGGTCGCCAACTACCCGGGCGAGGACCTGGACCTGCTTGCGGTGTACCGGAACGCGGCGGCCGAGCTGAAGAAGGCCATGGGCGGCGCCTGATCCGTACGGGAGAGGGGAGGGGCACGCCTCGGCGTGCCCCTCCCTTCGCTCATCCTTCGACGGCTGCGGTGGTACGCCCGCCCGCGGCCCGTCGCCGCAGCGCGGCACGGTCCGGCTTGCCCGCGGCGGTGAGCGGCAGCTCGTCCAGGAAGAGCACGTACTCCGGGTGCTTGTGGCGGTCGAGACCGTGAGCGGTCAGGTACGTGCCCAGGTCGTCCGGGGTCGGCTGCAGTCCTCCCCTGGCCACCACGCACGCGGAGAGCCGCTCTCCCATCAGCGGGTCCGGGACGCCCACGCAGACGACGTCGCGCACCGCCGGGTGGCCGGCCAGTTCGCGCTCCACCTCGGCCGGGCTGATGTTGGCGCCGCCGCGTATGACGACGTCCTTGAGGCGTCCGACGACGTGCAGGATCCCGTCCCCGTCGAGGTAGCCGAGGTCTCCGGTGCGGACCCAGCCCTCGGGGGTGCGGTAGCGGGCGTCGAGGTCCGGGGAGGCGACGTAGCGGAGCGGGGTCATGGGGCCGCGCGAGATGATCTCGCCGATCTGTCCGTCGGGCAGCGGCTCGTGGGTGTCCGGGTCGGCGATCCGGATCTCGGCCACGCGCGGGTCGGGGCGGCCCGCGACGACGCCGGAGCGGTCGGTCGGCGGGACCTTGTGGTCCAGGCCGGTGTGGCAGTTGACGCCGTCGGCCGAGCCGTACAGGTTCACGACGGAGCAGCCGAACGCCTCGGCCGCGGCGGACGCGGTGGCCTCGTCGAGCGGAGCGCCGCCGAGGACGAGCGCGGTCGGCGCGGGCACGCTCTGCCCTGTCCGCTCCAGGTGCTCCAGCATCATCCGGAACATGGTCGGGACGCCGAGGACGTGGGTGGGCGCGTGCTCGCGTATCGCCGCCAGCGCGGCCTCGGGGGTGAAGTGGTCGAGCAGGACGAGCGTGCCGCCGTGGCGGGCGAGGGTGACGGCGGTGCCGCTGGAGCCGAAGGCCGAGGCGAGAGGGACGAGGAAGAGGCAGCGGGGCGGGGTGTCGTCGGGCATGAGGGCGGCGAGGAAGTTGCCTCGTCCGCCGGCCAGGGCGTTGTGGGAGTAGGCGATCATCTTCGGTTCCGCCTCCGAGCCGGAGGAGACGAGGATGCGGGCCGCGCTGTCGGGGTCGGGCCGGGCCGCGACGAAGCCGGTGGGGTCGGTGCGCAGCAGCTCTCTCAGCGGAATCGTTCCTTCTGGCGCAGTCCCCGGTCCGGCGCAGACCACGTGCCGGAGAGCCGGAAGGGCGGGCGCGAGCGTGACGAGGTCGGCGGCGTGCGTCCGGCCCCGGTGCTCGGTGGCGGCGATGACGGCGACGGCCTCTGCCCGGCGCAGCAGGCACTCGGCCTCCACCGCGCCGCGCCCCACGGGGAAGGGGAGGGCCACCGCGCCCAGCGCGGCGAGGGCCAGGTCCGCGATGACGGCGTTGCGGTTGTTGGGGAGCTGGACGGCGACGACGTCCCCGGCGCCGATGCCAAGGCCCCGCAGGCCTTCGGCCAGGCTTCTGGCCTTGCGGTCGAGCGCCGTGTAACAGAGCTTGCCCTTGGCGTCGAGAACGGCGGTGCGGTGCAGGTCGGCGATCTGTCTGGCCCGGAAGAGGCTGTAGAGGTCGAGGTCCGGGCACGTGCCGTCCACCGCCCACGAGCGGCGGAGTCCGGCGGGCAGCAGGTCGGTGAGGGTGACGGTCACGCGAGGCTCCAGGGGTCGGGAACGGCGGGGGCACCGTGCGCGTCCCGGCCGATCGGGCCGGACAGGCGCGGGTCGTGCTCAAGGCCGGACAAGTCGGTGGTGACGGCGGTGGCCGTCAGCCCGTGCGTGCGCAGTTGGGACAGGGCGTCCTCGGTGCACATGCCCGTGACGTCGTACGCGGCGGCGGCCGCCGCGCTGCTGTCGCTCGGGGCGATCCAGCCGTCCGAGGTGCGCAGCGGGTGGCGGAATCCGGCCGGCGGGCGAGGGTCGGCTCCGGTAGCGGCCCGTTGCAGGGCGGGGGCGAGGAGGGTGTCGGCCGCGCCGAGGAGCGAGGAGTCGACCCGTACGCCCTGGCCGGTGCGCTCGCGCACAAGCAGTCCGGCGAGCACGGCCTCGGCGCCGTGCAGGCCGCCGAGGACGTCGAGGAGCGTCATCAGGGACGGTACGGGCGGTTCGCCGGCCGGGTGGACGGCTTCGCCGACGCCGGTGCGGGCCTGCACCATGAAGTCGGTGCCCATGGGTGCGTCGGCGAGCCGGTCGGCCCAGCCGCCCGTGTAGGCGTAGACGAGGGACGGGTTCACGGCCGTCAGGTGCTCGGCGTCGAGTTCGAGCGCGGCGGCCTTGCCGGGTGCCCAGTTGTGCAGGAACACATCGGCCTCGGCGGCGAGTTCGCGCAGTCGGCTGCGGTCGCCGGGCGACTTGATGTCGATCTCGACGGCCTCCTTGCCCCGGTTCAGGGCGAGCCAGCGGGCGGAGATCCCGTCGCAGGCGGGCGGCATGCCGCGCAGCGGGTCGCCGCCCGGCGGCTCGACGCGGATGATCCGGGCGCCGAGCAGGCCAAGGAGATGGGCGGCGAGCGGGGCCTGGATGCGGCGGCCCGCTTCCAGGACGGTGAGGCCGGCGAGCGGGCGGCCCGGCGCGGGTGCGGTGGGAGCCGTCGGGCCTCCGCGTCCCAGCGTCGTCAGCGTCCACGGGTCGGCGCCGTCGTGCTCCTCGGCCCGTTCGGCGAGGGTGTTCAGGCGGCACACCTCGGCGCCGGACAGGTCGGCCGCCTGCCGGATCCGCTGCCACGCGTGGCGCCGGGCCACCTCGTGCAAGGTGTCGGGGAAGGGCGCGCAGGCCGTGGCGTACCGGAACTGGAAGGGCCGCCAGCCCGCCCGTATCGCCTCGGCGGGTGCGCCGAGGCTCCGCCAGAACGCCGCCCAGTCGCCGGGATCGAGCGTCTCCAGTTCGAACAGGACACCGTCGGCGGAGGTGAACGGCGGCCCGCCGGCGTCGAGTTCGACGGCTTCGGGCTCGTCGGCGCCGGAAGCGGCCAGGTACTGGGAGACGGCGAGCAGGCCGGCCCGGTCGGCCGTGGTGGTCACGTGGCGAGGTCCGTCGCCGCCCCGTGCCTGGGCGACCAGCGCGGCGAGGAGTCCCTGGACGGTGAGCACGCCGGTGGCGGTGGCCAGGTAGTCGACGCCCAGGCCGCGCGGGGCGCCGTGGCGGCGGCCGTGGACGGCCATGACGCCGGTGGCGGCCTGGGCCGTGGCCTCGTCCTCGATGCCCGAACCGGTCGCGCCCCACGCGGTGCGGGCGGTGACGGATGCGAAACCGGCGCCGTCGAGCGCGATCCCCTGCGTCGCCCCCGGACGCGCCTGCGCCCCGAGACGTCTCAGATGGTCGGCGACGACCCCGGTGAGGGCCGTGGGCCCCGCGATGCCGAAACGCAGCTCGTCGAGCGGACGCGGGACGTCGAGCGGGCGGCGGACCGCGGTGTGCGGGGGCGCTGATGACGCCATGCCTCTCCTCTCCTCGCGCGGGCGATGGCCGGCGCACGGGACTGTCACGATCACGGGAACTGGCGGGCCGGTCCGCCCGACCACTTCCACGGGCAGGCAGTCGGACGCGTGTTCTGTCGAGTTCCCAAGACGGAGGAAACTGTGACGGATCATGAGATATCGGCGGTCGACCGCGAGGAGCTGCGCAAGCGGGTCTCGGCGTTCGTCCGCGACCGGGTGTTCCCGCGCGAAACCCGGCTCGACGCCGGCGGCCCCGACGCGAGGGAACTGCGGGCACGGCTGCGCACGGAGGCGCGCGAGGCCGGCCTGTGGGCGCTGCCCCTTCCCTCCGAACTGGGCGGCGGAGGGCTTGCGTTGAGCGCCTACGCGGCCCTGGCCGAGGCCGAGGGCGCCAGCGACCACGGCCCGGCGGCCCTGGGCTCGGCTTCCCTGCTCGACGTGACGATGCTGTCGCGGCACGGCTCCCCCCGCGTGCGCTCGCAGTACCTGCGCCGTCTCGTCTCCGGCGAGCTCCGCACCTGTTACGCGATGACCGAGCCGGACACCCCCGGCACCGAACCCCTCCTCACCGCCACCCGGGCGCAGCGACGCTCCGATGGCGGCTGGAGGATCACGGGACGCAAGTGGTTCGTGTCGAACGCCGCGGACGCGGACTTCGTGACCGTGCTCGCCCGCACGAGCGGGATGGCCGGCGACCGCGACGGGCTGTCCTTGCTCCTGGTCCCCACCGCCTCCCCCGGCTTCCGGATCGTCCGTGAACTGCCCGTGCTCGGGGCCACCGGCCAGTACGAGATCGAGTTCGACCACGCGGACGTCGACGAGGACCATCTCGTCGGCGAACCCGGCCAGGCCCTCATGATCGCGGGCGAACGCCTCCAACTCGGCCGCACCCTGCGCGCGCTGCGCTGGATCGGCCAGGCCCAGCGGGCCTTCGACCTCCTGTGCGAGCGCGCGGTGGACCGTCAGGGGGCACACGGACCTCTCGCGGACCGCCAGCTCGTCCAGCAGCACGTCTTCGAGGCGCTGCTGGCACTGCGGACCACCCGCCCTCTGGTCTACGAGGCGATGGCCCTGGTCGCGGAGGGGCGCGACGCCCACGTCGAGGTGGGCTTGGCGAAGACGGCGGCGGCCCGCACGCTCCAGGAGGTTGCCGACCGGGCCGTCCAGGTCTTCGGCGCCGCCGGACTCGGCCCGGACACCCCGCTGCCCGCGCTGCTCCGAACGGGACGCACGGCCCGGATCCTCGACGGGCCCGACGAGCAGCATGTCTCCTCCGTCGCCCGGCGCGTCCTGCGCGGCCGACAGCCGGGCCAGGCCGTCACACCCGTGTGAGGTCGACCCGGCCCAGGAGCCCGGCCAGGCCGAGGGCCAGGAAGAAGTCCCCCCAGACCAGTTCGTGACGGACGGCGAGGCCACTCTTCGCCTCGTAGCAGCCGTCCAGGAGCATGCCGGCCGGGCGCATGCCGCCCGGCCGGGTGAGGTGAACGTCCACAAGGTGGTGCAGCACGGCCTCGGAACGTACCGCGCATGCCGTCGCCCACGCGGCCCCGGGGACGCGGGCGAGCTTCAGCAGCGCGACGGCGGCGACCGCGGCGGCGGACGTGTCCACGGGGCCGTCCGGGTCGTCCGCATCAGCGGGCGGGACGAGCGCCCCGTCCAGGAACCCCCCGCGCCGGAGCAGCACTTCCGCAGCATGCCCCAGCCGGCCCGTACGCCAGTACGCGTCGCCCGTGCGCAGCAGGCCGTCCGCGACCGCCAGCAGCAGCCATGCCTCCCCCCGCGCCCAGCCCGGCGCGGGGTCGGCCTCGGGCACCCAGTCGCCACGCGTGTCGTCCCAGCGCCACGCCGGACGGGGCCGCCGTCCGTCCTCCCTCGCCACACACAGGTCGAGATGCCGGTGCAGGTGCCCGGCAGCCGCGGCCCTCCCCTCCGGCCCGGCGGACGCCAGCAGGGGTACGAGGCCCGGAACACCGTCCGCACGCGCCCGCAGCCGCGAACCGCCGAGCGCCGCGCCCCACGGGACGAGACCGAGGGCCGGGTGGAAGGCGCCGGCGACAGCCTTCGCCGCACGCTTGCGCAGGGCTTGCGCCGCCGCGTCGCCGGTGGCCAGAGCCGTGCCGTACCAGAGGACGAGGCCCCTCGCCGCGGTGTCGGCCTCGGCCCAGGGCGCGAGCCGGGCGGTGACGGCGGAGGCCGCCGCACGGTCCACGTCGCCGCCGGTGTGAGCGGCCTTGAGCCACAGCAGCCCCGCCCAGAAACCTCCAGTCCACGACCCTCGCCCGGTGGTCGTCCAGCGGCCGTCGCCCGGATCCGCGTACAGCGGGAAACGGTCGCCCACCTGCCCGGCGGTCTCCTCCACCCGCCGGACCAGCAGCCCGAACGCCTCCTCCGCCCAGCCCCGCCCGCCGGTCATGCCACACCACCCTGTCCCGTACGCCGGTCCCTGACCGCCCAGACGAAGGCGACGGCCGCCGCGACAGCGAACTCCGCCGCGACCAGCACCCAGCCGCCCCCGTACCGGCCGTGCTCCGCGAGCCGCCCGAACAACGGCGGTCCCACGGCGAAACCGGCGAAGAAACCGGCCGACACCAGCGCCGAGTCCCGCCCGGCACACCCCGGCGCCGAGCGCTGCATCACGAGCACCATCGAGACCGCGTTCCCGGACACGGCGAACACCCCCACCGCCACCGCCGCCACCCACACCAGCGGACCGAGACGGCAGGCCGCGACCAGCAACGCGGCCGCGCCCACCGCCCCGCCCGCGAGCAGCCCGGGAAACCACGGCGCCCGCCCGGGCGTGGCCGCGCGGGACCACCCGATCCGGCCCGCGATCCCGGCGACACCAAGGACCGCGACGAGCGCGCCCGCCACAACCGGCCCCATGCCGAGCCGCTGGGCACCGAACAACGCCAGGTAAGTGTTGACGGACGCGATGCCCGCGCCCAGGAAGAACGAGAAACCCGCCAGCCAGGGCACCGGACCGCCCGGCGGAGAAGGCATACGAGGCACGGTGCCGTACCGCGGCGGAGGGCCGGCCGGCAGCGCCCGCCAGGCCCACAGCGCGGCGGCGAGCGCCGCCCCGGCGGCCACCCACACCGCGCCCCGCCAGCCCAGGACACCCGCCGCCGCCGCGAGCGGCAACCCGGCCGCGAACGCCCCCAGCTGGACACCGGACTGCTTGGCACCAGTGACCGCACCCCGCCGCGCTCCCGGGACCGCCGCCAAAATCGCCTTGTTCGTCGCCGGATTGGCGAGCGCCTGCGGAAAACCACCCAACGCGACTGCCGCGAGGAGGAAAGCAGGCCCGGGCGCCGCGCCGATCAGCACGAGCGCCGCCGCCGAGACAGCGAGCAGCACGACGAGAGCGCGTCGCGGGCCGACCCGGTCCACGATCCGGCCGCCCACGGGCGAGAGCACCGCGGCGGTGCCGAACCCGACCGTGGTCGTCAGACCAAGCAGCGTCTCCGACACGCCAAGACCGACCACGAGGCGTGGCCCGAGCGCCCCGAGCAGGAACAGCTGCATCATCGAGAAGGCCATGGCCGTCGTCAGCAGCGCCGTCAGCCCACGCGACGCGACATGCCCGGATCCCGTCGCTGTCTGCACTGTGCCAGCCGCCGTAGCTGCGGACTTCACCTGATCCCCCTCCCGCACGACGGTCGTCCCCGTCGTCGACACCGAGAAGTCGTCGCGAACAGGCCGGAAGTTCCCGACACCCACTCGTGGGGCGCGCCACAGTCACGTAGCCATGACGCGACAGGCCGAGGGGGCGGCCGTTACCGCCGTGCCCGCACCCATGCCTCCGAAAGGGGGAGCGCGCGCATGCGCACGCCACGACACCAGGCCGATGCCCGCAAGGAGCGCCGGCCGCGATGATCGCGGCCGTCTGCATGCTGCTCGCGGCCACCGGCCCACGCCCTGATGCCAGGACAGAACCCGCCCACACCGACGCTCGGACTCACGCTCGCGGGAACCCTCACCGTCACCTGGACCCTCACAGGCCGCGAGCGCGGCCCCGTCGCCGTCACGACGGCGACCCTGGCCGTCCAGAGCACGCTGCACGCGGCACTCTCCCGCCACAGGCACCACAGCGCCACGGCGCCCCCCCACAAGCCCACACAGCGATCGCCCACACGTCATGGCCCACGCAGCCACAACGCACCTGCCCCCGAGCCACGAGACCATCTCCCACGGCAAGACAGACATGCCCGCGTCCTTCGGCATGATGCCCGCACACCTACTCGCCGCACTCCTGAGCGGCCCGTGGATGGCCCACGGCAAACACGCCGTCTTCCGCCTCGTACAGGCGCTGCCCCTGGGGCGCGTCCACCCCCTGTGGCCGCTGCGCTTCCTGCTCGCCGGCGTCCTCCCCGTACCTCCACAGCATCCACGGCCCCAGCTCGTCCGCCCCGGTCACAAGCACGCTCCCCGGCAGCTCCTCCCCGCCCCTTCCGCCATCACCCGAGACTCCGCAGGCCATCGCAGTCTCCTCACAGCCGGCTCCCCCCGAGCTCGACAACACGCGTTCCCCGCCCCGTCGCTCAGGTATCAGTCACGCCGCCCCGGCAGGCCCTGACCTCTCACCACCGCCGCCACCACCCACGCGCCGCCAGATTCCCCACACCTCGTAAGGACCTGCGGCGATGACCGCCGCCCACAACACCCTCTGTCACAGACCCACAACCTCCGCTCGCCCCTCGCACACGCCGGACACCGACACCAACGCGGCGACCACCCGCCGCACGCTCGCCGCACACGACGGCGACCCAGCCAAAGCCGACCTGTCCGTACGGGCCCTACACCGCCACGTCCGGCGCTACGTGACCTACCTCAGCGCCGACCGACAAGCGGACCGCCGCCCAACCCCTCCAGCGGCGCGCCCGATCCGCGCCGCACCGCAGCCGTGCTCCGGAATTCGCCACCCGAGGGCGCCCGTCCGCCGCGGACGGGCACCCCGGCCGATCGGCCCAACAACCGCCCCGAGCATCTACGACCACGAATTCACCGACCGACGCGGCCACCTGGCTGGAGGCAACGACCGGCCAGACAGGCCTGATATCCCAAGCCCTTCACACTTCAGTGCGATTCCGCGAACCCCGGCCACAGCAACACCCCCCAAGGGCAGGCAGTGCGCCCAGGCCCGTTCCGACAGCCTTACCCCGCTGCCCATTCCAACCCGAGGCCGGCCAGCGCGGCGAGCTTGTCGGGGGTGAGTTTGGCGCGGCGTCCCTTCTGATTCATGATCCACACGCCGAGGCGGATTTCGATGCCGTCCTCCATCCGCTCCACATGCCCCCTGGGAACAGTCACAGACCCCGTGCGGGCCTTGTACTGGACCAGAGCGGCTACACCTCGCTCAAAGGCACCCACAGGCGTAGTGGACGACTTCGCCGGCGCGGGTGTCTCCGGTTCCGGAGCAGGGGCATGGGAGACGACACCAATGGCCTCCAGCCGCTCGCGTTGCCCGCCGGCCAATGCTGCCCAGACTTCAGGTTGACGCTGCCGGGCAAGCCACTTACCGACGTCCATTCCATGGACGGTGACGCCGGGTTCGACATAGCCGAGGATGGTCTCCTCCGCGAGCATCTCCCGCACCACAGCGTAATGACGTTGCCACTCGGGCGACCACGACGGATTCCAGTCCGCGTCCACAGCCTCCAGCGCCGCCTTCCACCCGGGGCGCCCGTCCAGGGCCCCGGGCCGACGCAGGTTCGCGAGCCACTGCCCCACAGGCCGGTCCAGCACCATCGCGGACCGGGGCGCGCACAGCGTCCAGTGCTCCTCGTAGTACGCCTTCGCGGCCTGAAGATTCTCCTGGAACCGCTCATCCGCCGGCGACCAGACCATGCCCAACTGTTCCAACCGCCGGGCCCGCAGACCGCTCATCTGCCCCGCCCCATACACCCGCCGCTGCTCCGCGACCCACTGCCCCAACGGATAGGCACCCTCCCTGTGCCCGTACGGAACCCGGGCATGCCCCTCACGCTCAGCGAACTGCCTGAGCTTCGCCCAGCCCCGCGCCCAGTCCTGCTTCTCCGTGTCGATCACGTTGAACGACACCCACTCCGCGACCAACACCGGATCCCTCGGAGCGGCAAAACGAAGCAGCAGACGCGATTCTTCCTCGCCCTCCCCGGGCGGCGGACCGATGTACTCAGACGGCCGCACCCAGTTCTTCTGAGGCTCCTGCGGAATCGCCAGCAATTCCACGGCCTCTTCGTCGTGAGCGCGCAGACCCTCCAACACCTTCACCAAAGGCCGATACGACCCCGACGTGAACATATCCTCCGGCTTTTCCCCCGGCCGGAGAAAAACCGGCACGATCAAAGAGGCCACCTTCCCCTCACCGGGCTTCTGACGCAGCGCCCGCCCGACGGCCTGGACGATGTCATGCGGAGCGCCCTTCGGGTCCAAAAGCGCCACACAGTCCACGGCCCTGATGTCCACGCCCTCGCCCAGCACCCGGCAGTTCGACAACACCGCCCGCCGCGCCGTGGTCCCGAACCCGGCGAGCACCTCCCGCCGGCGCTCAGGCACATGCTCGCCACACAGCCAGTCCGCCCAGACCCCCGCCGGATACCTCTCCGGCCGGTCCGCATGCAGCTTCGCCGCCACCCGCTGAAGACCCTCCGCAAACGCCTGAGCCTCCATCGTCCGATGATGGAAAGTAATGCACGAAGAAAGGCCGTACTGCGCCATCGTGTGCAGCACCGCCGCCTGGAGCGCCCCGAGACGCTGCCCACGCACCTCCTCCGTATACCGGCCCTCACCCATCAGCCGCTCCGGCGTGACCACCGGGTCCTGAAGCTCCAGCACGATGATCTGGTACCGCGCCAGCAACCCCCGCGACACAGCCGACGCCAGCGACAACTTATAGAGCACGGGCCCGAAAACCTTCTCATCATCCATAGAAGCCGCCATCTCACGCGGCAGCGGATCACGCACCCCCTCCGCGACCTCCCGAC
>NZ_JBIWPJ010000013.1:0-195980 GCF_044768205.1 Streptomyces sp. NPDC101160 | reverse complement strand
AGCCACGGTGCCGCCGGACGGAGTCCGGCACGCCGCCGGAGGCGGCCGATGAATACAGCCCCGGACGGCTGGGAGGCGAACCACGCGGTGTTGTCACACCTCGCGGAGCACCGGGTGACCTGGACGCCATGAAGCCCTCGCCCCGAGCCGCGATGCCGCCGGACGGAGTCCGGCACGCCGCCGGAGGCGGCCGATGAATACAGCCCAGGACGGCTGGGAGGCGAACCACGCGGTGTTGTCACACCTCGCGGAGCACCGGGTGACCTGGGCCCCTTAGGCAGGCGCCTCCGGCCCTCTTGCCAGGCGCGGGAGAATGGAAGGTGGCCCGGGTGTCCGGGCCGCGTGTGTGAGGAGGAGAGGGATCATGGCGGAATCCGCGGAGCGGAGCGGGCAGCGGCGGGTCAGGCCGGCGCCGCTGATCTTCGAACCGGCCGAGGCTGCCGCCGACCCGGAGCACTTCTTCGACCTGGAGAAGATCGAGGACCCGCGAGAGCTGCTCGCCCGGGCGACCGAGCTGACGCTGGCGTTCCGCACGGCGACGGACCGGGCGATCGAGTACCAGGCGATCGCGGCGGCACAGCTCGCCGACCCGCGCCGGTTCGACCGGCTCACCGCGGCGGACGTGGCCGAGCGGGCGGAGTGGACCGAGGACTACGCCCGCAAGATGATCGAGTTCGGTCAGGACCTGATCCGCACGGGCGGCCGCGACCCGGAGGAGTGAGCCGCGGCCGGCCACCGGCGCCGGGCACCACGGGCAGGCGGCGTCGGCATCGGCATCGGCGTCGAGTGACCGACACCGCGCACCGCCGGCGGCCACCGGCACCGCGCATCCGGTCTGGCCGCGTGGCATATGCCGGGGCGCAAGATACTCCTCCGGCACCCGCCGTGTCCGGATTTCCGGCAACCCGCTGAGACGGCACCGTCACGGCCGGTAGACCTCTGGCATGACGACGTGGCTGAGCGACGAGACGACGGTTCTGTACGACATCTGCCGGCACCAGCCGGCGCGGGTCACCGAGGACGGCGCTGCCTGGCTCGCCTCCGCCACGTCTCGCCCGGGCCCCGCGCTCACGACCTGGGAACAGCACCCCGCCTCCCCCGCCGTACTCCCCTGCGGCACGGTCTTCGACGTGGTGAACGTCGAGCCGACCTTCGGGCGCCGGATGCTGGACCGGCTGTGGGCCGAGGGCCCGGGCTGCGGGCCCGTCGCGATGCACCGGGGCCGGATGCTGCTCTTCGCGGCCCCGGGCACCGCCCAGCGCTTACCGTCCCTGCTCGACTGGGAGGAGTGGGGGCCGGAGGTGCCCCGGCCGCTCTGCCACGGCACCGGCGACGCCGTGACCGTCCCGCCGCTCACCCCGCACGACTCCGCCGGCCCGCGCTGGCTCGTCGCCCCCGACACCCGCAAGCCGTGGCTGCCCGGGCCGGACGTGCTGCTGTGGGCCTGCGTGCGGGCGGTCAGGGCGGTCCGGACGGTTAGGGCGGCCGATCTGCGGGTATCGATTTTTGCTTCGCCGGATCCGGATGCTAATGTCTACGACGTCAGCAGGCGCCGCTAGCTCAGTTGGTTAGAGCAGCTGACTCTTAATCAGCGGGTCCGGGGTTCGAGTCCCTGGCGGCGCACAGACGGAAGAAGCCCCTCGCGGAAGCGAGGGGCTTCTTCGTTGTGGGATCGTGCGGCGGTGGCGCGGTCACCGCACCGGCTGCGGGCCGCTGATCCGTACCGTCCACATGCCCGCCTTCGTCCGCCCGTCCACCTCCACCCGGACGCCCGTGCCCGGCACCGTGTACGACTCGCCCTCGCGCAGCGGCGCGTCCGCGAGCGGCGGGTAGACCGAGCGCTCCCAGCACGCCTCGGTGTGCGGGTGGGTGTCGACGACCTCGACGGGTCCGTCGCCGGAGGCCGCCTGGTTGCGGACCCGGTAGAGCAGCACGCCCTCGGTGCAGGTGTCCTTGTCGTTGCCGGTCGCCGAGCGGGCCTCGATCGCGAGGGCGCTGTCCTCACCCGTACGGACCACGGCGAGCCGGGTGCCGACGGTGCCGCCGGCGACGGGGGCGGCGGCGACCGGCTCCAGGCCGACGACGTGCGTGCCCGGACCGCGTACGCACTTCACCTGGGAGCGGTCGAGCCAGCCCAGCTTCCACTTGTGCCAGGCGAAGAGGTCGGGCGCGAGCCCGAACTGGCTGCCCATGACGTCCCAGTCGCCGACGTAGGTGTCCCAGTCGCCCTTGCCGTCGGTCGGCCGGTGGTAGAGGTCGGGCAGGTCGAAGACGTGGCCGGTCTCGTGGGCGAGCACGTTGCGGTCCGGCGGATGGCGCTCGAAGACCGTGACGACCCGCTTGATCTCGGTGCCGTCGGCCTCCAGGGGGCGTTCGAGATTGACCACCTTGGTGGCGTCGGAGTCCACGCCAGGCGCGTCCGGGTCGGCGACCAGATAGACGATGTCGTAGCGCGAGAAGTCGACCGAGGCGTCGGCGGCCCGGATCGCGTCGCGCAGATAGGCCGCCCGGCGCTCGGCGCTCCAGTCCCGCCGTATCGCGTACGCGGCCGAGTCCTGCGGCATCCGGGTCCAGTTCTGCTGCGGGTGGACGCGCAGGCTGAAGCGGCCGTAGGAGGCTCGCTCGAAGAACTCGGAGGTGCCGGGGAAGTGGTCGGCGGCGAGTTGGGCGGGGGTGGTCATGGGGGCGGAGTCCGGGAAGGACAGGAAGATCATGACCGCGTCGAGGGCGCGGGTCGGGCGCGGGTAGGACCCGTTCCAGGTGTCGAGGCCGAGCGAGTGGTGCGCGGCGGTACGGGGCAGGGCGCAGGGGCCCGCCGAGGGCACGGCGACGGCCGGGCCGGCGACCAGGCCGATCGCGGCGAGCGCGGCGAGGGAGGTGAAGGCGGCCGCGCAGGCCCGCAGGCGCGAGCGGCGTACCGGCCCGTGCACTCGCCCGGGTGGCTGCTGACCCTTCACGTGACCCCTCACGTGGACCTCCCGCTCCGGAATGTGCGACACCTCACCCACCTTGTGGTGGTTTGCCGGGTTTCGCACCTTTCCGCTGCCCCGGTCGGGTGAGCGGGACCCGCCGGGTCGACGCGACACGTGCATGCGTCAGCTCACGGAAAGTCACATTCGGTCAGGCCCTCGCCGACCCGTGTCAGACCCGCGCAGAAACGATCGGGCGGAGGGTCCGGGTGGGCAGCCTCACAGCCTGCCGGAGGCCCGCGACGGGCCTTGGAGCTGGAACGGCGCCCCGGCCAGCCTCTATGATCGGCACACTTTCCTTGGCCGATCATTCCGACCACATCTGTACGGCCCGAACGCACTACGGGAGCGAGCGGTGAGCGGAACCCCCGAAGGACCAGTGCACCCGTCGGCTGAGCCGACGCTCACGGAGAGTCACCCCCCGGCAGCGGAATCCGAACTCCGGGACCCCCGCGACTCCCGACTCCGCGACCCCGACCCCGTCGACCCCGACCGCGACCGCGACCGCGACTCCGAACTCCGGGACTACCGCGCCGCGTTCAACGCCGCCCGGATCGCGATGGCCATGGTCGACCGGGACGGCATCGTCCTCGCCGCCAACGACTCCTTCGGCACCCTGCTCGGCACCGAGGCCGCCGCCCTGCGCGAGCAGGCCGCCGCCGACCTCGTCGACCTCGGCTCCGACGGCCGCACCTGGCACGCCTACCGCGAGGTGCTGAGCGGCCGGCGCTCCCGCTTCCGCTGCACCCGCCGGCTCAAGCACCCCGACGGACGCTCCCTGTGGGCCGAGGTGACCGTGGCGCCCGTGCCCGACAGCGGCCGCGTGCTGCTGTCGGTCGCGGACATCAGCGACCGGCGCGAGCTCCAGGCCCGGCTGCGCCACCTCCAGATGCACGACCCGGTCACCCGGCTGCCCAACCGCACCCTGTTCTTCGAGCGGTTGACCGCGGCCATCGAGAGCGCCGCCGTCGAGAGCGCCACGGCCGGCGGTCCGGAACCGGCTCCGGACCGGTCGTACGAGTCATACCAGTCGTACGGGCATGGCAGAACAGGGCGGATCGGCATCTGCTACCTGGACCTGGACGGCTTCAAGGCGGTCAACGACACCCTCGGCCACCGGGTCGGCGACCGGCTGCTCGCCGCCGTCGCCGGCCGGCTCACCGAGTGCGCGGACGGCTACGGATACACCCGCAACGGCGGCCATCTGGTGGCCCGGCTCGGTGGAGACGAGTTCGCGATCCTGGTCGAGGACTCCACCGGCACCGAGCAGTTGGCCGACCTCGCGCAGTCCGCGCTGACCGCGCTCCAGGAGCCCTTCGACCTGTCCGGGCAGCGGCTCTCGGTCTCCGCCTCCATCGGCGTCGTCGAGCGCCCGGCCCAGGGCTCCTCCGCCACCTGCCTGATGCAGGCCGCGGACACCACGCTCTACTGGGCCAAGGCCGACGGCAAGTCGCGCTGGACCCTCTTCGACCCCGAGCGCAACGCCCACCGGATGACCAGGCAGGCGCTCTCCTCCACCCTCCGACCGGCCATCGAACGCGACGAGTTCGCGCTCGAGTACCAGCCGCTCGTCGACCTCGCCGACGGCTCGGTGCAGGGCGTCGAGGCCCTGGTGCGCTGGCACCACCCGCAGTTCGGGGTGCTGACGCCGAATCGGTTCGTCGGCATCGCCGAGGAGGACGGCTCCATCGTCGAGCTCGGCCGCTGGGTGCTGCGGACCGCCTGCCGGCAGGCCCGGCAGTGGCAGAAGGACCACCCGGGCGACCGGCCGATCTTCGTCAGCGTCAACGTGGCGGTCCGCCAGGTCTGGGACTCCGACCTGGTGGCCGACGTCGCCGGCATCCTCGCCGAGACCGGGCTCGCGCCCCATCTGCTCCAGCTCGAACTCACCGAGTCCGCCGTCATGGGCTCGGCCGGCCGGCCGCTCCAGGCCCTCCAGGCGCTCAGCGACATGGGCGTGCGGATCGCCATCGACGACTTCGGCACCGGCTACTCCAACCTCGCCTACCTCAGCCGCCTCCCGGTCTCCGTCCTCAAGCTCGACGGCTCCTTCGTCCGCGGCTTCCAGGACGAGGCGCACGCCAACCCGGCCGACGAGCTGATCGTCGAGGCGCTCGTCCAGCTCGCCCACCGGCTCGGGCTCACGGTCACCGCCGAGTGCGTGGAGACCTCGGGCCAGGCCGCCCGGCTGCGCCGGATCGGCTGCGACACCGGACAGGGCTGGCTCTACTCGCGGGCGGTGGCCCCGGAGCGCATCGCCGACCTGATCGGCGTCGCGCCCCTGCCCGTGGAGCCGCTCCCGGCGTAGCCCGTACTCGTCCTACCCGTACCCGTACTGCAGGCATGGAACTGCCCCCGGCCGGAGGGACATTCCGGGCGAGGGCAGTGGTTCTCAGGGAGACGGTACGAGGGTCAGCAGGCGCCGAGGTCCTGCCAGACGCCCCACTCGCCGGTCGTGCCCGGCTCCTCGTTCTGCGTCCACCACTTGGCCTTCCAGTTGTGGCCCTTGTGGGAGACGGTCTGACCGCCGGTGTAGACCTGGCCGGCGACGTACGCCGGGGCGGTGCAGCTGCCACCGGTCGGCGTGGGGGTCGGGGTCGGCGTCGTGGTGGTCGGGGACGGCGTCGGCTGCGTGGTGGGCGGCGTCGTCGGCGGGGTCGTCGGGGTGGTCGGCGAGGAGCCGACGGCGTCGACGATCTGGTTGAAGAGCGTGGCGTTGGCGTCGAGGCCGAGCAGCGAGTACATCATCGCGCCGGCGAGGCCGCGCTGGTGGGCGTAGTCGGCGCGGGCCTGGATGGTGCGCTTGTCCAGACCGGTGAAGAACTCGCCGTCCTTGTAGAAGTAGGCGGACTTGGCCTGGTCGTCCCAGAAGGTGGTCGCCGGGTTGTCGACGATGCCGCCGAGCTCCTTGTAGTACGCGATGCCGGCCGCCTGGCTGAGCGGGCGGGCGGCGGAACCGCCGGTGGCGGTCTGGGCGAGGCCGTTGGTGGTGCCGGCCGGGACGCCCTTCCAGCCGCGGTAGTAGAACTCGTAGCCGAGGGTCAGCTTGTTGGCCGGGAAGCCGCCGGTGATGCCGTAGGCGGGCTTGCCGTCGAGCCAGGAGTCGATCGCGTTGTGGATCGAGTACTTCTCGGTGCCCGGCTTGATGACGTCGGTCGGGTCGTTGCTGCCGGAGTACAGCGGGGACTGGTGGTACGTCGGCCCGTCGCCGTCCCAGGCGCCGTGCATGTCGTACGTCATGATGTTCGCGTAGTCGAGGTACGCGCCGATCTTGTCCGTCTCGATGTTCCTGATCTTGTCCTGGCCGGCCGGCAGCGCGGCCGTCAGCAGGTACTTCTTGCCGCCGTGCGCGGCGCCGTACTCGTCGAGCTGCTTGCGGAACTCGGCGAGGAGCAGCGTGAAGTTCTGCTTGTCCTCGGGGGCGTAGTGGTTGCCGAGGTGGCCGTCGGGCGAGCCGGGGTACTCCCAGTCGATGTCGATGCCGTCGAAGATGCCGGCGGCGGTGCCGGGGCCGCCGAAGCCGCCCTCGACCGGCAGGTCGCCCTGGATGTACTGCTTGATGCAGGAGGCGACGAACTTCTTGCGGCTCGCGTCGGTCTTGGCCGCGTCCGAGAAGTACTTGGAGTAGGTCCAGCCGCCGATCGAGATGTTGATCTTCAGCTTGGGATGCTTCGCCTTCAGTTCCTTGAACTGGTTGAAGACGCCCACGATCGGCTGGTCCCACTTGTCGGCCACGCCGTCGACGCTGTCCGCGGCCGAGAAGGACTTCTGGTAGTCGGCGTACGAGTCGCCCGCACCGTCACCGGCGCTGGGGTTGGCGTCGTCACCCGCGGCCTTGTTGGCCTCGAAACAGGTGAGGTCGGTCGGGTGGATGTTCCCGAACGAGTAGTTGATGACGTCCAGCTTGGCCGCGATACCCCGCTCGTCGAGCTGCTTGGGGTAGAAGGCGTTCCCATACACGCTCCACTGGTCGTAGTACGCGATCTTGACGCCGCCGGTGGACGCGGCGGCGGTGGCGGCGGTGTCGGCGGCCTGCGCGGAGCCGAGGCCGGCGGTCGCGGCGAGGGCCCCGGCGGCGAGGGCCGAGCTGAGCAGGGCGGCGAGGAGTGGTTTGCGGGGGTGCACGTGCGGCCTCCGGGAGGGGTGGCGGTACGGAAGTTGGAGCAGTGATATCCGCCGCGTGAACAGCACGTCAATGGTCTGAACCAGATTGAGGACTAGACCAATTGCCGGAAGAAAGCCCTTGTCAGAGACGTGCAGCACAACGAAGAACCGCTCGCCACCGTGCGTGACGAGCGGTTTAAGGCTCCCTTAGGCTTCCCCGGCCCGTCGGTTCGAAGCGGAACCAACGGGCGGGAAATTCCGCTTACCCGAGCTCCGGCAGGCCGTACGCGTCGGCGATCAGCTCGTAGCTCCGCAGCCGCGCGTCCCCGCCGTGCGCGTTCGCCGTGAGCATCAGCTCGTCGGCGCCGGTGCGCTTCTGCAGGGCGTCGAGGCCCTCCCGCACCTCGTCCGCCGTGCCGTGCACGACGTTCCCCAGCCAGTCGCTGACGAACTCGCGCTCCGCGAGGCTGAATTCGTACGCCTCGGCCTCCTCCGGCATCGGAATGAGTCCGGGCCGGCCGGTGCGCAGCCGCAGCATCGACAGGGCGCCGGTGAGCACCTGCCGGCGGGCCTCCGCGGCCTCGTCGGCGGCGAGCGCGGAGACCCCGATCAGCGCGTACGGCGCGTCGAGCACCGCCGAGGGGCGGAAGGACTCCCGGTAGAGGTCGAGGGCCGGGACTGTGTTGCGGGCCGAGAAGTGGTGCGCGAAGGCGAAGGGCAGGCCGAGCAGGCCGGCGAGCCGGGCGCTGAAGCCGGAGGAGCCGAGCAGCCAGACCGGCGGGCGGCCCTTCGGGCCCTGCACCGGACCGGGCACGGCGTGGATCCGGGCGTACGGATGACCGTCCGGGAAGTCGTCGTCGAGGAAACGGGTCAGCTCGGCGAGCTGCTCCGGAAAGTCGTCACCCTCGTGGAGCGTCTGGGTCCGGCGCAGGGCGGCGGCGGTGGCGCCGTCGGTGCCGGGCGCGCGGCCGAGGCCCAGGTCGACCCGGCCCGGGGCGAGGGCCTCCAGGGTGCCGAACTGCTCGGCGATCACCAGCGGGGCGTGGTTCGGCAGCATCACGCCGCCGGAGCCGAGCCGGATGCGGCGGGTGTGGGCGGCGAGGTGGGCCAGGATCACGGCGGGCGAGGAGGAGGCGACGCCGGGCATGGAGTGGTGCTCGGCCACCCAGTGCCGGTGGAAGCCGCGGCGCTCGGCGAGCCGGCTGAGCTCGACGCTGGTGGCGAGCGCCTGGCTCGCGGTCCGTCCCTTGCCGACGGTGACCAGGTCCAGTACGGACAGCGGTACGGGCGCGGTGCCGCGCACCTCGCCTCGGATCGCGTCTCCGGGAATCGCGTCTCCTGGAATCGAGTCTCCGGGAATCGCGTCTCGCGTCGTGTCGTCGCTCACCGTGGGGCCTTTCAGACATCAGTGGACGGGGTGGGATCCAGCGGGGTCCGGTGAAGGGAGTTAACTGGAGGCGGGCTCCGCTTATTCCCTCCGAGCGGCTCCGCCGAAAAAATCTTCACGTCCGGAACAGCATCGAACGGCCATCCGGACGGCCTCCCGCACGGCCCTGACCTCAGCCTCTCCGGCAGGGCTGTGACCATGGCATATGCCAGAGTGGCGCGCCCCAGCCCAGGGCCCCTGAGCGCCGAATCATTCTCGCCAACAGCCGCCCCGTGGCGGGGCCTTGGCGGCTATCGTGGTACGGAAGCTTGCGGTCACAACCTGGTAGGGGGAAACCGTGGCGCTGAAGCCCGAGCCCACCGCGCCGTTCCACTCGGTGCAATACGCCCTGCGCGTGCTTGAGACGGTCTCACGGCACGGTGGCGGGGTGACGGACGTGCAGATCGCGCGGGAGACCGGTCTGCCCGTCGCCCATCTGTCGTCCATGCTCCTGATGCTCCGGCGCGAGGGATACGTGGAGCAGGTCTCCGACGGCGCCTATGTCATCGGCGACTCCCTGGTCCTCCTCGGTTCCGGCGTCACCCGCCGCGAGGCCCTGGAGCGCAAGCTCCAGGAGACGCTCACCGAGCTGCGCGACTCGGTCGGCGCCGCCGTCTACATCAGCCGGTACATCGACGGCGAGGTGAAGATCACCCAGTTCGCCGACGGCCCGCGCACCCCGAAGGTCAACGAGTGGGTGGACTTCCGCTCGGCCGCCCACGCCAGCGCGGTCGGCAAGTGCCTGCTCACCCAGCTCGACCAGAACGGGCGCCGCGACCACCTCGCCCGCCACAAGATCGCCCGGCTGACCTCCCGGACGATCACCAACGAGAAGATCCTCTTCTCCAAGCTGGACAGCCAGCCGCCGACCGTCCCGATGCTCGACCTCCAGGAGTACGCGGTGGGCACGGTCTGCGCGGCGGTGCCGCTGACGGCGGGCTCGACCGTGGGCTGCCTGGCCCTGTCGCTGCCGATCGAGCACGCACACCGGCTGCGCTCGGCGGCGGACACGCTGAACCGGCGGGCGGCGCCGGTGGTGCTGTCGCTGGCAATCTAGAGCGATCCAGGCCACTGCAGGGCGAGTACAGGGCGATCCGCTGGGCGATCCGGGGACTGACAGCGAGGTGGTCACGAGCACCCCTCGGGACCAGGTAGTATTTTCTCTGTCAGCAGGCGCCGCTAGCTCAGTTGGTTAGAGCAGCTGACTCTTAATCAGCGGGTCCGGGGTTCGAGTCCCTGGCGGCGCACAGACAGAGGAAGCCCTCTCGCGAAAGCGAGAGGGCTTCCTTGTTTTTCCGCCCAGTGGTCATGCGGGTCAGCCGGGGAAGGGCCGGCCCTGCTCCTCGTACGCCCGGCGGAGCGTGTCGCGAGCGGTATCGGTGAGGGGCTCGTACGGGGCGGAGGGCGCCGGGCGCCACCAGACCGGGTCGGGGCCGCCGAGCCCGGCGCGGCGCAGGGCGACCCGGTGGATCTTGTTGGTGGCGGTCAGGGGCAGCTCCGGGACGACCCGGACGTAGGTCGGGGGCATCTTGGTGCCCAGGTCGCTCTGGTCGGCCAGGAAGTCGGCGAAGGCGGCCGGGTCGAAGACGGCGCCGGGACGCAGAGCGAGCGCGGCCATGACCCGGTCGCCTGAGACGGGGTCGGGTAGCGCGTAGACGGCGACACCGGCCGCGCGTTCCCAGCGGGCCAGGATGTTCTCGATCATGGCGGCGGCGAGGTTCTCGCTGTCGACGCGCAGCCGGTCGTCGGTGCGGCCGGCGAAGTAGAGGAAGCCCTCGGCGTCCCGGTAGAAGAGGTCGCCGGTCCAGTACCAGCCGTCGCGCAGGCGCGCGGCCTGGGCCTCGGGGTTGCGCCAGTAGCCCTCGAAGGGGCTGCGACCACGGTTGACCAGCTCGCCGACGGCCTCGTCGGCGTTCAGCAGCAGGCCGGTGGCCGAGAACCGGGCCGGCGGGCACTCGCGCCGGGTGGCGGGGTCCACCACGGCCAGGTCGTCGCCGGGCGCGGCCCGCCCGATCGCACCGGCCGGTGTGCCGGGGCTCCGCTGGATCGCGGCCCCGCCCTCGGAGGAGCCGTACCCCTCGACGAGCCGCACCCCGAACCGCGCCTCGAAGCGGGCCGCGTCCACCGCGCCCGCCTCCGTGCCGAAGCCGAGCCGGAGGCGGTGGTCGCGGTCGTGGGCGCTCTCCGGGGTGGCGAGCAGGTACTGGACGGCGCGGCCCACGTAGGTGAAGTAGGTGGCACCGAAGCGGCGCACGTCGGGCAGGAAGCGCGAGGCCGAGAAGCGGGCGCGCAACGCGATCCCGGCGCCGGCGGCGAGCGCGGGCGCCCAGTCGGCGATCACGGCGTTGCCGTGGAACATCGGCATGCAGATGTAGTGGGTGTCCTCCGGCCGGATCGAGAAGTGCGCCACGAGCGAGTCGCCGGCGGCGGCGAGCCGGCCCTGGCTGCACACGGCGGCCTTGGGCGCGCCGGTGGAGCCGGAGGTGAAGGAGAGGAGGAAGCGGCTGTCGGGGCGGGCGGGCCGGAGGAAGCGGTCGTGCGGGGTGGCGGTTCCGTAGGGGGCGAGCAGGGCCTCGTACGCGTCGGTGTCGGTCACCAGGATCCGTACGCCGGGCAGCGGCAGCCCGTCGAGGAGCGGGAGGTGGGCACGCTGGGTGACCACGAGGCGGCAGTCGGTGTGCCGGATGTCCCGGGCCAGCTCGGCGCCGCGCCGGGTGGGGTTGATCCCGGCGACGGCGGCCCCGGCGAGGGCCGCCGCGCCGAGCCAGAGCGGGTACTCCGGAGTGTTGTCGAGCAGCAGACCGAGGTGCGGCTCGCGCCCCGGCCGGTCGGGCATCAGCTCCGTGAGCAGGGCGGCGCGGGCGGCGGCGCCGGCGGCGACCTGGTGGTGGGTGAGGGTGGTGCGCTCGTCCCTCAGTCCGGTCCGGTGGTCGTGCCACTGGCGTCGTACGAGTTCCGCGACGGTCCTCATGGGGCCGGATGCTAGCTGACGTCACGTCAGATGAGGAGGGTTCCCGCGGGCCCCGCGGACCCGGCGGGTTCTGCGGGTTCTGCGGGCCTCGGAACCGACCTCGGAACGGGCCTCAGAACTGGACGTCCGAGCACGCGTAGAAGGCGTTCCCGGTGTCCGCGATCGTCCACACGGCGAGGATCAGGTGGCGGCCGGTCTTGCCCGCCGGGACGGTCCCCGTGTGCGAGAGCGTCGAGGGTGGCTGCTGGCCGCCGTAGGGGACGACCAGGAAGGGCTGGGGGTCCAGGTCGGCCCTGGTCAGGGCCCTGGTGCCGGTCCAGCCGTTCCTGGTGATGTAGTAGCGGAAGTCCGTGGTCGCGTGGCGGGCCGTGAACTGCCAGCGGAAGGTGTAGCTCTGGCCCGCGGTGAGCCTGGTGGTGGGCCAGGCGCCGGCCCGGGCGTCGTCGAGCTGCGCGAAGCGGGAGTTCCCGCCGGCGCAGATCCTCCCGTCGGCGGGCCCGGCGGCCGGGAAGCCCTTGGGCCCCTCGACCGACTGCGGCTCCCACTGGATGTCGCCGCAGTTGGTCACGGTGCCGTTGGCGCAGAGCTTCTGCCGGCTGATCGGCGAGTCGGTGTAGCCGTGGCCGCTCGCGCTGGTGGTGGCGAGGAGGGAGGCGGCGGCGACGCCGAGCGCCACGGCCGCGATCCCTGTCTTCTTTCGCATGCTGTCGCTCCAGGAGAACGTGGGGAGTTCTGTTGGGCTGTGCTGCACGCGTGCGGGTGGGGGTTTCGAGCCGTCGGCTCTAGGTCTAGACCAAGCTCCAAGGTAGGGACGGAAGTTGGCCATGTCCATACCGACGGCGACGGTACGGGAGCGGGACGCGCCGCTGGGTCAGGCGCCCTCCCCGGGGGCGGTACGGCCCGTGTAGAACGCCACGGTCAGGTCCTTCACCAGCGCCTTCTTCTCGTAGTCGTCCAGCTCGACCAGACCACGGGAGGTCAGCCGGTGGACCACGTCGTCCACCGCGTCCACGACCGAGGTCAGCACGCTGTCCCGGTGCTTCGCGTCGAGCGCCGCGATCCGGCTGCGCCGCATCGCCGCGGCGACCTCGGGCGCGTACTCGATGCGCGTCGGCTGCGCCGAGAACACGTCGATCCCGACCGGCGCGCACTCCGCCGACAGCATCCGCGTCAGGGCCTCGCCGACCGCCTCCGAGTCCCGCAGCGTCGGCGCGTCCTCGTGGAACGCGTCCGCCGGCAGCTGCGAGAGGACCCGCGCCATCGCCGCCTCCACCTGCTCCCTCAGGTACTCCTCGTGCCGGTCCACGCCGAGCGCCGCCCGGACGGTGTCCCGGATCCGCCACACGACGAGGACGACGACGTTCAGCGCGGTGCCCTTCGCGTCCACGGCGGGCAGCGGCTCACTGCGCCAGTGCCGCAGCCGTACGTCGACCCGGCGGCGGAGCAGCAGCGGGCTCACCCAGAGCAGCCCCGTGCGGCGCACGGTGCCGCGGTAGTCGCCGAAGAGCGTCAGCACGAGCGCGTAACCGACCCGGCCGCGGCCGAGACCGCCCAGGAAGAACAGCGCCAGGACGACGCCGAGCGCGAGCAGCGCCCACTGTCCGAGCGGGATCCCGCTGTACGGCCGCACCGGCAGCCGCAGCATCCGCGCGAGCTCACCGGGCACGGCCCCGGTCCACCACACGATCGCGGCACACCCGAGCAGCGCGACCGCCCCACCCACCACCCCGACCCACCCGGCCAGCACCGGCCCCGGCCGCTCGACGAGCTTGGGATCGGCGGTGGGCGCGGGACGGTTGCCGGGGGCCGGGGTCGGCCGCGTGGGCGCGGGAATGCCAGGCTTCTTCGCCGCCGCCGTCGCCGCCGTTGTCTTCGGTACGGGCACGGTGGCCGGCCCCCCGTCGTCGCCGCCCCCGTCCGCCTCGTCCCGGAACAGCAGATGCACCGGGATCGAGCCCGTGACCTCAGTACCGATGACGGTACGGCGCCGGGACTGGGACTGGGGCTGGGGCTGGGGCCGTGGCTGGGACTGAGCAGTCGCGCTCGCGCGGGGCGGCACCTCGGTGGTCGCGGCGCCGGGAACACCGGCGATCCACCCGCGGTCGACGGCATCGTCGGCGACGGGGTCGGCGGCGGCCGCGCCTTCCGGGCCTGTGGCGATGGAGGCTGCGGGGTGGCTGGGGTCGGGGGCGGGAGCGTGGGCTGCGGTGACGGGGGCGGCCGAGTGGCCGGGGCCGGTTGCGAAGGCCTGTCCTGGGGTGGCGGACGCCGGGGGGCGGCCGGGGTCGGGGGCGGGAGCCTGGGCAGCGGCTGCGGACGCGGCCGGGCGGCCGGGGGCTGAGGCGGGAGCCTGGCCTGCGGCGGCGGACACCGCCGGGCGAGCCGGGGCAGAGGCGGACGCCTGGCCGGCGGTGACGGACGCCGCGGGGCCGCTGCGGTCGGGTGCGACGGCCTGGCCTGCGGCGACGGACGGCGCCGGGCGGCCGGGGTCGGAGGGGTGTGCGGGCGCGGGACCGGGGTCCTGCGGCGCCGGAGCGGCGGAAGCGGCGCCGGGCGTCGCCGAAGCGCGGGCCGGTGCCGGGTCGGTGGCCATCGGGGTGCGCCCTGGGGCGGCTGCTGTGCCTGCCGGGCGGGGCGCCTCGGGAGAACCGGGTGCGGCTCCATGGTCGCGGCCAGGGGTGACGCCGGTCGGCGAGCCCGCGGCGGACGGCGCACCAGTGGCGCGAGCCGGGGCTGCGGAAGCCGCAGCGGGAGCCGGATCGGTGGACGCCGACGGACGCCCCCCGCTGCCTGCGCCTGGCGGACGACGGTGCGCCTGCGTCGAACCGGAAGCAGCTCCGTGGTCGCGTCCAGGGCCCGAGGCGGTTGCGCCTGCCGGGTGGTGCGCCTGCGGCGAACCAGGAGCGGCTCCATGCTCGCGTGCCGGGCTGATACCGGTCGGCGAGCCCGCAGCGGACGGCGCCTCGGCCGCGCGAGACGGGGAAGCGGGAGCGGCACCGCGGCTCGGCGCCGGATCGGTGGACACCGGCGGACGGCCCGAGGCCGCTGCGCCTGCCGGGCGGTGAACCTGCGGCGAACCAGGAGCGGCTCCATGCTCGCGCGCCGGGCTGACACCGGTCGCCGAGCCCGCAGCGGACGGCGCCTCAGCGGCGCGAGCCGGACCCGCAGTGGGCGCCTGAGGCGCATCGGAACCGGCGGGCGGCGGCGCGGAGCGCCCGAAGTCGGTACCAGCGGAAGGAGCGCTCGCGGTGCGAGGGCCCTCCTGGGGCGGCTGCGGCGACCTTGCACCGTCCGCGCCGGCGCGCGTCAGGCCGGGGTTCTGCTGTTCCGGCCGAACGGCGGCGCCGGCAGGGGCGGGTGCGTTGCCGAAGCCCTCCCCGGCCGCCACCGGAGCGGTAGGCCCTGAGCCACTGCTGACCGCCGTGGCCGCACCGGACGGCCCGCTGACTGCCTGGGCCGCCGCGGGCCCGAGGCTGGACGGGCCGGGAACCGCCCCGCCGGATCCGGCGGTACTCCCCGGCCCGGCCGCCGAGCCCGCGCCGCCGACAGGGTGGGCGGCCGGACGCCCGGAGGCAACCGAACCGGAGTCCGCGCCCGCTGCGGGCACGGAAGTCTGCCCCGGGTGGGACGCGAGACCGGGGCCGCCCTGCCCGGCTCCGGCAGGTGCTGGGTGACCGACGTCGGGCGAGCCCGGCGACGTGCCGGACGCGGACGCAGGCCCTGGGTAGGGCGGGAGACCGGAGCCGCCCTGCCCGGGTGCGGCCGGAGCCGTGGGCCCGGCGCCACCGCCGGCCACCGATCCCGCGCCCAACGGCCCGCTGACGGTCCCGGCCGCCGAGGGCCCGAGGCCGGATGCCGGGCCAGGGTCCTGTCCGGCGCCGGCCGGCGCCGGGTGTCCGAGCCCGGACGAACCGAGCGGCTGCGCCGCCGAGCCGTCGGCCGCGCCGGCCTGCGACCCGCCGTCGTGCCCGACGGTGGGCCCGCCCGTACGGGAGGTTCCGCCGGGCGCGAGGCCGGGCCCCGTCGGTGCAGCCCCAGAACCGGCGACCGGAGCCGTCTGGTGTCCGCGGCCTGCCTCAACCACCCCTCCTCCAAGGGTCGCTGACGACACAGCAGACGACCTGCCCGGAACCTCCGGCGCACCGGCACCGCCCTGGAGGCTCGCCCCGCCCACAGGCGCACCCGACCACGCCTCGGCACCGGCACCGGGCTGAAGGCCCGCCCCAACCGCGCCCGCCGCAGCGAGCGGCGCCGCTCCCCCACCCTCAGGCGCGCCCGGGACCACACCCGTGCCCGCCAGCGCACCCGCGCCCGCCGGCGCGCCGGCACCGTCCACCGGGGTGGGCGCGCCCGGCGCAGCTCCCCCACTCGCCCCCGCACCCGGCGGCCCCGCAGGGCGTAGGCGGCCGTCGGTGAGGCGGCGGGCGGTGCGGGCTGCGTCGCGGGTGGCGGCGGGGCCGGAGTCGGAGGGGGTCGGGGGGGTCGATGGCGTCATTCGGTCGTCACCTCATGTTCTCGGGGTCATCGGAAAAGGCGCCGCCAGGTCTCCGGGCCCGGGTAGCCGTCGGCCGCGCCGCCGCGCCAGCCCTGGGCTCGCTGGAAGGACTCGACGTTGCGGCGGTCCGCCTCCGTCCACCGTGGACCGGGGCCCGACGTGTAGTGCTTGCCGTAGCCCCGCTTCACGAGTTGTTTGCCCAGCTTCTCCACATATGCGTTGGATTGCCCTGGACGGAAGTAGCCACGCCCGGGGAACCCGCTCGCAGATGCGCTCGATCCGCCCGAACCACTCGAACCGCCGATGCCCCTGCCCTGCCCCGTCACGAGCAGCGCCCAGGTCTGCGGCCCCGGCAGCCCGTCCGCCTCGACGCCCTGCCAGCCCTGAGCGAGCTGGAACGCCTGCGTGGCCCGCCGGTCCGCCTCGCCCCAGCGCGGCCCGGGGCCCTGGCTGTAGAACTTCGCGCCGCCGCGCGCGACGAGCAGCCGGCCGAGCTGGGTGACGTACGCGTTGTTCGCGCCCGGCCCGAACATCGCCGCCCCCGGGAACGGGGTCGACACCGCCCCGGACCCCGGCCCGGACTCGCCCCCGCCGCTCACCACGCCCTTGTAGCGGTACGCGAGGTAGCGGTCCGAGTTCTCCCAGTACGCGAGCGGCGTCGCCTGCTTCCGCGTGTGCGGCTTGGTCTGCTCGTACGCGATGTACGAGGCGTGCGTGTAGTCCGTCCACCCGCCGAAGATCGTCACGTGCGAGCCGCGCGTCGGGTTGTCCGGGTTGTGGAAGAGCAGGATGTCGCCGGGCTGCAGGTCGGCGCGGTCGATCCGGTCGGCGAAGCGGTCGAGGCTGCCGGTCCACTCGTTGGAGCGGAGGTTCCAGGCCATGGAGATGTAGCCGGAGCAGTCCTGGCGGTAGCCGTCCGTCCAGTACCGCTCCATCGAGTACGGGACCGCCGCCGTGACCCACGCCTTCGCGCGGTTGATGATCTCCGCCCGGGTGGTCTTCGGCAGGGACTGCGCGGAGATCTGACTGGTCGTCGGGTTCGCTCCCGGGGAGGGCGCCGATCCCGGGCCGGGTGATCCGTGGAGGGGGCCTCGACCGCCCTGCGGGGTCTCGGGCCCGGGCCCGGTGGCGCTCTCCGAGACGGCGCGGCCCACCCCGCCCTCGGTCGCCCCCGCCAGTTCCGCCGCCCCCACCGCTTCCGCGGCCCCTACCGCCCTCGCCGCTTCCGCCGCCCCCACCACCCTCGCCACTTCCGCCGCTCTCTCCCCCTCCGCCGCCCCCGCCGCTCCCGTACCACCGGCCCCCAGGGCCACCCCCGCCGCCGTCACCAGGACCAGCGCCCTGCGCGCGCCATGGGCCGCCGGGTGGCCGCCCGCGCGCACCGGCAGGCCCAGGGCGAGGTCGCGCCGCTGCCGGGCGCAGCCCGCGCAACCGCAGTCGGCCGCGGGTTCGATTTCTTCGAAGACCGGCACACTCATGCGTTCCCCTCCACACTCGTCAAGATCTTTTGGCGCTCCTGCACGGGCGTCAGTGTCTCAACTGTCTGGACAAATCGCATTTTGACGGATCGAAGGCCCAATACGACCATCCGACAGGCCGGGCGGGACCGGAAATGGTCAGGAGCACCGTCCGGGGTCCTGTAGAGTTATCTCTGTCAGCAGGCGCCGCTAGCTCAGTTGGTTAGAGCAGCTGACTCTTAATCAGCGGGTCCGGGGTTCGAGTCCCTGGCGGCGCACGCGAAGACTGAGGCCCTTCACCATCAGGTGAAGGGCCTCAGTCGTGTCCGGTCTTCCTTTACAGTGAGCGGAACCCGACCTCCCGCAGCGGCTCCGGGCTTCTCCCGCGGTCCGTGAGCCCGCGGTCGAGGACCGGACCCGGCCGGCGGCCGGTGGGTTCCACCCCCGCCTGCCGGGTCCGGGTCGCCAGCCCCGCCGCACGCCGCCGGACCCCCGCCCATCAGCCTCACCGCACGCCGCCGGACGCCCGCCGGCCAGCCCCGCCCGACGTCTCTCGACCCGCGCCGCTCACTTCCGTACGCCGGTCACACCGGTCGGATACGCCGACACCACCACGTTCGCGCCGTACGCGCCCGACTTCCGGTCGACGCTGCCGCCGCAGGTGACGAACCGCGGCTCGGCGCGCCCCGGCAGGCGCGGCCCGCACGCCCGGCGCGCGTCGAAGCCGTCCCGCGACAGGACCTGGACGTCGTCGGCCGTGAATTCCGCGACACGTCCGTCCGAACGGGTCACGGTCACAGTCGTGCCGGCGGTTCGCCCGCATCCCGGCCCCCACGCGCACAGGCCCAGGACCAGGCGCGCCCAGGCCGTCCCGGTCAGCGTCCGCCGGACCTCACGGGCCCGGTCCCTCAGTCCGAGCCGGGGCCGGATCCGGAGCCGGAGCCTGAGCCGCCACGGCGGCGGGCGCTGCGGAAGGCGACGGCCACCGCGGCGAGGGCGGCCATGCCGAAGCCCAGAAGGGTGTACGGGGTGCCCAGGCCCTCCTCGCTCGCCGTCTGCGCCATGCCGGGCGCGGCCGGAGCGGCGAAGGCAGCCGCCCCGCCGCCGCCCGCGCGGACCGGCGCGACCGAGGCGTGGCGGGTGGGCTGGTGCTCCATGGACTGGCGCTCCCCGGCCTGCTGCTGCGAGGGCTGCTGCCCCGCGGGCTGGTGGGCGGGCCGGTTCGTCGGCCGGCCGGTCGACTGGCCCTTCGACTGGCCCGCCGACTCCCCGGCCGGCCGTCCCGTCGGCCGACCCGTCGACTGCTCGTGGCTCCCGACCTTGATCGTGCCGGCGCCGGCGTGGTCGTCGCCGTCGCAGGTCACGCTGACCTCGTACGCCCCCTCCTCCACGCCCGACCGCACCCTCGCACCGCCGGACAGCGGGTTCTTGCCGCCACCCGCCCCGGAGAGTTCCGCGTCCGCGACGAACGCAGGGGACCTGGCGGCGCCTGTGGCGCCCTCGCAGCCGGTGACGCGGACGTCGATGGCGCCGCCGGGTGCCGCGGCGGACGGGGTGACCGTGACCTGGACCCCGTCGTGGGCGAGGGCGGTGCCCGCCGCGGGCGCGAGCACCAGCACCACGGCCGCCCCCGCGGCACGCAGAGCGATGGGACCTGAACGCATGGTGACCTCCTGGTACTGGCAGGTTCGCCCCGTTCAGGTCATTTCGCATCCGCAGCGCGCACGCCGGGCCCCCACCTGCGGTTTCAGATCCGCTCGACGAGGTCCGCGATCGACTTCACGATCTTCGACGGACGGAACGGGTACCGGTCCACCTCCGCCTCCGTCGTCAGGCCCGTGAGCACCAGGAACGTCTGCATGCCCGCCTCCAGACCGGCCAGGATGTCCGTGTCCATCCGGTCGCCGATCATCGCGCTGGACTCGGAGTGCGCGCCGATCGCGTTCAGGCCGGTGCGCATCATCAGCGGGTTCGGCTTGCCCGCGAAGTACGGTTCCTTGCCCGTCGCCTTGGTGATCAGCGCGGCGACCGAGCCGGTGGCCGGCAGCGGGCCCTCCAGGGAGGGGCCGGTCTCGTCCGGGTTGGTGCAGATGAAGCGGGCGCCGGCGTTGATGAGGCGGACCGCCTTGGTCATGGCCTCGAAGGAGTACGTACGGGTCTCGCCGAGGACGACGTAGTCGGGGTCGTGGTCGGTGAGCACGTAGCCGATGTCGTGCAGCGCGGTGGTCAGGCCCGCCTCGCCGATGACGTACGCCGTGCCGCCGGGGCGCTGGTCGTCGAGGAACTGGGCGGTGGCGAGCGCCGACGTCCAGATGTTCTCGACGGGCACGTGGAGGCCCATGCGGGCGAGCCGGGCGTGCAGGTCGCGGGCGGTGTAGATCGAGTTGTTGGTGAGGACCAGGAAGGGCTTCCCGGTGTCCCGCAGCTTCGTGATGAACGCGTCGGCACCGGGGATCGGCACGCCCTCGTGGATGAGGACGCCGTCCATGTCGGTGAGCCAGGATTCGATCGGCTTGCGCTCTGCCATGGGTGCGGGACTCCTGCCGTACAGACCTGCGGTGTACTGGGGGCGACGCGACGACGCTGTGGCGACGCCCCCAGCCTAGGTCAGGAAGCCGTGACCTTGACCCCGTCGATCACCCAGTACCAGTTGTTGGACCCCGTGTAGCGGAAGCGGAAGCTGACGTTCGACGCCCCGGCCGGTACGGCGAGCGTCAACGACTGGGGCTGCGAGACGACGTCGGCCGTGTAGCTCTTGACGACCGTCGGCGTGCCGCCGTTGAAGCTCGCCAGGATCTGCGCGGTCTGGGCGCCCTCCTGACGGTAGAAGGTCGTGAAGTCGAGGGTCACGCGGGCGGCGCCGGTGACCGCGTACGCCGGGCTGACCAGCGTGGAGTCGTACGTGCCCGAGAAGGTCTTGTCGGCCCACTCGTCGGAGTCGGCGACGGCGAACACGCCCCGGGCGCGCACGTTCAGCTCGCGCCACTGGTCGCGCTGGGCGCGGGACCAGAACTCGTCGGTCGCGAAGGACCAGCCGCGCCACTCGGTGACGCCGCCCGTGCCCATGACGTTGTTGACGACCGACCAGCCGGTGGGCGCCGTGTGGGTGAAGCCGAGGACGCCCGCCGGGATGCCGGTCTCGTCGACGCGGCCGGTCAGCGATCCGTACAGCGCGTCGAAGGGATCCGTGGACCGCTCCTGGATGGGCTTGCCGTCCAGGCCCCAGGCCGGGTCGGGGGTGATGCCGAGCTGGCGGAAGACGGTGGCGGCGACGTCGACGAGCCGGGTGTCGACCGGCCGTGCGCCCGCCGCGATGCCGGGGCCCTGGGCGAGCACGAAGGTGCGCCGCTCCTCGATGGTGGAGCCGCCGTGGCCGCCGGCGTCGAGGTGGCCGTGGTCGGTGGCGACGATGACGGTCCAGCGCTCGTCGGCGTAGGTCGGCCGGGCCTTGACGGCGGCGAGGAGGCGGCCGAGGTAGCCGTCCTGGACGTCGATGGCGTCGGTGTACTTGGGGCTGGCGGCCCCGTAGGTGTGGCCGATCTCGTCGGTCTCGCCGAAGTAGACGAAGAGGACGTCGGGGTTCTGGTTGCGCAGGACGTCCTCGGTGATGTCGGTGATCGCGAGGTCGTTGACCGCGTAGTTGTTGTCGTAGACGAGCTTGGCGTCGGCGCCGGGGGTGACCGTGCCGTACGTGTCGAGTTCGGGCCAGTCGACCGCGGCGAAGAGGGAGAGGTCCGGGCGCACCTGGTTCAGGCGGGCGAGGAAGCCGGGATAGGTGCCGTAGTTGCGGCCGGTGAAGGTGTTGTCCTTCACGCCGTGCTTGTCGGGCCAGACGCCGGTGGAGATGGTCGACCAGCCGGGACCGGAGAAGGTGCCGGCCATCGGGTTGGCGTAGAGGAGCGAGAGGCCGTAGGTCCCGTTCGCCATCAGGGACTTGAGGTGGGGGGCCTTGGCGGCGTCGATGCGGTCGTACCGCAGGCCGTCCATGCCGACGAAGAGCACCTTGTCCTGGCTGGTGCCGTCGGGGAGAAGGGGGCTGGTCACCGCGTGGGCCCGGGGGGCGGTGGCCAGACCGGTGGCGGCGAGGGCGGCGGTGGCACCGGCGGCGGCGAGCACGGTGCGGCGGGATATGCCGTTGACGGGCATGTCGAAGTCCTCCGTGATGCGTGGGCGAGGGAGCGGGCACGGCAACGCCCCTGAGTTCCAGGGGCGTTGAGCGAGGAGAGCTGTGGTCCGAGCGGTGCGAGCTCTGGTCCGAGCGGTGGTCCGAGCGGTGCGAGCTTTGGTCCGTACCCGTTATCTTTTCGCGACAATCAAGTGCGGGAAAAGGGTCGTGCGGTGAACTCTCGGGGGCAGGTGACGGTCAGCTGCCGGTCGCGGACTTCCACGCGTCCACGTACGACGTCAGGTTCTTGTCGACGTCCGCCCAGTCCGGCTCGAACACCTCGACGCCCGTCATCAGCTTCGCCAGCTCGATCGCGTTCGCGTCCGTCGGCTTCACGTCCTTGCGCGCCGGGAAGCCGCCGCCGATGGCGCTGACCTCGCGCTGGGCCTGCTCGCTCAGCATGAAGTCGAGGAGCTTCTTGCCGTTCTCGCTGTGCGGGGCGTTGTTCACCAGGCCGGCGGCGTACGGCAGTGCGAAGGTGCTGGGCTTGCCGCCCTCCTTGGCCGGGAACCAGATGCCGAGGTTCGGCATGGACTTGGCCTGCGCGAAGTTCATCTGGACGTCGCCGTTGGCGACCAGGATCTCGCCCTTGTCGACCTTCGGGGCGAGCTTGGAGGTGGAGGAGGACGGGCCGACGTTGTTGGCCTGGAGCTTCTTCAGGTACTCCATGGCCTGGTCCTTGCCACCGAAGTCGTGCATGGCCTTGATGACCACGGCGGTGCCGTCGCCCGCGACGCCCGGGGTGGAGTACTGGACCTTGTTCTTGAACTTCGCGTCGAGCAGCTGCTCCCAGGTGGTGGGCGCCGGGGTCAGCTCCTTCTTGTTGTGGACGAAGCCGAAGTAGTTGTTGACGACGGAGATCCACTTGCCGTCGCTCGCCTTGTCGGCGCCGTCGACCTGGTCGGAGCCCTGCGGCGCGTACGCCTGCAGCAGCCCCTTGGAGTCGGCCTGCTGGATGAACGGCGGCAGGGTGACGAGGATGTCGGCCTGTGTGTTGCTCTTCTCGCGGGCGGCGCGCTGCACCATCTCGCCGGAGCCGCCCTCGACGTACTCGACCTTGATGCCGGTCTGCTTCTCGAAGTCCTTGAAGACCTTGTCGTACCAGCCGTCGCCCGCCTCGCCCTTGAGGCCGTCGGCGCTGTAGACGGTGACGACCTTCTCGCCGGCGGTGGCGCCGGAGCCGCCGTCGCAGGCGGTGAGGGTGGCGGCGAGGGCGAGGCTGCCGGTGACGGCGGCGAGCGGCTTGATGTACGTACGCATAACGTCGTTCTCTCCTAGCGGTACGGGGGGGTGCTAGCGGTACGAGGCCTTGGTGCGGATACGGGAGACGGCGAGCAGGACGAGGAGCGTCGCCGCCATGAGGACCACCGCGAGCGCGGAGCCCGTGAAGAGCGAGCCGCGGTCGGTGGCGGTGAAGACGAGCACGGGCAGCGGCAGCCAGTCCGGCGGATAGAGCATCATCGTGGCGCTCAGCTCGCCCATGGACAGGGCGAAGCAGAGCCCAGCCGCCGCGTTCAGCGACGGCAGCAGGAGGGGCAGCCGGACCTTGAGCAGGACGTACGAGGGGCGGGCGCCGAGGCTGGCGGCCGCCTGCTCGTACATCGGGTCGAGACGCAGTATGGCGGCCGAGACCGACTGGTAGGCGAACGCCGTGACAAGAATGGTGTGCGCGAGGATCACGATCCAGCGCGTGCCGTTCAGGAGGAGCGGCGGCTGCGAGAAGGCGACCAGGACGGCGAGCCCGACGACCACGGACGGCACCGCGACCGGCAGCATGAACAGCGCGTCGAGGATCCTCCGGCCCCGCTTGCGCAGCGCGGCGGCGGCGAGCGCGGCCCAGGTGCCGACGGTCAGCGCGAGCAGGCTCGCGGTGAGGGCGGTGACCAGGCTGGTGGTGAGCGCCTGGAGCGACTCGCCGCGCACGGCGGCGGCGTAGTGGGCGGTGGTCGGGCCGGAGGGGAAGGCGCCGGACCAGTGGGTGGCGAACGAGGCGGCGAGGATGACGAGGAGGGGAAGGGCGAAGAGCGGCACGAAGAGGACCGCGAAGAGGGCCCAGACGGCCCACCTGCCCGTACGGCTATGCACCAGCACGTCGGCTCACCACCCGGTAGAGGGCGTAGAGCCCCACGGAGATCAGGACGTTGACGACGGCGACCACGCACGCGGCCGCGTAGTCGGACTCGAGGATGGCCTTGCCGTAGACGAGCATCGGCAGGGTCGTGACGCCCTTGGCGCCGGTGAAGAGCACGATGCCGAACTCGTTGAGGCACATGACGAGGACGAGGCTGCCGCCGGCGGCGAGGGCCGGGAGCGCCTCGGGCAGGATCACCCGGCGCACGATCCGCAGCGGGCGGGCGCCGAGCGAGGACGCCACCTCCAGCTGCGCGGTGTCGAGCTGCGAGAACGCGGCGAGCAGCGGCCGCATCACGAAGGGCGTGAAGTACGTGATCTCGGCGAGCAGCACGCCCCACGGCGTGGTCAGGAACTGGAACGGGCCGTCGGCGGCGCCGGTGGCGTCCGTCCACAGACCGTTGGCCATGCCGACCGTGCCGTAGAGGAAGAGCAGCGCGAGCGTGATCAGGAAGGACGGGAAGGAGAGGAAGACGTCGATGAACTTCGCGACCGCCCGCCCGCCGGGGAACGGCACGAAGGCGATGACGAGCGCGAGGACGAGACCGAGGACCAGGCAGCCGGCGGTCGCGGCCGCGGCCAGCCACACGGTGGTGACGAGCGCGTCCCGGAACGAGGCGGAGGCAAGGACCTGGGCGTACGCGCCGGGCGCGAGGGACTCGCGGACGACGAGCGCGAGGGGGTAGAGGAAGACGACGGCGAGGGCGAGGACGGGCGGGAGGGCCCACAGGACCGGTGCGGCGGCGGCCGCGCGTCGCCGTCCGCCGCTCACGGGCCGGGCGCCGGTGAGCGCGGGCACGGAGCTAGCCATCGGTCACCCCTGCGGCCAGCAGCACGGCGTCCTCCGGCGCGAAGTGCAGCGTCACCTCGTCGCCGAGCGCCGGCGTCTCGCGCAGCTCCCGCACGTCCGCCTTCACGCGGTGGCCGGATCCCACCTCGACGTACAGGCGGTGGGTGGCGCCCCGCCACTGCACCTCGGCGATGCGGCCGCTGAGGGCGTTGGGGCCGGGACCGAGGCCGACGAGGTGCGGGCGTACGCAGAGGGTGGCGGCGGCGCCCGGGGCCGCGTCGTCGACCGGGACCTTGAGGGCGACGCCGTCGGTGCCGTCGAGGGTGACGCCGTCCGGGCCGACGGTCACCGGCAGCAGGTTGGCGTTGCCGACGAAGGAGGCGGTGAACGCGGTGCGGGGCCTGCGGTACAGCTCCTGCGGGGTGCCGCAGTCCTGCAGCCGGGCGCGGTCCATGACGGCGATGCGGTCCGCGAGGGTGAGCGCCTCGACCTGGTCGTGGGTCACGTACAGGATGGAGACGTCGGGCAACTCGCGGTGCAGCCGCGCCAGTTCGGCGAGCATGCCGGAGCGGAGCTGGGCGTCGAGCGCGGACAGCGGCTCGTCGAGGAGCAGGACGTTCGGCCGGATCGCGAGGGCGCGGGCGATGGCCACACGCTGCTGCTGGCCGCCGGAGAGCTCGCGCGGGTAGCGCTTGGCGTAGGCCGCCATCCCGGTCATCTCCAGGGCCTCGGCGACCCGGCCGGGGATCTCGCCCTTGGGTGCCTTCCGGGCCTTGAGGCCGAAGGCGACGTTGTCGTCGACCCGCATGTGCGGGAAGAGCGCGTACTGCTGCACGACCATGCCGATCCCCCGCTTGTACGGCGGGAGTCCGGTGACGTCACGGTCGCCGATGAACACGCGCCCGGCGACCGGCCGGACGAATCCGGCGACGGCGCGCAGGGCGGTGGTCTTGCCGGAGCCGGAGGGGCCGAGCAGGGCCATGACCTCGCCGGGCTCGACGGTGAGGTCGAGGTGGTCGAGGACGGTGTGGCCGTTGTACGCGACGGAGACGCCGTCGAAGCGGATGCCGCTGGTCATGCTTCGTACTCCCCTATCAGCGCGGGGAGTTCGGCGACGGACGACAGGACGTGGGTGGCACCGTGCTCCTTGAGCGCCGGCTCGTCGTGGGCTCCGGTGAGGACGCCCGCGACGATCCCGGCGCCGGAACGGACGCCGCTGAGCATGTCGTACGAAGTGTCGCCGGCGACCACGACCTGGCGGACGTCGTCGACGGCGCCGGTGCGCAGGAACGCGGCGAGCACCATGTCCGGGTACGGGCGGCCGCGGCCGCCTGCGTCGGCCGGGCAGAGGGTGAGGTCGACGAGGTCGCGCCAGCCGAGGGCGTCGAGGATGGCGTCCTGGGTGACCCGGGCGAAGCCGGTGGTCAGGGCGACCGTCCGGCCCTGCTCCTTGAGCGCGGCGACGGCCTCGGCGGCGCCGGGGACGGGGGCGATGCGGCCTGCGGCGACCAGCTCTCCGTACGCCTCCTCGAAGGCCACGTTGGCCTGCTGGGCGCGCTGTTCGTCACCGCCGAAGAGGTGGCGGAAGACGGAGATCTTGGACTCGCCCATGGTGGCGCGGACGTAGTCGATCATCGTGGCCGGGTCCTCGCCGAGGCGCTCGGCGGCGGCGGTGAAGGCCTGCTCGACGAGGCCGCCGTCGGCGACGGTGGTGCCGGCCATGTCCAGGACGATCAGGTTCTTGTGGGTGTTCTGCACGGTCTTCACCAGGCCAGTTCGTTCGCGGTGGTCTCAGCGATGGCGGGCGAGCAGGTCATGCCCCGGCCGCCGGGTCCGGTCACCAGCCAGACGGCGTCGCGCACCTGCTGGCGGTGGACGACCCGGCTGGTGTCGGTGCACTGCGCGTACACGCCGGCCCAGCGGCGCCGGATGCGCGGCAGCGGGCGGCCGAGCAGGGACTCGACGACGCGGACGAGGTGCTCGTAGGGCTCTTCGACGGTGTCGAAGGCAAAGGGGTGCTCGTACTCGTGGGTGTCGCCGATGGTCAGCCCGCCGTCGAGGCGCTGCACCATGAGCAGCTGCATCTTGTGCGCGGCGGCGGTCGGGTCCTGCGCCTGGCCCGAGTTGAGCGCGTCCAGGGCGGGGGACGCGTAGGCCGGGTAGTAGCGGAACGAGTCGGCGTCGGCGACGGAGGTGGTGAGCGGCTCGCCGAGCGGGTCGGTCTGCATCATCTGGAGCCGGACCCGGCGGACCGGTATCTCGCCGGCGACCTCGCGGACCAGGCCGGAGAGCGAGGCGCCGGTGCACAGGACGACGGCGTCGCCGGTGTGGACGTCGCCGTGGTCGTCGCGGACCCCGTTCCGGCCGACGACCTCGCGCACCTCGCGGTTCGGGAGGAACGTGTAGCGTCCGGAGGCCAGGAGGGCCTGGCGCAGGGCGAGTTGGGCGGTGCGCGGTTCGACGGCGGCGTCCCGCTCGCACCACAGGGCGGCGTCGAACTCGCCGCGCAGGGCCGGGTTGACCGCCCGCGCCTCGGCCGGGGTGAGCAGCTTGTACCCGCGGGCGGCGGCGTCCTCGCGGGCCACGGCGGCCTCGGCGACGGCGAGTTCGAGCGCGCCGCGGACCGGGGTGAGCGAGCCGATCGCCCGGAAACCCAGGTCGGGCACGCGGGCCCCGATGCCCTCCCACAACTCCCGGGCGCGCAGGGCGGTGTCGAGCTCCTCGCCGCCCGCCCTGCCGCTGACCCAGATCTGGCCGAAGTTGCGGAGCGACGCGCCGCGCGCCTCCGCCTCGCGCTCGATGTGGACGACCTCATGGCCGCGTTCGACTGCCTGCCAGGCGTGCATGGTGCCCACGACGCCCGCTCCTACGACGATCACCTTCATGGCGAATACGGTCGGGGCGACGGATGACCCGGGCCGGACCGGTTGGCGACGGGACGGTGAACGGCCCGACAAGCTTGGACCAGACCCGTTATCCTCTCGTGACCTTTATAGCGGAACGAACAGGGACGTAACAGGTCAGTCCTGGCGGCCCAGGTGTGCGGTGAAGCTGAACCGGTCGCCGCGGTAGAGCGTGCGCACCCGTTCCAGCGGCCGGCCGTCGGTGTCGCGCGAGACGCGGTGGATGAGCAGCATCGGCAGCGCGGGCGGCGTGCCGATGAGCAGCGCCTCGCGCGGGGTCGCGAGCACCGTCTCGATCCGCTCGTCGGCGTCCCCGAAGGCCACGCCGAGGCGGTCGTGGAGATAGGCGTAGAAGGAGGAGTCCGGGTCGAACTCGGTGTCCAGGCGCGGGGCGCGGGCCTCGGAGACGTACGTGGACTCCAGGCCGACCCGCTCGTCGTCGGCGAGCAGCACCCGCTCCATTTGCCAGACGGCCGCACCGGGCGCCACGCCGACCTCGGGGGCCAGCGCCTCCGGGCACGGGAAGCGGTCGAGGGAGATCAGCGCACGGCCGGGGCGGCGGCCCTGGCGGCGCACGCCCTCGGTGTAGCTGGCGAGCGACAGCGGCTGCTCCAGCTTGGGCCCGGCGACCACGGTCCCGCGCCCCTGCCGCCGCAGCCGCCCCTCCAGGAGCAGTTCGCGCAGGGCCTGCCGGACGGTCTCCCGCGACACCTCGTACCGCACGGCGAGGTCCCGCTCGGTCGGCAGCAGTCCGCCCTCGCCCAACTCCGTGATGAGCGCGGCCACTTTGGCCTTGACCGCGTAGTACTTCGGGATGCGGCCGTGCTCGGGGATGCCGGAACGGACGGGCGCGCCAGGTGCGTTGCCGGGGTTCTTCTCGTTGTCCACGTTTTCCACGCGGTGATCGTCGCAGACGTCAATGAACGGGAGGGTGTACGGAGCGTGACCCGCGGGTGCGCCGGCGTCGGGCGAGCAGCATGAGCCCGGCGCCGGTCGCGAGGAGCGCGGCGGAGAAGGGGGCGAGCCGGAGGGCGTGCTGGCGTCCCGTGTGGGCGAGTTCGGGGAGCCCGGGGAGTCCGGTGAGGCCCGGGGTGATGCCGGTGCCCTTCCCCGTGCCGGGGTCGGCGGGGCTCGCGGGGCCGGCGGAGGACGAGGGGACCGGGGCCCTGGTCGGGGTCGGGGCCGAGGTCGGGGTCGGGGTCGGGTCGGCGCTCGGGACGGTCGGGAAGGTCTCGTCGTGCGGGTCGGCGGGGCCGATCGTCAGCCGGTAGTCGCCCGACTCGCCCACCCAGTCGCCGTCGTCGCCCCGCTTCTGCACGACGGCCGCGTTGACCACGACCTCGTCGGGCTCGGCGTCGGCGCTGAACGAGAGCCGGACGGGGACGGTGAGCGTACGGCCCGCGGGCACCTCGAAGCCGGGGAAGGCGGGCGTCCCGTCGAGGCCGGTCCGGCTCGCGTCGAACACGCCGACGCTCTCGGCCTGGTCGGTGCTCTCGAAGGCCACCGGCCGCCACACCCGGGCCTCCGCGTCGTAGAACTCGGCTCTGATCTGCGTCGGCAGCAGCGCCCGGTCGCGGTCGGTGAGGACGAGCACGGGGTGGATGTCCCGGCAGGCCTGGGCCGTGGTGTTCGTCAGGTCCAGGTTCCAGGTGCGGAAGGCGCCGCCCGCCGGGTAGGCGTCGGGGCCGCCGTGGATCCGGGTGGCCAGCGGAAAGTCCGGCGCGTTCACCGCCCCGCACGCGGGCGCCACGGCGACGGCCGCCGCCTGCGCCTGGTCGGCGGGCGCCACCAGCAGGGCGACGGCCGTGGTGGCGGCGGCCGTGGTGGCGGCGAGGGCCAGGGCGTTGCGCGGTCGCAAGGGGGCTCGCATGAGGGCTCGCATGGGGGGCCGGTGCCTTTGCTGCTCGCGGACGTGCCTGTCGCCCGCGACGCTGCCACGCGGGGCGGGGCGGGGCGGGGAGTGACGTGGCCGGGCCGTCCGTACGTGCTCCGGATTCCGCTCGATCAGCCTATTTTCCGATGAGAGGACTGCTCGGAGGGGCGCAGGGCCGGGGGCCGGGAGGACCCGGAGGGCCGGGGCCTGGGAGACCGGGGCGGGCCCGGAGGGCCGGGAGGACCCGGAGGGCCGGGGCCCGGGAGACCGGGGCGGGCCCGGAGGGCCGGGAGGACCCGGAGGGTCGGGGCCCGGGAGACCGGGGCGGGCCCCAGGGCCAAGGCCTGGGAGACCGGGGCGGGCCCCCAGGGCCGGGACCCGGGAGACCGGGGCCGGGGCCCGGGAGCCGGGGCCGGGAGCCGGGGCCGGGGCCGGGGCCCGGGAGACCCGGGGCCGGGCCGGGTGGCCCGGGGCGGGCCGGGTGGCCCGGGGCGGGCCCGCAGGGCCGGGAGAGCCAGAGACCTCGGAGGCCCGGCGGACCAGAGGCCCCGGGTCACTTGCCGAACAACGGCGCCAGGATCAGTTGCGCCGCACCCTCCGCGACCGCGTACGCGCCCGTCGCCACCGCCACGTCCGCCGGGAGGCCGAGGCCGGTCAGGACCGCGCGGGCGCCGTGTGCGTACGTCTCCGGGGCGGCGAGTACCGCGCGGCCGCCGAGGAGTACGCGCTCGATGTCGAGGAGGCGGACCAGGTTGGCGGCGCCGGTGCCCAGGACGCGGGCGGCCTCGGCGAGCTCGCCGCGGGCCAGGGCCGTCAGGCAGAGCACCTCCAGGCAGCCGCGCCCGCCGCAGTCGCAGGGCGGTCCGTCGAGCTGGACGGTCTGGTGGCCGAGCTCCCCGGCCCCGGTCCTGCCGCCGCGCAGCACCGCGCCGTCGAGGACGAGGCCCGCGCCCAGGCCCGTACCCAGGTGGACGTAGGCGAAGGAGTCCGGCGCGTCGGGGCGCAGGGCGAGGCCGAGGGCGGCGGCGTTGGTGTCCTTGTCGAGGGCGACGGGCAGTCCGAGCCGCCGGGCCAGTTCCTCGCGGAGCGGGAAACCGTCCCACTCGGGGAAGCCGGTGACGCGGCCGGGCGTGCCGGTCCGGTGGTCCAGCGGCCCCGGCATCGCGACCCCGACGCCGAGGATTCCGGCGCCGACGATTCCCGCGCCGAGGGTTCCGACGCCACCCGTGCCGGTGCCACCCGTGCCGGCGAGGGCGGTCACCTCGGTGTGGGCCGCCGCGAGGACCGCTTCGGCGCCGGCGCCCAGGTCGAGCGGGGCGTGGCGGGCGGCGACCCGCTCGCCCGCGAGGTCGAGCAGGACGGCGGTGAGCTCGTCGCGGTCGAGCTGGAGCCCGATCGCGTACGCCGCCTCCGGCACGAGCCGCAGCACGGTGGCCGGCTTGCCGCCGGTGGAGGCGCGGCGCCCGGCCTCGGCGGCCAGACCCTCGGCGCGCAGCCGCGCGGTGATCTTGCTGACGGCCTGCGGGGTGAGGCCGGTGCGGGCGGCGAGTTCGAGGCGGCTGATGCCGGCCTCCCCCGCCGTGCGCAGCAGATCGAGCACCAGCGCCGCGTTGTGGCTCCGCAGCGCCGGCAGGTTCGCGCCGCCTATTCCACCGTTGTCCCTCTTCATCAGGCCATTGTGCCGGTCGCTTGCACTTCGGCAACAGCGTTGCGAAAGTGGTGGGCATGACTTCCCCGCTCCGGGTCGGACTCGTCGGCTACGGCCTCGCCGGTTCCGTCTTCCACGCCCCGCTGATCGCCGCCTCCCCCGACCTCGTCCTCGACACGGTCACCACCGGCAACCCCGAGCGCGCCGCCCGGGCCCGCGCCGAGCACCCCGGCGTGCGGGTGGCCGCTTCGGCCGAGGAGCTGCTCGCGCGGCCGGACGAGCTCGACCTGGTCGTCGTCGCCTCCCCCAACAAGACCCATGTCCCGGTCGCCACCGCCGCCCTGCGGGCCGGCCTGCCCGTCGTCGTCGACAAGCCGCTCGCCGCCACCGCCGCCGAGGCCCGCGCCCTGGCCGCCCTCGCCGACGAGCGCGGCCTGCTGCTCTCCGTCTTCCAGAACCGCCGCTGGGACAACGACTTCCGTACGCTCCAGGCCCTGCTCGCCGACGGCGCCCTCGGCGAGGTCCAGCGCTTCGAGTCCCGCTTCGAGCGCTGGCGCCCGCAGCCCAAGGGCGGCTGGCGCGAGTCCGGCGCCCCGGAGGAGATCGGCGGACTGCTCTACGACCTCGGCAGCCACGTCGTCGACCAGGCGCTCGTGCTCTTCGGCCCGGCCGTCCGCGTGTACGCCGAGTCCGACGTGCGCCGCCCCGGCGCCGAGGCCGACGACGACACCTTCATCGCGATCACGCACTTCGGTGGCGTCCACTCCCACCTGTGGGTGTCCGCCACCACCGCCCAGCTCGGCCCCCGCTTCCGGGTCCTGGGCCGGAAGGCCGGCTACGTGAAGTACGGGCTCGACCCGCAGGAGGCCGCCCTGCGCGAGGGCCTGCGCCCCGAGCCCGGGGCCGCCTGGGGCATCGAATCCGAGGAGCTGTGGGGCCGCCTCGGCGCGGGAGAGTCCCCGCTCACCGGCGGCGGCACCCCCGTCGAGACCCGGCCCGGCGCCTATCCCGCCTTCTACGCCGCCGTCGCCGCCGCCCTGCGCGGCACCGGACCGAACCCGGTGACGGCGTACGAGGCCGCCGCCGCGCTCGACGTCCTGGAAGCGGCGCGTAAGTCAGCGCTCGAGGGCGAGACGGTGATCCTGTGAGTTCCTTCGAGCAGTCGGTCGAGGAGTTGGCGGCTCAGGAGGCGCGCCTGGTCCTGCCCCGCTTCACGTACGAGGACGCCTGGACGCTCGGCACGATCCTGGTCGACCTCGCGCGCGAGCGCCGGGCCCCCGTCGCGATCGACGTACGGCGCGGCGCCCAGCAGCTCTTCCACTGCGCGCTGCCCGGCTCCAGCGCCGACAACGACGCCTGGATCGACCGGAAGCGGCGGGTCGTGGAGCGGTACGGAGCGAGCTCGCTGCTCGTCGGCACCCGCTTCCGCGCCAAGGGCACGACCTTCGAGGAGTCCTCGCGCCTGGACCCCGACCGGTTCGCGGCGCACGGCGGCTCGTTCCCGATCGCGGTGGCCGGCGTCGGGGTCGTCGGCGCGGTCACGGTCTCGGGCCTGCCGCAGGTCGAGGACCATGCGCTGGTGGTCCTCGGCCTGGAGCGGCTGCTCGACGCGTAGGGCGTCAGCCAGCACGCCGTCGGCGGCGGGCGACGGACACGAGGACCACGCCGCTGACGGTGAGGGCGACGGCCATGGCGCCCATGACGACCTTGCCGGCGGCGGAACCGGAGCCGGCGTGGGGGAGTTGGCCGCTTCCGGTGGCGCCGTGGCCGGTGGCGCCGTGGCCGCCCATGGCCGCGGCACCGCCGCTGACCGGCCCCTTGCCGTCGTCCCTTGGTGTCGAAGCCGTGGTGGGAGCCGGGGTGGGGGTCGGAGTCGGAGTCTGAGTCGGCGCAGGTGGCGGCGTCGTCTCGGGCTCCGCGCAGTCGGGCAGTTCGCCGTCGAACGGGTACGCGTGCAGTTGCTGCCCGCCGCTTCCGCCGATCCGCGAGGTGTGGGTGAGCGAACCACTCGTGAAGAAGCGCCCGTTCATGCCGGGGACGGTCACCGTCGCCATGCTGTTCGTGTCGCCGATCAGCACGCTGCCGTCGAGCCGGCCGGTCCCCTCGAACGTCACCGCGGACGCGTCGGGGAAGTTCCACAGCAGCCGCTCGCGCAGCCCGCTCGGAAAGCCGCCGACGCCGGTGTCGGCACCGGTGCCGGTGCCGGTGCCGGTGCCGGTGCCGGTGTCGATGGTCCGGTTCGTGCCGCGGACGTTGACCAGGACGGTCGCGTCGGCCGGGATGCCGGTGAACCGGATGCCCTGCCGGCCACCGCTCTTCGACTCCAGGTCGAAGTCGACGTCGAAGACCTGGAGGGCGGACGTGCCGTCGCCGGTGAAGAGGGTCTCGCCGCCGCGGTTGACGGCGGTGCCGGTCGCGGTGCGCGGCTCGCCCGCCACGTACGCGTAGCAGCGGCTGGCGGTGGTCAGCTGGTCGCGCAGCTTCTTGTACGGGTCGGCCGCGCCGGGATCGGCCACCGCGGCGGGGCTGACCATGCCGGTGAGGCCGCCCCCGCTCCGTACGACTCCGTGCGCCGTGCCCTCCTCGGCGAGCAGGCGCTGCCCGGGGGCCACCGTGACGTCGCCGCCGGTGGTGAGGAAGGCGGTGCCGTTGTCGGGCGGGACGCGCGAACCGACGCCCGCGGCGCCGACGTTGTAGACCTGCGGGACGCCCGCCCGCTTGTCCATGTCGAAGCCGCCGAGGACCACGACCTTGCCCTCGGCCCCGGCCGCCGCCTCGCGGACGTGGAAGTCGCCGCCGACGAAGACGTTGATGTTGTCGTCGCGGCCGGCGACGGAGCCGTTGCCGGCGTCCGGATACGGCGAGGGGCAGCTGCCCGGCAGGCAGGGGCCGAGGCCGCCGGGGAGCGGGTCGGCGAAGGCGGGGAGGGCGAGCGGGCCGGTGAGTGCGGCGGGACCGGCGAGTGCGGCGGCTGCCACCCACACCAGAGGTGACCGATTCATTACATGTGCGCGCATATGCGGCAATATGCAGAACGCCACCGCCCGAGGCGACGCCCCACGCGCACCGCGCGCACGGCGTCGCCCGAACGACTCAGAACCGGACCTGGACCCGGACCCGGACCTGGACCCGGCCCTCAGGCGTCCTTCAGCTCCTGGCGCTGCCGGCCCAGGCCCTCGACCTCCAGCTCGACGACGTCGCCGGCGCGCAGGTACGGCTTGGGCTCGGGCTGCCCCATGGCGACGCCCGCCGGCGTGCCGGTGTTGATGATGTCGCCCGGGTAGAGGGTCATGAACCGGCTGACGTAGCGGACGACCTGCGCGACCGGGAAGATCTGGTCGGAGGTGTGGCCGTCCTGCTTGAGCTCGCCGTTGACCCACAGCTTGAGCCCGAGGGCCTGCGGGTCCGGGACCTCGTCGGCGGTGACGAGCCAGGGGCCGAGCGGGTTGAAGGTCTCGCAGTTCTTGCCCTTGTCCCAGGTGCCGCCGCGCTCCAGCTGGAACTCGCGCTCGGAGACGTCGTGGGCGACCGCGTAACCGGCGACAGAGGCGAGGGCCTCCTCGTCGGTCTCCAGGTAGCGGGCGGTGCGGCCGATGACGACCGCGAGCTCGACCTCCCAGTCGGTGCGGGTCGAGCCGCGCGGTACGAGCACGGTGTCGTCCGGGCCGACGACGGTGTCGGCGGCCTTGAGGAAGACGACGGGCTCGGCGGGGGTGGCCTGGCCGGTCTCGGCTGCGTGGCCGTGGTAGTTCAGCCCGATGCACACGACCTTGCCGATCCGGGCGACCGGCGCACCGATCCGCAGCCCGGCCGGGTCGAGCGCGGGCAGCACGCCCGCGCCGAGCGCGGCCCGGATCCGGTCGAGGGCGGCACCGTCGGAGAGCAGCCCGCCGTCGATGTCGTCCACGAGGGCGGACAGGTCGCGCAGCGTCCCGTCCTGGTCCAGGAGGGCGGGACGCTCGGCGCCCGCCGGACCGACACGCAGCAGCTTCATGGTCTTCTCCTCTGGTTCCTCTGGTCGAGGTGGCCCGTCGGCAGGTCGCCGCGCGGGCCGTGATGAGCCCCGGCCGATGGAGTGCGGCCATCGGAGGATTGGTCGATCCTCCAAGAGAACGGGTCAGTCTGCAAGACCCCGTTCACACCCTGGACCCTTACGCGGCGGTAACAAGGTTCTGCGCGGTGGGCATGTCCCGGTAGAGGAAGGCGCGCTCGACGGCGGTCCAGGTGGTGCTGGTGACGATGTAGAGCGCGGCGGCGAGCGGGACGACGGCGACCGAGATGAGGGTCGCGAAGGAGAGCAGCGGCAGGTACTTGGTCATGGCGGCGACGGCCCCGGCGCCCGGCTGGTCGGCGGCGGCGGGGGCGACCGGGTTGAGCGCCTGCTGCCGCTTCGTACGCAGGTAGGTGTACGTGGCGACGGCGGCGACGATCGCGAAGAGGGCGACGTAGACGAGGCCGGCGGAGCCGAGCAGGCCGCCCTTTCCGAGCGCGTCGGCGAAGTGGCCGCCGAGCGGGGCGCCGAGGAGGCTGTGGTCGGCCATCCGCCCGCTGGAGAAGACGTGGAACATCAGGAAGAACGCGGGCGCCTGGAGCAGGCTCGGCAGGCAGCCGGCGAACGGCGAGACCTTCTCCTCGGCGTGCAGCGCCATGACCGCCTTCTGCAGCTGCTCGGGGTTCTTGGCGTGCTTCTTGCGCAGCTCGGCGAGTTGCGGGGCGAGCCGGGTGCGGGCCTTCTGGCCGCGGGCGGCGGCGCGGGAGAGCGGGTGGACGGCGAGCCGTACGGCCATCGTGAACAGGACGATGGCGGCGGCGGTGGAGGCGCCGGCGAAGAGCGGGCTGAGGAGGTCGGCGAGGTGCTCGACCAGGTTGGCGAAGCCGTCGAAGAGTGCGGACATGGGGGAGCCCTCCGTGGGGTCTCGTCGTGCCGGGGAAAGGTGGTTTTCGGCAGGACGGAGCGCGTGGAGGGGCGGGACGGGCTAGGTCGGGGTGCCTCTACGCGGCCGTCGGGAGGGGACGGCCGGGTGCCCGGGGCCTGCGGCGGCCCGCGGCGTCGGGGTCGCGCTGCGGCAGGAAGGCGGTGCGCCGGGCGCGTTCGCGCAGGGCGGTGCGGACCCGGGTGGGCGGTACGGGCAGGGCCGTACGGGCACCGACGGTGAAGGCGCAGAGGAAGGCGGTGGCGGCGACGGCGAACGCGGCGGAGAGGCCGCCGCCCACGCCGGTCATGCCACCGGTGCTGTCGGAGAGCAGCAGGTCGGCGAGGGCGAGGAGGAAGAGGAGCGGCGCGAGTACGCGCAGCAGGGACCCGCGGGTCATGCCTTCCTCCTTCCTTGCCGCTCGAATGTCGTACAAGCCGTTATACAGGACGCCCCTGGGGCAGCGAGAGTTCCGCGGGGTCCAGGGGGACGAGGAGCCGGCGCGGCCTGAGGAGGGCGCGGCTGACCGGGTCGACGGGGTCCTGATCGACTCCGGCGCCGGGCCGCATCTCGATGTCGGCGGGGTGGACGGGGATCCGGCAGGCCGGGCACTCGCCGTACGGGCCGAGCTCGGCGCCGCAGTCGACGTGGTGGAAGTGGCGTACGGGCACGGCGCCGGGCAGTTCCTCGCGCCCCCACCGCCCGAGCGAGCGCAGGACGGGCCACAGGGCGATGCCGCGCTCGGTGAGCACGTACTCGTCGCGCGGCGGCGACTCCTGGTAGCGCCGCCTGTCCAGGATCCCGGCCTCGACGAGGGCCTGGAGGCGGGCGGCGAGGACGGCGCGGGGGGCGCCGAGGTGGGCGAGGAAGTCGTTGTAGCGACGGACGCCGTAGAAGGCGTCGCGCACGACGAGGAGGGTCCAGCGCTCGCCGATGACTTCGAGGGCGCGAGCGATGGAGCACTGCTGGGTCGCGTAGTCCTTGCCGAGGGCCATGGGGACGAGTGTAGCCGGGTGGGTTCAGTGATTGAACCTCTGCTGCTACGGTGGTGCTCTACGCAAGGTTCAGTGAACGAACCTAGGATGCTCTACGGAAGCCTGAGGTCCTGCCATGCCCGAGCTCGCCGCACGCACCACCGAGTCCGTGGCCTCCTCAGCGAGAGGCCCGGAAGCGCACCGCCCCGGCGCGACCCTGGCCGTGACCAGCGCCGCCACCGCGCTCACGTTGACGAACTACACGGCCCCGATGCTCACCCTGCCCAGCATGACCCGGGCCTTCGGCACCCCCGCCTCCGCGCAGGCATGGCTGCTCAACGGCACCCCGCTCGGCCTCGCCGTCCTCCTCCTGGTCGCCGGCAGCCTCGCCGACGACCACGGGAGGCGCCGGGTCTTCCTGCTCGGCACGCTCGCCCTCGGCCTCACCACCGCCCTCGGCGGCTTCGCCGGCTCCACGCTGACCTTCACGCTCGCCCGCGTCGCGCAGGGCGCGGCGAGCGCCGCCGTGCTCGCCGCGAGCCTGGGGCTGCTGGCGCACGCGTACCCGGCCGGCGCGGACCGGATCCGGGCGACCGGGGTGTGGGGCGCGTTCGTCAGCGCGGGCATCGCGCTGGGCCCGCTGCTCGCGGCCGGCCTGAGCAGCCTGGCCGACTGGCGGCTCACGTACGAGGTCCTGGCCGCGGGCACCCTGCTGGCCGCCGCACTCGGCACCCGTACCCTCGCCGAGTCCCGCGCCCCGCGCGCGGGCCGCCCGGACATCGCGGGCGCGCTCACGCTGGGCCTGGCCCTCGCCGCCGCGCTGACGGCGCTGACGCTGGGCAGGGACGGCTGGCTGCGGGTGCCGGTGGGTGCGCTCGGTGTCGCGGCCGTGCTGCTTACGGCTGTGTTCGTGGTGGTCGAGCGGCGGAGCCGGACCCCGATGATCGACCTGTCCCTCTTCCGGCGGCCGGCGTTCCGGGCGGCGACGGCGGGCGCGCTGTTCACCGGCCTGGCCGTGATCGGCTTCTTCAGCGTGCTGCCGGCGCTGCTCCAGCGGGGCGCCGGGCTCTCGCCGCTCACGACGGCGTGGCTGTTCCTGTTGTGGTCGGGCACGGCGTTCGTGGTGGCGCTGCAGACGCGACGGCTCGCGGGGCGGATCTCGGCGACGTACCAACTGGCGCTGGGGTTCGCGCTGTCGACGGCGGGTGTGCTGGGTCTGTTCGGCACCCTGGAAGGCGGCTCGATCGTCCGTCTGCTGCCCGGTCTGGTGGTGGCGGGGGCAGGCAGCGGCCTGCTGAACGCGGCGCTGCCGCGCCTCGCCGTCGACTCCGTGCCGCAGGAGCGCGCGGCGATGGGCTCGGGCGCCAACAACACCGCCCGCTACATCGGCTCCTCGGCGGGCGTGGCCCTCGCCCTGGCGCTGTCGACGACGGGCGCGGACACGGCACTGGTGGTGTCGGCTGTGCTCGGGGTGGCCGGGGCGGCGGTCACGCTCTGGGCGGGAGCAGCTTCGCCCACACGACGAGCCGGTAGCGGGAGGTGAACTCGGGCGTGCAGGTGGTGAGGGTGAGATAGACGCCCGCCTGGTCGTACCCGTAGGCGGGCCGGTAGAGGGACCGGGGCACGGGGGCGATGACGCCGGTGTCGCGGGGCGAGGTCTCCGGGAGGATCCGGTCGACGCGGTACTCGTACGTCCCGTCGCGGGTGCGGACGGAGACGGTGTCGCCGGGCCGGAGCCGGTCGAGATGGCGGAAGGGCTCGCCGTGGGTGTTGCGGTGCCCGGCGAGGGCGAAGTTCCCGGTACGGCCGGGGGCGCCGGTGCCGGGGTAGTGCCCGACGTAGCCGTGGTCGAGGACGGAGCGCTTGCCGACGCCAGGGGCGATGGGGACGGTGAGGGAGAGCCGGGGGATGCGGAGGACGGCGAAGGGCCCGGGGCCGGGGTCGGGTTCGTGAGCGCCGGAGGGCGTGGCCGACGGGCCAGGGGCCGAAGACGACACCGGCGCTGAAGACGGCACCGGATCCCGGGACGGGACCGGATCCTGGGACTGCGCCGGGTCCTGGGGCGGCACCGGGGGTGAGGAGTCCCACTCCCGCTCAAGGTTGCGCACCTGCTCCACGGCCTGGGCACGCGCCTGCTGATTGGTCCACCAGAGCTGCTGTACGACGAACAGCAGAAGCACGACACCGCAGGTCACGAGGGTTTCGGCGGAGGCGACGAGCACGCGGGCGACCGGCCCGCGCCGCCGGCGCAGCCCGCCGCGCACCTGGACGACGACCGGAGCCCGGCCCCGCACGTTCGCTCGCACGGCGGGCACGATAAGTGCTGACGCGCCAACTCTCCAGGGGAGTACAGCAGTACGGTAAAAGGCATGCGCCCCGACACGCCTGCCGATCACACCACCGAAGCCGAGCGCCTGCTCCGCACCGCGGGGCGGTACCCGGAGGACCGCGAACCGCTGCTGCTGCGTGCGGCGGCGCATCTGGAGCTGGCGGGCGACCGCGAGCGAGCGACGGGCCTGTACGACGAGCTGCTCTCCGCCGAGCCGGTGAACCCCCTCCTCATCCGATCCCTGAAGGCGTCGAACCTGTGGGAGTACGGCCACGAGGCGGAGGCGAGGGCGATCATCGACGGCGTGCGGAGCGCCCGCCCGGACCGGCCCGAGCCGTGGGCGATCGTGGCGGAGACGCTGGAGGCCCACGACGAGCTGGAGGAGGCGGAGGCGACGTTCACGGGGGCGGCGCGCCTGCTGGTGCCGTCCTCCGACACGGACGACATCTCGTACGCCCTCCAGTCCCTCCTGACCGGCCGCCACCGCGTCCGCCGCCTGCTGGGCCAGGCCCACGACGAGTACGACACCCTCGCCGACCGCCTCCACACGGCGGACGTCCCCCTGGACGAGCTCCACGACCCCAAGCGCCTGTGGTCCCTCGGCTCCTCCGACCCGGCCGAACTCCAGGCCGAGATCACCCGCCTCCGCTCCGAACTCGGCTCCTACCGCACCGCGCTCTCCCGCCCCTTCCCGGTCGCCGTCCTCCACTGGCCGGAAGCGGAACTCGACGAGCTCCTCGCCGCGTACCCCGAGCTGGAGTCCGAGTACCCCACCTACCGGGCCCACCTCACCGACATCGAAGCCTCCCTCCGCGAACTCGCCGCCTCGGGCACCCCCAACCTCGGCATCGTCCCCGCCACCGTCCCCTCCTACGAGGCCTTCGCCGCCTCCGAATCCTCGTCCCCGGCGAACGCGGACCTGCTACCGCAGTACGCGACGACGCTGGCGGCGAGGGGCCGGGCGACGGCGTGGCCGCCGGCACGGGGGGCGGAGTGCTGGTGCGGGTCGGGGAGGACGTATGGGGAGTGCCACGGGGCGGAGTGAAACCCGACCGGTCCGGCAGAATGCAGATGTGACCGAAGCAGTTCCGTCTTCCCCCGGCGTATCGGCCCGCATGAGCCGGCAGGTCAGCAAGGACACAGCCGCCGAGCTCGCGGTCCGGCGCCTGCTCCACGCGGCCGGACTGCGCTATCGCGTCGAGTACCCGGTGCCCGGGATGGCCCGCCGGAGGATCGACGTGGCTTTCACCTCGGTCAAGGTGGCTGTGCTGATCGACGGCTGCTTCTGGCACGGCTGTCCTGAGCACGCCACCCATCCGAAGGCGAATGCGGATTGGTGGCGACAGAAGCTCGACCGCAACATGGCACGCGACCGGGAGACGACCGAGCACCTCAAGGCGTCCGGTTGGGAGGTGCTCCGCTTCTGGGAGCACGAAGAGCCGAAGGACGTGGCCGTGCGCGTCGCCGCCGCGGTGAAGCGCCGGAGAACCTCAGCAGAAGGGGGAGGAAGACGATCAGCGGGCTGACGTTCATCGATGTCTGTGCAGGTGCGGGCGGGCTCGCCCTGGGGCTTGAGCGGGCCGGCTTCACGCCGACCCTGCTGCTCGACGAGGACGCGGACGCCTGCCGAACCCTGCGGGCCAACCGTCCGTATTGGAACGTCCTCCAGGCGGACCTTCGGGACTTCGACCCGAGCGAGCATCCGGAGAGCCACGACGTGGACCTGTTGTCCGCGGGGCTACCACGGGTGAAGTCCAACGCCACGACCACGCGAGCCGGATCGAGCGAGGAAGAACAGCTGCTGCGGGCCACCGTCTATCTCGCCCACGCGGTGCGGCCCCGGGCCTTGATTGTCGAGAACGTGCCGACGCTGATCGACCCGGACGGTTTCCGCGACTTCCACGAGTTCGCCCGTGCAGAGCTGCACCATCTCGGGTACGAGCTCAGCTGGTTCCTCCTCAACGCCGCCGACTTCGGCGTGCCCCAGGACCGAAAGCAAGGGGTCCTCGTGGCGATCGAGAAGAAGTCGTTCAAGGCGTTCCGGCCCCCGCCTCCTACTGTGGCGGACCACGTGTCCGTCGGCGAGGCGCTTGCCCCGTCCATGCGTTCGCGAGGGTGGAAGGACGCCGACCGCTGGGCGGCACAGGCGATCACGGTGGCTCCCACCCTGGTCGGCGGATCGAAGAACCGCGGTGGAGCGGACCTCGGACCGACCGGGTCCAAGCGAAAGTGGGAAAGGGTGGGGGTGAACGCCCACACGTTGGGCGACGAGCTTCCGGGGGCCGACTTCGTCTGGGACCCGAGCCTCGGCCGAGAGGGCCTGGTGAAGATCACCGTCGGCCAGGCAGCCCTTCTCCAGGGATTCCCGGAGTGCTGGCAGATCACCGGCAGGAAGACGGCCCGCTATCGGCAGGTCGGCCACGCCTCGCCGCCGCCGGTGGGCGAGGCCCTCGGTCGTGCCGTGGCCCACGCACTTCGTTCCTGAACATCGACGGCAGATCCTCGCAGCCCGGGCGATGATCACCCTCGGCCGGCTACACTGCCCCTCATCATGAGCTCAGCACCCCATCCGCGCAACAATCCAGACAAAGCGCCCTATATTGTCGACCTTTTCGCAGGTCCGGGCGGTCTGGATATCGCGGCCGAAATGCTCGACCTGCCCACGATCGGGGTGGAATGGGAGCAGTCAACCCGCGAGACCCGGCGAGCCGCCGGTCTCCGCACCACGACGATCCACGACGTGGCGAAGGTGAATCCGCTTGACCCCGAAGTGGCTTCGGCCCGCGTCCTCACCGGAGGACCGCCGTGCCAGACCTACTCCGTGGCCGGCAACCGCGAGGGCCACAAGGCTCTCGACGAGGTGAAGGACCTCGCCGAGCTGGTCGGGCTCAGCAAGACAGTCGGAGAACTGGAGAAGGCCTGGGCCATGGTCGAGGAGCGGGCACGCGTCCTCGAGTGGACCGATGAACGCACTGGACTCGTGCTGCAGCCGCTCCGATGGATCGTCGAGAAGCGGCTCAAGAGCGAGCCCTACGACGCTGTGGTGCTGGAACAGGTTCCGACGGTCCTGCCCGTGTGGGAGACGTACCGTGACATCCTCCGAGAGCTCGGCTACGACGCGGAGCGCGGCATCCTGCACACCGAGGAGTACGGCGTGCCGCAGACCCGACGGCGAGCGGTGCTGATCGCCCGCCATCGAGGCAGCACGGGGCAGAGCCTCGACTTCCCGGAAGCAACCCACCAGCGCTATCGCAAGGGAGCGCAGCGGCTTCCCATGCAGGACCGCGCGGATCAGAACCGCGAGGACCCACAGAACTCTCTCTTCGAGGTCGACGGACGAAGGCGCTCGAAACAGCCTTCGGGATGGGTCTCCATGGGTGACGCACTCCAGGAGTCTCGGACCACCGACTTCGTCGTCCGCTCCAACTACGGATCGGGGGGCGACCCCTCGAAACGGGGCATCCGCACATCGGAGATGCCGTCCGCCACCGTCACCGGCAAGGTGCGCCGCAACAAGGTGTTCACGCTCAAGCGTGTCCACAAGAACGGTGATGTCGAGCTGGGTTCCGAGCAGGAGCGTTTCACACCGCGCGAAGCCGGTCTGCTGCAGACTTTCCCAGCCGATTACCCGTGGCAGGGCACCGACATCGCGCAGCAGATCGGCAACGCGATTCCGCCGCGCCTGGCTGTCCATATCCTGTGCACGGCACTGCAGCTGGACGAGACCAGGAAGCAGCAGGCCATCGATGCCCTGAAGGCCTGGGTTCCTCCTCGCCTCCCGTAGGAGGAGGGTCAGGCGGTCTCCTCCTCGTGCTTTCTCCTGCCTCGGACCGGGGCGTCGGCGAACAGCTCTGCGAAGGTGTTCGCCAGGAGCTCCACCGCATGCTCGGGGGCGGGTTCTTCGGACGGACCCGCAGGAAGGGGGCGGTGATGAACGGTGAGCCCGGCCTCTCCCTCGTCGATCCACATTCGCACCGCGCCCTCGTCTCGTGGCACGTCCTGTGCGATCACGTCGTACATCACGGTCGCGGCCGCCGTGTTGACTACCTTCGCCAGGGCGTTCGCATCCCGCCCCGTCCGTACAACGCCCCTCTGCAACAGCCGGACCAGGGCCTGGGCCGTGGGGCGGTGGTCGATGACATCCAGCCTCAGCACCGTGTTGAGCATGTCCTGATTGCCGGCGGCGACGACGACCGGTTCATAGTCGGGCCCGTTCCGGAACAGTTCCGCGGACCACCAGAGTCGGGCGAATGCCTGCTTATAGTGAGGTCCCTTGAAGTACCGGGCGTTGACGACCTTGGACGTCTCGGACCGATGCCTCCAGACCACGAAATCGGGGGCGACCCCCAGAGCCAGATAGTTCCACAACGCAGGGTCCGCGGCCTCGGCGCGTGTCAGACGAAGGATCGCGTGCAGACGGGGAGCCAACCAGGCGTCAGCCTGCGTCGGCCGCTCGTCACAATGGATGTACATCGCGTCGTCGATCAGATCGCGGATGGCGCGGAGACGCCGGCGCGGACTCTCGGGCAGCGGCTCGCTCGCCTGGTTGAGGGCGATGGAGGGGACGTTGTCCTTCCCGGCGAGAAGGCCGTCAGTGATGAACCGGGCGGCCTCCTCGTCGGCGAGCCGAGCCAGATGCTCCGGCAGATGATCGGGCTTCTCCGTCATGCCTCGTCCTCACGATTGAGCTTGTCCAGGCCGCGCACGGTCTCCGACAGCACCCGTGGCACCTCCGCCCTGCGCATCGCCGCGTACTGGATCCGCGGTTGCAGCTCGGTCCATCCGGTGGCACCCACCCGTCGACGGTGCACCTCGCGCAACGCGTCCTCGACGGTCCGCTCGGGCACCACGTCCGGCAGCATCTCGCGCAGCACCTCGCCCTGCCAGCCATGTGGAAAGAGCGGGGTGCCGTCGTCCTCGATCTCCAGGTCACCGATGGCCGAGTGGAACACGGCCGTCCACACCTCGGCGGCCATCTGGGAAACCAGCATGGCATTGACCAGGCCTTCCGGCCTTCCCCCCTCGGCTCCAAGGACATCGACCATGCCTTCGAAGTCCGTGTTGATGTGAACGGTGGGCACCGCCCCCGAGGCGTTCACGATCCATGGTGCCTCGCTGAAGCTCTGAAGCCAGCGCGGTCCCTTGGCGAACCCGACCTCCCTGATATCGAAGCTCTGCTCCCGGGTCGGGACGTCGCTGTGCACATCGACGATCCAGTCCTCGGCGGCTTCCCCGATGATGCGTCCGGGCACCCCGTCGACCGTGGCGATCACCTGCACTGTCAACACAGCACGGTCGTGGAGGTCGCAGCGCAGCAGCGGCAGCTCACCGCGCCAGTCCCGACCGTCCTCCGTCTCCCGAGCCAACATCGACGTGACACGGGTGTTGGTCGTCCGGTCCGTCAGCACCGCCACCACCACGACCTCGGACCATGGCCCATCGGAATCAGTGGCTTTCGCGGGAATCGTCGCCGAGACGGTGAGCGTGGCCGTCTCCCAGTCCTCCGTTTCCGCGGCACCGAGCGCCACGACCCGTTCGATCACGGATCGCGCACGGGAGTCGAGCTGTTCACGAGGCTGGGCCGGGGCCTTCACCCGCGCGGAGTCGACCCGCAGGGAGACCGTGCCTCGCAGACGCGGGTAGGGGAACACCTTCACGACGACTCCCCTTCTCCGGTGCGCAGTTCGACGACAAGGCCACTCAGGCTCGTTCTGACGGCATGTGTGGCGGGGTCGGTCACGCCGCGGAACGTCGCCGAGCGGGCGCCGTCGGAGAAGCGCAAAGTACCGTCCACCATCTGGCAGTTGTCCACACCCACGACCTCGGCCCATTCGATCGCGGGGCGAGGGCCGGATCGCACGTCGAACTTGGCGACCGGGACGAGCCTCCATTCATGACCACCGGGAGGAATCCTGATCTCCCCTATGACCTGCCAGGCTCCACCTTCGACGACCTGCGCGTCGAGTTCCTCCAGGACCGGCATGCTCACCGCGGACAGGCGAGGCTTCTTCCTCCCCGAGCCGATGGTCAGCTTCGGGGCCAGCCGGCCGCCTCCCTGCTTGGTCCCCTGCCGGGGACGTACCACCAGCGACTTGATCGCCGCGTTGGTCTCCCGGGTGAGCCCGTTGATCCGCCGATAAGCCGAGGGCGAATAGGTGAGTGTCAGTTCCTCGGTCTGCCCCCACCTGTTGTGCTCAGGAGGTTCGGCAGCACGCAGGAACTCCTCGGCCTCGGCCGCGAACGGAGCCTGCGGACCGGCAGCGGTACCGGCGAGCAGCACGGCCTGGAAGGGGTTGGCTGGGGAGAGCCCGGGGACCACGGTGTCACGGACCGTCATGCGGTTGCCGCGCATCGTCACGATGCGATTGAGCTTGCCGTCCGCATCGTCGGCGTCCGTCACCAGGAGCACCGCACGATGCTCCCCGAGAGAGAAGCGTCCGCCGCCCTGCGTGGGCAGGTTGAGGGGCACGGTGACGGCGGCGACCTGCCCGGTCTCGGTGAGCCGCTCCACGGTCGTTCCGTCGAGGAACGCCTTCAGGGCCCGCGTCCGGGAGGGCTGGGCGACCGCGGGGTCGACACGCTCCTCCGGAATGACTACGGCACCGTTACGCAGGGTCCGCACGGATGCCTCCAGGAGCGGCAGTCGGTCCCCGCCCCCCGTCATCGCGGCCCAGAAGTTCGTGCCCAGTGCCCTTACAAGCCTGTGATGCATCCGCTGGATGCTGTCGTCGTCCTCGCCCTCATCTCCGTCGGGCGCGGCGGTGTCGTCCGCGAGACTCGCCACGTCATGGGCGCCCACGATGAGGAACGACGTCCCCGGCTCGCTGCTCTCACGCGTCAGGTGGAGGGAGTCGACCGTCTCCTCGTCCGCCCACCACGAGCGTGCCACTTCGGCGCCGGGCGAGTCGGGGTCGGGGCGCCCCAACCAGGCAGGCCCCGCCCATGCCTCGTCGTTCACCCGGCGCCACGGCAGATCGAGGCGCCCGACGAGGCGACGTTCGGTCCGCCCCTCGTGCGGTTCGGACAGGGTGGAGTTGATGAGGACGAGTCCGAGCCGGCTGGTCGCCCACAGGGTGGCCTTGCCCAGGCCGTACGAACCACCGGCGGTGCTACCCGACTTGAGGCTGTCAAGTTGGCGCCTCACGACGGCGGCGAACCGGCCGTCTTCGTAGTCGTCACCGGTGAGGCCGGCCGCATTGTAGTCGTCCACCCTCAGCAGGACGAGACGGTCGCGTTCGTACATGTCGCGCAGTCCGGCGTCGACGACCCTCCCGACCTTCTGCTTCTGCTCCCGAACCACCTCGTAGTGCGGGTATAGGTCGTCCCACTGAATTGCCTCGCGGAAGCGGGCGAGTTTCTCTCCGGTCAGTTCGTGCAGCGTGTAACGCACCCTCACGGGCTGCCCGTTGGCGGTGATCCGCTCGTCGAGACTGTTCTGACAGGTCTCACGGGCCAGGACCGAGACATCGGCATCGAACGCGAAAGCCGCCGCATTTCCCAACTCCCGGCCGCCGTCCGCGTGTCCGCGACGGTGGTACCAGACGACGGGCAGGCCGGCCTGGGTATCGGTGGTGCGAGTGTGCACCGTGACCAGATCCGTTTTCAGGGCGCGAGCGATGCGCTCGATCGCCTCTGGTCGCGGGGTTGCCCTGCCGGTGATCCAGGCCGAGACAGCCGCACGCGTCACATCCACGGCCAGGGCCAGCTCGGTCTGTGTCATGTCAGCGAGCTTCAACTGCCGTGCCAACCATGGACCGAAGTCCTCGCCTGCTTCCACGGTCACCTGCTCTCGGAACCTGATCCGCCTGTCGTGCCCAGCACCCCTCACCCTACTCGGCCCTTTGACAGCGCGCCTTGTGTCAAACAGTCTTTGACACTGCTCCGAGGTCGATACCTGGTGGACCGGAGGAACGATTCACCTGGTTTCACTCCGTTCGCCACGTTCCGCGACATCGGAACCTGCCGAAGTGACCAACTCCCTTGCTCACCCTCGACACAGGCGAGTAGGTTCGCCTCAGCGGCCCCACCCGCCTCGGAGGAAGCGCCTCTCCGACGCCCTGGTAGAAGTGTGCCGCCTCCCCATTCTGGCTCCTTTCGGCGGCAGCACATGCGATGACGCCCAGGAACATTCCTTGCGGTGCCACGATTTTCGCCCCTTTCACGACCTTCCGCTGCCCTTGCGAAGCACTCGGAACTTGGCCGGAACCGTCCCCGTCGGGACGCCGTCTACGCCACCATCCGTAGAACGCAGCTTTGCTGACGTTCCCTCACCACATGTTGCCAGGCCACCTCTCCTGGATCGGAGCCCTGTGTCCCTCGAACCGAACCCTGTGCTCAAAACCGTGATCGAGCAGTCCTCGCGCGTGCTCCAGACGTACGCCGTCGACCCCGGCCTCATTCCGGAGCACGCGAACGGAGAAAGGCGCATCACCCAGGGCGGATACGGCGACCGGCAACTCTTCGAACTCGTGCAGAACGCTGCGGACGAAATCGCCGCGGAACCGGGCGGTTCCGTCCATGTCGTTCTCACGGACACCCATCTTTATTGCGCGAACGAGGGCAGCCCTGTCACCCCCGAGGGTGCCGAGACGATTCTCCGGATGAGCATGTCGCGCAAGCGCGGAGGGCAGATCGGGCGCTTCGGAGTGGGAGTGAAATCCGTACTTGTCGTGACGGACGCCCCTCAGTTCTTCAGCAGCACGGGTTCCTTCGGTTTCGACCGGGAATGGGCTTACGCACAGATCCGTTCCGTCGCCGGGGTCACGGCCCGTCTGGGCGAGGAGTTCGAGGCTCCCGTACTCCGGATGGCCCGCCCGTTGGACGACGCCGCCGAGCGTGCCGCCGATCCCGTCCTCGACGAACTCCTCCACTGGGCCACCACCGTCGTACGTCTGCCGCTGCTCCGAGGGGCCGCAGAGCGTCTCGGGCAGGACATGCACGGCGGCTCCCCGGCCGGTGGTCGGGAAGAGTTCCCCGTCGGCTTCCAGCTCTTCTCCCCGCACGTCGCCAAGGTGGTCCTCGAAGACCGCCGTCCGCGCCCCGTCATTCGTCGGACCCTGCTCGTCAAGCGTGATCGTGAGCTGCACACCGTGCGGGAGGAGCGTCCCGGACAGCACTCCACTAACAACAAGTGGCGGGTGTTCACGCTCACGCACGAACCCACCGCCGCCGCCCGTTCCAGCGCGGGCGAGTTGCACGACCGGATCGCCCTCGACATCGCCTGGGCCGTGCCCGAGTACGAGAAGGACGCCACCGGTCTCCTCTCCGCCCCCAAGGGAAGAGGTCGCTTCTGGTCGTTCTTCCCGACCAAGTACGAGATGACGCTGAGCGGCATCCTCAACGGCGCCTGGAAGACCAACGAGGACCGACAGAACCTGCTGGACTCCTCGCCCTTCAACCAGGAGATGATCCGTATGGCGGCCCGACTTGTGGTCGAGTCGCTGCCCGAGCTGGCTCCCGCCGAGGATCCCGCCGCGTACCTCCCGCTCCTCCCCGGCCGACCGCGGGAGTCCGAGACGGTCAGCTGGGCGGACCGGTACCTGACCGAACAGATCTGGGAGGCCACCGCCCAGCGTCCCTCGCTGCCGGACCAGGACGGCCGCCTGCAGGTGCCGCGCGATCTGAACATCCACCCGTCTCTGGGCAAGGACAACAAGTCGACGGCCGGCTGGCTGACCCTGTGGAACTCCTACCCCGGCCGCCCCGCGAACTGGCTCCACCCGTCGGCGGACGTCGACACCCTCCGTGCCGGCAAGACCGATCACATCCTCAAGGCGGCCAGGCGCGAGCGCGCCTCGGTAAGGGAATGGCTGGAGGCCCTGGTCGCCGATGGCACCGCCGCGGCGTCCGCCACCGCCGTCCGTATCGTCGCGAGCATGATCCAGGCGTCCTCACCGTACGCAGCCGAGGCTCGAGAGGCGCGGATCGTACTGACCGAGGAGCACGGCATGGTCGCCCCGGTCGTCGGCAAGGTGTTCCGTCGCATCGACCAGGACGGCCTGCGCGAGTCCCTCGTCTACGTCGACGCTGCGCTGTCCGACGACCTTTCGCTCACGAGCGCCCTCACCACCCTGGGTATCCGTGAAGCCGACGTCCGTGGGCGCTTCGTCAGCGTCCTGGAGAGCGGTTTCGACGCGTACGGACCGCAGGAGTGGACCCGGTTCTGGGAGCTGTTCCACCAGGCCGGCAGCAGCCACATGTCTCACGAGGTGCTCCAGCGGATACCGGACCCACGTGCCATCCTGCACGTGCGTACTGCGGACGGACGCTTCCGGCCGATGCGGAACTGCCTGCTGCCCGGTCCGGTCGTGACCTCAGAATCGGACCCCACCATCGCCGTGGACACCGGCTTCCACTCCGACGACATGGCCTTCTTCCGCGAGGTGGGGCTGCGCGACCGGCCCACGGGGGGACACCGCCCCGAGGAGGAGGCGTGGTTCGAGCAGTACCGGGAGTCCCTGCACAAGTCGTACTGCGCGGGTCTGCCCGACCAGGCTGCACGCCCGACCCTCACCAGGATCAAGCTGGAGGGCGCGGCGGTCGGCGGGCCCCTGCATCTGCTCCCTGAGCTCTCCGACGAGGCCCGTGCCCGCTATCTGCAGGCGCTGCCCGATGACGCCCTCGTCGACAACTGGACCCTTCAGGTCGGGGCCCAGGTCAGCACCCGACAGGCTGCGGCATCCCCGATCCGCTGGATGCTCATGCGGCACGGTCTCGTCCCGACTTCTCAGGGCCTGCGCCGCGTCGGTGAGGCGGTCGGCCCCCAGCTCTCCGCGTACGGCGATGTCCTGCCGGTGGCGGAGATCAGCTCCGAGAAGGCCCGCAAACTGCGGCTTCCCGCCAGTGTCGAGAAGGTGCCCGATTCTTTCTGGGACCAGCTCCAGGAGAAGCTCCGGCAGAGCGAGGACGACGCCTTCGTTGGCAATACGTACGCTCTGCTGACCCGGCTGGAGGTGTCCTTCGGCGACGAGCTCACCCGATGCCGCATCGGCGACGAGTGGGGAACGCGCCCCGACGGCGAGATCGCTGTGGCCTCCTCCCAGGAGGAGTACAAGGCCCTGCGGGCCGAACACCTGCCCGCCCTGCTGGCCGCCTCGGCCGAGGACGCCACCCTGCTCGTCAACCAGTGGGGCATGCTGCCTTACGCAGACGTGATCAGCCGTGAGACGCGGAGCGAGGACGTCGGCGACCCGGTCCCTCTCAAGGAGCTGTACCCAACACTGCGCCAGATGCACGGCTCGCAGGTGGATCAGTACAGCCTGCAGCGGTGCAAGGTCCTGGAGGAGGTGACCCGCACCCCCAACGGCATGCGCCCCCGCACCCTGAACAGCAGCCTGCGAGGGTCCACGATCCTCGTGCTGGAGCCCTCCGACGCACTCGAGACCCTCATGGCCGTGGACCGTGAACTGCGCTGGCACATGGGCGAATCCGGTTGCCGACAGATCCTGGAGGCACAGCGGCGTCAGGAGCAGGACCAGAAGGTCAAGGACGCGTTGAAGGCCGTGCGCGAGGCCACCGACGTGGAGACGAAGCTGCTGCTCCTCCTGGGCGCCGAAGCCCTGCGGGACCGTCTTCCCCCCGGCCTCATGGAGAGCGAGCGGGAGGAGAACGGCGGAGCCGAGCCCGACGGCCACCGCATCGCGCGGATGGCGTTCAACGCCCACGAGGACGGCGTCCTCCAGGTCCACGTCCGCGACCTGCAGAACCTCTACCCGAGCAACGCCCCGTCGTCATTCACCGGTGCCTCCACCGCGGTGTCCTTTGTGTCGGAGCTCGGCTTCCCCGGCTCCTTCGCCGGCTTCCGGACGCCCTCCCTTGACCCGCGGATCGAGGTCGACGGCCCGCGGCACTTCCCGCGCCTGCACGACTACCAGGAGCGACTGGCCGCCAACGTCTTCACCATGCTGGACCGGATCGTTCCCCAGCGCGGCATGCTGTCCCTGCCGACCGGCGCGGGCAAGACCCGGGTCACGGCGGAGGCGGTGATCCGTTGGGTGAAGCAGGTAGGCGATCTCGACGGGCCGATCCTTTGGATCGCCCAGACCGAGGAGCTGTGCGAGCAGGCCGTGCAGAGCTGGAGGTTTGTCTGGGAGAAGGTCGGCGCCGACAAGCCCCTCGTCATCAACAGGCTGTGGGCGTCGCACGAGGCGGGGCCGGTCACCGACCGACCCCATCTGGTCGTCGCCACGGACGCCAAGCTCCAGCAGTCGAACTGCCTCGAAGCCGACTCCTACGCATGGCTGCGGAACGCCGCCCTCGTCATCATCGACGAGGCGCACACCGCCATCACCCCTCGGTACACCAAGATTCTTTCGCATCTGGGTCTGACGGCGTCTCGCACCGACCGTCACCTCCTGGGGCTCACGGCGACGCCGTTCCGCAACACCAACAAGGAGGAGACCAGTCGTCTGGTCAACCGCTTCGGGGGCCGGCGCCTGGACGAAGGCGTCTTCACGAACGACGACCCGTATGCCGAGCTGCAGGAGCTCGGTGTGCTCGCCCGGGTCGAGCATCGTCTTCTCCGGGGCGGCACGATCACGCTGGACCGTGACGAGAAGCAACACGCCGAACAGATGCGTGTCCTGTCCCGGACGGCCGAGCAGCGACTCGCCGACGACCACGACCGGAACGCCCGCATCCTGGACGAGATCTCGGACATGCCGGACGACTGGCCGGTGCTGGTGTTCGCCACCTCGGTCGACCACGCAAAGTTCCTGGCGGCCAGGCTCCGTGACCGGAACATCACCGCCTCCTCCGTCGACTCGTCCACCTCACCCGGCGACCGTCGCCTGCGTATCGATGCCTTCCGCGAGCGGCGCACCCGGGTGCTGACCAACTACGGCGTCCTCACCCAGGGCTTCGACGCCCCCGCCACTCGTGCCGTCATCGTCGCCCGGCCGGTGTACAGCCCCAACGTGTACCAGCAGATGATCGGGCGCGGCCTGCGCGGACCGCTCAACGGCGGCAAGGAGACCTGTCTGATCTTGAATGTCCGCGACACCGTCGACAACTTCGACACCGCACTCGCCTTCACCCAGTTCGAGCACCTGTGGAGCAGCAAGTGACCGACCCTTACGGCGACAGCCCTCCGCTCACCGACGAGCAGCGGGCCGTCGTCGACCTCCCCTGGGACACCCGCCTCCTGGTCACTGCCGGTGCCGGCTCGGGCAAGACGCACACGGTCGTGCGACGTCTCGACGCCCTCGTCGGGCACGACGACCCCGAGGAGGCTCTGGAGGCCGGGGAGATCCTCGTACTGAGCTTCTCCCGAGCCGCCGTACGGGAGTTGCGGGACCGGATCGCCCGGTACGGCGACCGAGCCACGCGGGTCCGTGTCCAGACCTTCGACTCGTGGGCATACCAGCTGCTCGTCGGGGCGTACCCGAACGAGGACTGGATGGCCTGCAGTTTCGACGAACGCCTACGAGCCGCCACCACCGCGATCGAGAAGGGCGCGGTGGAGGCCGGAGAGCTCGGGACGCCCGCGCATGTGATGATCGACGAGGCACAGGATCTGGTGGGCGACCGCCGCGATCTGGTGGAGACCCTGCTCGACCGCTTTCAGCGTTCGTGCGGCTTCACCGTGGTCGGCGACTCGGCACAGGGCATCTACGGGTTCCAGGTCGAGGACCCGAAGGAGCGCGCCGGGGAGACCGACCGGTTCTTCACCTGGCTCCGGACCTCGTACGACGACCTGGTCGAACTCCACCTGACGGAGAACTTCCGGGCGACGACCCCCGAGGCCCGCACCGCGCTGGCCCTCGGGCCCCACCTGCAGAACCTGGCTGCCTCGTCGGACGGTGCGGAGAGTGCGGCCGCCGCGCTCCACGCGGAACTGCGCGAGCGTCTCCTCGACCTGCCGGGCCTCGGGAGCCTGTCCGATGACTTCACGCTGGGCACGTTGAAGGCGTTCCCGGGCCGGTGCGCGATCCTGACCCGCGACAACCGCGCGGCGCTCGCCGTGTCGGAACTTCTGCACGAGCACAGGGTGGAGCACGCGCTCAAGCGGTCTCTGCAGGACCGCCCCGTGCCGTACTGGGTGGCCGAGCTCCTGCGCCGTGCGGAGTCCCTGACGCTCGTCGAGGCTCGCTTCCTGGAGCTGCTCACGGGAATACCGCTCCCGGTCGGGGTCGAGCCCGACCGCTGCTGGCGCCTCTCGCGGGCTGCGACCCGGCGCACCGGCCGCGGTCAGGTCGACGTAGCGGCCCTGGGGCGTCTGGTGGCCGAGGGCCGCTTCCCCGACGACATGGCGGATCCGGAGACGGCCCAACTGATCGTCTCGACTGTGCACCGGGCCAAAGGCCTGGAATACGACCGGGTGCTGCTGCTGTCCCCGCCGTCTCTCGACGAGCTGCGCAAGGCCCACGAAAGCCTCGACGTGCCCGCGGAGGCGAGGGCCCTCTACGTCGCCATGACCCGGGCCCGCGAGGACCTCTACCACGTCATCGGTCCCGACACCTCCCGCATACGGCGACACCCTCGCACCGGACGCTGGTACCTGGGCGGTTGGAAGAAGCACGAGCGGTATGGCATCCAGGTCGGGGCGGGGGACGTGCACCGGGATACACCCCCTGTCTCCGCCGACATGGACGCGGCCGCGATACAGACCTATCTACTGGAGGACGTTCGCGCCGGGGAAGCGGTGACGCTTCGGATGCGGCACCCTGTGCCCGCGGGGCCCGAGCAGAGCCCGCCGTACGACCTGCTCCACCACGATCGGGTCGTCGGCGAGGTCTCCGAGCGATTCCGCCAGGACCTGTACGCCGTGGAGAAGATCTCGCAGTCCTGGGACATCGCCTGGCCGCGCGAGATCGTCGGCCTGCGGGTGGATGCCCTGGAGACGGTCGCGGGCAGAACGGCCGCCGGCGCCAATGCGGGGCTCGGCAGGAGCGGGGTGTGGATCGCCCCTCGCATCACCGGGATCGGAAAGCATCGCCGCCGCGAAGGCGCCGGAAAGGAACAGGAATGACGCACGGGACCAGCAGGCACACCGAGCACTACCGGGTCCGCGAGGAACTGGTGGCCCGACTGCGTCGAGAGCTCCTCGGGCCGGACGTCGATGCCGGGGACGCCCCGGACGAGACCCTCACCCAGGACGCCCCGATCACCCGTTACCCGATCGGCGTGCTGTTCCCCCGCGCCGCCGGCCGCGAGGCACGGGAGGAACAGCTGGAGGACATCGCCGAGGAGGACGGCCTGGACGAGTCCCCACTGCTCGGCAGCAACCGCCCCGACGACACCGACACGTCCGTCGACCCGCCGACGTCGGGCGACCGTCGCCCTTCGACGATGGGTCTTACCTTCGCCGTCGCCCCCGAGATCTCCTCCGAGATCGTGATCCGCGCACGAGCCGCCGTCTACGACCCCGTCGACGCGGAAGGACGGCCGCTGTCCGCTCGGCGGGCGGAGGCCAGGACCACGAGCGACCAGCGCGAGCACTGGCGGCGGCGGGAGCTGGAGCTTGCGGAGAAGACGATCGACGTCACGCGCCCCGGGACAGTGACGGAGGATCTCGTGCCGGGCGAGGTCCAGCTGCACGTCCTCGTACGGCCGATCACTTCCCCCTCCGGCACTGTCACCGTCACCGTCACTCTGATCAACGCCCAGGTCGTGGGCGAGAAGGAACTCCAGGACGCCTTCGCCCTCTTCCAGCCGAGCCTGAGGGTGCGGGCCGCCAACGGAGCGTCCGCCTTCGTCGAGCGCCCCGCCGCACTGGCCGCCGTCGACTCCGAGACGGCCACCAGCCGCCTGCTCCATCGTCATGCCCCCACCTTCGCCATGGGCCACGGCTGCTCCGCCCACTGGGACTGGACGCCGCCCGCAGTCGGTCTGATCGACGTCGTGCGCGACGCCGCGATCGACGAAATCCGTTCCGAGTTCGTGCCCACGCACGAGGTGCTGCTCACCGATTCCAACCCGGAGATCGACAGCTCAGCGCTCGACATGCTCGGGCTCGCCGAGCGCCCCGACGTCAAGGTCCTCGAAACGCTGCACGGACTGGCCGACGGCTATGAGCATTGGATCGAGGCCAAGACCGTGGAGGCCACGGCTCTTGCCGGCACCCCGTACGAAGACGCCGCGCGGGAAAGACTCGAAGCCTGTCGCGAGGCCCTCGGACGGATCCGCGAGGGCATCGGGCTGCTGGCGATCAAGCCGGATGTCATGGAGGCGTTCCGGCTCGCCAACCGGGCCATGGCCGAGCAGCGCGCCCGGAGCGCCTGGGTGAAGGGAGGCCGCCAGGGCGAGCCCGACCTGGCGGCTCAGCGCTGGTACCCGTTCCAGATCGCGTTCATGCTGCTGTGCCTGCGGGGCATCGACGACCCCGACCACCCTGACCGCAGGTTCTCGGACTTGCTGTGGTTCCCCACCGGCGGCGGCAAGACCGAGGCCTACCTAGGGTTGATCGCGTTCACCACCTTCCTCCGCCGGCTGCGTCGCGGGGGCGACGGCGCAGGCGTCACCGTTCTGATGCGGTACACCCTGCGCCTCCTCACCCTCCAGCAGTTCGAGCGTGCCACCATCCTCATCTGCGCGATGGAGCGGATGCGCGCGGCGGATCCCGGCCGTCTGGGCGACGAAACCGTCTCGATCGGCATGTGGGTGGGGAAGTCGGCCACTCCGAACGACCTGGACGCGGCCGACAAGCAGCTGGACAGGCTTCGGGGCGGGCAGAGTCTCCAGAAGGAGAACCCGGTGCAGCTCCACGCCTGCCCGTGGTGCGGAACCGTGCTGGATGCCCACCACTACTCGGTGGACAAGGACGCCGTCCGCATGGACGTGCGCTGCCCCGGCCCCGACTGCGAGTTCGCCTCCGGGCTGCCGGTCCACCTGGTGGACGAGACCGTTTACAAGGCCCGCCCCACCCTGGTCATCGCCACGGTCGACAAGTTCGCCTCCATGCCGTGGCGCGAGAAGACGGCTGCTCTGTTCAACAGGGATCGCCCTGGCGACAAGACCCCGCCCCCCGAGCTGATCGTCCAGGACGAGCTCCACCTCATCTCAGGCCCCCTCGGCACCCTGACCGGTCTGTACGAGACGGCCGTCGACACCCTCGCCGACGAGCCGAAGGTGATCGCCTCCACGGCGACCATCCGTCGCGCGGCGGACCAGGGGCGGAACCTCTTCGATCGGGAGGTGCGCCAGTTCCCGCCGGCCGGCCTTGACGCCCGGGACTCCTGGTTCGCCGTCGAGACCGACCGCAGGAGCAAGGCCAGCCGTCGCTATGTCGGTCTGCTCGCTCCCGGCACCAGCCAGTCGACGCTGCTGATCCGCACCTATGCGGCTCTTCTCCACCAGGCCATGCGCGCTGCGACGAGCGACGAGGTCCGGGACGCCTACTGGACGTTGGTGGGCTACTTCAACAGCCTGCGCCTGTTGTCCGCCGCCGAACTCCAGGTGAACGACGACGTCGAGGACTATCTGCGGCTCCTCGCCGACCGCGACGGAGCCGACGTACGGGTCTCCAACCGCTACTCGGAGCTGACGAGCCGGGTCGACGCGAGCCTGATCCCCGCCCGACTCAAGGAGATCGAGAAGAGCTACCCGGATCCCGACGTCCGTGACGTCCTCCTGGCGACCAACATGATCGCCGTCGGCGTCGACGTCAACCGCCTCGGTCTGATGGCGGTGATGGGCCAGCCCCAGACCACGGCCGAGTACATCCAGGCCACCAGTCGCGTGGGCCGCGCCCACCCCGGCCTGGTGGCCGTGATGCTCAACTCGGGCCGCTCCCGCGACCGTTCGCACTACGAGAACTTCCTCCACTTTCACTCGGCGCTCTACCGTGAGGTCGAGTCGACGTCGGTCACGCCGTTCTCGGCTCGAGCGCGTGACCGCGGTCTGCACGCCGTGATCGTGGCCCTGGCCCGCATCCTCATCCCGGAGGCCCGCGAAAACACCGACGCCGGCCGGATCGACACGTATATGGACCGACTGCGCTCAGAGATCAAGACGCTGATCACAAGCCGCGTCCACCAGATCGCACCAGAGGAACTGCAGGACACCTCGGACGCGTTCGATGAGTTCGTCGACTGGTGGCAACAGAAAGCCGCGGCGCACGGTGGACTTCTGTACGAGCCTCGTCGCGGCCATGCCACCCCTGCTCTGCTCCGACCGTTCGACGACGAATCGGAGGGCGCCGACGCCTGGTCCACGCTGTGGAGCCTGCGCGACGTCGACGCCGAGTCCGCACTCTTCATGGAGGCTTCCCGATGACCCCGCCCCGCGAGCGACGCCGTCGTCGTACCGACGGCAGCCCGGCAACTCCCCGTCTCGACCTGCCGCGCCGAGGGTCCGTCCGCCGGGCACAGATGATCACCACGTATGGCGTAGGGGCGCTGATCGCCGTCGACAACGAGTCCTTCATCGTCTCCGGCATCGACAAGGCCCACGAGAGCTGGCATCTTGACGAGGCACCGATGCTCCACGAGCACCGACTGGCCCGGGTCCTGGGGGTGCGCCACTTCCGGCAACCACCGGCTTCCGGCGACGAGAGCAAGGACGGTGTGCGGGTCCGGCGCTTCCCCCTGTGGCACTCGTGTCCGCAGTGCAGGTCCCTGCAGCACATTCGAGGCTTCAATCCGCCTCCGGGCAAGAACGTCTGCACGACATGCGACGAGGAACCGCTCGTGCCGTCCCGATTCGTCGTGGCGTGCGAGGACGGGCACCTCGACGACTTCCCTTACTGGAAGTGGTTGCACCGCGGCAATCGTGAGGAAGGAACGACCGGACACTGCGGCGGAAGGATGAGCCTGCGTTTCTCCGGTCGAAGCGCCTCGCTGCGCTCCATCGTCGTCTCGTGCACCTGCGGTGTGCCCGAGGTCTCCATGGAAGGTGCATTCCGCCGCGCCGCCCTGGGAGAACTCAAGGTCCGTTGCGAGGGCAGGCGCCCCTGGCTCGAAGGCGCTCCCGCGGAGTTCTGCTCAAAGGCACCCCGTACCCTGCAGCGTGGTTCGTCGGCGGTATGGCAGCCGGTGCTGAAGTCTGCCCTGTCCATCCCTCCATGGAGCAACGGTCTCGCCGACAAGCTCACGGAACACTGGGAGGAGCTGCGCGGCTTCTCCTCGCGCATGGAGATCGAGATCTACCTCAAGGGGGCGTTCCGCGGCGACGACTCGGTCTCGGTCGATGCCGTCATGGATCTGTTGGCGGCCGAGCAGGAGCAGGATCCGACCCCGGAGAGCGTCGCCGGTGATAGTCATCAGACGTTGCGCCGACAGGAGTACGAACAGCTGTCGGCCGGCAACGCCCTGCGGGACAAGGGGCGGGAGGAGCAGTTCGTCTGCGAGCCGCCCGTCTCCGACGCATCGGTCCTCTCCCCCTTCGGTGTCGAGCGGACGATGCTGGTGAAGCGCCTTCGCGAGGTGCGAGCGCTCAAGGCGTTCACCCGTCTCGCGGACCCTGAGACAAGTTCCGAGGGACGTCAGGCCGCCCTGTCGCTGGCACCGACAGACTGGCTCCCGGCGATGGAGGTGCACGGCGAAGGCGTCTTCGTACGCCTCGATGAGCACCGCCTGGACGCCTGGGCCGAGCAGGATGCGGTGGCCCGCCGGGTGAAGCACATGCGCGACAACCACGGCCGGCTCCTGAGAGAGCGAGTCACCGAGCCCGCCGAGGTTCCCGCCTCTCCCGCCACACCCCGCATGGTGCTGCTGCACACTCTTGCGCACGTGTTGATCAACGAGTGGAGCCTGGAGGCTGGCTACCCGGCCGGGGCGCTGCGGGAACGCCTCTACGCCGATCCCCACATGGCAGGCCTTCTCATCTACACGGCGACCAGCGATTCCGCCGGCAGTCTCGGAGGCGTGGTCGCCCAAGGTGAGCCCGTTCGGCTCGCCGGAGCGCTCAACTCGGCACTGCAGCGCGCCCACTGGTGTTCGGCGGACCCCCTGTGCATCGAATCCCGTTCCTCCGGCGCGGGCGGTGCCAATCTCGCGGCATGCCACGCCTGCGCGATGCTGCCCGAGACGAGCTGCGAGTACAACAACATCCTGCTCGACCGTGCCCTGCTGATCGGCACACCGGAAGATCCAGGACTCGGCTTCTTCTCGCCCGCGCAGGCCTGATTCTCGCCTCTGGGGCGGGTCTGGGATGGGCACCGGCACCACGCAACAGCTGACCATTACTTCCCGTATCGGTGCCCTGAAGTGGCCTGCTCGAGCGAGCCACGGCTGCTGCTCGTTAGGCTCGGTCTCAGACCGTTGTCGTATGAAAGGACCGTTGCCATGCCCAGCACCCGCAACCTCTCCCCCGCCATCGCCGCCGCCGGGCTCGTCGGTGGATACGCCGTAGCCCGCTGGACCAAGAAGCGGCCGCTGGGTGGGGTCGTACTGGCCGTGGCCGGTGGGGTGGCGGCGCGGGAGTGGCAGCAGGCCGCGGGGGCGAAGGCGGCCGCCGCGCTGACCGGGGCCTACGTGGCCGCGTTCGCCGGGTCGCACCCGCTCGCCAAGAAGATCGGGGCGTGGCCCGCGGTGTTCTCCGTGGCCGGTGCCATGGCCGGCGCCGCGTATGCCGTCACCCGCAACGCGGAGTGACCCGCACCGCGCGCTGACTCGCGGCACCAAGCAGGGGCTCACCCGCCCAGCACGTGGCTCACCGTGTAAATCAGCAGTCCCGCCAGCGCTCCCACCACCGTGCCGTTGATCCTGATGAACTGAAGGTCCCGTCCGATGTTGGCCTCGATCTTCTTCGAGGTCTGGGTGGCGTCCCAGCCGGCGACCGTGTCGGTGATCAGGGAGGTGATCTCGGTGCGGTAGGTGGTGACGACGTAGGCCGCCGCGTCTTCCGACCAGCCTTCGACCTTGGACTGGAGGCGGGTGTCGGTGGAGAGGCGGGTGCCCAGGGAGACGAGGGAGGCGCGGGCGCGGCGGCGGAGTTGGCTCTGGGGGTCGTCGGCGGCGGCGAGGAGGAGGTCGCGGACGGAGGACCAGGCGGAGGCGATGATGTCCTGCACCTCGGGGCGGGCCAGGATGTCGGACTTCAGGCGCTCGACCCGCGCGCGGGTGTCCGTGTCGGACTGGAGGTCGGCGGCGAAGTCCCGCAGGAAGCGGTCGACGGCGCCGCGGGCCGGGTGGGACGGCATGTCGCGCATCTCGGTCACGAAGCGGAGGAGTTCGCGGTAGACGCGGTCGCCCACCCTGCGGTCCACGAAGCGGGGGGTCCAGCCCGGGGCTCCGCCCTCGATCGCCGCCATCACGGACTCACGGTGCGTCACCAGCCAGTCGTGGCCGCGGACGCAGATCAGGTCCACCGCCCGGTGATGGGCTCCTTCGGACACCATGCGTTCCAGGGTTTTGCCGAGGCCCGGGGCGATCTCGGCCGCCTCGGCCCGACGGGTGATCGCCTCGCCGACGACCGCCTTGACGTCGGAGTCGCGCAGCACCGTCAGGGCGCCGCGTAGCGCCACCGCGAGTTCCGACGTCACCCGGTCCGCGTGTTCCGGGTCGGCCAGCCAGGCGCCGAGGCGGCGGGCGATGGCGAAGCCGCGCAGTCGGCCGCGTACGACGTCGGCGGAGAGGAAGTTCTCGCCGACGAAGGCGCCGAGCGAGGCGCCCAGCTGGTCCTTCTTCGTCGGGATGATCGCGGTGTGCGGGATCGGCAGGCCCAGCGGGCGCCGGAACAGGGCCGTCACCGCGAACCAGTCGGCCAGCGCGCCGACCATGCCGGCCTCGGCCGCCGCCGCGACATAGCCCGCCCAGCCCCCGGCTCCGGACGACTTCGCCCAGGTCGCCAGGGCGTACACCACCGCCACCAGCGCCAGCAGGCCCGTCGCCATCGCCTTCATCCGGCGGACGCCCCTGCTCTTCTCCTCGTCCGCCGCCGTGTACGTGAAGCTGACCATCACCTCACCTCCCTACATGACTGACTCCTCCGTCGCACGCGGAGTTCCCCCCGATACCTCCGTCTTGGAAGGTGTCGAGCGGATTTCCCGTGTCGCCGCGAACGGTTTTCCCGTCCGATACATGCAAGATGGGATGCTATGTCCCATACATCCGGTGCAAGCTCATCCGGTACGAGCGAGGTACTGCCGCCCGAGGCCGCGGCCTGGGAGCCCCGGGACCCCACCGTCCCCGCGCCCCGGCCGCCCGGACGGCGCCCCCGCCTCGTCCTGCGGATCCTCAAGCGCCTCCTCGGCCTCGCCGTCCTCGGCACCCTCCTCCTCCTCGGCGGCCTCGTCGCCGGCTACCTCCTCGTGGACATCCCGGCCGCCAACGCCACCGCGGTCGCCCAGTCCAACCTGTTCCTCTACCGCGACGGCTCCCAGATCGCCCGCGCCGGCGAGGTCGACCGCGAGAACGTGAGCCTCGCGCGCGTCCCGCTCCCCGTGCAGCACGCCGTGCTCGCCGCCGAGGACCGGGACTTCCACACCTCACCGGCCGTCGACCCGCGCGCCATGCTCCGGGCCACCTGGAACACCCTCACCGGCAAGGGCCGCCAGTCCGGCTCCACGATCACCCAGCAGTACGTCAAGAACTACTACCTGGGCCAGGAACAGACCCTCACCCGCAAGGCCAAGGAGTTCTTCATCGCGCTCAGACTCGGCCGCGAGAAGTCCAAGGACGAGATCCTGGAGGGGTATCTGAACACCAGTTACTTCGGGCGCAACGCTTACGGCATCCAGGCCGCCGCCCGCGCCTACTACGGCAAGGACGCCAAGGACCTCGACACCGCCGAGGGCGCGTACCTCGCCTCCCTCCTCAACGCGCCCAACGCCTACGACGTCGCCAGCCACCCCGAGAACCGCGACCGGGCCCTCGCCCGCTGGCGCTACGTCCTCGACGGCATGGTCAAGGAGGGCTGGCTCGGCCGCGCGGACCGCGCCGCCGCCGTCTTCCCGGCCCCGCACCCGATGCGCCCCTCCGCCGGGCTCTCCGGACAGCGCGGCTACCTCGTCCAGGCCGTCGAGCAGTACCTCACCGAGCACGGCATCATCGACGACAAGACCCTGGCCGCCGGCGGCTTCCGCATCACCACCACCCTGGAGCCGGACAAGCAGGAGGCCCTCGTCCAGGCCGTCGAGGACCGCGTGACGTCGAAGCTCGACCCGGAGCGCCACCCCGCCGACAGGTGGGTACGGATCGGGGGTGCCTCGATCGACCCGGCGAGCGGGCGGGTCGTCGCCCTCTACGGCGGCATCGACTACACCCGGCAGTACGTCAACAACGCCACCCGGCGCGACTACCAGGTCGGCTCCACCTTCAAGCCCTTCGTGCTCGCCGCCGCGTTCCAGCACGGCGCGCAGACCCAGGAAGGCGAGCGGATCACCCCCAACACCGTCTACGACGGCGACAACCGGCGCCCGGTGCAGGGCTGGACCGGCGCCGCCTACGACCCGGCCAACGAGGACGACATCAACTACGGCGAGATCACCGTCCGCACCGCCACCGACCAGTCGGTGAACGCCGTGTACGCCCAGATGGCCGTCGACGTCGGCCCGGCCCGGGTCCGGCAGACCGCGGTCGCCCTCGGTCTGCCGCCCCGCACGCCCGACCTCAACGCCTCCCCGTCCATCGCGCTCGGCCCGGCCACCGCCAGCGTCCTGGACCTCACGCAGGCGTACGCGACGCTCGCGAACCACGGCCGGCACGCCACGTACACACTTGTCGACAAGGTCTCCCGGGACGGCGAGGAGCTCGAACTCCCGTCCGGCCAGGGCGCCCAGGGCGTCCAGGCCGTCGACCGCGAGGCCGCCGACACCACCACCGCCGTGCTGCGCGGCGTCGTCGAGGGCGGCAGCGGCACCACCGCCCTCTCCGCCGGGCGGCCCGCGGCGGGCAAGACCGGCACGGCGGAGGACGACAAGGCGGCCTGGTTCGCCGGCTACACGCCCGAGCTGGCCACCGTCGTCGCGATGATGGGCCAGGACCCGCAGACGGGCCGCCAGCTGCCGCTGTACGGGGCGCTCGGCCAGACCCGCGTCAACGGCGGCGGGGCGCCCGCCGAGATCTGGGCGCAGTTCACCCGCGACGCGCTGGCCGGGGTGCCGGCGAAGGACTTCGACCTGCGGCTGATGGCGGGCGCGGAGGAACCGCCGGCGCCGGACCTCCCGTACGGGCCTGGCGGGCCGGGCGGGGGATACGAGGGGCCGCAGCGCGGTCGCGGGGCGAACGGCGCGGGCGGTACGGCTCCCCGGGCGGGGGTACGGGACGGGGCACGCGAGTGGAACCCGTCGGCGCCCGCGAGGCAGGAGCCGCCCCGGGAGGCGGTGCGGCCGCCGGCACCGGACGCGCCCGCGCCCATGCCCGTGCCCGTACCGCCTCCCCCGCCCGTACCGCCTTCCGTGCCGGTCCCCGCCCCCGCTCCGGCTTCCGTCAGTGGCCGGACGTCGCCTTGAGGCCGACGACGGCCACGAGCAGCAGGCACACGAAGAAGATCCGGGCGGCGGTCGCCGGCTCGCCGAGCACGACCATGCCGAGCACCGCCGCACCGGCCGCGCCGATGCCGACCCAGACTCCGTAGGCGGTGCCGATGGGCAGGGTCCTGGTGGCCTGGGCGAGGAGCGCCATCGAGGCGACGATCCCGGCCACGGTGAGGACGCTGGGCCACAGCCGGGTGAAGCCCTCGGTGTACTTCATGCCGATGGACCAGCCGACTTCGAGCACACCGGCGAGAACGAGAAGAACCCAGGCCATGACGACGAACCTCCGCGAGACGGATCAGAGCGATCGGAGTGATCAACAGGGGTGCGTCGTCTTGTCGTGAACCCGGTACGGCGCGTCTCGTCGGGGTCCTTCCAGGCTAGCAAAGAGCAGGCAAAGACAAAGGCAAGGTGAAGGGCCTGGTGACCACTGTCACCAGGCCCTTCGTGGTCCTACTGCTACAGATGGAGCCGCTACAGATGGAGCTGCTACAGGTACAGCCCGGTCGAGTCGGAGGCGCCCAGGAAGCGGTCCGCGGCGACCGCGTGCAGATCACGCTCGCGCATCAGGACGTACGCCGTGCCCCGCACCTCGACCTCGGCGCGGTCCTCGGGGTCGTACAGGACCCGGTCGCCGATCTCGACGGTGCGGACGTTCTGCCCGACCGCGACGACCTCGGCCCAGGCCAGCCGGCGGCCGACGGCGGCCGTCGCGGGGATCAGGATGCCGCCGCCGGAGCGCCGCTCACCCTCGGGGGTGTCGGTCCGGACCAGGACGCGGTCGTGCAGCATCCGGATGGGCAGCTTGTCGTGGGTGTTGTCGCTCACGGTCCGAACCTACCTGGTCCGCTCTCTCCGCCCGTGTCAGCCCTTGCGCTTGCGGGAGGTCGCGATCAGCCCGATGACGGCGACGGCGACGAGCGCCGCCGGCACCACACGCTCCAGGCGCGGCGCGCCCTCCTCGTCGGTGAAGCGGGCCTTCACGTCCGAGACGACCCGGTTCACGGAGACGAAGGCGCGTCCCACGGTGTGGTCGATCTGGGCCGCGACCTTGGCCTTGGCGTCGCCGACGATCGTCTTCGGGTGCAGCCGGACGCCGATCTCGTCGAGCGTGACGGCGAGCTGGTCGCGCCGGCGGACGATGTCCGCCTCGATCTCCGCAGGGGTCCTGACGTCCGACACCGCGCTGCCTCCGTCGTAGTCGTGTGTCCGGTCTTCCGGTCTTCCGGTGACCCAGTATTTCGGTCTGGTATTACGGTCTGCGTTCCGGTCGTTTCCGACCGTTGGTGAACAGTCTGTCAGCTCAGCCGCCCGCGGGTCGTCCCCGACCCCCGTTAGGCTCGGATCGCGTACGTGAACTTCCCGAGGAGAGCCAGCCATGAGCGAGCGACTGCAGCCCGGCGACACCGCCCCCGCCTTCACCCTGCCCGACGCGGACGGCAACGACGTCTCCCTCGCGGACCACAAGGGCCGCAAGGTCATCGTCTACTTCTACCCCGCCGCCCTCACCCCGGGCTGCACCAAGCAGGCGTGCGACTTCACCGACAACCTCGACCTGCTGGCCGGCGCGGGCTACGACGTCATCGGCGTCTCCCCCGACAAGCCGGAGAAGCTGGCGAAGTTCCGCGAGAAGGAGCACCTCAGGGTCACCCTGGTCGGCGACCCGGAGAAGAAGGTCCTGGAGGCGTACGGCGCCTTCGGCGAGAAGAAGCTCTACGGCAAGGTGGTGACGGGCGTGATCCGCTCGACCGTCGTCGTCGACGAGGAGGGCAAGGTCGAGCGCGCCCTCTACAACGTCAAGGCGACCGGCCATGTCGCCAAGATCATCAAGGACCTCGGGATCTGATCCCTGGTCTGTGAGCGGGGCCGCCCGGCCAGTAGCATGACCGGGCAGCGAGCGGCCGTGGTGGAATTGGCAGTCACGCTGGGTTTAGGTCCCAGTGGGTTAACACCCGTGGGGGTTCGAGTCCCCCCGGCCGCACTCGGAACACGTACGGCAGTCTGATGCCCGCCCGCGTCGACGAAGCCCTACGACAGCAGTTCCCGTACGACGGGCGCCAGCGCCCGGAACGCCTTGCCGCGGTGGCTGATCGCGTTCTTCTGCTCGGGCGTCAGCTCGGCGCACGTCACGTCGTACCCCTCCGGCTGCAGGATCGGGTCGTAGCCGAAGCCGTTCGTGCCGACCGGCTCGTGGCGGAGGGTGCCGGGCAGGCGGCCCTCGACGACCCGCTCCGTGCCGTCCGGGAGGGCGAGCGCCGCCGCGCAGGCGAAGTGGGCGCCCCGGTGCGCGTCGTCGATGTCGGAGAGCTGGGCCAGCAGCAGGTCGAGGTTGGCCTTGTCGTCGCCGTGGGTGCCGGACCAGCGGGCGGAGAAGATGCCGGGGGCGCCGTTCAGGACGTCGACGCAGAGGCCGGAGTCGTCGGCGACGGCGGGCAGGCCGGTAGCCCGGGCCAGGGCGTGGGCCTTGAGGAGGGCGTTCTCGGCGAAGGTGACGCCGGTTTCCTTGACGTCGGGGATCTCGGGGTACGCGTCCGCGCCGACGAGTTCGAGGTCGAGGCCGGCGTCGGCGAGGATCGCGTGGAGTTCGGTGATCTTGCCCGCGTTGCGGGTGGCGAGGATCAGACGGGTCATGGCACCCAGTATCTACGGGGTGCAGACCTTGCCGATCTCGGTGGCCGCGGACGTGATCGGCGTGAGGTCGGGGGTCGTGTCGCCGTTCTTGACGGCGGTGCGGACGGAGTCGACGCCCTTGTTCAGGTCGTCGACGGCCTTGGAGAGGTCGGCGTTGTCCGTCGTGTTCTTGATCTTGCCCAGCTCGGTGTCGATGCTGTTCAGGGCCTCGTCGATCTGGGTCGGGTCGTTGGAGGCGTTGCTGACGGCCTGCTGGAGGTTGCTGACGGAGGTCGCTATGGCGTCGGCGGTGTTGACGCAGTCCATCGCCTTGTCGAGCGCGCCGCAGCCGACGAGCGTGCCGAGTGCGGCTGCCGTGGAGACGGCGAGGGCAAGGGTGCGGCGGTGCTTCATATGAACAGGTCCCCCCGGGGTGTGGACGGGGCGCACGGTTCGGCCCGTGCGCCCGTATCAGTGCAGATGCGCCGCGGTGCTACAGAGTTCCTTCGAGCGCCTTGCGCTGGATCTCGGCGAGTTCGGCGCAGCCGCCGGACGCCAGGTCGAGGAGCGCGTTGAGCTCCTTGCGGTCGAAGGGCTCGGCCTCGGCGGTGCCCTGGACCTCGACGAAGCGGCCGTCGCCGGTGCAGACGACGTTCATGTCGGTGTCGGCGCGGACGTCCTCCTCGTAGCAGAGGTCGAGGAGCGGGGTGCCGTCGACGATGCCGACGGAGACGGCGGCGACGGTGCCAGTGAGGGGCTTGCGGCCGGCGCGGACGAGCTTCTTGTTCTGGGCCCAGGCGACGGCGTCGGCGAGGGCGACGTACGCGCCGGTGATGGCGGCGGTGCGGGTGCCGCCGTCGGCCTGGAGGACGTCGCAGTCGAGGACGATGGTGTTCTCGCCGAGCGCCTTGTAGTCGATGACGGCGCGCAGCGAGCGGCCGATGAGACGGGAGATCTCGTGGGTGCGGCCGCCGATCTTGCCGCGGACGGATTCGCGGTCGCCGCGGGTGTTGGTGGAGCGCGGGAGCATGGAGTACTCGCCGGTGACCCAGCCCTCCCCGCTGCCCTTGCGCCAGCGCGGCACGCCTTCGGTGACGGAGGCGGTGCAGAAGACCTTGGTGTCGCCGAAGGAGATGAGGACGGAGCCCTCGGCGTGCTTGCTCCAGCCGCGTTCGATGGTGACGGGGCGGAGCTGTTCGGGGGTACGGCCGTCGATGCGAGACATACGACGAGCGTAGCCGCATGAGCGAAGGGCCCGTTCCCCTGCCGGAACGGGCCCTTCCGCAGCTGGTGTCAGCTGCTCGGATCAAGACTGATCAGGGTGCGTCACATCATGTCTTCGATGTCGGCGGCGATCGGGTCCGCGTCGGTGCCGATGACGACCTGGATGGCGGTGCCCATCTTCACGACGCCGTGGGCGCCGGCGGCCTTGAGCGCGGCGTCGTCGACCTTGGACGGGTCGATGACCTCGGTGCGGAGGCGGGTGATGCAGCCCTCGACCTCTTCGATGTTCTCGATGCCGCCGAGGCCGGCGACGATCTTCTCAGCCTTGCTGGCCATGTGCTTCTCCCTGTCCGTTCTGCGCACCGGTGGTCCGCTTTGTCACGGTAACCCACGGTTGGCCCAACCTCGCGAGCGCATACCGCCGTTCTGCCGAATGATGACGATCACCGGCGGCCTGCCCTCTGGCACCTCCGGAGCCTACCCCAACTGGTCTACACCAGTATGCAACCGCAGCGCCGAGGGAGGACGCCGATGAGTAGCGACAGCGCGCCGGCCGCACGGCAGAGGAAGGTGTCGTGGGGCGGCTTCTTCCAGGGGCTGCAGAAGATGGGCCGCAGCCTCCAGCTGCCCATCGCGGTGCTCCCGGCGGCCGGCATCATCGGCCGGCTCGGCCAGCCGGACGTCTTCGGCTCCGAGGGCCTGGGCTGGGACGACGTCGCCAAGGTGATGGCAGGAGCCGGCGGCGCGCTGCTCGACTCGGACCTCGGTCTGCCGCTGCTCTTCTGCATCGGCGTCGCCATCGGCATGGCGAAGAAGGCGGACGGCTCGACGGCCCTCGCGGCGGTGGCCGGCTTCCTCGTCTACCGGGGCGTGCTGCACGCCTTCCCGAAGGCCTGCCCGGCGGGTACGAGGGACATCGGCGGCGGCTGCCTCGGCCCGAACGACACCTTCGCCGGGTACACGTACCAGAACCCGGGCGTCTTCGGCGGCATCGTCATGGGCCTGCTCGCGGCCTTCTTCTGGCAGCGCTACCACCGGGTGAAGCTGGTCGACTGGCTGGGCTTCTTCAACGGGCGCCGGCTCGTGCCGATCATCATGGCCTTCGTCGGCATCCTCTTCGCCGCGCTCTGCCTGTGGATCTGGCCGCCGATCGGCGACGGCCTGGAGAACTTCAGCGACTGGCTGGTCGGGCTCGGGGCCTGGGGCTCGGGCATCTTCGGCATCGCGAACCGCGCGCTGCTCGTGATCGGCCTGCACCAGTTCCTGAACGTGCCGATCTGGTTCCAGTTCGGTTCCTACACCAAGCCGGACGGCACGGTGGTGCACGGCGACATCACCATGTTCCTGGCGGGCGACCCGGACGCCGGGCAGTTCCTCTCCGGCTTCTTCCCGATCATGATGTTCGCGCTGCCGGCCGCCGCCCTCGCCATCACACACTGCGCCAGGCCGCACCGGCGCAAGGAGGTCGGCGGCATGATGCTGTCGGTCGCCCTGACCTCGTTCGTCACCGGCATCACAGAGCCGATCGAGTACTCGTTCCTCTTCATCGCGCCGGCGCTCTACGTGATCCACGCACTCCTGACCGGCGTGTCGATGGCGGTGACCTGGGGCCTCGGCGTGCACGACGGTTTCAGCTTCTCGGCCGGCCTCATCGACTACGTGATCAACTGGGGGCTCGCGACCAAGCCGTGGCTGATCATCCCGATCGGCCTGTGCTTCGCCGTCGTCTACTACGCGATCTTCCGGATCGCGATCATCAAGTTCGACCTGCCGACGCCGGGCCGCGAGCCGGAGGAGCTGGCGGAGGAGATCGAGCGGGACGTCACCAAGGCGTAAGCCCTGCTCGGACAGGCCCTCGGACCTCGTGGTCCGGGGGCCTTTCGTCGTCCCGTGACCGGCTATGGCTCAGTGCACAGAATTCACAGGTTCCTTATCTAAGTCACACGTGCTACAACAGGTCTACACCAGTTAATGGTGTAGACCACGCGGTCCAGACCACCGCGTTCCACGAGACGCCGCCGTCACCCCCTTTCACTGTCCTCTGGCGGCGCCTTGCCTACTGGAGGAAGTTGATGAGTACGGCCACCGCCCAGGCCGCCGCTCCCGCGAAGAAGCGCGGATCCGGCCTGTTCCAGGGCCTGCAGAAGGTCGGTCGCAGCCTGCAGCTGCCGATCGCCGTGCTGCCGGCCGCGGGTATCTTGCTCCGTCTCGGCCAGCCCGACGTGTTCGGTGCCGACGGCCTCGGGTGGGGCAAGGTCGCCTCCGTCTTCGCCACCGCCGGCGGCGCGGTCTTCGACAACCTGCCGCTGCTCTTCTGCATCGGCGTCGCCATCGGCTTCGCCAAGAAGGCCGACGGCTCCACCGCCCTCGCCGCGCTGGTCGGCTTCCTGGTCTACAGCAACGTGCTGAAGGCGTTCCCGGTCACCGAGGCCGTCGTCAACACGACCGCCAACAAGGGCGTCGACGTCGCCGCGACGTACAACAACCCGGGTGTCCTCGGCGGCATCGTCATGGGTCTGATCGCGGCCGTGCTGTGGCAGCGGTTCCACCGCACCAAGCTCGTCGACTGGCTCGGCTTCTTCAACGGCCGCCGGCTCGTCCCGATCATCATGGCCTTCGTCGGCACCGCCGTCGGTGTCTTCTTCGGCCTGGTCTGGGAGCCGATCGGCGAGGGCATCTCCAGCTTCGGCGAGTGGATGACCGGCCTGGGCGCCGGTGGCGCGGGCCTGTTCGGTCTGATCAACCGCGCGCTGATCCCGGTCGGCATGCACCAGTTCGTGAACACCGTCTCCTGGTTCCAGATCGGCGACTTCACCAACGCCTCCGGCGACGTCGTGCACGGCGACCTGAACCGCTTCTTCGCCGGTGACCCGAGCGCCGGACTCTTCATGTCGGGCTTCTTCCCGATCATGATGTTCGGCCTGCCGGCCGCCGCGCTCGCCATCGCGCACTCCGCCCGCCCGGAGCGCCGCAAGGCCGTCCTCGGCATGATGATCTCGCTCGCCCTGACCTCGTTCGTCACCGGCGTGACCGAGCCGATCGAGTTCTCGTTCATGTTCATCGCGCCGCTGCTGTACGCGATCCACGCGGTCCTCACCGCGCTCTCGATGGCCGTGACCTGGGCGCTCGGCGTCCACGCGGGCTTCACGTTCTCGGCCGGCCTCATCGACTACGGCCTGAACTGGAACCTCGCGACGAAGCCGTGGCTGATCATCCCGATCGGTCTGGTCTTCGGGGCGATCTACTACGTGGTGTTCCGCTTCGCGATCACCAAGTTCAACCTGCCGACGCCGGGCCGCGAGCCCGACGAGGAGGTCGAGGACCTCACCAAGGCGTGAGCCTCACGTCGTACGACCCCGTGCGACCTCGTACGACGGGAAGTCCCCCGGAACCACCTGGTTCCGGGGGACTTCCCGCTTTTTCAGATCTCGTACCGCCGGATCTCGTACGGCTCAGATCTCGTACGTGGCGCCCGTGTACGCCAGCTCCGCCGGCCCCCCGTACACCTCGCGCGCGTCCGCCAGGTTCCGCTCGCCGTCCGTCCACGGCGGGATGTGAGTGAGGACCAGGCGGCGCACCCCGGCGCGGGCGGCGTGCGCGCCGGCCTCGCGGCCGTTGAGGTGGAGGGCCGGGATGTCCTCCTTGCCATGGGTGAAGGACGCCTCGCAGAGGAAGAGGTCCGCACCCTCGGCCAGCTCGTGCAGCGCGTCGCAGACGCCGGTGTCGCCGGAGTACGTGAGCGCGCGGCCGCCGTGCTCGACGCGGATGCCGAACGCCTCGACCGGATGGCACACCTTCTCCGTGCGCACGGAGAACGGGCCGATCTCGAACGAGCCCGACTTCAGCGTGTGGAAGTCGAAGACCTCGCGCATCGAGGTGGGCGACGGCGTGTCCGCGTACGCCGTGGTCAGCCGCTGCTCCGCGCCCTCGGGGGCGTAGACGGGGATCGCGTCGCATCGGCCGCCCTCGTGGCGGTAGTAGCGGGCGACGAAATAGCCGCACATGTCGATGCAGTGGTCGGCGTGCAGATGGCTGAGGAAGATCGCGTCGAGGTCGTACAGACCGATGTGGCGCTGCAGCTCGCCGAGGGCGCCGTTGCCCATGTCGAGGAGCAGCCGGAAGCCGTCGGCCTCGACGAGGTAGCTCGAGCAGGCCGAATCCGCGGACGGGAACGACCCTGAGCAGCCGACGACGGTGAGCTTCATGGAGCGTGAACCTCCGTGTACGGGAGCGGAAAGCGCGCTGAGAGGGGAGGTCGTGCGGTCTGTCGAGCGTACGGCGCGTGGCGGCCGGTCGCTCCTCCGTGGCGGCCCGTTGTGGGCGAACTCACGGGCTCTGTCACCGGTTCGGATGGATGGCGGGGCGACGCGGCCGGGTGAGCGGCGCGCCGGTACCTTCTTGAGGTATGGACATGTCGTGGTGGCCCGCGCTCGTCGCGGCCGTGGTGGTCGCGCTCGTCGCGGTGCTCGCCGGGGGCCGGCGGCGCTCGGCCGGGACCCGTCGCCCCGCGGGGCGCGGCCGCCCGCCGGGCCGCCCGGCCCGCCCCGCCCGGCCGGCCCGCGCGGCCCCGCCCGCCCGGCGCGCGCAGGCGCCGGCGCGGCTGCCGCGCGCGGGTGAGATCTGGTGGGCGGAGGTCCCGTACGAGGACGGACCCGGCGCCAAGGACCGCCCCTGTCTGGTCCTGGCCCTGCGCCACGACACCGCGCTCGTCGTCAAGATCACCAGCAAGTACCACGACGAACGCCCGGGCGTCATCGCCCTGCCGCCGGGCTCGGTGGGCGACGCCCAGGGCCGCCCGAGCTTCCTGGAGACGGACGAGCTGCGCGACGTCCCGGTGTGGGGTTTCCGCCGGCGGGTGGGGACGGCTGACCCGGTGGTGTGGGACCAGGTGCGGCATCTGGCGCGGTGAGCACGACGGCAGGCACGCGGGGCCGGACACCACGAAGCCCGGGGGCTCCGGCCCCCGGGCTTCGTACGTGTGCGGGCTCGGGCTACGCCCAGAGCTGGTCCTGCACCGCGGCGATCGCCTCTTCGGTCGTCGCGGCGGTGTAGAGGCCCGTCGAGAGGTACTTCCAGCCGCCGTCGGCGACGACGAAGACGATGTCGGCGCTCTCGCCGGCCTTGACGGCCTTCTTCCCGACACCGATGGCCGCGTGCAGGGCGGCGCCGGTGGAGACGCCGGCGAAGATGCCCTCCTGCTGGAGGAGTTCGCGGGTGCGGGTGACGGCGTCGGCGGAGCCGACGGAGAAGCGGGTGGTGAGGACGGAGGCGTCGTAGAGCTCGGGGACGAAGCCCTCGTCGAGGTTGCGCAGGCCGTAGACGAGGTCGTCGTAGCGCGGCTCGGCGGCGACGATCCTGACGTCGGGCTTGTGCTCGCGCAGGTAGCGGCCGACGCCCATGAGCGTGCCCGTGGTGCCGAGGCCCGCCACGAAGTGCGTGACGGAGGGCAGGTCGGCGAGGATCTCGGGGCCGGTGGTGGCGTAGTGGGCGCCCGCGTTGTCCGGGTTTCCGTACTGGTAGAGCATCACCCAGTCGGGGTGCTCCGCCGCCAGCTCCTTGGCGACGCGGACGGCGGTGTTGGAGCCTCCCGCGGCCGGCGAGGAGATGATCTGGGCGCCCCACATGGCGAGCAGCTGACGGCGCTCCTCGCTGGTGTTCTCCGGCATGACGCACACGATGCGGTAGCCCTTGAGCTTGGCCGCCATGGCGAGCGAGATGCCGGTGTTGCCGCTGGTGGGCTCCAGGATCGTGCAGCCGGGAGTGAGCCGGCCGTCCTTCTCCGCCTGCTCGATCATGTGGAGCGCGGGGCGGTCCTTGACCGAGCCGGTGGGGTTGCGGTCCTCCAGCTTGGCCCAGATGCGGACGTCGTCCGACAGGGAGAGCCGGGGCAGTCGGACCAGCGGCGTGTTGCCGACCGCCGCCAGCGGAGAGTCGTAACGCATCGGGATCAGGCCGCTCAGACCATGCCGCCGGCGACGGCCGGCAGGATCGTCACGCTGTCGCCGTCGGCGAGCTTGGTCTCGATGCCGTCGAGGAAGCGGACGTCCTCGTCGTTCAGGTAGACGTTGACGAAGCGGCGCAGCTTGCCGCCGTCGACGATGCGGGCCTCGATCCCGGGGTGGCGGGACTCCAGGTCGGCGAAGAGCTTGCCGAGGGTGTCACCGCTGCCCTCGACGGCCTTGGCGCCGTCGGTGTAGGTGCGGAGGATGGTCGGGATGCGGACCTCGATGGCCATGTCGTGGGCTCCTGTCGGAAGGGGCGGCGGTAGGGCGCGCGGCTCTGGCCCCCGCGCGGGGGGTCGTACTCGGACGTACTCGGCGTTCGGGTGCGCTCGGGCCTGACGGCAGGTGGTTCAGAGCGCAGCGCGCGGCGGACACATCGCGCTGGCGAGGCGGCACAGGTCGACGTGCAGCCGCGCCACGAGCAGGGGTGCGCCCGGCGTCTCTTCGCTCACGTCGTGGGAAACCATGCGCTCATCGTATCGATTCCCGGTCCGGGTTCCGGAATGTGATCTCACATCACGGACGGATCGCGTTCGCCTGACGGACGGGCCCGGCAGGGTCCGGGCCCGCGCTCAGTGCCGTGCGATCACTCGTACGCCTCGACGACCTTGACCTCTTCCTCCTCGACGACGCCGTCGACGATCGTGTACGAGCGGAACTGGAAGGGGCCCGCGCCGTCGGTGTCGGCGGTGGAGACGAGGACGTAGTGGGCGCCCGGCTCGTTGGCGTACGAGATGTCCGTACGGGACGGGTACGCCTCGGTCGCGGTGTGCGAGTGGTAGATGATCACGGGCTCCTCGTCCCGGTCGTCCATCTCGCGGTACAGCTTGAGCAGGTCGGCGGAGTCGAACTCGTAGAACGTGGGCGAGCGCGCCGCGTTCAGCATCGGGATGAAGCGCTCCGGGCGGCCCTCGCCGACCGGCCCCGCGACCACGCCGCATGCCTCGTCGGGGTGGTCCGCGCGGGAGTGTTCCACGATCTGGTCGTACAGGGCTCGGGTGATGGTCAGCATGCCGACAGGATAAGCAGACGGGCCGCCCCGTACCGAGGTTTGGTACGAGACGGCCCGAATACTGAGAAAGTGCAGGTCAGGACCGCTTGGCGAAGGCGGCGCCCTCGGGGTTGCGGGCCTTCAGCGCCAGGTACGAGACCGCGAGGATCAGGCCCCACACCGGCGCGCCGTACAGGGCGACCCGGTTGTCCTTGTCCATGCCCATCGTCACGATGACCATGCCGATGAAGGCGAGCGAGAAGACGCTGAACCAGATGCCGCCCGGGGCCTTGAAGGAGGACTGGGGCAGCTCGCCGCGGTCGGCCTTGAGGCGGTAGCGGATCTGGCAGACGAGGATGACGATCCAGGCCCACATGCCGGAGATGGTGGCGAAGGAGACGACGTAGTTGAACGCCTCGCCGGGCCACTGGTAGTTGATCCCGACGCCGACCAGCATGAGCGCGGCCGAGACGGTGGTGCCGACCAGCGGGGTGCCGGACTTCGTCAGCTTGGTGAAGACCTTCGGGCCCTGGCCGTTGAGCGCGAGGTCGCGCAGCATGCGGCCGGTGGAGTACATGCCCGAGTTGCAGGAGGAGAGCGCGGCCGTCAGGACGACGAAGTTGACGATCGCGGCGCCGATGCCGAGGCCCATCCGCTCGAAGGCCTCGACGAACGGGGAGACGCCCGGCTTGAAGGCGGTCCACGGGACGACCGACAGGATCATGATCAGCGCGCCGACGTAGAAGACGGCGATGCGCCACGGCACGGTGTTGATGGCCTTCGGCAGGACGGTCTTCGGGTCCTTGGACTCGCCCGCGGTGACGCCGACCAGCTCGACGGCGAGGAAGGCGAACATGACCATCTGCAGGGTCATCAGGGTCGAGAAGATGCCGTTCTTGCCGGCGAAGAAGCCGCCCAGGTCCCACAGGTGGGTGAGGGACGCGGTGTCACCGGCGTCCGAGAAGCCCAGGGTGAGGATGCCGGCACAGATCAGGATCATGCCGACGATCGCGGTGACCTTGACCATCGAGAACCAGAACTCCAGCTCGCCGAAGAGCTTCACGGAGATCAGGTTGGCGGCGTAGAGGATGACGGTGAAGACGAGGGCGGACAGCCACTGCGGGATGTCCCACCAGTACGTCATGTAGGTGGCCGCGGCGGTGACCTCGGTGATGCCGGTGACGACCCAGAAGAGCCAGTACGTCCAGCCGGTCACGAAGCCCGCGAAGGGGCCGATGAACTCGCGTGCGTACTCCGAGAAGGAGCCGGACACGGGGCGGTACATGAGGAGCTCGCCGAGCGCCCGCATGATGAAGAAGATGACGAGGCCCGCGGTGGCGTACGCGAGGATCAGGCTCGGTCCCGCGATGGAGATGCCCTTGCCCGCGCCCAGGAAGAGACCGGTGCCGATGGCGCCGCCGATCGCGATCATCTGGATCTGACGGGCGCCGAGTGCCCGGTGATAACCCTCGGCCGGAGCGGAGTCCGCGGCCTCATTGCCGTCGTGCTGCTGATCGACCTGCACTGAGGTCATGGTGGTGCGCCTTTCTCCATGCTGATCCGCGCACCGGCCGGCTCGGCCGTCTGTGCTGCGGATCAGGTCCTGATCCCCCCGGATGTGGAATGGAGTGCCACCGGCGGTCAGCCGGTCAAAGCGCCTCCGGGGACAGGGGTGGCGTCCCCGGGCGGTCGTGAAGATTTATCACGCGCTTAACCGTGATCGGTGGGTATGCGCGTGACGCGCACCACAAAAAAATCCGGACAAAGGTGATTCAAGACGCCAGAAGAGGCACTTGGATAACGTATTCGTTATCCGGATTTGAGCGTCCGCTGAGCGAACACACTCCGAACGCCCGACCCCAGTACCGGAACAACCGGATCCACTACGCCGCCGGCTACGGCATCAGCGTCTCGACGAGCGTCTCCTGCAGCCCGCCCAGCCACAGGTACGCCATCACCATCGGCTTGCGCGGATCCTCGTCCGGCAGCCGGTACAGCTGCTCGCTCTCGTCGTCCTCCGTGACCTCCAGCCGGGTGCCGATGGTCAGCCGCAGGTCGTTGAGCGCGCCGAGCCAGGCGCGGGACTCGTCGACGGTGAGCTTGAGAATCCCGCCGCCGCCCTCGCCGGCCGCCGCCGAGTCGGAGGCGAGCGAGTCGAGGCTGCGGACCATGGTCAGGGCGTCGTCGCGCTTGCGGGCCCGCAGGTCGTTCTCGGTGAACCGGCGGAAGTCCGCGGCGGCCTGGCGCAGCTCGTCCGTGTCGTCCCCGTACGCGTCGGGGAAGAGCCGGCGCAGGGCCGGGTCGGACGGCGGCTCGCTCGGACCCTCGGCGAACAGCGCGGCCAGCGGGTCCTCGCCCGCGACCGGCTCGTCGCCCGGGCCGATCAGCTCCATGAGCTGGACCGCGAGCGAGCGCAGGATGGAGACCTCGACCTCGTCGAGCGCGACGGCCGCGCCGCCGCCGGGCAGGCTCTCGAAGCGCCCCGCCATCAGCCGCGGTCCTGCGAGAGGGTCGCCCACAGGCCGTAGCCGTGCATCGCCTGCACGTCCCGTTCCATCTCCTCGCGGGTGCCGCTGGAGACCACCGCGCGGCCCTTGTTGTGCACGTCGAGCATCAGCTTGTGCGCCTTGTCCTTGGAGTAGCCGAAGTACGCCTGGAAGACGTAGGTGACATAGCTCATCAGGTTGACCGGGTCGTTGTGGACGAGGGTCACCCAGGGCACGTCGGGTTCGACGACGGCGGAGACCTCCTCGGCCGATTCGGTCCGTTCGATCTCGATAGGCGCAACGCTCACTTACCCCATGCTGCCACCTGACAGGGGGCGTCGCACCAACCGACCCCCCGCTCGGCCGCCGCTCGGCGCAGTATTCGTCAAACTGACGAATACTGCGCTAGCATCATCACATGAACGCTGCGGACCTTGGGCTGCCGGTGGACGTGCCGTCGACCGCGCTCTTCACCGACCAGTACGAGCTGACCATGCTGCAGGCGGCCCTCAGGGCCGGCACCGCGGACCGCAGGTCCGTCTTCGAGGTCTTCACCCGCCGGCTGCCCGAGGGGCGGCGCTACGGCGTGGTGGCGGGCATCGGGCGGGTCCTGGACGCCGTCGAGAACTTCCGCTTCGACGCGGGCGTGCTCGGCTTCCTGCGCGAGCGCGACATCGTCGACGAGCCGACCCTCGAATGGCTCTCCCGCTACCGCTTCTCCGGCGACATCTGGGGCTACCCCGAGGGCGAGGTGTACTTCCCCGGCTCGCCGCTCCTGCGCGTCGAGGGCACCTTCGCCGAGTGCGTGCTCCTGGAGACCGTGATCCTCTCGATCCTCAACCACGACTCCGCCATCGCGGCCGCCGCCTCGCGCATGTCGGTCGCCGCCGGCGGCCGGCGGCTCATCGAGATGGGCGCCCGCCGCACCCACGAGCTGGCCGCCGTGGCCTCCTCGCGCGCCGCCTACGTGGGCGGCTTCGACTCCACCTCCGACCTCGCCGCCGGCTTCCGCTACGGCATCCCGACCGTGGGCACCTCCGCGCACGCCTTCACCCTGCTGCACGACACCGAGCGCGACGCCTTCCGCGCCCAGATCGACTCGCTCGGCAGCGGTACGACCCTGCTCGTCGACACCTACGACGTCACCGAGGCCGTCCGTACCGCCGTCGAGGTGGCCGGCACCGGGCTCGGCGCCGTCCGGATCGACTCCGGCGACCTGCTGCTCGTCGCGCACCGGGTGCGGGCGCAGCTGGACGAGCTGGGCGCGCGGGACACCAAGATCGTGGTCACCTCCGACCTCGACGAGTACGCCATCGCCTCGCTCGCGGCCGCGCCGGTCGACGCGTACGGGGTCGGCACCCAGCTCGTCACCGGCAGCGGCCACCCCACCTGCTCGATGGTCTACAAGCTGGTCGCCCGGGCCTCCTCGGCCGACCCGAAGGCCCCGCTGGTCCCGGTCGCGAAGAAGTCGCTGGGCGGCAAGGCGTCGGTCGGCGGCCGCAAGTGGGCCGCGCGCCGCACGGACGCCGAGGGCGTCGCCGAGGCCGAGGTGATCGGCACCGGACCGGTCCCGCCGGAGCTCGTCGACCGCCAGCTCCTGGTCGAGCTGGTCAAGGGCGGCGACGTGGTGGCCCGCGAGCCCCTGGAGGCGGCCCGCGCCCGCCACATCGCGGCGCGGGCGGCACTGCCGCTGTCGGCGATGCAGCTGTCGCGCGGCGAGCCGGTGCTGCCGACCGAGTACGCCTGAGCAAGGCGCACGCAATGCCTCAGAGCGCCCCCTCCCTAAGGGAGGGGGAAGTCTCTAGGCTCGACCCCATTCCCAGGACCACCCCGCCGACGCCTCGCTAAGGACACCCGCCATGCACCGCGCATTGATCGTTGTGGACGTTCAGAACGACTTCTGCGAGGGCGGCAGCCTCGCGGTGGCCGGCGGCGCGGACGTCGCCGCCGCCATCACCGAGCTGGTCGGGGAGACGGCGGGGGCCGCGTACCAGCACGTCGTCGCCACCCGCGACCACCACGTCGAGCCGGGCGCCCACTTCTCCGACGAGCCGGACTACCTCACCTCGTGGCCGCGGCACTGCGTGGCCGGCACCGAGGGCGTCGGCTTCCACCCGAACTTCGCGCCCGCCGTCGCCAGCGGCGCGATCGCCGCGGTCTTCGACAAGGGCGCCTACGAGGCCGCGTACAGCGGCTTCGAGGGGCGCGACGAGAACGGCAGCACGCTCGCCGACTGGCTGCGTGCCCGCAACGTGACCGAGGTCGACGTCGTCGGCATCGCCACCGACCACTGCGTGCGCGCCACGGCCCTGGACGCGGCCCGTGAGGGCTTCCACACCCGGGTGCTGCTCGACCTGACGGCCGCGGTGGCGCAGGAGACCACGGACCGGGCCATGGAGGAGCTGCGGCAGGCGGGCGTGGCGCTGACCGGCAACCCGGTCGTCGCCCGGTCGTAGCGGGCGCTCACAGGCGCTCGCAGGCGCTCGCAGCGCCTGAGGCGGCGGGCTCAGGCAGCGGGCTCGGGCGGCGGGCTCAGGCGGCGGGGCTCAGGCCACCGGGCTCTTCCACCGTGGGGGCCTTGGGCAGCGACCGTACCGGGTGCCACAGCTCCCGGGCGTCTATCCGCCAGAGCAGGCCGTCCGGGTGGTGCAGCACGGCCGTTATCTCGTCCGGTGTGGGCGGCTCGGCGTTGCCGCGGAGGTAGACGGCGCGCAGGCCCAGGTTCCGCAGCCGGGTCAGGGCGCGGGCGCGGTTCGCCGCGTGCACCAGGAAGCGGACGGTGGCGCCGTCGCCGGCCGGGCTGGGCAGTCCGATGGCGACGACGACACTGCCTCCAGGCAGTCTGCAGAACCCTCCGCTGGGCATGCGGAACCACTCCCCCGTGGAACTACTGTCAATAAGGTCGGGCGGCCATGAGCCGTAGACGCACCTAAACACGATCGGCCGCCGCCCGCTAGAGGGCGACGGCCGATCATGCTCTGACCTGCGGTGATGCAGGAGAATTCGTTGTTACTTCACCGACGGGCCAACCTGGACCGTGACCGTGGAGCCGTCCTTGGCCTCCTTGAGAACACGGATCTGGGTGTTGGTGTCAGTTACCTGGACACCGGCGAGCGGGGTCTCGGCGTACCAGTAGACACCCTTGTGGTCGTCGAAGACCGGGTTACCGGCCTGGGAGGGGACCCAGGTCGCCTTGTCCAGCTTGTGCAGCTGGAAGCCGTCCGTGCCGGAGATGCTGAACGGGGAGTCGTACGACTGCATGCGGGCGCGCATCAGGGTGCCGTCGCTCCACTTCAGCGGGCTCGGGTGCGAGTCGATCGGGAGGACGAGGCCCTTGCCCGGGTGCTGGGAGGTGTTGTTGTCCTTCTGGGACAGGTCCCACTTCCAGATCAGCAGACCGTTCTGGTACGGGTAGTGCTCGACCCAGCTCGCCTTGTCACCGGTGAAGCCGAAGTTGTACGGGCCGACCTTGAGGGTCTGGTCGTACGAGGTGTACTGGCGGTTCTCCGCGATGTAGTACTGCTCGTACTCCTTCGTGAAGCCCTTGCCGATGCGCGAGAAGCCCTTGGCGACCCAGCCGTTGTCACCGTTCTCGGCGTTGTCCGAGAAGACGGCGGCACCGTCGGCGGTCAGCGTGATGGCGTCGGCGGTGAAGCCCTTGCCGCCCGCGCCGCCGTCCGTCTGGTAGCGGAAGCGGAGCTTGACCTTCTGGCCCGCGTAGGCGTCCAGGTTGTACGAGAGCTTCTGGTACGCGCCGGAGGCACCGGTCAGCGCCGGGGCGCCGGAGGAGTCCTTCTGCAGCGGCTTGCCGTCGGCGGTGCCGTCGAGGGCGTGCCAGTTGGCGCCGCCGTCGGTGGAGACCTCGGCGTACAGGAAGTCGTAGTCCTGCTCGATGTCGTACCAGCCCTGCAGGTCCAGCTGGGCCTTCGACTTGCCGGTCAGGTCGACGTCACGGGTGAGGGTGTTCTTGAGGTCGTCACCCATGTTGCTCCACCACTGGGTGGCGCCCTCGGCGGGGGCCACGACCTCGGTGGAGACCTTGCTCTTCGGCAGCTCGACGAGGAGCGCCTGCGGGTTCTTGGTGTTGTACTCCGAGACACCCAGCTTGAACTTGGTCTTGGTGGCGCGCTGCCAGTCGTTGACCTTGGCGTAGTTCAGCCAGCCGAGCTGCAGCTTGTCCCAGGCGCTCATGTCGCCGGGCATGTCACCGATGGAGTCCTTGCCCGTGCCGAGCCAGGAACCGGACGACATCAGGTCCCAGAAGCCGGTCGAGTTGTCGCCGCCACCGGAGGTGTCGTAGTGGTCCGGCAGACCGAGGTCGTGGCCGTACTCGTGGGCGAAGACGCCGAGGCCGCCGTTCTCCGGCTGCATCGTGTAGTCGCCGACCCAGATGCCGGTGTCACCGATCTGCGTGCCGCCGGCCTTGTTGTCGGCCGGGCCGGTCTTGCCGGCGTCGGTGCCGTAGGCGTACCAGCGGTGGGCCCACAGGGCGTTCTTGCCCTGGACGCCGCCGCCGGCCGACTCGTCCTCGCCCGCGTGGACGATCTGGAAGTGGTCGATGTAGCCGTCGGGCTCGTTGAAGTTGCCGTCGCCGTCGTGGTCGTAACGGTCCCACTGGTCGTACTTCGACAGGTCCGCCTTGATCTCGGCGTCCGTCTTGCCCTTGGCCTTCTGGTCGGCGACCCAGGCGTTGACGCCGTCGCGGACGGTGTCCCACACGTTGGCGCAGTTGGTCTGGCCGCAGTAGTTGGAGCCGTAGCGGGCCTCGTTGTACGGGACCTTGACCCAGTCCGAGACCTCGCCGTCGACCGAGTAACGGCCGGACGAGGTGCGCTCGTAGAAGGTCTTCATGGAGTGCTTCGGCTTGCCGGCCTTGTCCTTGCCGGTGCCGAAGTACAGGTCCTGGAAGTGCTGCTGGTTGTAGTCCGCCTGCCAGGCCGTCGAGTTGTCCTTCGCACGGTCGGGCTGGGCGATCTTGTTGTGCAGCGGGCCGGGCTCGCCACCGTACTTCGGCTTGAGGTCGGTGGTGTCGTCGTCCTTGCGGTCGACCAGGGTGGTGTTGTCCACCTTGTCGCCGAACTCGACGAGGATCGTGAAGATCTTGTCGGTCTTCTCACGGCCGAGCTCGACGTACTTCTTGTTGTCGAGCTTGACGACCTGGGAGCCGTTGCGCTTCTCGACCTTGGTCTCGCCGTTGAGCACCTGCTCCACGGCGGCCTTGCGAGCCTGCTCCTGCTGCTTGCTGAACGGACCGTCGAGGTCGTGGTCGACCGCGGTCTTGTCAATCGCGTTGGCCCGGGCCGCGGCGCTGGCCGCCGGCTCCGGGGTGTGCGAGTCGGCCCAGGCGGTGCCGAACGTCGAGGCGGTGGCGGCGGTGGCCGCGAGCACTACGACGACGGCGGACGCGCTGATCGCCCGTCGCTTGTTGGTCACTTGTTTCGTCCTCCCCAGGGCGCGCTCGACACCGGTCGGATCTATGTGGGGTGTCCGCCCGGGCGGAAGCGCGCGTCACAAGTGACGACATTCGACCGGAGTTGAAGAAGAAAAGACAGATCTTGACTTGGGCAGGTCAACTGCACTATGCGGGAGCGGATTTCCGATAGTCGAACATCGAACGAATTCGGGGTGAGCGCCGACAAGGTCCGGGCGAGGCGCGGAAGGGGCGCACGCCAGGCCCGGCGCTGGGCCGTGCGCCCCTGCGCCCCCTGTGCACCGGCTCGCGCGACCCGTGGGTTAGGTCACGCTTACTTACGGTTCCGCTCGGGCATCCACCGTCATAGAGTCGTCCGTTGCCACGATCGCTCCGAGGGACGGTACCCGTCATGCGCCCGAACGTCGTGAACGTCACCCAGGTCGCCTACGGTTCGGCCACCGTCGTGCTGTCGACGGCCGCCCTGCTGCTGCTCTCCGGCACGACCACGACACTCGGCATCGCGGCGGTCTGCGCCGCGGGGCTGATGCTGGGACTGCTGGTGGCGGTGACGATGCCGGTACGGGCGCGCGCCGTCAAGACTCCCGGCGCGGCCGGATCCCCGCACGAGGAGATCCGGGTGCCGGCCGCACCGGTGGGCGCGGGGGCGGACACCCGGATCGGTTCGTAGTCCGGCGCTACTGCGGTACGGACACGACGACCGTCTTGGCGGCCTTGTCGTGCAGCCCCTGCTTGTACGGCTTGTCCACGAGGATCAGGATGAGCAGGAGCAGCGGCCACAGACAGGCGCAGCAGATCAGCGCGGGCAGCCAGAGCACGAGCGCGCGGACGAGCGAGGTGCTCATCGGCGGCGTCGACCCGTCGTTGAGCATCGCGACGCGCAGCTTCATCCACTTCTTGCCGAGGGTCTGACCGTGCTGCGTCGCGACCATGACGGTGTCGTACGCGACGTACGCGACGATCGTGAGCAGCTGGAACGCCAACTGACCGCCGCCGTTCAGGCTGTTGACGGTGGCGTCGAAGTTGTCGCTGTTGGTGGCGCGCTTGTAGACGTCGAACGGGATGCCGATGAGCGCGAGCGGCACGGCGATGATCAGCCAGTCGATGATCCGGGCGACGATCCGGCGCCCGGAGTCGGCGAGCGGGGGCATGCCGGCGAGCGGGTCCGGACCGCCGTAACCGTAACCGCCGTCGCCGCCGTACGGGGGCGGGGGCGGGGGCATGTTGTCGTACGGGTTGCCGGGCGGTGGCGGGCCGCCGGGCGGTGTGCCACCCGGTGGTGGACCGCCCAGTGGTGGACCGCCCGGCGGTGGGCCTGGCGGCCCCGAGGGCCGCTTGCTGAACGGGTCGTCCTCGGGCGGCGGACCCGGGGGCGGAGGCGGCGGCTGATCGTTGCTCATGGGGGCAGTGCATCCCGCCCCCATGGCCCCCGCAAGGAATCGCCGCCCGTTCGGGGGACGGTGCCCGGGCAGCCGCTACCGGGCCACGAAGGTCCTGGCCGCCTTGTCGTGCCAGCACTGCCGCCACGGCCGGTCGAACAGGCACCACAGCACGTTCAGCACCCCGACCCCGAGCAGCCCGAGCACCCCGTACACCAGCCACCGCCGCAGCGCGGCGCCGAACGTGGGCGGCTCGTGCGCCTCGATGTCCCGCACCTGGATCCCGCACACCTTCTTCCCCAGCGTGCGCCCCCACTTCGCGGTCGGCACCACCTCGTACACGACCCCGAGCACGAAGAACGCGGCCAGCACGATCCCGAACTGCACCGCCGTCGTCGAGTCGACCAGCCACACCTGCACGGTCACCCCGGACTGCCGCGCCGCCTCGATCTTCTCCTCGATGTGCGCGAGCGCCGCACTGACGAAGGGATACGCCACGGCCCCCACGGCCGCGCCGAAGACCACCCCGTCAACGACACGCGCAAGCAACCGCCGCCCCATCCCGGCAGGCCGCGCGGCCGCCTGCTCGCGAGCGGCGGAGGTGAAGACGTCGTCGACGGGGGGCTTCCAGGGGACGACGGGGGGCGCAGCGGAGTCGGGAACTTGACCGGACGGCCCTTGGGGGGTCCAGGGGGCGGGGGCGTGCGGGGCGGGGGCGTGCGGGGCGGCGGACTGCGGGGCGGCGGCGTGGGGGGCGGCGGCGTGGGGGGCTGCCGCCTGCGGGGCGGCGGCGGGCAGGGCCGCGCCCTGCGGGGCAGTGGCCGGATTTATGGGCATCCCGCCGAGCCGCGCGGACGCGGCGGCGGGGCCCGCGGGCTGCGAGCCGGCGGAGGGCCAGGCGGGCGCCGCCGGGGCGGCGTTCGCCTCGGAGCGCGGCGAGGCGGTGCCGGACCAGGGCGCGGGGTGCCCCGGCCCACTGCCTTGGCCAGGCACGGAAGCCGCGCCTTCGGCCGCGGGGCCTCCCGGCGTCGCGGCCGGGGTGTCGCCGGAGCCCTGGACGCCGTTGCCGGCTGCGGAGGCCGCACCGGGCCCCCGGCCGCCGAAGTCGGCGGAGCCGCCACGTACCGCCGCCGAGTCGGCGCCGGCGGACGATTCCGGGGCCGCGGAACCGGTGACGGCGGGGCCTGACGCCTGCCCGCCGGGCGGAGTCGCGCCACGCGCGCCGTCGGTGCCGGCGCCGGGCGCAGGCCAAGCAGGGGACCCGGCAGCGCCGCCGGGCGTACGACCGTCTGAAGGCGTCCCGGCCCCGGCGTCGTGGACCGAGCCCGCCCCACGGGCGCTGCCCGTGCCGGCGGTTGCCTGCTCGGCGCCACTCCCGGCGGCAGGCCAAGCAGGCGCCCCGGCCGCGCCGGTGGCGGCAGCGCCGCCGGGCGTACGGTCGCCGGAAGGCCCGCCCGCGCCGGTCTGCGCGTCGGCCGCGGGCCAAGCCGAAGCAGCGTCAGCAGAAGCACCCGATCGGGTGTCGGTCGACCCACCGGCAGCAGGCCAGTCAGGCGCAGCGCCGGCCGCCTGGCCCAGCACGGCCGGGTGTGCCGCGTCGGTGTCGGCAGGCGCGGCCGGCTGTCCGGCACCGCCGCCGGCCGAAGGCCAGCCCGCGCTCGCCGCGCGCGGGTCCGTCGCGTCCGGGCGTCCCCAGGAGACGCGTTGGTCGCGGTCGCCGCCGAAGCCCGTCTGCTGGGAGGTGGAGGCCTGCCAGGCCGAGGCCGCGGGGGCCTCGTCCAGGAACATGGGGCCCGTTTCCTCGACCGAGGGGACCGAGGGGGCCGGCTGGGGGGCGGCGGCGGAGCGCGGCGCGCCGGGGAGGGCTTCGCCCTCCTTGGGGGCCGGGCGGCTGGTGCCGGGGACCCACGCGTTGCCGTTCCAGAAGCGGATGTACCCCGGAATGGACGGGTCCGGGTAGTAGCCCGCCTGCGGTACGTCTCCGCCGCCTCCTGGAGGAGTAGCCACTGCCCCGACTCCGTTCCGTCACAACGCCTTGATCCGCGCGGGCCGCGCCCGCGGCCCAGGGAGGACAGTAACGAAGAACGACCCCGCTGGGACAAGGAGCCCACCAGAAAGCCCGCCTTCGGGGGACACCCTCACGAAATCGTCACCCAGAGTGATCCTCGGGCCCCCGCCTACCCCCGTAGACCGGCCCCACACTCACGCCGGAGCCGCTCCAAAAAATTTCCCAGAAACTTTTCCGAAGTCGCGTAATGGATCCGCCCGACGCCCCTCTCTCCCAGTGAAGGCCCACCCATGGGCCCCACCCAGAGAGGCCACCCGCCATGCAGAACACCGACAACAACAACGTCGTCGAGCGCGAGCTCGAGCTCAAGCTCGTCCTGTCCCCCGAGCGCTCCGTCCCCGTCCCCGCCCGCCTCGCCTACCGCACCGACGACCCGTACGCCGTCCACATCACCTTCCACATCGGCTCGGACCACCCGGTCAACTGGACGTTCGCGCGCGAACTGCTGGTGGAGGGCGTGTTCCGGGCGTGCGGGCACGGGGACGTGCGGATCTGGCCGACGAAGGTCGACGGGCGGAACGTCATCCTGATGGCCCTGTCCTCCCCCGACGGCGACGCCCTCCTGGAGGCCCCGTCCGCGCAGGTGTCCGCGTGGCTGGAGCGGACCCTGCGCGTGGTGCCGCCGGGCACCGAGACCGAGCAGCTCGGCATCGACGACGGTCTGGCCGAGCTGCTCGCCACCACCGTCCTGGCGGACGAGCTGTGGCTGCGCGACCCGTGGCCGTCGGACGAGTCCGCGGACGGCGACCTGTGAGCAGGGACTCAGAAGAGCTTGCCCGGGTTCAGCAGACCCAGCGGGTCGAACGTCTTCTTGATCCCGCGCTGCAGCTCCACGCCCACCGGCCCGAGCTCCCGCGCCAGCCACTCCTTCTTCAGCACGCCCACCCCGTGCTCGCCGGTGATCGTGCCGCCGAGTGCGAGGCCGAGCGCCATGATCTCGTCGAAGGACTCCCGCGCCCGCCGCGACTCGTCCTCGTCGGCGTGGTCGAAGCAGACGACGGGATGGGTGTTGCCGTCGCCGGCGTGCGCGCAGACGCCGATGGTCAGCGCGTACTTCTCGGCGATCGCCGCCGTGCCCGTGAGCATCGCGGCGAGCTTCGTACGCGGCACGCACACGTCGTCGATCATCGTCGCGGGCTTGATGGTCTCCAGGGCGGTGAGCGAGAGCCGCCGGGCCTGCAGGAGGAGTTCGGACTCGGCGACGGAGTCCGCCGGCACGACCTCCGTCGCGCCCGCGGCCCGGCACAGCTCCCCCACGGCGGCGAGGTCGGCGGCCGGGTCCGGGGTGTCGAAGGCGCACAGGAGCAGCGCCTCGGTGGTGTCGGGCAGGCCCATGTGGGCGAGCTTGTTGACGGCCCGGACGGTGGTGCCGTCCATCAGTTCGAGGAGCGACGGGGTGTGGCCGCGCTCCATGATCGTGCAGACGGCCGCGCACGCCGCCTCCGCCGACGGGAACTCGGCGGCGAGCGCGAGCTGGGCCGGCGGCTGCGGCTTGAGCGCGAGCACGGCCCCGACGACGATGCCGAGGCTGCCCTCGGAGCCGACGAAGAGCCGGGTCAGGTCGTATCCGGCGACGCCCTTCGCCGTGCGCCGGCCGGTGCGCAGCAGCCGCCCGTCGGCGAGGACGACGTCGAGACCGAGCACGTACTCGGCGGTGACCCCGTACTTCACGCAGCACAGCCCGCCGGAGGCCGTCCCGATGTTGCCGCCGATGGTGCATGTCTCCCAGCTGGAGGGGTCGGGCGGGTAGGAGAGGCCGTGTTCGGCGACGGCCCGCGAGAGCACGGCGTTGACGACGCCCGGTTCGACGACGGCGATCCGGTCGACGGGGTCGATCTCCAGGATGCGGTCCATCCTGACGAGCGAGAGCACGATGCAGCCGTCGGAGGCGTTGGCGGCACCGGACAGGCCGGTGCGGGCGCCTTGCGGGACGACGGGGACGCGCAGTTCGGTCGCGGTGCGCATCACGTGCTGGACCTGTTCGACGGTGCGCGGGAGCACGACGGCCGCGGGGGTGCCGGCCGTGCAGAAGCTCGCCATGTCGTTGGCGTAGGAGGCGGTGACGTCGGGGTCGGTGAGCACGGCCTCGGCGGGGAGCCCGGCCAGGAGCAGTTCGTGGAGCCTCTCGTGAAGATCGTCCATGCGTCCAGCCTGGCACCCGGGGCCATCGGTGTGAACCCGCCGTCGCCCGTGGCTCGTGTGCTCTTCGTACAGCGGCGTACGGGCGCACAGTGTGCGCCATGAGACCCGAGAACGTGTCGCGGACGGTCCTCGCCTCCGGCGTGGGCGCGGTGCTCGCGGCGACGGCGCTGCTGTACGTGCCCGAGCTGGTCGGCCGGACCCCGGAGCGGCCGCCCGGAGCGGCCGAGCGCGCGACACACGCGGCGAACGCGGGGGCCCAGGCGGCGCTGCCCGATCTGGTCGCGCTGATCGGCGACCGGGAGACGTGGCTGCGGGCCCATCCGGATGACGCGGCGTCATGGGCGCTGCTCGGCGCGGCCTATACGGAGCGGGGGCTGCGGCGCGCGGACCCGGCGGACCTGCCGCGGGCCGAGCGGGCCCTGGAGCGCTCCCTGAAGACGAAGAGCGCCGGGAAGGCCGGGAACGCGGGGAACCTGGACGCGCAGGTGGGCATGGCGGCCCTCGCGAACGCGCGCGGCGACTGGAAGTCGGGCAAGGAGTGGGGCGAGCGGGCCCGGAACGCGGACCCGAAGCGCTGGGCCGCGTACCCGGTCCTCATCGACGCGTACGACGGTCTCGGCGACTACGCGGCGGCCCAGAAGGCGACCGAGGCGCTGGCCGAGCTGCACTCGGGCTCGGCGGTCAGCGCGCGTTCGGCGCAGCTCTACCGCAACCTCGGCTGGCGCGAGGACGCCGGCGCGGCGGCCCTGGACGCGGTGGCGCTGGCGGAGACGGCCCCGGAGAAGGCGGCGGCGCTGTCCCGGGCCGGCGATCTGGCGTGGGAGCGGGGCGAGCCGAAGGAGGCCCTCGCGCAGTACGCGGCCGCGCTCGGTCTCGTAAAGGATCACGGGCCGTCGCTCGCGGGCCGGGCGCGGGCGCGGGCGGCGCTCGGCCGGACGCAGGAGGCGGTACGGGACTGGCGGGCGGCCCTGGAGCGGCTGCCGCTGCCGGAATACCTCCTGGAGGCGGCCGAGCTGGACGAGTCGCTCGGCCTGGACGGGGACGCGCGGGCGCTGTACGAGCGGCTGCGGACCACGGCGTGGCCGGGGGCGGAGGTCACGCTCGGTCTGCTGGACGCGGACCACGGCGGCGCGGCGCGGACGGCGGACGCGGTACGGCGGCTGCGGGCCGCGTGGGCGGGCGGGCACCGTTCCGTACAGGTGGCGGACGCCCTCGGCTGGGCGCTCTTCCGGTCGGGCGAGCCGAAGGAGGCGCTGGCGTACGCGAAGAAGGCCACCGACGAGGGGCTGCGCAGCGCGCTGTTCGCCTACCACCGCGGGGAGATCGAGCGGGCCCTTGAGGACTACGGCCCGGCCCGCCGCCACCTCGCGGAGGCGCTGCGGATCAACCCGTACTTCTCGCCGCTGCTCGCGCCGCGCGCTAAGGAGTCCCTGGCGGCGCTCGGCGATCCGCCGGACGAGCTGCCCAAGGACGTACGCCCCGAGAAGGACGTGCAACCGGAGAAGGACGCCCAGCCGGAGACGAACGCGGAGCCGGAGCGTCCCGGGAAGCCTGGCGTTCCGAAGAAGCCCGGCATGTAGGGCATGCAGGCGGCGTCCAGGTGGTGGGTGCCCCGGGCGGGCCCCCCGTACCCGCCCGGGGCGTGGCAGGGGCCCGGCCCGGTGCTGTCACCCGGGTCGGGCCCCTGCCGTGCGAGGTGGCTGGGAAGCGGCAGCCGTCAGAGGTTGCCGCGCTTCTCCTGCTCGCGCTCGATCGCCTCGAACAGGGCCTTGAAGTTGCCCTTGCCGAAGCCCATGGAGCCGTGGCGCTCGATCATCTCGAAGAAGACGGTCGGGCGGTCCTGGACCGGCTTGGTGAAGATCTGCAGCAGGTAGCCGTCCTCGTCGCGGTCGGCGAGGATCTTCAGCTCGCGCAGGGTGTCGATCGGGACGCGGGTGTCACCGACCCACTCGCCGAGCGTGTCGTAGTACGAGTCCGGGGTGTCCAGGAACTGCACGCCGGCGGCGCGCATCGCGCGCACCGAGGCGACGATGTCGTTGGTGGCGAGGGCGATGTGCTGGACGCCGGGGCCGCCGTAGAACTCCAGGTACTCGTCGATCTGCGACTTCTTCTTCGCGATCGCCGGCTCGTTGATCGGGAACTTCACCTTGAGGGTGCCGTCCGCGACGACCTTCGACATCAGCGCCGAGTACTCGGTCGCGATGTCGTCGCCCACGAACTCCTTCATGTTCGTGAAGCCCATGACCTTGTTGTAGAAGCCGACCCACTCGTTCATCTTGCCGAGCTCGACGTTGCCGACGCAGTGGTCGATGGCCTGGAAGGTCCGCTTGGCCGGCGGCTCGACCATCGGCTGGGCGGCGACGTAACCGGGGAGGTACGGGCCGTCGTAGCCGGAGCGGTCGACGAGGGTGTGGCGGGTCTTGCCGTACGTGGCGATGGCGGCGAGGACGACGGTGCCGTGCTCGTCCTTGAGCTCGTACGGCTCGACGAGGCCGGTGGCGCCCTGCTCGACGGCGTGGGCGTAGGCGGCGCGCGCGTCCGGCACCTCGATCGCCAGGTCGATCACGCCGTCGCCGTGCTCGGTGACGTGGTCGGCGATGAAGCGGCCCCACTCGGTGGTGGCCTTGATGACGGAGGTGAACACGAAACGGGCGGAGCCGTTGGTGAGGACGTAGTTGGCGGTCTCGCGGCTGCCGTTCTCCGGTCCGGAGTACGCGACCAGCTTCATGCCGAAGGCCGTGGAGTAGTAGTGCGCGGCCTGCTTGGCGTTGCCGACGGCGAAGACGACCGCGTCCATACCCTTCACCGGGAAGGGATCGGCCTCACGCGCGGTGGAAGTGGTGTGATCGATGGTCTCAGTCATGTGATGAGCGTCCCGCCGGTCTGCAGGCTGCGCAATAGTTTCTTGTTCCCCTGGTCAATCTGCCCAGCGACCGGCCAGTATGAGCGGGCGTCTTGTACATGCTGACCATCGGGAGGCCGCCGTGGCGATCGATCATCTGGACGGACGGCTCATCGTCCTCCTCGCGAAGGAGCCCCGGATCGGGGTCCTGGAGGCGTCACGACGGCTCGGCGTGGCGCGCGGCACGGTCCAGGCACGGCTCGACCGGCTCCAGTCGAACGGAGTCATCCGCGGCTTCGGCCCCCAGGTCGATCCGGCGGCCCTCGGCTATCCGGTCACGGCCTTCGCGACCCTGGAGATCAAGCAGGGCCAGGGCGCCGACGTGCGCGGACATCTGGCGACCGTGCCCGAGGTCCTGGAGCTGCACACGACGACCGGCCACGGGGACATGCTGTGCCGGCTCGTGGCCCGCTCCAACGCCGATCTCCAGCGCGTGATCGACCGCGTGGTCGGCTTCGAGGGCATCGTCCGGGCCTCGACGGCGATCGTCATGGAGAACCCGGTCCCGCTGCGGATCATCCCGCTGGTGGAACAGGCGGCGGAGGACCAGCCGCCGCGGTGAGGCCGCGGTGGCCGGGCGGGCACCGCTCCCGGAAGTTGCAAAGAAGTCTCTGCAAAAAACCCTTGCAGAGGGTTCTTTGCAACTCTACTGTGGAGTCATGCCCGAGAAGCCCGAACCCGAAGTCGGTCCCGTAGCCGGACACGAAGAGCGGCAGCCCGACCCCCGCGTGCTGGACCCGCGCTCCCTGCGCGGGCTCGCCCACCCGCTGCGCATCCAGCTGCTGCGCGCCCTGCGCCACCACGGCCCCGCCACCGCCTCCCAACTGGCCGAGCGGCTCGGCGAGTCCAGCGGCGCCACCAGCTACCACCTGCGCCAGCTCGCCGCCCACGGCTTCATCGAGGACGCCCCGGACCGCGGCAAGGGGCGGGAGCGCTGGTGGCAGGCGGTGGCGGGCGGCACGAGCTTCGACGAGGCGCTGTACAAGAACCCCGACCCCGAGGTCCAGGGCGCCATCGAGGTCTATCTCCACGAGATCGCGAACATCCACACGCAGGAGCTGAACACCTACCTCGGCACCCGCCACCAGTGGGCCGACATCTGGGTGGGCGCCTCGGACATGAGCGACTTCACGCTCCACCTGACGCCCGAGCGGCAGAGCGAGCTCAACGAGAAGATCCACGACCTGATCAAGGAGTACAGCACGGCCGCCGACCCGGACGCCGCCGACGTGCAGCGGGTCCGCATGCACCTGCACGCCTTCCCCCAGCACGGCGCGAACTGACCGCCCGACCGCCACCACGACCGGAAAGGCCACATCCATGCACGCCGACGTCCACCTCGCACTGCACCGCCTGACCGCCACCGAACTCCAGCAGTCCGCGGCCACCGCCGCGCCGACCACTCCCGTGCGCGTCCAACTGGGGTGGAGGCTCGTCGAGTTCGGCCTCAGGCTCGCCGTCGCCGAGCCGCAGGGCATAACCGTCCGCGCTGCCTGACCGCGCCGAACAAGCCGAACAAGCCGAACGAGCCGACGAGCCGACGAGCCGACGAGCGAACGAAACCGGGGGGACTTCACCGTGCGCTCACGCACCCGATCACACACCCGCACAGACACCCGCGAAGACACCCGCACAGACACCCACTCACGCACTCCACTGGCGAGCGTCCTCGCCGCCAACGCCATCTCCATCAGCGGCAATTCGCTCACCCTCATCGGCGTCCCGTGGTTCGCCCTGGAGACCACGGGAAGCCCCGGCAAGGCCGGTCTCGTCGCCTTCTGCGCCGCCGTGCCCGTCGTCGTCTCCGCGATCGCCGGCGGGCCCGTGCTCGACCGGATCGGCCGCCGCCGGGTCTCCGTCGTCTCCGACCTGGTCTGCGCGCTCGCGCTCGCCGCCATCCCGCTGCTCAACGGGGCCGGGCTGCTGCGGTTCTGGATGCTGTGCGCGCTGATGGGCGTCACCGGCCTCTTCCACGCGCCCGGCGAGACCGCCCGTCATGTCCTCGTCCCCGACCTCGCCGAGCGGGCCGGCACTCCGCTGTCCCGCGCCGCCAGCCTCTACGACGCCGTGTCACGCGGCGCGAGGATGACCGGCGCCGCCGTCGGCGGCCTGCTCGTGGCGCTGATAGGCGCCGACACGGTGCTGTACGTGGACGGTGCCACCTTCCTGGTCTCCGCGCTGCTCGTCCTGGCGGGCCTGCGGGGCGTCCCGGCGGCCGAACCCCTGCGCGACGCACCCGCGTTGAACCTCGCCGCCTACCGTGCCGACCTGCGCGAGGGCTACTCCTTCCTGCTGCGCACCCGGCTGCTGCTCGCCGTCGACCTGATGGTGATGGTCACCAACGGGCTCGCCCTGAGCTGGAGCGCGGTGCTCCTGCCGATCCACGCCCGCGAGGAGCTGGGCGGCTCGGCCGCGCAGGGCCTGCTGGTCGCCGTCTTCGGCGGCAGCGCCCTCGCCGGTGCGCTGCTCTACGGCGCGCTGGGCCACCGCCTCCCGCGCCGGCCGGTCTTCACCGCGGGTTTCCTGATATCCGGCGCGCCGATCATCACGGCCGCGTTCACCCACACCGTCGCGCCGATGGTGGTGGCGGCGGTGCTCGGCGGGCTCGGTGCCGGGGTGCTCAACCCGATCCTCACCACGGCCTTCTACGAGGTGGTGCCAGAGGAACTGCGCAGCCGCGTCGGCGGCGCCAGCACGGCCGCCGTGCTGCTCACGACCCCGCTCGGCGGGCTGGCGGCCGGCTTCCTGGTCGAGAGCGTGGGCATCACGGGGGCGCTGCTCACGGTCGGCGGGGCGTTCGTCCTGGCCACCCTGTCGCCGCTGCTGTTCCCGGTCTGGCGCGAGCTGGACGCCCCCGCCTCGGCCGCCGCCTCGGCCCGCGCTTCCGGCCCGGCCTCCGGCCCCGCCAAGGCCTCCGGCCCTAGCAGCTCGGGACCTTCGACTCCTGGCCCTGCTCCAGAGCCCGCAGGGACGACACCGCGTCGCTGAGCTCGGTGACCGGGACGAGCCGCAGCCCCTTCGGCAGCTCCGACTGCGCCTGGGAGCACTCGTCCTTCGGCACCAGGAAGACGGTGGCGCCGTCGCGCGCGGCGGCCTGCGTCTTCAGGGACACCCCGCCGACGGCGCCGACCTTCCCGTCCGGCTCGATCGTGCCCGTACCGGCCACGGTCCGGCCGCCGGTGAGGTCACCGCCGTCACCGTCACCGTCGATCTTGTCGACGATGCCGAGGGAGAAGAGCAGTCCGGCGCTGGGGCCGCCGACGTCGGCGAGGTGGAGGTTCACCTTCACCTTCTTCGGGTCCAGCTTCAGATAGCCGAGGGCGGCGAGGGTGGCCGCGTCCTGCGACTCCTTCATCTGGCCGAGGTTGTGCTGCTCGATCTCCTTGTCGGACTGCCCCGGCGGGTAGACGGAGGCCTTCGGCAGCACGGCCCGGTCGGTGCGGAACCAGGCGTCGGTCACGTCCCCGAGATCGATGGACGCGGACGGCCCGGTCGCCAGGATCGTGGTCATCCGCAGCTGTCCCTCGGTCGGCCGGACCGGGGCACCGGAGACCGTGATCACCTCACGGCCCTGGTCCTTGCCGAGCACGTCGGCGGTCGAGCCGGGCTGCGCGATCGAGAACGGCAGCGGCGCGAGCCCGGCGACGGCGAGCAGCGCGACGACGGGCACGGCACAGAACGCGAGGGCACGGGTGCGCGGGATACCTGCGAGACGGGAGAGCACGCCCCCAATCTACTGGGCGCCCGCCCGGTGGCCCGCTAGGCCGCCGGGCGGGCCCTGGGGCAGCCGGGCGGGCCGGGGCAGCCGGTGGGCGAAGAAGGCGCCGACCCGGTTCCGCAGCGCCGCGACGGTCACGGCCGGGTCGGCGGTGCCGACGAGCGCGGCGCGGGTGGCGGGGGTCACCAGGCCGGCGCTCTGGAGCTGGGGCACGAGGGCCGCGTAGTCGGTGAGCGCCCAGTGGCCGGCGCCCGTCAGCAGGGCGCGGGTGCCGGGGATGCCGGCCCAGGAGCGTTCGATGCGGGCGGCGCCGTCGAAGCCGTCGGTGCGGAGGAGCAGCAGGGGCCGGTCGAAGTCGTGGAGGGAGCCCTGGGGGTCGAGGCCGTCCAGGTCGAGATAGCCCTCCAGGTTGGCGACGGCGCGGACGCGGCGGTCGCGGAGGGCGGTGTGGACGGCGGCGGTGCCGCCGGCGGAGTGCCCGTAGATCCCGACGGCGGGGGCGTCGGGGAAGTGGCGAGAGAGGAGGTCGGGGCGGTGCCCGGGAAGGAGGCCGGAGAGGAGGCCGGGGAGGTGGTCGAGGACGAGGCGGAGGTCGGCGACCCGGGTGTCGATCATGGTGCGGAAGGTCGCCGGGTCCGGTTCCCCGCGCAGCGCGGTGACCCGGATCCCGCTCGGCAGCTCCACCTGGCTGGCGTCGCCCGGGTGGTCGACGAGGACGACGATCCGGCCGTGGCCGGCCAGGTCCTCGGCGAGAAGGGTGCCGAGGGTGCGGGAGTCGCCGCCGCCCGGGCTGTAGAGCAGCACGGGCCAGGGCCCGGGCAGCGGGGGCGCGTCCAGGTGCCCGTGGGTGAGGACGGCGCCCCAGTCGACCGCGCCAGCCGCGGGCAGGCCGGGGTGGACGAGCGGTGCCAGTTCGGCGAAGACCTGGGCGGCGGCCGGGGTCAGCTGCGGGACGCGCGGGCAGCCGCGGACGGTGCGGGCCGGGTAGAGGACGGTGAGCATCACCTCGCGCGGGCCGCCGGCCCAGGGGTCGGTGCGCGAGGGGTCGGTGAGGTGGACGGTGCGCAGGCCGACGGGGTGCGGGCCGGTCGGCGCGGGCAGCCGGAGCTCGGGAAGCCGGGGCGCGGGGGCGGCCTGCGCGATCCCGGGCAGGAGGGCGGCGGCGGTGCCGAGCAGGGCGCCGGTGAGGACGGTGCGCCGGGAAGCCATGTGCCGGGAAGCCACCCGCCGAGAGTTCGTGCGTCGAGAAGTCATGCAAACATCGTCGGAGCGGGGCCCTTGCGGCGCGAAGGTTCAGGGCCTGCCCGAAAGGCTGGCGGAAGACGGGGAGTTGTGCCGGTGCTGCGCATCCACTTCACGGCGGACGACTTCGCCCGGGTCCGCTTCGCGCCCCGCCCTGCCCCGCTCCAGGAACTGCACGCGGCCCTCGCGACGGCCGTCGCGCCCCGCCCGGACCCGCTGTTCGGCCGCTGGCGCGGCCGGGTCCTGCGCACCCTGCCGGCCGCCGCCGAACCGCTCGCCGACCTGGTGCCGGCGGGCCGCCCGCCGTCCTTCCTCGACGTCCTCGGCGACACACTCGGCGACGGCTTCGACCGCATCCGCGCGACGGGCCCGGAGGTCGTCCGCGCCGAGCTGGCGCGGGTGTACGGGGCGGGGCCCGGCTCCCTGCCCGTACCGCGCTGGGTCCGGGGCCTGTACGCGGGCGAGGAGGCGTCCTGGCAGACCGTGCGCCGGGCCCAGCGGGCCGCGTACGAGACGGTCCTCGCCCCGGTCTGGCCGCTGATCCAGGACCTGCACCGCGAGGAGTTCGCCCGGCATGCCCTCACGGTCGCCGAGCACGGCCTGGCCGCCGCCCTGACGGCCCTCGCGCCGGACGCCCGGCTGGACGGCGCCGTCTGGGAGTGGCCGGCCTCCCCCGGACCTCGTCCGGGCGGACCCCCGCCGACCCGCGACGTCCACCTCGCAGGCCGGGGCCTGGTCCTCCTCCCGACCTTCCACCACCCGGCGGGCCCGCTCCTCCAGGACCTCCCGGCCCGCCCCGTGGTCCTCACCTACCCGGCGGGCCCCGGCCTCCCACCCGTACCGGAAGCCGAGGGCGACCCCGACGAGCCCCTGGCGGCGGTCCTGGGCCGCACCCGCGCGCACCTCCTCCGCCTGCTCACCGAGCCCCACACCACGTCGGCGTTGGCACGGGCACTCGGGGTGAGCAATGCGACGGCATCGGCGCATGCGGGGGCGCTGCGGGCGGCGGGCTTGGTGACGACGAGGAGGACCGGCAGGTCGGTGACCCACGAGCGGACGTCGCTCGGCGCCCTCGTTGTGGGCATACGTTCCGCAGGGGCGGAACGGGTGGGCACAACGCCACGGCGGACGTCGGCCGTGACAACTCGCCCCGCCCCGACCACGTAACCCTGGCAGCCGCGCGCTCTAGCGCAACGCGTCGGCGACCTCCCGGGCCGCGTCCACGACCCGCGGCCCCACCCGCTCCGGCACCGCGTCCGCGAGCATCACCACGCCCACGCTGCCTTCTATGCCGGTGACGCCGACGAGGGGCGCGGCGGCGCCGCTGGCGCCGGCTTCCAGCTCGCCGTGGGTGAGGGTGAAGCCGGGTTCGATGAGTTCGCCGGCGCGGGCCGCGAGTATGGCGCGGCCGGCGGCGCCGCGGTCGAGCGGGTGGCGGAAGCCGGCCCGGTAGGCCACGTGGTAGTCGGTCCAGGTGGGTTCGACGACGGCGACGGCGAGCGCCTCGGCGCCGTCGACGAGGGTGAGGTGGGCGGTCGCCCCGATGTCCTCGGCGAGGGAGCGCAGCGCGGGCAGCGCGGCCTCCCGCACGAGCGGGTGCACCTGCCGGCCGAGCCGCAGCACGCCGAGCCCGACCCTGGCGCGGCCGCCGAGGTCGCGGCGTACGAGGGCATGCTGTTCGAGCGTGGCGAGCAGACGGTAGACGACGGTCCGGTTCACCCCGAGTCGGTTGGACAACTCGGTGACGGTCAGGCCGTGGTCGGTGTCGGCTAGCAGTTTGAGGACCTTGAGTCCCCGGTCGAGCGTCTGGGAGGTTTCCGCGGTCACGACGCCCTCTCCTTCGGAGTGAGTGACAGCGGACTCGTACGAAAGCTGCGGCACCGGTCCCATCGGCGACGCACGTCAGAGGCCGCCGGCAGGACGGGGCACACCGGCTGCGCTCCGCGGCGGCGCTGCCACGGGGCGTTTGCTTGAGCCGGGACAGTAGCGACCTGTCCCGCTCAGCGGAAGACCTCGTCCAGAATCCGGGCGCGTGCGACCGGATACGGGCGGTTCGGGACCTAAGTCGGCTGAACACGGGACTTTGGCGGACAAGGGCGCCCGGTTCGTCCCCGTAGCGTGGGAGGTGTGCCCGGTTCCGACCGTGGGGGCCGGTTCCGGACATGGCCGAGGCCCGTACGCCGCCTGCGTACGGGCCTCGATTCCGTTATGCGCCTTGTGTCCGGGGGTGGTTCGGGAGCAGCTCGGGAGCGGTTCCGAAGCGGCTCGGGAGCGGCTCAGGGACGGCTCGGGAAGGGTTCCGGAGCAGCCCTGGAGCGGCTCGGGAGCGGCTCGGGAGCGGCTCGAGGACGCCTTGGGAGCGGCTCGAGAACGCCTTGGGAGCGGTTCACCGCATGCGGGTGGCCCACTCCTGGACCTTCTTGATCCGCTCGCGGATCTGTCCGGCGGTCGCCTCGGCGCTCGGCGGTCCGCCGCACACCCGGCGCAGCTCGGTGTGGATCACGCCGTGCGGCTTGCCGCTCTGGTGAACGTACGCACCGACCATCGTGTTGAGCTGTTTCCTCAGCTCGAGGAGCTCCTTGTGGGAAACGACGGGGCGCCGTTCCGCGGGAAGCTCCAACAGATCGGCCTCGGTGTCCGGCTTCTTGCGGCTGTGCGCGATCTGCCGGGCCTGCCGTTTCTGCAGCAGGAGCTGCACCTGGTCGGGTTCGAGGAGACCGGGAATGCCCAGGTAGTCCTGCTCCTCCTCGCTGCCGGGGTGGGCCTGCATGCCGAACTCGGCGGCGTTGTAGAGCACGCGGTCGAAGACGGCGTCGGACTCGAGGGCCTCGAAGGGCAGCATGTCCTGCTCGCCGGTGTCCTCGTCCTGCTGCTTCTCCGCCTCGGCCAGCTCCTTCTCGGACTCGGCGTACGGGTCCTCCTCGCCCTCCTTCTTCGGCCGGTCGAGGACGTGGTCGCGCTCGACCTCCATCTCGCTGGCGAAGGAGAGGAGGGTGGGGATGGTGGGAAGGAACACGGAGGCGGTCTCGCCGCGCCTGCGGGATCGCACGAAGCGGCCGACGGCCTGCGCGAAGAAGAGCGGAGTCGAGATCGTCGTCGCGTACACGCCGACGGCGAGCCGCGGCACGTCGACGCCCTCGGACACCATGCGGACGGCGACCATCCAGCGGTCGGTGCTCTCGCTGAACTCGTCGATCCGCCCGGAGGCGCCGGCGTCGTCGGAGAGCACGACGGTCGCCTTGGTGCCGGTGATCTCGCGGATCAGCTTGGCGTACGCGCGGGCCGAGTCCTGGTCGGAGGCGATGACCAGACCGCCGGCGTCCGGAATGGACTTCCGGACCTCGGTGAGCCGCTGGTCGGCGGCGCGCAGCACGTTCGGCATCCAGTCGCCGCGCGGGTCGAGCGCGGTGCGCCACGCCTGCGAGATCGCGTCCTTGGTCATCGGCTCGCCGAGCCTGGCGGCGATCTCGTCGCCGGCCTTGGTGCGCCAGCGCATGTTGCCGCTGTAGGAGAGGAAGATGACCGGCCGGACGACGTTGTCGTTGAGGGCGTTGCCGTAGCCGTAGGTGTAGTCGGCCGACGACCGCCGGATGCCGTCGTTCCCCTCCTCGTACGTGACGAAGGGGATCGGGTTGGTGTCGGAGCGGAAGGGCGTGCCGGTGAGCGCGAGCCGGCGGGTCGCCGGCTCGAAGGCCTCCAGGCACGCCTCGCCCCAGGACTTGGAGTCTCCGGCGTGGTGGATCTCGTCGAGGATGACGAGGGTCTTGCGCTGCTCGCTGCGGTTGCGGTGGAGCATGGGCCGCACGCCGACACCGGCGTACGTGATCGCGATGCCGTGGTACTCCTTGCTGAGCGGCCCGGCGCTGTAGTCGGGATCGAGCTTGATCCCTATCCGCGCCGCGGCGGCCGCCCACTGCTTCTTCAGGTGCTCGGTGGGTGCCACGACCGTGACCTGCTGCACCACGTGGTGGTGCAGCAGCCAGGACGCGAGGGTCAGCGCGAAGGTGGTCTTGCCGGCGCCCGGCGTGGCGACCGCGAGGAAGTCACGGGGCTGCTCCTGGATGTACTTCTCCATCGCGCCCTGCTGCCAGGCTCGCAGCTTGTTGGCGGTGCCCCAGGGGGCGCGGCCGGGGAAGGCGGGAGAGAGGTGATGGGAGGAGGTAGCGGTAGTAGTCACGATCTCCGGTTCGACGCTCGTCCAGATATGACAACCGGGCCACCTTACCGGTGCGACTGCCGCGAGCGGCTATGGAAAAGCCCGTGCCGCGGCACCGTGAGAGAGTCCTCACACTGCTCGGGAACCGTCTCCCGGACCGTCTTCCGAACTCTCTTCGGGTCCCCTTCCTGGCCGTCTTCCGGACTCTCCTCGGGTCCCCTCCCGGACCGTCTTCCGGACTCTTCTCGGGTCCCCTCCCGGACCCCCTTCCGGACTACCGCCCGGACCCCGTTCCGACCCCCTTCCGGACTCCCGCCCGGACCCCGTTCCGGCCCCCTCGCGCCCCCTGGTGAATCCCTCCCGAAAGCCCTCCTTACAGCCCTCCCGACAGCCCTCTCAAGCCCTCCGCGATGGCCGGGATGTCCGCCACTTCGCCACTCGCCACGCCCACGACCAGCGCATACGCCCGCTCCTGGCCACTGCCGCCGAGATGCCCGAGATCGACTCCGTTGACGGCGAGGAAGGTCGCCGCCGAGAGCCAGGCGGCGCGCTTGTTGCCGTCGACGAAGGGATGGTTCGAGGCGATGGCGTGGAGGAGGACGGCGGCCTGCTCGTGGAGGTCGCGGTACGCGCTCTCGCCGTACATGCGCGCCCGGGGCCGGTGCACGGCTGATTCCAGGAGCCCGGGCGCGCGGAGCTCGGGCACGCCGTCGCCGGTGAAGGCGATACGGGCGATGTCGGCCACCTCGGCGACGGTGAGGAAGCGGGTGGTGTCGCGGGACGTGCTCATTCGCCGAGCCTCCTCAGCAGCGGGGCGTGCCGGAGGGCGAGCCGCATGGCCTCGTGCCGTACGAGCGTGGCTTCGAGGTCCAGGTAACGCTGGACGGCCTCGCCGACGAGCTCTTCGGCGGAGAGGCCGCGGGCGTCGGCGAGGTCGGCGAGGGCGGCGGTGTCGTAGGACTGGACCATGCGCCGACGGTAGGCGGGGGCGCGGGGCCGGGGCGAAGGATTTTCGACGGGAGCAGTCGCGGCGGCTGGGATCCCCCCGGATTGAGCCGCGGGGGCGCCTGGCATCACCCGGGGTCAGGGGCTCGGGATGCGTCCGCTCCGCAGCCGCGTCGCGACCCACGCGCCGGCCGCCGCGACGACCGCCATCGGTACGAAGACGGCGGCGAAGGCCGCCGGGTGCGCGCCGCCCCCGGCTCCGGCTCCGGCCGCCGCGCCGTCGACGGCGTGCCCGACCGCTCCCCCGCCGAGCGCGGCGAAGGCGGCTCCGCCTGCCGCGAGCAGCAGGACGTTGGACAGGCCGTCGGAAATCTGGAGGGCGGCGGAGTTCGCGCCGGTCTCCTCCGGCGTGGAGAGCTTCAGGAGCAGCACGCTCGTGGAGGCGATCGCGATGCCCATCCCGAAGCACCCGAAGGCCCAGGCCACGGCCACCACCCACACCGGCACGGCCTCGATCAGCACGCTCGGCGCGGCGAGGATGCTCAGCGCGACGAGCACCATGCTGCCCGCCACGAGCCGCTCGCGGTACGGCTCGGTGCGCGGCCGGGACTGCACCCACGAACCGAACGCCCAGGTCAGACCACCGACGGCGAGCGAGAACCCGGCGAGCGTGGGGCTGAGGCCACGCTGGGTGACGAGCATCAGCGGGACGAAGGACTCGGCGGCGATGAAGGATCCGGCGGCGACCCCGCGCAGCAGGATCACGGACGGCAGCCCGCGGGCCGCGCGGTACGTGCCGCGCGGCAGCAGCCCCCGTACCGCCGGCACGAGCAGCGCCGCGCCGGCCGCGGCCGGCAGCAGCGAAAGCCAGCGCAGCTCCTGCCCGGCGTACTGCAGCAGCGCCGCGCCGAGCGAGATCCCGAGCGCGAGCCGGATGCGCCGCGCGTCCCACCCGGGCACGGGCGCGCCGGGGTCGGCGGGCCCGGAGGCGGTCCGCCGTATCGCGGGCAGCGCGAGCGCCAGCGGGAACACGACCAGGACCGGGATGCCGACGAACACCCACCGCCACCCCAGCTGCTCGGTGATCGTCCCGGCGGCCAGCGGCCCGACGACGGACGGCACGACCCACCCGGCGGCGATCGCCGCCATCATCGCGGGCCTCAGGTGCTCCTCGTACGCCCGGCTGATCACCACGTACAACGCCACGATCACCAGGCCGCCACCGAACCCCTGCACGGCCCGCCCCAGGATGAACATCCACATCGCCCCGGCCGTCCCGGACAGCAGCAGCCCCGCCGCGAAACAGCTCATCCCGACCGCGAGCGGCGCGAGCGGCCCGCTCCAGTCCGACCACTGCCCCGCCAGCACCATCCCGAACAGACTCGTCGTGAAGTACGCCGAGAACGCGAACGCGTACAGCGACACCCCGTCCAGCTCCCGCGCCGCCACCGGCATCGCCGTCCCGACCGCCGTCGCCTCGAACGCGATCAGCAGGACGACGGAGACGATCCCGATACTGAGCGCCCGATGAGCCCGGTCGAGCACGGATCCGCCGCCGGTGGGGGCGGGCGGCGCGGCGGCGGGGGCGGCGGTCGGCGCGACATCGGTGTCGCGCGGTTCGAGGGCGCTCATACGCCCCAGAGTAAGGGCCGAACGCGTCAATGACCCCTGTCCGTGGTCGCAGCCCCGCTCCCCCGATGGTCGTAGGACCGGGACGCCGCCCCGCCCCCCTGTGAACGCCGTATGGCAGTCGCATTGCAGCCCGAGCGAAACCGTTGAGCCGCCGGGCGCCCCCCTCGTAACGTCTTTCTCGTCACCACAACGACCGTGTGCCCGAATGGTCAGGGGCTCGCCTGCAAAGCGAGTTACGTCGGTTCGATTCCGATCACGGTCTCGCGAGACGGGGGCGGCTCTCCAGAGGAGAGCCGCCCCCGTTCGTTGTCTTTCCTTGCTACTTGGGTGTGAGGACGGGGCGGTCGAGGAGGCCGGCGTTGTTCCGGCAACCGAGCTTCTTGACGACGGCGAGGGTGACGGAGTGGAGGATGGTGAGGTTGGCTTCGCGGACAGCGGGGGTGTCGGGAAGCTTGGACCGGTTGAAACGGAGCATCCCGATGATTCGGGCGTGTTCGTCCTCGGATCCCTTGAGCTGGGGGCTGGAACATTCGACGAACAGGTAGGCCGCCTTCGGTCCGGACTGCGCCTCCTTGCCCATGACGTAGGGATGCAGGTTGATGGCCTGGGTGTCGCCGAACAGTTCGTTGTCGCGATAGCGACCGAAGGAGATGTCGATCCGGTCCTGGTTGCCGGGAACCTGAACGTTGCACATCGCCCGACTCGGTGTCCGTCTCCATCCTTCGGCGTGGTCCTCGGTGAGTTGCTGCACCACTCGGTCCAGACCACCTCTGGGATCATGGACGAACTTCGCGGTCCCCAGCACCCTCTGAAGGGCACGGGCCCCATCGGGTGAGAGCGTGTCGTCGCACTGCTGCGCGGCTGTCGTACGCCACTCCTCAGGTTGCTCGCCACCGCCGCAGGCCGTGGCGAGGAGGCCCACGGCCAGCATCGAGGCGATGCGCTTGATCATTCGCCGTGTGGAAGTCCTCGCCATCGCCGCGTGATCAACTTGTCTGCGGAGCATTGCCGACCTTTCCGGCGAACGAATTGCCATCCGAATAGCCAATGCTCACGGACTCGATGAGGTCCTGCTCGAGGTCGCCGCTCACATGCGAACGGTGCTCCTCGATGAAGCGCGACATCGGCGAGTCGGCGCTGTGCCTGCCACCCAGGTAGACAGCCCTCTTGTCCTCGTGGAGCTTGTCCTCCGAGGACTCCTTGTGGTCGTCCACGGACTTGTCGGACCAGTCTCCGATGACCTGCCCCGCCAGCGTTTCCATGGCGCCGGAGCCAGTGTCGACCGCGAGCGGGACGACGATCGCCGCGGCCCCCGCCGCAGCGGCTGTGGCCGGCAGGAAGGCCACACCCGCTGCGATGGCGGCCGTGGTGCCGAACTCCACCCAGGCCGCCTTCTTCTCCTGCTCCTTCTGGTAGTCCTCGAGGGCCTTCGCGCCCTCGGCCTCGATCTGCTTCGCACGAGAATCGTCCAGCAGCCCTTGCAGGTAGCCGCCAGTGCGCACGGACTCTCGGGCATTCGCTTCGTTGATACGTCCGTCAGCCCCGACCTGGTCCTCCAGCACGCTGGTGGTGTAGAGGCGCTCAGCCGTGGAGATCGTGGCGTAGGCGTCCGGATGTTGGCCCAACGCGCTCAGGAAGTTGATCGCACCCTGCTGCCCGAACCCCGGGTGAAGCGCCAAGTCCGCGTGTGGCGCATAAACGCTTGATGGTTTGTTGTCCGTCAGAGCCCAGTTGAGGTCGTCGACATAGCCGGCAGCCATGTTGCCCAGGCTGTCCGCCATCGAGGACTGGTATTTCTTGAGGAGCCCTGCGTCACCGCCGTACTTGTCGACGACACTGGCCATGATCTGAGCCGTTGTCGCGTCCCTATTGAGCTCGGGCCTCGGGTCGTCCCACGCGTGCCCCAGCGTCGCCGCCTCCAACGCGTGACCCAGGGCATCGGGCGTGTAGTCCGCCGATTTCTTCATGGCATCTGGGTCGTGGCCGTCGATGTCGGGGAAGAACTCGTACTTCTCGTTGGCGAAGAAGTCGAGGTAGTTCCCGATGTCCTTGCCATCCTTGTCGTGGCCGAGGCTGAGCGTGCCGCCGACACTGCCGTCCCTCTCGTACGCCGTCGGCTCGGCCGAGAAGAACTCCTTCGCCGCCTCCGGGCTGTGCCCCAGCGCCTCCAGCATCGGAATCACCGGGTCGAACCCGGCGCCGTTCACCCCCGACGGGTTGAACGGGTCCGGGACCCAGCCGAAGTTCATCTTCTGGCTGCTGTCGAAGAGATGCGGCTCCTTCGCGTGCAGCTGCGTCACATGCTCGGCAATCGGTACCAGGAACTTCGGGTCGTAGTCCCCGTACCGCATGATCCCGCCGAGCAGCTGGTAGCCGTACGGCGGGCAGCTGTCGTACTTGGCGAGCGGGATGCGCTCCGCGCCGAGCCTCCGCATCTCGGTGGACCAGTGCTCGGTCCACCGGTCGCCGCCCTGCGTCGCCGTGGCGAGGTTGAGGCCCAGGTTCTTCTGCAGCGCCTGGACGTCCGCCAGGCGCTGCTTGTCCAACCGGCCCGTGTCGTCGTCGCACGTGTCGGTGGACAGCTGGCCGAAAAACGCCAGCGCGCCCTTGGGGCCGAGGCCGCCGTAGAACGCCCGGGAGAACTCCTTCGAGCCCTTGTTGTCGCCGAGCAGCTCGTTGAGCCGCACCAGCTCCTCGTGGGAGAGGTCGCGGCCCTTTCCGGCCAGGTCGACCGCGCGCTGGGCCTCCTCGGCGTCCAGGCTGGTGTACTTCGGCGCGCTGAAGTCGTGCTTGTCACGGGTGATGTCGGCGCGGAGGGCGTTCGCGCAGGCGACGTCGGCGTCGTCGCAGTTCTCGAGGATGGCGTCGATGCGGTGGCGCAGCGCCGCGATGTCGGCGCGCTGCTTGCGCAAGGCTTCGGCATGGACCTCGTCGTAGTCCGCGACCGCGTCCTTCGCCAGCGCATACGCCGCTTCGACGGTCCCGTCGCTCTTCACCACCAGGCCCTGGTGCGGCGCATCCGTCTCGACGATCTTCGTGAGGTCGTCCTTTGCTTTCCTGAAGGTCTGGTAGCCGTCCTGGAGGACCTTGTGGATGCCGTCGGCCGCCTTTGCCGCGTCCGCGAACTCCTTGGCCATCTTGGCGATGAAGGGCTTCGTCACCTCGGCGTTCACGCCGCGCCAGTCGTCGTCCCGGGCCTTGGCGGCCATCGTCGTGCGGGCGTCCTCGGCGAGCGTGTCCAGCTTGGCCTTTATCTCGGACCAGCGGTCGGCGGCGGCCTTCATCTTGTCGAGCGGCGCCTGGTACACGTTGTCAAAGGTCAGCACGGTGTGCCCCTCCCCGCCGGCTTACTTGAAGTACTCGCTGATCTTGGACACGGCGAGGGCCGTTCTGATCTCGTCGTCGTCCTTGGCGTGCGCCGCCGCGCTGTAGTCCAGGTGGTTGGAGATGTGCGCGCACGCGTCGAGCAGGGTGCTGAGCTGGGAGGACCAGGTCTCCTGGACCTCCGCCATCGCCGAACCCGTCCGGAAACCGTTCCTGGACAGCCCGCCCGCGGCCTCCGCCGTGTCGCTGCCCGCGTGCTTCCCGTCCTTCAGCAGCCGCCCGTGCAGCTCGTACGCGGCATGCCCGATCGCGCCCAGATGGTCCTGCCGCACCTTGAGGTCGGCCCCGCCGCCGCCCACGGGACCCGCGGGCGCCTGGTTCAGCCGCATGCTCACGCGGGCCGCGGCGGCGCTGCGCTCAGCGGCCCATTCCTCGTCGAACGACACGATTCCCCCCGGCGGTTACGCGCGTGGCTCGGTGGCTCGGTGGAGTCTTCCCTTCCGAAGGGCCGGAGTTTACTCATGCACACGAGGTGGGCGAGTCACCGACGTCAAGAACCGGCCTGCCAGGAGAGGACGTTCACCAAACCATCGACGGTCAGCCGTGATGCAACGCAGTCGCGGTGGGCACCGGCGGTGCGTCGTCGTAGCCGCAGTCGGAATCGTTACTGCGGCGCCCGTCAAACACAGCCGGCGGTGGTCGACCACCGCCGCGGCAACACACCTGACCGCATCGTCCAGGCGAGAAGGCGTGTACTCCGGACGTGTACCTGGTCGTCGCAAGACAGGCGCTTCAGCTTCGTCATGAGCCCGCCGCCGGCGTCGGCTCTGTGGGCTTGTCCTCGCCGCCGGAACAGGCGGTCGCAGACAGCAGCACGAGAGCGAGCGACGCGAACGCCTGTACCCCGGACTTGTACCAGGCAACCTTCGCAGCGGCTGTGCCCTCCGGTACGGGCTCCCCAGCGCCGCTCGAACACCCGACGAGCAGCACCACCGCGCAAGCCACACCGACGACACACCACCTGAGCGCCTGCCTCACCTCAGCGCTTCACTGCGGCCGGGACGCCGTCGACCAGTTCGGTGTTCTGGCAGCCGAGCTTCGCGGCCATGGCGCGGGCGGCGGCGTTCAGCACCGTGATCTGGTGGACGGCCGTGTCCTGGCTGCCCGCAGAGGTCTCATTCAACCGCTCCAGCTCGGCGGCGACAATGAGGTCTCTAGCCGGCCCAGGCGTACGGCAGTTGAAGAGGATCTTGGCGTAGCGGTTCGAGGACTCCGCCTCGGCGCCGGTGGCGAAGGACCGAAACGTCTGGTCATCGCGGGAGTGCGGGATGACCAGGGCCTCCCGGAAGACGATGTCGAGGGCGGACTCGCTGTCCCCCGCCTTCCGCAGGCGACAGAACGGGCTTCCGCTCGCCATCTCCTGCGGTGACAGCTTGCCGTCCGCCTCTTGCAATGCCTTCAGCGTGGCTTCCGGCTCCGACCGGTCGTCCGAGAGACCATCGCCGCCGACCAGTGCGGTGAGCGCCGCCAGCGTCGGCCCGCTCTTCGCGAAGCCGCCGCAGACCTCGGTGGCCGAGCGCCCTTCGGCCGCGGTGTCGTGCCCACCGGGGCCGGCGCCGTCGCCGCTGGAGCACGCCGTCAGCGACACGAGCGCAAGGCCGAGGATGAGGGCTGGCCTCAGCCGCCCGCTCAGGGGAGACCTCATGTCACCTTGCCGTCCTTCTTCTCGTCGTACGGGTCGGGCAGGGAGTCGTCCCTGACGTGCCCACGGCTGTCCTTCACGTACTTGGTCAGCTCTTCTTCAAGGTAATTGGCGTCCGCCGTACTCCACCCGTCAGCTCGCGCGTACGCCTGGCCGGGCATCAGCGCGTTCTGCTTACCCGTGTTCAGGGCCTCGTCCTTGAGGTCGTCCGACTTCTTCTTGAGGAGGTCGTCTTCCTCGTACTTCTCCGCGATGTCGTCGGCTTCCATGCCGATCAGCGTCGTCACGGCACCGCCCACGGTCTCGGCGGCCAGCGGCACCAGCGCGCCACCCGCTCCTCCGGTGAGCGCCGCCACGCCGCCCGCCGTGACGGCGCCGACGCCGAACTTGACCCATTCGGTGGTACGGCCGACGGCCTTCTTGTGCTCGTCGGAGTCGATCGCGTACTGCTGGTCGATCTGGTCCATCCGCGCCTTGTCGAGGATCGCGTGCGTCTCTGCACCGATCCTGAGGTTGGTCTTGGCATCGGTGAGATCGAGCTCTCGGGCCGGCCCTGAACCGGGCTTCGGTGCAACTTCGTCCATGACACTCGTGGTGTAGAGGGACTGCGCAGCAGACAGCGTCGCGTGTCCGTTCTCGCTCTGCGCGACAGTCCCCAGGAAGCTGACTGCGTCCTTCCGGTTCCAGAGCAGCGAGTCCTCGAACTCCTTGCCGAACCGCGGCTCACCCTTCTCGTTGTCCCGCGCGCCAAACGGCGAGTGCGGCATCTCCTGGGTCGACGTCTCGTTCTCCTGCTCCAGCGAGCGGTTGAACTCGTCGATGTACGCCGCGCCCATCTTCCCCAGGCTGTCGTCGATCCCCGGCTGCCGGTGCATGTACTTCGGGTCGCTTCCGTACCGCTCCACGACCTTCTGCATGACCTCCGCGTTGTCCTTCGTCCGTACGTCCTTCAGGCCCTCAGGGTCCGCGTCGTACGCGTGGCCGGTCGTCGCCGACTCCAGGGCGTGGCCGAGGGCGTTGTAGCCCGGCTCCTTCGACATGTCGCCCTTGTCGGTGAGCTCGTCGGGCCACTTGCGGTCCTTGGAGAAGTAGTCGAAGGCGTTGAGCTTCTTGTCGTCGGAGGTGTTGTCGGGCGTGAGGTCGATGTCGCTGTTGAAGAAGTCCGTCGAGGCCTTGGGGTTGTGGCCGAGGGCCTCCATCAAGCCGATCATGGGGTCCTGGCCCATGTCGCCGCCCTGCCAGTTGACGTGGTTCATCATGCCGCCGGTGGTGGCCCAGGCGCGGTCGGCGGGGAGGCGGCCGTCGTAGGTCATCTTGCGTTCGGTGGCGACGAGGCTGTTGCCGTAGTCCTTGAGGAACTTGTCGTCGAACTCGCCGACGCGCATCAGGCTGCTCATCACCTGGAAGCCGTACGGGTGGGTGCCGCGGGTCTGGATGGGCTCGGCGCCGGCCTTGATCAGGTCGGCCTTCCACTGCTCCATCTCCGGGCTGTGGGAGTGGGTCGCGGAGGCGAGCGTGAGGCTCCAGTTCTTCTGGAGTTCGGCCAGCTTGTCGCGGTGGTCGATGCCGAGGCGGGAGCCGTCGCTGGGGTCGCCCATGTCGGCCCAGTACTGCATGCTGCCCTTCGGCCCGACCTCCAGGGCGAACCGCTCGGCGAAGTACGGGTCGTCCGCGTTCGCCTTGAAGAGCGCGTTGAGCTTGTCGATGTCCGCCGGGGAGGCGTCGTCGCCCTTCTTGTAGATCTCGTACGCGGCCTTGGCGTCCTCCGCGTCCTGCGCCTTCGACGCCGCCTTGAGCGAGTCGTAGCTCGTGTCGGAGAAGTTGTTCTTGTCGCCGCCGACCAGGCCGCGCAGGGCGCGCGAGGCGACGTCGTCGGCGTCGTTGGCCTTGTCGAGGGCGGACTTGATCTCCGCGCGCGTCGCGTCGAAGTCGGCCTCGGTGGGCTTGGGGCCGTCGTAGTGCTCCGAGCGCCTGTCGGGGTGGATGAGATAGCCGACGGTGCCGTCGGCGTCGATGCGGATGCCCTTGGCCGGCGCGCCCTCGACCACCTTCTCCAGCGCGCTCTTCGCCGCCTTGAACTCGCTGCTCGCGTCCCGCAGGACGTTGCGGATGCTGGTGGCCTCGGTGAGGGCGTCGCCGAACTCCTTGGCGGTCTTGCGTACGAACGCCTGCGTGACGCCCGCGTTCTCGCCCTTCCAGTTCGCCTTGTCGGCCTTCACCCGCAGGCCGTTCTCCGCCTTCTCCTTCGTCTTCTCCAGCTTGGTCACCGTCTCCGACCAGGCCGTGACGGCCTCGTCGAGACCGCCGAACGTGGCGTGCAGCAACTGATCGAACTTCAGCATCTGAATCCCTCACCAAGGGCCGGGCGGGCGGCCGCGGCTTACTTGAAGTGGTCGTTGATCAAGGACACGGAGAAGTTGGTGACCAGCTGCTCCTCGTGGTTCACGTGCGTGATCACGGTGTCTTCGAGGTGGTTGTGGATGTGCGCGCACGCGCTCAGCAGCGTCTCCGCCTGCGTGCGCCACGTGTCCCACATGGTCCACATCGCCGACCCGGTCAGGAACCCGTCCTTGTCCAGGGCCTTCGCCGCCGTGTCCGTCTGCGCGCCGGCGTGGAACGCGTCGGCCTCGAACCAGTGGAACAGCTCCTGTGCCTCGTTGCCGACCGCCTTCAGGTCGGGGGCCGTCACGACGTAGTCGTCGCCACCGCCGCTTCCGCCACCGGGACCGTCCGGCACGCTGTTCAGCCGCATGGCCGCGGCCTCGCGCAACTGGCGCCACTCTTCGTCGAACGACATGCTTCCCCCGCGTGTGCTTCAGCTTCACATCAGCAAGCGTGTTGGGCTACGGAACGCGGCAATCCTAGTGCAGCAGGCCCCAAGTGGAAGCGCCTTCACGATCACCGGCCGATCACAACCAGTCCCGCTCGCAAATCCGGCAACTGCGCACATACGGAAGGGAGGTGGGCCGGCCGGTGGCAGGCAGACGGGTTCGTCGCACCGCGACCGCAGCCCGCGCACAGACGGATACAGCGTGAACCGTCCCCTCGTCAGGGCTTGGATAGGCTCCCTCTGCTCGGGGCGCACTACAGGGGGATCGCACATGGAACAGCCGTATCGTCTCGTCACCCGCCTGGATCCGCCCCACACCCCCTCACCGCCCCCCTGCCGACGCTTCGTCGCGCGGTCCACGGATCAGGGCACGGACCGTACGGTGCTTCTCACGGTCTCCCTCCCCGGCACCGACCCGACCCTGTTCCGGGCGGAGGCCGAGGCGGCACAGCGCCTGTCTGCCCCATGGACCTTGCCGGTGACGGAGATCGGAAGCGCTGGCGCCGGCGGAGGCGCGTGGTACGCCACCCCCTACGTCCCCGCGCTTCCCCTCCCCGTCGCCCTGGCCGTGCACGGTGGCCCCTTGCCGGAGAGGACGGTCCGGGTCATCGGCGCGGCCCTCGCCGAGACCCTCGTCGCGCTGCACGCCCACGGCGTCACGCACGCGGGAGTGTCCCCGGCGGCCGTGCTGCTCACGGCGGACGGCCCGCGGCTCACCTGTTTCGGCGCGGCGCGGACGACGGACCGCAGTGAGACGGCCGACCGCATCGAGACGACTGGCCGCGTCGAAGCCACCGACCCCATCGATCGGGAGGCGCAGGCCCCGGAGCGGGCGACGGGCGGGCTGCCGCGGCCGCCGGGCGACATCCACGGACTCGGGACGGTGCTCGCGTACGCCGCGACCGGCCACGCCGTCCCGGAGCGCGACGAACTCCCGCCCGCCCTGCGCCCCACGATCAGCGCCTGCCTGACCCGCGACCCGGCACACCGGCCGGACGCCGCCGCGCTGTTCCCGGCGCTCGCGCCGCCGACCCCGCACGGGACGGTGCTCGGGTCGGCGTCGTCGCTGCTCGCACCGGGCTGGCTGCCGGCCCGCGTCGTGGCGGCGCTGGCCCACCAGTCCGCGGCGCTGCTCTCGGCCGAGCTGACCGAACCCCACCGGACCTCGACCCCGAACTCGACCCCGAGCTCCACCTCGAACTCCACCCCGAGCCACACCCCGAACTCCACCCCGAACTCCCCCCGGAACTGACCCGGAACTGACGATGCTCTCGCCTCTCACGCACGACGACCCGTCGGCCATCGCCGCGTACCACCTGCTCGCCCGGCTCGGCTCGGGAGGCATGGGCACGGTCTACCTCGCCCGGTCGCCGGGCGGTCGTACGGTCGCCCTGAAGACCCTGCACGCCCGCCTGGCCGCCGACCCGGCGTCCCGCACCCGCTTCCGCCTGGAGACGGACGCGGCCCGCGTCATCGGTGACCGGCACGGTGCGGCCGTCTTCGACGCGGACCCGCTCGGCGAGACGCCGTGGCTGGCCACGGAGTACGTCCTCGGCCCGCCCCTCGACGAGGCGGTGGCTCTCGCGGGCCCGCTCCCCGAGCCGACGGTCCGCGCCGTGGGCGCCGCACTCGCCGGGGCGCTGCGGCAGCTGCACTCCTCCGACGTGGTGCACCGCGACCTGAAGCCGTCCAACATCCTCGTCACGGCCCACGGCCCGAAGCTGATCGACTTCGGCATCGCCCGTGCGGCCGGCGACGACCGTCTCACCAGCACGGGCACGGCGGCCGGCACCCCCGCGTACATGTCGCCGGAGCAGGCCTCGGGCCAGGAACACACCCCGGCGGGAGACGTGTTCGCCCTGGCCGGTGTCCTGCTCTTCGCGGCAACCGGCCGCGCGCCCTTCGGTACGGGCGCCCCGGCGGACCTGCTCTACCGCGTCCGCTACGCCGACCCCGACCCCGAGGCCCTGGCCGCCCTCCCACCATCCCTCCGCCCTCTCCTCACCTCCTGCCTGGCCAAGGACCCGGCGGCACGCCCGACCACCGACGCGCTCGTCGCCGAACTCCACGACGGCCACGGTGAGTTCGCCGACCATCTGCCGGCCCCCGTGCTCACCGCCATCGCCCGTCGCGCCACCGACGTATGGCACCCCCTCCCGGCCCGGCTGCCCGCCCCGGCGGAGGATCCGTACGCACGGACGGCGGCCGCGTCGCCAGCGCCTTCCGCGTCCCGCACGGCGCGTCTCTCCCGCCCGGCGCGTCTCTCCCGCCGCGGTTTCCTCGCTCTGGGCGGGGGCGCCGTGCTCGCCGCCGGCACCGGAGCGGGCGTCTGGGCCTGGCAGCGCGAAGAGCCCCGCCCCCAGCCCGAGCTGCCGACCGCTCCCCCGCTCGGCCCGGCCCCGGCCTCGCTGTGGAGCTCGAACATGGCCACCCCGAGCGAGGACGAGCGCGCCTTCCCGATGGTCGTCGGCGACCAGGTCGCACTGGTCGCCGGGGTGGGCGTCGTGTTCAACGACGTGGCATCCGGCCAGACCAACGGGGTCTGCTCGGTGGAGACGACCCCCTGGACCGCCGTCTCCGACGGCGACGCCGTACTCGTCGTCCCCCGCAAGACGGAGGCCGTCCACCACGACCTGGTCGTGCACACCGCCGACGCACAGCGGTACCGGCTGCGGCAGCCTGGCATCAAGGTCAGCGGCCTCAACGCCAACATGGCCGCGACCCAACTGCTGTGTGCCGCCGACGGGGTGCTCTACCTGGCCGGCGCGACCGGCACCCGGACGGCCCCGGGCTCCCATGTCCTCCTGGCCGTCGACACCCGCACGGGCAAGGAGTTGTGGCGCACGGCGTTCGGCACCCCCACGAAGGACGACCGCCGGATGGTCGCGGCCGCGGCGGTCCGCGGGAACCGGCTGCTCACGTTCGAGGTGGACAACGAGTTCGGCGACACGACCCGGCTCGCGGCCCGCGACACGCGGACCGGGGCGGTCCGCTGGCAGAAGGACCTCCAACTGCCCCACAAGGCGGCCGCATCCAGCCTGCCCTGCCTGGACGAGACCCATGTCTACGTGGGCGGCGCCGACCTCTCGGCGTACCGGCTCGACGACGGCACCGCGACCTGGCAGCAGCGGATCGCCGGGACGATGCCGTTCTCCGCGCCCGCGCTCCGGGACGGGACGGTGTACTCCGTCGCCGAGGGTGGTGCGTACGCCGTGGCGGCGGACTCCGGGACGAAGCTCTGGCAGGAGCGCGCCGCCGCGACCGACCCCGCCCTCCCCACCACCGATCAGTGCCTCGCGGTGGGCCCGGGGCAGCTGTTCTACCGGTCGGAACTCGGCCTCACGGCAGTGGACCTGAAGAGCCGGCGCCGGTCCTGGGTCTATCGGACGGATGCCGACCACCTCGTGGAACTGCGGGGCAAGGGGCGGATGTTCGGAGTCGGACAGGGCTTTCTGATCGCCCTGCCGCTGAAGTGACGACGACCATGACAGGACGTGACACCCCGTGAATCCCCTCGGCTTCGGCGACCCGCTCCGGCTCGGTCCGTACCGGCTCATCGGCGTGCTGGGCGAGGGCGGCATGGGCAAGGTGTACCTCGCCGCCGGAGCGGACGGCCGCCCCGCCGCGGTCAAGGTCCTGCGCCCCGAACTCGCCCACGACCACCACCTGGCCCAGCGTTTCGTACGGGAGGCGCGCACCGCCCAGGCGGTCACGAGCCCCGGCGTGGCGCAGGTCCTCGGCTCGGAGATGGACGGCGGGCGGCCCTGGATCGCCACCGAGTTCCTGGCCGGCCCCACCCTCGACCAGGCCGTCGACCGGCACGGTCCGCTCGACGAGCCGACCGTACGGGCGCTGGCCGCGGCGCTCGGCACGACCTTGCGGGACATCCACGCGGCGGGACTGATCCACCGCGACATCAAACCGGCCAACATCGTGCTCACCTCGGACGGCCCCCGGGTGATCGACTTCGGCATCGCCCGCCCCGAACACGGCCTCACCCTCACCACCACCGGCCAGATCCCGGTCACTCCCGGGTACGGAGCCCCCGAGCAGGTGCTCGGCCGGCGGGTGACAGGGGCCGCGGACGTCTTCTCCCTGGGCGCGGTGCTCGCGTACGCCGCCACGGGCCGGAGGGCGTACGACGGACCGCACGTGGCGGCCGTGCAGTACGCGGTCGTGCACGAGCAGCCGGACCTCACCGGCCTGCCGCCCGCCCTGCATCAGCTGATCGCCCCCTGCTTCCAGCACGACCCGGCGCTGCGCCCGACGCCCGAGCAGATCGCCCAGGCCTTCGGGCCGGACCGGAAGGCGCGCGACGTGTGGCGCCGGGGACCGTTGCGGGAGGAGGTGAGGCGGCGGGAGGCCGAGGTCCGCCGGCACACCGCGGCGGCCGCCGCGACCGCGGTGGAGTCCGCCCCGAACCGGCGCCGATTCCTCGCGGTCTGGGGTGCGGGCGGCGCCGCCGTCCTGGCCGGCGGCGGAGGCACCGCCTGGTGGCTGGGCGGCCGGGAGGAGTCCGCGCTGCCGCCGGCGTCCGACGCCCCGGACGCCCCGCTCCTGGAGCAGGTGAACGCGGGCATTCGCCCCACCCCCCTCTGGGGGCCGCTCGACGCCGCCGCCCCGGGCCCGCTCCCGGCCCCGGTGGTGCTGCGGGACGTGGTGATCCTCGCGGCACGGGACGGTGGGCTCACGGCCCTGAAAGTGGTCGACGGCTCGACCAAGTGGACGCTGCCGAGGCTGTCCGCCCGCGCCCGGCAACTCGCCGTGAACGAGGACGACTTCGCCGCCGCCGACGAATCCGGCAGGCTTGTCGTCCACAACGCCTCCACGAGCGCCGAGCGATGGTCGGTGCCGGACGCGGACGTCGCGTTCCTGCTCGCCGCCGCGCCCGAGGGCATCTACTTCCTCACCGCCAAGGGGCAGCTGCGCGCCGTCGACACCGCCACGCGGCGGATCCGCTGGACGGTCGCCTCTGACGAGAGCGCCGGGGACACCACGGGCCCGCTCGCGGCTGTGGGCCGGGGCCGTCTCGTCCTCTCGGGAACGGGCGGCGACCTCACCGTTGTGGACACGGTGACCGGCCGGACGGCCTGGCAGGTGAAGGCCCAGTCGACGCGGCCCCTCCAGCCGGCCGTCGAGAACGACACGGTCTACCTCGGCGGCCGCACTCTCACCGCCCGTACCCTCACCACCGGCGAGCGGCTCTGGGCGCTGGACGGCCACGGCGAGTGGGGCCCGCCGGCCCTCGACCCGGCCGGCCTGACGGTGACGAACGGAGGCCTCGCCTACCGCTACCAGAAGGACGGCACCCGCGACGAACTGTGGATCGTCACCCTGAACAGCCCCTACCCCTCCCAGCAGCCCCCGGTCTCCCAGGGCGACTGCATCTGGGTGATCGAGGGCGACTCCGGGACCGCCGGTGTCTCCGGCCTCTCCAGGTCCCGCAAGGACCGAGTCTGGACGTACGAACCCGGGAACTCCGGGCCCTGGGCGATGACGGCGGCCGGGAACCGGGTGTTCCTCGTCAGCAGGGGCAAGGTGGTGGCGATGCCGACGTTCTGACGGGCATCGCCTCAGCCGGTCACCACCGCCGCCTGCGGCCTGATCGGCAGCCGGTTCACCGGCCGTCCCGTCGCCGCCCGTACCGCCGCCGCCACCGCGGCCGGCGAGGTCACCACCGGGACGGCGCTCGCCGGCTTCGCCCCGAAGGGGGCCACGACGTCGCGCTCCTCCACCAGCTTCACGATGCGGATGTCGGGGGCGTCCAGGGCCGTCGGAAGTGCGTAGCCCGTCAGGTCGGGGTGGCGGACGAGGCCACGGGAGGTGCGGAGGTTCTCGGTGAGGGCGGCGCCGACGCCCTGGGTGACGCCGGCCTCGATGCGGGTGGCGAGCTGGGCGGGGTTGAGGATGCGGCCGACGTCCTGGGCGACGGCCATCTCGACGACGCGGACCGCGCCGAGCTCCACGTCGACGTCCACGACGGCGCGGATCGCGCAGAAGGCGAGGCCGACGAAGGCGTCGCCCTGGCCGGACTCGTCGAGCGGCTCGGTCGGGTGGGGGCGGCACTGGGCGGTGGCCCAGAGTTCCTTGCCGGCCATGGCCTCGGCGACCGTCGTGGACAGGACGCCGTCGTACGAGGTGATCTTGCCGTCGTTGATCTGGAGCAGCTCGGTCGACATGCCGAACTTGTGGGCCAGTGGCTGAAGAAGCTGCGTGCGGACCATCTTCGCGGCGCGTTCGACGGCGCCGCCCGAGACCCAGGTGTGCCGGCCGTGGGTGGCGGGGCCGGCCGGGGGCTGGTCGGTGTCGACGGGGGCCACGAGGACCTCCTCGACACCGAGGGTCTCCTGGACGATCTGGCGCGCGAGGGTGGAGAAGCCGGAGCCGGTGTCGACGGCCGCGCAGATGACGGTGGCGACGCCGTCGAGGACCCGTACGGTGGCCGTGGAGACCTCGTCGGTGCCCTCGGCGCCCAGCATGTGCACCATGCCGATGGCGTAGCCGACACCCCGCCGCACCGCGCCGGGTTCGCCCGCGCCGTCCGGGCCGCCGGGCAGCAGCCAGTCCTCCTCCGGGGAGTCCATCGGGAGGTCGGGGAGCGGGAAGTCGCGTACGGCGGCGAGGAGTTCGGCGACCGGGGCCGGGCAGGTCACGGTCTGGCCGGTCGGCAGGATGTCGCCGGTCGCCAGGACGTTGCGCATCCGCAGCTCGGCCGGATCCACGCCCACCCGGGCCGCCAGCTTGTCCATCTGCGCCTCGTACGCCGCGCACACCTGCATCGCGCCCTCGCCCCGCACATGGCCGGACGGCGGGTTGTTGGTGCGCATCGCCCAGCCCTCGACGAAGGCGTGCGGGACGACGTACGGGCCGCAGGCGAAGGAGACGGCGGCGGCGAGCGACTCGGCCGACGAGTCCGCGTACGCGCCGGCGTCGAGCAGGATCTGCGCCTCGACCTTCACCAACCGCCCCTCGGCGTCCGCGTGGTGGCGGTAGCGCAGCAGGGTGGGGTGGCGGTGGGCGTGGCCGAGGAAGGACTCCTCGCGGGTGGCGGTGAGCTTGACCGGGCAGCCGGTACGGAGGGCGAGCAGGCCGAGCGGGATCTGGAAGCCCGGGTCCTCGCGGTCGCCGGTGGCGCCGGGGACGCCGGTCACGACAACCTTGACCTGCTCGGGCGGCAGGCCGAAGCAGGCGGCGGCCAGGTCGCGATCGGTGTGCGGGTCGGTCGAGGCGGTGTAGAGCTCGACGCCGCCGTCGGGGCGCGGCACGGCGAGCGCGGCCTCGGCGCCGACGGGGGCGGTGTCCTGCCGGCCGATCCGGTACAGGCCCTCCACGACGACCTCGCCGGTCGCGTCGGGGTCGCCGAAGCGGAGCGGGATGTGCCGGATCAGGTTGCCGTCGGGGTGCAGCGGCGGCGCGGCGAACGCCTTCTCGGGGTCGGTGACCGGCTCCAGGACCTCGTACTCGACCGCGATGGCGGCGGCCGCGAGCCGCGCCGTGTCGGGGTGGTCTGCGGCGACGGCGGCGATGGCCTCGCCGTGGTGGCGGACCAGGTCGGCGGCGAAGACCGGACGGTCGGCGACCTGGCGGCCGTACGTGGCGGCGCCGGGCAGGTCGGCGTGGGTGACCACGGCCCGTACCCCGGGCATCTCCGCCGCGGCCGAGGTGTCGATCGACAGGATCCGGGCGTGCGGGTGCGGGGAGCGCAGGATCGCGGCCCACAGCAGGCCCTCGGCCCACAGGTCGGCGGCGTACGGGTAGGTGCCCTCGGTCTTCGCGCGCGCGTCGGCCTGCGGGAGCGACACGCCGATGCCCAGACCGGCGACACCCGGACCGTCGAGGCCCGGACCGGGGCCGGGACCCACCCCGGCGCCCAGGCCGGAATCCACCGCTTCCGTGGTCGTCGGGTCGCTGGTCACGCGATGCCTCCGTCGTGCGGGTGAGGGATCTGGTGCGGGATACGGGCGCCGGCGTCGTCGCCGAACAGCGACACCTCCGGGTCCTCGCCCTCGGCGGCCTCGGCCCCGCGCGCGGCGACGACCTCGCGCACGGCGTCGAGCACGCCCCGGTAGCCGGAGCAGCGGCACAGGTTGCCGCACAGCGCCTGCCGGGTCTCCAGCTCGGTCGGGGCGTGGTTGCCCTCGAGCAGGTCGTGGACGGTCATGGCCATGCCGGGGATGCAGAAGCCGCACTGCACCCCGCACTTGGCCAGCGCCTTCTGCACGTCGGACGGCTCGCCGTCCACGGCCAGGCCCTCGACCGTCCGCACCTCGCTCCCGGCCGCGGTCGCCGCCGGCACCAGGCAGGAGGCCACGAGCCGGCCGTCGACCTGCACGTTGCACGCGCCGCACTCGCCCTGCGAGCAGCCGTCCTTGGCCCCGGCGAGCCCCAGCCGCTCGCGCAGCACATAGAGCAGCGACTCGCCGATCCACGACTCGGTGACGGGGCGGTCGGCGCCGTTCACGCGCAGCACGTAGGAGATGTGCGGGTGCTCGTCGCTGTCGACGGTGCTGTCCGGAGCGAAGACCTCCGCCACGACGGCGGGTGCGGGTACCTGCTCCGGAGCCGCCACCGGCTCCGACTCCGGTACGAACTCCGGCGCCGGCTCCACGGCTTCCTGCACGGGCACGGGTGCGGGTTCGCGTACGGGTACGGGCTCCGACGCAGGCTCGGCCACGGGTACGGGCTCGGCCACGGGCTCCGGCTCCTGCACCGCCCACGGCGCCGGCGCGCCCCCCGGCAGCGTGGCCGGGGCGTCGCCCGTGTACTGCGCGAGCCGGGAGGTCGTGTACTCGCCCGAGTCCTCCAGCGCCTCCGCGCCGTCCTCGATCGTCGGGATGCTCCAGGAGGCGGTCGGGGTGTCCACGGCCGGACCCGGCCACACCGGCCTGTCCTCCGGCGCCAGCGGGGTCAGCGGGGTGATCAGCGGCGGCACGTACCCGTGCCCGGGCGCCTCCAGCGGGACGCCGTCCAGCATGAAGTCCGGCGGCAGCTGCACGAAGGCCGTGGCATCGCCGTCGTACCCCTCGCTCTGCGGGATCGGCTCCCAGCCGCCCGCCTGCCCCGTGCGGTCCTCGTGTGCGTCGCTCACGACAGCGCCCTCCCCAGTGCCCGTCGGGCCAGCGCGGCGACCGTGCGCCGCAGGTGCAGTACGCCCGGGGGCAACGGCTCGTCGCCCTGCGGGTCCGGAACGCAGGCGGCGCCCACGTACTCGCCGAACGCGGTCAGCGCCTCCGGGGCCAGGCCCCGCTCGCCGTCCCAGTCGATCAGGGAGGCGATCCACTGCTCGGCCTCCAGCGGCCGCAGCGGCATCGGCGCGATCGCGCCCACCGCGCAGCGCACCCCGCGGCGCGCCGGGTCGAGGACGACGGCGACGGAGGCGGTGGCCCGGGCCGGGCCGGTGCGGCCGGTGGCCTTGAGGAAGACCTGCGGGGCGTGCAGCAGCGGCACCCGGACGAAGGCGACCAGCTCGCCGGGGGCCAGCATGTCCCGCCCGGCGAGCAGGTGGCTCACGGGCAGCTCGCGGCTGCCGAGCGGGCCGACGACGACGAGGTCGGCCTCCAGGGCGGCGAGCACGGGCAGCGAGTCGCCGGTGGGCGCGGCGGAGACGACGTTGCCGCCGAGGGTGCCGGCGTTGCGGATCTGCGGCGGGCCGGCGACGCGCGAGGCGGCGGCCAGGGCGGGGATGAGGGCCGCGAAGTCGGGGCGGCCCATGCGGGCGTGGGTGAGGCCGGCGCCGAGCAGCGCGTGGCCGTCCTGGTACTGCCAGCCGCGGATCTCGTTGATCCGGCCGAGGCCGACCAGGCCGGCGGGGCGCAGCCGGCCGCGGTTGACGGCGGCCATGAGGTCGGTGCCGCCGGCCACGGGAACGGCGGCCGGCATCTCCGTGAGCGCCGCCACGGCCTCGTCGAGCGAGGCGGGCAGCGTCACGGAAGGCGTCACGGACCGCGCCGTGTGCGGTGCCGTCTGTGGTGCGTGCGTGGTCAACCCGCTGCCCCTTCCCGGTGTCCCCGGAGATCCCCGACCGTCCCGGCTGTCACGCCTGTGTGGGCGTACCGTACGTGCTCACCGCCCGGACGTGGAAACTCTGGCACATCTTCCGAGCCGTACGTCGCGAGGGTCCGCGAAGGACGGTTCCGTCCGGGACGCGAGGGGAACTCCCGTGAGTGACGGTAACTTCCCTTTTGCCGCGTGTGGGTGAACCCGGGGCGATAGCTACCTCACACGCGCGCCTCTTGCGCTCCCGCGCTCCCTCACCTGCTCGGGGGCGCCCCGTCGAGCGGACGGCCGGGGACGCCGGGCCGGCGCTGCCAGGGGCGGGGTCCGGCGGGCGGCCGGTAGTCGACGCCGAGGGCGTCCAGGCGCAGGTAGTGGGCGTTCATCCGGCGCTCGAATCCGGCCAGGTCGCGCGCCTCGGGCGCGGGCAGCCGGGACCAGGCGACCTCGGCGAAGGCGGCGAGCCGCGGATAGGTCTGGTAGTCGACGCGGGACCGGTTCTCCATCACCTCGGTCCACACGTTGGCCTGGGTGCCGATGACGTGGGCGGCGGCCTGGGGCGCGAGGCCGGGCGGCACGGGCTCGAAGCGGTAGACGTCGGCGAGGGTCCGTACGTATCCGATGGGCATCGGCTCGTCCTCGCCCGGCGCCTGACGGTGGTCCAGGTACACGTGCTGCTCGGGGCACATGACGACGTCGTGGCCCGCCTCGGCGGCGGTGACCCCGCCCGCGTACCCGCGCCAGGAGGACACGGTCGCACCCTCCGCCAGGCCGCCCTCCAGGATCTCGTCCCAGCCGACGAGCCGGCGGCCGCGGTCCGCGAGCCAGCGGTCGAAGTGGCGGATGAACCAGGACTGCAGGCCCTCCTCGTCGCCGACGCCGAGCTCCTCGATGCGGGCCTGGGCGGCCGGGGAGGCGCGCCACTGGTCCTTGGGACACTCGTCGCCGCCGACATGGACGAAGGGCGAGATCTCCGCCGGGAAGAGGTCGAGCACCTCCTCGAAGACACCCTCGAAGAAGCGGAGCACGTTGTCAGTGGGGGCGAGTACGTTCGGATTGACGCCCCAGGTGTCCCAGACGGAGAGGGCGGTGGTGTCGATGACGTCGGTGTTGCCCAGTTCCGGGTACGCGGCGATGGCGGCCTGCGCGTGTCCCGGCAGGTCGATCTCGGGCACGACCGAGATATGCCGGTCGGCGGCGTAGGCGACGATCTCGCGGATGTCGTCCTGCGTGTAGTAGCCGCCGTGCGGCGTGTCGTCCCACAAGGGCGAGGCCCGGTGCCCCCACTTGCTCCGTGCCCGCCACGACCCGACCTCGGTGAGCCGCGGGTGGCGCTTGATCTCGATGCGCCAGCCCTGGTCGTCGGTGAGGTGCAGGTGCAGGACGTTGAGCTTGTGCGCGGCCATCAGGTCGAGCTGCCGGAGGACGTCGTCCTTGGGCATGAAGTGGCGGGCGACGTCGAGGAGGAGGCCGCGCCAGGCGAAGCGGGGTTCGTCCTCGATCGTCTGCGCCACCAGGGCGGCGACGGGCCGCTTCCTGACGGGCGCCTTGCGGAAGGCGTCCGGGCCGAGGAGTTGACGGAGCGTCTGGGCGCCCCAGAAGACCCCGGCCGGGCCGCCGCCGGTGATCTCGACGACCTGGTGGGCCAGGACGTCGAGCCGGTACGCCTCGGGGGCGAGGCCGTCGTCGAGGCGCAGCCTGATGCTGTTCGTCGCCGTCTCGCCGGCCGCGTCGCGCAGCGGCAGCGCGAAGGCGGCGCCGAGCACCGTGCGCAGCCAGCGTTCGGTGGTCCCGGTCCCGGGCGCGGCGTCGAGCGTGGTCCGCCGGTCGAGGACGAAGCCGCAGCGGTACGGGCCCTCGACGCGTACGGGCGCGGGGATCAGGTCCGGTTCGGAAGCCACACGGGTGAGGCTAGGGGCGGACCACGATCACCCACAAGAGGTCTGGACCACCTGAAGCCAAACGGCCCCCACTCCGTGTGCCGAAGCACGCCGGACGAGGGCCGCCCCCGGACCGCGGCGAGGCGGCCCGGACGGCTGACGCCGGACTACTTGTCGCCCTGGCCGCCCTTGTCCTTGTCCCCGCCGGAGCCCATGGACTCGTAGATCTCCTTGCACATCGGGCACACCGGGTACTTCTTCGGGTCGCGCCCCGGTACCCAGACCTTGCCGCACAGTGCCACCACGGGAGTGCCGTCGAGGGCACTCGCCATGATCTTGTCCTTCTGGACGTAGTGGGCGTAGCGCTCGTGGTCGCCGTCACCACTGGAAACCTGCGGCGTCGGCTCGACGAGGGTTCCCGTACCTGCCCCGCGCTCGGGCTCGAGAGTGCTCATGGGGCCAAGGGTACTGAAAGCGCGGGGCCTCAGTTGAGCGACGGGTCGTCCGGGTACGTGGCGACCATCGCGAGCTCGCCCCGCTGGCGGCGCAGGACCTGGCGCCAGAGGGTGTCCGGGCGGGGTGCGGAGACGTCGCCGGGCTCGGACTCGACCACGTACCAGGCGCCGTCGCGGAGCTCGGTCTCCAGCTGGCCGGGGCCCCAGCCCGCGTATCCGGCGAAGATGCGCAGGGCGCCGATGGCCGGGCCGAGCAGCTCGGGCGGGGCCTCCAGGTCGACCAGGCCGATCGCGCCGTGCACCCGGCGCCAGCCGAGCGGGCCCTCGTCGCCGGGGATGACGGCGATGCCGAGGGCGGCGTCGAGCGAGACGGGGCCGCCCTGGAAGACGACGCCGGGCTCGCCGGCCAGCGCGGCCCAGGGTGCGAGGATGTCGCCGACCGTGACGGGCGTCGGGCGGTTGAGGACCACGCCGAGGGAGCCCTCGTCGTCGTGGTCGAGCAGCAGGACCACCGTGCGGTCGAAGTTGGGATCCGCCAGGGCGGGTGTCGCGACGAGCAGCCGGCCTGTGAGCGAGGACACCTCGGTCATGCGACACATGATCCCGCATCTTCGGCGATCGCGGGGGTTGTCCGGCCGGGTCCGGGGTAGGCGTGCGCCGTCCCGGTCCGGCCCGGCTCCGGGAAGCGGAACGGAGGCAAGTGGACGGTGACGCTCCGCAAGACCACGGAGACGGAGGGTGTTGTGCCTCATTCATTACGTTCGCGGGGCCCCCTCGGCCACACAATCGGGGTCTGATCGCCCCTTACCCTTTTCTCTGGCCACCCGACCGACGACCCGGAACGCGAGATCCATGACCGGCACAGACGATGTCCTGCTTGTCCACGGCGGAACCCCGCTGGAGGGCGAGATCCGCGTTCGCGGCGCGAAGAACCTCGTGCCCAAGGCGATGGTCGCCGCCCTGCTCGGCAGCGAGCCGAGCCGACTGCGCAATGTGCCCGACATCCGTGACGTCCGGGTGGTCCGCGGGCTGCTCCAGCTGCACGGCGTGACGGTCCGCCCCGGCGAGGAGCCGGGCGAGCTGATCATGGACCCGACGCACGTCGAGTCCGCCAACGTGGCCGACATCGACGCCCACGCCGGCTCCTCCCGGATCCCGATCCTCTTCTGCGGCCCGCTGCTGCACCGCCTCGGCCACGCCTTCATCCCGGGCCTGGGCGGCTGCGACATCGGCGGCCGGCCGATCGACTTCCACTTCGACGTGCTGCGCAAGTTCGGCGCGACGATCGAGAAGCGCGCGGACGGGCAGTACCTGGAGGCCCCGCAGCGGCTGCGCGGCACCAAGATCGCCCTCCCGTACCCCTCCGTCGGCGCCACCGAGCAGGTACTGCTCACCGCCGTCCTCGCCGAGGGCGTCACCGAGCTGTCGAACGCGGCCGTGGAGCCGGAGATCGAGGACCTCATCTGCGTGCTGCAGAAGATGGGCGCGATCATCGCCATCGACACCGACCGGACCATCCGGATCACCGGTGTCGACAAGCTCGGCGGCTACAACCACCACGCCCTCTCCGACCGCCTGGAGGCGGCCTCCTGGGCGTCGGCGGCGCTCGCGACCGAGGGTGACATCTACGTCCGCGGCGCGCAGCAGCGCTCGATGATGACCTTCCTCAACACGTACCGGAAGGTCGGCGGCGCCTTCGAGATCGACGACGAGGGCATCCGCTTCTGGCACCCGGGCGGCTCGCTCAACGCGATCGCCCTGGAGACCGACGTGCACCCCGGCTTCCAGACCGACTGGCAGCAGCCGCTGGTGGTGGCCCTGACCCAGGCGTCCGGCCTGTCGATCGTGCACGAGACGGTGTACGAGTCGCGGCTCGGCTTCACCTCGGCGCTGAACCAGATGGGTGCCCACATCCAGCTGTACCGGGAGTGCCTGGGCGGCTCGGCCTGCCGTTTCGGCCAGCGCAACTTCCTGCACTCGGCGGTCGTCAGCGGCCCGACCAAGCTGCAGGGCGCCGACCTGGTCATCCCGGACCTGCGCGGCGGCTTCTCGTACCTGATCGCGGCCCTCGCCGCGCAGGGCACCAGCCGGGTGCACGGCATCGACCTGATCAACCGCGGCTACGAGAACTTCATGGAGAAGCTCGTCGAGCTGGGCGCCAAGGTCGAGCTGCCGGGCAGCGCGCTCGTCTGACGCTCGTCCAGCGCTCGTCTAACGCTCGTCCAGGGCTCGTCCAGGGCTCGTCCAGGGCTCGTCCAGGGTTCGACCAGGCGGACAGGCTCCAGGGCCCCGCAGACGGACGAACGAAAGGGCGGCCACCCCCTGACAGGGTGGCCGCCCTTCTGCTTGCCTCAGGCCGCCTCTACGGCCTCGGCGCGCTGCCTACAGGCCTTACTTGCCCTTGGCGGCTTCCTTGAGCTTGGAGCCCGCGGAGACCTTCACGCTGTAGCCGGCCGGGATGTTGATCGGGTCGCCGGTCTGCGGGTTGCGCGCGGTGCGAGCGGCACGGTGGGTGCGCTCGAAGGTCAGGAAGCCGGGGATGGTGACCTTCTCGTCGCCCTTGGCGACGATCTCGCCGGCGATCTCGGCGAAGGCGGCCAGCACGGCGTCGGCGTCCTTGCGGGTCACCTCGGCGCGGTCGGCCAGGGCGGCCACCAGCTCACTGCGGTTCATTTCTTTACTCCCGTGTTTCTTCTTGCCTGTGAGGCGGGTTGCCTGTGAGGCGGGCCACGCGGCGGGGCCGCATGATGGGCACTGCGAAGCCGATGCTGCCAGGGCCCTCGGACACTCCCCGGACCCGGGTCTGGTGCCGGACCCTCGCGCCCAGACCGCATCCTGCCCCCACCAGCGGCGGGAACGCCAATCCGGCACCCTCCGGGGTCACACGAAAAGCGCCAGTGGCCCGCACTGGTGACGTTGCGTCGACTCCGCGCGAACGGTGCGGAGCCGAACTACCACCCTAAAGGCGGGTTTGGGGTGCGGCGACTCGCGACACGCTCGGCGGCACCCGCACGGGCACCACGCCGCCACCGCACCCCGGGGAGCCTCAGACGCCGTTGACGCCGTTGTTCGCGCCGGCGCCCGCCGCCTTGGCCGCGTTGCGCACCGCGCCGGCGACGGCGCCGGCGACCTTGTCGTTGAAGACCGACGGGATGATGTAGTTCGGGTTCAGCTCGTCCTCGGTGACGACGTCGGCGAGGGCGGTGGCCGCGGCCAGCATCATGTCGGTGTTCACCGTGCGGGACTGGGCGTCGAGCAGACCGCGGAAGACACCCGGGAAGACCAGCACGTTGTTGATCTGGTTCGGGAAGTCGGAGCGGCCGGTGGCGACGACGGCGGCCGTCTGGCGGGCGATCGCCGGGTCGACCTCGGGGTCCGGGTTCGCGAGCGCGAACACGATCGCGCCCTCGGCCATCGCGGCCACGTCCTCGCCGCCGAGCACGTTCGGGGCCGAGACGCCGATGAAGACGTCGGCGCCGACGACGGCCTCCTTGAGGGTGCCGGTGACGCCCTCCGGGTTGGTGTTGTCGGCGATCCAGCGCAGCGGCGTGCCGGCCGCGGCGTCCACCAGGTCCTCGCGGCCCGCGTGCACGACGCCGTGGATGTCGGCGACGACGGCGTGCTTCACGCCGGCCGCGATGAGCAGCTTGAGGATGGCCGTACCGGCGGCGCCGGCACCGGACATGACGACCCGTACGTCCCCGATGCCCTTGCCGACCACGCGCAGCGCGTTGGTCAGCGCGGCGAGCACGACGATCGCGGTGCCGTGCTGGTCGTCGTGGAAGACCGGGATGTCGAGGGCCTCGCGCAGCCGGGCCTCGATCTCGAAGCAGCGGGGCGCGGAGATGTCCTCCAGGTTGATGCCCGCGAAGCCGGGGGCGATGGCCTTGACGATCTCGACGATGGCGTCGGTGTCCTGGGTGTCCAGGCAGAGCGGCCAGGCGTCGATGCCGGCGAAGCGCTTGAAGAGGGCCGCCTTGCCCTCCATGACGGGCAGGGCGGCCTTGGGGCCGATGTTGCCGAGGCCGAGGACGGCGGAGCCGTCCGTCACGACTGCGACGGAGTTGCGCTTGATGGTGAGGCGGCGGGCGTCCTCGGGGTTCTCGGCGATCGCCATGCACACCCGGGCCACACCCGGGGTGTAGATCATGGAGAGGTCGTCTCGGTTGCGGATGGGGTGCTTGGACGCCATCTCGATCTTGCCGCCGAGGTGCATCAGGAACGTACGGTCCGAGACCTTGCCGAGGGTGACGCCCTCGATCCCGCGCAGCTGCTCGACGATCTCCTCGGCGTGGGCCGTGGAGGTCGCGGCGATGGTGACGTCGATGCGCAGCTTCTCATGGCCGGACGCGGTGACGTCGAGACCGGTGACGGAACCGCCGTGGGACTCGACCGCCGTGGTGAGCTGGGAGACCGCGGTTCCGCTGGCGGGAACCTCCAGCCGGACCGTCATCGAGTACGAGACGCTGGGCGCCGTTGCCATGGCCGTATTCCTCTTTCCCTAGCTTCGTTGCTACGCCGACCGGCTGGTTGCCCGGCGGCGCCCTCCGATCGTCGCACCTACCTGCCGGTAGCAGGTAATACGGTCTTTTCGTTTTCGGAAAGTAGTTTCCACCATACGAGAGACGGTGCGGAAACAGAAGGGCCGCCCGGGAAGCGACCGGGTGAAGCGATCGGGTGAAGCGACCCGGAGAAGCGACCGGGAGGAGCAGCCGGGAAACGGAAGAGGTCCCCGTCACCCGAAGGTGACGAGGACCTCTGCAAGCAAGTGACACCGACCCGCCATGCTCGCCTCGCGGCAAGTGGTCCCTCTGAGGGACGAAGGTTGGGCCCGGGGGCTTGGATCGAGCCGGTGTCACGACAAGGCTAACAAACCACCCGCGAACGTGATTCCTCCGGCGGGGGTTGACTTGAAATCAGTCCCGCAGGAGGTCCGGCACGCCGTCCGCGTCCGGCAGGTCCCGGTCGCCCGAGATCACCGTGAGCGCCTGCGTCGACCGGGTGAGGGCCACGTAGAGCACCCGCAGACCGGCCGGCGACTCGTCCGCGATCTCCGCGGGCGAGACGACCACCGTGGCGTCGTACTCCAGGCCCTTCGCCTCCAGCGAGCCGAGCGCCACCACCCGGTCGCCGAGCCCGGCCAGCCAGCCGGCCGCCTCCCGGCGCCGGTCCATGGCGACGACCACGCCGACCGTGCCGTCGACCTCGCCGAGCAGCCGCTCCGCCTCCGACCGTACGGTTTCGGCCAGCTCGCCCTTCTCGGCCACGGGTACGAAGCGGGGCTCGACGCCCGTGGAGCGCACCGCCTTCGGCGCCTCCTTGCCGGGCATCGCGAGCGCGAGCACCTTGGCGGCGAGCTCGGCGATCTCGGCCGGGTTGCGGTAGTTCACGGTGAGCTCGAAGCGGCGGCGCGGCCGGGTGCCGAGGGCCTCGTCGCGCGAGGCGGCGGCCTCGTCCGGGTCGGACCAGGAGGACTGGGCCGGGTCGCCGACGACCGTCCAGGTGGCGTGCCGGCCGCGGCGGCCGACCATGCGCCATTGCATGGGCGTGAGGTCTTGGGCCTCGTCGACGATGACGTGGGCGTACTCGGTGCGCTCCGCCGCGAGCCGTTCGGCCCGCTCGCGCTGCGTCTCCTCCCGTACCGGCATCAGCTCCTCCAGACCGGTGAGCTGGTCCAGCGGGTCGTACTCGCGCTTCTTGCGCGGCCGGGCCGGCGTGCCGAGGAGCGTGGCCAGTTCGTCGAGGAGCGCCACGTCGTGCACCGACAGGCCGGGGCGGCGCAGCGAGCGCGCGAGACGGCGCACCTCGCCCGGGTTGAGCACCCGGCGCGCCCAGCGGCCGAGGCGCCTCTCGTCGGCCATGGCGTCGAGCACCAGGCGGGGGGTGAGTTCCGGCCACCAGGCGTCGAGGAAGCCGAGGAAGGAGTCCTCGGTGGACACGTCCTCGTCGAAGGAGGAGCGCAGTTCGGCGGCGAGCTCGGGGTCGCTGTGCCGGCCGGCGGCGCCGGACTTGGCGTACAGCGCGTCGAGCAGCAGCCGGCGGGCGCGCGGACGCAGCAGGTTGACGGGCGCGGTGCCGCCGAGCACGTTGTGCCGGATGCGCCTGAGCTCGTCGGCATCCAGCTCCAGGCGGCGGCCGAAGGCGACGACGCGGAGCAGGGTGGGCGTGCCGGCCGGTGCCTGGGGGGTCTCGTCCTCGTCGCCGTCCTCGCCCGCTTCCCCGATCGCGAGCTGCGTCTGCGTCTGCGTCTGCGTCTGCATCTGCGTCTGCGTCTGCGTTCTGGGCGCGGGCGTCTCCAGGGCGCCGCGGGCGGCCTTGCGCAGCACGGCGAGCATCCGCGACGAGCCCTTGATCCGGGCGACGGCCGGCTCGTCATACGCGTCGGCCTCGACGCCGTCGACCAGCGAGCCGAGCGCCCGGATGGCGACCTGGCCCTCCTCGCCGAGGGAGGGCAGCACGCCCTCGGTGTACGAGACGAGCAGCGGGGTCGGCGAGACGATCAGGATGCCGCCCGCGTAGCGGCGCCGGTCCTGGTAGAGCAGGTAGGCGGCGCGGTGCAGGGCGACGGCGGTCTTGCCGGTGCCCGGCCCGCCCTCGACGTACGTCACGGAGGCGGCGGGCGCCCGGATGACCAGGTCCTGCTCGGCCTGGATGCTGGAGACGATGTCCCGCATGGTGTGGCTGCGGGCCCGGCCGAGCGCGGCCATGAGGGCGCCGTCGCCGATGACCGGCAGCTCGCGCCCGTCGAGCGTGGCCTTCAGTTCGGGGCGCATCAGGTCGTCCTCGACGCCGAGCACCCTGCGGCCCTTGGAGCGGATGACCCGGCGCCGCACGACCCGGCCCGGGTCCACGGGCGTCGAGCGGTAGAAGGGGGCGGCGGCGGGGGCGCGCCAGTCGATGACGAGCGGGGCGTAGTCGGAGTCGAGGACGCCGAGGCGGCCGATGTGCAGGGTCTCGCCGATGTCCGCGGTGCTGTCGGGGCGTACGGCGTCGTCGGCGGGCTCGACGGAGGTGTAGGCGCCGTCGGGGCCCTTCTGGCCGTCCTTGCCGTAGAGCAGGTCGATCCTGCCGAAGAGGAAGTCCTCGAACTCGTTGTTCAGCCGGTTGAGGTGGATGCCGGCCCGGAAGACCTGGGCGTCGCGTTCGGCGAGGGCGCCGGGCGTGCCGACCTGGCCGCGCTTGGCGGCGTCGGTCATCAGGAACTCGGCCTCGTGGATCTTCTCCTCGAGGCGGCGGTAGACCTGATCCAGATGTTCCTGTTCGACACCGATCTCACGGTCTCTGACCGTGTCGACGGCTTCCTGCGCGGCCACCTCGGGCCCCCTTCTGACGTGCACTGGGCAGCCGTCGAGCGTACGCCACCAAGGGGCGATATGTCAGGGGCGGGCCCCTTCTCGGCGGGCCGCCGCGCTGTGGTCGCGGTTCTCCAGCCGGGCGGCGCGGTGCCGGGCGACCCTGGCGCGGTTGCCGCAGGCCTCGCTGGAGCACCAGCGGCGGCGCCGGCCGCGCGAGGTGTCGAGGTAGCAGCGGCGGCAGCCGGGACCCTCGCAGCGGCGCAGCAGGGCCCGGGCGGCCGGGTCGGTGAGCAGGTCGACGGCGTCGCGGGCGACGGCGGCGAGCAGGGCACGGCAGTCGGGTTCGCGGCTGAGGGTGCGGACGAGACGGCCGGAACGGGTGGGTACGGCGCGGGGCGCGGGCGGCGCGGCCGCGGCGGCGAGGGCGTTGAGCAGTTCCAGCGCGGCGGGCCGCACCGGGCGGCCCTCGACCTGGGCGGTGACCAGGTCGGCGACGCAGTCGCGCAGCTCGCGGAAGGCGCGCAGCCACCGGCTGTCGAGGGCGCGCAGGCGGACGGCGGGCGGGACGAGGCCGGCGGTGCGCAGGAAGCGGGCGAGGGTCTCGGGCCGGTCGAGGGGTTCGGCGGCGAGGTCGAGGCAGACGCGTCCGGACACGAAACCCGCCGCCCGAGAAGCCATGCCCGCCACCCCTCCCGCCTCGCCGGACCCGTCGTCGGACTCGCCATCAGAGTGCTACCGGGAGCCGGGAGTGGCCAGGGGGCGCGCGCCCGGCAGTGGCCGGGGAGGGGCGGAAACGGCCGAAAATGAGTCGGCCCGGGCGTACGGGGGAGCCGCCCGGGCCGACTGGAAACCGAACGGCTCGGGGGGTTGCCGTCCGGTCGTCAGTGGAGTCCTCGCAGGTCAGCGCGAGGCACCGCCAGCATGAACGTTGAACGGTTTAATATCTACGAGCCGTTTTTCCTACGAATTCGCACACGGGAAAATCAGGACAAGACACAAAGCGCAACGTACACGCACAGGCACAGGGGGTGTGGTGAACAAGACGGCGCTACGGGCTCTCCTCAAGGAGCGCCGCGAGCTGATCGCCCCCGAGGCGCACGGCCTCTCCCGGCCGACCGGCCGCGGCCGGCGCGCCCGCGGCCTCTCGCAGCAACAGGTCGACGAGCTGACGCTGCGCGCGGTCGACACGTACAACCGCCTGGAGACGGGCCGCTACCCGAACCCGCCCGCCGACTACCTCCGCCAGGTCGCCCGCCTCTTCGGCCTGAACGAGCAGGAGTGGGTGTCGCTGTGCCGGTACGCGGGGATCGGCGACCCGCCCGGGCCGCTGCACGCCTCCTCGGGCCTGGAGGTGCCCGGGGTGTGGCAGGAGGCCGTCGACGGCATCTCGCACATGGCGTACGTCACCGACGCCTCCTGGAACCTCCTCGCGCACAACCGGCACTTCGCCGACATGTACCCGGGCGGCCGTGCCCCGGCGAACACCATGCGCTGGATGCTCCTCGACAAGGAGGCCCGCGACACCACCCTCATCGACTGGCGGCACGGCTGGGCGCCGCTGATCCTGCCCCAGCTGCACGCCGCCATCGCCGCGCGCCGCGACGACGAGACGCTGGCGCGGATCGAGCGGGAGGTCCGGGCCGACCCGGAGCTGGGCCCGCTGTGGGAGGCGGGCGGCGCGCACATCCACCCGGACGGCGACGAACGCCCGATCCACCACGCCCTCCTGGGCCGCGGCCACGTCACGATCTGCGCCGCCCAGCCGCTCACCGCGCCGGGCGCCCGGCTGATCATCATGATCTTCCGCCCGGGCCTCCAGAAGGCCCACGCCCGCGCCCCGATGCTCCGCGCCCGCGCCTCGGAGGCCTAGGCCGGAGGCCTAGGCCCGCGGCGGCGGGTCGTCGTGCAGGATCCGCTGGAAGAGGTGGTGGTCGCGCCAGGCGCCGTCGATGTGCAGGTAGCGGGGCGCGGTGCCGATCCGCTCGAAGCCGCACTTGGCGAGGACCCGCTGGGACGCGTGGTTGTCGAGGAGGGTGGACGCCTCGATGCGGTGCAGGCCGAGCTCCTCGCGGGCGGCCCGGCAGACCTCCTCGGTCAGCGCGGTGGCCAGGCCCCGGCCCCCGTACTCCGGGTCCACCCAGTAGCCGAGCGAAGCGCTGCGGAACGGGCCGAGGGCGATCCCGGAGAGTATCGCCACACCCGCGACCCGCTCGCCCTCGGGGAGTTCGTCCACCGCGAACCAGCGGCGGGCCCCGTCGCCGAGCCGCTCGGCCTGGCCCTCCGGGGTGTAGTACGTCTCGGGGCGGTACGGCTCCCAGGGCCGCATGTACGCGCGGTTGCGCGACACGGCCGCGGCGAGCGCGGCGGCGTCGGCGGGGGACTCGGGGCGTGCGGGTCTGATCCGTACGGTGCTCATCCGCGTACCGTAAAACGCCCGCGCGGCCCGGCGCGACGCGCTAACGGCCCTCCTCGGCCCCGTACTTGGTGTCGGCCACCGGGTCGAGCGCGAGCCGGTAGCCCCGCTTGACCACGGTCTGGATGAGCTTCGGCGTGCCGAGGGCGGTACGCAGCCGGGCCACCGCGGTCTCCACGGCGTGTTCGTCGCGGCCCGCGCCCGGCAGGGCGCGCAGCAGCTCGGCGCGGCCGACGACCCAGCCGGGGCGGCGGGCGAGCAGCCCGAGCAGGGCCATCCCGGCGGGTGGCACCGGGCGCAGCGCGCCGTCGACGAGGACGGCGTGGCCGCGGATCTCGACGCGGTGGCCGGCGACCGGCAACACCCGGGCCCGGGCGGGAAGTTCGCGGCAGAGCAGCTGGACGAGCGGGCCGAGCCGGAAGCGTTCGGGCTGGTGGGTGTCGACGGAGAGGGCCTGCAGCGGCAGCGCGGTGACCGGGCCCACGCACACCGCGAGCACGTCGTGCCGCAGCGCCGTCACCAGCTCGTCGAGCAGCCCGCGCTCCCGGGCCCGGTCGATGAGCGAGGCGGCGGCCGGGGCGCTGGTGAAGGTCACCGCGTCGAGGGCGCGGGCCACGGTGGCGTCGAGGAGCCGGTCGAGCGGGCCGAGGTCCTCGGGCGGCATCCAGCGGTAGACGGGGACGGGCACGACCTCCGCGCCGCCCTCGGTGAGCGCCTCCACGAAGCCGGGCAGCGGCTCGCCGTGCAGCTGGAGCGCGATGCGCCGGCCGGCGACGCCCTCGCCGAGCAGCCGGTCGAGGACCTCCGCCATCGACTCGGAGGACGGCGACCAGGACTCGGTGAGCCCGGCCGCCCGCACCGCGCCCTTCACCTTGGGGCCGCGGGCGAGGAGTTCGACCCCGCGCAGCCGGTCGAGGAGCGCCTCGCCGAAGCCCCAGCCGTCGGCCGCCTCGACCCAGCCGCGGAAGCCGATCGCCGTGGTGGCGACGACGACGTCCGGGGCGTGGTCGATGAGGTCCTTGGTGGCGGCGAGGAGCTCGGTGTCGTCGGCGAGCGGCACGATCCGCAGCGCGGGGCCGTGGACGACCGCCGCGCCGCGGCGGCGCAGCAGCGCGATGAGTTCGTCGGCGCGCCGGGCGGCGGTGACGCCGACGGTGAACCCCGCGAGGGGCCCCTGCTCGCCCGGACCCTGCGGCTCGCCCACGACCTGCTCGCCCACGACCTGCTGCTCGCCCACGCCCTGACCGTCCATGCCGTGCTCATCCCCTGCCTGGCTCGTCCATGCCCGCCGACACTGCCGGGCCGGGATGTCGGTCCGGGTTCACCCGTATTTCCTGGTCGTTACGGCCCTCCGGGACCACTGTGACGCATCCCTCGGCTCACACCCCGGCGGCGTCGCGCGCCGGCAGGGCGTCGGCCGCCGTGTCGGGCACGGGCGGGACGGTGGACGGCCGGCGAAGGTATACCGCCCAGGTGACGCCCATGCACGCCGCGTAGAAGACGAGGAAGGCGACAAAGGCGCCGGTGCCGGAGCCGACGGTGCTGAACGACTCCCGGAAGGCCAGGTTGATGCCGAGGCCGCCGAGCGCGCCGACCGCGCCGATGAGCCCCATGGCCGCGCCGGACAGGCGCCGGCCGTGCGCCTCGGCCGCCTCGCCGCTGAGCCCCTTCTCGTAACCCTGCGCGAGGAAGATGGCCGGAATCATCTTGTACGTGGAGCCGTTGCCGAGGCCGCTGAGCACGAACAGGGCGACGAAGCCGACCAGGAACACGGCGAGCGACCCGGCGACGGAGGCGTAGAGCACGACCCCGGCGGCGAGGGCCATCGCGGCGAAGGTGGCCAGGGTGATCCGGGCGCCGCCGTGCCGGTCGGCGAGCGCGCCGCCGACGGGCCGGACGAGCGAGCCGAGGAGCGGGCCGATGAAGGTGAGCGAGGCCGCCTGGAGCGGGGTGCGCCCGAACTGGGTCTGCAGCACGAGCCCGAAGGCAAAGCTGTAGCCGATGAAGGAGCCGAAGGTCCCGATGTAGAGGAACGCCATGATCCAGGTGTGCCGCGCCTTCACGGCCTCCCTGGCGGCGCCGGTGTCGTTCTTCACGGGCGCCAGGTTGTCCATGAACAGCGCGGCGCACACGGCGGCGACGACGATCAGCGGCAGGTAGACGCCGAGCACGATCCGCGGGTGCAGGGCGCCGGCGGTGCCGATGACGAGCAGGCCGACGAGCTGGACGACGGGTACGCCGATGTTGCCGCCGCCCGCGTTGAGTCCGAGCGCCCAGCCCTTCTTCCTCAGGGGGAAGAAGGCGTTGATGTTGGTCATGGAGGAGGCGAAGTTGCCGCCGCCGACGCCGGTGAGCGCGGCGACGAGCAGGAACGTGCCGTACGAGGTCCCCGGCTCCATCACCGAGTACGCGAGGCCCGTCGGCAGCAGCAGCAACAGCGCGCTGAACACCGTCCAGTTGCGGCCGCCGAAGCGGGCGACGGCGAAGGTGTACGGGACGCGGACGACGGCCCCGACGAGGGTCGCGGTGGCGATCAGGAAGAACTTGCCCGCCGGGTCGATCCCGTACCGCGGCCCCATGAAGAGGACCATGACCGACCACAGGCTCCAGACGGAGAAGCCGATGTGCTCGGAGAGCACCGAGAACCACAGGTTCCGGCGAGCGGTCCGTTCCCCCCGCTCCTGCCAGAAGGTCTGGTCCTCCGGCTCCCAGTGTTCGATCCACCGGCCGCCCATGTCGCACCTCCGCGCTGTCGGTTCCCTTGTCCGACCGACGCTAGGAAGGCCGCGTTTCCGGGGGCGGCGCCGTGAGGTGACGGGGACGGAACCTTGCTCTCACCCGGAGCGCGGGGCCGCTGTGAGCGCCCCCGGGACCGCCCCCAGCGCTTCGCCTTCCGGCAGCCACGAGCCGGGCGGCCGCTCGCCCCACCCTTCCTCGGCGCCGGTCTCGGCGGCGGCGCGGCGCAGGGCGTCGAGGGCGGGGTGGCGCAGGCCCTTGCGCCAGACGAGGCTCACCGGCGACAGCGGTACGGGGTCGACCAGGGGCCGCAGGACGCTGCCGGGCATCGGCGGGAAGTCGACGACGGCGAGGACCGGGGTCGGGGCCTTGGCCATGACCCGCCGGAACTCCTCCCTGCCGACGACGAGCGGCGCGGGCGGCGCGACCCGGATGCCGCGGCCCTCGAAGAGCCGGGCGGCGAGGTCGGTCCACTCGGGGGTGCGGTCGTTGCCGGCGCCCGCGTAGACCTGCCGGCCGGCGAGCGCGTCGAGCGGGACTTCGGCGAGGCCGGTGAGCGGGTCGCCCTCGGGCAGCAGCACGGCCATCGGCTCGTACCGCACGAACTGGGCCTCGACCCGGGCCCGCAGCTCGGGCGCGAGCCCGCCGTACCGCCCGAAGGAGGCGTCGAGCCGCCCGGTGAGCATCTCCCGTACGGCGCCGGTGAGTCCGCTCTCGTAGCGGGCCATCAGCTCGAGGTCCGGGGCGAGTTCGCGGGCGCGCGCGAGCACCCGTTCGTGGGCGAGGCCCGCACTGTTGAGGTCGACGAGCAGGGCGCGGACCTCGCCGCGGAAGGCGTCGGCGAGTTCGTCGTGGGCGGCGAGTACCTTGTGCGCGTACGGCAGGAGCCGTTCGCCGTCGGTGGTGAGCGTGACCTGCCGGGTGCTGCGGACGAACAGCTCGGCGCCCAGGTCGCGTTCGAGCCGCCGGATGTCGCGGCTGAGCGCCTGCTGGGCGACGAAGAGCCGGGCGGCGGCGCGGGTGAAGTGGAGTTCCGCGGCGACGGCGACAAAGGCGCGCAGCAGGCGGGGGTCGAGGTCGTTGACGGGGCTCACCGCCGCAGTTAACAACAGAAGTGCGTGAATGGCGACCGATTAGGTGTTGGACCGCCAGGGCCATGTCAACGGAACCTTGATCCATGCCGCCTCACGACCTGATGCTCACCCCCACCGGCCCGACCGTCGCTCCTCGCTACGACGCCCATGCCGCCCACCACACCCCTACCGAAGTCCGCCGCCCCGCCCGCCCCCGCAGGACCCCGGTCCGCGTTCGCCGCACGCCCACCAACCCCTACCTCCGCCTCTTCGCCCTCCCCGGCGCCCGCGCCTTCACCCTCGGCAACCTGATCGCCCGGCTACCCATGGGCATGTTCAGCGTCAGCGCCGTCGTCATGATCGCCGGCGCGTACGGCTCGTACGCCCTCGCCGGCGCCGTCAGCGCCACCGGCATGGCCGCCGGCGCGCTCATCGCGCCGTGGATCGCCCGGCTCGTCGACCGCCACGGCCAGGCCCGGATCGCGGTGCCCGCCACCGCCTACGCCGTCCTCGGCCAGCTCGTCCTGCTCCTCTGCGCCCACGCCCAGGCCCCGGCCTGGACCCTCTTCCTCACCACCGCCGCCACCGCGACCGCCCCCAACACCGGCGGCATGTCCCGCGCCCGCTGGGCGCACCTCCTCAAGGACGCGCCGGACGCCAAGGCCGCCCTGCACACCGCCAACGCCTTCGAACAGGCCGCCGACGAGCTGTGCTTCATGCTCGGCCCGGTCCTGGCCGCGTTCCTCTGCTCCTCGCTCTTCCCGGAGGCCGGCACGCTCGTCGCCGGCGTCCTCTTCCTCACCGGCGTCCTGCTCTTCGCCGCGCAGCGCGCCACCGAACCGCCGGTCGCCCCGCGCTCCGCCACCGCGTCCGGCTCACCGCTCCGCGCACCCGGCATGCCGGCGCTGCTCGCGGTCTTCCTCGCCACCGGCGCGATCTTCGGCTCCATGGAGGTCGTCACCCTCGCCTACGTCGACGGCCCGGCCGCCGGCCCCGTCCTCGCCCTCCAGGCGGCGGGCTCCTGCGTCGCCGGCCTGCTCTACGGCCGCGTCCGCCGCTCCCCCGCCCTCGCCACCTGCCTGGCGGCGATGGCCACGCTGATGACCTTCCCCCTCCTCGCCGCCACCCTCACCGGCTCGCTGCCCGCCCTCGCGGCCGCGCTGCTCCTGGCCGGCATGGCCACCGCCCCCACCATGGTCACGGGCATGACCCTGGTCCAGCGCCTCACCCCGCAGGCCCAGCTCAACGAGGGCATGACCCTGGCCGTGACCGCCCTCCTCGGCGGCATCGCGACAGGCTCCGCCACGGGCGGCTGGCTCGCCGAGCACGCCCCGACGACGACGTGGGGGTACCTGGTGCCGCCGATGGCGGCGGGTCTGGCGCTGGTGGTGTGCGCGGCGACCGGCACGGGCCGCCGCGCACAGCACTGACCTCGCCGATCGCGCTGATCAGCTCTGCCGCAGCGGACCCATCGGCGTCTGCACCCCGAAAGCGGTGGCCCCGCCGCCGACCCCGCCCGCACAGCCGTCCGGCTCCTGGGTGCCGAGCCCCCGCGCCGAGGGCTTCTCGGCCGCCCAGAACATGTAGCCGAGCAGCCCGGCCGTCGTCCCGGCCCCGTTCGGCGCCGCGCCGCGCGCCCAGTCCCCTGTCGCCTTCTGCAGCGAGTTCGCGTAGTCGGTGCACTCGGGCAGCGGGCTGCGCCCGTACGCGACGTAGAGCCCGGCCGTGAGCTTGGCGGGGGCGAGCGGGGCGACCGGCGGCGAGAACTGGGACTTGCCGTCGAGATGTTCCTGCCAGTTGGCGATGTGCGAGCTCGCCGACGTGGGCCGGGCGGGCACCATGGCGTTGGCGTAGTCGAGCACCGGCCGGTCGGTGCGCAGCCAGTCGGCGGTGGCCTTGCGGTTGAGGTCGATGAGCCAGCGGTCGCCGGCGGCGGTGTCGACGGTGAGCCGGGCGGCCGGGTCCGTGCCGCCGGCGTCGTACGCGTGCCCGGACCGGTAGGCGTCGATGAAGGACTGGAGCCCGGTCAGGTTCGGCGCGGTGTTCTGCTCGTAGTCGATCTCGATGCCGACACCGAGGTCGGCGGCGACGGCCGCCGCGTTCCGCCCCAGCTGCGCGGGATCCTCGGCGAGGGCGGCGTCCCAGGCGTCGGTGTAGGTGATGCCGCCGACGGAGAGCATCACGCGGATGCCGTGCGAGGTGAAGTACTGGACGATCTCGCGGCTCATTCCGACGGGCACGCCGTTCGCGGTGCCGGCGTCGGTCGTGCGGTGCAGCAGCTTGCGCGGGTCGACGAAGCTGAGCACGACCAGGTTGACGGAGGGCCGCCCGTCGCCGCGGTCGACCAGCCAGTGGTTCTTCGCGTCGAACTCGGCGACGTCACGGACGGTGGACCAGGTGCAGTAGTCGTCGCCGCAGTGCCAGACGCCGTAGACCTGGACGGGGGCGGCGGCGGTGGCGGTCGTGGCGGTGGGGACAAGGAAGGCGAGGAGCATGGGCAGGACCGCGAGGAGTCCCTTGTGGCGCATACGTACCTCCGGGGATGCCGTGGCGTGGGGGGCGGCGACCGCAGGTTGGCAGGTCCAGACCAAGCCGGCAAGAGGGCGGGCACCCCGGTATCCGGGCCCGGGCTGCGTTGTTTACGCAGCCAGAGGCAGCGACGCCATCATCACCGCGTACAGCGGCGAGTCGGCGAAAGGCCGCTGCTCCCCCACCTTCCGGTATCCCCACGACTGATACAGCGTCTGGACGCGGGGGTGAGCGGTGTCGACCAGAAGCACCGCATGGGCCTCGGGCCTGCCGTCGAGGAGAGCGCGATGAAGGAGTTCGGAGATGCCCTGCTTCCGCCATGCGGGGCGGACCATCAGCTCCGAGAACGAGAACGTACTGGTGTCCTCGGGAGCCGGGTCGAGACAGTCACGCCACCACTCGTGTCCCGGGGTGGCAGGTGCACCGTACGCGAAGCCCACCGGCTCCTCGGCCTCGTAAGCGACGACACAAGCGAAGCCCTGGTTCTTGCCCCAGTGGTCGACGAACCAGGGGAACCGCTGGTGGAACTCGTCATCCATCTGGTCGGCGTAGGCGTCGGCGTGCACGTCGATGAGGAGTTGCCGTATGGCGGGCACGTCGGCGTGGTGGTAGCGGCGCAGGGCGAGGGTGGGCGGCAAGGGTCAGCTCCATTCGGTGCGGTAGCGGTCGCCCCACGCCTTGGCGGTGGAGACGTCTGGGGCGGTCGTGAACAAGTCACGGTGGAAGTCGCCGATAAGGGACCGCATACGGGCCGGAAGCGGGCTGTCGCCCATCAGGGTGAAGACGCGTTCGGCACTGGCGCAGCCCGCTTCGATCTCTCCCTGGTGGAGCTGAGCGAGGGCGAGGCGGGCGGTGACAAGGGCCCGGTTGCGGCGGAAGTGGGGGTGCAGCATGGCGAGCGCTTGATGGGAGGCCCCTTCGGATTCGGCATGGCGGCCGAGGAGATCCTGCGCGATGGCCGTGAGGGACTGGAGCTCCGCTGGGCCATAGAAGGCAATCCACGAGGGGCGCGGCTCATCCGACGCTGTCTTGGTGAGGGCATCTCCTGCGTACCCGAGAGATCGCAGGGCGGCTTGCCGGTCGCCGAGCGCGGCGTGTCCGATGGCCGTGCGTGCGTGCGCCAGGGAGGCGTACATAGGGTCGCGGCGGGTGATGCCGACACGGAGGGCGGCCTGCCCTGCGGCCAGGGCGTCCGCGTAGTTCTTCCGCTGGTAGGCCAGCATCGACATGCTGTTCCACACCCGCAGCTCAGTGGCCTTGTCGCCGCCCTTGCCGGCCAGAGTGAGAGCGCGTTCAAGATGCTGCTCAGCCCGGCCGAACTGCCGACTGTCCAAGGCGGTCCAGGCCGCCGTCGCGGTCAGGTCGGAGGCCAGGGCGAACAGGCGGGAGCGGACCCGCTGACCGGCTGCCGACCGCTGGAGGCCCAGGGCACGGCGGGCAGCGCCGAGCGCCGCTTCTTCAAGGGTCTGATTTCCGCCGCGCTGGTCGTCCAGGGCGTTGATGCGGTCCAGTTCGCGGCGGACGGTTTGAACGTCAGAGGAGCCCACCATCGTGCGGGAGGCGACGGCGGGAGCAGTAAGGGCGGCTGCGGTGGAGGCCATGAAGGTGCGGCGGTTCACGTCGTCCTGCTCCGGGGTGGTACGTGAGGGGTGGGCATCTGGCCGGATGAACCCGAGGTCTTCGATCGGACGCCGGAAGAGTGCGCATAACGCGGCGCGCTGTCTTGTGTGAGGCCAGCGGGTTTTTCCGGTCTTCCAGTACCGGACGGTGCGGTCGCTGACCGTACCCGCGTGTCCGTGCTCAACGAGCCAGTCGTTCAGCTTCCTGACCAACTCCCCCTGAGTCAGACCAAGCTCGTCCATGTGCTGCTGGAGCGCCGCGTTCTCCGTCACCCCACTCACCGTAGTGACGCACCCCACGGCGGTGAAGGGAGAGCCGCCCGCTTCACCCGCCGAAATTTCCGGTCTCTTGCGACCACGGCAGCGGCATCTTTTCCTCCCTGACGCGCCGTCATCGCCGTTGTACTGAACGTGCAGCAGCGCCCTTCCGGCGAACACCGGCCTCGCTCCCCCGGCGCTGAACCCGCCCGCGACCGAGGCAGAGACGATGACCGAGAAGTCGAACGGAATCCCCCGCCGCCCGCTCCCCATCCCCACCCCGGGAGACGCCCTCTCCGCCCGCACCATGCGGCGAGCCGAACGCGGCTGGGACGCCTTCGTACGCCGCTGAGACGAAGACGACGAGCAGCATGACCAGGCCGAGGACGAGGCCGAGCGGTGAGGGTCATGACGGGCACAACCCCGCCTTACCAGGTAGGCGACTACGTCACCGGCACCTCCTACGTCCCGCCCGAGCGCCGTCACATCGAGCAGCCCGAACAGTTCGAGGGCGATGTGGTGCAGGTCGGGAGCGGCTACGCGGGCGTGGACGCCGATCGCGCCTATGTGTGGGTACGCGTGGCGGACGGCACCGAACGACAGGCCCTCATCGACGACGTCGAGCGGGCTGGGCCCTGACCCGTGATCCGGCCCGGCCGAATCACCACCGCCGCCAAGGCGGGAGCACTCACCCAGATCCAGCCCTTGAGACTCCGCCCGGAACAACCCTGGACTGGTCGAGCCGGGCTTTCCGGCGCGGTCCGCTTCCCCCGAGGCCGAACGCGCCACCTTCGAGTTCATCAGCACCCACCACGACCATGGAGGTACCGATGTACGCGCACTCCGACAGGCTCCCGACGGGGACGCCTCTGCCGAACGGCATCCCCACACCGGCCCCGTGGGGCCTGCGCCGCATGACGCCCTATCCCGCGCAGGCGCCGTCGTACGGACGCGTCGAGCTGGACCCGGTCACCCAGACCGGCCGCTACTTCGACGCCGCCGGACAGGTCATGGAGATGCCCGGCCACGGCACGAGCACCGGCACCAACCCCGCGACGAACACGGGCAACCCCTCCGACGGGAGCAGCGGCGGCGGCTCCGGCGGCGGGGACCAGGACACCGGGAACGACAACGACCAGTGACGGGTACCCGCCCGGTTCTGGTCGTGACCAATCTGGACGACCCCACGACCGACCTGGTGGTTGACGAGCTGCACGACCGGGGTGTCCCGGTCGTGCGGTTCGACTCCGGGGACTTCCCCACCACCTTGTCGTTCGAGGCCACCATCACCATCGACGGCGTCAACGGGACGCTGCGCACCCCTACCCGTACGGCAGACCTGTCTCGTATCCGGTCGATGTACTACCGCCGCCCATCCGGCTTCTCATTTTCCCACCTGGACGGGCAGACCGCCCGGTTCGCGGTGACGCAGGCCCGCTACGGCCTCGGTGGCGTTCTCGCCTCGCTGCCGGGCTGCCTGTACGTCAACCACCCGCACCGGATCGGCGACGCCGAGTTCAAACCCTCCGGCCTCGCCGCCGCCGTCGATGCCGGGTTCCTTGTGCCCGACACGCTGTTCACCTCGGACCCGGGCGCGGCACGGGCGTTCATCAAGCGGCGCGCATCGGTGATCTGCAAGCCGCTGTCGACACCGCTGTACCGGATCGACGGCGTCTCGTGCACCGTCGAGGTGCTGGAGGTGAGCGCGGAGGAGATCGACGAGTCGGTGGCCGGGACGGTCCACCTGTTCCAGGAGCGCATCGACAAGTCCGCCGACGTACGGGTGACCGTGATCGGCGACAAGGTGTTCTGCGTGCGGATCGACTCCGACCTGTTGGACTGGCGCACCGACTACTCCCGCCTGACGTACACGGTGGTGGACCCGCCGCCCGGCATCACGGAGGCTCTGCACGCCTACCTGGCCCACTTCCGGCTCGTCTTCGGCGCTTTCGACTTCGCCATCGACCGCCACGGGCAATGGTGGTTCCTCGAATGCAACAGCTCCGGCCAGTGGGCATGGATGGAGCCCGAAACCGGGCTGCCGATGGTCGCGGCCATGGCCGACCTACTGGAGAGGAAGATGACGTGAGCGACGACCAGGAGCTACGGCGGGTACTCGCCGCGCAGCTCGCAGCCGGGGGGCACCCCCGCACCCCACCATGGCGCGCAGCGGTCGAGGCCGTGCCCCGGCACGAGTTCCTGCGGGGCGGGTTCTTCGACCGCATCGACACAGGCGGACCCACGGCGTGGACCCCGGTCATGCCGGACGCGCCCCTGTGGCTGAAGCGCTGCTACGAGGACGAATCGCTCGTGACGCAGATCGCGGGCACCATCGCTCCCAGGGACATCCGGGGCGAGATCATGCGGTCGCCGACGTCGTCCAGCACCATGCCGTCCCTCGTGGTGCGGATGCTCGAAGACCTGCAAGTCGAGGACGGGCACCGTGTGATGGAGATCGGCACCGGCACCGGCTACTCCACCGCGCTCATGTGTCACCGTCTCGGCGACGACCTCGTGACCACGGTCGAGGTGGACGCGGAGGTCTCGGGGCGGGCCGGGGCAGCGCTCGGCGCGTGCGGGTACGCACCGCACCGGATCGTCGGCGACGGGCTGGGCGGACACAAGGACAATGCCCCCTACGACCGGGTCATCGCCACCTGTGGACTCGTCACCCTGCCCACAGCCTGGATCGAGCAGACCCGTCCCGGCGGGATCATCCTCGCCACCCTTGGGGGCTGGATGTATTCCTCCGAACTCGCCCGCCTCAGCGTCCACAAGGACGGCAGTGCCTCCGGCCGCTTCCTCGGTGGGCAGATCTCCTTCATGCTCGCCCGCCCCCAACAGCCGCCGCCCCTCGGTGTCCTCCCGGATCTCGACCACGGAGAGGAGCGGGAGACGGTCCTCGGGGCGGATCTCATCCAGGACTGGGACGCTCGCTTCTTCGCCCAGCTCGCCGCCCCCCGCGCCCAGCGGATCAGCCTGGACCGCGACGGCCGCACCGAACACGTCCTGATCGACGTGGAGGTCGGATCATGGGCGGCGCTCACCGAAACCAGCGGGCGGTGGACGGTCCGGCAGGGTGGCCCCGACCGCACTTGGGACGACATCGAACAGACCGTCACCGCCTGGCGGGACGCGGGAAGCCCCAGCATCAGCGAGGTACAGTTCCGCGTCACCGCCGACGCCCACACCTACTGGGTCGACGAACACCCCGCCCTTCGTTGGGAACATCCCCGCACCTGACCCCCAGCCGGCCACCCGCCGCGCCCCCCGACTCCATATCCTCCGGAGCTGGGGGTGTGGCCGACGGCGGCGCCGGGTCGCCGTAATCAAGCGAGGATGTCGGTGACGCCGTTCTCGGTGATCTCCCTGGCGATGACGTCGCCGGGACGCGGGACACCGGGGAGCTTGCGGTCCTCGAACCGCGCCGAGGCGTAGCCGATGGCCTCGGCCTGGGCGTGGGAGGAGCCGAAGTACAGGATGTGGGGGTGGATCTGATACTTTCCCCGGCCCGCCTTCCACAGGAAGTTCCGGTCCATGAGCTGACCTATGGCCGGATTGATGGACCGGCGGGTGACGCCGAGCATGCCGGCGACCTCGTCCTGCCTGATCGTGACCTCGCCGTAGGCGTTCATGTAGGGGTACTCACCCTTGTCTTCGTCGTACTCGCCAAGGCGGCCGACAATGGTCCAGAACGCGTCCTTGGCGAGCGACGTCAGGTCGTACTGCGGCAAGAATCGAATGAAGTCCATCGACACGACGACGTGGATGGGCCCGGTCTCGTCCCCGGTCATCGCTGCCTCGGTGACGGTGAGCATGGCGTACTGCCCCCTCTTGGTGATGCTGAAGTCGGCGCGCTCACCGGGTCGCAGCTGATTGCTGATCTCCTCGGCGATCTGGATACGCGATACCTGGCGCGGGAGGGAGCGGCTGCGCCTCGCGGCAGGGGTGGGCTTCCTGGGCACGAACGAACGGTACCAAATGTGAACCCAGGCATCACATTAAGACGACTCATGTGCAACCTGGCCTCTCGCAACTCCAGTCGTTATGTGCAACTTGGAGACTCATTACTACTCAGTAGTGTGAAACCAAGGCTCTCACTCAAGAAGCAGACCCGCAGGTTAGAGCGTTGCCCCCGGCCGCGTGGCCGACACGCGACGGTGGGGCACCCCGGGACGGCGCGACGGGCCCGCAGCCGCGCGGGGCGGCCGGCGGGGCGGGGCGGGCGGCGCGGGGCGGGCGTGGGCGGGCGCGGAGTGCCTTCCGGTCCGCACGGGCCCGGCCGGTATCCGCGCCAGGCGCGCGCTACCGGCGGGGGGTGAGGGTGGTGAGGTCGATGTCCGAAGGGAACGGCACGGGCACGCCCAGCCGGTCGCGGTGGATGCCGGTCGCCACGTACGAGCGGGTAAGGGCGTCGAGCTCATAGGTGTGGACGACCGGGCTGCCGTTCTCGTCCTCGACCCGCCAGAAGTGCCTGATGCCTGCCTGGGCGTACTTGAACGGCTTGATGCCCCGGTCGCGGTCGGCGGACTCCTCCGAGACGACCTCGACCACCAGGGCCACGTCATCGGGCGCGTACCAGGTGCGATCCGGGTCGTAGGCCGCCGTGACCGCGAGGATGTCCGGCTCGGGGCGGGACCGCTTGTCGAGGCGGACACTCATTTCCCGCTCGACCTCGAACCCTTCGGGAGCGGCGTGTCGCAGCGCGAACGTCAGGTTCTCCACGACGCGGGAGTGCCAGGACCGCCGCGGCGACATCATGAAGATCAGCGCGCCGTCGATCAATTCCGTGTGCCGGGGAGCCTCGGCGAGGTGGTCGAGGTCGTCCGCCTCCCAACCGCTCGGGCGCGGAGGGAACATCCAGTCGGGGAGCGCGGGTGTGACCATGGCGGTCTCCTCGGTGGCGGGTGGTGTGACCACGCTACCGGTCGGCGGGTGCGACCGTGCCGGAACGCCCGCGCCTCCAGCTGCCGCGGTAGCCGTGGCATGAGAAAGACCCCCTGCCCTGCCGAAATACTCGCAGGTCAGAGGGTCTTTGCCCACATGGGGTGGTGGAGATGGCGGGAATCGAACCCGCGTCCAACGGTGCGGAATCAGGGCTTCTCCGTGTGCAGTCTGGTACGAGTTTCTCAGCCCTCCGGATCACCCAGACAAGTCCGGAACGGGCTCAGTCACTGTTTGGTTTCCCTCTTCACCCCGTGACCGGGATCAAGGTTTAGTTCCCTGCATGATGCCAGGATCCGGGTCGGGAACAGCCCCGGGCTGACACTTCGCAAGTCGCTACTTAGGCAGCGAGGGCGAAGGAATCGCGCTTGGTGTTGGCGATTATTGGTTTCGGCGCGTGGTTTACGAGATCATTGCCGCTTCCTCGACACGCTTCCCCTGCTTCGACATCCGCTGTCGAAACCGATCATCCCCATGTTGATTTTTCAAAGGTTGCACCCGCTGTGAGGTGCAGGGCCCATGGTACGTGACCGACGGGCGCCGTTGCCAGCGTATTAACCCCTGGCGACCGCAACCCGGCCCGACCCCGTCAGCCCTGGCGGGCCTGCTGGGCCCGCTGCCGCCGCCGCGCCGCCGCGATCGCACGGCTCGCCTCGCGCGTGTCCTGCTTCTCCTTCAGCGTCTGCCGCTTGTCGTACTCCTTCTTGCCCTTGGCCAGGGCGATCTCGCACTTCACCCGGCTGCCCAGGAAGTACAGCGCGAGCGGCACGATCGTGTGACCCGTCTCGGACGCCTTCTGCTCCAGCTTGTCGATCTCGGCGCGGTGCAGCAGCAGCTTCCGCTTCCGCTTCGCCGAGTGGTTCGTCCAGCTGCCCTGGGAGTACTCGGGCACGTGGATGTTGTGCAGCCAGGCCTCTCCGCCGTCGATCTGGACGAAGCCGTCGACCAGCGACGCCCGGCCCATCCGCAGCGACTTCACCTCGGTGCCCATGAGCACCACACCGCACTCGTACGTGTCCAGGATGTGGTAGTCGTGCCGCGCCTTCTTGTTCTGCGCGATGAGCTTGCGCTCCGGCCCCTTGTCCTGGGTCTTCTTCTTCGCAGGCTTGCCCTGCACGTTGACGAGTCCCTTTGCCATAGTGCGGTCATTTTCGCACTACGAGGCCCCTCCGAGGCCACTCAATACCGTGCGGGCCCGTTCTTCCGCCCCTTCCGCCCGGGCGTCGACCGCGACGTCCGGGGTGATGCCGTGGCCGTCGACGGCGTGCCCGGCGGGCGTGCGGTAGTGCCCGACGGTCAGCTCGGCGACGGAGCCGTCCGGCAGCGTGCTCGGCATCTGCACCGAACCCTTGCCGAAGGTCCGCGAGCCGACCGTGACGGCCCGGCCCCGGTCCTGCAGGGCGCCGGTGAGCAGCTCGGCCGCGCTCATGGTGCCGCCGTCGATCAGCGCGACCAGGGGGCGGACGGTGTCGCCGCCGCTTTCCGCGTACACGGCGTGCTGGGTGCCGTCGACGTCGTAGGTGGCGACGAGGCCGCCGTCGAAGAAGGCGGAGGCGGCGGTGGCGGCCTCGGCGACCAGGCCGCCGGAGTTGCCGCGCAGGTCGAGCAGGACGCCGGCCCGGGCCGGCGCGGTGCGCACGGCCTGCCGGACCCGCTCGCCGGTGCCCTTGGTGAAGGCGGCGACCCGGATCAGCACGGTGCCGTCCGCGAGCCGCCGGACGGTGACCGGGTCGGTGACGAGCCGGGCCCGGCGCAGCGTCTCGGTCCAGCCGGCGCGGCCCCGCTCGACGCCGAGGGCCACGGTGGAACCCGTGACGCCCTTGCCCCGCAGCAGCGAGACGATCTCGGAGACGCTCAGCCCGCCGACCGGCCGCCCGTCGATCGCGGTCAGCCGGTCCCCGACCCGCAGCCCGGCCCGCTCGGCGGGCCCGCCGACCCGTATCCGGCTGATCTCGACCCGCCCGTCGGCGCCCCGCCGCGCGGACAGCCCGACCCCGGTGTACGCGCCGTCCAGGGTCTGCTCGAACTCGGCGTACTCCCGCTTGTCGTACACCGCGCCCCACCGGTCCCCGCTGCGGCTGACGAACTCCTCCGCCGCCTTCTTCCCGGACTTCCCGTCGGCGACGGCCTGAGCGGCGGCCTGCGCGAGAGCCTCCCGGTCGACGGTGCCGGCGGCGGTGACCGTACGGGGCGAGGGCGCGGCCGCGGGAATCTCCCGGGGGTCCTGCTGCCGGGGCAGCGCGCCGGTGGCGGCGGCGGTGCCGATCACCCCGGCGAAGACCAACGTCAGAGCGGCCCCACGGAGAACTCCGCGGGGCCGTCGACAGAACTCGGGGCCGGCACCGGCACGCATGCCGCCCACTGTAGGACAAGCAGATGGCGTCGTACGGCGGTTGGCCGTACGACGCCATCACGTCACCCGGAGGGAACTGTCACACCTTCAGGTACTTGCGCAGCGCCACGAACGCGGCGAGCGCCGGCATCAGCAGGCCGATCGCGAGGACGAGCGGGAGCTTGGAGAGGACCGCGTCCCAGCCGATGAAGTTCACCAGCTGCATCTTGTCGGCGAGGGCGATGCCGTGGTCGATGAGGAAGTAGCGGCCGACCAGGAGCAGCACGCAGGCGACGCCGCCGCCGAGGAGGCCGGCGAAGGCGGCCTCCATGATGAAGGGCATCTGGATGTAGAAGTTGGTCGCGCCGACCAGGCGCATGATGCCGGTCTCGCGGCGCCGGCTGAACGCGGAGACGCGCACCGTGTTGACGATCAGCATCAGCGCGATGATCAGCATGAGGCCCATGACGCACAGGGCGGCGATGTTCATGCCGTTCATCAGGTCGAAGAGGTTCTGCAGGATGTTGCGCTGGTCCTGGACCGACTCGACGCCGTCGCGGCCGGCGAAGGCGGTGGCGACGACCTTGTACTTCTCGGGGTCCTTCAGCTTGACCCGGAAGGACTCCTGCATCTGGTCCGGGGTGACGACGGAGGCGATGGCCGTGTCGCCGTACTGCTCCTTGTAGTGCTTGTACGCCTCGTCGGCGGACTCGTGGTGGACCGTCTCCACGATCTCCGTCATCTTCTTGAGGTCGGCCTCGATCTGGTCCTTCTGCTGCGTGGTGACGGCACCCTTGGCGCACTTGGCGCTGGAGGCGGCGTCGCTCTTGTTGCAGAGGAAGATGGAGACGTTGACCTTGTCGTACCAGTAGTCCTTCATCGTGCTGACCTGCTCGCGCATGAGCAGGGCGCCGCCGAAGAGGGCGAGGGACAGGGCGACGGAGACGATGACGGCGAAGGTCATCGTGAGGTTGCGGCGGAGACCGACGCCGATCTCCGAGAGCACGAACTGGGCGCGCATGTGACTTCTCCCCCGCCCGTCAGTGCTGGTAGCCGTAGACGCCGCGGGCCTGGTCGCGGACGAGCCGGCCGCCCTCGAGCTCGATGACGCGCTTACGCATCTGGTCGACGATGTTCTGGTCGTGGGTCGCCATGACGACGGTGGTCCCTGTCCTGTTGATGCGGTCGAGCAGCTTCATGATGCCGACGGAGGTCTGCGGGTCGAGGTTTCCGGTGGGCTCGTCCGCGATCAGCAGCATCGGGCGGTTGACGAAGGCCCGGGCGATCGCGACGCGCTGCTGCTCACCGCCGGACAGCTCGCCCGGCATGCGCTCCTCCTTGCCGCCGAGACCGACCAGGTCGAGCACCTGCGGGACGGCCTTGCGGATCTCGCCGCGCGGCTTGCCGATGACCTCCTGGGCGAAGGCCACGTTCTCGGCGACGGTCTTGTTGGGGAGCAGGCGGAAGTCCTGGAAGACGGTGCCCAGCTGGCGCCGCATGTGCGGCACCTTCCAGTTGGAGAGCCGGGCGAGGTCCTTGCCCAGCACGTGCACCTGGCCCTGGCTGGCGCGCTCCTCGCGCAGGATCAGCCGCAGGAAGGTCGACTTTCCGGAGCCGGACGAACCGACGAGGAAGACGAACTCCCCCTTCTCGATCTCCAGGGAGACATCCCGGAGCGCGGGGCGGTTCTGCTTCGGATAGGACTTGGAGACGTTGTCGAATCGGATCACGGATGCACCACGGTCGGCCGGGAGTAGGTGTGCGTGACACTACGCGAACGGGGATGGCCCGTGCAGTCGCGCTCCGGGCTTGTGCGCTTTATCCTTTTCGTTCCTCCGGGTCCCGCCGGCCGGATTCCACGGGGCGCGCCGAAACGCGCCGGAGCTGGCACAGTGGTAGGGGAACGCCGGGGTCGCTCCGAGCGTTCTTCTTGTAAGCACCCCCTGTGCGGGAGGAGGAGAGCGCATGACCTATGACCGTCTGGTGTGCGCCAACTGCGCGGCGCCCGTCGCCGAGGGCCGCTGCCCCGTCTGCCGCGCGAACCGCGAGCGTCTGCCCCAGCCGACGGGCCTGACGCCGGCGATGCTGCTGACCCTGGTGATCGCCCTGCTGGCCGCGATGGCGCTGCTGGTGGTGGCCCGGGGCATCTAGGCCCCCCTGGACGTACGAGAGGGCCGGGAGCGCTTGATCGCGCTCCCGGCCCTCTCACGTACGCGTGCCTGAGCGACCTCAGACGGCGGTGCGCCCACCGGTCACGAGACGCGGCAGGAAGCGGAAGCCGATGCCACCGGCGATCATGGTGGCCGCCCCGATGATCAGGAACGAGGTCTCGGCGGCACCGGTCTCGGCCAGCTCCTCCTTGGCCTTGCCCTGCTCGACCGGCTGCGAACCGGCGTTGTTGGTGCCGTTCTGGTTGCCGCCGTTGTCGACGCACTCGGCACCGTCGAGGTCGACGGTGCAGGTGCCGGCGCCACCGCTGGTGGCGGAGCCACCGTTGCCGCCGCTGGTGCCCTGGCCGCCCGTGGTGCCCGTGCCGCCGTTGCTGCCCGTGCCGCCGGTGGCGGTGGAGCCACCGGTGGTGGTGGAACCGCCGGTGGTGGTGGAACCGCCGGTCGTCGTGGAACCGCCGGTCGTCGTGGAACCGCCGGTCGTCGTGGAACCGCCGGTCGTCGTGGAGCCACCGGTGGTGGTGGAGCCGCCGGTCTGGCCGCCGTTGGTGCTCGGACCACCCGTGGTGGTGCCGCCGGTCTGGCCGCCGTTCTCGGTACCGCCGGTCTGACCGCCGTTCTCGGTACCGCCCGTCTGGCCACCGTTCTCGGTGCCACCGGTCTGGCCACCGTTCTCGGTGCCACCGGTCTGGCCACCGTTCTCGGTGCCACCGGTCTGACCGCCGTTCTCGGTACCGCCCGTCTGGCCACCGTTCTCGGTACCGCCCGTCTGGCCACCGTTCTCGGTGCCACCGGTCTGGCCACCGTTCTCGGTACCGCCCGTCTGACCGCCGTTCTCGCCGCCGCCGGTCTGGCAGAGCGTCGGGTCGATCTCGCAGTCGTCGCCGGGGCTGTCGCCGCCGACCTCAGCGCCGAGGTTGATGCTGACGCCAACGGCCTGCGCGGCGCCGGCCGCCGTCAGGGACGCGCCGGCGGCGATCACAGCGCCGGCCGCAATGCGCGCAACGCGGATCCGCGTCTTCTTCGTCATCTGGCTGCTACCCCCAGTAGCTCATCTCGTCTGTAGAGCAGCGGCCCGGAACCGGGGACTGAGGGCGATCGACGTTGTTCACTGGACCTGCCCCCGTCCACACACGCCCCAGGAACACGCATGCCGCGTGCCACCCTTCCGAGTTTCCAAGGACACGTCAAGGTCGTTGCGCGTGCGATGCCTGAAAGATCCACTTCTGCCCGCCATGCGGGGATGCAACTGTGACGTAATCCCGGAACTCCGGCCCCCGCTACGCCAGTTCCCATGTCGACAAAGCGTCAGGAACGTGCCCTCATGGCTTGCGCCTGCGAACTCAGGCCAACGGCCCCTTGAGGGAATCGCCGCGCGACGACGACGGGCCCCTCGTACGTGAACGTACGAGGGGCCCGTCGCCCGGAAAGCCGGGAGGCGTTACGCCGTCTGCTCCTGCTGCTTGCGCCAGCGGATGCCCGCCTCCAGGAAGCCGTCGATCTCGCCGTCCAGGACGGACTGCGGGTTGCCGACCTCGAACTCCGTGCGGAGGTCCTTGACCATCTGGTACGGGTGGAGGACGTACGAACGCATCTGGTTGCCCCAGGAGCTGCCGCCGTCGCCCTTGAGCGCGTCCATCCTGGCGCGCTCCTCCTGGCGCTGGCGCTCGAGGAGCTTGGCCTGGAGGACGTTCATGGCGCTCGCCTTGTTCTGGATCTGGGAGCGCTCGTTCTGGCAGGAGACCACGATGCCGGTCGGGATGTGCGTGATGCGCACCGCCGAGTCGGTGGTGTTGACGCCCTGGCCGCCGGGGCCGGAGGCGCGGTAGACGTCGATGCGGAGGTCCGACTCGTCGATCTCGACGTGGTCGGACTGCTCGACGACCGGGAGGATCTCGACGCCCGCGAAGGAGGTCTGGCGGCGGCCCTGGTTGTCGAAGGGCGAGATGCGGACCAGGCGGTGGGTGCCCTGCTCGACGGAGAGGGTGCCGTAGGCGTACGGGGCCTTGACGACGAAGGTGGTCGACTTGATGCCGGCCTCTTCCGCGTACGAGGTCTCGTAGACCTCCGTCGAGTAGCCGTGCCGCTCGGCCCAGCGCAGGTACATGCGCTGCAGGCGCTCCGCGAAGTCGGAGGCGTCGACGCCGCCGGCCTCGGCGCGGATGTTGACGAGGGCCTCGCGCTCGTCGTACTCGCCGGACAGGAGGGTGCGGACCTCCATCTCGTCGAGCGCCTTGCGGACGGCCACGAGCTCGGTCTCGGCCTCGGCCCGGGTGTCCGGGTCGTCCATCTCCTCGGCCAGCTCGAACAGCACCGCGAGGTCGTCGATGCGGCCGCGCAGCGCCTCGGCCTTGCGGACCTCGGCCTGGAGGTGCGAAAGCTTGCTCGTGATCTTCTGCGCCGCCTCCGGGTCGTCCCAGAGGGACGGGGCCGCGGCCTGCTCTTCGAGCACGGCGATGTCTGCCCTCAACTTGTCGAGGTCCAGGACGGCCTCGATCGACCCCATGGTCGAGGAGAGGGACTTCAGCTCTTCGGATACATCGACGACTGCCACGCGTCCAGCGTAACGGCTTCCCGCGATTACCAGGTCCCCGCACTCGCGGCTGGATGCCGGACCGCTTGATGTGCTGACTCACGGCCGGGGTGCCGGCCTGCTTGGTGTCGTGCGTCGGCGGGGCGTCCTCGCCGCCCGGTGTCCTGATCCGCAGCCGGGTGCCGGACCGCCCGCGTCCTGACCCACAGCCGGGTGCCGGACCGCCCGCGTCCTGACTCACGGCCGGCTGCCGGACCGCCCCGCGTCCTGACTACGGCTGGGTGCTGGACTGCTTGGTGTCCTGCGTCGGCGCCGCGTCCTCGCCGCCCGTCGCCGCCAGGTAGCCGCCCGCTCCCAGGGCGCCCGCGAGGACGACCGCGGCGACGGTCAGCGTGATCCGGCGCTTGCGGACCGCGTCCGCCTTGTGCCGGGCCGAGCCGGGCCGTCGGGCGCTCGCGGAGCGCGGGGCGCGGGCGGTGCCGAGGGGGCCGCCGGAGAGCTCGTCGGGGCCGGGGACCCGCATGGAGGTGTGGGTGTCGCGGTTGGAGTCGGTGGAGGCGCCCGGGACGAGCGGAACGGCGGCGCGGCGCGGGGCGTTCTCGCCGGAGACCGCGCCCGCCGCGCCCGCCCCTGTCGCGTACGGGTCCTCCTCGTACGAGGGGTCCGCGGCCGGGTCCGCGTCCGGCTCGTCCACGTCGAGCGGCGGGATGCCCTTGAGCGTGGGCAGTACGTCCCGGAGCCGGGTCGCGAGCTCCGAGGCGCGCAGCCGGGAGGCGGGGGCCTTGGCCAGGCACTGGACGATCAGCTGCCACAGCTCTTCGGGGATGCCGGGCAGCGGGACGACGGTCTCGGTGACGTGACGGCGCAGTACGGCGCCGGGGTGGCCGCCGCCGAACGGCGTGAAGCCCGCGAGCAGCTCGTACAGGACGGTCGCCAGGGCGTAGATGTCGACGGCGGCGCGCGGCGGCAGGCCCTCGACGATCTCGGGGGCGAGGTAGTCGGGGGTGCCGATGATCCGGGTGGCCCTGGTGCGGCCGGGGGTGTCGATCAGCTTGGCGACGCCGAAGTCGGTGAGGAGGGCGGGGTGGGCGCCGCCGGGGCCGAGCGGGCCCTCCATGTCGAGCAGGATGTTCTCGGGCTTGACGTCCCGGTGCACGACCCCGGCCTTGTGCGCGGCGGCGAGGCCGTCGGCGACGTCGGCGATGATCGCGACGGCCGCCTCGGGGGCGAGCCGGCGTTCGCGGTCGAGGCGGGTGCGCAGGTCGGTGCCGCGGACCAGGTCCATGACGAGTGCGAGGTCGTTGCCGTCGACGACGAGGTCGCGGACGGAGACGACGTGCGGGTGGTCGAGCCCGAGCAGGGCGGTGCGCTCCTGCACGAAGCGCCCGACGAGCTCCTGGTCGGCGGCGAGGTCCTCGCGCAGCAGCTTGATGGCGACGGGGCCCTCGGGGCCCTCGCCGAGCCACACCGTGCCGGCGCTGCCGCGCCCGAGGATCTGGTGGGCCGTGTAGCGGCTGCCGATATTCCGTGCCAAGACTGCTCCCTCAGCGGCTGCGGTTCGCGTCAAAAGTTACGCGTCCGAAGGTGCCCACCGGCACTTCCGAGGGGAAATCACCCCTCGGAAGTCGACAAAGCGACAGGATCACCGGTTCTCGCCGGCCCTTACCGCCGGTTACCGGCCGGGCGGGAGCCTACTGGCCTACACCGCTGCCGCCGCCCGTCGCGCTCTTCGTGCTGTCCACGAGCGAGGTGAACCAGTCGTACAGCGAGGAGATCCCGTCGCCGATCGCCTGCCAGTACCCCTTGCCCTGGGCGACCCAGTCCTGGAGCGGCGTCAGCTCCCAGATCAGCCAGCCCGCGATCACGAAGAGCACGATCGTGAACAGGCAGCCCTTGAGGCAGCCGAGGCCCGGGATGTGCATCGGGTTGGCGCTGCGCTGCCGCGGCGGGCGCGGCTCGCGCGGTGCCGGGGCGGGCGCGGGCGCCTGGGGCGGCGGCTGCGGCGGCACGTACTGCTGCTGCGGCGGCTGGGGCGCGTACTGCCGCGGCTGCTGCGGCTGCGGCGGCTGCTGGGCGTACGGCTGGGGGTGCTGCGGCCGCTGCTGGTACGGCTGCGGCGGGCCCTGCTGGTACTGCTGCGGCTGCGGCGGGTACGGGCTCTGCGGCGGCTGGGGCTGCGGCCGGCGCTGGGGGCGGCGGCGCAGCGGGTCCTCGTCCGGGTCCAGGTACTGGACCTGCGTCTGCTCGTTGCGGTCGCGGACCTGGCGCAGCTGGGTCTGCCACGGGTGCGGCTGCTCGCCCGGCGGATCCTGCGGCGCGGGCGGTACGGGGGGCATGACCGCGGTCGGGTCGGCGGCGCCGGGCGGGCCGCCCGCCGGGCCGCTGGTCGGCATGACGCTGGTGGCGGCCGCCGGGTCGTACTGCGGGGGCGGCGGGAACCCCGCCGGGGCCGCGGAACCGCTCGGCAGCACCTGGGTGGCACCGGCCGGGTCGACACCCGGGGCGCCCACCGTGCCCGGGACCGGCGCCGGGGCCGGGTCGGGCGCGAGCAGCGCGCCGACACCGTCGGCGGCCTCGATCTGGGCGGGGGTGGCGTGCACGCCGATGCCGGCGGCGACCGTGCGCAGACCGCGGGCGAGGTTCTGGGCGCTGGGCCGCTCGTCCGGGTTCTTGCGCAGGCAGCGCTCTATCACCGTCCACAGCGGGCCGGGCACGGTCGAGGGCCGCTGCGGCTCCTCGCTCAGGTGACGGTGCAGGACCTCCAGGGCCGTGCCGCCGGCGAACGGCGGGCGGCCGGTGACGAGCTCGTAGAGGAGGATGCCCGCGCCGTAGATGTCGACGGCGGAGGTCTGCGGCCGGCCCTCGGCGGACTCGGGCGCGACATACGCCGGCGTGCCGACGAACTCGTGGGTGCGGGTCAGGCCCGGGGAGTCGGCGAGGCGCGCGATGCCGAAGTCGGTGAGCATCGGGTGCATCGCGCCGGCCTGCTCGGCGAGCAGCACGTTCGCGGGCTTGAGGTCGCGGTGGACGACGCCGTCGGCGTGGCTGGCGGCCAGCGCGTCGGCGATCTGCGCGGTGAGCAGTGCCGCGGCGACCGGGGTGAGCGGGCCGTTCTCGCGGATGTAGCGGTGCAGGTCGGGGCCCTCGACGAGGTCCATGACCAGGGCGAGGACATCGCCCTCCACGACCAGGTCGCGGGTGCGCACGATGTTGGGGTGGGTGAGCCGGAGCAGCACGGACCGCTCGCGCAGGAAGCGCATCACGATGTCCGCGTCGTTCGCCAGCTCCTCCTTGAGGACCTTGATCGCGACGGTCTCGCCGGGCTCGCCCGGGACCGCGGCCTCCGCGCCGGCCGTCTCGCGCTGGCGGGCTCGCCAGACGGTGCCCGTGGCGCCGCGGCCGAGCGGCTCCTCGAGCAGGTACTTGCTGCCGATAGGCCGCACGTCACGCGCTCCCTGCTGATCGTGGTCCCGGATCCCGTGACCGGGTGTCCGAGGATGTCCGAGGGCTCCGAGGTGGGGTGTGGAGGGTCCCCGGGGTTCCTGTGTGTTCTGTGACCCGTTGTGTTCTGTGACCCGTCCGGGTGTCCGACCCACTTTAGTGCCGCCGAACGAGTCATCGACTGTCCCCGGGACGGCCGATTCCGACCGTCTTCCGACCGTGGTCCGACCGTGTACCGGTCCCGTGGGGACCCCGTACGGATCCGGAACGTGTCCGTTCACAAGACGCCCGGCGGCGGACGAAGGTTGCCGGAAACGATACGAGACGTACGTAACCAGGCGTTTTCCCGTCCGCGACACGGCCACGGGCGACCGAACAAGATCACTTCTGGACGACCCGGAGGCGGGTTGTCAGTGGCAGGTGCGAGGATGCACCCAGCACGTCGTGTGCGGGTCGGGAGCCCCGCGCCCGTGCCGACCTGTACCGGACGACGCGTCCGTGCCGGGTGGGGGGAGCGAGTGGGCGATTCCCCTGCCGGGCGCGCCGCGCAGAAGGGACCGCTGACGGCGATGCAGATCCGGCTGACCGTCCTCGCGCCGCACGCCGGCCATGCCGCCGGCCACGGTGCCGGACGCGCCTGCGACGTGCTCGTCACCGCCCCCGCGGGGACCGAGCTGGCCGCCGTGGCCTCCTCGCTCGCGACCGCTGTCGCCGGCCCGGACGCCTCCTCCTCCGCGAGCATCGTGCTGTACGCGGGCGGCCGGCGCCTCGACACCCGGCGCTGTCTGCTCGGCGAGCCGCCGCTGGTCGACGGGGCCGTGCTCTCCCTCCAGGTGCCGGGGCCCGACGACCGCGTCGGCGAGGGCGCCCCGGCCCGGCTGCACGTCGTCGCGGGCCCGGACGCCGGCGGCGTCCATCTGCTGCACGGCGGAGCGATCAGAATCGGCCGTTCTGTGGACGCGGACGTTCCGCTGGACGACCCGGACGTCTCCCGCTCCCACTGCACGGTGACCGTCGGCGACGACGGCCGCGTCACCGTCACCGACCAGGGCTCCACGAACGGCACCACCCTCGACGGCGCCCCCGTCGGCCCGCGCCCCGTCCGCTTCCCGCCCGGCGCCGTGCTGCGCGTCGGCGAGTCCGCGCTGCGCCTGACGACGGGCCCCGGCAAGAACTCCCACGACGGCGACACCCTCACCACCGCCCCGGACGGCGAGGGCCATCTGCGGGTGAGCCTCGCCGCGAGCGGTGCCCCGCACAGCGCGAAGGACGGCGGTACGGAGCCGGGCGCGGCCCCCGTCGCCTACGCGCCGCCGTACGAGCCGGGCGCCAGGGCCGAGGAGCCGACCTTCGGCGGAAACGGCCTCCGGAACGCCGGCCTGCACCCCGAGGATCCCGAGGGGCACGCGCGCGCGGAGGACCCCGCCGCGGGGCCGCAGGGCGAGCTCGAGTCGCACAGCCGGACCCGGCAGACCCGCAAGCGCGGCCTCGGCGCCTGGGCCCGGCGGCTCGCGGGCGGCCGGGAGGAGGGGCCGGAGGCGGCGGAGTACGGGGTGGATCCCGTGCCCGCCTTCGCCGCGACCGCGCCCGGCCCCGGCCCGTCCCCGGACAACTGGCCTGACCCGGCCGCCGTGCTGCTGACCGCGCTCGGCCCAGGCCCGCGGCTGTGGGAGCGGGGCCCGGACCATCCGGAGGCCCTGGTGGTCCGGCTCGGCACGACCGACCGGGCCGAGCTGTCCGGCGTGCCCGTCACCGTCGGGCTGCGCGAGGCCGGTTCGCTGGGCCTGGCCGGGCCCGCGCCACGGCTCGCCGGGCTCGCCCGCTCCGTGGTGGCCCAGCTCGCCGCCCTGCACTCCCCCGGCGACCTGGAGATCGTGCTGGTCAGCGCCGACCGGAACCGCCCCCTGGAGGAGCGGCGCCGCGCCTGGGCCTGGCTCGGCTGGCTGCCGCACGTGCGCCCCGCGCACGGCCAGGACTGCCGGCTGCTCCTCGCGTACGACCGCGACCAGGCCCAGGCCCGCTTCACCGAGCTCACCCGCCGCCTCGACGACGGCCCGCTCGGCCCCGGCTGGCCCAGCGCCGACCGGGCGCAGGTCGCCGCGGCCGCCGCCCGGCACGACGGACCCGTGACGGTCGTCGTCGTCGACGGCGACCCGGGCTCCTCGGCGCTGCGCGAGACGGCGGCGCGGCTCGCCGGGGCGGGCGCCGCCGCCGGCATCCACCTGATCTGTCTGGCCGAGGCGCCCGCCGCCTCCCCGGTCTCCCCGGTCGCGGCGACGTACGAGACGGCGTGCGCGGCCTCGCTCGCCTTCCGCGAGTGCGGGGCGGCCGCCCTGCTCAGCGGTGACGTGGCGACCGCGCTGCGACTGCTCCGCACGTCCGGCGGCCGGGTCGCCGGGCACGGCACGGTCGGCATGCTCGACGCGGTGTCCGTGGCCTGGGCGGAGCGCTTCGGCCGCGCCCTCGCCCCGCTGCGTACGGAGCCGGCCGGCGGTGCCGGTACGGGCGCCGGGTCCGGGCGGGCCGCGGCCGCCGCGCTGCCGCCGTCGTCCCGGCTCCTCGACGAGCTGGGCCTGGCCCGGGCCACGCCCGCCTCGCTGATGGCCCGCTGGGCCTCGGCCGGCGAGGGCACGGCGGTCCTGGGCGCGGGCCCGCGCGGCCCGGTCGCCGTGGACCTCATCAAGGAGGGCCCGCACCTGCTGATCGAGGGTCCGGCGGGCAGCGGCCGCACCGAGCTGCTGCGCTCGATCGCCGCCTCCCTCGCGGCCGGCGGCCGCCCGGACCGGCTCGGGCTGCTGCTCGTCGACGGCGCGGGCGGCGAGCGCGGCGAGGGCCTCGCGCCGTGCACGGAGCTGCCGCACGTCACGGAGCACCTGGTCGCCTCCGATCCGGTGCGGATGCGTGAGTTCGCCCAGGCCCTGGGCGCCGAGCTGAAGCGCCGCGCCGAGCTCCTCGGCGACACCCACTTCGCCGACCGCCGCTCGGCCCGACTCATCGGCCAGCGCTCCGCGAGCCCCGACGAGTCCGTCCCGTCGTCCGTCCCCTCGTCCGCCGCGCGCGCCTCGGCCCGTATCCCGGACGCCCGCACGGCCCCCGGCGCCCTCGGCACGCTCGGGGAGACGACGAGCGGCCGCACGCTCCGCACGGACGCGAGCGGCTCGGTCGGAGACACGCCGAGCGGGCGGACGTACCGGACGGGGGCCGCGGCGAGCGCCGCGATGCTCGGGGACACGCCGAGCGGGCGCCTGCCCCGCCCCGGCGCCGGTGACATCTACGACCAGGACAGCGTCCCGACGTACCGCCGGAGCGCCGACCCGGCACCGGCGATCCCGCCGCAGGCCGGGGGCGCCGAGGGGGCGGCGACCCTGGCCCGCCTCGTCGTCCTGGTGGACGACTTCGACGCGCTCGTCGCGCCCGCCCTCGGCGCGCCCGGGCGTCCGGCGGCCGGCTCGGTCGTACGGGCCCTGGAAGCCGTGGCACGCGGCGGCGCGCGGCTCGGGGTGCACCTGGTCGCGACGTCCGCGCGGCCGGACCGGACGGTGGACACGGAGCTGGCGCACGGCGCGCGGCTGCGGATCGTGCTCGACCCGCCGCCGGCCGGCCCCGGCGGTCCGGGCGAGCCGCAGCCGGGCCGCGGGCGGCTCGGGCACCCGGACGGCCGGGTGACGCCGTTCCAGACCGGCCGGGTCACCGGGCGCATCCCGCGCACGGCGACCCAGCGTCCCACGGTCGTGCCGGTGGAGTGGGAGCGGATGGGCGATCCGCCGACCCGCCGCCCGGTGCGCGAGCTCGGCAACGGCCCGACGGACCTGGCCCTGCTCGCGAGCGCCCTGGACCGCGCGGCCCGCTCGGTCGCCGCCGCACCGATACCACCCCTGACGTCCCCGACCCACGCCTGACGCCCGCCCGGGGGGCGCCCGCAGACGCCCGTCACGGCACCCCGCAGACGTCCGCAGACGTCCGTAGACGTCCGTCGCGGTGCCTGACGGCACGTCACGAGCCCATCACGATCCTCCGTTTGCCTCGGAAGGCGGTATTGCGGGCCCCGCGCGACCCGGCTAGACCTGAGCGCACGGGACCGGAGAACGCGGGAGAGGCGGGGCTCGGATGCGCAACGGCAGAACTCTTCATCTGGTCGCGGTGGCGGCTGTCGTCGCCCTCGCGGCGACAGGCTGTGGCGGCGACGGAGGCAAGGAGAAGGGCGCGGACGGGCCGAGCGCCACCAGCTCCGGCGGGCCGAGTGGCTCCGGGTTGCGGCTGCCCTCCCTCAAGGGCGAGAAGCTGGAGGTCGCCGCCGTCTGGACCGGCCCCGAGCAGGCCAACTTCACCAAGGTCCTCAAGGAGTTCGAGAAGCGCACCGGCGCGACCGTCACCTTCGTGCCCGCCCAGGACCCGATCGTGAACTTCCTCGGCACGAAGATCGCCGGCGGCTCCCCGCCGGACGTCGCGATGCTGCCGCAGGTGGGCGCGATCCAGCAGGCCGCCGCGCAGAAGTGGCTCAAGCCGCTCGGCCCCGAGGCCAGGGCCCAGCTCGCCGCGAACTACTCGAAGGGCTGGCAGGACCTCGGCGCCGTCGACGGCACCCCGTACGGCGTGTACTTCAAGGCCGCCAACAAGTCGCTCGTCTGGTACAACACCGCCGCGTTCGGCAACGCGGGCGCGGCCGAGCCGAAGACCTGGAAGGAGTTCCTGGGCACGGCGGAGACGATCTCCGCCTCCGGCGTCACCCCGGTCTCGGTCGGCGGCGCGGACGGCTGGACGCTCACCGACTGGTTCGAGAACGTCTATCTCTCCCAGGCCGGTCCGGAGAAGTACGACCAGCTCGCCAAGCACACCATCAAGTGGACCGACCCGTCCGTGGCCCGTGCGCTCACCACGCTCGCCGAGCTGTTCGGCAAGCCGAACCTGCTCGCGGGCGGCACGAACGGCGCGCTGCAGACCGAGTACCCGGTCTCCGTCACCCAGACCTTCACCGGCGGCGAGCAGGCCAAGGCGGCGATGGTCTTCGAGGGCGACTTCTCGGCCGTCAACATCGCGCAGACCGGCGCGAAGATCGGCACGGACGCGAAGGTCTTCCCGTTCCCGGCCGTCGGCGACGGGGCCGCGGCGCCCGTGGTGACCGGCGGCGACGCGGCCGTGGCGCTGAAGGACGGCAAGGGCGCGCAGGCCCTGCTCACGTTCCTGGCCTCGCCCGACGCGGCCCGGATCTGGGCGGCCGAGGGCGGCTTCCTCTCCCCCAACAAGGCCCTGGACCCGGCCGTGTACCCGAACGACGTGCAGCGGAAGATCGCCGCGTCGCTGATCGGCGCGGGCGACCACTTCCGCTTCGACATGTCGGACCAGATGCCGCAGTCGTTCGGCGGCACGCCCGGCAAGGGTGAGTGGAAGGCGCTCCAGGACTTCCTGAAGAACCCGAAGGACGTGGCGGGCACCCAGGCCCGGCTGGAGGCCGAGGCCGCCAAGGCGTACAAGGGCTGAGGGGCGGGACCGATGGCCGTCCGTACGCACGCCGGTCCGCTTCACCAGGCAGTCCGCGCCCGGCCCCCTGGCCGCGCGGGCCGCCCCCGCACCCGTACGACCCTCACCGCCGCGGTCTTCCTCCTGCCCGCCCTCGTCCTGCTCGGCGCGCTCGTCGTCTACCCCATCGGCTACTCGGTCCAGCGCTCCTTCTTCGACAGGTCCGGCGACTCCTTCGCCGGCCTGGACAACTACGTCACGCTCTTCACGGACGAGGCGATCCGCACCGCCATCCGCAACAACCTGATCTGGGTGGTCGTCGCACCGGCCGTGGCGACGGCCCTCGGCCTGGTCTTCGCGGTGCTCACCGAGCGGGTGCGCTGGGGCACGGCGTTCAAGCTGGTCGTCTTCATGCCGATGGCGATCTCGATGCTCGCCGCCGGGATCATCTTCCGGCTGGTCTACGAGCAGGACCCGGACCGCGGGGTCGCCAACGCGGTGTGGGTCGGCGTGCACGACACCTTCGCCGAGGCGTCGACGTTCCCGCGCGCCCGCCCGCTGCCCGTGCACCCGCTGAAGGCGGCGGGCGGCGGCGCGTACGAGACGAAGTCCCCGGTCCGTACCGGAGAGGTGGCCCGGCTGCCGCTGATCGGCGTTCCGCCGGCGCGGATGCCGGAGGGCGCCCGCCCGGCCCGTACCCCCGCCGCGGACGGCGCCGGAATCACGGGCACGGCCTGGCTGGACTTCACCCGGGGCGGCGGCGGGAAGCCCAACGTCGTCGATCCGAAGGAGCTCGGCCTGAAGGGGCTGCGGATCGAGGCGGTGCGGGACGGCCGGGTGGTGGCCACGACGACGGCCGCCGCCGACGGCACCTTCCGGCTGCCGGCCGCGGCCGACGGGGCGGTCCTCCGGCTGCCCGCGAGCAACTTCCGCGAGCAGTACGACGGGGTGGAGTGGCTCGGCCCGACGCTCGTCACCCCGGCGATCATCGGGAGTTACGTGTGGATGTGGGCCGGGTTCGCGATGGTCCTCATCGCCGCCGGGCTCGCGGGCCTGCCGCGCGAGCTGCTCGAAGCGGCGCGGGTCGACGGGGCGAACGAGTGGCAGGTGTTCCGCCGGATCACCGTGCCGATGCTCGCGCCGGTCCTCGGCGTCGTCCTCGTCACCCTGATGATCAACGTCCTGAAGGTCTTCGACCTGGTCTTCATCATCGCGCCGGGCTCGGCGCAGGACGACGCGAACGTGCTCGCCCTCCAGCTCTACCGCTCGTCCTTCGGCACGGACGCGGACCTCGGGGTCGGCTCGGCGATCGCCGTGCTGCTCCTGCTGCTCGTCCTGCCGGTGATGGCGGTCAACATCCGCCGCGTCCGCCGCACGCGAAGGGAGAACCGCAGGTGACCTCTCTCGGCTCCCGGAGCGGCCCCCGGCTCGGCTCCCCGCCCGGCCGCCGGATCGGCCCCCGGCTCGACTCCCGGTCCGGCCCCGGGCCCAGCGCCCGGCTCGGCTCCCGGCTCGCCGCCCGTACCGCCTCCGGCGCCGTCCGGGTCTTCCTCGTCCTTGTCGGCCTCTTCTGGCTGATGCCGACGGTCGGACTGCTGCTCTCCTCGCTGCGGTCGCCGTCCGACATCGCGGCGAGCGGCTGGTGGCAGGTCTTCACCGCCCCGGCGCAGCTGACCACCGAGAACTACCGCAACCTGCTCTCCAACGACGCCATCACCGGTTCCCTCGTCTCCACCGTCCTGATCACCGTCCCGGCGACCGTCCTCGTGGTCGTCGTCGGCGCCTTCGCCGGCTACGCGTTCGCGTGGCTCGACTTCCCCGGCCGCGACTGGTGGTTCCTGCTGGTCGTGGGGCTGCTCGTGGTGCCGGTGCAGGTGGCGCTCGTGCCCGTGTCGAAGCTTTTCGGGGCGCTCGGGATCTTCGAGACGACGCTCGGGGTGGTGCTGTTCCACACGGCGTTCGGCCTGCCGTTCGCGATCTTCCTGCTGCGGAACTTCTTCGCGGAGATCCCGCGCGAGCTGCTGGAGGCGGCCCGGCTCGACGGCGCGGGTGAGGTGCGGCTGTTCGCCCGGGTGGTGCTGCCGCTGGGCGGTCCGGCCATCGCCTCGCTCGGCATCTTCCAGTTCCTGTGGGTGTGGAACGACATGCTGGTGGCGCTGATCTTCGCCGACGCCCAGTCGCCGCCGATCACGGTTGCGCTCCAGCAGCAGGTCCGCCAGTTCGGCAACAACGTGGACGTGCTCGCGCCGGGCGCGTTCGTGTCGATGGTGATCCCGCTGCTGGTGTTCTTCGCCTTCCAGCGGCAGTTCGTGTCCGGGGTGATGGCGGGCGCGGTGAAGTAGGGCTTCCTTGAAGGACTACGCGGTCAGCGCCGCCACCGCCGACCGCGCCAGGTCGTCCAGGTACCCCTTCGGCAGCTCCGTACGGACCACGACCAGGCGCCAGTAGAGCGGCCCGAGGACCAGGTCGAGCGCCCGGTCCGGGTCGGAGCCGGCCGGCAGCTCGCCGCGGTCGACGGCGGCGCGGACGACCTGGGCGACCACGCCCTGCTGGCTGTCGAGCAGGGCCGCCTTCAGCGTGTCGGCGATCTCCGGGTGCCGGGCGGCCTCGACGAGAAGGTCCGGGATGACCTGCGAGGCCACCGGGTGCCGCAGCGCGTGCGCGGCGACCTCCAGGAGGGCGCGGACGTCCCCGTGCAGCGAGCCGGTGGCCGGCGCGGGCAGGCCGCGGACGGCGACGGCGCCGACCAGGTCGAGGACGAGGGACAGCTTGGACTTCCAGCGCCGGTAGACGGCGGTCTTGCCGACGCCGGCGCGCCGCGCGATGCCCTCGATGGACATCCGGGCGAAGCCGACCGCGGCGAGTTCCTCGAAGACGGCCGCCCGGATGGCCTCGGTGACGTCCTCGCGGAGCACGGCGGCTCCGGCGGGCGCGCGGCGAGGGGTTCCCGAGGGTCCGGACGGTGTCGTCATGCACAGGATCTTAACCAGCGGTTACGGAACGCGGTCGTGACGACGAGACGGTCCCGTCCCGACGTTGCGCTCGGCGGCGCCGCGCTCTACTCTCGCCGTAGCGACGATACGGACCCGTTCCATCGGACGGCCTCCCCCTGGAAGGCGACGTGACCACTCAGACTCTCGCGCCCCCACCCAGCGCTCCCGCCACGGCCGGCGCGCCCACCGCCCCGACCTCCGAGGAGCTGCGGGCCCTCGCCCGGCGCCACGGGCTGACCGTGAGCGGCGCGCGCCCCTCGCTCCTGGCGTACGTGCGCCAGCTGTGGTCGCGGCGGGACTTCATCACCGCGTTCGCGACGGCCAAGCTCACCGCGCAGTACAGCCAGGCGAAGCTCGGCCAGATCTGGCAGGTGATGACGCCGCTGCTCAACGCGGCGGTCTACTACGTGATCTTCGGCGTCCTGATGGACGTCAAGAAGGGCATCGCGGACTACGTCCCGTTCCTGCTCACGGGCGTCTTCGCGTGGACCTTCACCTCTCAGACGATCATGACCGGCACCCGCGCCATCAGCGGCAACCTGGGCCTGGTCCGCGCCCTGCACTTCCCGCGCGCCAGCCTGCCCATCGCCCTCGCGATCCAGCAGCTCCAGCAGCTGCTCTTCTCGCTCGGCGCGCTGGTCGCGATCCTGGTCTGCTTCGGCGAGTTCCCGCGCCCGAGCTGGCTCCTCGCGATCCCGGCGCTGCTGCTCCAGACGCTCTTCAGCACCGGCCTCGCGCTGGTCATGGCCCGGCTCGCGGCGAAGACGCCGGACATCGCGCAGCTGATGCCGTTCATCCTGCGCACCTGGATGTACGCCTCCGGGGTCATGTGGTCGATCGCCCACCTCACCCAGGGCCGCGACCTGCCGCACGCGGCGATCGTGGCGCTCCAGGCCAACCCGGCGGCCGTCTACATCGACCTGCTGCGGTACGCGCTCGTGGAGAGCTTCCACGGCTCGCAGCTCCCGCCCCACGTGTGGGCGCTCGCGGCCGGCTGGGCGGTGCTGACCTTCGCCGGCGGCTTCATCTACTTCTGGAAGGCAGAGGAGACCTACGGCCGTGGCTGACACCCTCACCATGACGGCGCCCCCGACGGACACCGCGGGTACGGCGCCCGAGCGCACCCCCACCGTCGTCGCCGACGGCGTCCACGTCACGTACACCGTCCAGGGCGGCCGGGCCGGCAAGGGCAGTGCGACCTCCGCCCTCAGCCGGATCGTCTCCCGCGGCAAGGGCGCGCCCGGCACCCGCAAGGTGCACGCCGTCAAGGGCGTCAGCTTCGCCGCGTACCGGGGCGAGGCGATCGGCCTGATCGGCTCCAACGGCTCGGGCAAGTCGACGCTGCTCAAGGCGGTCGCGGGCCTGCTGCCGGTGAACGCGGGGCACATGTACACCCTGGGCCAGCCCGCGCTGCTCGGCGTCAACGCGGCGCTCATGAGCGATCTGACGGGCGAGCGGAACGTGATCCTCGGCGGGCTCGCGATGGGCATGAGCCGCCGGGAGATCGCCGAGCGCTACGAGCAGATCGTCGACTTCTCCGGGATCAACGAGAAGGGCGACTTCATCTCGCTGCCCATGCGCACGTACTCCTCGGGCATGGGCGCCCGGCTGCGCTTCTCCATCGCCGCCGCCCGCAGCCATGACGTCCTCCTCATCGACGAGGCCCTGGCGACCGGCGACGCCGGCTTCCGGCGCCGCAGCCAGAAGCGGATCGACGAGCTGCGTGCCGAGGCGGGCACGGTCTTCCTGGTCAGCCACTCGAACTCGACCATCACCGAGACCTGCGACCGGGCGCTGTGGCTGGAGGCGGGCACGCTGCGGATGGACGGCCCGGCGGACGAGGTCGTGGCGGCGTACGAGGAATTCACGAGCGTCACCGGCTCGGGGGGCAAGAACGGGAAGAAATAGGACATAGCACCCTAGAGTGCGGAGGGATGACGAACGAGCCCCCTCCGCACGCCACCACCGCCGGCACCGCCCCCGCGAAGGCGACCGCGCCCGGGAGCATGCCCGGGACCAGGTCCGGTCCCCCGCCCGCGACCGACCTCGCGAAGGCGCATACGACGGCGCATACGCATCCGAAGGCGCAAGCGACGGCACCCGCGCCGCCCGCCCTGACCCGGTCGCCCTTCGAGTCGGAGACCTTCACCTCCGCCACCTTCGTGACCGTCGGCATCGGCCGGCTGCTCGCCCTCGGCGTCGTCTGGCTGCTCACCCGGATCGGCATGCTGATCCTGCTGCGCCGCGACGACCTCGGCATCGGCGGCGTCGCCACCGAGGTGTACGCGCTCTACCGGCACTGGTACGACCAGTTCGCCCACGGCACCTTCCCGCCCGGCGACCCGACCTGGCAGTACCCGCCCGGCGCCGGCCTGGTCGTGATGTCCCCCGGGGCGTTGCCCTGGTTCACGTACTTCCAGGGCTTCGTCTTCCTCACCCTGCTCGCCGACGCGGCCGTCACCGTCGCCCTCGCCGCCGCCGACAGCGCCCGGCTCACCCACGGCGCCTGGTACTGGGTGCTCGGCCTGCCCCTCCTCCTGCACGTGCCGCTCGCGCGGTACGACGTGCAGACCACCGCCCTCGCCGTGCTCGCGCTGCTCGCCCTGAAGGCCCGCGCCCCGGCCGCGCACCGGATCGGCGGCGTGCTCGCCGGGCTCGGCGCGATGGTCAAGGTCTGGCCCGCGCTCACCCTGATCGGCACCCCGCGCGGCCGCACCACCCGCGAGGCGTGGACGGCCGCCGCCGTCACCGCCCTGACGCTCTTCGGCGTGCTCGCGCTGCTCTTCGGCGACTCGCTGGGCTTCCTGCGCCAGCAGGGCAGCCGGGGCATCCAGATCGAGTCGCTCGGCGGCACCGGCCTCGCCCTCGCGAAGGCCGCCGGGATCTGGCCCGGCGGGGTCGAGTTCCGTTACGGGGCGTACGAGTACGTCGGGCCGTACGTCTCCACCGTCGGTCACCTGGCCCTGCTGCTCACCGTGGTCGCCTTCATCTGGCTGCTGCTGTGGCGGATGCGGGCCCGCCGCTGGACCGCGGCCACCCCGCTGGACGCGGCCCTCGCGGCGGTGCTGCTGTTCACCGTCACCAGCCGGGTGATCAGCCCCCAGTACATGGTGTGGCTGCTCGGGCTCGCCGCCGTCTGCCTGACCTGCCGGCGCACGGTCATGCGCCGGGTCGCCGTGCTCCTGCTGCCCGCCGCGGCGCTGAGCTCCCTCGCGTACCCGGTCCTCTACCTGGACGTCGTCGCCGGCACCTGGCAGGGCCTCGCCGTCATGACGCTCCGCAACGCCCTGCTGCTCGCGTCGGCGGCGCTGGCGGCGCGCCGCCTGTGGACGTCGACGGTGAGCTCGTAGCCGTACGCCCCGTACGCGAAAGGGGCGCCCCCGCCGGCCACGTGGACCGGCGGGGGCGCCCCTGCGTCACCCGGGACGATCAGGTGTGCGAGCGCAGCAGCGTGCGCATCGTCCGCATGGCCACCGAAAGGTTCGCCAGGTCGAAGTCGTCCGAGCCCTGGATCTCCTCCAGGGTCGTGCGCGCCCGGCCCAGGATCGCCGCGTTCTTGTCCTCCCACGCCTTGAACCGCTCCTCCGGGGTGGAGGTGCCGTTCCCGGCGGCGAGGACGTCCGAGGTGAGCCCGGCGTGGGCGGCGAACAGGTCCTCGCGGATGGAGGCGCGGGCCATCGACTGCCAGCGGTCGGCCCGCGGCAGCTCGATGATCCGGTCCATCAGGTCGGTGATCCGCAGCCGGTCGGCCAGGTCGTAGTAGACCTCGGCGACCGCCAGCGGGTCCTTGCCGGTGCGGTCCGCGATCGCGACGACGTCGAGGATCGGGAAGGCGGAGGAGAACCCGGCCACGCGCAGCGCCAGCTCCTCCGGGACGCCGACCGCGGTCAGCTCGTCCAGGATCGACTGGTACCACTCCAGGTCCGCGCCGCGCAGCAGCTGCGGCAGCTTCTCCCAGACCTGCTCGACCCGGTCCGCGAAGAACTCGATGGTCTCGCCGATCCGGAGCGGCTGCGGCCGGTTGTTGAGCAGCCAGCGGGTGCCGCGCTCGACGAGCCGGCGCGAGTGCAGTCGCATCCGGGTCTGGAACTCGGCCGCCACCTGGTTGTCGAGCGCCTCGACGGCGTCCCAGACCTCGCCCAGGCGGAAGATCGCGCGAGCCGCGGTCTGCGCGCGGACGATCTCCTCGATCGACGCGCCGGACTCCTCGCGGAGGCGGTGCAGGAAGGTCGAGCCACCGGTGTTGACGGTGTCGTTGACCAGCACCGTGGTGATGATCTCGCGACGCAGCGCGTGGTTGTCGACGGCCTCCGTGAACTGCTCGCGGAGCAGCGTCGGGAAGTACGCGTGGAGCAGCCCGCGCAGGTACGGGTCGTCCGGCAGCTCCGTACCGATCAGCTCGTCGGCCACCGTGATCTTGGTGTACGCGAGGAGGACGGCGAGCTCCGGCTGGCTCAGGCCCTTGCCGCTGCTCAGCAGCTCGCGGATCTGCCGGTCGTTGGGCAGGAACTCCAGCGAGCGGTCGAGCGCCCCGTCGCGGCCCAGGCGGCGCATGAAGCGCTGGTGGGCGTGGAGCAGGGACGGCGACTGGGCGACGGCGTTGGCGAGGGCGGTGTTCTGCGCGTAGTTGTTGCGCAGCACCAGCCGGCCGACCTCGTCCGTCATCTCGGCGAGGATCTTGTTGCGCTGCTTGACGGTCATGTCGCCCTCGGCGACGAGCCCGTTGAGCAGGATCTTGATGTTGACCTCGTGGTCGGAGGTGTCCACGCCGGCGCTGTTGTCGATGGCGTCGGTGTTGACCTTGCCGCCCTCGCCCTCGGGTCCGCCGACGCGGGCGAACTCGATGCGGCCGAGCTGGGTCGCGCCGAGGTTGCCGCCCTCGCCGATGACCTTGGCGCGGACGTCCTGGCCGTCGACGCGGATGGCGTCGTTGGCCTTGTCGCCGACGTCGGCGTGCGACTCGTGCGAGGACTTCACGTACGTGCCGATGCCGCCGTTCCACAGCAGGTCGACGGGCGCCTGCAGGATGGACTTCATCAGCTCGGCCGGGGTCATCTTCGTGACGCCGTCCTCGATGCCGAGGGCGGCCCGCATGTGCGCGTTGACCGGGATCGACTTGGCGCTGCGCGGGTGGATGCCGCCGCCCGCGGAGATCAGCTCGGCGTTGTAGTCGGCCCAGGAGCTGCGCGGCAGGTCGAAGAGGCGGCGGCGCTCGGCGTACGAGGTGGCCGCGTCCGGGTTCGGGTCGATGAAGATGTGGCGGTGGTCGAAGGCCGCGACGAGGCGGATGTGCTCGGAGAGCAGCATGCCGTTGCCGAAGACGTCGCCGGACATGTCGCCGACGCCGACGACGGTGAAGTCCTCGGTCTGGGTGTCGTGGCCCAGCTCGCGGAAGTGCCGCTTGACGGACTCCCAGGCGCCGCGGGCGGTGATGCCCATGCCCTTGTGGTCGTAGCCGGCGGAGCCGCCGGAGGCGAACGCGTCGCCCAGCCAGAAGCCGTACGACTCGGCGACGCCGTTGGCGATGTCGGAGAAGGTCGCGGTGCCCTTGTCGGCGGCGACGACCAGGTAGGTGTCGTCCTCGTCGTGGCGGACCACGTCGGCCGGGGGCACGACCTCGCCGGCCACCAGGTTGTCGGTGATGTCGAGGAGGGCGGAGATGAAGGTCTTGTACGAGGCGATGCCCTCGGCCAGCCAGGCGTCGCGGTCCACGGACGGGTCCGGGAGCTGCTTGGCGACGAAGCCGCCCTTGGCGCCGACCGGCACGATGACGGTGTTCTTCACCATCTGCGCCTTGACCAGGCCGAGGATCTCGGTACGGAAGTCCTCGCGGCGGTCGGACCAGCGCAGGCCGCCTCGGGCGACCTTGCCGAAGCGCAGGTGGACGCCCTCGACGCGCGGCGAGTACACCCAGATCTCGAAGGCCGGGCGCGGGGCCGGCAGGTCCGGGATGGCCTGCGGGTCGAACTTCATCGACACGTAGGAGTGCGGCGTGCCCTCGGCCGACTTCTGGAAGAAGTTCGTCCGGAGCGTCGCCTTGATGAGGGTGAGGAAGGAGCGCAGGATGCGGTCCTCGTCCAGGCTCGCGACCTGGTCGAGGGCGGCGTCCAGCTCCTCCAGGAGGGCGTCGATCAGCTCGGTGCCGGCGCGCTGCCGCTCCGGGGCCATGCGGGCCTCGAAGAGGTTGACGAGCAGCCGGGTGGTGTGGACGTTGTTGCGGAGGGTGTCCTCCATGTAGTCCTGGCTGAACGTCGATCCGGCCTGGCGCAGGTACTTCGCGTAGGCGCGCAGCACCATCGCCTCGCGCCAGTTGAGCCCGGCGGACAGGACGAGCGAGTTGAAGTTGTCGTTCTCGGCCTGGCCGGTCCAGGTGGCGGCGAAGGCCTCCTGGAAGCGCTCGCGGGCGTCGTCGCCGAGGTAGTCGCCGCCGTTGCCGGTGGGCGTGGGCATGCGCAGGCCGAAGTCGTAGACCCAGGCGTTGGGGCGGTCGGCGAGGCGCAGCTCGTAGGGGCGCTCGTCGGTGACCTCGACGCCGAGCCGGTTGAGGACCGGCAGGACGGCGGACAGGGAGATCTGGTCGCCGGTCTTGTAGATCTTGAAGCGGCGCTCGCCGGAGCCGGAGGCGACGGGCTCGTAGAGGGAGAGCGCGAAGTCCTTGCCGCTGTCGGCCAGGGCCTCCAGGTGGCACAGGTCGGCGACGGCGGCGCGCGGCGAGTGGTCGGCCTTGTAGCCCTCGGGGAAGGAGTTGCCGTAGCGGCGCAGCAGCTCGGCGGCGCGCTCCTCGCCCAGCTCGGCGTTGAGCGCCTCGGCGAAGCCGTCGGCCCAGGAGCGGGTGGCGTCGGCGAGCCGGGCCTCGATGCGGTCGACGTCGGCGTCGGTGAGCTTGGCGAGCTCGGTGCCGGGCTCGACGCGGATGACGAAGTGCAGCCGGGACAGGATCGACTCGGTGTTCCAGGCCGTGAAGTCGACGCTGGTGCCGTTCAGCTCTTCCTTGAGGATGTCGATGATCCGCAGCCGGACGCGGGTGGTGTAGCGGTCGCGCGGCAGGTAGACGAGGGCCGAGTAGTAGCGGCCGTACTCGTCCTGGCGCAGGTAGAGCCGCAGCCGGCGCCGCTCCTGCAGGTACAGGACGCTGGTGGCGATGGCCTGGAGCTCGTCGACCGGGGTCTGGAAGAGCTCGTCGCGCGGGTAGGTCTCCAGGATCTGGAGCAGGTCGCGGCCGTCGTGGCTGCTCGGCGCGAAGCCGGCGCCCGCGAGGACCTCCTGGACCTTGCGCTTGATGACGGGCACGCGGCGGACCGACTCGGTGTACGCGGCCGAGGAGAAGAGGCCCAGGAAGCGCCGCTCGCCGACGACGTTGCCGTCGGCGTCGAACTTCTTCACGCCCACGTAGTCGAGGTACGAGGGGCGGTGCACGGTCGCGCGGCTGTTGGCCTTCGTCAGGATCAGCAGCTTGTGCTCGCGCGCCTTGGCGCGGGCGTCGGCGGGCAGCCGGCTGAAGGACGGCGAGACGGGGTGGGCGTGGTTGTCCTCGCCGCTGTGGTGCGGGTCGGAGCGCAGGATGCCGAGGCCGGTGCCGGGGACGGCGGCCAGGGCGTCACCGTTGACCAGCTCGTACTCGCGGTAGCCGATGAAGGTGAAGTGGTCGTCGGCGAGCCAGCGGAGCAGCTCGCGGGCCTCCTCGACCTCGGTGGGCCGCAGGTCGGAGGCGACGGGCTCCTCGGGCAGGCCGTCGGCGATGCGCAGCGCGGCCTCGCGCATCTTCTCCCAGTCCTCGACGGTCTCGCGGACGTCGGACAGGACGCGCAGCAGGTCGTTGGTGATCTGCTTGAGGTCGGCCTTGTCGGTCTCGCGGTCGATCTCGACGTGGATCCAGGACTCGAGAAGCGCGTCGTGCGGCAGCTCGCCGGCGGGCTCCTTGCTGAGCACCTCGATGAGCTTGCCGGTCAGGTCGCGGCGGACCGTGACCTGCGGGTGGATGACGACGTGGATGCCGCGGCCCTGGCGGGACAGCTCGTTGGTGACGGAGTCCACGAGGAACGGCATGTCGTCGGTGACGACCTCCACGACGGAGTGGCTGCAGGTCCAGCCGTTCTCCTCCACCGTCGGGGTGTGCACGCGGACGTTCGCGGTGCCCTGCGGGCGGTTCTCCGCGAGGCGGTAGTGCGAGAGCGCGGCGCCGAAGACGTCGACGGGGTCGCGGTCGCTCAGGTCCTCGGGCGCGGTGTGCAGGTAGTAGCGCTGGAGGTAGTCGAGCAGGGTGGCGTGGTCCGGACGCTTCCCGTCGGGCCCTGTCGGAAGTCGCCCCCCGACCGGGCTGTTCTCAGCGACCCGGGCGGCCCGATCGAGCAGCTCGGCCTTGGCTTCGTCCAGCTTGGTCTGCATGTCCTCTGACTCCTGTCGCGCGCCGTTGCGTGACGTCGGTGGAAGAAAGGGCACAACGCCACGACGCGGTGGTACCGGTCTGGGTCGACGTTATGCCGCGATGAGAGATGTCCGGGTCGTTCTCGGCCACGGTGGGTGTCGTGCCGCGGGCGTGGGTACGGCCCGGACGGAAGGGATCGGCGAACGCGCCGTCGGCCCGGCCGCGGTGGCGGACCGGGCGGAAGCCGGGGGCTGCGTTGCCCCCGCGGCATATCGCGCTGATCACGGGAAAAGCCTATCGCTGTTGACCCCCACACCGTCATGGTCCTTATGTGTACAAAAGCGGGGCCGGAAGTTTGACACTGTGGACAGCGACGCATGGTTCCCCGGGGCACTCACCGAGACGCACCGAGACATACCGACATCAGGGATCTGACGGATCTGGGAGTCGCCATGGCGAAGATCTTGATCGTGACGGGGGACGCGGCGGAGTCGCTGGAGGTGATGTACCCGTACCAGCGGCTCCTCGAAGAGGGGTACGAGGTCGACATCGCGGCCCCGTCCCGCAAGCAGCTCCGCTTCGTCGTCCACGACTTCGAGCCGGGCTACGACACGTACACCGAGAAGCCGGGCTACACCTGGCCGGCCGACCTCGCCTTCTCCGAGGTCGACCCGGGCGACTACGTCGCCGTCGTCATCCCGGGCGGCCGCGCACCGGAGTACCTCCGCAACGACCCGGAACTCCGCAAGATCCTCAAGTCCTTCTTCGACGCCGACAAGCCCGTCGCCCAGATCTGCCACGGTCCGCTCCTCACGGCCGCTCTCGGCAGCCTCGACGGCCGTCACGTCACCGCGTACCCCGCCCTCGAACTCGACATGCAGGCGGCGGGCGCGACCTTCCAGGACACGGAGGCGGTGGTGGACGGCCGCCTGGTCAGCTCACGGGCCTGGCCGGACCACCCGAGCTGGATGCGCGAGTTCCTGAAGGTGCTGAGGGAGGCGAAGGCGTAGACGCCCCTGGGAGGGTGCGGTCATTCGCCGCACCCTCGCCGGGTGGACTGTGGGCATACGTTCCGCAGGGGCGGCACGTATGCCCCCCCGCGCGCTCCCCTGGTGGCCCTAGGGGGTGTCTCGCCCCCTAGACCAGCTCGTCCGCGACGGCGACGGCCTCGGCGAGCGTGTCGACGACGGGCACGCCGACCCGCTCCAGCGACGCCCGACTGTGCGACCCTCCGGTGTAAAGCACCGCCTTCGCGCCCACATGCGCCGCGGCAACCGCGTCATCGGCCGCGTCCCCGATGACGACCACCCGCTCCGCCGGCACGCCCTCCAGCGCCGCCAGATGCCGCACCATGTGCCCCGACTTCCCGTCCGGTGACCGGTCGGTCCGCCCGTCGACCCGCACGAAGCGCTCGGCGATCCCGTGCTGCCGCACGAGCGGTATCAGGTCGTCGTGCGGCGCGAGCGAGAGCAGCGACTGCGTGAAGCCGGACGCCTGCCGTGCGGCGAGCAGCTCCGCCGCGCCCGCCGTGAGCTGGGCTCCCTCGGCCTGGACCCAGTAGTGCCGGTGGAAGGCGCCGTCCATGAGCAGCCACTCCTCCTCGGTGGGCAGCCGCCCCATCAGCCGCTCGTAGAACTTGGGCACCGGCACCGTGTAGAGCTCCCGGTACCGCTCCAGGGTGATCGGTTCCAGCCCCAGCTCGGCGAAGGCCGCGTTGGTGGCGCCGATGACCGCGCCGATGTCGTCGAGCAGAGTGCCGTTCCAGTCCCAGACCAGATGCTTCGCGTGCTTACCCATGGGAAGCCACGGTACCTGCCGGAACGGACAGTCACGCCAGGTCAGGCCGGGCGGCCGGGCAGGGCCGGCCAGGGCCGGCCGGGAGAGTCAGCCGAGGAGCGCGGGGATCTCCTGTACCCCGAACCACAGCAGCTCGTGGTCCTCCGCCCCGTCGACGACGAACTGAGCGTCGTCGTCGCCCAGGTCCGCGGCGCCGAGCGCGGCGGCAGCGGCGGCGACGTCGGTCTCGGCGTCGTCGGCGTCGGCGTGTACGGCGGCGGCCTTGGCCAGCGGTACGGCGGCGGCGATACGGACCTCACCGAGCGCGCTCGCGTCGAGCCCGCGGTCGGGGTCGACGACGGCGTCCTTGTCGGCCACGTCGACGGCGACGACGACCCGCCGCCTGGCCGCCCCGGGGTCACCGGCGAGCATCCGCAGCGAGGCGGCGGCGGCGCGGTTGAGGGCGGCGTACTCCAGCTCCTCGATGTCGTCGGAGACGTACCACTCGCGCAGCGCGGGGGTGACGGCATAGGCGGTGAGCGGCCCGGGGCCCAGCTCGCCGTCCTTGTGCGCCTGTGCGAGACCGGGGAGGGTCAGAGGGACGTACACGCGCATGGCTGGCCGCTTTCGTAGTCGGAGACGCCCTCAGGATACGTGCGGAGTCCCCTTTCGGGGGCGGACCCCCATCACCCCGGCGGCCCGGACGGTCGCACGGACCGCCGTACGGGGTTGACGCCCCGAGGTGCGCGTACGAGGGCCTGCGCATCCTGTCCCGCCCGCTGCACGCGCCCGCCATCACCCTGATCGGTGAATCGCTCTGCGTGACCCCCGCAGGCCGGGCGCCCCTTGCGAGCGGGCCTGCCTCCCCCGTACAAGATGCCCAGGAAGTTACCGACTGGTATCAAACGGTCACTCATCGCGACGAACGGGGATCCCATGACCACGAACACCCTGCGCCCCCGCGGCCCCGCCGGCACCGGTCCTCGGGGCCGCGCCGGGGCCGCCCCGCGGCGGATGGCGCCGCCGCACCTGGTGTTCGCCGAGAAGCTCCTCGCGGTGCTGAGCGGGGAACGGCCGGTGCACTGGATGCTCGGCCACACGATCGGCGAGGCGTACGAGCAGCTGGTCCAGCTCGCCCCGGAGACGCCGTTGCGCTCCTCCGGCCCGCGCCCGGTGCTGCGCGCCTGCCGCTTCCACCCGCCGGCCGACGGCGCCCTGGAGGCCTGGGCCACCGTCGCCACCGGCGACCGCGTCCGCGCCATGGCCTTCCGCCTCGAACGCGGCTCCGACCGGCGCTGGCGCTGCGCGGCGGTGGAACTGGACGGCCTGCCGAGCGCTTGAGAGACGGCCCCAAGCCGCGGGGGGCCCGTACCGGGGCGACCACGACCTCACACGCCGAAGCGGCCGACAACGACCCGCGACCACGGCCCCAAGCCGAAGGGGCCGGCCGCCACCCGGCGACCGACCCCTCGGCTTCGTACACGACTACCGCACAGCTACCCGCACGGCTACTTCTTGCGGCGACGCCCGCCCGCGCTCTTCTGCGCCTTCCGGCGCTCCGCGCGCGTCAGGCCGTCGCCCTCGGCCGCGTCGCCGTCCGACGCGAAGTCGCCCTCGACGACCGAACCCTCGCCGTCGACCTTCGGCGCCGAGAAGTGCAGGCGGTCGGGGCGCTGCGGGGCTTCCAGGCCCTTGGCGCGGATCTCCGGACGGGCGGCGCCCGCCGGGACGGTCGCGTCCTCCTTGTCCAGGGACTTGGCCGCGTCCTGCACCGGGACCTCCTCGACCTGCTGCTCGACCTGGACCTCCAGGTTGAACAGGTAGCCGACGGACTCCTCCTTGATGCCCTCCATCATCGCGGAGAACATGTCGAAGCCCTCGCGCTGGTACTCGACCAGCGGGTCCTTCTGCGCCATCGCGCGCAGGCCGATGCCCTCCTGGAGGTAGTCCATCTCGTAGAGGTGCTCGCGCCACTTGCGGTCGAGGACCGACAGAACGACCCGGCGCTCCAGCTCACGCATGATGTCGGAGCCGAGCTGCTTCTCGCGGGCGTCGTACTGCTCGTGGATGTCGTTCTTGACGGACTCGGCGATGAACTCGGCGGTGATGCCCGCGCGGTCCCCGGCCGCCTCCTCCAGCTCCTCGATCGTGACCTTGACCGGGTAGAGCTGCTTGAACGCGTTCCACAGCCGGTCCAGGTCCCACTCCTCGGCGAAGCCTTCGGCGGTCTCCTGGCGGATGTAGTCGTCGATCGTGTCGTCCATGAAGTGGCGCACCTGCTCGTGCAGGTCCTCGCCCTCCAGGACGCGGCGGCGCTCGCCGTAGATGACCTCGCGCTGCCGGTTGAGCACCTCGTCGTACTTCAGGACGTTCTTGCGCGTCTCGAAGTTCTGGGACTCGACCTGGCCCTGCGCGGAGGCGATGGCGCGGGTGACCATCTTGTTCTCGATCGGCACGTCGTCCGGGACGTTGGCCATGGCCATGACCCGCTCGACCATCTGGGCCTTGAAGAGGCGCATCAGGTCGTCGCCGAGCGACAGGTAGAAGCGGGACTCGCCCGGGTCGCCCTGACGGCCGGAACGACCGCGCAGCTGGTTGTCGATACGGCGGGACTCGTGGCGCTCGGTGCCCAGGACGTACAGGCCGCCGAGCTCCTTGACCTCCTCGAACTCCGCCTTCACGGCCTTCTCCGCGCGCTCCAGGGCGCCCGGCAGGGCCGCGGCCCACTCCTCGACGTGCTCGACCGGGTCGAGACCTGCCTGGCGCAGCTCCGCCTCGGCGAGGTCGTCGGGGTTGCCGCCGAGCTTGATGTCCGTACCGCGGCCGGCCATGTTCGTGGCGACCGTGACGGCGCCGCGGCGGCCCGCCTGGGCGACGATCGCGGCCTCGCGCTCGTGGTGCTTGGCGTTGAGGACCTCGTGCGGGATGCCGCGCTTGCTGAGCTGCTGCGACAGGTACTCGGACTTCTCGACCGAGGTGGTGCCGACGAGGACCGGCTGGCCCTTCTCGTGCTTGTCCGCGATGTCGTCGACGACGGCGGCGAACTTGGCGACCTCGGTCCGGTAGATCAGGTCCGGCTGGTCCTTGCGCTGCATGGGCTTGTTCGTCGGGATCGGGACGACGCCCAGCTTGTAGATCTGGTGGAACTCGGCCGCCTCGGTCATGGCCGTACCGGTCATGCCGGAGAGCTTGTTGTAGAGGCGGAAGAAGTTCTGGAGGGTGATCGTGGCGAGCGTCTGGTTCTCGTCCTTGATCGGCACGCCCTCCTTGGCCTCGATGGCCTGGTGCATGCCCTCGTTGTAACGGCGGCCGGCGAGGATACGGCCGGTGTGCTCGTCGACGATCATGACTTCGCCGTCGATGACGACGTAGTCCTTGTCCTTCTTGAAGAGTTCCTTGGCCTTGATGGCGTTGTTCAGGTAACCGACGAGCGGGGTGTTGACCGACTCGTACAGGTTGTCGATGCCCAGCCAGTCCTCGACCTTGGCGACGCCGGCCTCGTGGATGGCGACCGTGCGCTTCTTCTCGTCGACCTCGTAGTCGCCGGTCTCCTCGATGCCCTTCATCGGGTTGCCGGGCTCGCCCTTGGTGAGGCGGGTGACCAGCTTGGCGAAGTCGCCGTACCACTTGGTGGCCTGGTCGGCCGGGCCGGAGATGATCAGCGGCGTACGGGCCTCGTCGACGAGGATGGAGTCGACCTCGTCGACGCACGCGTAGTTGTGGCCGCGCTGGACGAGCTCGTCCTGGGACCACGCCATGTTGTCGCGCAGGTAGTCGAAGCCGAACTCGTTGTTCGTGCCGTACGTGATGTCGCAGGCGTACTGCTCGCGGCGCTGCGCCGGCGTCATGTTCGCGAGGATGCAGCCCACCGTCAGACCGAGGAAGCGGTGGACGCGGCCCATCATCTCGGAGTCGCGCTCGGCGAGGTAGTCGTTCACCGTGATCAGGTGCACGCCGTCGCCGGACAGCGCGTTCAGGTACGCGGGGAGCGTGCCGACGAGGGTCTTGCCCTCACCGGTCTTCATCTCGGCCACGTAGCCGAGGTGGAGGGCGGCACCGCCCATGATCTGCACGTCGTAGTGGCGCTGACCGAGGACGCGCTTGGCCGCCTCGCGGACGGTGGCGAAGGCCTCGGGGAGCAGGTCGTCAAGGCTCTCGCCGTCGGCGTACCGCTGCTTGTACTCGTCGGTGAGCGCCCGCAACTCGGCGTCGGAGAGGTTGACGAAGTCCTCTTCGATGGAGTTGACCTGGTCCGCGATGCGGTGCAGTTTGCGCAGGATCTTGCCTTCGCCTGCACGCATGAGCTTGTGGAAGACGGACACTGAGGCTGGTCTCCTTGCCGGTCGGGCCTGGCACTGGGTCGTTGTCATGACTCGGGCGCGGGCACGGCAGGTGGTCCCCACCGCAACGGCCATCGTAAGCGAGACCGCCCTCGCGGAGGGAGGCCCGCAGGGCCGGAGCCCCCGCTTCCGTCCCCAGGACCTGTCCGGCGGCTCACCGCCGGGGCCGCGCCTGGTCCGCCGGACAGGCCCTCGCGCCTCACACAGGAAGAACGCACGAGGCCGCCGGAAGGTGCCGCCCGGCCCGAAAAGTGTTCGCCCCCGCGCGGGCGGGTCACCACAATTTCGTCATGGAGCCCATCACACTGAGCACCGACCGGCTGCGCCTGCGCCCGTTCACCCCGGAGGACGCCGACGCGGTGTACGACGCCTGTCAGGACCCCGACATCCAGCGCTGGACCACCGTCCCGTCCCCGTACGGCCGGGCGGACGCCGAACTCTTCGTGACCCGCATCGCCCCGGAGGGCTGGCGCCTGGACGGCGAGTACGTCTTCGCCGTGGAACCCCTGGAGGGCGGCCCGCTGCTCGCCGCGACCGGCCTGCACGCGCGTGGCCCGGGCGTCCGCGAGGTCGGCTACTGGCTGGCCAAGGAGCACCGCGGCCACGGCTACATGACGGAGGCCGTCACCGCCCTCGCCCGCTGGGCCATCGGCTCCCTCGGCGTCCACCGCCTCCTCTGGCGCGCCGAGGTCGGCAACGCCCCCTCACGAGCCGTCGCCGAACGCGTCGGCTTCACGGTGGAGGGCGTGGAGCGCGCCGGCCTCGTCAACAACGGCACGGTCCGTGACTGCTGGCTCGGCTCCCTCCTCCCCTCCGACCTCGGCCTGCCGTCCCCGCTCCCGTACCTGCCACCGAGGGCGACGCCGGAGGACTGAGGGGGCTGGGGGGCGGGCCACGTGGCCGCCGGGAGAGGGTCGGGGCCGCTGGGAAAGCGGTCGGGGCGCCGGGGAGGCGGTCGGGCCGCTGGAAGGCGGTCGGGGCCCTGGTGAGGCGGTCGGGGGCCAGCCGGAGGGGCCGGCGGGGAGGCGGTCGGCCGGATGGCCCGCCGCTAGACAGCCCGGGGCGGGACGGACTGGCCCCACCCCGAGACGGCCGGGAGGGGCTGCGCCAGCGCTCCGGAAGGCGTCCGGGAGAGCCCGCCCGAAGGGGGCGGGGGGCCAGCCCGCAGGGCAGCCGCAGGCCAGTCGGGGCCAGCCCGCAGGGCAGCCGCAGGCCAGTCGGGGCCAGCCCGCAGGGCAGCTGGGAGCGCTCTGCCGGCCTGGCCCGCCAGGGGCCGACTCCGGCCACCTTGCCTGGCGCCCCGGCCGACCCTTCGAAAGCTCCGCCCGGTGTCAGTGGTGCCCTCTAGGGTGCGGATCATGACTGCCGCTCCTCGCCCCGCCGCCGAACTGTCCGCCGACGACGCCCGCCGGATCGCCCTGCGGGCCCAGGGCTTCCTGGGAGCCCCCGACCGGCGGGCGGGGGTGCGGGGCGTGCTGCGGCACCTCGGACAGGTCCAGCTGGACACCATCTCGGTCCTCGCCCGCTCGCACGAGCTCATCCCGTACGCGCGCCTCGGCGCGGTCGGCCGCCGCACCGTCGAGGACGCGTACTGGACCGACGGCCACGCCTTCGAGTACTGGTCGCACGCCGCCTGCATCCTGCCCGTCGAGGAGTGGCCGCTCTTCGCCTTCCGCCGCCGCGCCTACCGCGACCGCCCGCACTGGGGCCACAAGCTCTCCCCGGCGGCGTACGACGCGGTGATCGCGCAGCTGCGCGCCGAGGGCCCGCAGACCGCGACCGAGCTGGGCGGGGCCAAGAACAAGGGCGAGTGGTGGGACTGGTCCGACTCGAAGATCGCCGTGGAGCGGGCGCTGATGTACGGCGAGGTGGTGGTCACCGAGCGGCGCGGCTGGAAGCGCGTGTACGACCTGGCCGAGCGCGCGATCCCGGACGGCCTGCTCCACGACGACCTCGACGACACGGAGTGTCTGCGCCGTCTCGTACGGCAGGCGGGCGAGGCCCTCGGCGTCGGCACCCGCGCCGACATCGCCGACTACCACCGGATCAAGGCCGAGGCGTTCGACGCGGTCGTGGCGGACTCGGGGCTCGTGCCGGTCACGGTGGCGGGCTGGGGGAAGCCGGCATGGGCGGACCCGGCGGCGCTCGCGACCGAGCCGCGCGGCCGGCACCGGACGACGCTGCTCTCGCCGTTCGACTCGCTGATCTGGGAGCGGCCCCGCACCGAGCGCATCTTCGGCTTCACGCACCGCCTCGAGGCGTACGTGCCCAAGCCGAAGCGGGTGTACGGGTACTTCGCGATGCCCGTCCTGTCCGGCGGCCGGCTCGTGGGCCGCGTGGACCCGGCGCGCGACGGCCGGACCCTGGTCGCCCGCCAGGTGACGCTGGACGGCGCGAAGGCGGTCCCGGCGGTGGCGCAAGCGCTGCGCGAGGCCGCCGAGTGGGTGGGCTGCGACGCGGTGGCGGTGGAGCGGGTGGACACCCCGGAACTGGCCCCGGAGCTGATCAAGGCCCTCGGCTGAGGCCTCCCACCGGACGGCCGGTCGACGGCGGCCGGCCGACGGGGCCGATGGACAGGGTCGGTCGACGGGAGCCAATGGACGGGGCCGGTGGACAGAGCCGTCGGCAGGCGCCGTTCGACAGGCGCCGCTCGGCGGGCGCCGTTCGGCAGGCGCCGGTCGGCGGGCGCCGCTCGGCGGGCGCCGGTCGGCGGGCGCCCGTCAGCGGATCTCGAGGATCTTCTCCCGCATCGCGTAGACCACCGCCTCCATCCGGGAGTGCAGCTGCAGCTTCTCCAGGATGTTGCGGACGTGGTTCTTCACGGTGTTCTCGGAGATGAACAGCTCCTTGGCGATGTCCCGGTTGTTCATGCCGGTCGCGACGAGCTTGAGGACCTCCAGCTCGCGATCGGTCAGCCGGGGCGCGGGCACGAGCCGGCGCTCGTCGGTGCGCTGGATCATCGACTTGAACTCGGTGAGGAGCTTCGACGCCATCGACGGGCTGATCTGCGACTGCCCGTCGGCGACCGCGCGGATCGCGGTGGCGACCTCGTCGGTGGAGATCTCCTTCAGGAGATAGCCGGTCGCACCCGCCTTGATCGCGTCGTAGAGGTCCGCCTCCTCGTCGCTGATCGTCAGCATGATGATCTTCGCGCTGGGGGCGACCTCCTTGATGGAGGTGCAGGCCTCGATACCGCCGCGCTTGGGCATCCGGACGTCCATCAGGACGATGTCGGGCAGCAGATCCGCGGCCTTGTCCACGGCCTCGGCACCGTCGCCCGCCTCGCCGACGACCTGGATGTCCTCTTCCTGCGCGAGAACGATCTCCAGACCGCGGCGGAAAAGGGCGTGATCGTCCACGACGAGGACGCGGATCGGCTCGCCCCGTGACGGGCCGTTGGCCGAATCCATTCCCCCCGGGTTCATCGTGCTCTCGGGCTCCCGCCCGCCGTGCACCGGCCCGAAGCTGTCCGCCATGGTTCCTCCCCCTGAAGGCCGTGGCCTGAAGTCGTGTACTGATTCGCTTTTCGGTCCCCAACCGCTGCTCGGGGAGCACCGGTTGGCATGCCCGCCATGATTTCATGCCGCGGCGACAACCAGGTGATCCCGTGGTCGCACGGGGGCGCGCACGGTCGCACAGGGGTGCCCCTGGGAGCGCTCCGGGCGCTCCAGGGGCACCATGTCAGGATCGTCCGCGACCGGGTCGATAACGGTGGGTCAGCCGCCGAGCGCGCCGCCGGCGCCGCCCCCCTCGGACTCGGCGAACGGGTCGTTCTCCACTCGGATGACGCCGAAGTCGTACGCGTGCCGTCGGTAGACGACACTCGGCAGCTTGGTGTCGGCGTCGACGAAAAGATAGAAGTCGTGCCCGACCAGCTCCATCTCGTAGAGCGCCTGGCCGAGGCTCATGGGAGCGGCCTTGTGGGTCTTCTCCCGGACTACCAGCGGCCCTTCGCCCTGGACCTCGATCGAGCCCATCATCGTGGTGGGCACGTCGGGCTCTTCCGGCACGAGCTCGCCGCTTCCGTTGAGCTGGGCGACACCCGGCACCACGTCGGGCACCTCGGCGGCCGACAGCCTGCCGGTGCCGCGGCGGGTGAACCGCTTGTCGTGCTGCCTGCGCAGCCGGGCCTCCAGCTTTCCGTGGGCGAGGTCGAGCGCTGCGTACGGGTCGCCTGCTGACGCTTCCGCCCGGATCACCGGGCCTCGGGAATGGACGGTGATCTCCACACGGTCGGACCGGTCGGCCTGCCGCGGGTTGGTCTCCTTGGACACCTCGACGTCGAGGCTGATCACCTTGCCGTCGAGCTTCTGGATCTTCTCCAGGTTCAGCTTCTCGGCCACGTGCTTCCGGAACCGCTCGGGCACCTCGGTCTTGCGGCCCTTGACGACGATGTCCACGCAGAACTCCGTTCCCGGATCACTCGGTACGGCTCCTTGGCCGGCGAGCTTCTCCCTTTGCACCAGACTCCGGCGATTACCGGAGTCTCGGACTTGGCGACCTGACCTCCTCCTCCCCAGCCGACAAGCTCCCCACCCCACCAACCCGAGGTTAATTCGCCTTGAACTCCTGTCCTGTAGGCGCACCCGTGCATTCGGTGAGGCGTGGCATTCGCCATTCCTCACAACCGAACATAGCTCGTTCGGACGGGTGTCGGCACCCGGTGCGGCCACTTACCTTCATTCGGGTGCTTTCACCTCTCACCACCTGCAACGATGCAACTTCCCCGTGAGTTCCGGTTTATTTCGAACGAGGCCGGAGAGGATGCGACTACCGCCGCCACCGGGCGTTCGAATAGGCCTTCCGCCGCGCCTCCCTTCGAGCTGTGCGTTAATCCGTGAAACGTGAACGGACGGTGTACTCCGCCCGCCGCGGGCCGGGCCGCCGCGAGCGCCCGCGCCGCCTCCGCGAGCGAGGCCCCCGTGGTCATCAGGTCGTCCACGAGCACCACCCGTCCGCCCGCCCGCTCGGCCTCGTCGAGCAGCCGCGCCGCGCCTGCCGCGACCTCCAGCGCCCCCGCCAGGTTCGCCAGCCGCTCCCCCGCGCCGAGCCCCGACTGGTCGGCGACCCACCGCCGCTGCCGCAGCGCCGGCAGCACCCGCGCCGCCGGCCCCGCACGCCGCAGCCGCCCGGCCGCGGCCAACGCGATCCGCCGCGTCGGATCGTGGCCACGCGCCCGCACGGAGCGCCGCGAGGACGGCACCGGTACGAGAAGCAGCGGCCCGTCCCCGGGTCCGCCCAAGCCGCCGGCAGCGGCCACCACGGCCCCGGCCAGCGCCGCCCCGAGGGGCCCGGCGAGCGGCAGCGCGCCGCGCTCCTTGTGGGCGAGGAGCACCTCGCGTACCGCACCCTCGTACGGCGCCGCGGCATGCACCACCGGCAGCCCCGCAGGCTCGGGCACCGGCCGCACCCTGCCCGGCCCGCTCCCGGTGAGCTCGGCCTCGCACGGCGGGCACAGCGCCGTACGGGGTCTCCCGCATCCTCCGCAGGAGACCGGCAGCACCAGCCCGGCAACCTCTCGCCACCACCCCTGCATGCCACTACTGTCCTCCGGCCCGACGCCCCCGGCCACCCCTGTGGACAACACCCTGTGGACAACGAGCACGGCCGCCGAGAACTGCGGGGCGCGGGGCGGCGGAAGTGAGGGGCGCAGGGCGTGGAGGCGCCGACACGGAGGCGCGGGGCGCACTTGGTGTGGGGCGCACTTGGTGTGGGGCGCACTTGGTGTGGGGCGCACTTGGTGTGGGGCGCACTTGGTGTGGGGCCCGCGCAGCGCGGGCCCCCTGCAGCGCGGGAGGCGCGCCGGTGGGGCCGCCCGGCGCGGGAGGCGCGCCGGTGGGGCCGCCCGGCGCGGGAGGCGCACAGCGTGAGGGCCCATGCAGCGAGGGGCGCGCAGCGTGAGGGGCACCCGCGCGGAGCGGACTCACGTGAGCGTCGCCCGGCGCGCGGCGCGCTCCGGGTGGGAGTCGCGCAGATGCGGGTGTCGCGGGGCGCGGAGCCTCCGCAGCGCGGGCACCCGCCAGAGGGGGCTCGCAGTGGGGCCTCACCAGTTGGAGTCGCCCGGTGCGAAAGACGCTCGCCGTGAGGGCGCCGTGCGCGAAGCGCACTCACCGTAAGCGTCGCCCGGCACGCGGCGCACTCACCGTAAGCGTCGCCCGGCGCGCCGCACGCTCAGCGTGCGGCGCGCCGGGGGCGGCGGGGGTCGCGGGTGGCTCAGCCCGGGTAGACCGGCGAGCTGCCCGCCTTCACCACCGGCTGCCAGTTCGCGCCCGGCACGAGCCGCACGATGCCGTCGTTCCCGGAGTTCGCGACCACCGGGGCGCTCTGGTCCGCCCCGTACGGCGCGGCCACCGACGTGACCCCGTTCAGGCCCGGGAGGACGGACGTCGCCGAGGTGGAGCCGTCGGTCTGGACGTACCGCACCTGCTGCACGCCCCCCTTCTCCGTGCCGACCACGACGAGCCGGCTCGGTCCGGCCCAGGAGACGGCGGTGACCGACTCCAGGCGGGGCGCCGCGTCCTGCAGGTCCTTGACGGTGACCTCGACGTGGCCGTCCTCGACCGTGCGCTCCACCCGGCCGATCTGCAGGGTGGTGCGGCGGTCCCGGGTCACGAGCAGCGCCATCCGCACACCGTCCGCGGAGACCCGCAGCGACTCGACGCGGGCGCCGTCCCGGAGCCACGGCGTGCCGACCTCGACCCGCTCGCCCTGGCCGCCGGGCACGAGCCACAGCCGCGGCTTCAGCGGGTTGCGGTCGGCGACCCACAGGTCACCGCGGCCGTCCCAGCTGGGCGCCGACAGCCGGTCGTCGGGCCGCAGGGCGCTGCTGATCACGACCGGCGCCGGGAGCTCCTCCTCGGTGGTGATCGAGCCGACGCGCAGCTCGCGCCCGTCGTTCACGATCGCGGCCGCGCGGTTCTCCTCGCGGTCCACCGCCACGGACCGCAGCGGCACCGCGCCCTTGCCGAACGGGCCGGGCACCTCGGCCGGCTTGTCCGGCTGGCGGCCGCCGACCGACAGCATCATCAGCCGCTCGTGCTCGTCGACGAAGTACGGGTTCTCGCCCCGGCCGGGGTTGCGGACCGGCGAGAACTCCTGCAGCGCCTGCCCCTTGCCGAGCAGGCACAGCCGGTTGCCCTTGCTGCCCAGGATCTCGACCTGCTCGACCCGCACCGACGTCAGGTCGCCCAGCGTGAACAGCAGCTGTGCCGCCATGCCCTTGCAGGCCGGCGCGTTGACGTTGTCGGCCTTGGCGTTGAGCGGGACCTTCAGGGTGGACTGGTCGTCGGGCGTCAGCGACCTGACGTCCTCCCGCAGCTCCGTACCGGACGGGAAGCGCGAGTCGACCGCCGGGCCGAGCCACTTCGTCGGGCCGTCGAGGAGCGCCTTGACGGTCTGCGTCACCGAATCCATCCGGGTGACGGGGTCCTGGCGCTGCCGGATGTAGACGGGGTCGGCGACCAGCCAGCTCTCGCCGGAGGCGAAGTAGTACTTGTTGACCGAGCGGTAGTTGCGCAGGAAGTCCGCCTCGCCGAGCACCAGGCCCCGCGGCAGGCTGTCGATGCGCCACTCCTTGCTCTTGCCGTCCGCCGACGGCTGCTGCACCACGTGGATGGCCGTGTCGAACTCGGACGGCACCTCCGGCCGGTACGCGTGCCTCGCGTCGACCTCCGCGATCCGCCGCCCCGAGATCGGGAACGTCCGCCCCTGGCTGTCCGGGTCACCGGGCCGGTCGGCCTGGTCGCGGTCGGGCGCGGTGGTGAGCACCGTGATGCTCTCCTCCGGCCTCCACGTCCGCGCGGCCTGCTTCGTCAGGTACTTCCGCGCCGTCGCGAACCCGGGGTCGTCACTCGTCATGGCCTCCAGGAAGCCGTCGACGATCTCGTCGGGGTCGGCGTTGTCGCGCGGCGCCACCGCGTACACCCGCACCTGCGAGTCCCCGGCGTTGGACGCCTTGACCGCCTGCACGTCCCCGCTGTCGGGCATCCCGGCACACCCGGTCACCACGAGCGCCCCACAGGCGGCGAGCACAACACCCCGCCCGACCCGCCCGGCCGCGGCCAGCCCAGCCGTCGACCAACCCGCCGCCGACCGTCCCGCCGCGGAAGGCCCGGCCGCCGACCGTCCGGCTACCAAAGGTCCGGCCACCGACCGTTCCGTCGCCGAACCCTCAGCCACCGACCGGCCCGCCGCCGAACGCCCGGCCGCCGACCGTTCCCGCCCCAGGGTCTCCCGCTTCCCTCGATGGTCAGCGCCCACCAGTTCCGTCCTCCCGCTCGGCGCGCGTCGACGCCATCGCCTCACCACTGTCGCCGTCGGCCGTCTCCGCGGACAGGGCGACCACCCGGGCTCCGCTGCCCGGCAGGGCCGTCGGATCTACCGTGGCGCGCGGCGCCGGCGGTATCCGCGGCGGTACGGGCAGAGCCGTACGAGCGGCCCCGGCCGCCCCGGTCGCCTGCACCGGTACGCCCGCGAGCCGCCCACCGGACGCGACACCGGCACCCGAACCCGCACCGGCCGCCCCGCCCAGGGCCGCCTGCTCGCGGTTGCGCCGCGAGTCGTCCGGTTCCAGCGGGATGGGGGAGCCACGCAGCGGCTCGTCAGCGGTACGGGGCAGGGTCAGCCGGAACTGGGAGCCGCCACCGGGCTCGCCCCACGCCTGGAGCCAGCCGCCGTGCAGCCGCGCGTCCTCGACGGCGATCGACAGGCCGAGGCCCGTACCGCCGGTGGTGCGGGCGCGGGCCGGGTCGGCGCGCCAGAACCGGTTGAAGACGCGGGTCGCCTCGCCGGGCTTCAGGCCGACGCCGTAGTCCCGTACGGCCACGGCGACGGCGCCGCCCGCGGCGGCGAGGCGCACGATCACGTCCTTGCCCTCGCCGTGCTCGACGGCGTTCACGACCAGGTTGCGCAGCACCCGCTCGACCCGGCGGGCGTCCGCCTCGGCCACCACGGGCTGCTCGTCGCCGACGACGACGATGCGGCTGCCCTTGCGCTCGGCCAGCGGCTCGGCGCCGCCGATGACGCGTCGCACCACCTCGCGCAGGTCTATCGGCGCGGCCTCGAGCGCCGCCGCGCCCGCGTCGAAGCGGCTGATCTCCAGGAGGTCGGAGAGCAGCGACTCGAAGCGGTCGAGCTGGTCGCCGAGGAGTTCGGCGGAGCGCGCGGTGACCGGGTCGAAGTCGGCGCGCGCGTCGTGGATGACGTCGGCCGCCATCCGTACGGTGGTCAGCGGGGTGCGCAGCTCGTGCGAGACGTCGGAGACGAACCGCCGCTGCATCCGGGACAGCTCCTCCAGCTGCTGGATCTTCAGCTGAAGGGTCTGCGCCATCTTGTTGAAGGCTTCGCCGAGGCGCGCGATGTCGTCCTCGCCGGTGACCTTCATGCGCTCCTGGAGGCCGTTGACCGACAGCCGCTCGGCGACCCCGGCGGCCATCCGCACGGGGGTGACGACCTGCCGCACCACGAGCCACGCGATGGCGCCGAGCAGGACGACGACGAACAGCCCGGCGGTGGCCAGGGTGGCCTTGACCAGGGCGAGGGAGTCCCCTTCCTGCGTGAGCGGGAAGAGGTAGTAGAGCTCGTACGGCTGGCCGTCGGCGTCGTTGAGCCGCTTGCCGACCACCAGACCGGGCTCGGACGGCTTGCCGCTGGTGTAGTGGATGCGGGCGTACGTCTGGAAGGTGTTGGTGCCCTGCGCGACGTTGTGCCGCAGCTCGTCGGGGATGCTCGTGGTCGGGTCGACCTCGCCGGAGGCGCGGGCGCCGCGGCTGGCGGTGTCGCCGGTCTCCAGGGAGAGCGCGACCACGTTGAACGCGCTCTGGCCGCCGCTGGCGAGCTGCTCGACGAGCGTGGAGCGCCAGTTCACCGAGGACCCGGCGCGGCCGCCGTCCTGCTCGCCGGGCGCGGGCTGCGTGGTCGCGGCCCGGTCCTGCGCGGCGGAGAACCCACCGGCGGCCTGGCTCTGCGCGGCCTTCTCCTTGGCGTCGAGCAGGCCGTTGCGGACCTGGCCGATGACGACCAGACCGAGCAGCAGCACCACGCCGAGCGACATGAGCAGGGTGCCCGCGACCACCCGCACCTGCAGGTTGCGGCGCCACAGGCGTACGGCGGGCAGCAGCGGACGGCGCACCCAGCGCGCGATCAGCCGGAACGCGGGTCCGCCCGGTGTTCCGTCCTGGAGGAGACGGCCCAGACCTCGGCCCCCCCGCCCCGGTCCGGCAGCCCGCCCCGCACGGACCCCAGGGTCCCCGGCCTTGGGAGCAGCACTGCCCTTGGTCATGTCAGCTCGGTCCCGCCTTGTAGCCGACACCGCGGACGGTCACGACGATCTCCGGGCGCTCGGGGTCCTTCTCGACCTTCGAGCGCAGCCGCTGCACGTGCACGTTCACCAGACGGGTGTCGGCGGCGTGCCGGTAGCCCCACACCTGCTCCAGGAGCACCTCGCGCGTGAACACCTGCCACGGCTTGCGGGCCAGCGCGACCAGCAGGTCGAACTCGAGCGGCGTCAGGGCGATCGACTGCCCGTCCCGCTTCACGGAGTGCCCCGCCACGTCGATGACCAGGTCACCGATGGTCAGCTGCTCCGGCGCCGGCTCCTCGGACCTCCGCAGCCGCGCCCGGATGCGGGCGACGAGCTCCTTCGGCTTGAACGGCTTCACGATGTAGTCGTCGGCCCCGGACTCCAGACCCACGACGACGTCGACCGTGTCGCTCTTGGCCGTGAGCATGACGATCGGTACCCCGGACTCGGCCCGGATCAGCCGGCACACCTCGATGCCGTCCCGACCGGGCAGCATCAGGTCGAGCAGCACCAGATCCGGCTTGGCCTCACGGAAAGCGGCGAGTGCCTTGTCACCGTCCGACACGAACGACGGCTCGAAACCTTCACCCCGCAGCACGATCCCGAGCATCTCGGCGAGTGCGGTGTCGTCGTCGACGACAAGAACGCGTCCCTTCATATCGACATCATCCCATTTCCGTATCAGTCTCAAGGCGGCTGGTGAGATACCTCACTGACCTGCGGTGACGTCCCTGTTTGCCCGCCGTGAACCGCCGGTGTCTGTGGGTGTTGATGTCAGACATGGATGTCACCCCCGTGGCCCCCCGTGGCCCCCGCTGGTCGCCCAGAACCGTACCTCGCGCGGCCGACATCGGCCCATGGGGAGGACCGGGCCCGTTCTCAGCCCGCCTCGGACGACTCGGGTGAGGAGATCGATTCAGCGAGGTGATCGACCAGCCCCGGGGACGACTCGGCCGGCGCCTTCGTCGCGGAGCGCGCCGGCGAGCACCTGCCGAACCCCGTCGTGCGCCTACGGCGTGGCTGACCGTGATGCCGATCTCCGCCATGCGGTGCACGACGCCCGCCTCGGCGCGGGACCCCGCCGCCGTTCCGTACGTCGGGAACGGCATTCGGCACAGTCCGGACCGCGACCGCCCCGGTGGGAAGGCCGAGGAGGAACTGCCCGCCCGTGGGCGGGTCCCGCGTGGCACGATGGCTCCCGGTCCGCCGCCCTGCCGGGCGGACGGCCGTTGAGACCAAGCCGGTTCGGCGATCCGGCACCGCGACCAATCCTCGAGGTGGACCACCGTGAACGACACTCCGGGCTGGACCTCGCCCGGATCCGCCCCCGCCGACGGCCCGAGCGGCACGCCCGGTGACACGAACGGCTCCGCCCCCCAGTGGTCCCAGCAGCAGCCGGCCGCCGGCCAGTGGCAGTCGCCGACCGGTCCCGGGCAGGCCGCACCGCCGCAGGCACCGGCTCGCGCACACGGCGGCCAGGGCGGCCCGGGCTGGGGCGCGCAGCCCCCGTACGGCCAGTGGGGCATGCCCGCGGCCGCGAAGCCGGGCGTGATCCCGCTGCGCCCGCTGACCCTGGGCGAGATCCTCGACGGCGCCGTGACGACGATGCGCCGCTACTGGCGGACCGTTCTCACCGTGTCGGTCACCGTCGCGGTGATCATGCAGATCGCGGAGACCCTGACCCAGCGCTATCTGATCCCGGCCCGCCCGGAGATCAACCCGGACGCCGGCCCCGCCGAGGCGATGGCCCAGGCCGTCGAGTCGATGAAGGCCAGTCTGATCGCCTCGATCCCGGCCTATGTGATCATGATCGTCGCCACGCTGATCAGCGCCGCTCTGCTCACCATCGTCATCAGCCGGGCCGTCCTCGGCCGCCCCGTCGACCTCGCCACCGCCTGGCAGGAGGCCCGCCCCCGGCTGCTCCAGCTGCTCGGGCTGACCCTGCTGATGCCGCTGATCGGCGGCGCCGTCATGCTCATCGGAATGCTGCCCGGCATGCTCCTCGGGGAGACGGAAGGCGGTGGTGCCCTCACCGCCGTCGGCGGCCTCTGCGGCTTCGTCGCCATGATCTGGCTGATGATCCGCTTCAGCCTGGCCTCGCCCGCCCTGATGCTGGAGCGCCAGGGCGTCATCAAGGCCCTCAAGCGCTCGGCGAAGCTCGTTCAGGGCTCCTGGTGGCGCATCTTCGGCATCAGCGTCCTCACCCAGCTCATCGTGCTCGTCGTCGCGTTCATCCTCGCGCTGCCCTTCGGCATCATCGCGGTGATCGTCACGGGCAACGGACTCTCCGGCATCAGCAGTGGCGGATTCGAGACCAGCTGGTCCTTCCTGCTCATCACCGGTGTCGGCGGGATCGTCACGAGCGCCGTCACCTACCCGCTCCTGGCCGGAGTGACCGTCCTCCTCTACATCGACCAGCGCATCCGCCGGGAGGCGCTCGACATCGAGCTCACCCGGGCCGCCGGACTCGCCGGCCAGGGAGGCTGATGGCGTGAGGGTCACGGGGGGAACGGCCGGCGACGTACCGGTGGACATCCCGCGCGTCCCCGCCCGGGAGGCGGCGGAGCGTGAGCTGTCCAAGCCGATGTACCACGAGAACGACCCCAGTCTTCTCCAGCGCGCCCTCGACCGCTTCTGGGACTGGATCGGCGGCCTCTTCGACGCGGCCGCCGGCGCGACGCCCGGCGGCGTCGTCGGCGTCGTGGCCGTCGTCCTGGTCGTCATCGCCCTGGTCGCCGCCCTCTGGTGGCGCCTCAGCACCCCCCGTCGCGCGCCCTCCGGCGGCGGCGACGCCCTCTTCGACGACGGCCCGCGCACGGCCGCCGAACACCGGGCCGCCGCCGCCCGCCACGCCTCCGCCGGCCAGTGGAACCAGGCCGTCCAGGAACGCATGCGGGCCATCGTCCGCTCTCTCGAAGAGCGCACCCTGCTCGACTCCCGCCCCGGGCGCACCGCCGACGAGGCGGCCGCGGAAGCCGGCCGGTCCCTGCCCGCCCACGCCGACGGGCTGCGCTCCGCCGCCCGTGCCTTCGACGACGTCACGTACGGCGGCCGAACGGCCGACGAGTCCGCGTACCGGCGCATCGAGCAGCTCGACACCGCCCTGGAACGCACCAAGCCGTCCCTCGGCACGGCCGGCGTCGCCTCCGCCTTCACGGAGGCGCCCCGATGAGCCGCTCGGCCACCAGCACCACCTCGGTCTCCCTCACGCCCCGCCAGCTCTGGACCCGCACCCGCGGCACGCTCGTGCTCCTGGCCCTGCTCCTGCTCGGCGGGACCCTCCTGGCCACGGTCCGCTCGGCGGACCACGGTGGCGGCTACCTCGACCCGCGCTCCGCCGACCCCTCCGGCGCCCGCGCCGTCGCCGAACTCCTCAAGGCCCGGGGCGTCACCGTGGACGTGGTCGACACCCTCGCCAAGGCCACCGCCGGCACCGGCGCCGACACCACCCTCCTGGTCACCACCCCGGACCTGCTGACCGACGACCAGCAGACCACCCTGTACGAGGCGATGACCCGCTCGTCCGGCCGCACCGTCCTCCTCGGCGCCGGCCTGCCGTCCGTAGGCACTCTCGTCCCCGACGTCGACACCGCCCCGAGCACCACGGCGGCGACCCTCGAGCCCGGCTGCACCCTGCCCGCCGCCACCCGCGCCGGCAGTGTCCAACTCGGCGGCGAGCGCTACCGGACCGGCACGACCACGGCCGACGCCTGCTACCTCTCCGACGGCCTGCCGACCATGGTCCGCGTCCCCGGCGCGGGCACCGCCGACACCGTCCTGCTCGGCTCTTCGCAACTCCTCACCAACAAGCGCCTCGCCCAGCAGGGCAACGCCTCCCTGGCCCTCCAACTCCTCGGCTCCCGCCCGCATCTCGTCTGGTACCTCCCCTCGCTCACGGATGTGCCCACCGACCCCGAGGCCGCGGACGACCCCACCGGCTCCTTCCTCGGCCTGGTCCCCTCCGGCTGGCTGTGGGGCACCCTCCAGCTCGCCGTCGCGGCCCTGCTCGCCGCCGTCTGGCGCGGCCGCCGCCTCGGCCGCCTGGTGACCGAGCAACTCCCCGTCGCCGTCCGCGCCTCCGAGGCCACCGAGGGCCGCGCCCGCCTCTACCGCAAGGCCGACGCCCGCGACCGCGCGGCGACCGTCCTGCGCACCGCGACCCGCACCCGGATCGCCCCGCTCCTCGGCGTCCCCGCCAAGGACGCCCACACCTCCGATCTGCTCCTCCCGGCGCTGGCCGCCCGACTCCCCGCCGACGCGACCGCCCACCGGGACCTCCTCTTCGGCCCGGCACCCGCCGACGACGCCGCCCTGATCCGCCTCGCCGACCAACTCGACGCCCTCGAAAGAGAGGTACGCACCTCATGAGCGCCCCGACCCCCGAGACCGTGCCGAGCTCGGACCGCGCCCGCGCCTCCCTGGAGGCCCTGCGCACCGAGATCGGGAAGGCCGTGGTCGGCCAGGACCCAGCCGTCACCGGTCTCGTCGTCGCCCTGCTCTGCAAGGGCCACGTGCTCCTGGAGGGCGTCCCCGGCGTCGCCAAGACCCTCCTCGTCCGGACGCTCGCCGCCGCGCTCGAACTCGACACCAAGCGCGTCCAGTTCACGCCCGACCTCATGCCGAGCGACGTCACCGGCTCCCTCGTCTACGACACCCGGACCGCCGAGTTCTCCTTCCAGCCCGGCCCGGTCTTCACCAACCTGCTGCTCGCCGACGAGATCAACCGGACGCCCCCGAAGACCCAGTCCTCGCTCCTGGAGGCGATGGAGGAACGCCAGGTCACCGTGGACGGCACACCCCGCCCACTGCCCGAGCCGTTCCTCGTCGCCGCGACCCAGAACCCCGTCGAGTACGAGGGCACCTATCCGCTGCCCGAGGCCCAACTCGACCGCTTCCTGCTCAAGCTGACGGTCCCGCTGCCCTCACGCGAGGACGAGATCAACGTCCTCACCCGCCACGCCCAGGGCTTCGACCCGCGCGACCTGAAGTCCGCCGGAGTCCGCCCCGTCGCCGGCCCCGCCGAACTCGAGGCCGCCCGGGAGGCCGTGACCAAGGTGGCGGTCTCCCCCGAGATCGCCGGCTATGTCGTCGATATCTGCCGTGCCACGCGTGAATCCCCCTCGCTCACTCTCGGCGTCTCCCCCCGAGGAGCCACCGCACTGCTCTCCACCGCCCGCGCCTGGGCCTGGCTCACCGGCCGGGACTACGTCACCCCGGACGATGTGAAGGCCCTGGCCCTGCCGACCCTGCGCCATCGCATCCAACTGCGGCCCGAGGCCGAGATGGAGGGAGTCACCACGGACTCCGTCCTCACCTCGATCCTCGCCCACGTCCCCGTACCCCGCTGAGAACGGCGCCCCATGGCCCTCACCGGACGAACCGCCCTGCTCGCCGCCATCGGGTCGCTTCCCGTCGGCATCCTCGCCCCCAGTTGGACGGGGATGCTGGCGGTGAACGCGCCGCTCACACTCGCAATTCTGTGCGACTACGCGATGGCCGCGCCAGTGCGAACGCTGCAGTTCACCCGAAGTGGTGATACGTCAGTTCGACTGGGTGACAGAGCCGACGTCCAGCTCACCGTCACCAACCCGTCCCGCCGCCGCCTGCGCGCCCAACTCCGTGACGCCTGGGCCCCGAGCGCCGCCCAGAACCCCGCGCGCCAGCAGCTGACGGTCCCCGCCGGCGAGCGCCGTCGCCTCACCACGGCCCTGCGCCCGACCCGCCGCGGCGACCGGCGCGCAGAGCGCGTCACCGTCCGCTCGTACGGCCCGCTCGGCCTCGCCGCCCGCCAGGGCAACCACGAGGTCCCCTGGACGGTCCGCGTCCTGCCGCCGTTCACCAGCCGCAAACACCTGCCCTCGCGCCTGGCACGCCTCCGTGAACTCGACGGCCGCACCAGCGTTCTGACGCGCGGTGAGGGAACGGAGTTCGACAGCCTGCGCGAGTACGTCCCCGGTGACGACACCCGCTCCATCGACTGGCGGGCCAGCGCACGTCAGTCCATGGTCGCGGTCCGCACCTGGCGTCCCGAGCGCGACCGCCACATCCTCATCGTCCTGGACACCGGCCGCACCTCGGCCGGCCGAGTCGGCGACGTGCCCCGCCTCGACGCCGCGATGGACGCCGCCCTCCTGCTCACCGCCCTCGCCTCCCGCGCCGGCGACCGCGTCGACCTCGTGGCCTACGACCGCCGTCTCCGCGCCCAGGTCCAAGGCCGCTCCGCGAACGACGTCCTGCCCGCGGTGGTGGACGCTCTCGCCCCGCTGGAACCCTCGCTGGTCGAGACCTACGCCCGCGGCCTGGCGGCCACAGCACTGGCCCGCGCCCCGCGCCGTTCCCTCATCGTCCTGCTCACCGGCCTGGACGCCTCCCCGATCGAAGAGGGCCTCCTCCCGGTCCTCCCGCAACTCACCCAGCGCCACACGGTCCTGATCGCCTCCCCCGCCGACCCGCACATCGCCCGCATGGCGACCACCCGCGGCTCGATCGAGGGCGTCTACGAGGCCGCCGCCGCAACCCAGGCCCAGTCCCAGCGCCTCCGTACGGCGGAACAGCTCCAGCGTCATGGCGTCACCGTCGTGGACGCGACCCCCGACGAGCTCGCTCCGGCCCTCGCAGACGCGTATTTGGCTCTGAAGGCGGCCGGCCGACTGTGAGGGGTGAGTCCCTTGGGGGCGGGGCCTCCCCTCGAAAGCCCCTCAGAACGCAGAAAAGCCCCGCACCATACGGTGCGGGGCTTTCCCACAATGATTGTTCGGCGGCGTCCTACTCTCCCACAGGGTCCCCCCTGCAGT
>NZ_JBIWPJ010000012.1:0-211794 GCF_044768205.1 Streptomyces sp. NPDC101160 | reverse complement strand
TCCGGGCCGGGCCGGGGGGGGCGCCGCCCCCCCCCCCCGCCGGCCCCCCCCCCCCCCCCCGCGGGGGCCCCCCCCCCCCCGGCGGGGGGGGGGGGGGGGGCCCCCGCCCCCCCCCCCGCCCCCGTGTCACTCCACGGACTCCAGCGGCTCCAGGAACTCCAGCCGGTTGCCGACGGGATCCTCCGAATAGAAGCGCCGGTGCCCCGGCAGGTTGTCGTCCCAGACGACCGCGCCCCCGGCCCGCGCCACGCGGTCGGCGAACGCCTCGATCCCCCGCACCCGCAGCCCGGGGTGAGCCCTACGGGACGGCCTGAAGTCGGCTTCCACCCCCACGTGGAGCTGTACGGCTCCGGCGGCGAACCAGCAGCCGCCTCTGGCGGCGAGCACGGGCGGCTTGGGTATCTCGGTCATGCCCAGGACGCCGCCGTAGTAGGAGCGCAGCAGCGGTTCGCTGCCGACGGGCGCGGCGAGCTGGACATGGTCGACGGCTACTAACATCACGCGGCCTTCCTGGCGACGGCGAAGATGCGGCGGAACGGGAACACGGTGCCGTGCGGGCCCTCGGGGTAGTACTCGCGCAGCCGCTCGCGGTACTGGGCGAGGAAGGCCTCGGTGGCCGCCCGGTCGTCCCTGAGCGCGGTGAGCACGGGCCGCAGGGCGGTGCCCTTCACCCAGTCGAGGACCGGGTCCTCGCCCTGGAGCAGCTGGTAGTACGTGGTCTCCCAGACGTCCGTCTCGCAGCCGAGGTCGGTGAGCCGCTGCAGGTACTCGGCGGGGTCGAGGATGTGGACGAAGCGCCGGCCCTGGTCACCGATGCGGTCGCGCCACTCGGTCGAGGCGCACAGCTCGCCGAGCAGGGCGTGGCTGGGCGAGGTGAAGTTGCCGGGGACCTGGAAGGCGAACGTGCCTCCGGGCCTGAGTCCGTCGATCCAGGGGGCGAAGGACTCGGGGTGGTTGGGCACCCACTGGAGGGCGGCGTTGGAGACGATCAGGTCATAGGCGTCGTCGGGCGTCCAGTGGGCGGCGTCGGCCGGCCGGAAGTCGAGCCAGCCGCCGCCCTTGGTGGTCCCGGCCCAGTCCTTCTCGGCCCGCTCCAGCATCTCGGGAGAGAGGTCGAATCCGGTGATGTGGGCGTCGGGCCAGCGGTCGGCGAGCAGGACGGTGACATTGCCGGGACCGCAGCCGAGGTCGGCGATGCGGGCGGGCCGGCCCTGGGCCGGAAGCTGCGGTATTCGCGCGAGCAGATCGAGGAACGGCCGGGTGCGGTGTTCCGAGTGTCGCAGGTACTGCTGTGGGTCCCACGTGGGTGCGGCGGAGTCCACGGAATGCATGTTCGAAGCCCCCTTGCTGGAACGAGTTGCCGAAGCGGAACGGAGTTCCGGCCCGGTCCCTTCCCCATAGTCAAGAAGACTATATCTTGACATCAAGATTCTTGAAAGCGAACATCTTCACGCCAAGAGACTTTACGTCAACAGACCCTCTACACTGATCGTCATGGAGGACGAGGTCGACCGACTGGTCGCTGCATGGCGCCGCGAGCGCCCGGACCTCGACGTGGAACCGCTCGAGGTGCTCAGCCGTGTCTCACGCCTGGCCCGGCACCTCGACCGCGCCCGTCGGCTCGCCTTCTCCGAGCACCAGCTGGAGCCGTGGGAGTTCGACGTCCTGACGTCCCTGCGCCGGGCCGGCGCGCCCTACCAGCTCTCCCCCGGCCAGCTGCTCACGCAGACCCTGGTCACCTCGGGCACGATGACCAACCGGATCGACCGGCTCACCAAGAAGGGCCTGGTCGAGCGGCTGCCCGACCCCAGCGACCGGCGCGGCGTGCTCGTCCGGCTCACCCCCGAGGGCCGCGACCGCGCCGACCAGGCACTAGCCGGCCTCCTGGCGCAGGAGCGGGCCATCCTGTCCCGGCTCTCCCGCACGCAGCGCGGCGAACTGGCCGGTCTGCTACGCCAGTTGACCGCCCCGTTCGACAACATCCCCGGCTAGGGCGTCCACCGGCCCCACCCCGGCCCGCCGCGCCAACGCGACGGCGGCCAGGGTCGAATGGACCCCGAGCTTCCCCAGCACGTTCTGCATATGGGTCCGCACCGTGTGCGGACTCAGGAAGAGCCGCTCCGCGACGGCCTTCCTCCCCAGCCCCGCCACCATGCAGCGCAGCACCTCGCGCTCCCTGGGCGTCAGCGACTCGACGAGGGCCTCGCTCTCCGTACGGTGCCGCCGCGCCTCCGTGAGCTCCCGCAGCACACCCGTGAGGAGCGCCGGCGGCAGATGCGTCTCGTCCCGCAGCACCCCCCGTACGACCGCGAGGAGCCGCTGCAGCGAGCAGTCCTTGGCGACCCAGCCCCAGACCCCGGCCTGAAGGGCGAGCGCGGCCCGGTGGGCGTCGTCCCTCTCGGCGACCACCACGACACGCAGCTGCGGCCGCCCCTCCCGCAGCTGGGCCACCAGAGGAACGCCGTCGCCGTCCAGATCACCGTCGAGCAGCACGACGTCGAACCTCCGCCCGTCGCCCGCGGCCCGGTCCAGGCAGCGCAGAGCGGCGGGCCCGCTCCCCGCCGCCGCGACCTCGACATCGGGCTCAGCGGCCAGGGCAGCGGCCAGCGACTCGGCGAAGACACGATGGTCGTCCACCACCAGAACCCGGATACGGGCCACGGACACCCCCAACTGGTCGAGGAACGGCCCGGCGCGGGCACGACGCCGGGGACAGGAACCGCCGGTCGCACGGCCGCCGCCGTGGAATGACAGTTACCCCGCCCCGGGCGCCGTACCCGGCGGGTCTCGATACCCCTGAGATCAGCACCGGCCCCCACCGGTGCCGCGACCAAAGTACAAGCAGCCCACCACCGCCGAAGGGAAAACGTGGATGTCCACGGCGGGAAGGCGTGAACCGAACGGGAGCGGGGGCCGTGCAGGGGACCGCGTTCGGGACGTAAAGCGTGATTTGTGGCGCGGAAACAAGTGGCTTTGCCGCTCGACGAACGTGCTCCGCGCCGTAAATCATGCAGTCCCGAACGCGGTCACCGGAGCGGCCCCCGCGTCACCCGAGCCGCCGCGCCCCGGCCGACGGCACGGCGGGGAAGACGCCGGGCTCGCCGTAGCCGGCAGCACTGAACGCCCCCCGCACCGCATCGGCGACGGAATCGGCGGCACCGGCCGGGACCAGCACCACCGCGGACCCCCCGAACCCGCCCCCCGTCATCCGCGCCCCCAGCGCCCCCGCCCCCACCGCCGCCGAGACCGCCAGGTCCAGCTCCGGGCAGGAGACCCGCAGGTCGTCGCGCAGGGACGCGTGCCCCTCGACGAGCAGCGCGCCCACCGCCCGCATGTCGCCCCCGGCGTCGAGCAGCGCGATGGTCCGCGCCACGCGGTCGTTGTCCGAAACGACGTGCCGGACATAGCGACGAACCGTTTCGTCGCTCAAACGCCCGAGCGCATCGGGCAGTTGCGCGGCGCTCACCTCGCGCAGCGCGCGCACGCCGAGCGCCCGCGCACCGGCTTCGCAACCGGCGCGCCGTTCCGCGTACGCGCCGTCCCCGAGCGCGTGCTTCACCCGGGTGTCGACGACGAGCAGCCGCAGTCCGACGGCGGCCAGGTCGAAGGGCACCTGACGGTACGACAGGTCGCGGGTGTCGAGGAACAGGGCGTGCCCCTCCTCGGCGCACGCGGAGGCCATCTGGTCCATGACGCCGCACGGCACGCCGACGAAGGCGTTCTCGGCGCGCTGGGCGAGCAGGGCGAGCCGCGGCCGGTCGAGGCCGAGCCCGTACAGGTCGTTCAGGGCGAGCGCCGTGACGACCTCCAGGGCGGCCGACGAGGAGAGCCCGGCGCCCGTCGGCACGGTGGACGCCAGGTGTACGTCGGCGCCGCCCACCGGGTGCCCGGCGTCGCGCAGCGCCCAGACCACGCCGGCGGGGTACGCGGCCCAGCCCTCGACACCGCCGGGCTTCAGGGCGTCCACGGCGAGCTCGACCACACCGCCGTCGACGTCGCGGGAGTGCAGCCGCAGGATCCCGTCGTCGCGACGGGACACCGCGGCCACGGCGGTGTGCGGCAGAGCCAGCGGGAGCACGAAGCCCTCGTTGAAGTCGGTGTACTCGCCGATCAGGTTGACCCGCCCGGGAGCGGCCCAGACCCCGTCGGGAGCGCGCCCGTACAGCTCACCGAACTCCGCCGCGACACCACTCATCCTCGCTGCTTCTCCTCTTGCTGCTTCCGGGCGAAGGCCCAGGCGTCCGAGACGATGTCGGCCAGGTCGGGCCGGGACGGCGTCCAGCCGAGCCGCTCGCGGGCGGCGTCGGCGGAGGCGACGAGGACGGCGGGGTCGCCGGCGCGGCGCTCCGCCATGACCTCGGGGACGGGGTGGCCGGTGACCTTGCGGACGGTCTCGACGACCTCGCGGACGGAGAAGCCGTTGCCGTTGCCGAGGTTGCAGATGAGGTGCTCGCCCGGGGTCATGGCGTCGAGGGCGCGCAGGTGGGCCTCGGCGAGGTCGGCGACGTGGATGTAGTCGCGGACGCAGGTGCCGTCGGGGGTCGGGTAGTCGTCGCCGTAGACGTTGATCGCGTCGCGCTTGCCGAGGGCCACCTGGAGCACCAGCGGGATGAGGTGGGACTCGGGGTCGTGGCGCTCGCCGCACTCCTTGTAGGCGCCGGCGACGTTGAAGTAGCGCAGCGAGACGGCGGCGAGGCCGTGGGCGGCGCACTCGCCCGTGATCATGTGGTCGACGGCGAGCTTGGTGGCGCCGTAGGGGTTGGTCGGCGCGGTGGGCGCGGACTCGGTGATCGGGACGGTCTCGGGCTCGCCGTAGGTGGCGGCGGTGGACGAGAAGACGAGACGGCGGACGCCGGCCTCGCGCATGGCGGCGATGAGCGCCATCGTGCCGGCGACGTTGTTGTCCCAGTACTTCTCGGGCTTGGCGACGGACTCGCCGACCTGGGAGAAGGCGGCGAAGTGGAGCACGCCGTCGTAGGAGGAGTCGAGCCACTGGGCGGCGTCCTGGATGCGGCCCTCGATGAAGGCGGCGCCGGCGGGGACGCCCGCGCGGAAGCCGGTGGAGAGGTCGTCGAGGACGGTGACCTCGTGCCCCGCCTCCAGGAGGTGGGCGGCGACCGTGCTGCCCACATAGCCGGCCCCGCCCGTCACGAGGTATTTGGACGTCACTGCCTTGCTCAACTGCTTGCCACCTCTCGGAGTCTGTCGGCCGCGGACTCCGGCGAGACGTCGTTCATGAACGCGCCCATGCCGGATTCGGTGCCCGCGAGGTACTTCAGCTTGCCAGAGGCCCGGCGGACGGTGAAAAGCTCCAGGTGCAGCGCGAACTCGTCGCGGTCCTCGGTGGCCGGCGCCTGGTGCCAAGCGGCGATGTACGGGGTGGGCGGGGCGTCGGTGCCGAAGAGGCGGTCGAAGCGCCGCAGCAGCTCCAGGTAGAGCCGGGGGAACTCGGCGCGGGCGGCGTCGTCGAGCGCGGTGAGGTCGGCCACCCGCCGGTGCGGGTAGAGGTGGACCTCGTACGGCCAGCGGGCGGCGTACGGCACGAAGGCGGTCCAGTGCTCGCCGGCGAGCACGACCCGCTCGTCCTTCCGTTCGCGTGCGACGAGGTCGTCGAAGAGGTTGCGCCGGGTGTGGGCGCGGTGCGCGACGGCGTTGCGGAGCATGGTGGCGGTGCGGGGCGCGGTGAACGGGAAGGCGTAGATCTGCCCGTGGGGGTGGGCGAGGGTGACGCCGATCTCGGCGCCGCGGTTCTCGAAGCAGTAGACCTGCGCGACGCCCGGCCGGGCGGAGAGCTCGGCGGTGCGGTCGGTCCAGGCGGCGAGGACGAGGGCGGCGCGCTCCTCGGTCAGGTCGGCGAAGGACGCGGTGTGGTCGGAGGTGAAGCAGACGACCTCGCAGCGCCCGTGTTCGCCCGACAGCGAGGGGAACCGGTTCTCGAAGACGGCGACCTCGTACTCCGCGGCCGGGATCTCGCTCTGCCATTCCCCGGTGGAGGGGCAGAGGGGGCAGCTGTCGGCCGGCGGGTGGTAGATGCGGCCCTGCCGGTGGGAGGCGATGGCGACGAACTCGTCGAGCAGCGGGTCGTAGCGGATCCCGGACGCGGAGACGACGGGTTCGAGGGGCCGGCGGTCGACGGCGTCGCGCCCGCCGCTGTCCCGCGCGTCGAAGTAGATGAGCTCGCGCCCGTCGGCGAGCCGGGTGACGGTCTTCTTCACGTGCACGGTGGACGGCTCCCTCGGCCTCCAGTGAACAGAACCTCCCATAAAAAACCACAACCAAACATCAGTACGCAACACTCAGCGGCGATCGACCACTCGGAGGACGTACGCGCCTACCTGCGCTGCGCCGGCACCCGGTCGAGCAGCCCCGTCCGCGCCGCCAGCGCCGCCGCCTCCAGGCGCGAGCCCACGCCCAGCTTCATCAGGACCCGCTGCACATGCGTCCGGGCCGTGCTGGGCGCGATCGCCATGCCCGCCGCGATCACCCGGGTGTCCTCGCCCTCCGCGACCCGGACCAGCACCTCGGCCTCGCGCGGGGTGAGCAGCCGGAGCAGCCGGAGCCCCTCGTCGTCGGGCTGCGCGGCCGGGTTGAGCAGCTCCGCGAAGGCGCTCTGGACGAGCTGCGGCGCCACCGCCGTCTCGCCGGCCCGGGCCTTCAGCAGGGCGCGCTCGACGCCCTCGATGCGTTCGTCGTGCCGCACGTACCCGGACGCCCCGGCGGCGAAGGCGGCGGCGATGCCGCGCGGCGAGGGGACCGGGCCGAGCACGACGACGGCGATCTGCGGGCGCTCGCGCTTGATCCGTACGACGGGATCGAAGACGCCCGGCTCGGCGGGCGCCGACGTCCCGAGGAGGCAGACCTCCGGCGCCCGGCTCACCACCAGCTCCGCGGCCCCGGCCACCGGCGCGGCCGCGGCGAGCACCCGGTGCCCGCGCAGCTTCAGCGCCGAGGCCAGCGCCTCCGCGTGCAGTCGGTGGTCGTCGACCACCATGAGCCGAACCCCCATCGTCCTCCCCCTCCCGGGCCAGGCCGTCCCCCGGCCTCCGCCCTGCCCCGGCAAGCTACACACTCCCCCGCCCCGCTTTGCCCCAATCGCGCGAAAACACCGAGGGCCCCTCCGTCCCGGAGGGGCCCTCGGTGCGGTCATGTCGACACGACCGGTCGGCGATCAGCCCGCGGTGGCGAAGCCGAGCGCCAGGTACTGCTTGCCGTACGCGGACGTGGTCTTGCTGACCAGCGTGTCCGAGACGAAGAAGTGGCCGCTGCCGTAGAGGTACTCGGCGCCGGTCGAGCTGAAGCTCGTCTCCGCGTCGCGGGTCGTCTTGTCGGCCGGGTTCTCCATCAGGAGCGTCGACTTCATCGTGCCGCCGTTGATGGAGACGATCTGGCCGCCCTTGTCGTACGGCGGGACCTTGTACGCGATGAGGTCGCCGCCGTCCATGCGCAGCGGGATCAGCGTGTACCGGTCGCCGGCGTCGGCCTTCGCCGGCAGCGTCCGGCCGGTGTTCAGGTCGAAGGCGATGATCTCGTTGGTCTCGTCGCCGTACTCGCCGGTGCTGCCCTCGTGCTCCTCGGTGGGCACGTACAGGCGGTTGTTGCCGACCGCCAGCATCGTGCAGCCCTCGACGTGGGTCGAACGGCAACGGCCCGCGTAGTGGTCCGAGTCCGCCGTGATCTTGGCCTTGAGCTTGCCGGTCTTCTCGTCGATGGAGAAGAAGTCCGAGATGCCGCTGCCGTCACCGGCCGCGTCGTTGACGTCGGCCGCGACGACCAGCGGCTTGGTGGACACGATCGCCGCGTAGTCGACGCCCGTGGGCATCTTGAACTGCGAGATCGGCGCGCCGGTCAACGGGTTGAGGTTCTGGACGGTCACCGTCGGGTCGTCGTACGAGCCGCACTTGCGCACCGCGACGAGGCCCTCGCCGCCGCCGTAACCGAGGTCGTCGCAGTCGTTCGCGTTGGCCTGCGGCTTCCAGCGCGGGTTGCCGTTGGCCACGTCGAAGGCGGCGCCGCCGTCGAGGCCGCCGGCCGCGACGGTCTGGCCGGACAGGGTGACCTCGGAGAAGGCCGCCTTCTTGTCGCCGGCGGTGCCGCCGGTGATCGAGGTGGACCACACCAGCTTGCCGGTGGTGAGGTCGACCAGGCCGACCTCGGTGCACGGCTGGTAGAAGCGCGGCGCGACCCGCTTGGTGGCCTCGAAGAGGATCGGCACCTTGAAGTCGGCCGTCATGTGGCGCGAGGCGCCGCAGACCTGACCGGTCAGCGGCAGCGTCCACAGGACCGTGCCCTTGTCGAGGTCGTAGCCGACGACCGAGTTGACGCCCGTCTTCACGTACGCCTTGTCGGTGATCCAGGAGCCGGAGACGTCCGTGACGTCTCCGACCTTGGGCACCCCGACCTGGAGGGTGAGCTTGGACTTCGGGTCGGCCGGGGCCTTCTCCTTGCCGCCCCCGCCGACACCGCCGCCGTCCTGCCCGCCGTCCTTGCCGCCGCTCGCGGCGCCCGACGTGCCCTTGGCGTCGCCGCCCTTCTCACCGCCGCCGGAGTTGGCGTACCACAGGCCGCCGCCGATCAGCAGCACGACCGCGACGACCGCCGCGATGACGATCTGCATCTGCGTCGACAGCTTCTTCCCGCCGCCGGGTGCGGGCGGGGGCGGAGCCTGCGGGTACGGCTGCTGGTAGCCGTACTGCGGCGCCTGGGGCTGCGGAACGGTCGGCGGCTGCTGGTACTGGGGCTGCTGGTACGGAGGCTGCTGCGGCTGCTGCGGATAGCCGTACGGCGGCTGCTGCGGCGGCATCGGCGCGCCGAACCCGCCCGGCGGGGGGTCCTGCGGCGCACCGAAGCCTCCCGGGGGAGGCCCCGGGGGCTGGTTCGGCGGGGGTGGCGGCTGCGTCATGACATTCGTACCTCGGGAAGAAGGAAGAAGGAGGGAAGGGCGCGGTGCGTCACTTGCCGTAGGCCATCATCGTCTTCGTCTCCTTCTCCTCCTGGTCGTTGGCGGCGGAGACCCGGCCGGCCGCGATCACGAAGGTGCCGTTGGAGTAGGCGTACCCGGCGTCGTAGAAGGAGCTCTCGATCTCGGCCGTGGCGACCTGGTGCTGGAGCACCACCTTCGGCGCGCCGCCCGTCGGGGCGAGGGTCGCGACCGCGCCGCCCTTGTCGAATTTCGGCTGGACGTAGAGCAGCACGTCCGAGCCCTCCATGCGCAGCGGCGTCATCTGCTGCTCGGCGGGGGCCTTGGAACGCCACTTCTGCTTGCCGGTGTTGAGGTCGAAGGCGACGACCTCGTTGGACGTGCCGTAGGAGGCGTCGGTGGCCATGTAGAAGGTGTTCGCGTCGGCGGCGACACCGGTGCAGCCCTGGAGGTTCTTGCCGAAGATGACGAAGGTGCCGCCGCAGCGCGGGGCGAACTTGTCGTTGGCGCCGCCCTGGATCTGGGAGCGCAGCGAGCCGTTGGCGTTGAGCGCGAAGACGCTCCACTTCTTCTCGTCGCGCTGGGTGGCCGAGATGACCAGCGGGTTGACCGAGTAGACCCGGTCGACCTCCCAGGTCTCCTTCAGCTTGAAGGTCCACTTGGCCTTGCCGGTGACCGGGTCGATCTCGCTGACCGCCTGCTGCTCCTTGTTCACGTCGCCCGAGGGGCACTTCATGGCGGCGATCAGCTTGACGCCGCCGGCGAACGCGATGGGCTTGCACGAGCCGGAGGAGCCGGCGGCGTAGCCGAAGAGCTGCTTGCCGTCCGCGAGAGAGAAGCCGTAGGCGCTGCTGGTGCCGGCCGCGGTCACCGTGTTGCCGCTGATGGCGAGGGTGTTGTCGGAGAAGGAGAAGAAGCCGGTGCCCTTGGGGACGGACTTCTTCCAGCCGGCCTTGCCGGTGGTGAGGTCCACCTGCTGGAGCTCGGTGCACTTGGCACCGTCCTTGGCGTTCTCCTCGTAACCGAAGACCATGGAGCCGTTCGCGCCCGGCTCCGGCGGCGCGGCGCACAGCTTGAACGGCAGGTCGAGGTGCCACTTGGGCGAGCCGTCGGCCAGGCTGTAGCCGTCGACGCCCTTGAACATGCCCTTGACGACGGTGTCGCCGACGATCCACGGGCCGAAGACGTCGGCGCCGTTGCGCGGCAGGTCGACGTTGTTCTTCAGCAGCCAGTCGACCTTCGCCTCGCCGGGCTTGCGGCCGGCGTTGAGGTCGTCCTCGCCGCCGTCCCCGCCGTCGCCCTTGCCGTCGCCCTTGTCGACGGAGTCGGTCGGCTTGGGCGTGGTGGTGGCGGAGTTGCTCGGCTTGGCGACCGGGTCGTCGTCGCCGCTGCCGCTGAGCGCGAACCAGGCGCCGCCACCGATGACGAGCAGCGCGGCGGCGGCCGCGGCGATGATGACGCCGGGCTTGCCCTGGAAGGGGTTCTTGCCGCCACCGCCGCCGGGCGCGGGCGCGCCGGGCATCGGGGCGGTCGGGTAACCGCCGTAAGGATTCGGCTGCTGGCCGTAGGGGCCGGGCTGCTGGCCGTACGGGCCGGGCTGCTGGGCGTACGGGCCCGGCTGCTGCGGATAGCCGTACGGGCCGGACTGCGGCTGCTGCGGGGGCTGCTGCGGGTAGCCGTACGGTCCGGGCTGGGCCGGCGGGGCCTGCGGCACGGTCGGCGGCATCGGCGGCGCGGCCGGGGCCTGCGGCGGCATGGGCGGCGCGGCCGGAGCCTGCGGCGGCACCGGCGGGGCGGCCGGGGCCTGCGGCGGCACGCCCTGTCCGAGGCGCGGGTCCGGATCGGGTGCGCCGAATCCCTGCGGCGGCGGCTGGTTGCTCGGCGGCTGGGTCATCAGCGCTTCCCCCTTGAAAGTGAGCGGGTTTTCTTTCTACCACTCACCTGATGGCGCAAAAGAGACCGGTCCGTCCCTTGTACCCAAGGGAGGACCGGCCCGTGATGCCCTCGTTACGCGTCCTCTACGAGTTCTCTACGCGTCCTCGGCGAGTTCCAGCCACCGCATCTCCAACTCTTCCCGCTCTCCCGCGAGTTCCCGGAGCTCGGCGTCCAGCTTGGCCACCTTCTCGAAGTCCGTGGCGTTCTCGGCGATTTGGGCGTGCAGCTTGGTCTCCTTCTCGGAGACCTTGTCGAGCTGCCGCTCGACCTTCTGCAGCTCCTTCTTCGCGGCGCGCGCGTCGGCGGCGGACACTCCGGCCTTCGGCGCCGCGGCGGGCGCCGGGGCCGGGGTGGCGGCCTCGATCATCCGCTGCCGCCGCTCCAGGTACTCGTCGATGCCGCGCGGCAGCATCCGCAGCGTCTTGTCGCCGAGCAGCGCGAGGACGCGGTCGGTGGTGCGCTCGATGAAGAAGCGGTCGTGGGAGATGACGATCATCGAGCCGGGCCAGCCGTCGAGGAGGTCCTCCAGCTGGGTGAGGGTCTCGATGTCGAGGTCGTTGGTGGGCTCGTCGAGGAAGAGGACGTTGGGCTCGTCCATGAGGAGCCGGAGCAGCTGGAGCCGGCGCCGCTCGCCGCCGGAGAGGTCGCCGACCGGCGTCCACTGCTTGTCCTTGCCGAAGCCGAACTGCTCGCACAGCTGCCCGGCGCTCAGCTCCCGGCCCTTGCCGAGGTCGACGCGGTCGCGGATCTGCTGCACGGCCTCCAGGACGCGCAGCTCGGCGGGCAGCTCGGTGACGTCCTGGGAGAGGTAGGCGAGCCGCACGGTCTTGCCGACGACGATCTTTCCCTCGGCGGGCTGCTTGTCGCCCTCGGAGACGGCGGCCTCGGCGAGGGCACGGAGCAGCGAGGTCTTGCCGGCGCCGTTGACGCCGACCAGGCCGATGCGGTCGCCGGGGCCGAGCTGCCAGGTGAGGTGCTTGAGCAGCACCTTCGGGCCGGCGGTGACGGCCACGTCCTCCAGGTCGAAGACGGTCTTGCCGAGCCGGGCGTTGGCGAACTTCATCAGCTCGCTGGTGTCGCGGGGCTCCGGCACGTCCGCGATCAGCGCGTTCGCCGCCTCGATCCGGAAGCGCGGCTTCGACGTACGGGCCGGGGCGCCGCGGCGCAGCCAGGCCAGCTCCTTGCGGACCAGGTTCTGCCGCTTGACCTCCTCGGTCGCGGCGATCCGCTCGCGCTCGGCGCGCGCGAAGACGTAGTCGGAGTAGCCGCCCTCGTACTCGTACACCGTGCCGCGCTGCACGTCCCACATGCGGGTGCAGACCTGGTCGAGGAACCAGCGGTCGTGGGTGACGCAGACCAGCGCCGAGCGCCGGTTGCGCAGGTGCTGGGCGAGCCAGGCGATGCCCTCGACGTCGAGGTGGTTGGTGGGCTCGTCGAGGACGATCAGGTCCTGGTCCTCGATGAGCAGCTTGGCGAGGGCGATCCGCCGCCGCTCGCCACCGGACAGCGGACCGATGACCGTGTCCAGGCCCTTCTCGAACCCCGGCAGGTCGAGCCCGCCGAACAGCCCGGTCAGCACGTCCCGGATCTTGGCGCTGCCCGCCCACTCGTGGTCGGCCATCACGCCGATCACCTCGTGCCGGATCGTCGCCGCCGGGTCCAGCGAGTCGTGCTGCGTCAGCACCCCGAGCCGCAGCCCGCCACTGTGCGTGACCCGCCCGCTGTCCGCCTCCTCCAGCTTGGCGAGCATCCGGATCAGCGTGGTCTTCCCGTCGCCGTTCCGCCCGACGACCCCGATCCGGTCCCCTTCGGAGACGCCGAGGGAGACCCCGTCGAGCAGCGCACGGGTGCCGTACACCTTGCTGACGGACTCGACATTGACCAGATTGACGGCCATTTCACTCCTGTACGGGGGGATCGCTCGACATTCCAGGGTAGACGGGCGGGAGGGGTGCGGGAGCGCCCCGGCCCTCCGGGAGGCCGCCGGAGCCGGTCATGGAGACGGAGGAGGGCGAGGGTGCCGGGGGCCCGGGGAGGGCGGCGTCAGCGCGCGGATACCCGACTCGGGCATGAGTACGGATGGCGGGCACCGGTCGGCCGCGCGGGCGACCCCACGGCCCCGGCTGCGCCTTCCGGCACCTGGCGGGCCGTCATCTTCATGAGGTGTCGCATCCCTCCAAGGAGAAGCCCATGCCCCGTCTCCCCCGCCTCGCCGCCCTCGCCCTCGGCACCGCCGCGCTCGGCGTGCTCGCCGCCGGGCCCGCGCCCGCCGCGCCCGCCACGACCGGTGATCCGACCGTGTCGGATCCGCGCATCCTCGCCCACTTCGACTTCACCCAGGGCCAGACGCCCGAGAACATCGCCCTGGAGCCCGACGGCTCCGCCGACGTGACCTTCGCCTTCGCCGGGCAGGTCGCCCGCGTCGACCTGTCGGGCCACACGGAGATCATCGCCCAGCTGCCGCCGGTCGCGAACCCGCAGACGCCGAACATCGGGGCGGCGATCGTCACCGGCATCGCCCGCACGCACGACGGCGTCCTGTACGTCGCCTACGCCACCGGCACCGCCGAGACCGGCATCTGGCGCGTCGCGCCCGACGGCAGCGCGCCCGAGCAGATCGCCCAGCTCCCCGCGAACTCGCTGCCGAACGGCATCGCGGTCGACGAGGAGTGCGGCACCCTCTACGCAGCCGACTCGGTGCTCGGGCGGGTCTGGAGCATCTCGCTCGACGACCCGAAGCCCCGGGTGTGGGCGTCCGGCACCGAGCTGCTGCCGTCGGCCCCGAACGGCTTCGGCGCCAACGGGCTGAAGCTGCACAACGGGGCGGTGTGGGTCTCGAACAGCGACCGGGGCACGCTGCTGCGCATCCCGTTCGAGCCGGACCGGACCGCCGGGCCGGTCCAGACGCGGGCCACCGGCCTGGACGGCGTCGACGACTTCGCGTTCACCGGGTACGGCGACACCCTGCTCGCCGCCCGGGTCCTGCTGAACGAGGTCGACTTCGTACGCGCCGACGGCACCCACAAGGCCGTCCTGACCGCCGCCGCCGGGCTGAAGAACCCGACGTCTGTGGCGGTGCGCGGCAAGACGGTGTACGTCAACAGCGCCTCCTACTTCGAGCAGCAGAAGGACCCGAACCTGCTCCTGGCCCGCATCTCCAAGGACAAGTAGCCGGTCAGGCCAGGACGCGCGCCCCGGCCGCCGGGGCGGTCGCCACCCGGGCGGTCCGGCAGGTGCCGGAGGCGATCAGGGCCGCGGCGACCGCCTCGGCGGCCTCCGCGTCCTTCACCAGGAACGCCGTCGTCGGCCCCGAGCCGGAGACCAGGCCCGCGAGCGCGCCCGCCTCCGTGCCCGCCGTCAGGGTCGCGGCGAGCGAGGGCCGCAGGGACAGCGCGGCGGGCTGGAGGTCGTTGGCGAGGGCGCCGGCGAGGGCGGTGGCGTCACCGGTGCGCAGCGCGTCGAGCAGCGCGGGCGAGGCGGCCGGCTCCGGCACGGCCACGCCCTCGTTCAGGCGGTCGAACTCGCCGTACACCGCCGGCGTCGAAAGACCGCCGTCTGCGACCGCGAACACCCAGTGGAAGGTGCCGCCGACCGGCAGCCCGGTGAGCTTCTCGCCGCGTCCGACGCCGAGCGCCGCGCCGCCGACCAGGCTGAACGGCACGTCGGAGCCCAGTTCGGCGCAGATGTCGAGAAGGTCGGCCCGCGGGGTGCGCAGACCCCACAGCGCGTCGCAGGCGAGCAGCGCGCCCGCGCCGTCGGCGCTGCCGCCGGCCATGCCGCCGGCGACCGGGATGTCCTTGACGATGTGCAGGTGCACGTCGGGCGCGATGCCGTGCCGGGCGGCGAGCAGTTCGGCGGCCCGCGCGGCCAGGTTGGTGCGGTCGAGCGGCACCTTGTCGGCGTCGGGGCCCTCGCAGGTGACCGTCAGCGTCTCGGCGGCGGTCGCCGTGACCTCGTCGTACAGCGACACGGCGAGGAAGACGTTGGCCAGGTCGTGGAAGCCGTCGGGCCGGGCGCCGCCGACCGCCAGCTGGACGTTGACCTTCGCCGGAACCCGTACGGTCACGCTCATGCCTTGGCCTCCGGCTTGTTCTCGGCGATCCGGGCGAACTCCTCCACGGTCAGCGCCTCGCCCCGCGCCTGCGGCGAGATCCCGGCCGCCACCAGCGCCTCCTCGGCCGCCGCCGGCGAGCCCGCCCAGGTCGCGAGCGCGGCCCGCAGGGTCTTGCGGCGCTGCGCGAAGGCCGCGTCGACGACCGCGAAGACGTCCTTCTTGGCCGCGGTCGTGGCGATCGGCTCGGTGCGCCGGACCAGGGAGACGAGACCGGAGTCGACGTTGGGCGCGGGCCAGAAGACGTTGCGGCCGATGGCGCCTGCCCGCTTGACCTCCGCGTACCAGTTCGCCTTCACCGACGGCACGCCGTACACCTTGTTGCCCGGCCGGGCCGCGAGCCGGTCCGCGACCTCCGCCTGCACCATGACGAGGGTCCGCTCGATGGTCGGGAAGCGGTCCAGCATGTGCAGCAGGACCGGGACGGCGACGTTGTACGGCAGGTTCGCGACGAGCGCGGTGGGCGGCGGGCCCGGCAGCTCCTCGACGTGCATGGCGTCGGAGTGGACCAGCGCGAAGCGGTCCTTCTTCTGCGGCATGCGCGCGGCGATCGTCGACGGCAGGGCCGCGGCGAGGACGTCGTCGATCTCGACGGCCGTCACCCGGTCCGCGGCCTCCAGGAGCGCGAGGGTGAGGGAGCCGAGCCCGGGGCCCACCTCCACCACCACGTCGTCCGGGCGCACCTCGGCCGTGCGGACGATCCGCCGCACGGTGTTGGCGTCGATGACGAAGTTCTGGCCCTTCTGCTTCGTGGGGCGGACGCCGAGGGCGGCGGCCAGCTCACGGATGTCGGCGGGGCCGAGGAGGGCGTCGGGGCTGTCGGGGCCGGTGGTGGTGCTCACCGGTACAGCGTACGGGGCGCCCGTGCGCCCGATACACGGCTCACCGCCCCGGCACCGTCACTTGTACAGCCTGCGCCCGCAGTGCGGCCACGGGCTCGCGCCCCGCGTCACGTACAGCTTCTTCGCCCGGAACGTCTGCTCCGCCGCCGTCGCCTCCTGCGCCACGCCGCTGCCGCCGAGGGCGCGCCAGGTGCCGGGGTCGAACTGGTAGAGCCCGCCGTACGTCCCCGACGGGTCGACGGCGCCGGGCCGGCCGCCCGACTCGCAGGCGGCGAGCGCGGCCCAGTTCAGGCCGTCGGCGCCGGCGACGGAGCCGGGCAGCGGGCGGGTGCCGACCCGGACCTTCTGGGTAATCGGCTCGCGCACGGTCTCCTCGGCGATCCGGCGCGGCCGCTGCCGCACCCCGTTGACCGTCCGCAGGGCGTACGTCACCCGGCGCACGCCCGGCACGCCCGGCTGCTCGACGAGCTCGGTGCCCGCGAACAGCTCCGGGTCGCGGGTCTGCTCGACGGCGTACGGGACGGGCTCCTCGCGGATCTCCTGGCTGCCGGTGATCCGCAGCACGGTGATCGTCTGGCCGTCGCGCGGGAAGGAGTCGAGCGGCACGGAGGTGGTGTCCTGGCCCGAGAGGGTGAGCCCGGCCTCCTCGACGGCTTCGCGGACGGTGGCCGCGTTGGTGCGTACGGTCCGCTCGTGGCCGTCGGCGAGGAAGGTGACCGCGCGCTCGGTGCGCACGTCGAGCGCCAGGCCCTGCCGGGAGATCGGCGCGCCGCGGGAGACGGACAGGTACGCCCCCTCGGCCCGCACCCCGAGCTGGCGCAGGGCGCCGTCGACGGTCCTGGCCGTCGTCCACACCTGGCGGCGCTGCCCGTCGAGGGTGAGGGCGACGGGGCGGCCGTAGCGGACGACGACCTCGTCGCCGCTCACGAGGCCGGCACCGGGGGCGGGGGCGACGATGTCGTGCTCGCCGACCGCCAGGCCCTCGTCGGCGAGCAGCTCGTCGACGTCGCCGGCGAAGGTGTGCAGGGTGCGCGGGACGCCGTCGACGGAGAGCCGGACGGCCTTGTCGTTGACGACGAAGGCGCTGGTGCCGCCGGCCAGGAAGGCCACGACGAGGGCCTGCGGGACGATCCGGCGCAGGCCCTCGGCGGCGGGCGCGGCGGCCTTGCGGCGCCGGGCGCCGCCGGCCCGGTGACCCTGGGGAGTGCTCACGAGGCCGGGACCCTAGCCGCGCGGCCGGTCACTCTCCACGACCCCACGACTACGACACGTAACCGTTATGGATCAGTAATCGAAGGCGCGGGCCGTGTTCGCCGCGATCGCGCCCGCCAGTTCCTCCTCGCCGATGCCGCGGACCGCCGCCATGGCGCGGACGGTGACCGGGATCAGGTACGGGGCGTTGGGGCGGCCCCGGTAGGGCGCCGGGGTGAGGAAGGGGGCGTCCGTCTCGACGAGGACCAGGTCGAGCGGGGCGACGGCGAGGGCGTCGCGCAGCGGCTGGGCGTTCTTGAAGGTGACGTTGCCGGCGAAGGACATGTAGTAGCCCTTGGCGGCGCAGATCCCGGCCATCTCCGCGTCGCCGGAGTAGCAGTGGAAGACCGTCCGCTCCGGCGCGCCCTCCTCGTCGAGCACCCGCAGCACGTCGGCGTGGGCTTCGCGGTCGTGGATGACCAGGGCCTTGCCGTGGCGCTTGGCGATCTCGATGTGGGCGCGGAAGGAACGCTCCTGCGCGGCCATGCCCTCGGGACCGGTGCGGAAGTAGTCGAGGCCGGTCTCGCCGACGGCGCGCACGTACGGGAGGGCGGCCAGCCGGTCGATCTCGGCGAGCGCGTCGTCGAGCGCCGCGTCCCCGCCGGCCTGGCGGGCGCCCTGCCGGGACCACCCGTCGGGGTCCCCGAGGACGATCCGTGGCGCTTCGTTGGGGTGCAGGGCGACGGCCGCGTGCACGTTCTCGTGCGCGGCGGCGGTCTCCGCCGCCCACTGTGAGCCCTTGATGTCGCAGCCGACCTGGACCACGGTCGTGACGCCGACGGCGGCGGCCTTGACGAGGGCCTCCTCGACGGTGCCGGACTGCATGTCGAGATGGGTGTGCGAGTCCGCGACCGGGACCAGCAGGGGCTCGGGCAGCGGCGGCGGGGCGTCCTTGGAACTCATGGCCCCGATCGTACGAGGGCCATGAGTTCACCCGCGAAGGAATACCGCCGGGGACGTCCGCGAGCGGTTACCTCTTGCGGAAGGGGTGGAGAAGGTCGGAAAGATGCCAGTGGTGCGGTACCGGGGGCTTTTCCTCGCCCTCCGGGCCGTCCTCGGTCAGCTCCTGGCCGATGGGCCCCGCGATCGACACCGGTCGCGTCGCCTTCGCCCCACGTCCGTGGTGCTCCGTCGCCGCGACCATGTCGAGCACCGAGGCCACCCGTCCCGCGCGCATGATCCGGACGACATGGCTGCCGCAGTTCATGCAGGTCGGCCGGGACAACGGCGACGGCACCCGTTCCCCGTCGGTCCTGTAGACGACGAACTCGTTTCCCTGCACGTCGACGTGGTGCTCGATGTCGTAGGCCTGCTCCCAGCCGTAACCGCACCTCATGCAGGCGAATGCGTACGCCTCGTGCGCGACCTCGTGGGCGACGGGCGGCGTTCCGGTGCCGGTGATCTCACTCATTCCAGCTCCTCTCCACTGATCCAGTGGACGCCTTTTCGGGCCGGAACGCATCAGCTCCGGAAGAACCATGGACGCGCTTTGGCGTTTCCTTGCCCGAAGGCCCTGCGAGCGGGCCCGCCGCCGGGTTCCGCTTTGCCTTTCAGATTAGTCCTTTACCGTTTCCGGGGCCCTGTGCCGCCGCATTCTTTGCCGCGACCACCGCATCGAACACCTCGCGCTTGGGAATACCGGCCTCGGCCGCCACGGCGGCGATGGCCTCCTTGCGCCGCTCGCCCGCCTCCTCGCGCACCCGCACCCGGCGCACCAGCTCCTCGGCGTCCAGCTCGGCCGGCCCGGTCTCCGGGGCGCCCTCGACGACGACCGTGATCTCGCCCCGTACGCCGTCCTTCGCCCACTCCGCGAGCTCGCCGAGCGGGCCGCGCTTCACTTCCTCGTACGTCTTGGTCAGCTCGCGGCAGACGGCGGCCCGCCGGTCCGCGCCGAAGACCTCGGCCATCGCGGCGAGCGTGTCGTCGAGCCGGTGCGGGGCCTCGAAGTAGACGAGGGTCCTGCGCTCGTCCGCGACCTCACGGAGCCGGCCGAGCCGCTCGCCCGCCTTCCTCGGCAGGAAGCCCTCGAAGCAGAAGCGGTCCACGGGCAGGCCGGACAGCGCGAGCGCGGTGAGCACGGCGGACGGGCCGGGCACGGCGGTGACCTTGATGTCCTGCTCGACGGCGGCGGCGACCAGGCGGTAGCCCGGGTCGGACACGGACGGCATGCCGGCGTCGGTCACGAGCAGCACCCGCGCCCCGCCGGCCAGCGCCTCGACCAGCTCGGGCGTCCGCGCGGACTCGTTGCCCTCGAAGTAGGAGACGACCCGGCCCCTGGTGTGCACGCCGAGGGCGCGGGTGAGTCCGCGCAGCCTGCGGGTGTCCTCGGCGGCCACGATGTCCGCGTTCTCCAGCTCGGTGGCGAGCCGGGGCGGGGCGTCCGCGATGTCGCCGATGGGGGTACCTGCGAGTACGAGCGTTCCTGTCACGGAGCCATCCTCCCAGCCCGTAGAGGCGACGCGCACAGGCGCGTTCCCTACGATGGCGCGGTGACCAGTACCGCACCCGAGGCCCTGGAGGGTCCGCACCCCATGGCGCCGACCGTGGCAGAACCCTCTTCGTGGCAGCGGCGGCTGCGGCGCTTCGGCTACCGGCCGCCGGCCTCCGGGCCGCTGTCGATCGGCCTGCGGGAGCGGCTCGTACCGCCGTACACCCGCCCCTCGCCGCGGCTCTGGTCGCTGTTCGGGATCCCGCCGGCGGCCGCCGAACGGGTGTGGCGGTTCGCCGCCTGGGGCGGCCCGCTGTTGGTGGCGCTGGTCGCGGGCCTGCTGCGGTTCTGGAACCTGGGCAAGCCGCACGCGGTGATATTCGACGAGACGTACTACGCCAAGGACTCCTGGGCCCTGATCAACCAGGGCTACGAGGGCGCCTGGCCGAAGGACATCGACAAGACGATCCTGTCCGATCCGGGCGCGGTGCTCGTGCCGACGGATCCGGGATACGTGGTCCATCCGCCGGTCGGCAAGTGGGTGATCGGCCTCGGCGAGAAGCTGATCGGCTTCGAGCCGCTGGGCTGGCGCTTCATGGTGGCGCTGCTCGGCACGCTGTCGGTGCTGATGCTGTGCCGGATCGGGCGGCGGCTGTTCCGCTCGACGTTCCTGGGGTGCGTCGCGGGCCTGCTGCTGACGGTGGACGGCCTGCACTTCGTGATGAGCCGGACGGCGCTGCTCGACCAGGTGCTGATGTTCTTCGTCCTGGCCGCGTTCGGCTGTCTGCTGATCGACCGGGACCGGGCGCGGGCCCGGCTCGCGGCCGCGCTGCCGGAGGACGAGGAGGGGGTGCTGCGGCCGGACTCCTCCGTCGCGAAGACCCTGCGGCTCGGCTGGCGGCCGTGGCGGCTGACGGCGGGCGTGATGCTCGGCCTGGCGGCCGGCACCAAGTGGAACGGGCTCTACATCATGGCCGCGTTCGGCCTGATGACCGTCCTGTGGGACCTGGGCGCCCGCCGTACGGCCGGCGCGTTCCGCCCGTACGCGGCGGTGGCCCGGCGCGACCTCCTGCCCGCCTTCGTCTCGGTCGTCCCGGTCGCGATCCTCACGTACATCGCGTCCTGGACCGGCTGGATCGTCACCGACAAGGGCTACTTCCGGCACTGGGCGGCGGAGCAGGACAGGATCGGCGGGGGCGGCACCTGGGGCTGGCTGCCGGAGTGGCTGCGCAGCCTGTGGCACTACGAGACCGAGGTCTACAAGTTCCACGTGGGCCTGACCTCGCCGCACACCTACCAGTCCAACCCGTGGAGCTGGATCGTCCTCGGCCGGCCGGTCTCCTACTTCTACGAGTCCCCCGCCCCCGGCACCGCCGGCTGCCCGGCGAACGCCACCGAGAAGTGCGCCCAGGAGGTGCTCGCCCTCGGCACGCCGCTGCTGTGGTGGGCGGCCTGCTTCGCGATCCTCTACGTCCTGTGGCGCTGGGCCTTCCGCCGCGACTGGCGCGCGGGCGCGATCGCGTGCGGGATCGCGGCGGGCTGGGTGCCGTGGTTCCTCTATCAGGAACGCACCATTTTCTTTTTCTACGCGGTGGTGTTCGTGCCGTTCCTGTGCCTCGCGGTGACGATGATGATCGGGGCGATCGTGGGACCGCCGGGTTCCTCGGAAAGGCGGCGGACTTTCGGGGCGGTGGGCGCGGGAGTGCTCGTTCTCCTCATCGTCTGGAATTTCATTTACTTCTGGCCGCTGTACACCGGGACGCCCATTCCGATGGACGCGTGGCGGAACCGGATGTGGCTCGACACCTGGGTGTAGCGGATCGCGCACCGGAAACCGACGACTTGGTCGCTTTCCGGTAACGACCGTCGCGGTCGTCACTCCTCGCTCGTAGGGTTCCCCTGGGGCCATACCTGGGGGAGGAGGCGCAGTCATGCGCAGTGGTGCCAAGGTCGCGATCGTCGGCGGGGTGTTCGTCGTCGTCGCGAGCGGGGTCGGTTACGGGGGTTACAACCTCTGGAACGGGGTCACGGGCAGCTCGGGTACGGGCACGCGCTCGGCGTCCGGGACCGACGAGAAGCGGTCCGGGCCGGTCACGTCCGAGGAAGTCACGTCCACCGCGAAGGACTTCCTCGCGGCCTGGGCGACGGGCGAGCCGGAGACGGCGGCGCAGCTGACGAACAACCCGGTCGCCGCGGGCCCGGCCCTGCTCGGCTTCCGCGAGGACGCGAAGGTCTCCGCCGCGTCGATCACGCCGGGGCCGGCGAGCGGGCCGACGGTGCCGTTCACGGTGCAGGCGACCGTCACGTACGAGGGGGTGTCCAAGCCCTGGACGTACTCCTCGCGGCTCACCGTGGTGCGCGGCAGGACGACGGGCCGGCCGCTGGTCGACTGGAAGCCCGGCGTGCTGCACCCGAAGCTGACGACGGCGACGGCGACGCTCCGCACGGGCGGCGCGAAGACCGGCGAGATCAGGGCCGTCGACTACAAGGGGCGGGAACTGACGGCGGAGAAGTACCCGTCGCTCGGCCCGGTCCTGGACCAGCTGCGCGAGCGGTACGGCTCCACGTCGGGCGGCAGGCCGGGCATCGAGGTGTACGTCGACTCGGGCCGGGAGGGCGTGCCCGACACCACGCTGCTGACCCTCGCCAAGGGCGAGGCGGGCAGGCTGGAGACGACGATCGACGCCGACGTGCAGGCGGCGGCCGAGAAGGCGGTGAAGCGGTACGGCACGGCGTCCGTGGTCGCGGTCAAGCCGTCGACGGGCGCGGTGCGGGCGGTGGCGAACAGCCCGGCGAACGGCTTCAACGCGGCGTTCGAGGGCAAGAAGATGCCGGGTTCGACGCTGAAGATCGTGACGGCGGCGCTGCTCCTCGAGAAGGGCCTGGTGAAGGCGGACCAGGTGACGGAGTGTCCGCGGGAGGCGATGTACAACGGCCGGACCTTCCACAACCTCGACTACTTCTCGCTGGACGGCGCGCCGTTCGGCAAGAGCTTCGCCAAGTCCTGCAACACCGCCTTCATCAAGAAGATCGACGACGTCCACGACGACGCCGCCCTGGGCAAGGAGGCGAAGGAGGTCTTCGGCATCGGCCTCGACTGGAAGACCGGCATCCTGTCGTTCGACGGCTCGATCCCGGAGGCGACCGGGGGCGAGGCCGCGGCCCAGTACATCGGCCAGGGCACGGTCCAGATGAACCCGCTGAACATCGCGTCGATCACGGCGACCGCGAAGGACGGCACCTTCCGGCAGCCGTACCTCGTCTCGTTCTCGGTCGACGACCGGCCGCGGGCCCAGGCGGAGCGGAAGCTTCCGTCGTCGGTGGCCCGGCAGCTGCGCGACATGCTGCGCAGCACGGCGACCGCGAGCTACGGGACGGCCACCGGAGTCATGTCGTCGGTCTCCGGCGACAAGGGCGCGAAGACCGGCTCGGCGGAGGTCGACGGCCAGGCCGTGTCGGACTCCTGGTTCACGGGCTTCTCGGACGACCTCGCGGCGGCGGCCTTCGTGTCCGAGGGCGGGCACGGCGGTACGGCGGCGGGCCCGGTCGTGGCGCAGGTCCTGAACGCGGGCTAGCGGCGCCGTAACCCGGTCGCGTGCTCCGTACACGTACCGCTAGCCTGCGGGCCCATGACGACGTCACACGCAGATGCCCATCCGCAGTTCGCCGCCGCCCTCCTGGAGTTGGGCCTCGACGTCGAGGTGCGCCGCTTCCCGGACGAGACCCGCACCGCGCAGCAGGCCGCCGAGGCCATCGGCTGCGCGGTGTCGGAGATCGTGAAGTCGCTGGTCTTCGCGGCGGACGGGGTGCCGGTGCTGGTCCTGATGGACGGCTCGTCGCGGGTGGACGTGGAGCGGGTACGGGCGGAGCTGGGTGCGGCGGCCGTGACGCGCGCCGACGCGAAGGTGGTCCGGGAGACGACGGGCTACGCGATCGGCGGCGTCCCGCCCTTCGGGCACCGCACCCGCACCCGGGTCCTGGCCGACCGCGGGCTGCTCGACCACGAGGTGGTGTGGGCGGCGGCGGGCACGCCGCACAGTGTGTTCGCGCTCGACCCGGAATCGCTGATCACGCAGGCGGGCGGCCTGCTCGTCGACGTGCGCGAGCGCACGGCGTGACGCCGCTGGTGGCCGTGGCGGTGCTGATCGCGGCCGTCACGCACGCCTCGTGGAACGCGATCGCCCACCACGTCAAGGACCAGCTGGTCTCCTTCACCCTGATCTCCGGCGGCGGCGCCCTCCTCGGCGCCGTCGCCGCCTGCTTCGCGCCGATACCGGCGGCCGGGGCCTGGCCCTGGCTGGTGACCTCGGCCCTGCTGCACGTCGGCTACATGGCCCTGCTGATGCGGTCGTTCACGCTCGGCGACTTCGGCCAGATGTACCCGATCGCCCGCGGCACGGCCCCGCTGGCCGTGACCGTCCTGGCCGCCGTCTTCGTCCACGAGATCCCCGACCCCGCCCAGCTCACGGGCGTCGCCGTCGCCTGCGCGGGCCTCACCGGCCTCGCCCTCTGGGGCATCCGCGGCAGGGGCGCCCGCCCCGACTGGCCCGCCCTCCTCGCGGCGGGCGCCACGGGCCTCGCCATCGCCGCCTACACCGTCGTCGACGGCGTCGGGGTCCGCGCTTCCGGCACCCCGCTCGGCTACATCGCCTGGCTGATGATCCTGGAGGGCCTCGCCATCCCGGCCTTCGCCCTCGCCACCCGTCGCCGCGCCCTCCTCCCCCAACTCCGCCCCCACGCCCTGCGCGGCCTCCTCGGCGCGGCCCTCTCCGTCTGCGCCTACGCCCTCGTCCTCTGGGCCCAGACCAAGGCCGCCCTCGCCCCGGTCGCCGCCCTCCGCGAATCCTCGATCATCGTCGGCGCGGCCATCGGCACGGTCCTCTTCAAGGAACGCTTCGGGGGCCCGAGGATGGCGGCGGCGGGTTTGATGGTGGTGGGCATCGGCCTGATGCTGTACACCAGTTGAGCCTCACGCGCCTGGACCTCACGCAGCCGGCTCCGCGCCCACCGGAAGGCCTCCCACCTATCGACAAATCGACCAGAAGTGCGCACCACGCCCTCTATCGTCCTGATCGACAAGATCGATCGCGCACACCTACGAGGGAGATCACATGATCAGGTCGCGCACCGTGGGCACCGCCCTGGCCGCCGCCGCGCTCGCCGCGGGCACGCTCGTCGCCGGGGCCGGATCCGCGTCCGCCCACTACGTGGCGCCGGAGCCGGCGTTCCGCCTCAAGAACGCGTACGGCGGGAAGTGCGTCGTCGTCCAGGGGTTCGACAACGGGACGAAGCCGTTCGGGTGGGACTGCCTGGACTACGCGGACCAGAACTGGGTCTTCGACGAGACGGACGCGCCGACCCCCGGCGTCTTCCGGCTGAAGAACGCCAACAGCGGCAAGTGCCTCGTGGTCCAGGGCTCCGACAACGGGGCCGTCCCGTTCCAGTACGACTGCCTGGGCTACGCGGACCAGTACTGGCAGAAGGTCCTCACCTCCGACCCGGACCGCTTCAAGCTGAAGAACCTCAACAGCGGCAAGTGCCTGGCGATGCAGGGCACCGAGGCGGGACGGATCCCGTTCCAGTACGACTGCGAGGACTACCTCGACCAGGAGTGGTACATCCGCTGACGCCCGCCCGCTCAGGCGCTGGTCAGGCCCCGGCGGTCAGCGCCGCCCGCACCGCCCGGATCAGCGCCTGGGCGCGCGGGTCGGCGGTGACCGTCTTGCGCATGCCGTTGGTGACGTAGCCGAAGCCGATGCCGGAGTCGGGGTCGGCGAAGCCGAGCGAACCGCCGCGGCCGGGGTGGCCGAAGGAGCCTGGGCCGAGGAGCGGCGAGGCCGGGCCGTGGAGCATGTGCCCGAGGCCGAAGCGGGTGCCCACGACGAGGACGCGGTCGGGGCCGGCCGACTCCTCGGTGCGGGCCAGGGTGAGCGTCGCCGGCGCGAACAGGCGCGGGCCGCCGTCGACCGGGCCGAGCGTCGCTGCGTAGAAGCGGGCGAGGGCGCGGGCGGTGGCGACACCGGCCGAGCCGGGGAGCTCCGCGGCCCGGTACACCGGGTCGTTCTCGTCGGGCCGCGGATCGATCACGCCGAAGGCGCGCCGGGTCAGCGACCCCGGGTCCTGGTAGGCGGCGGTGACCGAGGGCTTGGGGCGCAGCTTCAGCATCGGGCTGTCGGCCGGCTCGATCTCCTCCACCGGACCGAGGCGGCCGACCCGGTGGGCCTCCTCCCCGGGCAGCCCGATCCACAGGTCGAGGCCCAGCGGGCGGGCGATCTCCTCGGCCACCCACCGGCCTATCGTGCGGCCGGTGACCCGCCGGACCAGGCCGGAGAGCAGCCAGCTGAAGGTGTGGGCGTGGTAGCCGTGCGCGGTGCCGGGCTCCCAGACGGGGGCCTGCGCGGCTATCGCGCGCATGGCGGTGTCCAGGTCGACGGCCTCGGCGAGGGTCAGCGGGCGGTCGAGCACCGGCACTCCGGCGCGGTGCGCGAGCAGCTGCCGTACGGTCACCCGGTCCTTGCCGGCCGCCTTGAACTCCGGCCAGTACGTGCCGACCGGCGCGTCCAGGTCGAGCTGGCCGCGCTGGTGGAGAAGGAGCGGCACCGCCGCGGCGACGCCCTTCGTGGCCGAGCGGACGACCTGTGCGGTGTCCACCGCCCACGGCGCCTCGCCGGCGCCTTCCGCGCTGGGGGCGTCCCGCGTGCCCGCCCACAGGTCGACGACCTTCACGCCGTCGCGGTAGACCGCGACCGCCGCGCCCTGCTCCCCCCGCTGCTCGAAGTTGCGCAGGAACGCGTCCCTGACCGGTTCGAAACCCGCCGCCACCGTGCCCCGGACGTCCACCTGACCCCACGCTCCCTTTCGTACGAACGACCCCCATGGTGCAACGCGGTCCTGCGCGAAGGGATTCCGGGGTCCGTCAGGCCCGTCCGACCCGTGCGGCCCGTACGGCCCGTATGGCCCGTCAGGCCACCGAGCTCGGCACGAAGCCGTACGGCAGCTCCAGGCGGTGCCGCGCCATCAGCTCCTCGTCCGACAGGATGTCCGCGGTCCGTCCGTCGGCCGCGATCACGCCCTCGCTGAGGATGACGGACCGCGGGCAGAGCTCCAGGGCGTACGGCAGGTCGTGCGTGACCATGAGGACGGTGACGTCCAGGGAGCGCAGGATGTCGGCGAGCTCGCGGCGCGAGGCCGGGTCCAGGTTGGAGGACGGCTCGTCGAGGACGAGGATCTCGGGCTCCATGGCGAGGACGGTCGCGACGGCGACCCGGCGCCGCTGCCCGAAGGACAGGTGGTGCGGCGGCCGGTCCGCGAACTCCTCCATGCCGACCCGGGCCAGGGCCCGCCGCACGACCGCGTCGAGTTCCGCGCCGCGCACGCCGGCAGCCGCCGGGCCGAAGGCCACGTCCTCGCGGACGGTCGGCATGAACAGCTGGTCGTCGGGGTCCTGGAAGACGATGCCGACCCGGCGCCGGATCTCGGCCAGGTTCTGCTTCGCGACCGGCAGCCCGGCGACCGTCACCCCGCCCGCGCCGCCGGTCAGGATGCCGTTGAGGTGCAGGACCAGGGTGGTCTTGCCGGCGCCGTTGGGGCCGAGCAGGGCGACCCGCTCGCCGCGCCCGACGGTCAGGTCCACGCCGAAGAGGGCCTGGTGGCCGTCCGGGTACGCGTACGCGAGGCCGCGCACGTCCAGAGAAGGGGGAACGGTCATAGCGTCCATCCGAGGAGGCAGATCAGGAGGGCGGTGAGCGGGAGCGCGGCGGCCTGGCGCCACTGGGCGGCGGTGGCGGTGACCTCGTCGATGACCGGGATCGAACCCGTGTAACCGCGGCTCACCATGGCGAGGTGGACCCGTTCCCCGCGCTCGTAGGAGCGGATGAAGAGCGCGCCGGCGGACTTCGCGAGGACGCCCCAGTGCCGCAGGCCCTTCGCCTCGAAGCCGCGCGAGCGGCGCGCGACGGACATCCGGCGCATCTCGTCGGTGATCACGTCGCCGTAGCGGATCATGAAGGAGGCGATCTGCACGAGCAGCGGGGGCAGCCGGAGCCGCTGGAGGCCGAGGAGCAGGGCACGCAGCTCGGTGGTGGCGGCGAGCAGGACAGAGGCGGCGACGCCGAGGGTGCCCTTGGCGAGGACGTTCCAGGCGCCCCACAGGCCGGGGACGCTCAGCGAGACGCCGAGGACCTCCGTCTGCTCGCCGGGCACCACGAAGGGCATGAGCACGGCGAAGGCGACGAACGGGATCTCGACGAGCAGCCGCTTCAGCAGGAAGCCGGCCGGGACCCGGGCCCGCGCGGCGACGGCGCCGATCAGCACGGCGTACAGCACGAAGGCCCAGACCGCCTCGCGGGGCGTGGCGACGACCACGACGACGAAGCCGAGGACGGCGGCGAGCTTGGTGTGCGGGGGCAGGGCGTGCACCGGCGAGAGCCCCTGCCGGTAGAGCCGGTGGGCATGGCCCGCGCCCATGTCAGGCCCCCACGGAGCGGTTCGTACGGCGGCGGCGGACGACCCAGAAGGCGCCGGTGCCGACGGCGAGGGTCGCGCCGACACCGATCACGCCGGCCAGGCCGCCGGACAGGCGCGCGTCCGAGACGTCCTTGACGCCGTAGTCGGCGAGCGGGGAGTCGGCGGCGGCGTGCGGCTTGGCCTGGGCGGCGATGCCCTGGTCGGCGGCGACCTTCTCCAGGCCGTCGGGGCTGGCGGAGGCGTAGAAGGAGACGAAGCCGGCGAGGACGAGGGCGGTGACGACACCGCCGATCCACAGCTTCTTCGGCGACCGGGCGGGGGCGGCGGCGGGCGTGGCGTCCACGAGCTCGCCGTTGACGCGCAGCTTCAGCGGGGTGGTCAGGCCGCGGGCGCCGTGCACGAGGTCGGGGCGGACGGCGATGACCGCGCCGACGGTGAGCATGGTGATGACGGCCTCGCCGATGCCGATGAGGACGTGCACGCCGACCATCGCGGTGAGGACCTTGCCGAGGGGCACGTCGGTGGTGCCGCCGATCGCGTAGATCGCGGTGAAGGCGAGGGCCGCGGCCGGCACGGAGACGAGCGCGGCGAGGAAGGAGGCGACGGTCACCGAGCGGCGGGTGCGGGGCAGCACGAGGACCAGGCCCCGGAAGAGCCCGTACGCGACGACGACGGTGACGACGGCCATGTCGATGATGTTCACGCCGAGCGCGGTCAGGCCGCCGTCCGCGAAGAGCACGCCCTGCATGAGCAGCACGACGGCGACGCACAGGACGCCGGTGTACGGCCCGACGAGGATCGCCGCGAGCGCGCCGCCGAGGAGGTGTCCGCTGGTGCCGGCCGCGACGGGGAAGTTGAGCATCTGGACGGCGAAGATGAAGGCGGCGACGAGTCCGGCCAGCGGCGCGGTCCGCTCTCCCCCGTGGCCTCCGGCACGGGAGGTGCCCCCAAGCTCTTTCCGGGCCCCGCGCAGGCTGACGGCGACGGCGCCGGCGGCGACGACACCGGCGACGGCCGATACGGGGGCGTTGATGAATCCGTCGGGTACATGCACGTCCCGAATGATAGAGCGCTCCTGCGAATGGTTTGCAAGAGCGCCCCAGGGTCAGGAGCAGGGTGTCCACCCCGGGCGCCCGCCCCCGAAAGGTGGGACATTAGGGACTAACGACGCGCATATGCGCGTACGAGTGTGAGGAGCCGCCCCATGGCCCGCGCCGCCGATGAAAGAGAAGCCGCAAGCCAAGCCGCGATCGAGGTCCTCGAAGTCGTGGACCACGCCAGAGGCCGGATCATCAGCGACGCCCCGCTCTCACGCCCCGTCCCGGTCGCCCTGCGCTACGACCCCGCCTTCGAGCCCCCGACCGTGCGCTTCGCCTTCCCCGGCAACGTCGAGTGGTCCTTCCCGCGCGCCCTCCTGGAGAAGGGCCTGCGCGCCCCGGCGCGGCGCGGGGACGTCGGCGTGTGGCCGTGCGGGCGAGTGCAGACGGTGGTCGAGTTCCACACGGAGGACGGGGTCGCGGTGGTGCAGTTCGACACGACCGCGCTGCTGCGCTTCCTCCGGCACACATACGCCGCCCGCGCGCCGTTGTCGGCACGCTGACGGCGTACGCGTCGCGCCGGCTCCCCGTCCCCACAGGTTCCGGCGCGGTCCGGGGCTCTCCCCCTACGCCCTGGGGGCGTGGGGGGACCCCCACCGCTCAAGCGGCGGCCCCGGAGATCTCGGGGCTCAGGCCTTCACGAGCTCCTTCTCGGCCGGCCCGGCCGGGTCGGTCGCGCCGGCCGCACCGGCGGCCGCCAGGCCCTCGCCCTCCACGTCCACGTTGGGCAGCACGCGGCCGAGCCACTTCGGCAGCCACCACGCCTTGTGGCCGAGCAGCGCGAGCACAGCCGGCACGATCGCCATGCGGACCACGAAGGCGTCGAAGAGGACGGCGACGGCGAGGCCGAAGCCGATCATCTTCACCATCTGCTCGCTGGAGCCGATGAAGCCGGAGAAGACCGCGATCATGATCACCGCGGCGGCGGTGACCACCCGGGCGCCGTGCTGGAAGCCGGTCACGATCGCCTGCCCGGGGCGGGCGCCGTGCACGTACGCCTCGCGCATCCGCGTGACCAGGAAGACCTCGTAGTCCATCGCCAGGCCGAAGACGACGCCCACCATGAAGATCGGCATCATCGACATGATCGGGCCGGTCTGCTCGACGCCGAACAGGCCGCCCAGCCAGCCCCACTGGAAGACCGCGACGACGGCGCCGAGGGCGGCGACCACGGAGAGCAGGAAGCCGAGGGCCGCCTTCAGCGGCACCAGGACCGAGCGGAAGACCACCATGAGGAGCAGGAACGCGAGGCCGACGACGAGCGCCAGATAGGGCAGCAGGGCGTCGTTCATCTTCTGCGAGAAGTCGATGTTCATCGCGGTCTGGCCGGTGACCAGGACGTCGTCGCCGGTCGCGCCGCGGATGTCGTGCACCAGCTCCTCGGTGGCCGCGGAGGACGGGCGGTCCTTCGGGACGACCGTGATCATCGCGGTGTCGCCGGCCTTGTTCGGGGTCGGCGGGGTGACGGCCGCGACGCCGTCCAGGCCCTTGATGGCCGACATGGCCTGGTCGGCGGCGGCCTTCGGGCCGTCGACGACCACGAGCAGCGGGCCGTTGAAACCGGGGCCGAAGCCCTCGGAGAGCAGGTCGTAGGCGCGGCGCTCGCTGGTGGAGGTGGGCTTCACGCCGTCGTCCGGCAGGCCCATCTCCAGGGACGCGGCCGGCACGGCGACGGCCCCGAGGCCGAGGACGCCGACGAGCAGCACCATCAGCGGACGGCGGATGACGAAGCGGGCCCAGCGGGTGCCGGCGTTCGGCTTGTCCGCCTTCTCCGGCTCGGTGTTCCGCTTCAGGGCCTTGCGCTGCTTGCGGCCGACGATCCTGTCACCGGCGAAGCCGAGCAGCGCCGGGATGAGGGTGAGCGCGATCAGTACGGCGATCACGACCGTGCCGGCCGCGGCGAAGCCCATCTTCGTGAGCATCGGGATGTTGACGACGGCCAGGCCCACGAGGGCGATGACCACCGTCAGACCGGCGAACACCACCGCGGAGCCCGCGGTGCCGGCCGCGCGCCCGGCGGCCTCCTCCTTCTCGCGGCCCTCGGCGAGCTCCGCGCGGTAGCGGGAGACGATGAAGAGGGCGTAGTCGATGCCGACCGCGAGGCCGATCATCATCGCCAGGGTGGAGGTAGTGGAGCCGAGGTCGAGGACGTTGGCGAGCGCGGTGATCGTGGAGACGCCGATGCCGACGCCGATGATCGCGGTCAGCAGCGGCAGTCCGGCCGCGACCAGCGAGCCGAAGGTGATGACGAGCACGATGCCGGCGATGACCACGCCGACGATCTCGCCCGCGCCGGTCTCGGGGATGCTCTGGAGCGCGTCGCCGCCGATCTCGACGGTCAGCCCCTGGCCCTGCGCCTTGGCACCGGTGTCCTTGAGCGCGTCACGCGTCGCGTCGGTCAGCTCCATGGCGTTGACCTTGTACGCGACCGAGACGTAGGCGACCCGGCCGTCGCGGGAGATCGCCTGGGCCGTGTACGGGTCGGTGACCCGTGCGATCTGGTCCGAGCCGGACTTGAGCGCGGCGACGGTCTTCTCGACCTTGGCCTTGTTGGCCGGGTCCTTCATGGTCTGGCCGGCCGGGGCCTGGAAGACCACGCGGGCGGTGGCGCCGTTGGCGTTGGAACCGGGGAAGCGCTGTTCGAGCAGGTCGAAGGCGCGCTGGGCCTCGGTGCCGGGGATCGAGAAGGAGCTGGAGGTCGCGGTGGACGCGGTGGCGGCGCCGACGCCGGCGAGGGCGAGGAGCGCCACCCAGATCAGGGCGACGAGCCGCCGGCGCCGGAAGGCGGAGCGGCCGAGCTTGTAGAGGAACGTGGCCACGGGGGCGTACTCCCGGTTTCGAGTGGGACAGGGCATGGGGAGCCGGCCCGACGGCGTGAGCGGTGCGACGTCAGGTGATGCGGGTGAGGGTGCTGGGGGTGGTTCGGGTGGTGCGGAGGAGGCCGAGTGGGGGTCAGGCGCCGAGTGAGGGGAGCACGACGGCGTCGATGTAGGCGCTGAGGAAGGCGTGGTCCACCGGCTGGTCCTCGATCAGCGGGCGGGCGATGAACGCCCCGATCAGCATGTGGGGGACGAGCTTGAGCGCCGGGTTCGCGGCGTCGATCTCGCCCCTCCGGACGGCTCGGTTCAGGACGTCGTCGAGGCCGGTCATCTCGGGTTCGATGAGCAGCTCGCGCAGCGCCTGGAGCAGTTCGGGGTTGTTGTGGACGGCATGGGCCAGGCCCCGCATCAGCGCGGAGTCCCGCTCCATCTGGCAGTCGTCGGTCCGCTCCAGCATCGCCCGGAAGTCGCCGCGCAGGCTGCCCGTGTCGATCTCGGCGAGCGAGACCGGCTTGTTGTGGCGCAGGGCCCTGGCGACGAGCTCGGGCTTGCTCCCCCACTGGCGGTAGAGGGTGGCCTTGCTGGACCGGGTGCGGGCGGCGACGGCGTCCATGGTGAGGGCGTCGTAGCCGACCTCGCGCAGCAGCTCGAGCACGGCTTCGTACAGCTCGGCCTCCCGCTCGGGGGTGAGCCTGCTGCGTGCCATGTCGGGCCTCCGGTCGACGTGAGCGAACGAAACGGTTTCGTACACCAAGACGATACCCACCCGCCATGCGAAACGAAACCGTTTCGTACGTGTCCTCGCCCACACGGCCTGGACACACGTACGAGTTGCCGCGGCCCCTTTCCGCGGAAAGCATGAGGAGGTGACGGACGACCTCGCGTATCTCCGCTTCCCGCACCTCCACGGCAACCTGCTGTGCTTCGCGGCCGAGGACGACCTCTGGGTCTCCCCCCTCGTGCCCGGGGGCCATCTGCCCGGCCGCGCGTGGCGGATCACCGCCGACCGGACCCGTGTCGGCCACCCGCGCTTCTCGCCGGACGGGCGCCACATCGCCTATACGAGCTGGCGCAGCCTCGACCCGGAGATCCATCTCGCGCCGGTCGACGGCGGCCCCTCCCGGCGGCTGACCTACTGGGGCTCCACCGACACCCGGGTCTGCGGCTGGTCACCGCCGGACGAGGACGGCAACACGGAGATCCTCGCCGTCTCCTCGCACGGCCAGCCCTTCTCGTATTTCTCCTGGGCGTACACCGTCTCCACCGACGGCTCCCCCGGCCGCCGGATGCCGTGGGGCCCGGTCTCCGACATCGCCGTCGCCGATCTGGACGGGCAGCGCCGCACCCTGCTCCTCACCGGCACCCCGCCGCACGAGCCGGCCTCGTGGAAGCGTTACCGGGGCGGCGCCATGGGCCGGCTGTGGCTGCACGGCGAGCAGCTCCTGCCCGCCATCGGCGGCCATCTCTCCGCGCCCATGTTCGTCGCCGCGCCGGCCGGCGAGGGCGGCGACGCGGGCGCGATGCGGATCGCGTTCCTCTCCGACCACGAGGGCATCGGCAACCTCTACTCCTGCCTCCCCGACGGCACCGATCTGCGCCGCCACACCGACCACGACGACTTCTACGCCCGCAACGCCTCCAGCGACGGGCGCCGGGTGGTCTACCAGTGCGCCGGCGAACTGTGGATCGTCGACGAACTGACCGCCGGCTCCCGACCCCGCCGCCTCGATGTCCGGCTCGGCGGCCCCCGCACCGGCCGCCGCCCCTACCAGGTGCCGGCCGCCCACCACGTCGACGCCCTGTCCGTCGACGAGACCGGCCGCGCCTCCGCCGTCATCGTGCGCGGCAGCCTCTACTGGCTCACCCACCGCGACGGCCCCGCCCGCACCATCGCCGACACCCCCGGCGTCCGGGTCAGGCTGCCCGAGATGCTGGGCAGCGGCGGCCAGGTCGCCTATGTCACCGATGCCGAGGGCGAGGACGCCATCGAGATCGCCTACCTGCCCCGGGCCAGCGGCGACCGCCCACCGCGCCGCCTCGCCTCCGGCGAACTCGGCCGGGTCGAGGAGATGGTCTCCGACCCCGACGGCGAACGGCTCGCCATCGCCTCCAACGACGGCCGGCTGCTCCTCATCGACACCACCGAGGAGGAGGGCGTGGAGGCCGTGGTAGAGGCCGAGGAGGAACCCGGCGCGCAGCCCGGCGAGACCTCCGGAACCGGCACCTCGGAGACCGGCACCTCGGAGACCGGCACCTCGGAGACCGGCACCACCGGAACCGACACCTCGAAGACCGGCACCACCGGAACCGGTGCCTCGGAGGCCGAGGACGCCGAGGCCGAGGGCTTCGAAGGCCGCGTGGTGACGGAGGAGGGAACCGTGGTGACGGAGGAGGGAACCGTGGTGACGGAGCTGATCCGCTCGGTCAACGGCCCCGTCCGCGACCTCGCCTTCTCCCCCGACGGCTGCTGGCTGACCTGGTCCCACCCCGGCATCGGCCGCTCGCTGCGCTCCATCAAGATGGCCCGCATCGCCGGACCGGGCGCCCGGGTCATCGTGGACGTCACCAACGGGCGCTTCGAGGACGAGAACCCGGTCTTCACCCGCGACGGCCGCTATCTCGCCTTCCTCTCCTGGCGGGGCTTCGACCCGGTGTACGACGTGCACACCGGCGACCTGTCCTTCCCGCTGGGCTGCCGCCCCTATCTCGTGCCGCTCTCCTCGGCCACCCCCTCTCCCTTCGCGCTGCTTCCCGACGGACGGCCCGCCGCCGGCGGCATGGACCCCGCCGACGAGGAGGCGGGCACCGGGGACGGCACCGTCACCGTCGAGATCGAGGGCCTGCCCGACCGGGTCACGCCCTTCCCCGTGACCGCCTCCAAGTACTCCGCGCTCGAGCCGGTCGCCGGCGGCGGCCTGGTGTGGCTGCGCTGGCCGATCTCCGGCGCCCTCGGTGAGACCTTCGCCAACCCGTCCGACCCCTCCCCCCGCCCCACCCTGGAGCACTACAGCATCGCCAGGGCCCGCAAGACCGAACTCGTCGGCCACCTCGACTCGTTCGCGGTCAGCGGCGACGGCAGCCGGCTCGTCGTGAACGACGAGGGCGACCTGCGGGCCGTCCCCGCGAACGAACCCGGCGACGGCGACTCCACCGTCTACCTCGACCTGCGGCGGATCGTGCACGAGGTGGAGCCGGCGGCCGAGTGGCGGCAGGCCTTCGACGAGGCCGGCCGGATCGTCCGCGCCTACTTCTGGGAGCCGGACATGGGCGGCGTCGACTGGCCGGCGGTGCTCGACCAGTACCGGCCGCTCGTCGAACGGGTCGCCTCCCCCGACGAGTTCGCCGACCTGGTGCGCGAGGTCCTCGGCGAGCTGGGCACCTCCCACGCCTACGTCAGCCCGGCCCGGCGCAACGAGGGCCCGCCGCACTACCAGCGCCCGCAGGGCCTGCTCGGCGCCAACCTGGTGTGCCGCGAGGGCGCTTGGGTGGTCAAGCGGATCCTGCCCGGCGACTCCTCCGACTCCAAGGCCCGCTCGCCGCTCGCGGGCACCGGCATCCGCGAGGGCGCCGTCCTCACCCATGTCGACGGCCGCCCCGTCGACCCCGTGACCGGCCCTTATCCCCTCCTCTCCGGCACCGGCGGCACCACCGTCGAACTCACCTTCACCTCCGCCGAGGGCGAGGGCCGCCCCCGCCGGGTCGCCGTCGTCCCGCTCGTCGACGAACGCCCGCTGCGCTACCAGGACTGGGTGGCCAAGCGGCGCGCGGTGGTCCGCGAGGTCAGCGGCGGGCGCTGCGGCTACCTCCACATCCCCGACATGGGCGGCTCCGGCTGGGCCCAGTTCAACCGCGACCTGCGGATGGAGGTCTCCCGGCCGGCCCTCATCGTGGACGTCCGCGGCAACGCCGGCGGCCACATCAGCGAGCTGGTGATAGAGAAACTCACCCGCAAGATCCTGGGCTGGGACCTCACCCGCAACGCCCAGCCCGTCTCGTACACCTCCAACGCACCGCGCGGCCCGATCGTCGCCCTCGCCGACGAGGCCACCTCCTCCGACGGCGACATGATCACCGCCGCCTTCAAACTGCTGCGGCTCGGCCCGGTGGTCGGCCAGCGCACCTGGGGCGGCGTCGTCGGCATGACGGGCCGGCACCGGCTCGGCGACGGCACCCAGATCACCGTCCCGATGAACGCGGCCTGGTTCCCCGAGTACGGCTGGTCCGTCGAGAACCACGGCGTGGCACCGGACCTCGCGATCCTGCGCACCCCGCTCGACTGGGCCGAGGGCCGGCACGCCCAGCTGGACGACGCCGTGCACATCGCCATCGCCCTGCTGGACGAGAACCCGCCCGCGAGCCCGCCCGGCTACGAGGCCGTGCCGGACCGCTCGCGGCCCAAGCTCCCGCCCAGGTCCAGCTCGTAGGCCGTGCCCGGCTTCCCGTCGCCGTCCCACCCGCCGAGCACGACCCCGCCGACCGCACCGAAGCCGACCCGGGCGAGCACCGCCCGGGAGGCCGCGTTGTCGAGGGTCGTGGCGGCGGTGAGCCGGCGCAGCCCGTACTCCTCGCGGGCCCGTGCGCACAGCTCCCGTATCGCCCTGGTCGCCACGCCCCGCCCGGTCGCCTTCTCGGCGACCCGGTAGCCGAGTTCGGCGCTTCCGTCGGCGACGTCGACCAGGTTGAAGCGCCCCACTATCTCCCCATCGCCCGCCACCAGCACATGGAAGAGGATCGTGCCGGTCGCCTGCTCCGCCAGCAGGTCCCGGAGCCGCTCCTCGAACTCGTCGAAGAACGCGTCGCCGCGGTCCGGCACGGACGCGGCGAAGAAGGCCCGGTTCTCCCGCTCGAAGGCGAGCAGGGCGGGCGCGTGGTCGGGTCGCAGTCGCTCAAGTACGAACGTCGTTACGTCGGTTGCCTCAGTCTCGGACATGGGGATCACGGTACGTAACTCCGCGGTTCCGTGCAGGAAGTTATCCACAGGTGGTGCGGGCCGCCGGCGGCTGTCCGCGAAGTCGTCCACAACGCGCGAAGGCGCACCCGGCGTCCCGGGTGCGCCTTCCTCACAGGACGGCGTCAGGCGTCGTAGTCCGTGTCGAGGCGCTCGTCGGCCTCGCTCATACGGCCCCTGGCCTGCTGCTGCGCACGGCTCTTGGCCTGCGAGGCACGCTCGGACGCCCGGTCCTTCGCGCCACCCATGCCCTGGTGCGGCTGGTGCGGCTGGTTCGACTGCTGCGGCTGCCGCGCCGGCTGCGCCTGTCGCGTCTGCTGCGCCTTGCCCTTGGCCTGTCGCGCCTTGTCCTGCATCTCGTCCTTGATGCCCATGAAGATTCACTCCTAGAGGGGTGAGAGGGGAACGGGGCGGGAATCCGCCCCTTGGGCCTCGACCAGACTGACACGGCAGGACAACGCGTGCATTTCGATCACATACGGACAGTTATACGGGCTGGTTGCGCGCCTGTTCGTCAGCCGCCCCGCCCGCGCCCACGAGCCCCTTCGACACCGAGGCGAGCCGCGGCTCGAAGCGCTTCATCTCGCGCTGTCCGACGGCGGCGATGACGCCCGGCAGATAGCCGCGGGTGGACTGCATCCCGCGCAGCCACCACTGCGCGTACACGTGGGCCGACCGGCGCTCGATGCCCGCGACGATCCTGTCGACGGCGGGGCCGAGCGGGTAGGTGCGGTTGGACGGCCAGGGCAGCCGGGAGCGCAGCTCGCGCATGACGTCGTCCTGGTCGGCGCCGCGCACCATGTCGGTGTCGGTCCAGGAGAGGTAGCCGACGCCGACCCTGACGCCCTTGTAGGCGACCTCGGCGCGCAGGCTGTGCGCGAAGGCCTCGACGCCGGACTTGGAGGCGCAGTACGCCGTCATCATCGGCGCCGGCGTCATCGCGGCCAGCGAGGCGATCTGCAGGAAGTAGCCGCGGGACTCCATGAGGACGGGCAGGAAGGCCCGGGCCGTCACGGCGCCGCCGATCAGGTTCACCTCGATGACCCGCCGCCAGGCGGCCGGGTCGGAGTCGACGAACGGACCGCCCGCCGCGACACCGGCGTTGGCGACGACGATGTCGACCTTGCCGAACCGCTCCTTCACCTCCTCGGCCACCCGCGCCATCGCCACGTGGTCCGTGACGTCGGCGTGCCACCAGTCGGCCTCGGTGTGCAGCCGCCCGGCGACCTCCTTCAGGAGCTCGGGCTCCAGGCCGACCAGCGCGATCTTCGCACCGCGCGCGGAGAGCTTGCGGGCGAGGAGTTCACCGACACCGCGGGCTCCTCCGGTGACGACCGCCACCTGTCCTTCCAGACTCACCCTGCTCATGCCCCTGCCTCCTTCACGGTCTGCTCCGTCACACCCAGGTAGGTGAGCGTCAGTTCGCGGATCTGCGCGGTGACGGCCTCGGGGGCCTCCACCGGCGTCATGTGGCCCATGCCGGCCAGTTCGGTCAGGCCCGTGCAGTGCGGCAGGTCGGCGACCATGCGGCGGGAGTGCACGGGCGGGGTGAGCCGGTCGGCTGTGCCGACGACGACGGCCACGGGCAGCCGCAGCTCCCGCACCTCCGCCGCCAGATCGAGCCCGGCGAGAACCTGCGACCAGCCGTGCCGGGCTCCGCGCGGGCAGGCGTGCACGATCCGGGCACAGGCGTCGACCCGCTCGGGCGCCGAACCCGGTCCCATCGTCGCGTACTTCAGCACCTTCTTCGATATCGGCGTGACCGGCCCGAGCGGCGCCTTCGAGCCGAGTACGGAGCGGGTGAGCCGGGTCCGCAGCCGGCCGGGCCCGAGCGGCACGACGAGCGCCTCCTCGGTCAGCAGGGCCGGCCCGGTCGAGCAGAGCAGCGCGGCGGCGGCGTGCTGCCGGAAGAGCGGGCGCCGGGCGGCGGCCATCAGCGTCATGCCGCCCATCGAGTGACCGGCCAGGACGGCCCGCTCGCCGGGGCCGAGGGTGGCCGCGAGCACGGCCTCCAGGTCGTCGGCGAGCGCCTCGGTGGAGTAGCCCCTGCCGCCGGTCCGCCCCAGGGTGTCGGCGGCCGGGGAGCCGCCGTGGCCGCGCTGGTCGTAGGCGATGACCCGGTGGTCGGCCGCCAGGTCCCGTATCTGCGCGTCCCAGAAACGGGTGGAGCAGGTCCAGCCGTGGGCGAGGACGACGGCGGGGGCACCGGCCCGGCCGTGCACCTCGACGTGGATGCGGGATCCGTCGGCGGAGGTCGCCGTCAGCGCGCTCACTGGACGGCCTCCTTCTTGCGGGCGGCGGCGGAACGACGGCTCGTCGACGGCTTCGCGGGCGCGCGCAGCACCTCGTACTCGGACAGGTCGACGGTCCGCGTCTCGCGCCGGAACTCGTACGTCGTGCCCGGCCACAGCGTGGTGTTGCGGCCGTTGGCGTCGAGGTACCAGCTGTCGCAGCCGCCCGCCTTCCACACCGTCGTCTCCATCCGCTTCTGCACCTTGCGGTTCCAGGCGTTGACGGCGGAGGGGCGTACGGCGAGGGCGGCCCGGCCTCCCAGGACGTCGAGCTGGCGGAGGTAGTCGGCCATGTAGTTCAGCTGGGACTCGATCATGAGGATCATCGAGGAGTTCCCGAGGCCGGTGTTGGGGCCGATGATCGTCATCCAGTTGGGGAAGCCGGCGGCGGTGGCGCCGCGCAGCGCCTCCATGCCGTTCTTCCACCGGTCGGCGAGCGAGTGGCCCTCGGCGCCGATGACGCGCGGGGCGATCGGCATGTCGGTGACGTGGAAGCCGGTGCCGAAGATGATCGCGTCGACCTCGGTCTCCGTGCCGTCGGCACCGACCACGACGTTCCCGCGGACCTCCTTCAGGCCGGAGGCGACGACGTCGACGTTGGGCTGGGCGAGCGCCGGGTAGTACGCGTTGGAGAGCAGGATCCGCTTGCAGCCGAGGCGGTACGAGGGGGTCAGCCTGGCCCGCAGCGCCGGGTCCTTGATGGAGCGGGCTATGTTGGCCTTGGCGAGCCGCTCGACCAGGCCCAGCTCGTCGGGCCGCTTGGTGAAGGCGCTGACCTGCAGCTCGCGGATCCCCCAGAGGATGCCGCGGCGGGCGGTCGCGGTGAACGGCAGCTGCCGGTGCAGCCAGCGCTCGGGACCGCTGATGGCCCGGTCCACGCGGGGCATGACCCACGGGGGCGTGCGCTGGAAGAGGGTGAGCTTCCCGACCTTCGGCTGGATGGACGGGACGATCTGGATGGCGGAGGCGCCGGTGCCGACCATGGCCACCCGCTTGCCGGTGAGGTCGTAGTCGTGGTCCCACTGGGCGGAGTGGAAGACCTTGCCGGTGAAGTCGGCGAGCCCCGGGATGTCGGGGATCTTCGGGTCCGAGAGCGGGCCGGTGGCGGAGACGACGACGTCGGCGGAGAAGCTGCCGCGGCTGGTCTCGATGTCCCAGCGCAGCTCGTCCTCGTCCCAGGTCATCCTCATGACCTCGTGGTTCAGGCGCAGGTGCGGCCGGATCCCGAAGGTGTCGGTGACATGCTCCAGGTACGCGCGGATGTGGCGCTGCCCGGAGAAGGTGCGCGGCCAGTCGGGGTTGGGCGCGAAGGAGAAGGAGTAGAGGTGGGAGGGGACGTCACAGGCGCAGCCGGGGTAGCTGTTGTCGCGCCAGGTGCCGCCCACGGAGTCGGCCCGCTCCAGGACGACGAAGTCGGTGATCCCCTCCCGGCGCAGCCGGACGGCGGCGCCGAGGCCGCCGAATCCCGATCCGATCACCGCCACCCGTACGTGCTCGTGCTTCGCCATGCCGCCTCCCGTGCGCCCGGCCAAGATTCCGCCAGCAATCACTGGCACAATCGGGACTGTAGAGCAGCGGCATACTGAGCGGTAGGGGTACGGCGAGGGAAAGTTACCGGCGGTACAACATAGGCTGGCGGGCGTGGCGAAACGATCAGGAGAAGCAGCGGTACGGGGCTCGGGGCCGGAGCCGGACGGGCAGCCGGGTCAGGAGCCGAAGCCGGAGCGGGGCCAGGACGCAGCACTGGCCGACGCCCCCGGAGGCCCCGACACCCCCGGCGCCTCCGACGGAGACGCCCAGGCCCCGCGCGAGTACCGCATGGCCGACCTGGCCGCCGCGGCCGGCATCACCGTACGCACCCTTCGCTTCTACCGCGAGCGCGGACTGATCCCGCCGCCCCGCCGCGAGGGCCGGATCGCCTGGTACGACGACCGCCACCTGGCCCGCCTGCGCACCATCGCCGGACTGCTCGAACGCGGCCACACCCTCAACGGCATCGCCGACCTCACCGCCGCCTTCGAGTCCGGCCGCAACGTCCGCGAGGTCCTCGAACTCGGCCCGCCGACCGAGGAGGAGCCCGTCCGCCTCACCCCGGAGGAGCTCGCCGACCACTTCGCCGGCGAGGTCACCCCGGAGAACTTCACCGCCGCCCTCGACCTCGGCTACCTCGCCACCGACGGCGAGGACATCGTCCACATCAGCCGCCGGCTCCTCGACGTCTCCGCCGCACTGGTCCGCGAGGGCGTGCCACTGGCCGCCGTCCTGGAGGCGGGCGGCCGGGTGCGCGAGCACGCGGAGGCGCTGGCGGAGCTGTTCACCGAGATCCTCGGCAAGTACACCGCCGCCGGCGACGCGCAGCGGCTGCGCCCGCTCGCCAAGAGCGTGGTGGAGGCGGAGCTGTCGCTGGCCCTCGACCGGCGACTGCGCGAGCCCTCGTAGGGGAAACGGCATCACATGCCGTACACCGCGGTCACGGGCGCGTGATCGCTCCACCGCTCGGCGTGCGTCGCGGCCCGCTCGACGTACGCCTTGACCGCCTTCGCGGCGAGTCCGGGCGTGGCGACCTGGTAATCGATGCGCCAGCCGCTGTCGTTGTCGAAGGCCCGGCCACGGTAGGACCACCAGGAGTACGGGCCCTCCTGCTCGGGGTGGAGGACGCGGACGACGTCCACGTAGCCGGCGTCGGTCTCGTCGAGGACACGGCCCAGCCACGCCCGCTCCTCGGGGAGGAAGCCGGCGTTCTTCTGGTTGGCCTTCCAGTTCTTGAGGTCGGCCTCGCGGTGGGCGATGTTCCAGTCGCCGCAGACGACGACCTCGCGACCGTCGGCGGCGGCGCGCTCCTTGAGCCCCTTCAGATAGGGCAGGAACTCGTCCATGAAGCGGATCTTCTCGTCCTGCCGCTCGGTGCCCACCTCGCCGGAGGGCAGGTAGAGGCTGGCGACGGTGACGCCGGGCAGGTCGGCCTCGATGTAGCGGCCGCTGCCGTCGAACTCGGCCGAGCCGAAGCCGACGCGCACGGCGTCCGGCTCGCGTCGCATGTAGAGCGAGACACCGGCGCGGCCCTTGGCGGCGGCGGGCGCGTGGGCGGTGAACCAGCCCTCGGGCGCCCGCACCTCGGCCGGCAGCTGCGCCTCCTCGGCCCGCACCTCCTGGAGGCAGACCACATCGGCGGAGGTCGCGGCCAGCCACTCGACGAAGCCCTTCTTGGCGGCGGCTCGGAGACCATTGACATTCACGCTGGTGATGGTGAGCATCCCGGGAGAATACCGACACCACGGCCGGCACCCCGTCGCCAGCCCCGCATAGACGTACAGTGGAACGCATGAACATACGCCCGACGCCCTTCGACCACCCCGACGCGGTCAAGCTCAACGACGCCGTCCAGCTGGAGTACGCCGAGCGGTACGCGGACGACGACGGCGAGGGCGAGGGCGACCTCACCCCGCTCGCCCCGGCGATGTTCGCCCCGCCGCAGGGCCTCTACCTGCTCGCGTACGACCCCCAGGGCCGCCCCGTCGCCACCGGCGGCTGGCGCACCCAGGACGCCAACGACGAGGGCTACGCGGACGGCGACGCCGAACTGAAGCGCATGTACGTGGTCCCCGAGGCCCGCGGCCTCGGCCTGGCCCGCCGCATCCTCGCCCTCCTGGAAGCCGACGCCCGCACCGCCGGCCGCACCCGCATGGTCCTGGAGACGGGAACGGCGCAGCCGGAGGCCATCGCCCTCTACACGTCGAGCGGCTACGAGCCGTGCGCGAAGTTCGGCTACTACCGCGACTACCCGAACAGCCGCTGCTTCGCGAAGGCGCTCTGAGCCGGAATCCCGCCGACCCGGAAACCCGCCGACCCTGAATCCCGCTGAGCCGGAAACGCGCTGAGCGGGAGCCCCGGCGCGGGAGACGAGGCCGCGGAAAACGACGAAGGTCCCGTCCGATCTTGCGATCGGACGGGACCTTCGTCGTTGTTGTGGACCTGAGGGGATTCGAACCCCTGACCCCCTCGATGCGAACGAGGTGCGCTACCGGACTGCGCCACAGGCCCTTGCAACGGGTGAAACATTAGCATCCCGAGTGGCCGAGTCGGAAATCCGCTCCCGCCCTGGTCAGCCGGGGGCTGTCACGGGCCCCCGGCCGGCCGGTCATTCGTTGGCCGCGCGGGGGCGGTCGTCGTCCGCGTACTGGTCGAAGAGCGGGGTGCGGCCGTGGTCGCGGCGCGGGCGCTGCGGGGTGGTGCGCTGGCGCGGAGCCGGGGGCGGGGTCGGGTCGGCGGCCGTGGAGGAGCGGGCCGCGCTCCAGGTCTCCGGGTCCGTGATGTCGACGCCGCCCGAGGCGCGCGGGGCGACCGGCGCCGTGACATACGTCGGCAGCGGGACCGGGACCGGGTCCCAGCTGTCGCCGCGGGCCGGGCCGCGATCGCGCTGCTGGTCCACCCACTCCGCGTGGTCCGTCTGCTCGACCAGCGCGCGGCGGTCCGCCTCCTGCGGGGAGACGGTCTGCTCGGGCGCGGGCGCGGCGGCCGGGGCGGGCGCCGGTTCGGGCGTCGGGGCGGGGCGGCGGCTCTCGCGCAGCCGGGCCGCGGCGGCCTCGGCGCTGCGGCGGTCCATCACGTAGACGAAGCGCCGCCGCTCCTGGGCGCGCAGGTAGACGATGTACGCGCTCAGGAGCAGGGCCGGGATCGCCGGCGCCCAGAGGAAGGCGAGGCCGCCGACGGCCGCGACGACCGCACCGAGGGTGAAGGCGAGGAAGAGCATCACCGTGGTGCGCCGGCGCCGGGCGAGGACCTTGCTTCTTCGGGCGCGCTCGGCCGAGGCGTTCGGCTTGGCGCGCCGGACGGGCTTGGGGCCCTGGGCCGGGGCCGCCTGGGCCTGGGCCTGGACCTGGACCTGCGCCGAAGGGGCCTGGGACGGGGCCTGGGACTTGCCCGGGACGGGGGCCGGGGCCTTGCCCCGGTCCGAGGGGCTCGCGTCGGGGAACTCCAGGCGGGCTTCCGTCCTGGCCGCGGGCGCGCAGAAGCCCCGGACGTCGACCGAGCTCAGATGCTCTGTCTCCGCGTCCGGGTCCACGTCGGGCACCACGCCGTCCGCCGCCCGCTCCCGGTCCCTCAGCTCCTTGGCGTAACGGCGCTCCATGCCCGCCCGTCCGGACAGCAGCCGGATGGCGGTGCTGAAGCGTTCCGTCGGACGGGCCTCGTTCAGCTCGTCCTGCCTGCGGAGCCACATCGGCACCAAGTAGGCGGCCCAGGCCCCGACGATGACTGCGTAGATGAGGCCGCTGCTGCTCACGTCTCACACGGTAGAGGGGTTCGGGTGAGGGCATCGGCCAATTGGCCCGGTGTGTCGCACGATCTGGCTGATATCACTGAAATTTTTTGTGATTCTTCAGATCGATTGATGCCGTTCGGCGGTCAACTGCCGATTGAATTCGAACACTTATTGGATTCAATGGTGCTGCTGCCGACGGGTCGCCTGCGTCGTGTGCCAGCGGCGCAGCAGCCCCTCCGGCACCTCCTCCGCCGTCAGCGCGAACACCAGATGGTCCCGCCACGCGCCGTCGATGTGCAGATAACGGGGCCTCAGCCCCTCCTCCCGGAATCCCAATTTCTCCACGACCCGCCGCGAGGGGCCGTTCTCCGGGCGAATGCAGACCTCCATCCGGTGCAGCCCCACCGTGCGGAAGCAGTGGTCGACGGCGAGCGCGACCGCCGTCGGCATGACGCCGCGCCCGGCCACCGCGCTGTCCACCCAATAGCCCACATGTCCCGAGCACATGGAGCCCCAGGTGATCCCGGCGACCGTCAACTGCCCGACCAGCTGCCCCTGGTACTCGATGACGAACGGCATCATCCGGCCCGCGTTCGCCTCCGCCCGCAGATGGCGCACCATCTGACGGTACGTCGGGCGCTGCGCCACCGGTCCGCCCGGACCGGCCGGCGGGACCGTCGCCTCCCAGGGGCGCAGCCAGTCGCGGTTGCGCCGGTTCACCTCGCGCCAGGCCCGCTGGTCGCGCATCTTTATCGGGCGGAGCAGCACATCGCCGTCCACCAGGACCACGGGCCAGGACGGGATCATGACTCCGGGCCCGTTTCCGCCGCCGGTCTCGGGTGGTCGCCGCCGCGGATCTGGTCCACCGCGTGGACGAGCAGCGGCTCCAGGACGGCGAGCCCGTCCCGTACGCCACCGGTCGAACCGGGCAGGTTCACGATCAGCGTGGTGCCCGCGACCCCGGCCAGGCCGCGGGAGAGCGCCGCCGTGGGCACCTTCTGCCGGCCGTACGCGCGGATCGCCTCCGGGATGCCCGGGATCTCGCGGTCGAGGACGCGCCGGGTGACCTCGGGGGTCTCGTCGGTGGGCGAGATGCCCGTACCGCCGGTCGTGACGATCGCGTCGTAGCCGGCCGCGACGCCGGCGCGCAGGGCCGCCTCGACGGGCGCGCCGTCGGGCACGACCTGGGGGCCCTCCACGGCGAAGCCCATCCGGCGCAGTCCGTCGGCGATCAACGGACCGCCCTTGTCCTCGTAGACACCGGCGGCGGCGCGGTTGGAGGCGGTGACGACCAGGGCGGTGTACGAGCCCTTCGCCGCCTGGCGCGCGGACGCCTCGGCAGGTGCCTCGTGGGCCTCATGAGCCTCGTGCTCGTGCTCGTGGACCCCGGTCACCCGGCCCGCCCGGGTCACGACTCGCCCCTGGTCCAGTGGCCGGACTTGCCGCCGGTCTTCTCCTCCACCCGCACGTCGGAGATGACCGCGCCCTTGTCGACCGCCTTCACCATGTCGACGACGGTCAGGGCCGCCACCGACACCGCGGTCAGGGCCTCCATCTCCACGCCCGTGCGGTCCGTGGTCTTCACGGTGGCGAGGATCTCCACGGCGTCGTCCGCGACGGTCAGGTCCAGCTTCACGCCCGAGACGGCCAGCGGGTGGCAGAGCGGGATCAGGTCTGGGGTCCTCTTCGCGCCCATGATCCCGGCGATCCGGGCGGTGGCGAGCGCGTCACCCTTCGGGACGCCCTCGCCGCGCAGCAGCTCGATCACGCGCGGCGACACCAGGACACGCCCGCTGGCGCGCGCGGTGCGCGCCGTGACGTCCTTGGCGGAGACGTCGACCATGCGGGCCGCCCCCGCCTCGTCGATGTGGGTGAGTCCTTGCTGCGTGCTCATGGCGGTGACACTCCCGGTCGCTCTGTGGGACGACACCGTACCCCCACCATGCGCCCCTCAGCCGAGGAGGACCACTTCCAGCTCCGTGCCGGGCGCCACCTCGGTCACCTCCTCCGGTACGACGAGCAGCGCGTCCGCGTGCGCGAGCGCCGCGATCAGATGGGAACCGGCCCCGCCCACGGGGGTGACGCTGCCGGACGCGGCGTCGTACGTCCCGCGCAGGAACTGGCGCCGCCCGGCCGGCGAGGTCAGCACCCGGTCCGCCTTGACGGCCGCGCGCACCCGGGGCCGCTGGGTGTCCGGCCGGTCGGCGAGGCCCATCAGGGCGCGGATCGCGGGCCGCACGAACAGCTCGAAGGACACGTACGAGGAGACCGGGTTGCCCGGCAGGGCGAGCAGCGGGGTGTGCTCCGGGCCGATCATGCCGAAGCCCTGCGGCTTGCCCGGCTGCATGGCCAGCTTGCGGAAGTCGACCTCGCCGTCCGCCGTCAGCGCCTCCTTCACCACGTCGTACGCCCCCACGCTGACCCCGCCGGTGGTGACGACGAGGTCCGCGCGGATCAGCTGGTCCTCGATGGCGGCGCGCAGCGACTCGGCGTCGTCGGCGACCGCGCCGACCCGGTAGGCGATGGCTCCGGCATCGCGCGCGGCGGCGGCGAGCGCGAAGCTGTTGGAGTCGTAGATCTGCCCCTCGGCCAACGGCTCGCCGGGCTGGGTCAGTTCGCTTCCGGTGGAGATCACGACCACGCGCGGGCGGGGACGCACCCGCACCGAGCCGCGGCCGATCGCCGCGAGCAGGCCGAGCTGCGGCGGCCCGAGGACCGTGCCCGCCGCGAGCGCCAGCTCCCCGGCCCGCACGTCGCTGCCGCGGGCCCGGACATGGGCCCGGGCCTCGGCGGACCGGTACACCCGGACCTCGCCCTCGGCGCCCTCGGGGGCGGCGCTCGCCGGGCGCATGGTGCCGGCCGCGCCCCCGCCCGTACCGCCGTCGGTCCACTCGACGGGGACGACGGCCTCGGCGCCGGGCGGCAGCGGGGCGCCGGTCATGATCCGGGCGGCCTGGCCGGGCCCGACCTCGGGCAGCCCGCCGGCACCCGCGGCGACGTCGCCGATCACGGTGAGGACGGCGGGGAACTCCTCACTCGCCCCCGCCACGTCGGCGACCCGCACCGCGTACCCGTCCATGGAGCTGTTGTCGAAGGGCGGCAGCGCGACCGGCACCGTGACGTCCTCGACGAGGACGCAGCCCTGGGCGTCGGGCAGCTGCAGCTCGATGGGTTCGAGCGGGGAGACCGCCGCCAGGATGTCGTCGAGATGCTCGTCGACCGACCACAGGCCCCGGGCCGGGCCGGCGCAGGGGTCGGCGGGCCCCTCGCCGGAGTGGCCGTGGGTCGACGGTGCCGTTCCGCTGCTGCTCAAGGTCCTACATCTCCTCGCTGACGTAACTGCGGAGCCAGGTCCGGAAATCCGGCCCCAGGTCTTCACGTTCGCACGCCAGTCTGACAATGGCACGCAGATAGTCCCCGCGGTCGCCGGTGTCGTAGCGACGGCCCTTGAAGACGACGCCGTGCACCGGGCCGCCGACCTCCGCGTCGACCGCCATCTTCTGCAGCGCGTCGGTCAGCTGGATCTCGCCTCCGCGGCCCGGCTCGGTCTCCCGCAGTATCGCGAACACGGCCGGGTCCAGGACGTAACGGCCGATGACGGCCAGACTGCTGGGCGCCTCGGCCGGCTCCGGCTTCTCCACCAGGCCCGTCACCTTCACCACGTCCGCCTCGCCGGTGGCGGCGACCGCCGCACAGCCGTAGAGGTGGATCTGCGTCGGCTCGACCTCCATGAGGGCGATGACGCTGCCGCCGAACCGCTCGCGCACCTCGACCATGCGCGCGAGGAGCGGGTCGCGCGGGTCGATCAGGTCGTCGCCGAGCAGGACCGCGAAGGGCTCGTCGCCGACGTGCGGGGCGGCGCACAGCACGGCGTGGCCGAGGCCGCGCGGGTCGCCCTGGCGCACGTAGTGCATGGTGGCCAGGTCGCTGGACTCCCGGACCCGGGCGAGGCGTTCGTCGTCGCCCTTGCGGAGCAGCGCCTCCTCCAGCTCGTAGTTGCGGTCGAAGTGGTCCTCGAGCGGACGCTTGTTACGGCCGGTGACCATCAGGACGTCGGAAAGCCCTGCCGAGACCGCCTCCTCCACGACGTACTGGATGGCCGGCTTGTCGACGACCGGCAGCATCTCCTTCGGCGTCGCCTTGGTGGCCGGCAGGAACCGGGTGCCGAGGCCCGCTGCCGGGATGACAGCCTTGGTGAGGGGCGGCGTCTGCGTCATGGCGAGCACCCTAGCCGTTCGGTATGAGAGGAATGTTGGGAGTCGTGGGAGTGGACCCGATCCAGGCGGAACCGACCGAGAAGGCGCTCTTGCGCCGCGCCCTGCTCACCGCCCGCGCCGCGCTGGGCCCCGAGGATGTCGCGGCCGCCGCCGAGGCGCTGGCCTCTCACGCCCTCGAACTGCCCGAGCTGGCCGACGCCGGCACGGTCGCCGCGTACGTCTCCGTGGGGCGCGAGCCCGGCACGCGCGCGCTGCTCGACGCGCTGCGCGCGCGGGGCGTACGGGTGCTGCTGCCCGTGCTGCTGCCCGACAACGACCTCGACTGGGCCGTCTACGAGGGGGCCGAGCGTCTCGCGAAGGCGGGCCGCGGGCTGCTCGAACCGGTCGGCGAGCGACTCGGGCCGGACGCCGTCCGCGACGCGGACGCGGTGCTGCTGCCGGGCCTCGCCGTCGACGCGCGCGGCATGCGGCTCGGCCGGGGCGGCGGCTCGTACGACCGGGTTCTCGCCCGGCTCGTACGGGCGGCGGCGGATCCGGCGCTCGTCGTGCTCCTGTACGCGAACGAGGTGGTCGCGCGGGTCCCGGAGGAACCGCACGACCACCCCGTGCACGCGGTGGTGACCCCGGAGGAGGTCCGGCGCTTCGCGTCGTAGCTCCTCCGGTTCGCCGGCTGGTGTCGCCCTGCTGGTGTCGCCCTGGTGCCTTACGGCTCCAGCTTGAGGGTGTCCTTGGTGGCGGCCTCGACCGCCGCCTGCCCGTACACCCAGTCGAGCAGCTCGCCCTTCACCCACTTGTCCGTCTGGTCGGTGTAGTGGCTGTTGAAGGCGTGGCCGGAGGCGCCGCTGAGGTTGATCCAGCGGGACTTGTCCCAGTCGCCGACGTTGACGACCATCCGCATCGACGGCACCCAGGTGACCTCGTAGCCGCCGGCCGCGTTCCAGCCGGTCGCGTTGACCGCGGCCTCGCCGCCGCCGACGTTCCAGGGGCCGCGGTTGAGCAGCGACCGGACGACGTCGGGGCCGGCGGTGCCGAGGGTCTGGTTGTTGAGGTTCAGCTGGTGCAGACGGCCCCAGCTCCAGGTGGAGATGTCCTTGCCGAGCTTGGCGGTCAGCTCCCAGCGGGCGTCCTTCATGGCCTGCGCGAGCAGCTGGTCACGGGTCTCGGTGGGGGCGTTGAGCCGGTCGCCCGGCGTCTTCCACCAGTGGCTCTTCTCCTGCTTCAGCAGCGGGCGGACCACCTCGTACCAGCGGTCGCCGCCGTCCGGCTGCGCGCTGTCGGGGTCGCGCTGGCCGCACTCGGTGACCAGCTTGTTCTGCTCGTCGACCGGGCCGGTGGTGTCGGAGACGCGCACGTTGATGCACTCGCCCTTGACGCGCAGCTCCTTGGGCAGCTTGTTGCCGAAGGCGAGCTTGAGGACGTTGCGCCAGACCGCGTTGAAGTACGCGGCCGCCGCCGAGTCCGGCTCCTGCTTGTAGTCCCAGCCCTCGAGGAGCTTCTGGGCCTCGCGGACCTGCGGGTCGGCGATGTCGACCTTCAGCAGCAGCGGGTTGAGCAGGGTCGCGATCTCGCTGCGGTTGTCCATCTGCAGGGTCTGCATGTCGTCCGGCGAGATCTTGCCGCCGTCCTTGGTCTTCGACTCGATGAGGTCGTTGATCCGCTGGCTGCGCGAGCCGTAGCCCCAGTCCCGGGTGAGCAGGTGGGGGTACTTCTTCTCGTCGATCACGGCCTGGTTGGCGGTGACGATGTAGCCGCGCTTGGGGTTGTACTCGTAGGGCAGCTCGGCGAAGGGGATGTAGCCCTTCCAGTCGTACTTGGAGTCCCAGCCGGGCGCGGGCATGGTGCCGTCGTAGCCCTTGGCGTCGGAGCGGACCGGGATCTTGCCGGGGGCCTGGTAGCCGATGTTGCCCTCGGTGTCGGCGTAGATCAGGTTCTGCGAGGGAACCTCGAAGTCCTTGGCGGCGGCCCGGAAGCTCTTGAAGTCCTTGGCGCGGTTGAGCTCGAAGACGGCGTCCATCGACTTGCCGGGCTGGAGCGCGGTCCAGCGCAGCGAGACGCCGTAGCCGGTGCCGCGGTCGGGGGCGGCGTTGCCGACGGGGGCGGAGCGGCCGACCTTCTCCAGCTCGGTGGAGCGGTCGGAGACCAGCGGGCCGTGCTCGGTGGAGCGGATGGTGATGGTGCGGCTGCCGCCGCCGGCGACCTTGATGACCTCGTCGCGGGTCGTGAACGGCTTGGTCTTGCCGTCCACGACGTAGCCGTCGGTGCCGACCTTCTCCAGGTAGAGGTCGGTGACGTCGGCGCCGAGGTTGGTGAAGCCCCAGGCGATGTCGTTGTTGTGGCCGATGACCACGCCGGGCATGCCGGAGAAGGTGTAGCCGGCGACGTCGTAGCCGCAGGTGGCCGAGACGGTGCGGCAGTGCAGGCCCATCTGGTACCAGAGGGACGGCAGCATCGGCGCGAGGTGCGGGTCGTTCGCGAGCAGCGGCTTGCCGGAGGTCGTGTAGTCGCCGGAGACGACCCAGGAGTTCGAGCCGATGCCGCTGCCGCTGGGGCCGAGCAGCGCCGGGATCTCGTCGAGACTGTCGGAGAGCGCCGAGAGCTGGGACTGGATGCCCTGCGTCGCGGTGCCGTCGCCGGTGCCGGTGGTGTCCCGAGGCTCGGCCTTGGGGTCGAACTTCCCGGTGATCTTGTCGACGGCGCCCTTGCCGACAATCGGCTGGTGCAGCGCGTACGGGTAGTCCGGGTAGAGCTCCGCGATCTCGCTCGGCTTCAGCCGGCTGGCCATCAGGGAGCGGTCGATCTCCTCCTGCATGTTGCCGCGCAGGTCCCAGGCCATGGCCTTGAGCCAGGCGACCGAGTCGACGGGCGTCCACGGCTCGATCGAGTAGTCGTTGGCGAGGGTGAGGGCCGCGTACTCGACGGAGATGTCGGACGGGTCCCGGTCCTTGAGATAGGCGTTGACGCCCTCGGCATACGCCTGGAGGTTCTTCTTGGTCTCCGGCGACAGGACCTTGTCGTACTCCTCCTGCGCGACCCGGCGCCAACCGAGGGTGCGCAGGAACGCGTCGGTGTCGACCTGGCTCTTGCCGAACATCTCGGAGAGACGGCCGGCCGTCAGGTGACGCCGGACGTCCATCTCGTAGAACCGGTCCTGCGCCTGGACGTAGCCCTGGGCGCGGAACAGGTCGGCCTCGTTGTCGGCGTAGATCTGCGGGACGCCGTACGCGTCGCGCTTGACCTCGACCGGGCCGGAGAGCTTGTCGAGCTTGAGCGTCCCCGTGGTCTGCGGGAACGAGCCCCGGACGGTGTCGACGCCCCAGTATCCGCCGTACCCGATGCCGCCGACCAGGGCGAGGACCAGGACGAGGACGATCAGGCGGGCGCGCCGCCCCTTCTTCTTGGTGGGGGGCGCGGTCGTGTTGGAGGGCATCGCTGTCCTTCGAGGGGCAGGGTGGTCCTGGAGTACGGGAGCAACCTTAGGCGCAGCGTCCGAACGGCCCGGACGCGGAGTCAGGAAGAAGACCGTACTTATCCGTACTGATGTACGTCCGACCATCAGGACGGCGTCAAGAAAGCGTTAAAGATTAGGTAAGGTAACGAAGTACCTGCACCGGAGGAACGATCCGGTGACGCGGTCCGGCTGCGCGTGCGGCGCGCGAGGGGAAGGAACGGCCACTGACTGTCCACCAGCTCAACGAACTCCTGCTCATCAGCTCGCTCGTGCTGCTCATCGCTGTCGCGGCGGTGCGTATCTCGTCCCGCAGCGGGCTTCCCAGCCTGCTGCTCTACCTCGGGATCGGGATCGCCATGGGGCAGGACGGCATCGGCAACGTCGCCTTCGACAACGCCGAACTGACCCAGGTGATCGGCTATGCCGCCCTGGTGGTGATCCTGGCCGAGGGTGGCCTGGGCACCAAGTGGAAGGAGATCAAACCCGCGCTGCCGTCAGCCGTCGTGCTGTCGACCGTCGGCGTCGCGGTGAGCGTGGGCATCACGGCCGCGGGCGCGCACTACCTCGTCGGCCTGGAGTGGCAGCAGGCCCTCATCATCGGCGCCGTCGTCTCCTCCACCGACGCCGCCGCCGTCTTCTCCGTACTGCGCAAGATCCCGCTGCCCTCCCGCGTGACCGGCGTCCTGGAAGCCGAGTCCGGCTTCAACGACGCCCCCGTCGTCATCCTCGTCGTCGCCTTCTCGACCGTCGGGGAGATCGACGCCGCCTGGTACGTCATCGTCGGTCAGATCGTCCTCGAACTCGCGATAGGCGCCGCCGTCGGCCTCGCCGTCGGCTTCCTCGGCGCCCTCGCACTGCGCCACATCGCCCTGCCGGCCTCCGGCCTCTACCCGATCGCCGTCATGGCCATCGCCGTCGTCGCCTACGCCTCCGGCGCCATCGGCCACGGCTCCGGCTTCCTCGCCGTCTACCTGGCCGCGATGGTGCTCGGCAACGCCAAGCTGCCGCACGCCCCCGCCAACCGGGGCTTCGCCGAGGGCCTCGGCTGGATCGCGCAGATCGGCATGTTCGTCCTGCTCGGCCTGCTCGTCACCCCCCACGAGCTCGTCCACGACTTCTGGCCGGCGATAGTCATCGGCCTCGTCCTCACCATGGTCGCGCGCCCCACCTCGGTCCTCGTCAGCCTCCTTCCCTTCCGCATCCCCTGGCAGGAGCAGGCCCTGATGTCCTGGGCCGGCCTGCGCGGCGCGGTGCCGATCATCCTCGCCACCATCCCGATGGTGTCCGGGATCGCCGGCAGCGAGCGGATCTTCAACATCGTCTTCGTGCTCGTCGTCGTCTACACCCTGGTCCAGGGCCCGACCCTGCCCTGGCTCGCCAAGGCCCTCCGCCTCGGCGACCGGGCCGAGGCCGCCGACCTGGGCGTCGAGTCCGCCCCGCTGGAGCGGCTGCGCGGCCACCTGCTCTCCGTGGCGATCCCGGACGACTCCAGGATGCACGGCGTCGAGGTCGCCGAGCTCCGGCTGCCCGCCGGCGCCGCCGTCACCCTGGTCGTCCGGGACGAGAAGAGCTTCGTCCCCGGCCCCGCCACCGTGCTGCGGCGCGGCGACGAGCTCCTCGTCGTCGCCACCGACCCGGTCCGCGACGCCGCCGAACGCCGGCTGCGGGCGGTCGACCAGGGCGGCAAGCTCGCCGGCTGGCTCGGCACCGGCGGCGCCACCGCCGTGGCCGCCCCGGAACACCGCCGTGGCCCCCATCGAGGCCCGTTCCGGCGAACATCCGGTTAATCCCAGGCATTAATTCGGGTCCCAGGGCGTTTTCCCAGGCGGGAAGACGCCCTTCCCTGTACCATGAAGGCACACCTGATCGAACCAACTCTGCCTGACGCAGAGCTGGCGCGACCGTATGGCGGCCGAGGCACCCCCCGCAGTGGGTCCCGGTATCTACCGCAGTTCCGCGCAAGAGGACAGCTCTCGGCGAGCCCGCACCACCGTGCCCGGGATCGCTACCAGGCGGCAGAAAGGCCAGGACCGTGGCGTCCACGGTCGTCACCGAGAAGCGTCCCGGCTACGGACAGCTCATGCGCACCCCCGGCGCTCTCTCCTTCCTGCTCCCGGGCTTCGCCGCCCGACAGCCGTTCGCGATGCTGACCATCGGCATCGTCCTGCTCGTGCAGCACACCTCCGGCTCCTACGGCACCGCCGGCGCCGTCGCCGCCGCGACCGGCGTCTCGATGGCGCTCTTCGCCCCGCAGAGCGGCAAGCTCGCCGACCGCTTCGGCCAGCGGGCCGTCCTCGTCCCCGGCGTGCTCGTGCACACCGTCTCCGTCTCCCTTCTGGTCGCGCTGGCCCTGGCCGGCGCCCCGCTGTGGGCCCTGTTCCTCGCGGCCATCCCCTCCGGCGCCTCCGTGCCGCAGGTCGGCCCGATGGTCCGCGCCCGGTGGGCGGCGAAGCTGGACGGCACGCCCCTGATGCCCACCGCCGCCGCCTTCGAGTCGGTGACGGACGAGTTCACCTTCGTCGTGGGCCCGGTCCTGGCCACCGCCCTGTGCACCGGCATCCACCCGGCCGCCGGTCTGATCGCCGAGGCCGCCCTCACCCTGGTCGGCGGCCTGTTCTTCGCCGCCCAGCGCCGCACCCAGCCCGCCCACGGCCTGACCGCCGCGGCCGGCCACTCCGACGAACCGCGCCGCTCGGCCCTGTCCGTGCCCGGCGTCCGCGTCCTCGTCATCGCCTTCCTCGGCATCGGCTCGGTCTTCGGCGGCATGCAGGTCTCCCTGACCGCCTTCTCCGAGGAGATCGGCAACCCGGGCGTCAACGGCCTGCTGTACGGCGTCTTCGCCGCCGGCAACATGCTCGCCGGCATCGCGATGGGCGCCATCGCCTGGAAGATCGGCCCGCGCCGCCGCCTGATCCTCGGCTACACCGGTCTCACCGTCGCAGCCTCCCTTCTCTGGTCCGCACACTCCGTCCTGCTGCTCGGCGCCCTCGGCCTGGTCGTGGGTCTGTGCATCGCCCCGGCCCTGATCACCGGCTACACCATCGTCGAGACCCTGGTCCCGGCCACCGCCCGCACCGAGGCGTTCACCTGGCTGACCGGCGCCGTGGCGCTGGGCCAGGCCGCCGCCGTCACGGTCGCCGGCCGGCTCGCCGACGCCCACGGGGCGAGCACCGGCTTCCTGGTGCCGCTGGCGGGCACGCTGCTCGCCCTCGTCACCCTGCTCGCGCTCCGCTCGCGCCTCCACCCCCGGGCGACGAGCCGGGTCGCCGCACGTGGTATCGGTCACCGAGTTCCGGTGTCGGTGGACTGAACCGACGGAATACGTCACTATGGATCGTCGTTAGCACTCGATGAGTGTGAGTGCCAGGAGGAAGACAAGTGCCGACCTACCAGTACCAGTGCACCGAGTGCGGCGAGGGCCTCGAGGCGGTGCAGAAGTTCACGGATGACGCCCTGACCGAGTGCCCGAACTGCAAGGGACGCCTGAAGAAGGTGTTCTCCGCGGTTGGCATCGTGTTCAAGGGTTCCGGCTTCTACCGGAACGACAGCCGCGGCTCGTCGTCCAGCAGCTCGCCCGCGTCGTCGAAGTCCTCCACGACCTCGTCGTCCACCTCCTCGTCGGCCACGTCGACGTCTTCGTCGTCCTCCTCGGACTCGAAGCCAGCGGCCTCGTCGAACACCCCGGCGGCCTGACCTCCTCTCCACAGGACCCGCAGGCCCGTAGATCCACCCGATGCCCTGCCGCCTCGCGCGGCGGGGCATTCGGCGTTTCGTACGCGGGACGCACCCGCTCGGACTGCCTGATCCCGCGGGCCGGGGGGTCGGCCGCCTGCGGGAACCGGACTGACTCCAGCGTCCCCGGCCCGCCCCGCCGCGGCAATCGCTCGACGGAGTGAGGAAGTTGTCCACAACTGCCCAGTTGTCCACAGGCCCGAGCACGATCGCCCCGGCTGCGGGACGGTGAGCGCGGTTCGCCGGACGGTCCGGCGAACCGCACGTCACGACAGGCGGTTGCGCGATGACCACAGACTCCTGCTTCCCCCACACCCGCACCTCGGTGCCCGCGCCGTGCGGGGTGCCGCAGTTCGACCCGCTGCGCGTGCGCGGCGCGCGGCTACGGCTGAGCCGGGCCTTGCGCCGCAAGCGGCGGGCGCCCGCCGCGGTCCTCGCGATGACGGCCGCCGCGCTCGCGGCGACCGGAGCGGCCGGCGCCGAGGACCTGACCCCGCAGCCCCCTCCGCCTCCCGCGCACGCGTCGCACCGGCCGGCCGGCGTGCCGCTGGTGTCCGCCCCGGTGCGGATCGCCGACGCGGCGACCGTCCGGCTGCTCAGGCCCGGCGACCGGGTGGACGTGATCGCCGCGCCCAACGCGCCGATGGGCGCCGGCGGCGAGGCCCGCGTGGTGGCCTCGGGCGCCCGAGTGGCCGAGGTGCCGCAGCCGGGTGAGCCCCGTGCGGACGGCGGGGCGTTGATCGTCCTGTCCGTGCCTCGACCGACGGCGACGGCGCTCGCCGGGGCGGGCATCACGTCCCAACTGGCGGTGACGCTGTGCTGATTCGCACTGACGGCCTGTCAAGTAACCGTCCCGTGTGTACGGATTGGACGCCTCTGCGCCGATCACGGCGTAATGGCTCCGCACACAGCAGCACACGCGACGAAAGGCACCCTCGTGGCCGAGAAGAAGGAAAGCTTGCTGGGAGGCTTCAAAGCCTTTCTGATGCGCGGCAACGTGATCGATCTGGCGGTGGCCGTCGTCATCGGTGCCGCGTTCACCAACATCGTGAACTCGGTGGTCAAGGGCATCATCAACCCGATCGTGGGTGCCTTCGGCACGAAGGACCTGGAGGGCTACGCGTCCTGCCTCAAGTCCCCGTGCAAGGTGGTCAACGGCGAGATGCAGGGCATCCAGATCCAGTGGGGTCTGGTCCTCAGCGCCGTTCTCAGCTTCCTGATCACGGCGGCGGTCGTCTACTTCCTGATGGTCCTGCCCATGGCGAAGATCCTCGCCAAGCGCGCCGCGCAGGAGAAGGCGAAGGAAGGCGTCCAGGAAACCCTGGAGGTCAGCGAGCTGGAGGTGCTCAAGGAGATCCGCGACCACCTGGTCGCCCAGCGCGGTCCGTCCCTGAACAACACGGGCGTGGGCTCCCAGGCCAGTGGCGGCGCCGGGGCGCACTCCACCTCCTGACCGACGGCTCGCGTCGGCGTCAGAGGTGGTGCGGCGGCTTCTCGTCGAGGAAGCGCGCGAGGTCGGCGGCGCTGTCGCCGCCGGCCGGAGGCCGCTCGCCCCACCCGCGGTCCGTGTCGTCCGCGGACTGCTGGTCCAGCGGATCGTCGAAGATCAGTGCCGGCCTGGGTTGCGATTCGGGTACGGAGCCGGTCCGCTTCGCTGTTCGCGGTCCGTGGGCGGGGGCGGTGCTCATGTACTCAGGGTACGCCGGGATCACTGCCCCGCACCCGGCTGATCTGCGGGATCGCGATCAACGGCCTGGCGGCGCCCCAGGAGCCTCCGGGGTCAGCGGCCGCTCCGCATCCCGGGACCCTTCGGTGGCCAGGAGGCCTCCGGTGGTCGAGAGGCCCGCCGATGGTCGGGAGGCCGCCGATGGTCAGCGGTCCTTCGGGCCGGGGGCTCGGCCGGTGTGGGCGGAGGCTCGGCGGGGGGCTGCTGTGGCTCGATCACGCGGTCGCCATAAGTTGATCTACGCCCTTACGCCCGTTTTGCCGCAGGGGCGAGTGAGTCTCCGCACGGAAGGCGGAGCGCCGTGGCCTCCCGCTCTGTCGCCCCCGCGTCTGCTGTTCTGGGGGCATGACGCAACCCTTTCTTCCCCTCACCGCCCGCGCACGCGACGAGGCGCACCGGGCCTCCACGCCGCTCGAGCTGTTCTTCGACCTCTGTTTCGTCGTGGCCGTCGCGCAGGCCGGGGCCGAGCTCGTGCATGCCGTCGCGGAGGGGCATGCCGGGTCCGGAATCCTGAACTACGCGATGGTGTTCTGGGCGATCTGGTGGGCCTGGATGAACTTCACCTGGTTCGCCTCGGCGTACGACAACGACGACGTGCTCTACCGCGTGGTCACGCTCGTCCAGATCGCGGGCGTGCTTGTCCTGGCCGCCGGGGTCTCGCGGGCGTTCGAGGACCACGACTTCCTGATCGTCTACATCGGCTACGTCGTCATGCGGCTCGCGCTCTCCTCGCAGTGGCTGCGTGCCGCGCACCACGCCACCGACGCCGCCGAGCGGGCGATGTGCCGCCGTTACGCCACCGGGGTCCTCGCCTGCCAGATCGGCTGGACGGCGCTCCTCCTCGCACCGGAGGACGCGCGGCCGTGGGTGTTCCTGGTGATGGCGATCGCGGAGATGGCCGTGCCGATGTACGCGGAGAAGGACGTGACCACCTCGTGGCACCCGCACCACATCGCCGAGCGGTACGGCCTGTTCACGATCATCGTGCTCGGCGAGACGATCGCGGCGGCGACCGTCGCCGTGAAGTCGGGCGTGACGGAGAACGACGCCCTGACCGAGGTACTGCCGATCGCCGCCGGCGGCCTGTTGATCGTCTTCGCCGCCTGGTGGATCTACTTCGTCGTGCCCGCCCACGACCGGCTCGCCTCGAACCGGGAGGGCTTCCTGTGGGGTTACGGCCACTACCTGATCTTCACCTCCGCCGCCGCGATCGGCGCCGGCATCGAGATCGCGGTCGAGCAGGCCGTAGGCAAGGCGCACATCTCCACCCTGGCCGCGTCCTCCGCCGTGACCATCCCGACGGCGGTCTTCCTGCTCTGCGTGTGGTTCCTGCACGCCCGCTACTTCAAGGTCGGCATCGCCCAGCAGCTCGTGCTTCCGGTCTCGTCCCTCGCCATTCTGATGTGCTCGTTCGCCGGGCACTGGGCGGTACTGGCCGCCGGTCTCGTCGCCGCCGCGACCGTGGCCGTCGGAGTGACCCTCACAGCCACCAACCCGGCCACCAACCCGGCCGCCCGCTCCACCTCCTGACCGTCGGGCCGACCGCCCCAGCCACGGTTGGACGTACCGCCGGACAGGCCGCCGGACCGACCCCCCGACCCACCCTTGGACGTACCGCCGGACCGGCCGTCCGACCGACCCCCGGACCGACCGACCGCCGGACCGGCTGTTCGACCGCCCCCCGGACCGGCCGTCCGACCGACCGCCGGACCGACCGTCCGACCCGACCGTCAGATCTCTGAGCCACAATGCGTCGCATGATCTTCCGGCTTCTCGGCCCGCTCACCGTGTCCGGAGTCCCCGCCGCCGGCGGCCCCCGCGCCCGGGCCCTGCTCGCACTGCTCCTGCTCGACGCGGGCCGGACGGTCACCGCCGAACGCCTCCTCGACGGGCTGTACGGCGACGAGCCCCCGGCCGGCGCCGCCAACGCCCTCCAGTCGCAGGTCTCGCGCCTGCGCCGGACGCTCCCGGACGGCGTCGGGGTGGAGCACTCCCCCGCCGGTTACCGCCTGACCGGGGCCGACGCCGACGACGTGGACGCCCTCCGGTTCGAGCGGCTGGCCCGGGAGGGCGCCCGGGCCGGCGCGGCCGGGGATCCCGTACGGGCGGAGGGGCTGCTGCGCGAGGCGCTCGCGCTGTGGCAGGGGGCCGCGCTCGCGGACGTACGGGAGGCTCCGTACGCCGAAGGGCAGGCGACCCGGCTCGACGCGCTGCGGCTCGACGCCCTGGAGGAGTGGGCCGCCGCGCTGCTCGCCGCGGGCGGAGACCCCGCCCCGCTCGTACGGGAGCTGGCGCAGGCCGTGGCGGCGCATCCGCTGCGCGAGCGGCTGCGCGCGCTGCAGATGCGGGCGCTCGCGAGCGCGGGACGGCAGGCGGAGGCGCTTGCCGTGTACGAGGAGGTGCGCGGGGCGCTCGCCGAGGAGCTGGGCGCGGATCCGGCGGAGGAGCTGACGGCGGCGCATCTGGCCGTGCTGCGGGGCGAGGGGTCAGGGGCGGGCCGTCCGGTACCAGCAGCCCTGCCGCCCTCCCGGCTGCCCGCCCCGCTCACCGACCTCGTCGGCCGGGAGCGCGAACGGGATCAGTTGCGCGCCCTCTTGAGCGCCGCGCGCCTGTCGACCGTGGTCGGCCCCGGCGGCGCCGGCAAGACCCGGCTCGCCCTCGAAGCCGTCAACGGCGACGGAAACGGAAACGTCCAAGGAGACGACGAGGCCGTGTTCGTGGATCTGGCGGCTGTCGGATCCGGCGAGGTGGTGGGGGCGTTCGCGCGCGCCGTTGGGGTACGGGACGCCAGCCCGCACGGGCTCGTGCGCGCGCTCGCGGACCGGTCGCCGCTGCTCGTCATCGACAACTGCGAGCACGTGGTGGTGGAGGCCGCCGGGCTGATACGGGAGTTGCTGGCCGGCTGCCCCGGACTGCGCGTCCTCGCCACCAGCCGGGAGGCGCTCGGCATCACGGGCGAGTCGCTGCTGCCGCTCGGCGCGCTCGCGCCGGACGCGGCGGAGGAGCTCTTCGTACGGCGCGGGGCGGCGGCCCGGCCCGGTTTCGCCGGGCACGCGCGGGTGCCGGAGATCTGCGCGGCCCTGGACGGCCTCCCGCTGGCCCTGGAGCTGGCAGCGGCCCGTCTGCGCAGCCTCACCGTCGACCAGATCGCCGACCGGCTCGGCGAACACCTCGGCCGGCATGCCGACGAAGGGCCCGGCGGGCGAATCGGCCGGCCCTCCGACGAGCAGCCCGCGCCCGATGGGCGAATCGGCCCGCACTCCGACGAACAGCCCGGCGGGCGAATCGGCCGGCATGTCGGCGAGCGGCCCGACAAGCGGATCGACGAAGGGCCCGGGGGTCGCTTCCGGTTGCTCTCGCGGGGTGACCGGACCGCGCCCGAGCGGCACCGGACGCTGGCCGCCGTCGTCGAGTGGAGCTGGGAGCTCCTGAACGCGGAGGAACGGGAACTGGCGGCGCGCTTCTCGGTGTTCCGGGGCGGCGCCACGGCCGAGGCCGTGGCCCGGGTGTGCGGGGTGGAGCAGGCGGACGCGGAGGACGTCCTGGCCTCGCTCGCCGAGAAGTCGCTGGTGGAGGCGGGCGACTTCGACACCGGCGCGGTCCGCTACCGGATGCTGGAGACCGTACGGGCCTACGCCGCAGGGCGGCTCCCCGCCGATGACCCCGCGCCCGCCGCTCACACCGCCCACTACCTGGCCCTCGCCCGCGCCGCCGACCCCCACCTGCGCGGCCCCGCCCAGCTCGACTGGCTCGCCCGCCTCGACGCCGAGGACCCCAACCTCCGTGTCGCGCTGCGCCGCGCGACGGCGCACGCCCCGGCGGACGCGCTCCGCCTGGTGGCCGCGCTCACCCCGTACTGGTGGCTGCGCGGCCTGCGCGGCCAGGTCGCGGGCCTCGCGGCGGAAATCCTCGACGCGGCCGAGCACGCCGGCCTCAACTCCGAGACGGCCGGGTACGACGAGGAGTACGTGCTGTGCGTCCTCGCGGCCGGTGCCGGAGCGGAGGGCCCCGACCCGGAGCGCCCCAAACCGAAGTGCCCCGACCCGGAGCGCCCCAAACCGAAGTGCCCCAACCCGGAGCGCCTCGCCCGTGCCCGCGCCCTGCTCACCTCCCGTACGGAACCCCTCCGTCAGCCCTTCACCGCCTTCCTCTGGGCCACGGCGGCCGGGCCGGAGAGCGGGGCCGAGGTCCGCCTTCCGCTGCCGGACGATGCCTGGACGCGGGCGCTCGGGTTCGCGGGCCAGGGGCATCTGGCGCTCGAACAGGGCGACCGGCAGGCGGCACGGGCCGCGCTGACCGAGGCCCTGGCGGGCTTCCGGGCTCTCGGCGAGCGCTGGGGCACGGCCACCGCGCTCGAAGGACTCGGCGCGCTGTCCCCGGACCCGCTGCCGCTGTTCGCCGAGGCCCTGGCGCTCTTCGAGTCGCTGGGGGTCGCCGAGGACATCGTGGACCTGCTGTGCCGGCGGGCCGCCGTCCACGAGGCGGCGGGCGAGGCCGGGGCGGCTGCGGCCGACCGGGCCCAGGCGGCGGAGGTGGCCCGGCGGGCGGGGCTGCCGGAGCTCCGCTGACGCCCGCCGCAGGCTCCTGTCAGCGGCCATCAGCGGCCGTAAGCGGGCGCCAGCCGGCCGTCAGCGGGCGTCAGCGTCCCGTGCGCGTCCCGTCAGCGGTCCCGGCGACTCTCTCCCTGTCGCGGCGAACGCCCGACACCACGCCCCTTCAAGGAACCCTCAAGGGAGAGCCGTCACCATGCAGAACGCCACCACCTCCCACACCCGCACCGCCCTCGTCACCGGCGCCTCCCGTGGCATCGGGCGGGCCATCGCCCTCCGCCTCGCGCAGGACGGGCTGCTCGTCGCCGTGCACTACGGGTCCGACGCGGCCGCCGCGCAGGAGACCGTGGACCTGATCGCCGCGAAGGGCGGCCGCGCGTTCTCGGTCGGGGCCGACCTCGGGTCGTACGAAGGGGTGCTCGCGCTCGTCGAGGGCGTGCGGGCCGGGCTCGACGCCCACACCCCGGACGCCGAGCGGGCCGGCCTCGACGTGCTCGTCAACAACGCGGCCGTCACCTCGTCCGGCGGGCGCCTGCAGGAGGAGACGGTCGACCGGTTCGACCGCCTGTTCGCGGTCAACGTCCGGGCCCCGTTCTTCCTGGTGCAGCAGTTGCTGCCGCTGCTGCGGGACGGCGGCAGCATCGTCAACATCGGTTCCGGTGTCACTCGGATCGCCCTCGCCGACGAGCTGGCCTACGCCATGTCGAAGGGCGCGATGGAGACCTTCACCCGCACCCTCGCGAACGTCGTCGGCGCCCGCCGGATCACCGTCAACACGGTCGCTCCGGGCCCGACGCAGACCGCCGCGCTCACGGCCGCGCTCGCCGCGATGCCGCAGCTGGAGGAGATGCTGATCGGCGGGCAGGCGCTGCCGTGGGTCGGGCAGCCGGAGGACATCGCGGACCCGGTGGCGTTCCTGGCCTCGTCGGAGGGCCGCTGGATCACCGGCACCGTGATCGACGCCTCGGGCGGCACGTACCTGGGTCCCAAGCGCTGACATCCGTGCTACGCAGGTGACATGACGGAGCTGAAAGCCTCTCTCGACGCACTGACGGACGTGGCCGGCCTGCGGGTCGGCCACGCGCGCGTACCGGGCGCCGGGGCGCTGTCCGGTACGACGGTGGTCCTCGCGCCTGAGGGCGGGATGACGGCCGCCGTGGACGTACGGGGCGGGGGACCCGGCACGCGGGAGACGGACGCGCTCGACCCGCGCAACCTGGTGGAGCGGATCGACGCCGTGGTCCTGACCGGCGGCAGCGCGTACGGGCTCGACGCGGCCGGCGGGGTGATGGCCTGGCTGGAGGAGCAGCGGCGCGGGGTGCGGGTCGGGCCGGATCCGGCGCACGTGGTGCCGGTCGTGCCGGCCGCCTGCGTCTTCGACCTGGGCCGGGGCGGTGACTTCGGTGCCAGGCCGGACGCCTCGACGGGCCGCGCCGCGGTGGAGGCGGCGGCCGCGACGGCGGCGCACGAGCCCGTGGTGACGGGCGCGGTGGGCGCGGGCACGGGGGCGGTGGTCGGCGGGCTCAAGGGCGGGGTGGGGACGGCGAGCACCGTCCTGGAGTCGGGGATCACGGTCGGCGCGCTGGTGGTCGTGAACGCGGTGGGCGCGGCGATCGATCCGGAGACGGGCGTTCCGTACGGTGCCTACTTCTCCTCCGGCACCCGTACGTCGGTGGGACGCCCCGCCCACCCCGATCCTGCCGTGCACGAGGCGGCGCGGCGCCGCCTCGCGGAGGCCCGGGCCAGGCTCGCGCCGCCGCCGATGAACACGACACTGGCGGTGGTGGCGACGGACGCGGCGCTGACCCGCGCGCAGGCGCAGAAGTTCGCGGGGACGGCGCACGACGGCATCGCGCGCGCCGTCCGTCCGGTGCATCTGCTCAACGACGGCGACACGGTGTTCGCCCTCGCGACGGGGGCGCGCGAACTGCCCTCCGCGCCGGGGCCGCTGGCGCTCAACGCGATCCTCGCGGCGGGCGCGGACGCCGTCACACGGGCCATCGTGCGGGCGGTGCTCACGCCGTCTGCCGGCATCTCGGGGCCGGGCGGGGACTTCCCGGCGTACCGGGAGCTCTACGGCGACGCGCAGGCGGACGCGTACGGCACGGACCGAGCCGGCACGGAGCAAGCCGGCACGGACCGAGCCGGCACGCGCGGCACCGGCCGCACGGGCGACTAGCCCGGCCCGCCGACTGCCGGTATACCAAGGGAAGTTGAAGAAAACGCGCGGGGGGCGCGGAAACTCATTGTGCGCCCCGTTCGTTTTCCCGAACGCCGGACACGATGTCAGACCCAGGGACTACGTTTAGCAAGCACCAAGTGACATGCGGCGACGGCCTGGAGACCCCCTTGAACGATCCGCAGGATCATTCTCACGATCCGTACGAGACGACCGAGACCCATCTTGAGCGACTCCTCGGCCGGGCGCTCAACTCCTTCGACCTGCCCGACTCCATGATCGAGCGTCTGGAGTCGGCCCTCGCCCACTCCAGCGCGCTGTACTCCTCGCACCACAGCGCGTCACTGCACCGCACCACGTACCGCCACACCTATCTGCTCCCCGACGGCACGGCGCTCAGCCTGTGGGAGCTGGTGCACAACTCCGGCCGGGACGGCACCGAGCAGCACGAGCTGTACGCGGCGGAGGCCGACGCCCGGCTCGCGGCGTCCCGGCTGCCGGCCGGGCCCTCGCTCGGCTGGAGCGTGGAGCGCGCCGACGGCGCGGTCACCGGCGAGGACGACGACCTGGAGCTGCTGAGCGCGCTCCTGGCCCACCCCATACCGGCCCAGCCCCGGATGTACGTGCCGGACAACTCGGCGGACCACGCCCGCCGGGTGCTGCGCCGCGCGGAGAACGCGGACCGGCCGGGCGAGGCGACCGCGCGCCGGCTGCGGCTGGCGTTCGCACACCACATCACGCAGGCTTTCGGGCGCCAGTGCCCCGTGGCGGGGGGCCGGGACGCCGGCTTCACCCTCTACGAGCACCAGTTCCTGCTGCTCGACGGCAGCGAGCTGAGCCTGTGGGAGGTCGAGCACACGGCGACGCCGGACGGCCGTCACATGTGCGAGGTGTACGAGGACGAGCGCGTCGCGCGCGAGGCGATGGAGTCCCGCTCGCGGGTCCGCTGACGCCGGCGCCCGTTACGAGGCGGCCCTGCGGACCAGCAGCGCGACCGTCACTCCCGTGAGGCGCTCGGTACCGGTCGCCCTGTAGCGGGCGCGCAGGGCGCGGGCCTGGGCGGCCGGGAGGGCGTCCAGCGGGTCCGCTTTGCCCGCCGGGACGACGAGCCAGATGCGCGGCTCGGCGCGCAGACAGCGCTCCGGGTCGGGGCACTCCGCGGGCCACAGGTCCGCCCGGTCGGCGGCCGAGCGGGCCAGGAAGACGTCCCGCGGGCGCAGTTCGCGGGGCAGGTAGTGACGCACGCCCGCGTCGAGCAGCCGCCAGGTGTCGTCGCCCCGGTCGTAGACGACCGCGTCCCCGGGGCGGTGGTACGTCGCGATGGTCGCGGCGGCGCCCTGGAAGTCGACGCCGTGCCAGAAGTGCGCGTACGGCTCGCGCAGCGCCCGCTGCTCGGGCAGCGTGAGCAGCGCGAGGACGGCGAGCAGCACCCCGACGACGGCCCGCGGCCGCACGTGCCGCAGCCCCGCACCCGCCAGGACCGCCCAGGCGGGCAGCGTGAACAGCAGATAGCGGAAGTGGAAGTACGACACCTCTCCGTGCGACACCGCCCACACGACCAGCGGCGGCGCGAGAGCGGACACCGCCACCGCGACCAACAGGCTCCGGCCGGAGGCGTCCGACCGGGCGGGGGCGTCCGGGTCCCTCTCCTCCTCCCGCTCCGGCCGGCGGCCCCACGCCGCCACGGCCAGGGCCATGAGGGCGCCTGCCACGAGGGCCGAGCCGAAGAGCTCGGGCCAGAAGGCGGTGAGGGACCAGAGGTCGGGGCGGGGGATCCAGGAGATCTGGCGGCCGGCCTGGGAGCGACCGAGGACCAGGAGCGGGGCGGTCGCCGTGCCGCCGGCGAGGACGGCGAGCCCGAAGCGTACGGCGACGGCGCGACCCCTGGGGCCTGCCCGCGTGGCGACCGCCACGGCGTGGCCGGCCAGGGCGGTCAGCGCCACCAGGTGCAGTAGCCCGACCGCCGTCACGGCCAGGGCGTACGCACCCCAGCGGCGTCGGCGGTCCGGCCGGTCCAGGGCACGCAGCAGGAGCAGCGTGGCGAGGGCGACCGCGAGGACGACGAGGGCGTACGGCCGGGCCTCCTGGGCGTAGCGGGAGACCACCGGGACGAGGGCGAACAGCAGGCCCGCGACCCGGCCGGCCCGCCGCCCGAAGAGCCGCTCCCCGGTCAGCGCCGTGCAGACCGCCGCCCCGGCGGCCGCGAGCACCGAGGGCATCCGCAGGGCGAGATCGGAGTCGCCGAAGAGGCCGGTCCAGCCGTGCAGGAGGAGGTAGTACGCGCCGAGGACGGCGTCGACGTGCCCGATCGTGTCGAGCAGCCGGCCCGTCGAGCGGGTCGCCATGTCCCAGCTGTTGAGCTCGTCCTCCCACAACTGCGGCGCCCCCGCCCCGTACAGCCCGAGGGCGAGTGCGAGGACGGCAGGCCACAGCCACACGCCGGTCAGCAGCCGGCGGAGGACTCCGGCGCCGGGACCCACGGTGGTGGGACCCGCGGTGTCGGAGCGGGACGTCGCGGGCCGGACCGGTTCGGCGGCGCGGTCGCTTACCGGGGCGGGGGTTCCCATGGACAGCTCCTCAGGCGCGGACGGAGACGGATCCGGCGGCAGCGGCGGCAGCGGCCGGGACGCCGGGAGAAGGCGCGCCGGGAGAAGGCGCGCCGGGAGAAGGCGCGCCGGGAGCCCGGGCGCCGGGAGCCGGGGGCGCGCCGAGCTTCGCCGCGGCGAACTCCCGGTTGGCCCGGGTCTGTTCGCGGTAGACCTCGGGCAGGTCCGGCATGGCGAGGAGCCGGTCGCAGGCGGCGAGCGAGGCCGCGTGGTCGCCGACCCAGTAGGCGGTGATCGAGTACTCGAAGAGCAGCCCCCACCGGTACACCCACGGCTGTAGGAACAGCACGTCGTCGGAGGGCTGCGGCCGGTCGAGGACAGCCGAGACGATCGCGTGGGCGGTGTGGTGACGGCTCGCCTTCCGCAGCCGTGAGGCCAGCTCGTAGCAGGCTTCGAGGCGCTGCGGGCGGGACTCCCAGGCCCGTACGAGGGTGTCCTGCGCGGTCGGCCAGTCGCCGGACTCGGCGGCGAGGATCCCCGCCTGGAGCAGGGCGTAGTAGACCTCCTCGCCCCAGCCGCCCATGGCCGCGCGCCGCTCGTAGAGGGCGGCCGCCTCCAGCCCGCGGCCGCCCATGTCGCGCAGGGTCTGGGCGAGGTAGAAGACCGTACGGGAGTTGTCCGGGTCGCGTGCGAGGTCGGCGCTCAGGAGCCGGGCGTCGCGCTCGAACTTGTCGTGGCGCGAGCCCCCGTCGGCGTGGTCCTCGATGACGAGGGCGTCGAGGTTCCGCTGGACGTGGTCGCGGTCCGCGGTCAGGTACTCGTGCGTGACGCCCTCGTACCGCCACGGCAGGTCGCCCCTGACCAGGCGTTTGATCCGGTACTCCAGCGCGCCCCGGTGTCGTAGCAGGTACGCGTCGGCGGTCAGCGCGGTCAGCGGGCCGTCCTGGCGCAGCACATGGTCGGCATCGAGCAGGAGCAGGTAGTCGGCCCGGCCGCGGGCCCGGGCGATGTTCCGGCTCCGGTTGTGGCCGAAGTCCACCCACGGCTCCTCGCGCAGCTCGCCCGGGATGCCGGCGAGGGCGGCGCGGACGAGGTCCTGGGTGCCGTCCGTGGACCCGGTGTCGGAGACGACCCAGGTGTCGACGAGGTGCCGGACGGAGGCGAGGCACCGCTCGATGACCGCGGCCTCGTTCTTGACGATCATGCACAAGCAGATGGACGGCCGCACGGCAACCCCACTTCCGGTGGATCGGTCGGGGGCCGAGGCTATGCACGGCCGTGCCGGGCACGGCGGCGGCACGCCGCCCGGGCGCGGCGAGTTCGCCGTCGCGTACGCATCCGTTCGGTTAGAGCCGATACGCCATGGCGCTGAGAGTGGAGCGGGGACCTTCAAGGCTTCACATCTGTTATCCGATGATCCGAAAGGAAGGTCATATCCACTTCCGGGACATCACTCGCATCACCACTCATCACTCGCGCCGGCGTGTGAACGGCCGGCGGTGGAAGGAGCATGCATGCGTCCTGATCCAAGGACTCGACCCAGGTCCAGGTCTCGGCTCGGGCCGCTGCCGCGGCGGCGCGCCTGGTTGAGCGGTGGCGGGCTCGCCTCGGTCGCGCTGGTCCTCACCGGCTTCACGCCCACGGCGGCTGCGGCCTGGGACGACCCGGTGGTCGACGACCGGGCGGGCGTCGCGGCGAGCGGCCCCATGGCGGGCGGCGGCGACGAGTGCAAGGACCGGCCGCCGCACGGCGACGGCCATGGCAAGCCACCGCACGACGACGACCATGGCCAGCCACCGCACGACGACGACCATGGCCAGCCACCGCACGGCGACGACCAGGGGCCGCCGCCGTGGGAGCAGGGCGAGGAGGAGGGCCCGCCGCCGTGGGAGCAGGGGCCGCCACCGTGGGAGCAGGGGCCGCAGCCCGGCGGCCTGCAGCAGTTCCTCGACGAGAAGATCGGCCCATGGGCCGCGGGCGGCCCGCACGTCCGTGACCTGAGCGACCTCCGCGACTTGCGCGGCCTGCGCGGCCTGCGCGACCAGCCGGGCCTGCGCGGCCTGCGCGCGCCGTCGGGCGGCCACGACCACTGCAAGACGGGCCCGACAGGACCGACAGGACCGACGGGCCCGACGGGGCCCACGGGACCGACAGGGCCGAAGGGGAACACCGGCCCCACGGGTCCGACCGGGCCGACCGGTCCGACGGGGCCGACCGGTGCGACGGGAGCCACAGGAGCCACGGGCGCGACCGGGGCGACGGGGGCGACGGGTAACACCGGACCCACTGGACCGACGGGACCGACCGGACCCACTGGACCGACCGGACCGACCGGCCCCACTGGAGCCACCGGAGCCACGGGCCCCACCGGCCCGACGGGGCCGACCGGCCCCACCGGACCGACCGGACCGACCGGAGCCACCGGCGACACAGGCCCCACTGGCCCCACCGGACCGACCGGCCCCACTGGACCGACCGGAGCCACCGGAGCCACCGGAGCCACGGGCGACACGGGTCCCACCGGCCCCACTGGACCTACGGGCCCCACTGGCCCCACCGGACCCACCGGGCCCACCGGACCGACCGGACCGACCGGACCCACCGGACCGACCGGACCGACCGGACCCACCGGACCGACCGGGCCCACCGGGCCCACCGGGCCCTGCAATGACGTGGACGCCTACGTGCCCAACAGCAGCGACGAGGTCAAGGGCGTCATCAGCGACGGGATCACCTACGCCGGCATCCGGAAGATCCACCCCAGCGTGGGCGAGTTCACCTGGTACGACCTGACCGACGGCGACCCGAAGGGCAGCTACCCGACGAACGCCTGTTCCGTCTCGGTCGGAGACCACGCCAACGGCACCTCGATCCAGGTGCTGACCACGACGGGGAAGGTGTACGAGACGGTGTGCACCGTCAATCCGAACACGGACACGCTGGCGTGCGACGAGGTCTGGACGCCGCTCACCAGTCCCTCGCCGGGTGACCTGAAGCGGCGGTTCGGTCTGAGCGGTGCCGATCCGAACCACCTGCCGAAGAAGCCGAAGGCGAACCCTAAGGAGAACCCGAAGCCGAAGCGCTCCTGACGGTCCGCGCACGGCCGAAGGGCGGTGCGGTCACCGGTGAACCGGTGGCCGCACCGCCCCTCCCCCACCCCCCGGCCCGCCACCTCTCGGCCCGTCCTCCGCGCGCTGCCACCCGTATGAGGGGGGTACGGAAGGACGGGCGTGCGGGCACACGGAAAGGGCCCTGGAGAGTCGCATCCCCAGGGCCCTTCGCCGCACTCACGTACTCCGTTCCCGTTCTCCGGGCGACGGCGGATCAGCTCGCCAGCGCGGGCTCCTTCTCGACCGTGGTCGTGCCGTCCTCCACCGACTCCTCCTCGCCGCCGCCCTCCAGGTGCTGCTTCGACTTGGCCGGGAGCGCGAACATCACCAGGAAGATGCCGGCGAGCACGGCCGCCGCCCAGCCGAGCGAGTTCTGGAACGCGTGGGTGAAGGCGGCGCTCGTCTCCGCCGGGGCCATGGCCAGGTGCTTCTCGTCGATCGTGCCGAAGAAGACCACCGACACCAGGCCCAGGCCGAGCGCGTTGCCCATCTGTCCGGTCGTGTTGATCAGGCCCGAGGCCGAGCCGGCGTGCTCGCGCGGCACCTCCGAGAGCACCGCGTCCGTCAGCGGGGCAACGATGAGGCCCATGCCCAGGCCCGTCACGACCAGCGGCGGGATCATCTGCCAGGGGTGGATGTCCGCGCCGTAGCGGCCGGCCACGAAGAAGTAGAGCAGGATGCCGGCCACCATCGTCACGGCGCCCGCCTGGAGCACCTTGCGGCCGAAGCGCGGCACCAGCTGCTGCACCGACAGACCCGCCGCCGTGGACACCGCGATGGAGAACGGCACGCCCGTCAGACCGGCCTTCAGCGGGGTCCAGCCGAGCCCGATCTGCATGTAGAGCGTCCAGACCAGGAAGAAGATGCCCATAACGACGCCGAAGGTCAGCTGGACGGCGATGCCGGCCGCGAAGGACTTCACCTTGAACAGCGACAGCTCGACGAGCGGCGAGCCGTCCTTGCGCGCCTTGTACCTCTCGTACGCGACGAGGGCGGCGAACACGACGAGGCTGCCGGCCATCATCAGGTGGCCCCAGAGCGGCCAGCCCAGCTCGCGGCCACGGGTCAGCGGGTAGATCAGCATCAGCAGCGCGACGGTCACCAGGAGCACGCCGACCAGGTCGAGTCGGAGCGCCTTCGGGGCCTTGGACTCGGTGATGAAGCGGCGGCCCAGGATGATGGCGGCGACGCCGACCGGCAGGTTGATGAGGAAGATCGGGCGCCACTCCAGGCCCGCGATGTTCCACTGGGTGAGCAGCGCGCCGAGCAGCGGACCGGAGACCGCGCCCAGGCCGATGATCGCGCCGAACATGCCGAAGACCTTGCCGCGCTCGTGCGCCGGGAAGGTGACGTGCACGATCGACAGGACCTGCGGCACCATCAGCGCCGCCGCCGCACCCTGGAGGAGGCGGGAGCCGACCAGCATCTCCTGGTTCGCTGCGACGCCGCAGAGCGCGGAGGCGAGGGTGAAGCCGGCCGTGCCGGTGAGGAAGAGGCGCTTGCGGCCGTAGATGTCACCGAGCCGCCCGCCGGTGATCAGACCGGCTGCGAACGCGAGCGCGTAGCCGGCGGTGATCCACTGGATCGCGCCGAAGGAGGCGCTGAGGTCCCGCTCGATGCTGGGGATCGCGATGTTGACGATCGTGGCGTCGACCAGGTCCATGAAGGCGGCGGTCATGACGATGGCGAGGGCTATCCAGCGCCTTCTGTCAGCGGCGTCGGCCGCGTCCGCGGCTTCCGGGGCCGCGACCGGAGCGGAGGGGACGGCGTCGTGTGAACTCATACGAGAAAAGTAGAAGCCATATAGGACAGCTCATGTCCTAGTTGGGCCACATCCTGGTAAACATGACGGACACCCCGGCACGACTCCTGAATCTGCTGTCGCTGCTCCAGACCCCGCGCGAGTGGCCCGGGCGCGAGCTCGCCGAACGGCTCTCGGTCTCGCCGCGCACGATCCGGCGGGACGTCGACCGGCTGCGCGAGCTGGGCTATCCGGTCGAGGCGACCAAGGGCGCGGTGGGCGGCTACCGCCTCGTCGCCGGTACGGCGATGCCGCCGCTCCTCCTCGACGACGAGGAGGCCGTGGCCATCGCGGTCGGACTGCGGGCCGGCGCCGGGCACGCCATCGAGGGCGTCGAGGAGGCGTCCGTACGGGCCCTGGCGAAGCTGGAGCAGGTGCTGCCGTCACGGCTACGGCACCGGGTCTCCACCCTCCAGAACGCGACGATCCCACTCACGCGCGGCGACGGCGCCACCGTCACGCCGCAGACCCTGACCGCGCTCGCCGGGGCGGTGACCGGGCAGGAGCGGCTGCGGTTCGGCTACCGGGCGGGCGACGGCGCGGAGACGAAGCGGCTCGTGGAGCCGTACCGGCTGGTGTCGACGGGGCGGCGCTGGTACCTCGTCGCCTACGACCTGGGGCGCGAGGACTGGCGCACCTTCCGCGTCGACCGGGTCAGCGACCCCTTCCCGACGGGTGCGCGCTTCTCGCCGCGCGAGCTGCCGGCCGGCGACGCGGCCGCGTACATGACCCGGTCCATGTCCCGCGCCCAGCCCGAGGTGGACCTCGACGTCACCTTCGACGCCCCGGCCGAGTTCGTGGCGGCGCGGCTGCCCGCGCACCTGGCCCCGACGGCCACCGGTCCGGACAGCTGCCGGCTGCGGACCCGTACGACCGACTCGACCGAGTGGCTCGCGGTGCGCTTCGCCATGGTCGACGCGCCGTTCACCATCCACGGCCCGGAGCCGCTGCTCGCGTACGCGGCGGAGCTGGGCGCGCGCCTGGGCGCGGCGACACGCGGCTAGGGCTCCCTGCCCGGCCGTGACCTCCGGCCGTGATATCCGGCCGTAATTCGCCGGACAGGCCCGACGGGCCCTGCGGGCCCCGCCCCCGGGGCCCGCACGCCCTGGTCGTAACGGCCGGTGCGGCCTGCCTTACGCCACCGCGTCGAAGCCGGTGTCGCGCGCCATCTTCTTCAGTTCGAGCAGCGCGTGCTTCTCGATCTGGCGGATGCGCTCGCGCGTGAGGCCGTGCTCCTTGCCGACCTCCGTCAGCGTGCGCTCGCGGCCGTCCTCGATGCCGTAACGCATGCGGATGATGGAGGCGGTGCGGTGGTCGAGCTTGTCGATGAGGTCGTCGAGCTCCTCGCTGCGCAGCAGGGTGAGGACGGACTGCTCGGGCGAGATCGCGGAGGTGTCCTCCAGGAGGTCGCCGAACTGGGTCTCGCCCTCGTCGTCGACCGACATGTTGAGGGAGACCGGGTCGCGCGCCCAGTCCATGACGTCCGTGATCCGCTCGGGGGTCGATCCGAGCTCCTCCGCGATCTCGGCGGGCTCGGGATCGCGGCCGTGCTCGCGGTTGAACTCGCGCTGGACGCGACGGATCCGGCCGAGCTCCTCCACCAGGTGGACGGGGAGCCGGATGGTGCGGGACTGGTCGGCTATGGAGCGGGTGATGGCCTGGCGGATCCACCACGTGGCGTACGTGGAGAACTTGAAGCCCTTCGCGTAGTCGAACTTCTCGACCGCGCGCACCAGGCCCGCGTTCCCCTCCTGGATCAGGTCGAGCAGGGGCAGCCCGCTGCGCGGGTAGCGCCGGGCCACGGCCACGACGAGCCGCAGGTTGGACTTGATGAAGAGGTCCTTCGCCCGCTCGCCCTCGGCGACCAGCGCCTCCAGCTCCAGACGGGAGGCTCCGCCCTCGCTTTCCACCTCGCCGTCGAGGATCTGCTGGGCGTAGACACCCGCCTCGATCGTCTGGGAGAGCTCGACCTCCTTGGCGGCGTCGAGCAGGGGCGTACGCGCGATCTCGTCCAGGTACATGCCGACCAGGTCGCGGTCGGCGATCTCCCCGCCCACGGCGCGAACTGCCCGGCTGCCTCCGCCCGCGGAACTGCTCGCGGTGGACGACGGACGACGGGCGACGGCACGGGTTGCCATGCGTGCTCCCTTGCTGAGTAGGTCGCGACACCCTCTCGGGTGCCCTGCATCCGACGGAAACAACGACTGGAATCAGGACAGAATTCCCACCCGGCACATGGATTTTCGCGATCATGCAGTATCCTGCGCCGCCCGCGGGCTTCCGAGGGTGCGGGACGCCGGACCCGGGATCCCACGGACCCGCAGGTCAGACCGTGCGCGGCCGGCGATCCGGAGCCCCTCGCCGAGCTCCGCACGCCCGCCCGCGAGCGTCCGCGTGAGACCGCCGTCACATGTGGCCCGTTCCCGCCCTTCACACCGGAGCGGCGGCTTCCTCGGCTCCGCTCCGCCCCTGAAGACGCACCCCGCAGCCGCCAGGTTGCCGACCCGCGCGACCTTCCGACCTGCGCGACCTCCGGACCCACCGACCCGCCGACCTGCGGGCCTGCGGGCCCCGGCCTACCCGAACTGCACCGACCGCTTCGCCAGTCCCATCCAGAACCCGTCGATCACACTGCGCTCCGCGTCCAGGTCGCCGGCCGCGTCCGCCGCGCCCATCGTGACGAAGAGCGGGGCGAAGTGCTCGGTGCGCGGGTGGGCGAGGCGGCCGGCCGGGGACTTGCGCTCGAAGTCGAGGAGGGCGTCGACGTCACGGGCGGCGAGCGCCTCGTGCCCCCACGCGTCGAACTCGGCCGACCAGCCCGGCACGCCGCCGCCGGTGTGCCGCAGGGCGGCCAGGTTGTGGGTGAAGAAGCCGCTGCCGACGATCAGCACGCCCTCGTCGCGCAGCGGGGCGAGCCTGCGGCCGATGTCCATCAGGCGGCGCGGGTCGAGGGTGGGCATCGAGATCTGGAGGACGGGGATGTCGGCGCCGGGGTACATCTCGACGAGCGGCACGTACGCGCCGTGGTCGAGCCCGCGGTCCGGGATGTCCTGGACGGGCGTGCCGGGCGCGCGGAGCAGCTTGCGCACGGACTCGGCGAGCTCGGGCGCACCGGGTGCCGCGTACTGGACCCGGTAGTAGTGCTCGGGGAAGCCCCAGAAGTCGTAGACGAGCGGCACGGTCTCTGTCGCGCCGAGGGCCAGCGGGGCCTCCTCCCAGTGCGCGGAGACCATGAGGATCGCCTTGGGCCGGGGCAGGCCGGCGGACCAGGCGGCGAGCTCGCCCGGCCAGACCGGGTCGTCGGCGAGCGGCGGGGCGCCGTGCGACAGGTAGAGGGCCGGCATTCGTTCAAGCGTGGCGTCGTCCATGGCGTCCGCCTCCTTCACCGCGACTCTGGCGTGTCTTTCCTTGAAGCTCCCGCACTTCCTTGAAGTTTCAAGCTCCAAGCTCGCGCCCAGCTTAGACCAGATCTAGTTCAACTTTCAAGGATTGGTCGTACCATGGCTTCATGACCGAACCCCGCTGGCTCAGCGACGAGGAGCAGCGCACCTGGCGCGCCTACCTCCACGCCACCACCCTCCTGGAGGACCATCTCGACCGCCAGTTGCAGCGTGATGCCGGGATGCCCCACATCTACTACGGGCTGCTCGTCCAGCTCTCCCAGGCGCCGCGCCGCCGGATGCGCATGACCGAGCTGGCCAAGGACGCCAAGATCACCCGCTCCCGGCTCTCGCACGCCGTCGCCCGGCTGGAGAAGAGCGGCTGGGTCGCGCGCGAGGAGTGCCCCTCCGACAAGCGCGGCCAGTTCGCCACGCTGACGGACGAGGGCTACGAGGTGCTGCGCCGCACCGCGCCCGGCCATGTCGGCGCCGTACGGCAGGCGCTCTTCGACCGGCTCACCCCGGAGCAGGTCGAGCAGCTCGGCGCGATCATGCGGACGGTCTCCGAAGGCCTCCAGCCCACGGACCCGAACGCGGATCTGCCCTGGCTCCGCTGAGCGAGAACGCCGAGCGGAACCAGGGCAGAGGGATGCCGGAAGAGGTGGAGAGGTGGAGAGGTGGAGCCGGGGCTCAGTGCGCGATGACCGGGATCTTCACCTCGTCCTCCACGGCTGAACCGGAGCCGGCCACGACACCGCCGCCTGGCTTCCCGGTGGTGATGAAGGTCAGCGCGATGGTCGCGGAGACGACCAGGATGCCGACCGCCCACCAGATGGCGGCCGAGTAGCCCTCGACCATGCCCTGGAGCTGCAGCAGCTTCTGCGCCGACGGGGTGGTCGCGCCGGCCACGTGGTCCGCTATGTACGCGGTGGTGGCGGAGGCGGCGATGGTGTTCAGCAGGGCCGTACCGATGGCGCCGCCGACCTGCTGTGAGGTGTTGACCATCGCGGAGGCCACACCGGCGTCCCGCGGGTCCACGCCGAGCGTCGCCAGGGACATCGCCGGCATGAACGCCGTACCCATGCCGAGGCCGAGCAGCAGCTGCGCCGGCAGGATCAGCCCGGCGTACGACGAACCGACCTCCAGCTGCGTGAGCAGCAGCATGCCGGCCGCGGCGGTCAGGAAGCCCGGCCCCATCAGCCAGCGCGGCGGGACCCGGGTCATCAGCCGCGTACCGATCTGCGTGGAACCGGTGATCATGCCCGCGATCATCGGCAGGAACGCGAAGCCCGTCTTGACCGGCGAGTACCCCTTCACGACCTGGAGGTAGTAGGTCAGGAACAGGAACAGGCCGAACATCGCGATGACGGCGAGACCGAGGGACAGGTACACACCGCCGCGGTTGCGGTCGGTGACGACGCGCAGCGGCAGCAGCGGGGACTTCACCCGGGCCTCGACGAGGGCGAAGGTCGCGAGCAGCAGGACCGAGGCGACGAACAGGCCGATGGTCACCGGGGCCGTCCAGCCGTCGGACTCGGCGCGCGTGAAGCCGTAGACCAGGGACACCAGACCGAGGGTGGACAGGACCACGCCCGGCAGGTCGAGCGCGGAGCGGTTGCGGCCGCCGGCCGGCTCACGGATCACGAAGAAGGCACCGGCCGCCGCGATGATCGCGAACGGGATGTTGACGAAGAACGTCCAGCGCCAGTTCAGGTACTCGGTGAGGAAGCCACCGAGGATCAGGCCCACCGCGCCACCGCCACCGGCGATCGCACCGTAGATGCCGAACGCCTTGGCGCGCTCCTTGGCGTCGGTGAACATCACCGCGAGCAGGGACAGCGCCGACGGCGCGAGCAGCGCGCCGAACGCACCCTGCAGCGCGCGGGCGCCGAGCATCATCGCCTCGCCGGTCGCGGCGCCACCGAGGGCGGAAGCCGCGGCGAAGCCGATCAGACCGACCACGAAGGTCCGCTTACGGCCCCACAGGTCGGCGACCCGGCCGCCGAAGAGCAGCAGACCGCCGAAGGCTAGCGCGTAGGCCGTGATGACCCACTGCCGGTTGCCGTCGGATATCCCGAGGTCGTGCTGGGCGGAGGGCAGCGCGATGTTCACGATCGTCGCGTCGAGCACGACCATCAGCTGGGCGAGGGCGATGAAGAGCAGGGCTCTCCAGCGGCTCGGGTCGGCCTGGGTCTGGGCGATTTTTGACATGGGGGTAGCCACCTCTTGGCGCAGAACGGTGAAAAAGGACTTAAGTGAGAGGGAGGAGAGGGCAGGGGAAGGAGGGCGAGGGAGGGTAGGAAGTTGAGGGGAGGGAAAGGGAAAGGGAAGTCAGGGAGTCACGAGGCGGAGGGCGGCCGGTGTCGGCGGCCGGCTGTCACCCGCGGGCGGCGCAGCTGTTCCTCAGGTCCTCCAGGGTCGCGGCGACACCGGGGAGTTCGGAGCGCACGGGCGCCTCCAGACCGTCCAGGAACACCTGCAGGTGGCGATGGACGAACCGGTCCATGTTCAGACAGGCCGTGCCGGGCAGCGGCCGGGTCAGCTGGGAGACCGCCACCATCAGGTCACCGACGCCCACGTCGGCCCGGAGCCGGCCGGCCTCCTGCGCCCGGTCGACGAGGCCCTGCACGGCCTCCTCCAGGTGGGTGCGCTCGGCCACGAGGTCCGGGTGGTCCTTGTCGAAGGCGCCGTCGAGCATCGGACACAGGGCGCCGACCCGCTCGTCGGCGGCGGCATGCGTGAAGCGGCGGAGGGCGGCGAAGGTGTCGCTCTCCTCCTCCCCCGCCTCCCGGGCCCGCTCGGCTATCCGCGCCATGGAGGAGACGACGACCTCGCGGACGAGGTCGGAGCGCTCGGGGAAGTTGCGGTACAGCGTGGCGTTGCCGACGCCGGCGCGGCGGGCTATCTCGTCGAGCGGCACCTGGGCGCCGAACTCGACGAACATCTCGCGCGCCGCCGTCACGATCCGCTCGCGGTTGCGCAGCGCGTCCGCGCGGGGGCGGGGGACGCGACGCGCGGGCGCGGCGTCGGCGTCAGCCGTGGCGCGCTCGCCGGTGACCGCGGCGCGAACGGTGTCAGCCGTGCCAGCGGAGCGAGCGGTGCGAGCGGAGCGAGCCGTGCCAGCGGAACCAGCGGAGCCAGCTGAGCGAGCCGTGCCGGCGGAGCCAGCCATGTCAGCGGAGCCAGCCGTGTCAGCGGCGTCAGCCCTGTCAGCGGTGTCAGCGGTGCTGATGCTCACTGCCGTACCTCTCCCAAGTGATCCGGGGATCGAGTCCCCACTTCGTCGAACACAGGCATAAACGGGGAACGGATCCCCGGTTATTTCCCCGCTCGCTTGTGACCTGCGTCACATCCCCCGGTCGGCCCACCCGACGCGCGCGCCCCGACCACCCGCCACAGGCTGATCGCACTGACGGAGCTGACTGAGAGAGCTGACTGACAGAACTGGCGGAGCTGACGGAGCTCGGAGAGGCGACCGCATGCAGGAGACGCCCCGGCGGATACGCAGACCCATCGCCCTGGCCGCGGCGGCCGTCCTCGCGATCGCCGTGCTGGCAACGGCCAGCACGACCCTCCCCGGCCCGGCCCCCGCCTCCGCGGGCCCCGTGGCCAACGGGGCCGGGAAGGCGCCGCTGAAGCCGTGCCGGATCGCCACGACGATGGGTGTGCAGATGTCGGAGGGAGTCCCCACCACCCCTGGGTACGCCCGCTCCACCGGCGTGATCCGGGCGCTCAACCTGATGGTCGACTTCCCGGACACCCCCGGGCAGGGCACGGCCATGAGCCGCTTCCGCGAGTTCTTCCCGCGGACGTCCGACTGGTTCCGCGTCAGCTCGTACGGCCGCCTCCAGTACCGCCCCGAGACCCCGATACCCGACTGGCTGCGGATGCCGCGCCCCTTCTCCTCGTACGGCGTCGAGCGCGGCTCACCGTACGAACCGGGCTACCGCAAGCTCGTCGAGGACATCGTGAAAGCCGCCGACGCGCGCGTCGACTTCAGCGCGTACGACCTGGTCAACGTCCTCGTCACGCCGAACGCCGGCCCCTCCGCGCTCGACACCGTCCTGTCCGTGACCTTCTCCGGCAACGACGACGCGCCCTACGCGGACGGCGTCCCGCTCTCCAACACGTCCTTCGTCTACAGCCGCCAGGACGACGGCTCGGGCAGCTACGCCGACACCGGCTACCGGGTGCTGCCGCACGAGAACGGTCATGTCTTCGGACTCCCCGACCTCTACACCTCGGACGGCGGCGGCACGGTCGGGCACTGGGACATCATGTCCGAGGACTGGGGGGCCAACAACGACCTGCTCGGCTGGCACAAGTGGAAGCTCGGCTGGCTCGACGACGACCAGGTCGGCTGCGCCTCCCGGCCCGGCGACTTCGAGTACACGCTGACCCCGCTGGCCGTCACCGGCGGCCCCAAGCTCGCCTTCGTCCCGTTCTCCGGCACCTCCGGCTACGCCGTCGAGGTCCGCACCCGCGAGGGCAACGACGAGGCCGTCTGCAAGCCCGGCGTCCTCGTCTACCGCGTCGACACGGACGTCGACACCGGGCACGGCCCGATCACCGTGACCGACAGCGACCAGGAGAGCGGCGGCTGCACCCGGCGCCCCAACGTCCAGGCGGAGCTGTCGGACGCCCCGTACGCGCCCGGCGAGTCCTTCACCGACCGGGCCAACGGCATCCGGATCACCGTCCTCGACGAGGACCCGGCGACGGGTGCCTACCGGATCCGCGTGTCCCGGAGCTGACCGCCCGCTCGGGCCCCGCCCGGCCCCCGCTTGGTCCCTGCTCGGTCCTGGAGCCGACCGCCGACCGCCGACTGCCGTCCACGTCCCCGGAGCTGACCACTCACGCCGTCCCGGAGCTGACCCCGGCCACGTCCCCGAGCTCACCGCCGACCACGTCCCCGGGCTGACCGGCGACCACGTCCCTGAGCTGACCGGCGACCACGTCCCTGAGCTCGTGCTTGAGGACCTTCCCGGCCGCGTTGCGCGGCAGTGCCGTGTCCCGTACGACGAGATGCGCGGGCACCTTGAACGCGGCGAGCCGCGTCCCCACGTACGCCCGCAGCTCCGCCGCTCCGACCGTCGCCCCGGCCGTAGCGCCAACTATCGTCCCGGCCGCCGCGCCCACGCTCGCCCCGGCCTCGGCGCCGACCGTCCCGCCCGCCAGCGGGAGCGTGCGGAGCCGGACCAGGGCGGCGACCTCCTCGCCGAGGACGGGATGCGGGACGCCGAGGACGGCGGCCTCGACGACGTCCGGGTGGTCCTGGAGCACGCCCTCGACCTCGACGCAGTACACGTTCTCGCCGCCCCGGATCACCATGTCCTTGAGCCGGTCGACGATCGTCACCAGGCCGCCGTCACCGATCCGCGCCAGGTCGCCCGTACGGAACCAGCCGTCCGCGGTGAACGCCTCCCGGGTGGCGGCCTCGTCGCGCCAGTAGCCGCGTACGAGCGCCTGACCGCGCAGCCACAGTTCGCCGACGCCGTCCGCGTCCGGCCGCTCGACCCGTACCTCGGTGGCGGGCGTGGGCCAGCCCACGCTGCCAGGGTGGGCGCGGTACTCGGCGCCGAAGTTCGCGAGGACACCGCCGCAGGTCTCGGTGAGGCCGTAGCCGTTGCGCGGCTCGATCCGCTCCCCGTACGCGGCGGCGATCCGCGCGGCGAGCCCGGGCGGGGCCGCCGCTCCCCCGGTGTTGAACATCGTGACCGACTCCAGCGGGTCGCCGGTGCGTTCGGCGAGGTCGAGCAGTTGGAGCGCGGTGGTGGGGACGCCCGCGTAGTGGGTGACGCGGTGGGTCCGGATCAGCTCCAGGGCCTTCACCGGGTCCCACTTGCGCATCAGGATGAGGGTGCCGCCCGCCGCCATGACCGAGTAGAAGGAGGTGAAGGCGGCGACGTGGAAGAAGGGGTACGTGCTGAGCGAGACCGGCACGGGCCCGGCGCCCGGCCGCGCCCCGCGGCGGAGGGCGGAGGCGGCGGCGAAGTAGCCGGGGTTCATGGCCGCGCCCGCCTGCGCGAGGTGGGTTGCGACGGCGCCCTTGGGGCGGCCGGTGGTGCCCGAGGTGTAGATGATCGTGGCGTCGTGTTCGGGCAGGACGTCGACGGGCGGGGGCCCGAGGAGCGGGTCGGTGTCGGGGACGTACGCCTCGAAGCCCTCGACCCGCTCCCCGCCCTCGCCGTGGAAGACGATGCCGGGTACGGCGTGGGCGCAGGCCCAGGCGGCGACGCGCGGCACCCGTTCGCCGTCCACGAGCAGCACGCGGGGCGCGCAGTCGTCGAGCGCGTATGCGAGCTCCTCCTCGGTCCACCAGGCGTTGAGCGGTACGGCGACGAGGCCGGCGAGCTGGGCGGCCCAGAAGGCGGTCTGCCACTCGGGGTGGTTGCGCATCGCGACGACGACCCGGTCGCCGGGGCGCAGCCCGTACTCGCCGACGAGCCGACGGGCGAGGCCGCAGGCGGCGTCGAAGAAGGCGCGGTAGCTCGTCGTCTCCCCGTTCTCGGCTACGAGGAAGGGCCGGTCGCCGAAGGCCCAGGTGGCCTCGACGAAGTCGCGGAGGGTGCGGGGGCCGGAGGCGTAGACGCCGTACTCGTCGACGGCGAAGGGCGCGCCGGGACCGGACAGGAGGGGGTGGAGGTACGGGTGGGGGTGCTGGTCGGCGTGGGGGTGCTGGTCGGGGTGGGGATGGCCGGGCGACCGCAGGTGAAGGGCGGCGGAGGTGGGCGAGGCGGCGGCCGGCCGGTCCTGGTCGGTCGGCTGCCGGCCGGTGTGCGACTCGTCCACGGTTGCTCCCGCCTCTTGCCTGTCTCCGTCGCCCGTACGCTACCCAGCGCCCGGCAGCACGCGTCAGGAGAGGTCCACGGACCCGCCCTCGTCCCCGCTCTGGTCCCGGCCCTCGCTCCCGCCCTCGCTCCCGTCCTCGTTCCCGTTCCTGTCCCCGATCCCGTTCCCCGAGGCCACGAAGAGCCCCGCCCGGGCCGCGCCGACCACCCTGGGCAGCAGGAACGCCCAGAACCGGGTGAGCGGGGCCCGTTCCAGCCAGCTCGGGTCCTGGTGTCCGAGGGCCGCGTGGCCGGCGGCGACCGCGACCACCGTCGCCGCCACCTCCTCGGCCGTCACGTCGGGCGCGAGCAGGCCCTCGCGCTCGGCCCGTGCCACGACGGACTCGACCCACTCGCACCACAGTCGCCGTAAGTCGGCCGCCGGTTCCGCCGTCTGCGGTTCTGCCATCTGCGGTTCCGCCGTCGCTGGCTTCGCTGCCGCCGGTTTTGCCGCCGGCTGGCCGTGTCCACCGTTCGCGGAGGAGAGGGCGAAGCCGGCGCGGAGGACGGCGTCGGAGCGGAGCCCCTGGACGAGTTCGTGGCTGGCGTCGATGAGGGTCTGCAGCGGGAGCGCCTCGCGCTCCCGGGTGATCCGTACGAGCCGCTCGCCGGCCGCGGCGACGACGGCGTCGGCCAGCTCCGCCTTGCTGGGGAAATGGAAGTGCAGGGCCCCGCTGCTGACCCCGGCACGGGCGCTGATGGTCGCGAGCGAGGCGACCTCGAAGCCGTCCCGGTCGAAGAGCGCGGCCGCCGACTCGACGAGGGCGTTGCGCGTCCGAATCGCCCGCTCCTGCTTGGCCAAGGGACCTCCGTACGCAGCGCCAACCGTCACTTTGCCAGCACTTTAACAAACCGGCCCAGCGGTATTTCGCGTTACGGAAAAGACCTAGCCCGCCGTACGGACTCGGAGAAGCCCCGGGAGCGCCCCCAACACTCCGACAACACAACCGAGTTCAGGTGCAGACCGCCTCTCGACCGACACCCCTCACCATGACCAAAAGTGAGCTGTGAGCTGTGAACTGTGAGCTGTCAGGGGAACCTGGCGAGAGGTCAACTCAACGCGCCGGAAGGGCTCCCGGCCCCGCCGCGCGCCTGGAGTGCCTCCCCGTAGGCGCGCTCGGCACGCGAGGGCGAGAAGTCGAGGCGGACGAGTACGCCGGGGACGGTGATGGCGCTGACGATGGTGCGCATGAGGTCGGAGACCCGCTCCACCATGTCCGCGTGCTGGGTCATGATCTTGGAGAGGACCTGCACGCCGGTGAAACTGCCCGTGAAGAGGCTGGCGGTGGCGGGGATGTCGACGTGCGGCAGCAGCTCGCCGGCCGCCTTCGCCTTGGTCAGGACGTCCACGTTGTGGTCGATCCAGCCCTGCATCGGGACCCGGCGGTCGAGGCCGTCGAGCGGGGAGCCCTGGTCGACGGTGAGGCGGACGCTGCCGCGCACCATGGGGTCGGCGATGTGCAGGAGATGGGCGAGGACGAGGGCCTCGTCGGTGAGCGTCTGGAGGAAGAGCTCACGCTGCGGCACGGGAGGCAGGGCCGCGACCTGACCGGCGAGGACCTCCTGGGCGAGCTCCTCCTTGGAGGAGAAGTGGAAATAGAGGGCCCCCTTGGTGACCCCGCACCTCTTCAGCACTTCGGAGATCGTCGCGGCCTCGTAGCCGACCTCGTCGAACAGTTCGGCCGCCGCGAGCACGATCTTCTGGCGTGTGCGGATGGCGCGTTCTTGCTGTGCCACTACATCCTCCGTACCTCACGGTGCGAAGTAGACCGTAAGGCTGGCGTTTCCAACCGGATGCTTCACGCGTCCACAATTCGAGAATAAAACCACCCAACCGGTTCGACAAGGATGCGGAAACAAAACCGGTTGGTCCGTATCGTAAACGTTCGCGTGTGGCAGGTCACCAGCCTCCTTGCGGAGCCGGGCAGTTAACCTTCCGTCGGCTCGGCGATGCGCCGGAGCAGGGCCACGGCCCCCGCCCGTACGTCCGCGGGGAAGAACCGCGCGTCGACCTCCTCGACGACGGCGATCGCCCGCGGCGCCAGCTCCGCCCCCGCCGCCGTCACGCGCAGCCGCTTGGCCCGGGTGTCCGCCGGGTCGACCTCCCGCTCGACGAGCCCCTTGGCCTCCAGCGCCTTCAGTACCTGCGACGTCATCTTCACGTCGGTCCCGGCCTGCCGCGCCAGCGCCTGCTGCTGCGGCCGCTCGCCGCGCTCGTTGAGCCACCAGGCACAGGCGAGCAGCACGAACTGCACATGCGTCAGCCCCAGCGGCGCAAGCGCGGCCCCGATGTCCCGCTGCCAGCGCAGCGTGGCGTGCCAGAGCAGGAACCCGGGACTCTCCGCCGGTTCGAGCGCCGCCATCACCGCTCCCCCACCTTCGCGAGCGCGGCCTTCACCAGCGCCGCCATCGTCTCGGGCCAGTCCCCGGTCACCGCAGGCCCCACCTGCGGCCCGAGCTCGTCGACGCCGTCCCCGGTGATCTCCATCCGGTACGTGACCCGCGTCCGCGCCCGCTCGCCCGCCCCGACCCGGTGCATCGTCCGCAACACCAGCCCCCCGAACCGCGCCTCGTCCACGAACCGCTCCCCGACCACCGCCTCGGTGACGACCAGCTCGACCGCCTCCTCCGTCCCCGGATTCATCACGATCCCGGCCCCCTCGCCGAAGGGCCGGTCGATCGCGATGCCCTTGATGTCGGCGTTCCACTCCCCCCAGTTCTCCACATCGGCCCACAGCTCCCAGACGGCCCGCCCGGCCGCCTCGGTCTCGACACTGTGCTCGTACACCCACACGGCGATCCCCGCCCCCTCGCATCCAACTTCATCTACGCACAGACTATCTCCGCACAGACCATCTACCAAGGGCTTCCCCGCCTCCTCCCGGACTCCCCGGCCCCGCCCGGCCCACCCGCTACACTGTCGAGCGTTGTATCCCGCCTTCGTAGCTCAGGGGATAGAGCACCGCTCTCCTAAAGCGGGTGTCGCAGGTTCGAATCCTGCCGGGGGCACAAGGGAAAAGGGCAGCTAGTGACGTCACTAGGTGCCCTTTGACATCCACGGCTGACATCAACGGCGGCGGTCACTCACGGCCGGGCCGCCTCCTGAGCAGCCGGTCCATGTGGCTGATCGCCTCGCGCTGGGTGTCCTGGACGACGTGCGTGTACACGTCCATGGTGATGCTGATCTGGCTGTGGCCGAGGATCTCCATCACGACGCGGGGCGCGACGCCGGCGGCGGTGAGCAGCGTCGCCGTCCCGTGCCGGGCATCGTGCAGCCGGATCACCCGGAGACCGGCGGATGCGGCAACGCGGGTGAAGGAGCGGTACACGTTGCGCGGCTCGACCGGGCTGCCCGAACGTGTCGTGAAGACGTAGTCACTCCCCTTCCACTCCTCCCCGCCTTGGCCCGCTGATCGTTCTGCCGCATCCGATGCCAGCGGAGAGGCGCGATGCACATGGCGGGCAGCGGCACAGCGCGCCGGCGACGTCCCTTGGGATCGTCGTCGTACAGGACCCCTCGGCGTCGGCTCCGTAGGCCGGCGCCGTGCTCGTCGCCGACGTCGCCCACGTCGCCGGCCTGTCCTCGCAAGGACTAGAACTCACCGACCGACAAGCTTGAGGCTGGGGCGGATGGGAGCACTGAGCCGATCCCCGCCCTCCAAGACTGTCGGGACCAGACCAAACACGTGGAGATTTAGTTCCTCAACAGTCAAGTTGAGATCATCCGCCATCTCGTGAATTGAGATTTTTTGGGCCCGCAGGGCAGCGAAAACCTTACTCAGGAGCTGCGAACTCTCCCGATTGATACCGCCGGGCTCACCGCTACGATACCCCATTTGCGAAAGCTGCTTCACTGCCGTGCGGTAATTCCATTCCGAAAGAAGATCAAGGTCCTTCAATCGATACGCCAGGGCGACAGCCGCGACCTGCCATTTCAGCTTGGCGCTAAGGATCCTCCGTGCATCTGCCGCGTAGAGCCGCTGAGCCAGCAGTCCGGACCTCGGCATCAAGAAGGAGGAAGCAAATTGCTGAGCCTCCTGCTCCGCCTCGGCTCCATGGGGAATTCGATGTTCGGAGTGCATGACGAGATGACCAAGTTCATGAGCCGCATCAAAGCGCCCGCGCTCTCCGCTTTTCTCAAGATTCAATACGACAAATGGATTGGTGCGCTTCCAGCGGAAAGAGAAGGCGTCAACTGAAGAGCAGTCGGCGGCAAGAGAGAAAACTCGCACTCCGTGGGATTCCAGCAGGTGCACCATATTAGGAATCGGAGCTTCACCTAGGCCCCAAAGCGCACGGACCCGTTCCGCCGCTTCTTCGGGCGGAAGATGCGGGAGGGTCGGGACATCGGCGCGAGGGAGTGCGAACCTCTGCTCAATCCAGTCATTGATCTCAACGACAATGCGGCCAGCACCTCGCGCAGAATCTCGGTCTAGGGCACTCATCTTCGATAGCGCTCGAAAGCTGACCGCGTCGACTGCCAGCTCGTCAACGTCCTGAGCAGTGAAGAAGGAGACCGGCAACTCAAGCGCCTCGGATAGCGAGCTAAGCGTCTCCATGGATGGCACCTTGTGACCGTTTTCGAATGCCGTGAGACTGCGAACGGAGATGCCGGACTCCTTGGACAGACCAGAAAGAGTCATGCGCCTCCTCTTTCGCGCTAGAACCAATCGCGAAGCAGTTAGCATGACTCTCTCCTGGCCTCAAAGGGACCTTACTGGGCTCCCTTGAATTCGACGGGGACTTCCACTGGCGCCATGGCGGGCACCTCATCCAGACGCTTGATATCGAACTCGGCTCCAAGGAACGGGTTGTCATCGAGAATGATGCGCTCTCGCCATGTATCCACGTGCTTCCCGTGCATTTCTACAGGAAGTGACAACTCGAAGCTAAGACCATCCTTGCTCGACTTGTAGAGGAGGAACCACGTCGGCAGGTCATTTGCCTCCAGGTCGTCCACCCCGGAGGAGAGTGCGACCGGGAAGAGCGGGAGTTGCACGTAATTCCGCTCCACGAGCTTCGCGATAGCGCCACCTTTCGGATTCTTAGTCCGAACGTCGCCCGAGAAGCTCGCAGCCTCTTCGCCCACCATACCTGAGCCACTAACCGCAGTGATCGCGAAGGTGCCGGCCGGGTGAATGGTGCGTAGGATTGACTGAGCGTTACTGTACGTCCAACCCTTACGAACCATTCGCTCCCGGAAGGTGCGATTACTCCGGGACCAGAAGGCGTAGCCCGCCATGCCCGGTGCGTCCATTTCCGTGCACAGTCGAGCCTCAGCCGAACCGCCAGCGATCGCCTTGTGCAGGTCCTCAGGCGCGAGGCCCAACTCGCTCAGGCGCTGCACGGCCGCAACGCCAACGTGACACACGGGTTCCACGTGACCTCCAGCACGGATAGGTTCCAAAAATCGTACCTCACGCGAGGGTCGATTTTTGGAACCCATCGAGGTCGAACGTTAGTTCTATCTTGGCTCTAGGGCAACCCGTCGGTTGCAATGCCTAGTAGTGGGTGGGCCGTTGGCTGGGGCTGCAGCCGCCCGAGCGGGTGAGCCTGTTAGGGACGGACGGCGGCTGACATCCACGGCTGACATCAACAGCGGTGGATGCGAAAGGCCGCAGGCAGCCAGCAGCGGCAGGGGAGCCCTCGGTCGTTGGTTGCGTACGGTCGGTCCGATCGAACTCCAAAGCGGGTGTCGCAGGTTCGAATCCTGCCGGGGGCACAAGCGCAGAGGCCCCGGACCGATCATGGTCCGGGGCCTTTGCCATGTCCCCGGGTGTACTCCTGGGCTTGATCTAGAGCGCACTCCAACGTCTAGCGTCGCGCTGTCGAACGGCCGACCGATCAGGCAGGGGAGAACATGGGCGTGTGGTTTGTCACCGGGGCGGCGCGGGGGCTCGGGGCCGCGGTTACTCGGGAGGCGTTGGGGCGGGGGCATCGGGTGGTCGCTACGGCCCGGGACGTGGCGGCGGTGGTGCGGGCTTATCCGGAGCGGCCGGCGGGGCTGTTGGCGGTGCGGGCGGATGTGACCGACGCCGGGGAGTTGGCCGGGGCGGTGGAGGCCGGGGTCGCGGAGTTTGGGCGGATCGATGTGGTGGTGTGCAATGCCGGGTACGGGCTCGTGGGCGCGGTCGAGGAGACGTCCGACAAGGCGGTGCGGGAGCTGTTCGACGTCAATGTGTTCGGGGTCCTGAACACCTTGCGGGCGACGCTGCCGACCTTGCGGGCGCAGCGGTCCGGGCATGTGCTGAACATCGGCTCCGTCGGCGGGTTCGCCACCGCGCCGGCGGTCGGGCTCTACGGGGCGTCGAAGTTCGCCGTCGAGGGGATCTCCGAGGCGCTGCACGCCGAGCTGGCCCCGCTGGGGATCCGCGTCACGATCGTCGAGCCGGGGGGCTTCCGTACCGACTTCCTGAACGGCTCCAGCATCCGGATCGAACCGGCCTCCATCGGTGACTACGCCGTCGGCGCCGGGCCGGTGCGCGAGGCGCTGGCGCAGGTCGACGGGCGTCAGCCGGGCGATCCGGTGAAGGCCGCCAGGGCCATCGTCGACGTCACCGAGGCCGCCGAGCCGCCGCTGCGGCTGCAGTTGGGCGCGGACGCCGTCGAGCGCGTCGAGGCGAAGCTGGATCTGGTCCGGCGGGAGCTCGACCAGTGGCGGCAGGTCGCCCTCTCCACCGACCTCGTGTAGAGGTCAGATCCACCAGCCTCGTGTAGAGGTCAGATCCACCAGCCTCGCCTAGCGGTCAGCTCCACCGACCTCGCGTAACGGTCAGCCCCACCGGCCTCGCCTAGCGGTCAGCCCCACCGGCCTCGCGTAGCGGTCAGCGCAGTTCTTCCGGGCAGGCCGTGCCGCGCGGGAACAGTTTGTACGGGGCGCCCAGGCGGTACGTGCCCGGCTTCGGGGCCAGGAGTTCGGTCCACTCGTCGCCGTCCGCGTCCGGAGCCGACTTCAGCAGACAGCCCTGCTCGTTGGCGAAGACCCTGGGCGGCTCCTTGTCGGAGTCGGCGGCGGACTCGCGGGCCTTCTTCGAGGCCTCCGTCTCCTGCGGGGGTTCGATCTTGGCGCCGTTGGCGTCGAGGAGCGCGAGCCACGGGGAGTAGGGGACGCGGATGCGGACGCGGCCGGGGGCGTCGAGGTGGAGGACGACCTCGTTGGCCCCGGCGCGTTCGACGCGGGCGGGCGGGTCGGCGAGGGGCATCGGGTCGGTGACCTCGTAGAGCCGCCAGTTGTCGTCGGACCAGACCTGCCTGAGGTACGGCAGGCCGTCGTCGACCAGCTCCGCCTCGCGCTCGGCCCCCGAGTCCGGGGCGCCGGTCGGGAGGACGACGTAGTGGACGGCCCAGCGGTCGAGCCAGTCGTGGTAGTTGGCGGCGTTGAGGGTGTCGTCGTAGAAGAGCGGGTTGCGCTCGATGTCGGCCTGGCGGTTCCAGCCGCGGGCCAGGTTGATGTACGGGGCGAGGGCCGAGGACTCGCGGTGGCTGGAGGCCGGCACGACCTCGACGCGGGCCTGCTCGGCGCCGCGCACCTGGAGCTGGTTGATCAGCGGGGCGACCTCGCGCGCCCACGAGGCGTCCGGCGCGGTGCGGATCACGTCGTCGACGCCCTTGAAGCCGATCCACACGTTGAGGCCGACGAAGGCCAGCACGATCGCGTACCAGCGGCGCGAGCGCGGCCGCGCGTACGGCAGGGCGGCGAGCAGCACCACGCCCGCGAAGAGCATCGAGAGGCGGGAGACGTTCGAGCCGATCTGCGAGTCGATCAGCCAGGTCAGCAGCGTGCCGGCCGCGTACACGGCCGCCGCCGTCCGCACCGTGCGCCACTCCCGCGGGACCAGGACCAGCACCAGGACGCCGAAGAGGAACGGCAGGCTCATCGACATCAGCGACATCGGCTGCGTGCCCGAGAAGGGGAACAGCCACGCCGACAGCGCCACGACCGCGACCGGGGCGAGCCCGAGGGCGTACGCTCCCGGGCGCCGCTTGTTGAGGAAGAGCGCCGCCGCGACCACGCCCAGGAACAGCCCCGCCACCGGGCTGCACGCCGTCGCGATCCCGGCGAGCGGCGCGGCGACCGCCGCCTTCGCCCAGCGCCGGTAGCGCCAGCGGTGCGGCCAGCAGAACACCGCCGCGACCGCCCCCAGCGCGAACATCATGCCGAGCCCGAACGTCACCCGCCCCGACAGCGCGTTGCACAGGAACGCGAAGACCCCGGCGAGCGCGCACGCGAGCGGATTGCGCACCGCCCGCACCCGCACCAGGATCAGCGCGGTCAGGGCCGCCGACAGCGTCCCGGCGATCATCATCGTCGTCCGCACGCCGAGCACGGACATGACGTACGGGGACACCACGCTGTACGAGACCGGGTGCATCCCGCCGTACCAGGCGAGGTTGTACGCCGAGTCCGGGTGCCGCCCGACGAACTCCGCCCAGGCGTCCTGCGCCGCCAGGTCCCCGCCGCTGTTGGCGAAGAAGAAGAACCAGAGGAGGTGGGTGAGCGCGGCCGCGGCCGTCGCCACCAGAACCGTGAAGCGGCGCTTGTCCCGCCAGGACGGGGACACGACGTCCACCGGCGCGGGCGGCCGCGGAGACGGCAGATCTATTCGCGATGGTGAAGCAGAGTCCATGGGTCCGGCCTCGGTGGCGCGTGTCGGCTCGACGGTGGTCAAACTGCGGCCCTCTCCCCTGTCCCCTGCCTCTGCTGCCTTTCTCTCGTCCCCGACCGAACGCTAACAGGCAGGCGCCCGGGTGGCTCCCGGGCGCCTGCCCACATCAGTCCAGTCGGGTCATGCGCGGGCGGGTCGGCCCGGCGCCCCGGCCCCGGACCGGCCCCGGCGAGGTCGGCCCGGCGGGGTCGGTCCGGCCGGGTCGGTCAGGCCAGGTCCGTCCGGCCAGGTCCGTCCGGCCAGGTCGGTCCGGCCCGGGCCGACCATTCGGATCAGCCCGGCCGGGGTCGCCCCCGACCGGGTCGCCCTCTGCCGGGTCAGCCCAGGCGGGTGAGCTTCTTGTCGTAGCCCGGCTCCGCCAGGTCCTTCTCCAGCGCCACCGGTGCGCTGACCTTGCCGGTGCCCGTGCCGATCGACACCTCGCCGACCACGTCCCCGGCCTTGCCCTTGTGCGGTACGGCCTTGCCGCCGGGGCCGAGCGTCAGGGAGACCTTCAGGCCCGGCCAGCCGATCGCCTTGACGTCCTTGGTGGCCACGACCGGCGTACGGCCGCCGAGGCCGTCGTCCACATAGCCGACGACCTGCCCCTTCTTCACCACGGTGGCGGAGGTGACGACCTTCTGCGCCTTCTGGATGACCTTGAGGCTGTACGCGATCGCCAGGTCCAGCTTCTGGTAGAGCTGCGCCGCGTCCTTGGCGCCCATCGTGACGCCGACGATCCGGCGCTTCTCGCCGTCGACCACCGTGTACGCGGCCCACAGCAGGTTGCCGCCGGCCGGCGTCGACGAACCCGTCTTGATGCCCGCGACACCCGGCTCGAGAAGGATCGTGTTGTTGTTCTCGATCCGGGTCGGGATGCCGTCGACCGTCACGTTCGGCATGTCCACGACCTCGCGGAACACGTCGAACTGCATGACCGCCTTCGCCAGCTTCAGCTGGTCGAGCGGGGTCGACATGGTCGTCGACTGCAGACCGGACGGGTCCGTGTACGTCGACCCCGTCATCCCCAGCTCCTTGGCGGCGGCGTTCATCTTCGCGACGAACGCCTCCTCCGAACCGGCGTCCCAGCGGCCGAGCAGCCGCGCCACGTTGTTGCCCGAAGGGATCATGAGCAGCTCGAGGAGCTCCTTCTCCGAGTAGCGCTGGCCCTCCTTGATCGGGGCCGTCGACTCGTCCTTCGCCTTCGCCTGCTCGCCGGCGGTCTTGTCGACCTCGATCTGCGGACCCTCCTCGTTCCCCTTGATGGGGTGGTCGCGCAGGATCACGTACGCCGTCATCGTCTTCGCCATGGACGCGATCGGAGCCGGCTGCTGCGCCCCGTACGTACCGAGCGAACCGACGCCCTCGACCTCGGCCGCGCCCTGGCCCTCGGACGGCCACGGGATGTTCGGCTCGCCGCCCTCGAAGGAGAACTGAGGAGCGGCGGAGAGCACCAGCTTGGGGTCCGGGAGCGGGCGCACGATCTGTACGACCGCAAACACGACCAGGAGGAGCAGGACCAGCGGGGTCCAGATCTTCACCCGGCGCACCGTCGTGCGCAGCGTGGTCTCCGGCGGCGGCGGAGTGTTCGTCAGCTCGGCGAGGATCTCCAGCGGCGGGCGCGGCGGCAGCGGCTGCTGCTTGGTCCGCTCCGGCTCGGTGAGCGACGGGGGTACGGGGACGGGCGCGGCCTGCGCGAACCTCGGCGCCGCCTGGGGCTCCGCCTTGGAGGCGGGCGCGGGCGTGGCCGTGGGCGCGGAGGCGGACGCGGTCGGGGAGGCGGACGCGTTCGCCGGCTTCGCCTGCTCCTGGGTGATGTCGCCCTGGAGCGGGCGGAAGGTGGACCTGGGCGGCAGCTTGAGCGCGGTCGTCGGCTGGTCGACGACCGGCGGCTTGACCGCCTTGAAGACGGCGGTCGGCTGGTCGACGGGCTGGGGCTTCGGCTCCGGCGCGGGCTGCGACTTGGGTTCGGCCTTCGGCTCGGGTGCGGGCTGCGACGTCGACTCGGCCTCCCGCTCCGGCTTCGACTCGGCCTTCGACTCGGCCTCCCGCTCCGGCTCGGACTCGGCCTTCGACTCGGGCTGCCGCTCCGGCTTCGACTCGGGCTTCGCCTTGTCCTCGGCGTCGTCCGTCGACCCAGGCTTCGGCTTCTCGTCCGCCTTCGGCTCGGCCTTCTCCTCGGCCTTCGGCTCCGGATTCGACTCAGGCTTCGGCTCGGGCTCGCGCTTCGCCTCCGGCTCGGACCCGGACTCCGGCTCGCCCGCGACAGGCTTGCGCACGGCGAACCAGGACTCGCTCGCAGCGGGCGCCTCGGCCTCCGGCCCGGACTTCTCCCGGGCCTCGGCCTCGTCCTCGGGCGCGACCTCGGACTCGTCCTCGCCTCCGGTCGGCGCCGAGGACTCCCCGGCCTCGTCCTCCGCCTTCGCCGACGCCTCCCCGGCCGGCTCCACGGGCTCCTCGGCCGCCTCCGGCTCCCCCGGCTCGTCCTCCGGGGCCGTGCGCGGGGTCAGCGCCTTGAAGACCGCCGTCGGCTGGTCTACCCGGTCGCGGTCGCGGTCCTGGACGACCGACAGCCGCGGGTCCCGGCCCTCACCCTGCTCCGCCTTGTCGGGGGACTCGCCCGCCACCGTGCCTCCTCCGTGCCTTCACATGACTACTACGAACGAACAACCAACAGTGTCCTGTGTGAACCCCTCGGCTCCCGTGCTAGACGAGAACGACATACCTACTGGTTCCCGGACGAAGCACCCAGGCGCTCTCGACAGATGAATGTGAGAGGGGTCACCCTGTCATTCATCCACGCGGGGAGGCATGGATGGGCAGGAGCCGCAGAACAATTCCGGAGGAGCTTCTGCTGCTCGCTCTGGACCCGGCCACGGGTACCACAGCGCAGCCGCAGTCGCTCGACCTCGGCCTGGCCGGAGCACAGCTAGTGGAGCTGGCTCTGGCAGGACGGATAGCCCCTGACGGGGATCGTATCGCCGTGGTGATGCCACGGCCGACCGGAGATCCGACTCTGGACTCCGCACTGGAACTGCTGCGCAGGCGCGGCAGTCCGGTACGGGCCGTCCACTGGATCGGCGGGCCCCGACTGGGGCTGCGCCAGACGTATCTCTCGCATCTGGAGCGATGCGGCATGGTCCATGCCGTGGAGGGCCAGATGTGCGGGGTGCTGCCGACGACTCGCTACCAGGCGACGGACACGGCCATCAGCCGGGAGATCAGGGCCCGGCTGGACAGTGCGATCCGCACCGGCGTACCGCCGGACCCGCGGACCGCGGCGCTCGCCGCGCTGGCCCACGCGGTCGGTCTCGGCAAGCACCTGTACCCCGGCAACGAAGGACGGTCGTCGCGGTCCCGGCTGCGCGACCTGATCCGGCACGACCCGATGGGCGGCCTCGTGGCCCACGCCGTCCTCGACGTCCAGAACGGCGCGGGCGCCCAGCCCCGCCGTAGCGCGACGGGCAACGCCGGCAGCACGACGGCGGGCGGCGCGGTGCCGTCCCAGCCGCGCCGCGCGACCATGGCGCGCGTCGCCATGTGACGACCGGACCCGCAGAGTCCGGTCGTCATGCGACCACCGGACCCACAGGGCCCACCCACCGCAGCACACCGCACCACATCACGTCGCAACACACCGCAGCGCACCGCACTGCAGTGCACCGCACTGCAGCGCGCCGCACTGCACCTCACCGCAAGACCCGAACCACCCAGGCCCCCGGCCCCCGGTCCCGCCCCCACGCGGTCGCCCGGGCCCCGGGCCCCCCTCACCAGCGGTCCGCCACCGGTTCACCACCGGTCCGCACCGGTCCGCACCGGGAGCCGCATACGTGTGCGGGGCGGTCGTCCAATACGACCGCCCCGCCCGCGCATCTCTGGTCGTTTTCCAGCGCACACCGCACCTTTGGTGGCAGTCTGCCAAGCAGTAGATACTCACAGCTACGCAGCCGACAGCCGGAGGTGCAGTTTCCGTGGCGTCCAGTGTCAACCCCACCGTCAGGCGACGCCGATTGGGCCAGGAGCTGCGCCGGCTCCGGGAGGCGAAGAACATGACGGCCGAGCAGGTCGCCGAGCGTCTGCTCGTCTCCCAGTCCAAGATCAGCCGCCTCGAGAACGGCCGGCGTTCGATCAGCCAGCGTGACGTCCGCGATCTGTGCGGGGTGTACGAGGTCGAGGACGAGCGGGTGGTCGACTCGCTGATGCAAATGGCCAAGGACTCGCGCCAGCAGGGCTGGTGGCACGCCTTCGGCGACATCCCGTACAGCGTCTACATCGGTCTGGAGACGGACGCGGAGAGCCTGCGGGTCTACGAGCCGCAGATCATCCCGGGGCTGCTGCAGACCCACGCCTACGCGGAGGCGGTGATCGCCGGCGCGCTGCCGGAGTCGACGCAGGCCGACATCGAGAAGCGGGTCCAGGTGCGCACCCGCCGCCAGGAGCGGATCAGGGAGGACGGCGAGCGTCCGCTGCGGCTGTGGGCGGTCATCGACGAGGGTGCGCTGCGCCGGGTGGTGGGCGGCCGGCAGGTGATGGTGGAGCAGCTGGAGCACCTGGTCGAGCAGTCGCACCTGCCGCATGTGACCGTGCAGGTGCTGCCGTTCCACATGGGCGCGCACCCGGGCATCAGCGGGCATTACGCGATTCTGGAATTCCCGGACACCTCGGACTCCAGCGTGGTCTACATCGAGGGCGTGACGAGCGACCTCTATCTGGAGAAGGCGCAGGACGTCGGCAAGTACAGCGTGATGTACGAGCACCTGCGGGCACAGGCGCTGAATGCGGACGACACCCGGGCGTACATCATGAAAATGGCGAAGCGGTACGCCGACGCCGGAACCGACCTCGACGGAGAATCGGACGATTGAGGGGCGAATGAGGAACTCCGCGGGCGTCCCGGCCTGAATCCCGTCATTCGGCGGCCATTCGACCGGGGCGCGGGGGAAGAGGCCGGTACGGTACACCCCCGGCTCACCGCGGCGGAAGCTCACTTGGAATATGCCATCCGGTCGAGTGAACGCCGGTCCCGCAGGACGGGGCGGTGCGAGTAGCGTCGATCACACCCGCCAGGAACATTGGCGGGAACCCGACGCACCTCTCGTAGAACCGGAGTTGAGAAGAATGGCCATTATCCAGGGCGCGACCGACAGCTGGACGAAGTCCTCGTATTCCGGCGGAAACGGCGCCTGTGTCGAGGTCAAGTCCCCCGTCGTGAACGCGATCGACGTGCGCGACTCGAAGGCACCGGAGGGCCCTTCCCTCTCTTTCGGCCCGGCCTCGTGGAACGCGTTCGTGGGCGAGGTGAGCGCCGGGGCCGTGTGACCCCGCGCGCACTTCGCACCGCGTTCGCGCAATCAGCGCAGTACGGAATGAGCCCTCTCGACCGGTCCGCCGTCCTGGCCGAGGGGGCTCGGCGTTTTCCCGCCGCCGCCGACCGGTGTCACCGCCACCATCACCGCCACCGTCACCTTCACCTCAGCTCGTCGACGTACCGGTCCGTCCCCGGCACCGTGGGGACGAACGGCGCCACCAGCTCCACCCGGCCGCCCCACTCCACGGAGGCGAGGTCGGCGAAACGGTCCTCCCAGCATGTGCGCGGGTCGGCCTCCAGGAACCACAGCAGGGTCAGCCGGGTGTCGACGCCCTCCACCTGCTTCACGTACGTCATCCGGTCGCCGGGCAGCGGCGTGGGCCGGAAGACCGTGACCATCGCGGCCGGCGAGCCGGCGAGCCGCCGCGGCAGCTCGCGCGAGCGCAGCCGCTCGACCAGTTCGGCCCGCCGCTCGGGCCCCTCCGTGTCGATGACCTGGAGGATCAGACCGCCGTACGGATGGTCGAGGGCGTGGAAGTCGCGCGGACCGGCGGCCCCGTCGCGGTAGACGGTCACCTCGTGGTCCTGGAACGACGTGAAGACGTGGGTGCGGTCGTGGTAGACCCGGGCGTCCCGGTTGAGGCGCTTGTTGATGGCGACGGTCCACTTCATGTGCTCGTCGTAGCGGCCGTCGGTGATCCAGTACGTGGAGAGGTAGCAGCCGGCGGTGACCGGCTGGGCGACCGCGGACTTCTCCGGGCCGCGCAGGAGCTGGAGCTCGCGCGTGGCGACCCAGCGGCGGCCCGCGTACATCCAGGGCATGGCCATGGCGCCCGCGTAGTAGTGGTCGTCCTCGTACCAGCGGTTGTAGGCGTACTCGTGGCCCGGGTGCGGTTCCACCATGGTGATCAGCGCGTGGCCGGGGCGCACACCGTACGGCCCGACCGCCGCCAGCTCCCCGTACGCCTCGCTCGCCCTCGGGTCGCTCGCCCTCGGCTCGCTTCTGCCCGGTTCACTCGTCCTCGGTTCGCTCCTGTCCGATTCGCTCGCCCTCGGCTCGCTCGCCCTCGGTTCGCTCCTGCCCGGTTCGCTCGTCCTCGGTTCACTCGTCCTCGGTTCGCTCATCCTCGTTCCCCTTCCCTTGTCGGCGACACCGACCTACTCTGACGGACCGTCAGATACATGACCAGGGTCCGGGAGGGCGTCGATGCTGCTTCAGGGAAAGACCGTCGTCGTCTCGGGCGTCGGCGCCGGGCTCGGGCACCGGATCGCCGAGACGGTGGTACGGGACGGGGGCCGCGCGGTCCTCGGCGCGCGCACCGGGGCCAACCTGGCCAAGTCGGCCGCCGAGATCGACCCGGACGGCACCAGGACCGCGTACCGCGCCACCGACATCACCGACGAGGCGCAGTGCGAGGCGCTGGCCGCGCTCGCGGTGGAGCGGTTCGGCGGGATCGACGCCGTGGTCCACGTGGCCGCCTGGGACTCGTACTTCGGCGGGCTCGAGGACGCCGACTTCACCACCTGGCAGGGCGTGCTCGACGTCAACCTGCTCGGCACCCTGCGGATGACCCGGGCCTGCCTGCCCGCGCTCAAGGAGCGGGGCGGCTCGGTCGTCCTGATCGGCACCCAGTCGGCGGTGGCCGCGCCCTCGCAGGTGCGGCAGGCGGCGTACGCGGCGTCCAAGGGCGCGCTGACCTCGGCCATGTACTCGCTGGCGCGCGAGCTCGGCCCGCACCGCATCCGGGTCAACACCGTGCTGCCGGGCTGGATGTGGGGGCCGCCGGTGCAGGCGTACGTTCAGTTCACCGCGCACACCGAGCAGGTCCCGGAGGCGGAGGTGCTCGCCCGGCTCACCGAGCGGATGGCGCTGCCGGAGCTGGCGACGGACGGCGACGTCGCGGAGGCGGCGGCCTTCCTGGCCTCGGACCGGGCGCGGGCGATCACCGGACAGTCGCTGCTGGTCAACGCCGGCGAGCTGATGAGATAGCCGCCGGGCCGCGGCTATCCCCTCGGATAGCGGGCCAGCCAGCCCGAGGCCGAGGCCGGGACCGACGGGCCGTGCAGCGCCGGGCCCTGGGTCATCTCCAGCGCGAAGTCGTCGGCGAGCGCGAGGACCGTGGCCCGGCCCTCCAGCTCGACCAGCCAGGCCGGCGGCAGGGCCGTCTCGCCGTGGAGGGCGCCGAGGAGGGCGCCCGTGAGGGTGCCGGTGGCCGCCGACGGGCCGTCGTGGTTGACCGCGAGGCGCAGGCCGTGGCGGATGTCCTCGGCGACCAGGGCGCAGTAGACGGCCGCGGCGAGCTGGGCCTCGGCGCGGTCCTCGCCCGCCCCGAGGGCCGTGACCCGCTCCGCGTCCGGCACGCCCTCCCGTACGGCGGCGAGGGCGGCCTCCAGGGCCTCGGTGACCGGCTCGTGGCCCGGGCGCGGGGCCAGCTGCGTCTGGGCGGTGCGGACGGCGCCGTCGACGCTGTCGCCGCGGGCCACGCCGTGCACGACGACGGCGAGGGCGCCGGCCGAGAGGTACGCGGCGGGGGCGCCGTGCGTCTGGGCGGCGCACTCGACGGCGAGCTGGCAGACCAGCTGCGGCTCCCAGCCGACGAGCAGGCCGAAGGGTGCCGAGCGGACCAGGGCGCCGGAGTCGGCGGCGTCCGGGTTCTTGGGCCGGTCGAGCGTGCCGAGGACGTCGTCGCCGAGGCCGGTGAGGCAGGCCCGGGCCGGGTCGCGGCGGGCGTACAGCCACTCCTCGCGGGCCAGCCAGCCCAGGTCCCGCCGCCGCTCGTCGGGGCCCCAGTCGCGCTGGGTGGCGGCCCAGCGCAGATGGGCGCGGTGGACGTCGGTGGGCGGGTGCCAGACGCCGGTGTCGCGGCGGACCTGGGCGCGGATCAGGCCGTCGACGGTGAACAGGGACATCTGGGTGGCGGCCGTGATCGCGCCCCGGCGGCCATACGCGGGGACCAGGTCGGTCAGGCCCTCGGGGCCGTGCGCCTCGCGCAGCGCGGCGAGGGGGCGGCCGGCCGCGCCGGCGCCGAACGCGTCGCCGACCGCCCCGCCCAGGAGGCAGCCGCGGACCCGGGCCCGGAAGTCCTGCTGTTCGGTGCGGCCCCACACGGCGGCGGCTGTGGTGGTCACGACGCGCCCTTTCCGTATACCGGTCACTGGTCTGTTCACTGGTCCGTCCAGCACTGTAATGGACCGGATGCGCTCGTTAAGGGGCCGGAACGTTATGTGTTCCGGCGCCCTTCAGGCCGTATTTGACCGTACTTTTCCCTCAGTCCTTCGACGGGAGCGGAAGGACCGGCAGCAGCTCCGGAAGGTGCCCGTCCGAGGCGCGGGCCGCGCGCCGCCGCTCCTCCGGGACCTCCCCGTACAGCGTCGTGCGCGGCCGGGACGGGCGGCCCGCGGCCTCGGCGATCGCCTCCAGGTCGCGGATCGAGCGGTACGAGCCGTAACTCGACCCGGCCATGCGGGAGATGGTCTCCTCCATCAGCGTGCCGCCGAGGTCGTTGGCGCCCGAGCGCAGCATCGCGGCGGCGCCCTCGGCGCCCAGCTTCACCCAACTGGTCTGGATGTTGGGGATGTACGGGTGGAGGAGCAGCCGTGCCATCGCCGTCACGGCCCGGTTGTCGCGGACGGTCGGGCCGGGGCGCGCGATGCCCGCGAGGTAGACGGGCGCGTTGGTGTGGATGAACGGGAGCGTCACGAACTCCGTGAAACCGCCCGTCTGTTGCTGGATGCGGGCCAGGGTGCGGAAGTGGCCGAGCCAGTGGCGGGGCTGGTCCACGTGCCCGTACATCATCGTCGAGGAGGAGCGGATGCCCAGCTCGTGGGCGGTCGTGACGACCTCGATCCAGGTGGCGGTGGGCAGCTTGCCCTTGGTGAGCACCCAGCGGACCTCGTCGTCGAGGATCTCGGCGGCCGTGCCCGGGATCGAGTCGAGCCCGGCCTCCTTGGCGGCGGTCAGCCACTCGCGGATCGAGAGCCCGGTGCGGGAGGCGCCGTTGACGACCTCCATCGGCGAGAAGGCGTGCACGTGCATGCCGGGGACGCGCTTCTTCACCGCGCGCGCGATGTCGAAGTACGCGGTGCCGGGCAGGTCCGGGTGGATGCCGCCCTGCATGCAGACCTCGACCGCGCCGACGTCCCAGGCCTGCGCGGCCCGGTCGGCGACCTGGTCGAGGGAGAGGGTGTAGGCGTCGGCGTCGGTGCGGCGCTGGGCGAAGGCGCAGAAACGGCAGCCGGTGTAGCAGACGTTGGTGAAGTTGATGTTGCGGGTGACGATGTACGTGACGTCGTCGCCGACCGTCGCGCGCCGGACGTCGTCGGCGATGCCGCACAGGGCGTCGAGAGCGGGGCCGTCGGCGTGGAGGAGGGCGAGAGCCTGCGGGTCGGTGAGCCGGGTCGGGTCGTCGGCGGCGACGGCGAGGGCCTCCCGCACGTCACCGTCGAGCCGTTGCGGCACCATGCCGGGCGCGGCCGCCTCGCGGAGCGCCTCCCAGTCCCCGTACACCTCGTCGAAGTCCTCGCGGCGGTCGCCGGTGCGGCCCTCGGTGTCGATGGTGCGGTGCAGATCGGTGCGGCCGGCGGAGGTGAACGCCTCGTCGGGCTCCTGCCAGGGCAGGCCGCGGACGGGTGCGTCGGGCCGGGCGAGACCGGTCTCGGGATCCGCGAGCGCCCGCACGTGGGGCACGACCCGCGGGTCCAGCCAGGGCTCGCCGCGCTGCACGAACTCCGGGTAGACGCAGAGGCGTTCGCGCAGCTCGAAGCCGGCGGCGCGGGAGCGTTCGGCCAGCTCGTCGATCTGCGGCCAGGGGCGCTCGGGGTTGACGTGGTCGATGGTGAGCGGCGACACCCCGCCCCAGTCGTCGATGCCGGCGGCGATCAGGCGCTCGTACTCGGCGTCGACCAGGTTCGGCGGGGCCTGCAGGCAGGCGCTCGGGCCCATGATGAGCCGGGCGACGGCGACGGTGGCGACGAGGTCGTCGAGCTCGGCGTCCGGCATGCCGCGCATGGCCGTGTCCGGCTTGGCGCGGAAGTTCTGGATGATCAGCTCCTGGATGCCGTGGTAGGCCCGGCCGATCCGGCGCAGCGCGAACAGCGAGTCGGCGCGCTCCTCGTACGTCTCCCCGATGCCGAGCAGCAGTCCGCTGGTGAAGGGGACGGAGGACCGGCCCGCGTCCTCCAGGACGCGCAGGCGCACGGCGGGCTCCTTGTCCGGCGAGCCGTAGTGCGGCCCGCCGGGCTCGCTCCACAGCCGGGTGGCCGTCGTCTCCAGCATCATCCCCATCGACGGCGCGACGGGCTTGAGCCGCTGGAAGTCCGTCCACGACAGCACCCCGGGGTTGAGGTGCGGCAGCAGCCCGGTCTCCTCCAGGATCCGGATCGACATGGCCCGTACGTACGCGACGGTGTCGTCGTACCCGTGCGCGTCCAGCCACTCCCGCGCCTCGGGCCAGCGGTCCTCGGGCTTGTCGCCGAGGGTGATCAGGGCTTCCTTGCAGCCGAGTTCGGCGCCCCGCCGCGCGATGTCCAGGACCTCGTCCGGGCTCATGAACATGTCGTGCCCGGCACGCCGCAGCTTGCCCGGCACGGTCGCGAACGTGCAGTAGTGGCACTTGTCCCGGCACAGCCGCGTGAGCGGTATGAACACGCTCTTCGAGTACGTGATGACCCCCGGCCGCCCGGCCTGCGCGAGCCCCGCGTCCCGCACCCGCCCGGCCACCGCGACCAACTGGTCCAGATCCGCCCCCCGCGCCTGCAACAGCACGGCGGCCTCAGCCGCGTCGAGCGCCACCCCGTCCCGGGCCCGCCTGAGGGCACGGCGCATGGCGTTCTCGGTCGGGGCGGAGTTGCGTGGTGCCTGGTGATCCGTCATGGACCGAGCATACGAGCGGGTCGATGCAGGTCACAGGTATCGGACGAAGTCGTCGAGAACACCGAGCACCTCCCGCTCGTCGCCCGGCGGCAGCTGGAGCACGACCTCCTCGCAGCCCAGCTCCTCGTAGTGCGCGAGCTTGCCGGGGGTGGGGAGGACCGCGTAGGGGACGACCTGGAGGGTCTTCGGGTCGCGGCCGGCCTGCTCCCAGGCCTCGCGGAGGACCGGGAGCGTCTCCGTCAGGCCGCGGCCGCCGACCGGCATCCAGCCGTCCGTGCGGGCGGCGATCTCGGCGAAGAGCTTCGGGCCGGCGGCGCCGCCGAGGAGGGTGCGCGGGGCGCCGCCCGCGGGCTTGGGCCAGGCCTCGGAGGGGCGGAGGGAGGGGCCGGAGGAGGAGACGTGGGCGGTGGGTTCGGGGGCCCACAGGGCGCGCATCAGGTCCAGGCGGTCGGAGGTGAGGGCGCGGCGGGTGGACCAGGTGACGCCGTGGTCGGCGGCCTCCTCGCGGTTCCAGCCGTAGCCGACGCCGAGCGTGAAGCGGCCGCCGGAGAGGTGGTCGAGGGTCGCGATCCGCTTGGCCAGGGCGATCGGGTCGTGCTGGGCGACCAGCGTGACGCCGGTGCCCAGGCCGAGGCGTTCGGTCACCGCGGCGGCCTGGCCGAGCGCCACGAAGGGGTCGAGCGTGCGCGCGTACTCCCGCGGGAGGGCGACGCCCGCCGGGTGGGCGGTGTCGCGGGAGACGGGGATGTGGGTGTGCTCGGGGAGGTAGAGCCCGGCGAAGCCGCGCTGTTCGAGCTCGCGGGCGAGGCGCACGGGCGTGATGGTCTCGTCGGTCAGGAAGATCGTGGTCGAGATCCGCATGGGGGCACGGTAGGGCGTGCGGCGGGCATTGTCTGCTGTTGTTCCCCTGCCCGGGGTTCCGACGTTCACGCGGCGCCCGGACAGTCGTCCGCATGACCACGGCCTCTCGCCGCGCCGTCCTCGTGACCGGCGCCGCCACCGCCCTTACCTTAGGCAGCGTGAGCTTCGCGCACGCCGCCGAGAACGGTGACGACCTCGTCCGCACCGTCACCGGCACCCTGCCGCCCGGCGCCCCCGACTTCGTCTATCTCCCCGTCGACCTCCCGCCGGGCGTCCGCGAGCTGCGCGTCGCCTACGCCTACGACCGCCCCGCCGTCCCCGCCGGCACCCAGGGCAACGCCCTCGACATCGGCCTCTTCGACCAGCGCGGCACCGCCCTCGGCGGCCGCGGCTTCCGGGGCTGGTCGGGCGGCGCCCGCACGGAGTTCTTCGTCCGCGCCGACGACGCCACGCCCGGCTATGTCGCCGGGCCGCTGCACGCCGGCACCTGGTACGTGGCCCTCGCCCCGTACACCGTGGCCCCGCAGGGGCTGACCTACACCGTGACCGTCACCCTGCGGCTCGGGCCCTCCGCGCCCACTCCCCGCCCGGCCTACCCGCCCGAGCGGGCCCGCGGCCGCGGCCGCGACTGGTACCGCGGCGACTGCCATCTGCACACCGTGCACTCCGACGGCCGCCGCACCCCCGCCGAGGTCGCCGCGCTCGCCCGCGCCGCCGGGCTGGACTTCATCGCCGGCACCGAGCACAACACCCACTCCGGGCACGGCGCCTGGGCCGGCAGCGCGGGCGACGACCTCCTGATCCTGCTCGGCGAGGAGGTCACCACCCGCACCGGCCACGTCCTCGCCCTCGGCACCGACCCCGGCACCTTCGTCGACTGGCGCTACCGGGCCCGCGACAACCGCTTCGGCCGCTTCGCCCGCGAGATCCGCCGCGCCGGCGGCCTCGTCGTCCCCGCGCACCCGCACGCCACCTGCATCGGCTGCGCCTGGCAGTTCGGCTTCGGCGACGCGGACGCGGTGGAGGTGTGGAACGGCCCGTACACACCCGACGACGAGGTCTCGCTCGCGGGCTGGGACGGGGCGCTCGCGGCGGGCCGCTGGACGCCCGCCATGGGCAACAGCGACGCGCACCGCGACCCCGACCGCGTCGGCACCCCGCAGACCGTCGTCCTCGCCGAGGAGCTGAGCCGCGAAGCGATCCTCGACGGGCTGCGGGCCGGACGCTCGTACGTCGCCGAATCCGCCGCCGTCTCCCTGGACTTCACCCTCACCGACGGGCGCGGGCGCTCCGCCGGGCTCGGCGAGCGCCTGACCGTCCCGGCCGACGCGCCCGTGACCGCCCGGCTGCGCGTCACGGGCGCGCCGGAGGGCGGCACGGTCCGCTTCGTCACCGACCAGGGCGTGCTGTTCACGACGCAGGCGCGGGACGGCGCCGCCGAGTGGACGACGACGGCCGCCAACGCCGCGTACGTACGGGCGGAGGTCCGCCACCCGGTCACCGCGCCGCCGCTCCCGGGCGCCCTGGCCGCCTTCACCAACCCGGTCTTCCTCGAAGCCGGTCAGCCCGCCGCCCGCTGACGCGCCGCCAGTTCGCCGTAGCCGCCCCGCTCCCACACCCGCTCGCGGAAGCGCTGGAGGGTGAGCGGGACGGTGTCCTCGCCGGGCACGCCGACGAGGTGGACGGTGCCGCAGCGGTGGCAGTACCAGCCGTGCGCCCACAGCTCCTCCGCCTGCTGCCGCCCACGGGTCCGCCGCGCGAACGCACCCCGGCGCCGGACCAGAACGAGGGTCGCCAGGACGGCGACGCACAGCGCGAGGCCGGAGACCCAGCCCAGGAAGGAGAGGTCGGGTCCCAGGCTGTCGGGCGTCCCGAAGTACGCCCCGTCGGGCATCTCCTCGAAGGCCCGCCCGACGAAGACCCAGCCCAGGAAGGAGCCGACCGCCACGAACCCCGCGAAGGCGGCGACGCCGGCCAGGCCGTGCGCCGGCTCCCTGGGCACAGGCGCCAGCGCGTCGGCGAGCGCGGTGGTCACCCGCCGCGTCACCGTCCGCACCTGCCCGTCGCGGTTCCGCTCCCGGCTCGTGACGGAGTCCCGGCCGGCCAGGTACGCGGCGGGCACCGCCTGCGTCAGGTCGTCCCGCCCGCAGCCCGGGCAGGCGCGGCCGCTGTTCGTATTCATGTTTCCCCCCGATGGTCGGTTTCCGTACGGTAACCGGCATGCTGACGCGCCTTGAGTCCTACTACGACTCCGTACCCCGATCCGCGGCCCGCGCCGAGGAGTTCGGGCCGCTCACCCTCTTCGTACGGGAGGGGGTCGGCTGGCCGTACTACGCGCGGCCCACGCTCGGCCACGCCGGCGAGGTGCCGGTGGAGACGGTGGAGAAAGTACGGGCCCGGCAGCGGGAGCTCGGGGTGCCCGAGGCGTTCGAGTGGGTCGCGGAGACGACGCCGGGGCTGCGGTCGGCGATCGAGGCGAGCGGGCTCGTGGTGCACGAGCACCCGCTGATGGTCCTGGCGGAGCCGGGGGAGGAACCGCCCGCACTGCCGGAGGGCGTCACGGTACGGATGGTGGGCGCCGCAGACGCCGCCCTGGAGTCCGCCGTCGCCGCCCCTTACGCCGCCTTCGGCGCCACCCCGACACCCGGCGTCGCCGACCAGGTCGCGGCCCGCCTCGACGCGGGCCTCACCCGCCTCGCCGCCGCCCTCGACGCCTCCGGCACCGCTCTGGCCGCAGGCCAGCACCAGCCCGTCGGCCGGGTCACCGAGGTCGTCGGCGTCGGCACCCGCCCCGAGTCCCGTCGCCGGGGCCTCGGCCTCGCCGTCACCGCCGCCCTGGTCGCGGACGCCCGCGCGACGGGCGTGGAAACGGTCTTCCTGACCGCCACGGACGAGACGGTGGCCCGCCTCTACGCCCGCCTGGGCTTCCGCACGATCGGCACGGCGCTGATCGCGGAGCCGGTGGAGGAGGCCGGATAGCCGTCGAACGCGGCGGCCACGACCGGCTCCCGCACCATCAGTACGTCGATCGGGTCCTCCGCCTCGACCCTGAAGCCCTCCCGCTCGTACAGGCGCCGGGCCGCGCTCCCCTGGACTACGGTCAGCCGGACCGGGGCCGACTCCGCGTCGGCCCGGGCGAGGAGCGTGCGCAGCACGGCCGTGCCGAGGCCGCGGCCCTGGGCCTCGGGGGCGAGGTAGAAGTGCTCCAGGTAGCGGCCGGGGCCGTGCGGGTACGGGCCGAAGGCCACGCAGCCCGCGAAGGCGCCGGCCAGTTCGATGACCGAGGTGTGCGCGGGGCGGAAGCCGTCCCGCAGCCGCTGCCGGACGCGCTGGTCGTCGTACCGGCCGAGCCGCGTCAGGTCGTCGCGCATGACGACCGCCTTCAGCTCGGCGACGGGCTCCACGTCCTCGTCCCGCGCGGGGCGGAGCGCCCACCCCTTCAATGCATTCATATTCCAAGCTTTGCATATGAATGCACACGGAAGGAAGGGGTGGCGTAACCACGCCCCGCCCTCCGGCGTTCTCGCGGCATGAAGAAGATCCTCACCGCCGCCGCCCTGACCGGCCTCGCCCTCACCGGCGGACTGTCCGCCGCCGGCACCGCCGCCGCCGACACCGCCGGTGCCAACCTGCCCTCCGTCGTCCCGCTCAGCGGCGTGCTCGCCCCCAAGGCGAAGCCCGCCTCGGCCGACCAGATGCCCGCGGCCAACAAGATGGTCGAGAACCTGCTCCCGGTCGGGAACGCGTAGGACGACGAAGGTGGCGGGACCCCCCACGGGCCCGCCACCTCGCCGTTTCCGTCACCGGCGTCCGTCACCGGACGGCCGAGGAGTCCATCAGTCCTCGACGACCAGCGACGGAGTCTCCTTGGTGAGCACCTCACCCCGGAAGAACGCGGGGCTCCTGCGCTGCATCACCAGCATGATCACCACGCCGAGCAGCAGCAGCCCGACGCCGATCACGAACACCGACCCGACGCCGAACACCGCGGAGCCGGAGCCGTAGGCCGGGTCCCACATGTCGTACAGCGTCTTGCCGAAGACCGCCGCGAGCAGGGCTCCGCCGAGCAGCGGGAACAGGCCCTTGAAGACCAGGTCGCGGGCGGAGCGGGTCAGCTCGCGGCGGAAGTACCAGGCGCAGGCGAAGGCCGTCAGCGCGTAGTAGAAGCAGATCATCAGGCCGAGCGCGTAGATCGTGTCGACGAGGACGTGCTCGCTGGCCAGGGTCATCACCGTGTAGAAGACACCGGTGGCGACGCCGGCCACGATCGTGGCCTTGCCGGGCGTCTTGAAGCGCGGGTGGACCTTGGCGTACGACGCCGGCAGCGCCTCGTACGTGGACATCGCCAGGACCGTGCGGGCCACTGGGATGAAGGTGGTCTGGAGGCTGGCGGCGGCCGAGGCGAGGACCGCGACGAAGAGCAGGATGCCGAGCGCGGGGCCCATGACCGGGCCGGCGAGGGCGGCGAAGACGTTGTCGGAGGTCTTCGGGTTGCCGAGGCCGAGGCCCTTGCCGCCGGAGCCGACGGCCATCTGGGCGGCGATGCCGGTGGCGAGGTACGAGCCGACCAGCACGACCATCGCGATGAGCGCGGCGCGGCCGGGGGTCTTCTCGCTGCCGATGGTCTCCTCGTTCGCGGTCAGGCAGGTGTCCCAGCCCCAGTACATGAAGATCGACAGGGAGAGCCCGGCGGTGAACGCGGCGAAGGACTGCACCGCGAACGGGTTCATCCAGGACCAGGAGAAGTGGACCGAGCTCTCGAAGGAGCCCGCCTTCGACAGCGCCATCCCGACGAACACGGCAAGGACGAGCAGCTGGAGGCCGACGAGCGCGTACTGCACGCCCTTGGTGGCGGTCATGCCGCGGTAGCTGATGGCGGTCGCGGTGCCGATCAGCGCCAGGCAGGTGACGATGTGGACGGCCTTGTTGTGGTCAAGGGCGGCGATCGACGGGTTGCCGCTGATCTCGCCGGCGAGCAGCCAGAAGTACGAGGTGGCGACGCCGGCCAGGTTGGAGAGCACGATGATCGTGGCGATCACCAGGCCCCAGCCGCACATCCAGCCGACCTTGGGGCCGAACGCCTTCACCGTCCAGGTGAAGGAGGTGCCGCAGTCCGGCATGGCCTTGTTCAGCTCGCGGTACGCGAACGCGACGAGCAGCATCGGCAGAAAGCCCGCGAGGAAGACGGCGGGCATCTGGAGGCCGACCTGGCCGGCGGTGGAGCCGAGGGTCGAGGTCAGGCAGTAGACCGGGGCGACGGTGGAGATGCCGATGACGGCGCTGCCGACGAGGCCGACGGAGTTGCCGCCGAGGCCCTTGCCGCGCATGCCGTCGCCGCCACCCTGTGCCGGGACGCCCCTCACCGTGTCTCCGGCCGGGGGCCGCACATCCACCTGAGTCATGAACTCGACGTTAAATGCTGCGATTTCCACATCTGGAAGATCGGAATCCGCTCAGCCGATCGATCATAGCCTTGCATTGCGCGGGTCGAATCGGACACCCGCCAATGATTGAAAGATCGACTAACGGAGCTGACCGATCAACCCTCCGCACCGAAACCTGGTGTCCGATATACGGAAACCGCAGCCGCGCCCGGAATGTCCGTTCCCGGATTTCCCTGTGACGTGCGTCACCCCGGCCAGACGACCGCCTGCAGCTCGCTGTAGGCGTGCAGCGCGTACGAGCCGACGTCCCGCCCGACCCCGCTCTTCTTGAAGCCGCCGAACGGCGCCTCCATGTTCCGGCCGATCGTGTTGATCCCGACCCCGCCGGCCCGCAGCCGCCCCGCCACCCGGAACGCCCGGGCCACGTCCCCGGACCACACGTAGTCGAGCAGCCCGTAGTCGCTGTCGTTCGCGAGCGCGATCCCCTCCTCCTCGTCGTCGAAGGGCACCACCACGACCACCGGGCCGAAGATCTCCTCCCGGACCACCCGCATCTCGTTCGTGCACTCCGCGAGCAGCGTCGGCGCCACGTAGAAGCCCTTCGCGAAGTCCGGCCGATCACCGCCCGCGACGACCCGCGCGCCCTCCTTCCGGCCCAGCTCCACGTACGACTCGACGCGGTCGCGGTGGGCCGCCGAGATCACCGGGCCGACCACCGTGCCGCGCTCCGCCGGGTCGCCGACCTTCAGGTAGCCGATGTAGCCCGCCAGCTTCTCGACGAGCCGCTCGTAGATCCCGCGCTGGGCGATCACCCGGGTCGGGGCCGTGCAGATCTGCCCGCTGTAGAAGGAGAAGGTCGTGCCGATCCCCGTCATGGCCGCGTCCAGGTCGGCGTCGTCGAAGACGAGCGCCGCGCCCTTGCCACCCAGCTCCATCAGCTGCCGCTTCATCGCGCGCCCGCACACCTCGCCGATCGCCTGGCCGACGGCCGTGGAGCCGGTGAAGGAGACCATGTCGACGGCCGGCGAGTCCACGGCCGCCTCGCCGACGGCGGGCGAGGCACCTGTGACCACGTTGACCACCCCGGCCGGGACTCCCGCCTCCGCGAGGGCGCGGGTCATCGCGTACACGGAGAGCGGGTCCTGCGGGGCGGGCTTCACGACGACCGTGTTGCCCATGGCGAGCGCCGGGGCGATCTTGCCGGCCGGGTTGGCCCACGGGTTGTTGTACGAGGTGATGCAGGTGACCACGCCCACCGGACGCCGTACCGCCACCGCCCCGAACACCCCGGCCCTCCCCATCGGCCCGGCCTCGTTGATCTGCGGCGGCAGCGCCTCCTCGACCGGCTCCAGGGCGCCGCGCGCATAGCGCCGGAAGCGGGCCGCGCCGACCGCCACCTGCATCCCGCGGGCCGTGGCCGTGGTCGCGCCGGTCTCGGCGCGGGCGAGGTCCGTGTTCCGCTCGGCGTCGCGGGCCATCAGGTCGGCGGCCCGGTCGAGGAGCGCGGCGCGCTCCTCCGGCTTCGTGCGGGACCAGGTGGCGAAGGCGGTACGGGCGGCCTCGGCGGCCTCGTACACCTGGCGCCTGCTCGCCTCCGGCGCGAGTCCGACGACCTCTTCGGTGGCCGGGTTGACCACCTCGTAGTGGCCGGCGTCGGGCTCGACCCACTCCCCTCCTATGTACAGCCGCTCCGTGATCCCGGAAGTCTCGTGGCTCATCGGGTGCTCACCGTCCTCGTGTCCCGGCCCGAGCGCAGCACCCGCCCGGGGATCGCGCCCGTCACCTCGTCGTCCCGCACCGTCTCCACGCCGTTGACCCGCACCGACACGATGCCGACCGCGCGCGAGTCCAGGCGCGGGCTGTCGCCCGGCAGGTCGTGGACCAGGGTCGCCGGGCCCGCGTCGATCCGCTCGGGGTCGAAGAGGACCAGGTCGGCGTGGAAGCCCTCGGCGATCCGGCCGCGCTCGCGCAGGCCGAAGAGGCGGGCCGGGTCGTCGCTGAGCATCCGCACGGCCTGCTCCAGCGGGACGAGCTTCCGGCCGCGCAGGCAGTCGCCGAGGAAGCGGGTGGTGTACGGCGCGCCGCACATCCGGTCCAGGTGGGCGCCCGCGTCGGAGCCGCCGAGCAGGACGTCCTCGTGCTGCCAGGTCTCGCGGCGCAGCGCCCAGGAGGCCGGGTCGTTGTCGGTGGGCATCGGCCACAGAACGGTCTTCAGGTCGTCGTTGGCGCAGATCTCGACGAGCGCCTGGAAGGGGTCCTGGCCGCGCTCGGCGGCGATGTCCTTCACGACCCGGCCGGTCAGGCCGCGGTTCTCGCGGCTGTACGTGTCGCCGATGACGTAGCGGCCGAAGTTCGCGAGCCGCCGGAAGACGCCGGCCTCCCTGGAGTCGGCGCGGCGCAGCATCCCGGCGCGGACGTCGGGGTCGCGGAGCTTCGCGATGCGCTCGGGGACGGGCAGGCTCAGGATCTCGCCCCAGCCGGGGATGAGGTTGAGGGCGCAGAAGGTGCCGAGCGACATGTTCATGGGCGTGAGGATCGGCATGGTGAGCGCGACGATCCGGCCGCCGGACTTGCGGGCCCGCTCGGAGGCGAGGAGCTGGCGCGGGACGCGTTCGGGGACGGTGGCGTCGATGGTGAGGACGTTCCAGTTGAGCGGGCGCCCGGCGGCGGCCGTCATCTCCACGAACAGGTCGATCTCGGCGTCCGAGAACTGGTCGAGGCAGCCGGCCAGGATCGCCTCGATCTGCGTGCCCTCGTGCTCGCCGACGGCGCGGGAGAGGGCGATCAGCTCGGCGGGGCCGGCATGGCGGGAGGCGACGGGGGCGCCGTCGCCGTCGGAGTGGGTCGAGGACTGGGTGGTGGACAGGCCCCAGGCGCCGGCCTCCATGGCCTCCTTGAGCAGCCGGACCATCTGCGCGAGCTGTTCCTCGCTGGGCTGTCCGCCGACCGCGTCCGGCCCCATCACGTACCGGCGCAGCGCGCAGTGCCCGACCATGAAGCCCGCGTTGACCGCGATCCGGCCGTCGAGCGCGTCGAGGTACTCGGCGAACGACGACCACGACCAGTCGACGCCCTCCTCCAGGGCGGCGAGCGCCATGCCCTCGACCTTCGACATCATCCGGCGCGTGTAGTCCGCGTCCTCGGGGCGGTCCGGGTGCAGCGGCGCGAGGGTGAAGCCGCAGTTGCCGCCGGCGACGGTGGTGACGCCGTGGTTCATGGACGGGGTGGCGTAGGGGTCCCAGAAGAGCTGGGCGTCGTAGTGGGTGTGCGGGTCGACGAAGCCGGGCGCGAGGACGAGCCCGGTGGCGTCCTCCTGCGTACGGGCCGGTTCGGTGACGGTGCCGGGCGCGGCGACGACCGCGATCCGGCCGTCGCGCAGGCCGACGTCTGCGGTGACGGCGGGGGCGCCGGTGCCGTCGACGACGGTGGCGCCCTTGATGAGGTGGTCGAGCATGGCGCTCCCTTTCCTGTCCGTGGACTGTCCGTGGGCGCGGACGTGGGCGTGGCGCGGACGTGGGCGTGGACGTGGGCCTGGGCGCGGGTGTGCCCCGGCCGGAGGCCGCCGCGGAAACGGTCTCCGGCCGGGGCCGGTACGGGGTGGCGGTCCGGGAAGACGCCGCCCCGTGCTCGTAGGTCAGCCGTGACGTCGGCTGTCCTGCGTCAGCCGCCCTGCGTCAGCCGCCCTGCGTCAGCTGCCCGCCGACTGCCGGAATCGCGTCGTCCGGTGCACCGGGTCCGTGTCGATCTCCGGGATGACGTGCTCGCCGATCAGCTTGATCGTGTTCATCGTGTCCTCGTAGGAGATGCCGATCGGCAGGCCGAAGGACAGCTGGTCGGCGCCGGCCTGCTCCCAGCGCCGGCACTGGGCGAGGACCTCGCCCGGGTCGCCGCAGATCATCAGCTCCTCGGCGATGAGGAGTTCGATGATCTCGGCGGAGTACTCGGGCAGCAGCTCGGGCCACTCCGGGATGCCCTCGGGCCGCGGGAAGGTGTCGTGGTAGCGGAAGAGGAGGGACTGGAGGTAGTTGAGGCCGCCGCCGACGGCGATCTCGACGGCCTTGTCGTGGGTCTCGGCGCAGATCGCGGTGGAGGTGACCATGACGTTGTCGTTGACGAAGTCGCCGACCGCCTTGGCCTCCTTGATCGCGGTCTTGTAGGACTCGACGACCCACTCCATGTCGGAGACCTTCTGGACGCTGAAGCCGAGGACGCCGAGGCCCTTCTTGCCGGCCATGGCGTACGAGGACGGGGAGCCGGCCGCGTACCACATGGCGGGGTGGGACTTGCCGTACGGCTTGGGGAGCACCTTGCGCGGCGGGAGCGACCAGTGCTTGCCCTGGAAGCCCTCGTACTCGTCCTGGAGCCACATCTTGGGGAACTCGGCGATGGTCTCCTCCCAGATCTCCTTGGTGTGGTTCATGTCGGTGATGCCCGGCATGAACCCGAGGATCTCGTGGGAGCCGGCGCCGCGGCCGGAGCCGAACTCGAAGCGGCCGCCGGAGAGGTGGTCGAGCATGGCGACCTTCTCGGCGACCTTGACCGGGTGGTTGACGGGCGCGAGCGGGTTGAAGATGCCGGAGCCGAGGTGGATGCGCTCGGTGGCGTGGGCGAGGTAGCCCAGGTAGACGTCGTTCGCGGAGAGGTGGGAGTACTCCTCCAGGAAGTGGTGCTCGGAGGCCCAGGCGTACTTGAAGTGGGACCGGTCCGCCTGGATGACGTACTCGGTCTCCTCCATGAGCGCCTTGTGCTCGGCTTCGGGATCGGTCTCGGCGCGCTTGCCGACGTATCCCTGTACGAAGATCCCGAATTCCAAGGAAGTTCACCGCCCTTGTGAGTTTCTGACGTTCCGTCAGATTCTTGGATGTGGTCCTGCGTGTCAATACCTGACGAAGCGTCAGATGAGTCAGAAGAGGCTGACGCCGGCCAGCCAGCCGCCGTCGATCACGAAGGGCTGCCCCGTGATGTACGACGACTCCTCGCCGGTCAGGAAGAGCGCGAGCGCCGCCACCTCCTCCGGCCGCCCGATCCGGCCCAGCGGCACGAGGCCGCGGTACAGCTCCGCCGTCGCCGCCGGGTCCACGCCCTCCGGGTTGCTCATCGCGGTGTCGATGGCGCCCGGACAGACCGCGTTGACCCGGATCCCCTTCCCCGCCAGCTCCAGGGCCGCGACCCGGGTGAGCCCGAGGACGGCGTGCTTGGTGGCGGCGTAGGCGCCGACGCCCGCCATGCCCGTGACACCGGTGTACGAGGCGGTGTTGACGATCGTGCCGCCGCCGGCCGCCTCGATCTCCGGGGCCACCGACCTGATGCCCAGGAAGCAGCCCACCTGGTTGACCTGCACGATCGCCTGGAACTCGGCCAGCGGCGTCGACACCAGCTCGTTGAAGCGCAGGATGCCCGCGTTGTTCACGAGCCCGTCGATCCGGCCGAAGCGCTCCTTGGCGCTCGCCACGGCCGCCGCCCACTCCGCCTCGCTCGTCACGTCCAGGTGGACGTACACGGCCTGGTCGGCGCCCAGCTCCTTGGCGAGCGCCTCGCCCCGGTCGTCCAGGACGTCCCCGAGGACGACCCGCGCCCCCTCGGCGGCGAAGAGCCGCGCCTCCTGCTCGCCCTGCCCGCGCGCCGCGCCCGTGATGACGACGACGCGCCCGTCCAGCTTGCCCATGTGCACCACACTCCTCAGTTCAGATGGGGGGCGACCTCGGCGGCGAACGCCGCCATCTGGTCGGTGAGTTCGGTGCGGCTGCGGGAGCGGAAGCGCACCTGGATCTGGTGCACGCCCATCTCGCCGTACGCGCGCAGCGACTCGGCCAGCGCCTGCGGCTTGCCGCTCAGGGTGCGGCGGCCGGCGTCCCAGCCGGGCTCGCCGACGTACAGCGCCTCGGTGATGGCGCCGACGGTGATCGGCGCCTCGATCCCGGCCTCCTCGCGCAGCCGCCGCAGCTTCGCGATCTGCTCGGGCAGCCGGCCGCGCGGGTCGCCCTGCGGCAGCCAGCCGTCACCCTTGAGCGCGGCGCGCCGCACGGCGGCGGGAGAGGAGCCGCCGACCCAGACCGGCACCCGGTCCTGGGCGGGCCGGGGCCGCTGCCCGAGGTCGCGGAAGGCGAAGTGCGGGCCGTCGTGCGCCGGGTACTCCGCGGGCCCGAGGGCCGCCCGGAGCGCGTCGATCGTCTCGTCGAGCACGCCGCCGCGCCCGGCGAAGTCGGCCCCGACCGCCTCGAACTCCTCCCGCACGTGCCCGGCCCCGACGCCGAGGACGAGCCGGCCGCCGGAGAGGTGGTCCAGGGTCGCGTACGCCTTGGCGGTGACCAGCGGGTGCCGCAGGCCCACGACGGCGACGTGCGAGAGCAGCCGGACGCGCTCGGTGGCGGCGGCGAGGTACGCGAGGGTGGCCACCGGGTCGTACCAGACGGTGCTCATCGCGGCGGCGAGCCGGCGCGGGATGGCGACGTGGTCGCAGCTCGCGACGTAGTCGAAGCCGAGGGCGTCGGCGGCGCGGGCGACCGCGAGCAGGTCAGCGGGCCCGGCGGCGGCCTCCCAGGACTCGGCGTAGAGGGTGCTCTGGGACTGGACGGGCAGCTGCATCCCGTAGACCACCATGGGGACTCCCTCGGGTCATTATCTGACGTGCCGTCAGTTGAGGCGACCGCCCCATGCTGTCCTCTGATGACCCGTCAGACAAGGGTCGTGACAGCCACCGCCTCGGCCGGCCCCTCCGGCCGCCCCCTCCGGCCGGGCCGCTCCTCACGGGAGCGGAGCGACCACAGCGGAGCCCGGCAGCGGACCAGGTGTGCGCATTCGTCCAAGACGACGGGCGGGACCGTGCCGCACCGTGATCACACCCCCCACGGTTGACCCTTCGCACGATCGGACCCCCTCCATGCGTACCCTCCTGCGCCGCACGGCCCTGGCCGGCACCTCCCTCCTCTTCGCCGCGGCCGGCCTCGTCGCCACCGGCGGTTCGGCCCAGGCCGCCACCTACGACGGCTGGGACCCGGCCAGCAGCGGCTGCGGTGGCATCAGCACCGTCTCGTCGGCCGCGATGACCGACCCGCACGGCAACCACCTGGGCACCCTTGAGCTGCGCTACAGCTCGGGCTGCCGCACCACCTGGGCGCGCATCACCATGGACTACACGCAGGGCGCCTGCGGCACCTCGTCGGCCGGCATCGCCTGCCCGAAGGGGTGGATCATCCGCAACTCCGACGGCGCCAGCTACTCCTGCACCGTGACCGAGGGCCACAGCTCCTGCTACACGCCGATGGTCAACGACGCCGGCGTCTCCTCGTACGCGCAGAGCTACACGGACACCGCGGGCGGCGACAAGTACACCCGCACCGCCAGCTACTGATCCGCCCGCCCCACACCCCCGGGAGAGAACTGATGCGTACCCTTCTGCGCCGCACCGCCCAGGTCGGCACCGCCCTCCTCTTCGCCGCGGGCGGCCTGGTCGCCACCGGCGGCTCGGCCCAGGCGGCCACCTACGACGGCTGGGACCCGGCGTCCACCAGCTGCGGCGGCACCACCAGCACGGTCTCGTCGGCGAGCCTGAACGACCCGTACTTCGGCACCTACCAGGGCACGATCGAGCTGCGCTACAACTCGGGCTGCCGCACCACCTGGGCCCGCATCACCCTCGACTACACGCAGGGCGCCTGCGGCAACGCGTCGGCGGGCCACGCGTGCGCCCAGGCGACGGTCATCCGCAACTCCGACGGCCGCAGCTACTCCTGCACCGTGTACGCCGGCTCCAGCTCCTGCTACACGCCGATGGTGAACGACGCGGGCGTCTCCTCGTACGCGCAGGGCATGGTCGACGGCGCCGGCGGCCTCAAGTACACCCGCACCGGCAGCTACTGATGCCTTGAGCCCCCGCACGGCTGCCGACAGGTGGCGCGCGGGGGCTTCGTACGTCACGGGCCGGGCCAGAGGCCGTCCTCCGTCAGCCCGAGCAGCTCGATGGCGTTGCCGCGGACGATCCGCTCGACGACGTCCGGCGCCAGGTGGCCCATCTGGGCCTCGCCGACCTCGCGGGACTTGGGCCAGGTGGAGTCCGAGTGCGGGTAGTCGGTCTCGTAGAGCACGTTACCGACCCCGATCGAGTCCAGGTTCCGCAGGCCGAAGGCGTCGTCGAAGAAGCAGCCGTAGACGTGCTCGGCGAAGAGCTCCGACGGCGGGCGCAGCACCTTCTCCGCCACGCCGCCCCAGCCGCGGTTCTCCTCCCAGACGACGTTCGCGCGTTCGAGGATGTAGGGGATCCAGCCGATCTGCCCCTCGGCGTACATGATCCGCAGGTTGGGGAAGCGCTCGAACTTGCCGCTCATCAGCCAGTCGACCATCGAGAAGCAGCAGTTGGCGAAGGTGATGGTGGAGCCGACGGCGGGCGGGGCGTCGGCGGAGGTGGACGGCATGCGGCTGGACGAGCCGATGTGCATGGCGATCACGGTGCCGGTCTCGTCGCAGGCGCGCAGGAACGGGTCCCAGTGGTCGGTGTGGACCGACGGCAGCCCGAGGTGCGGCGGTATCTCGGAGAACGCGACCGCGCGGACGCCGCGGACGGCGTTGCGGCGGACCTCGGCGGCGGCGAGCTCCGGGTCCCAGAGCGGGATCAGGGTGAGCGGGATCAGCCGCCCGCGCGCCTCGGGCCCGCACCACTCCTCGACCATCCAGTCGTTGTAGGCCCGGACGCCGAGAAGACCGAGTTCACGATCCGAAGCTTCGGTGAAGGTCTGTCCACAGAAGCGGGGGAAGGTGGGGAAGCAGAGGGCGGACTGGACGTGGTTGACGTCCATGTCGGCGAGGCGGTCCGGGACGCTGTACGAGCCCGGGCGCATCTGCTCGTACGTGATCACCTCCAGCCGGATCTCGTCCCGGTCGTAGCCGACGGCGGTGTCGAGGCGGGTGAGGGGGCGGTGCAGGTCCTCGTAGACCCACCAGTCGCCGATGGGGCCTTCGTCTCCTTTGGCCCCCATCACGGGGGCGAACTTTCCGCCCAGAAAGGTCATTTCCTTCAGGGGTGCGCGGACGATCCGGGGGCCGGTGTCGCGGTAACGGGACGGGAGCCGGTCCTGCCAGACGTGCGGGGGCTCCACGGTGTGGTCGTCCACCGAGATGATCTTGGGGAAGCTCTCCATGCGTTTCACGGTAGCGCCGATCTGACGATCCGTCAGCTTTGCGGGGTACGGTCGCCGGTGAGGAAGGGGTCCATCGACCGGTTCGATGCCCGAGATCGACCGACCCGATGCTGACGCACCCCCTCCGGACAAGGCAGACTGTCTTGGGCGAAACCAGCGGTACGGGCAGGGGGAGCTATGCACCGTGAGAACGGGCCGCGAGTTCCGGAGCAGCGGACTCCGACGACGGATTCGGCGGTTCCGGCGGAGGCGGCCGGGCCGGTCGCCGAGCCTCGCGCGGAAGCGGCGGTTCCGGCGGACGCCGCAGACAAGGGCGGCGCCGACCTGCGTTTCGGCGTGCTCGGACCCGTACGCGCGTCCCGTGGCGAGACGGCCCTGCCCACCGGTTCGCCCCAGCAGCGCGCCCTGCTCGCCGCCCTGCTCCTGCGCGACGGCCGTACCGCCACCGCCGCCGAGCTGATCGACGCGATCTGGGGCGAGGAGCCGCCCTCGCAGGCGCTGGCCGCGGTCCGTACGTACGCCTCCCGGCTGCGCAAGGTGCTCGACCCGGGCGTCCTCGTCAGCGAGTCGGGCGGATACGCGATCCGCACCACGAGCGCCGCCCTCGACGTCGCCCGGGCGCAGGACCTGGCCGCCGAGGCGGAGAAGCTGCGCGCGGCCGGGCGCCGCGGGGTGGCCCGCGACCGGCTGAACGAGGCGCTCGCGCTGTGGGACGGCGAGGCGCTGGCGTCAGTACCGGGGCCGTACGCCGAGACGCAGCGCACCCGCCTGGAGGAGTGGCGGCTGCAGCTCCTGGAGAGCCGGCTCGACCTGGACCTGGAGGTCGGGGCGCACGCCGAGGCGGTCTCCGAGCTGACCGCGCTGACCGCGGCGCATCCCCTGCGGGAGCGGCTCCGGGAGCTCCTCATGCTCGCCCTCTACCGGTCCGGCCGGCAGGCGGAGGCCCTGGCCGTGTACGCGGACACCCGCCGCCTCCTCGCCGACGAGCTGGGCGTCGACCCGAACCCCGAGCTCTCCCGGCTCCAGCAGCGCATCCTCCAGGCCGACGCCGAACTGGCCCGGCCCGTCGAGGAGCAGGCGCCGGCCGCCGCACCGATCGCGCGTCCCGCCCAACTCCCCGCCACCGTCCCCGACTTCACCGGCCGGGCCGCCTTCGTACGGGAACTGGGCGACCGGCTCGCCACCGCCGAGGGGTCCGTCATGGCGGTGTCCGCGCTCGCGGGCATCGGCGGCGTCGGCAAGACCACCCTCGCCGTGCACGTGGCCCACGCGGCCCGCCCGCACTTCCCGGACGGCCAGCTCTACGTCGACCTCCAGGGCGCCGGCGCGCGGGCGGCCGCCCCGGAGACGGTCCTCGGCGCCTTCCTGCGCGCCCTCGGCACCCCGGACTCGGCGATCCCGGACTCCCTGGACGAGCGCGCCGCGCTCTACCGCTCGACCCTCGACGGGCGCCGGGTGCTCGTGCTCCTGGACAACGCCCGCGACGCCGCCCAGATCCGCCCCCTCCTGCCCGGCACGGCCGGCTGCGCCGCGCTCGTCACCAGCCGCATCCGCATGCTCGACCTGGCCGGCGCGCACCTCGTCGACCTGGACGTCATGTCCCCCGACGAGGCCCTCCAGCTCTTCACCCGCATCGTGGGCGCGGAGCGGGTGGGCGCCGAGCGGGAGGCCGCACTCGACGTGGTCGCCGCCTGCGGCTTCCTCCCGCTCGCGATCCGCATCGCGGCCTCCCGCCTGGCCGCCCGCCGCACCTGGACGGTCTCCACCCTCGCCGCGAAGCTCGCCGACGAACGCCGCCGCCTCGACGAACTCCAGGCCGGCGACCTCGCCGTCAAGGCCACCTTCGAACTCGGCTACGGCCAGCTGGAGCCGGCCCAGGCCCGCGCCTTCCGCCTCCTGGGCCTGGCGGACGGCCCCGACATCTCGCTGGCGGCGGCCGCGGCCGTCGTCGACCTCCCGGAATGGGAGACCGAGGACCTCCTGGAGGCCCTGGTCGACACCTCCCTCCTGGAGTCCGCCGCCCCGGGCCGCTACCGCTACCACGACCTCGTCCGCCTCTACGCGCGTGCATGCGCGGAACGCGACGAACACCCGCCGGTGGAGCGGGAGCTGGCGCTGTCGCGGTTGCTGGACTTCTATCTGTCGACGGCGGCGCAGGTGTACGCGCTGGAGCGCCCCGGCGACCGCCTCGTCGACCACCTCGAGCCGACGGACTACGCCGGCCTCACCTTCACCGACCGCCACGCCGCCCAGGACTGGCTCTACGCCGAGGCCAACTGCATCCTGGCGTGCGTGCGCCAGTCGGCGCCGGCCAAGGGGACGCTGCGACGGGCGGTGGACCTGCTGTGGGCGGCGCTGGACCTGGGCGAGTCGGGCGCCAACGCGAAGGAGTTCGAGGCCGTGGGCTCCCTGCTCCGCGACGCGGCCCACCAGCTCGGCGACGCGCGGGCCGAGGGCCGGGCGCTGACGGCGCTCGCGGGCGTCCACCACACCGCCGGCCGGTTCACCGAGGCCGACCGCGACGCCGAGCTGGCGCTGCCGCACGCGGATGCGGCGCGGGACCCGTTGCCCGCCTGCTGGTCCGCCAACGCGCGGGGGATCATCGCGCTGTACCAGAACCGCTTCGACGAGGGCGAGGTGCATCTCGCCCATGCCATCGAGCGGTTCCGAGGCATCGAGGACCGGCCGGGCGAGGCGAGCGCCCTGTGCAACCTGTCCCGGATCCACCTGGCGACCGGGCGCACCGCGAAGGCCATAGCGCTCGCCCAGGAAGGCACCCGGATCTACGACTCGATGGGGCACGCGCTGCGCGGCGCCAACGGCCGCTACGCGCTGGGGCTCGCCCTCACCGCGGCAGGGCGTCTGGACGAGGCCGTGGAGCGGCTGAGCGAGGCGCTGGAGGTCTTCCGCGACAGCCGGCAACGGCTCTGGGAAGGAATGACACTGTTCCGTCTCTCCGAGGTCGACATCGCGGCGCGACGCCATGCCCAGGCGGCGGCGAACGCCGAGATGGCACTCACCGTCCTCCGCGGGATCGGCGGCGAGTGGCGGCGCGGCAACGTCCTGACCGTGCTCGGCCGCGCGCTCCAGGGCATCGGGCAGTCCGGCCGCGCCCAGGTCTGCTGGCAGGAGGCGCTCGACATCTTCGAGTCGCTCGACGCACCGGAGGCGTCCGGCGTCCGCCTGCTGCTCGCTCCCGCGGCAGCGGCTTAGGAACCGGGTGGAGGCGGCCGCGTCGCCCCCTCCGCCAGCACGTTCATCGTTCGTTTATCGCCGCCCGGCATGCTCTTCCTTGTCGATCCGTCGCGTCGGGGGGCACACGGGTCACCGGCACAGCCGTCACTCCTGGCAACTAGGGTGAGCGGCCACGAGCGGTCCGTCCGGCTGGTCACGGGGGAGCGGCCGGACGGATCGCAACGGATTCCAGGCATCAGACGCAGGAGTTGACAAGATGAGCAACCCGATCGAGAACAACGCGGTCGTGGCGCCCCAGGACATGCACGCCACGGGCGGCAACGAGGAGATCACCACCAAGGACATGCACGCCACGTCCGAGCCGGCGATCGACGCGATCACCGCGAAGGTCGTGGGTGGCGCGAGCGAGGAGCTCATCACCACGAAGGACATGCACGCCACGTCGGAGCCCTTCAAGCCGACGCAGATCTGAGCCGTCTCACCACGGGGGTAACGGGGGGCGGTTCCGGCGGCACCATCGGGGGAGTCGCCGGGACCGTACGGGACCGGACGGAAGCGCGGGGCTCGGGGGACGCCCGAGGGGACCGGGGGGAATCCTGGGGCAGGGCCCACGCGCACCGAGCGGACCCGAAGGGAGGGGCCGGGCTGAGCCGCCCGGCCCCTCCGCCATGTCCGCGGACCTGACGAAGTCGCCCGGCCGGTTCGCCGCCCGGGCCCGGGCGGGCGCATGATCGGCGGACCTCGTGCGGCGGCTGGTGGGGACCGGTCGTCGCCGTGGGGGGATCGCACGCCACGAGCGCGCAGAGGGGGGAAGGGCCCGGACCGGGACAACCGGTTCCGGGCCCTTGCCATGGCTGCGGGTCGTACGGGTCAGGGGCGCGGACCGGGCGGGCCCTGCCATAGCTGCGGGTCGTACGGGTCAGGGGCGCGCCCGCAGCGCGCCCTTCAGCACCTTGCCGCTCGCGTTCCGCGGCAGCTCCGCCACGAACTCGACCTCTCTCGGCACCTTGTAGTTGGCCATCTCGCGGCGCGACCAGGCGATCAGGTCGTCGGCCGTCAGGCGGGCGCCCGGGCGGCGGACCGCGAAGGCCTTGCCGACCTCGCCCAGGCGCGGGTCCGGGATGCCGATGACGGCGACGTCGGCGATGTCGGGGTGGAGGCCGAGGAGCTGCTCGATCTCGGCCGGGTAGGCGTTGAAGCCGCCGACGATGAACATGTCCTTGACCCGGTCGGTGATACGGAGGTTGCCGGCGTCGTCGAGGACGCCGACGTCGCCGGTGTGGAGCCAGCCGTCCTCGTCGATCGCGGCCGCCGTGGCCTCCTCGTCCTCGTAGTAGCCGCGCATCACGTGGAAGCCGCGGACCAGGACCTCGCCCGACGGCGAAAGGCGGAGCTCCGTGTCCGGGATGGGGCGGCCGGACGTGCTCGCGATCACCTCCGGCCGGTCGCCCCGGCGGCACATCGTCACGATGCCGCTCGCCTCGGAGAGGCCGTACGCGGTCAGGACGGTGCCCACGCCCAGTTCCGCCCGCAGGCGCTCGACCAGTTGCAGAGGCACGACCGCCGCCCCTGTCACCACCAGGCGGAGGGACGACAGGTCGTACGTCGAGCGCGACGGATGGTCGAGGAGGGACTGGTGGAGGGTGGGCGGGCCGGGGAGGACCGAGATCCGCTCCGCCGCGATGTTGGCGAGGACGGTGTCGACGTTGAAGACGGGCTGCGGGACCATCACCGCGCCGCGCTGGAGGCAGGCGACGATGCCGGCCTTGTAGCCGAAGGTGTGGAAGAAGGGGTTCACGATCAGATAGCGGTCGCCCTCGCGCAGCCCGGCGAGCTCGCTCCACACCGCGTAGCAGCGCAGCGTCTGTTCGTGGGTGATGACCGCGCCCTTGGGGCGGCCCGTGGTGCCCGAGGTGTAGATGATGTCCGAGGGGAGGGAACCCTCGACGGCCGCCGCCCGCGACCGCACCTCCTCCGGCCCGACCACCGCGCCCTCCGCCAGGAACGACTTCCACGTCGCGTATCCCGGCTCGTCCGGCGCCGTGTCCCCGAACACCACGACCCGCTCCAGGTCCGGCAGCGCCGCCCCGGCCCGCCGCAGCGACGCCACGTACGAGGTCCCCAGGAAGGTGCCCGTCACGAACAGCAGCCGCGCCCCCGACCGCGCGAGCACGTCCGCGGCCTCCGTGCCCTTGAAGCGGGTGTTCAGCGGGACGAGCACCGCGCCGGCGGTGACCGCGCCGAGCGCGGAGACGATCCAGTCGAGGGTGTTGGGCGCCCAGATCGCGACCCGGTCCCCCACGCGCACCCCGGCGGCGAGGCAGGCCGCCGCCGCCCGTTCGACGCGCGCGCCGAGTTCCGCGTAGCTGATCCGGGTGCGGCCGTCGACGACCGCCTCCCGTTCGCCGTACCGCTCGGCCGACCAGCGCACCAACTCCGGTATCGAGCCCCACTCCATGACCGCTCCCCTCCGTAGCTGACTATCCGTCAGATTAGCTGTAGCCTGACGCGCTGTCAGCAGCTGTCGGCCACCGTCAGCCATCGGGCCAAGCCAGGGGGCGCCGTGCTCAAGGACCGCACCGCCATCGTCGGAATAGGGCAGACACCCTTCGCCAAACACCTCCCGGAGTCCGAGAAGACCCTCGCCTGCCGGGCGATCCTCGCCGCCCTCGACGACGCCGGCATCGCACCCTCCGAGGTCGACGCCTTCGCCTCGTACACCATGGAGGAGACCGACGAGGTGGAGGTGGCGAAGGCCATCGGAGCCGGAGACGTCACCTTCTTCGGCAAAGTGGGCTACGGCGGCGGCGGTTCCTGCGCCACCGTCGGCCACCTCGCCGCCGCCGTCGCCACCGGCCAGGCCACCGTCGGCGTCGCCTGGCGGTCCAGGAAACGGGGCAGCGGGCCGCGGCCCTGGAAGAACACGGCCGTCCAGCTCCCCACCCCCGGGCAGTGGACCCGGCCCTTCGGACTGCTGCGGCCCGCCGACGAGATCGGCATGCTCGCCCGGCGCTACATGCACGAGTACGGCGCCACCCGCGACCACTTCTTCAACGTCGCCCTCGCCTGCCGCAACCGCGCCAACCAGAACCCGGCCGCGATCATGTACGACCGCCCGCTGACCCGCGAGATGTACATGACCTCCCGCTGGATCAGCGAACCCCTCTGCCTCTTCGACAACTGCCTGGAGACCGACGGCGCGCTCGCCTGCGTCGTCGTCTCCGCCGAGCGCGCCCGCGACTGCCGCCAGAAGCCCGTCTACGTCCACGCCGCCGCCCAGGGCCTGCCCGCCCAGCACCACGGCATGGTCAACTACTGGAACGACGACCCGCTCTCCGGCCCCGCCTGGACCGCCGCCCGGCACCTCTGGAAGAACTCCGACCTCACCCCGGACGACATCGACGTCGCCCAGATCTACGACGCCTTCACCCCCCTCGTCCCGCTCTCCCTGGAGGGCTACGGCTTCTGCGGCCGCGGCGAAGGCGCCGCCTTCACCGAAGGCGGCGCCCTGGAGATCGGCGGCCGGCTGCCCCTCAACACCGGCGGCGGCGGGCTCTCCGAGGCGTACGTCCACGGCTTCAACCTCATCACCGAGGGCGTCAAGCAGCTCCGCGGCGTCTCCACCGCCCAGGTGCCGGACGCCGCCAGCTGCCTCGTCACCGCCGGCGAGGGCGTCCCCACGTCCGCGATCCTGCTGAGGAGCTGAACATGCTCGTACCCCTCGTCGACGAGGACGGCGCACCCTTCTGGGAGTACGCCGCCCGGGGCGAACTACGCGTCCAGGCATGCGCGGAAGCGGACTGCGGCGAACTCCGCTTCCCGCCCCGCCCCTGCTGCCCGCACTGCCAGTCCTTCGCCGCCGAATGGCGGCCGATGTCCGGCCGCGGCCGCATCTGGTCCTTCGTCGTCCCGCACCCGCCACTGCTCCCCGACTACGCCGCCCAGGCCCCGTACAACGCGGTCCTCGTCGAACTCGCCGACGCGCCCCGCATCCGCCTCGCCGGCAACGTCGTCGCCGCCCCCGACGCGCCCCTGAACTCCGTCGACCCGGCCCGGCTGCGCATCGGCGCCGCCGTGAAGGTCGCCTTCACCGAGATCGACGGCGTCACCGTGCCCCGCTGGCTCCTGGAGCGCGGATGACGATCTCCGTGGAACGCGACAAGGAGACCGGCGTCGCCGTCGTCACCCTCGACCGCCCCGACAAGCACAACGCGATCACCCTCGACATGGCGCGCCGGCTCGGCGAGGTCTGGCGGGGCTTCCGCTACGAGGACGAGGTCCGCGCGATCGTCGTGACCGGGGCCGGCGGGCGGGCGTTCTGCACCGGCATCGACCGCGAGGACGCCGGCCGGGTGCCGCAGCCCTCGTCCCCGTACACGATCGACGACCCGCTCGTCGCCATCGGCCCCAAGGCCAACGACCTGTGGAAACCGGTCATCGCCGCCGTCGAGGGCATGGCCTGCGGCGGCGCCTTCTACCTCCTCGGCGAGGCCGAGTTCCTGATCGCGGGAGAGGGCGCCGAGTTCTTCGACCCGCACACCACCTACGGCATGGTCAGCGCCTTCGAGACCATCCACATGGCGCAGCGGATGCCGTTCGGGGAGGTCGCCCGGATGGCCCTGATGGGCACCGCCGAGCGGATCTCCGCCCGGCGCGCCCACGAGACCGGCCTGGTCTCCGAGCTGACGGTACGGGGCGGGGCGCAGGCCGCGGCGCGGGAGGCGGCCGCGGTCATCGCCGGGTACCCGACGGAGGCGGTGCAGGGCACGGTACGGGCCCTGTGGGCGGCCAAGGACGCCGGCCGCGCCCAGGCACTGGCCCACGCGCCGCACCTGGTGACGCTGGGGAACCTGCCGCCGGAGCGGCAGGCGGCGCTGTTCACGAGAAGGGGGAGCGGCTTCAGGACGCGCTAGGGGTGGGCGCTGGGGTGCCCTGCGGGACCTCGCGCACCTCGTCCACGTAGCAGCGCTTCACCCGGCCGACGGCCTTCGGGTTCGTCATCGCGAGCTCGAAGGTCTTCGTGCCCCGGCTGCCGACCGTGACCACGGCGTCGGCCCGGTCCACCTCCTTGTAGGACGCGTCGACGAAGGCCACCACGACCCGGAAGGTCTTCGTGTCGAACTCCTCCGAAGTGATCTTCACCGTGGCCGTGGTGTCCGCCCGGCGGGCCGGCTTGCCCTTCCGCTTCGGCTGCGCCGGCTTGACGCAGTCGACGACGTCGGCGAACGCCTCGGCCGACGGGGACAGGCTCGGCGACGGGGTGGCCGTGGAGCCGCCCGAGCCGCCCGAGTTGTCGTAGTCGTCGTCGTAGTCGTCGTAGTCGTTGTTCTTCTTCTTGGAGCTGGTGCAGCCGCCGCCCCCGCCACCGCTGCTCTTGCTCTTGCCCGACCCGCTGCTCTTGCCCGACCGGCTGCTGCTCTTGCCGCTGGAGCTCTTGCCGCCGCTGCCGTGGCCGCCATGGCTGCCCGTCTGGAAACCGGTGAGCGCGAGCACCACCACCGTCAGCGTCGCCGCGAGCTTGAGCCGGGTGCGGACCATGGACGTCCCCCTCCATTTCGACGTGTGCGCGTCACCTTAGCGCCGTACCGCGCCGTGCCGCCGCCGCCTGGCGGGCCCCCTACGCCCGGCGTAGCGTCGAGAACGGGAGTCCGACCGAAGGAGGCCGATCGGTGATCCGCAACATCGTCGGCTCGGTCCTGGCCCTCGCCGGAGCGACGGCCGCCGTATGGAGCCCCTTCCGTGCCTGGTACGACGGCCGTCACGGGCGCGACTACCGCATCGAGGACCTGTTCACCGGCACCGGGATCACCGACGTCAAGGCCGAGGTGATCGGCTCGCTCTTCCTGCCCATGGCGTTCGCCGCGCTGCTCACCCTGATCGGGATCGTGCTGCGCTCCCGTGTGGTCGTCGCCGTCGCCGGGGTGGTCGTGCTCGGCTTCACCATCCTGTGGATGGCCCGGGTCGGGCAGGCCGAGAACGGGCTGAACGTCCATTCGGACGGGCGGGGGCTCGGCAGCGGCGTCGCGCTGGCCCTCGGCGGCGGGGTGCTGCTCCTCGTCGGCGCGTTCGTGATGTCCGGGCGGCCCAGGCCGCACGCCACCCGCGTGGACCGGCTGCCGCCGCCCACGCACCCGACGTCCGACGGCCGCCCGCCGGAGCAAGCACCGCCCTCCGGGGACGCACCGGCACCGTCCTCCTCGGACGGCCCGCGGGCCCCGGGCCGGGACCCGGGACGCGAACCGGGCTGGGATGAGGGCCGGGAGCCAGGGCGCGACCCCGGAAGCGACCCGGGCCAGGGCCAGGGCCAGGGCCGTGACCCGGGCCAGGGCCAGGACCCCGGGCGCGACGACGGGATGCCGCCTCCCGAGCACCGGGCCTGACGCCACCCGTCACCACGTTGACGACGTCACGACGTGCGGTTCGTCGCCGTGCCCTTCACCGCGTCGAGCGCGTACACGCAGCGGTCCTTGCTGCACGCGTACACGACACCGTTCCTCGCCACCGGCGAGCCGGTGATCTCGCCGCCCGTCGCGAGCTTCCAGCGCAGCTGCCCGCCGCTCGCGTCCAGCGTGTAGAGGACGTGGTCGGCCGAGCCGAAGTGCACCCGCCCGTCGGCGACGACCGGCGTGCCGATCAGCTCGCCGCCGGCCGCGAACCGCCACTTCGGGGTGCCGGTGACCGCGTCCAGGGTGTAGAGCGCGCTGCCGCTGCCGACGTGGACGTTGCCCGCCGCGACGAGCACCGGCTCCGTCGACTGCCGGGGCTCGGTCGCGATCCGCCAGCGGTCCTTGCCGGTCGTCGCGTCGAGCGCGTACACCGTGCCGAGGTGGTCGGCGAGGTACACCCCGCCGCCCGTGACGGCCGGGCCGGGCGCGAAGGCGGGCGGGGAGAGGAAGACCGCCGGCGCCTCGAAGTGCCAGCGCACGTGACCGCTCGCGATGTCCACCGAGAGGACCCGGGTGCCGGCCGACACGTACACGCAGCCGTCCTCGGCCGGCGCCACCCGCACCGGCACGTGGGCGCAGGAGGCGGCGTCGCCGATCGGGTACGACCAGCGCTCCGTGCCCGTACGGGCGTCGAGCGCGACCAGCCGGGCGTCGCGCCACACGTACACGGTGTCGCCGTGCACGGCCGGCCCGCCCTCCGGGGTCTCGAAGTCCGTCTGGGCGCCGGTGAGCTCCCACAGCTTGGCGCCGTTGGACGCCTCCCAGGCCTGGACGCCGCCGCCGCGCGTGCCGGTGACGACGGTGCCGCGGTCCACCCGGAGGGAGTACACCCAGGCGTCCGTGTGCAGCCGCCACCGCTCGCTGCCGTCGTGGGCGTCGAGCGCGTAGAGGGTGGGTCCGTCGGAGCCGTGGATACGGCCCTGGGCCACGGCCATCGACCAGGCCACGTCCCGCGTCTTGAACTGGCGCCGGCCGCTCGCCGTGTCCAGGGCGTGCACCTCGAAGGAGGTGACGTAGAGCAGGTCGCCGTCGACGACCGGGGTGCCCCACACGTCGTTGGACATGCGGAAGCGCCACGGGCGCCAGTGCGCGGGCCCCTGCTGCGCGTCGGGCGCCTGGGCCGGGCCGGGCAGCGAACCGTGCTGCTGACCGGGCAGCGGACCGGGCAGCGGACCGGGCTGCGTTCCCGGCAGCGGGCGGGCGCCGGGCGGCGGGCCCGGCTCGGCGCCGTGCGGGCCGCCGCCGGGCGGGCGGATCCAGCCGGTGGCGGTGCCGGCGGCGGCACCGAGGCCGACGCCGACGGCGGCGCGGGTGTCGGCCACCCGGGGGCCGGGGCCGATGGGCACGGCGGCGCCGGCGAGCCGTACGGGACCGCCGTCGCCGGATGCGGGGGCGACGGCGGAGGCCCCGACCGGCTCGGCCGCGGGCCCGGCATGACGGCCGCCACCGGGCCGGTCACCGCCGGGCCGCTCGCCACCGCGCGGATCGCCGGGCGGGCTCGGCGGCACGGGCGGCGCGACCGGGGGCGGCGGGGCGCTGGGCCGGCCGCCGCGGCGCGACTCGATCATGGCCGTGGCGCGCTGCGGCAGCCAGGCCGCGGCCGTGCCGCTGTCGTCGCCGCCGTCCGCCGAACCGAAGAGGTGCGGGGCGAGCATCGCCTGGAGGTCGGCCGGGGTGGGCCGCTTCGAGACGTCCATCTGCATGCACGCGTCGATCAGGGGCCGCAGCTCGTCCGGCAACCCCTCCAGGTCCGGGCCCTCCCGCAGCAGCATGAAGACCGTCTCGACGGGGTTGGCGCCGTGGTACGGGGCATGGCCGGTGGCGGCGAAGACCAGCATCGAGCCGAGCGAGAAGACGTCGCTGGCGCCGGTGACGCTGCGCGAGTCGCGGGCCTGCTCGGGCGACATGTAGGCGGGGGTGCCGACGGCGACGTTGGTCATGGTCAGGCGCGTGTTGGAGACGCCGGACGCGATGCCGAAGTCGATCACCCGGGGGCCGTCCTCGACGACGAGGACGTTGGACGGCTTGAGGTCGCGGTGGACGAGCCCGGCGCCGTGGATCGACTGCAGGGCCTCGGCGACGCCGGCCGCGAGCCAGCGCACCGCCTGGGCCGGGAGCGGCCCGCACTCGTTCACTATTTCTTCGAGGGAGGGAGCGGGGACGTACGCGGTCGCGAGCCACGGCACGGCGGCGCGCGGATCGGCGTCGACGACGGCCGCGGTGTAGAAGCCGGAGACCGCCCGCGCGGCCTCCACCTCCCGGGTGAAGCGGACCCGGAACAGCTGGTCCTCGGCGAGCTCCGTCCGGACGGTCTTGATCGCCACGCGCCGCCCGGACGCCGAGCGCGCGAGATACACCAGGCCCATTCCGCCCGCGCCGAGCCGGCCCAGCACCTCGAAGGGCCCGATCCTTCTCGGGTCGTGCTGCGTCAGCTGCTCCACTTGCCTGCCACCTCCCCGTAGGGCCATGAGGGTACGGCCCCGTGGACCCTGATTGTTCCTGTCCGGGGCGGTGGTTGCGAACCCGGGGGCGGATCGGGGTGTCACAGGTCATTTCGACCGTCCCGGCACCCGTCCTTCCGGTTGCCTTCCGGCTGCCTTCCAGCTGCCTTCCGGCTGTCGCGGCGGCCGTCACGCGGGTGTTCACCCGGGTGTTCACGCGGGTGTTCACCCGGGTGGCTTCGCCGCCCGCTTCTCAAGGACGGCGAAACGCGCGCCCTGGTTGTCCTGGAGGACGGCGGTGCGGCCGTGCGGGGTGTCGGCGGGGTCGGTGGTGACCCGGCCGCCGAGGCGGACGGCGGTGGCGCAGGCGGTGTCGCAGTCGCGGACGGCGAAGTGGACGAGGACATGGCCGGGGAGCTCGGCGGGGAAGGCGTCGGTGATGACGGCGCGGCCGCCGAAGGCGGCGGGCCAGGAGCCCGCCCCGGAGCGGGGCGGGGACCAGACGCGGTAGTCGGCCTCCGTGGCGCCCGCGGGCTGCGACTGGCGGCCGAGCCAGCCGAAGGCGGAGGCGTAGAAGGTGTCGACCGCGTCCGGCTCCCTCGTGTGGACCTCCAGCCAGCAGAAGGCGCCGGGCTCGTCGACGACCTCGAAGCCGTCGGCGTCACCCGCCTGCCGCAGCCCGAAGACGGCGCCGCCGGGGTCGGCGGCCAGGGCGAGGACGCCGAAGGGGCCGACGGGATAGGGCTCCATCACCATCCGGCCGCCGGCGGCCTTCACCCGCTCGGCGGCGATGCCCGCGTCGCCGACCGCCAGGTAGACGGTCCAGGTGGTGGGCATCCGCCCGTCCCGCTTGGGCAGGAGCCCGGCCACGCGGCGGCCGCGCAGCAGGGCCTCGTCGCGGTCGGGGTCGAAGCTCCAGCCGAACAGCTCGCCGTAGAAGCGCTTGCCCGCCTGGAGGTCGGGAAGCTGGGCGTCCACCCAGCACGGGGTGCCCTGTGTGAATACGGCCATGGCTTCAGGATGGGTGCCGGATCCCGGCGGCGCACGCCGCGACGCCCGGCCCGTCGGTTGTCCACCGAAGTTTTCCACAGGCTGTTAATAAGATTGATGTGCTGTGGATGGAGCCGGGCGGCCCCGCGGGCCCCCCGGGCCGGGAGGCGCCGCGGGACCCCTCCGGCGAGGGTGGCCCCCATTTGCAGTCGGCCGAATCGCGCGCGGATCACCCCTCGGTAAGCTGACGGCATGACAGGACAAGTACGCACCGTCGACGGCCGCGTGGCCGGACGACGCGGCCAGGCGACGCGGCAGAAGCTGCTCGACTGCCTCGGTGAGATGCTCAGCTCCTCGCCCTACCGGGACGTCAAGGTCATCGACGTGGCCCGCAAGGCGGGGACTTCACCCGCGACGTTCTACCAGTACTTCCCTGACGTCGAGGGCGCCGTCCTCGAGATCGCGGAGGAAATGGCCAAGGAGGGCGCGGGGTTGACCGAGCTGGTCTCCGGCCGCTCCTGGGTCGGCAAGGCCGGGTGGCAGACCTCCGAGGAACTGGTCGAGGGATTCCTGGACTTCTGGCGCAAGCACGACGCGATCCTGCGGGTGGTGGACCTCGGGGCCGCGGAGGGCGACAAGCGGTTCTACAAGATCCGCATGAAGATCCTGAACTCGGTCACCAACTCCCTCACGGACGCGGTGAAGGAGCTCCAGTCGAAGGGCAAGGTCGACAAGGACATCAGCCCCGCGGCGATGGCGGGCTCGCTGGTGGCGATGCTGGCGGCGGTCGCCGGCCACCAGAAGGGCTTCCAGACCTGGGGTGTGAAGCAGGCCGAACTCAAGCCGAACCTGGCCCTGTTGGTGCATCTGGGGATCACGGGCAAGAAGCCGACGAAGTAACCCCGCAGCCCGGGGAGCGCCCCGCTTCCTTCACCCGTCCTGTCGCGCCGGCGGTGGTCCCGCGTACGTGTAAGCGTGCGTGGGACCACCGCCGGTTTTTTGCGCCCGGCCCGGATCAGGCGCGCGTCAGCCGGAACAGCCGGATCTCCCGCTCGATCCGCGCCTGGTACGTCGCGTACGGCGGCCAGAACGCCAGCACCGCCCGCCACGCCTCCGCCCGCTCCTCCCCCGTGAGCAGCCGCGCCCGTACGGGGAAGCTCTCGCCGCGCCAGCTGACCTCGGCGTCGGGATGGGCGAGCAGGTTGGCGGTCCAGGCGGGATGCCCCGGCCGGCCGAAGTTGGAGCCGACGAGCACCCAGGTGCCGGCGTCCGGCTCCGGCATGCAGGCGAGCGGGGTGACCCGCGGCTGCCCGCTCTTCGCGCCCTTGGCGGTGAGGACGACGCCCGGCAGCATGCGCGCGCTCAGCATCACCTTCCCCCGGGTCAGCCGGTGCACGGCCCGGTCCATGGCGGGGATGAAGTGCGGGGCGACCTTGGCGAAGGTACGGGTGGAGGAGACCTTCTGCATCACGCGCAGCCCGATCGGCACCTACGCCACCTCCCCCGAGGCCCCGGAAGCCGCGGAGCCCGCGGAGCCCGCGAAGGCCCCGAAGGCCCCGGAGGCCGTGGCGGCCTCCCCCGTCCCGCCCGCCTCGCCCGTTCCGCCCGCCCCGCCCGTTCCGCCCGCCCCGCCCGCCTCACCGAAGAGGGCGGCGCGCTCGGCGGCCCGTGCCCGCAGGCCCGCCGCCGGGCCGAAGAGCAGCTCGTCCGCGGCGGCCCGCTTGAAGTACAGATGCGCGTCGTGCTCCCAGGTGACGCCGATCCCGCCGTGCAGCTGGATCGTCTCGGCGGCCGCCGCCCGCTGGGCGTCGAGGGCCTGGGCGAGGGCGAGCCCGGCGGAGACGGGATCGCCGTCCGCCGCCGCGCAGTGGGTGAGCGAGCGCGCCGACTCGATCTGGACGAGGAGGTCGGCGAGCCGGTGCTTGAGGGCCTGGAAGGAGCCGATGGGCCGGCCGAACTGCTCGCGCGTGGCGGCGTGTTCGACGGTGCGGTCAAGGGCTCCTCGGGCGGCGCCGACGGCCTCGGCGGCCAGCGCGACGGCGGCGGCGCACCCGGTCGCGGCGAGCGCGCCGAGCACGTCCAGCGGCTCCTCACCCAGCAACTCCGCTGCCACGTCGCGGAGTTCGAGGGTCGCCTGGGACCGGGTGAGGTCGAGGGTGGCCTCCCGGCGGCGTACGAGACCGGTCGCGCCCGCCTTCACAAAAAAGAGCAGGGTACGGCTGCGCGGGAAGCCGCCGGTGTGCGCGGCGACCAGGAGCAGCCCGGCACTGTGCCCGTCGAGGACGTGGCCGGCCTCCCCGTACAGCGACCAGCCGCCGTCGGGCAGCGGCACGGCCTGGACGCCGCCGGAGCGGCCGCCGCCCGCCCAGGGCGTGGCGGTGTTGTCGCCGACGAGGTCGAGGGCGAGCGGGAGGGAGCCGCCGGGCAGGGCGAGGGCGCAGGTGAGGGAGCCGTCCGCGATGCGGGGCAGCAGGTCGGCGCGCTGCGCTTCGGTGCCGAGCGCGGCGATCAGCGGCGCGGCGAGGACGGCGGTGGCGAGGAGCGGGGAGGGCGTGAGGGCGCGGCCGGTCTCCTCGCAGGCGACGGCCAGTTCGGCGGGGCCGCAGCCGGCTCCGCCGTACCGCTCGGGCAGGGCGAGGCCGGGCAGGCCGAGGGTGCCGGCGAGGGCGGTCCAGAGTCCGGTGTCGTAGCCCTCGGGGGTGGCGACGGCGGCGCGGGTCCCGGCCGGTCCGGCGCGCTTGGCGAGGAGCTCGCGCAGGGTGCGGCGGATCTCCCGCCGCACCTCCTGCCGCTCCTGCCGCTCCTGTTGTGCCCGTTGTTCCTGTTGTTCCTGTTGTTCCCGTTGCTCTTGGGTGACGGCGGCGGTACGCATGGGTCTCCCTTCCGGGGTCCCTCGTATCTGACGGTGCGTCATGCTAGGACCGCGCGGAGCAGAAGCACAGCCCGGCGGACCTCCCGATCCACCGAATCTGATGTACCGTCAGATTCATGCCCACCACCACAACGGTCCGCCGCCGGCGCGTCGCCGTCGTCGGCATATCCCTCTCCGACTGCGGCCGGGTCGACGAGGCCACGCCCTATGCCCTGCACGCCCAGGCCGCCCGGCGCGCCCTCGCCGACAGCGGCCTGGACCGCTCACTGATCGACGGCCTCGCCTCGGCGGGCCTCGGCGCCCTCGCCCCGGTGGAGGTCGCCGAATACCTGGGCCTGCGCCCGCGCTGGGTGGACTCCACCTCGGTCGGCGGCGCCACCTGGGAGGTCATGGCGGCGCACGCCGCCGACGCCATCGCCGCCGGCCGCGCCAACGCCGTCCTGCTCGTCTACGGCTCCACCGCCCGCGCCGACATCCGGGCGCGCCGTCGCACCGGCAACCTCTCCTTCGGGGCGCGCGGCCCGCTCCAGTTCGAGGTCCCGTACGGGCACAGCCTGATCGCCAAGTACGCGATGGCCGCGCGCCGCCACATGCACGAGTACGGCACCACCCTGGAGCAGCTCGCCGAGGTCGCCGTACAGGCGCGGGCGAACGCGGCGCTGAACCCGGAGGCGATGTTCCGCGACCCGGTCACGGTCGACGAGGTCCTCGACGGCCCGATGATCGCGGACCCGTTCACCAAGCTGCACTGCTGCATCCGCAGCGACGGCGGCTGCGCGGTGCTGCTCGCGGCCGAGGAGTACGTACCCGACACGGCGAAGGCCCCGGTGTGGATCCTCGGCACGGGCGAGTACGTCTCGCACACCACGATGTCGGAGTGGGAGGACTTCACGGTCTCCCCCGCCGCCGTCAGCGGCCGGCTCGCCTTCGAGCGGGCGGGCGTGCGGCCCGAGGACGTCGAACTGGCCGAGATCTACGACGCGTTCACCTACATGACCCTGGTGACCCTGGAGGACCTGGGCTTCTGCGCGAAGGGCGAGGGCGGCGCGTACTTCGCGGAGAAGGACCGGCTGCCGGTGAACACGGACGGCGGTGGCCTGTCCGCCTGCCACCCGGGGATGCGGGGGCTGTTCCTGCTGGTGGAGGCGGTACGGCAGCTGCGCGGCGAGGCGCCGGGGCTGCAGGTGCGGCGGCCGGACGGCTCGCTGCCGGAGCTGGCGGTGGCGTCGGGGACGGGGGGCTGGTTCTGCTCCTCGGGAACGGTGGTGCTGGGCCGGAACTGAGATCTATACAGTCGTCATAGACAAGCGTGTAGGACATCCGTATAGTCGTCTGTGCGGGGGCCGGAGCGGCCCCGCACCACCCGACAAGGAGTCCCGCCATGCGTGCTGCCAAGACCGTCCTGATCTCCGGCGCCTCGATCGCCGGCCCCGCCCTGGCCCTCTGGCTGCACCGCTACGGGTTCGTCCCCACCGTCGTCGAGAAGGCGCCCGCCCTGCGCACCGGCGGCTACAAGGTCGACCTGCGCGGCGACGCCATCGGGATCTGCGCCCGGATGGGCATCCTCGACGAGGTCCGCGCCCACTCCACCGACATGGCGGGCGGCTCGTACGTCGACTCCCGGGGCCGTACGGTCGGCGAACTGCCCGCCGAGATCTTCGGCGGCCGCACCGAGCAGGACGACGAGATCATGCGCGGCGACCTCGCCCGGATCCTGTACGAGCGGACCCGCGACGACGTCGAGTACCTCTTCGGCGACTCGATCGCGAGCCTGGCCGAGGACGCGGACGGCGTCACCGTCACCTTCGGCTCGGGCACGGTCCGCCGCTTCGACCTGGTGGTCGGCGCGGACGGCCTGCACTCGCACACCCGCCGCCTGGTCTTCGGCGACGAGCGGCAGTTCAAGCGCCACCTCGGCGCGTACATCTCCATCTTCTCGGCGCCCAACCGGCTCGGCCTGACCCGCTGGGAGACCTACCACGCCCGCCCGGACAAGCTGATCTCCGTCTACGCCACCGCCGGCGAGCGGGCCGGCACCGCCAAGAACTGCTTCGTCTTCGCCGCCCCCGCCGAACTCCCCTACGACCACCGCGACACCGCCGCCCAGAAGCGCCTCCTCGCCGACGCCTTCGCCGGCGACGACTGGGAGATCCCGCGCCTGATCGCGGACGCGGCCGACGCCGACGACTTCTACTTCGACTCCATCGCCACCATCCACATGGACCGCTGGTCCCGCGGCCGCGTCGTCCTCCTCGGCGACGCCGCCCACTGCACCTCCCCCGCCTCCGGCCAGGGCACCGGCCTCGCCCTCACCGGCGCCTACGTCCTCGCCGGCGAACTCGCGGCCGCCGCCGGCGACCACGTGGCCGCCTTCGCCGCGTACGAGGAGCTGATGCGCCCGGGCGTCGAACTCAACCGGCGCTTCGCGGAGAAGTTCGCCAAGGAGATGACGCTCTCCTCCCGCCGGAAGATCGCGCTGCGCATGTTCCTGGTCCGCCTGCTGCCGAAGACCCCGTGGAAGAACCTCATCGCGAAGAAGATCCGCGACGAGATCCAGCGGGCGTCCACGGCGGTGCCGGTGAAGGAGTACGGGACGGCCGCCTGTCCGGCCGCTTGAACGAGTTCGAAATCACCCCCGGCTTGTCCGAGGCCGCTGTTACGATCGCGCCTTCGGACGGGAAGCGCCGGAGGGGGCCGCGCGAAGCACGCGAACACGCGAGCACGCGCGAACGACGGCCACCCGTCCCTGCCTGACAAGGCCCTCGGAGGGGAACCACTTGCACACGCACGCACGCAGAACGCTCGCCGTCGCCACCACACTCGCCGTCGCGGCCGGCCTGACGGCCACGCTCACGGTTTCGGCGACGGCCGCCACGACCGCAACCGACGAGGTCGTGATCCCGAACCCGGGGCGGGACCTGCCGCGGTACGACACCGTGAAGAACGCGGGCACAACCGGCTTCGCCCACGAACTCGAAGGCAGCGGCACGCTCTGGACGGACTATGCGACCGGCAAGGACACGCCGATCGACGCGGCCGGGGCCTACGGCCACTCCGGCCTCTACGCAAAGTTGAGCCCCGAGCCGCTGGACCAGCCCCGTACGGTCACCATCCGGGAAGCCGGCCCCGGCGAGGTGACGAAGACCGTCACGCTCCCGGCCGGGCAGCGCTGGTCAGGCGTCTTCAACGGCGACACTGTCCTCGGCTACACCCGGGACCAGACGGCCGACGGACTGGCCTCTGCCACCCTCTACCAGGCGGCCACGGAAGGCACGACCACCGCGCGCCCGATCCAGGGCCTGCCGGTGGGCGCCACCGGCCTCGGCATCCTCCGGCAGGACCTCAAGGGCGCGGTCCTCCGGATGCCGGGCACACGTGCCGGCTCCGCCCCCACCTACTACCTCCTCGACTACGCGACCGCCACCGTCACCCCTCTCCCGGACGTCTTCCCGCCTGCCACCACCTTCGCCTTGAGCGATCGCCAGATCGTGGGCTATCCCGGCTACGGCAAGCCGCTCTCCTCCGTCCCCCGCGACAACCCGACGGCCGCACCGGTGACGACCGTCCTCCCCGAGGCCGTCGGCAACGAGGGTCCCGGCATCCGTTTCGCGGTGGCCGGTGACAGCGTCCTCTTCCAGCGCACGCGGCTCTTCCCCGAGAACCAGACCCAGGCGGGCCTCCCCCTGCGCGCGATCCCGCTCGGCGGCGGCACAGTCAGCGAGGTCCTGAAGTCCGCCCAGGAAGGCAACTTCATCACCGCCCCCGACGGCAGCGTCCTCGTCGCCGGCGGCACCGGCGCCCTCGACTGGGCCGTCCAGCGGATCAGCGTCGGCGCCGACGGCACGCCCCGGACGACCCGCGTCCGCGAGATACCGCGCGTGCCCCGGGAGATCACCCACCTCGCCCTGGGCGGCGGGCGGCTGAGCTACCTCAGCCCCTCCGGCCGGGACACCGTCGTCGACCTTCTCGACTCCGACATCACCACCGACGCGACCGGCACCACCACGGCCGGCCCGTCACAGCGGCGGTTCGCCTTCATCCGCACCGACCCGTCCGGCCTGGCCTCGCAGGGCGACGGCTCCTCGGTGGTCTCCCAGGGGGCCGACCTCTACTCCCCCACCAGCCTCCACTCCTACCGGGGCTTCTCCCTCCCGGCCGAGAGCACCGTCGCGGACGCCTCCGGACGGTACGTCCTGGCGCGCAGCGGCAGCACGACCTACGCCGGTGACCTGGAGAACTTCCACGCCGACGAGCCGTCCGTCGTGCTCACGCTGCAGAACTCCGCCGCCGCGCTGTGGGACACCAAGGTGTGGAAGCCCACCGCCACCGCGGGTCAGGTCAACTCCTACGACCTGAAGACGAGGACGACCTCGCCGGCCGTCGACGTACGGTCCGGCTGCCGGCCGACCGAACTGCAGGCCGTGGGCCGCTGGCTGTACTGGGCCTGCGGCGCCGCCAAGGCCGGCGTCTACGACCACACCCTGAAGAAGAGCGTGCCGGTCCCGGTCGGCGAGGCCCTGCTCGGCGACGGCTTCGTCGTCCGCCACGAGGGCGACAGGCTGAAGCTCACGGACGCGGCCACCGGGCAGACGAGCGACTTCGCCGATCTGTCCGCCTCGGCGTCCGGTTCGGGCCGCGGGACCACGTGGACCGTGGACAGGTTCGGCGGAGACGTCGCGTACCTCGACGCGGCCGAGGACGTCCGCGTCAAGCCGGTCGGCCAGGTCCGCCAGCCGCTCGCACGGCTCGACGCCTCCGTCCCCGACCTGAGCTTCCTCGACAGCTCCGGCGCCGAACCCGCAGCCACCTGGTCCCCCGTGTGGCGCTTCTCCAAGCCCGTCGGCTCCTGGGAGCTGCGCATCGCGAAGGGTGACGGCGAGGTCGTCCGCACGTTCACGGGGACGCGCGGCACCGGCTCCGCCGTCCGCGTGGAGTGGGACGGCAAGGACTCCCGCGGTCGCGGGATCGAGGACGGGCAGTACCGCTGGGAGCTGATCGCCCGTCCGCTCGACGGTGTCGGCGGCGCTCAGGGGTTCTGGGGCGCCTTCGACGTCCGGGGCAGCTCGCTGACCACCGTCCCCGGCACCTACACGCCGGTGACCCCCGCCCGTCTCCTCAACACCATCGCCGGCGTCGGCGCCCCGAAGGCGAAGGTCGGCCCGAACGGCACCGTGCGGCTCAAGGTGGCCGGCCAGGCCGGTGTGCCGGCCGAGGGGCTGACGGGCGTGGTCCTCAACGTGACCGCGACCAACCCGACGGCGCCGAGCTATGTCTCCGTCTACCCGTACGGCACCCGCCGCACCGCGACCTCGAACCTCAACTTCACCCCCGGGAAGACCATCGCCAATCTGGTGACCGTCCCCGTCGTCAACGGCTGGGTCGAGTTCTACAACCGCTCCGGCTCCGTCGACCTGCTCGCGGACATCGCGGGGTACTACACCAAGGGCACCTCGGGCTCCTCGTACCACCCGGTCACGCCGCAGCGGATCCTCAATACCATCGGCGGGGTCGGCGCGCCGAAGGCGAAGGTCGGCCCGGGCGGGACGGTGAACCTCGCGATCACCGAGCCCGGCGTCACCGCGGTCGCCATGAACGTGACGGCGACGAACCCCACGAAGTCGAGCTACGTGTCGGTCTACCCGTACGGCACCGTCCGCCCGCCCGTGTCGAATCTCAACTTCACCGCCGGACAGTCCGTCCCCAACCTGGTGATCGTCCCGGTCAAGGACGGCAAGGTCACCTTCTACAACCACTCCGGCACCGTCGACCTGCTGGCCGACGTCACCGGTTACTTCAAGAACGGCGCCGGATCGGTCTTCACCGGGATGCAGCCCAAGCGGATCATGAACACGATCGCGGGGGTCGGCGTGCCCAAGGCCAAGGTCGGCGCGGGCCGGACCGTCACCCTGGAGGTCGGTACGAAGTACTCGGCCGTCGTCCTCAACGTGACGGTGACCAACCCGACGTCGGCGGGGTACGTCTCCGTCTACCCGTACGGGACCGCGCGTCCGCTCGTGTCGAACCTCAACTTCACCGCCGGGCAGTCCGTCCCCAACCTGGTGATCGTCCCGGTCAAGGACGGCAAGGTCACCTTCTACAACCACTCCGGCACCGTCGACCTCCTGGCCGACGTCACCGGCTACTACACCGACTGATCACTCGACCCGGCACCGCAGGGCCTCATGATGGACGCCATGGACGACGAACGGCGTTTTCAGGAGGCCCTGCGGTCTCTTCGTGTCTGGGACACCGAGCTGCCCGCCTTCGACCCGGCGGACGTGCCGGAGGAGCCGGTCGCGCTCTTCCACAGCTGGTTCGCCCAGGCGGTGGAGGCGAAGGCGGTCGAGCCGCACACCATGGCGCTCGCCACGGTGGACGCGGACGGGCGGCCGGACGTACGGACGGTGATGCTGCACGACGTGGACGCGCGCGGCTGGCACTTCGGCTCGCACGCCGGCAGTGCGAAGGGGCGGCAGCTGGCCGCCCGGCCCGAGGCCGCGCTCAACTTCTACTGGCCGGCGCAGGGGCGGGCCGTGCGGGTGCGGGGCCGGGTGGTGACCGGGACGGCGGAGGAGGCGTACGCGGATCTGCACGCGCGGACCGCCGGGGCGCTCGCCTCCGCGCTGGTCGGGCACCAGAGCGAGGTGCTCGGCTCGCCGGGCGAGCTGGCGGAGGCGAGCGCGGCGGCCTGGGAACGGGCGCGTCGGGAGCCGGAGGCGGACGCGCCGAGCTGGACGCTGTACGTCGTCGAGCCGGCCGAGGTCGAGTTCTTCCAGGGCGACGAGCAGCGCCGGCACGTACGGCTCAGGTACCGGCTCGGCGAGAACGGCACCTGGGCGCGCGAGCTGCTCTGGCCGTAGCGCCCCGGCCGTAGCGCCCTGGCCGTAGGCCCCGGCCGTAGCCCCGGCCATAGGTCCCGGCCAACCCGGGCCGTACGCGCCCAGGCCGGCCCCGGCCGGAGGCGCCCCGGCCGGCCCGGGCCGTAACGCCCTGGCCGTGCCTGGGGCCGCTCCCTTCCGGCCCCCGCTAGCCCGCCGCCAGGGCCAGCGTCGGTGACAGCCGTGACGCCCGCACCGCCGGATACAACCCCGCCACCGTGCCGATCGCGAGCGTCGCGGCGAAACCGCCCGCCGCCGACCAGGGCGGGACCACCCACGGCAGGCCGCCCGCGGTGGCGTACGCGGCGACGGCCGCCGCGCCGAGGGCCACGCCCGCGAGGCCGCCCAGGCCCGAGAGCATCAGGGACTCGGTCACGAACTGGATCCTGATCTGGCCCCGGGTCGCGCCGAGCGAGCGGCGCAGGCCGATCTCGTGGCGGCGCTCCAGGACCGAGATGATCATGGTGTTGGCGACGCCGACGCCGCCCACGAGCAGGGCGATGCCGCCCAGGCCGAGGAGCAGCGTGGAGAAGGCGCCCTCGGTGGCCGCCTTCGCCTTGAGCGCGGACGACGGGTCGCCGACCGACACGTTCTGCGGGTTCCGCGGGTCGATCGTCGGGGCGAGCAGCCGCTGGACCTCGCGTACGGACGCGTCCGTGGAGCGCTCGTACACCGCCGTCGGATGCCCGTCGAAGCCCAGCAGATCCTTGGCGCCCGCCCAGCCGACCAGGGCCGAGCGTTCGATCTCCGGGGCGAGCGGCAGCGGGGCGAGGATGCCGACGACGGTGAAGTACCGGTCGTCGATCCACACCTGCCGCCCCGGCCGGTCGACGCCCAGGCGCTCCGCGGCCACATGGCCGAGCACCACCGCCGGATAGCGGCTGTTGGCGGCGTTGAGCCAGGTGCCGGAGGCCGTCCGGCCGTGCAGCACGTCGAGCAGGCCCTCCGTGGCGGCCTTCACCGCGATGCCGCCGGTCTCGCCCGCCGGGATCTTCTCGGAGCGCCGCACCGAGCGGTCGAGGTCACCGGTCGCGCCGGCCTTCTCGACGCCCTCGATGCGGGAGACCGTGCCGACCGCGTCCTCGGGCAGCTTGATCTGCTGCCCGCTGAACATGCCCTCGCCCGCCTTGGCGACCAGCATGTTCGTGCCGAGCGCGTCGAGCTGCCGCAGCAACTGGGCCTGGCTGGAGGCCGAGATGCCGACGACCGCGATCATCGTCGCGATGCCGATCGCGATCCCGAGCGCGGACAGCACCACGCGTACGGGGCGGCTGCGCAGCCCGGCCGAGCCGACGTGCAGGACGTCGCGCGGGCCGAGCCGGGCCGCCCTCAGGGAGGCCCCACGACGAGCGGCGCCACCACGAGTGGTTCCACGAACTTTCGCACGAGCACGTGTCATCAGGCCGCGACCTTTCCGCGTGCCGTGTCCGCCACCACGCGCCCGTCGCGGACGCGGACCTGGCGCGGCAGCCGGTCCGCGATCTCGGTGTCGTGCGTGATGACGGCGATCGTGGCGCCCTCGGCGTTCAGTGTGCGGAGCAGCTCCATCACCGCTTCTCCGGAGGCCGAGTCCAGCGCGCCGGTCGGCTCGTCGGCGAGCAGCAGGGCGGGTTCGCCGACCACCGCGCGGGCGATGGCGACGCGCTGCTTCTGTCCGCCGGACAGCTCGTGCGGCCGGTGCCGCATCCGGTCGGCGAGCCCGACCCTGGCCAGGGCGTCCGCGGCCATCCGGCGGCGCCGGGCCCGGGGCAGGCCGGAGTACAGCAGCCCTTCGGCGACGTTCTCCAGCGCGGCGACGCCGGGCACCAGGTGGAACGCCTGGAAGACGAAGCCGATGCGGCGGGCGCGCAGCGCGGAGAGCCGCCGGTCGGTGAGCGCGGCGACGTCGTGCCCGGCGATCTCCACGGTGCCGGCGGTGGGCCGGTCGAGGGTGCCGACGATATGCAGCAGGGTCGACTTGCCGGAGCCGGACGGTCCGACGATGCCGACCAACTCGCCCTCGTCGATGCCGAGATCGACCCCGTCGAGGGCGCGGACCCCGCCCGAGTACTCCTTGACGACGCCCCTGAGTTCCACGACACGGCTCATGCGGACGGCACCCCCACCTTCATGCCCTCGCGCAAGCCTCCGCCGGCGACCTCCACCCGGCCCTGGCCGAACATGCCGAGCTCGACCCGGACGTCCCGGGCGCCGCCCCGCTCGACGACCTGGACGCCGAAGCCGCCGTCGGGCAGGGCGAGCAGCGCGTCGACGGGAACGGACAGGACGTCGTGCCGGGTGCGGCCGGTGAGTTCGACGGTGACCGGTGACTGGTCGACGCCCCTGGCCTTCTCCGGCTCGTCGAAGGAGACGGTGATGTCGATCTTCGGGGTCCGGTCCTGCGGGTCGGTGCCGACCTGCGCCGTCTTCCCGACCGCGGACACCTTCCCGGGCAGTTCGGTGCCGTCCGGCAGCCGGACCTTCACGCGGGTGCCGGTCTTCGCCGACTCGGCTTCGGCGGCGGGCAGTTGGAAGCGGACGACCCGCTCGGAGCCGGTCACCGTGAGCACCGGTGTGCCGGGGGCGATCCGGTCGCCGGGCGCGACCCGGCCCCCGCCCCCGCCCCCGCCGTCCCCGGAGCCGGAACCGGCTCCGCCGCCCGGCTCCTTGACCCGTACCGCGCTGCCCGCGAAGGCGATCCGGTCCGGGCCGATCGTGCCGGTCTGCTTCAGGTCGTGGGACTTCTGCCAGCGCTTGACGGCGGCGGCGGTCTTCGCCGTGTACTCCTCGTCGACGTCGAAGCCGGTGAAGCCGAGCGCGGCCAGGTTCTCCTCCAACTGCCGTACGTCCCTGCCCTTGTCGCCCGCCTTGAGCGTCCGGTACATGGGCTGGTCCCCGTACATCAGCCGGACCGGCTCGCCGTCGACCTCGTAGAGGCGCCCGTCCCGCCCGACGACCGAGCCGTTCGGGGCGAGCCAGGTGAGGGTGCCGCCGGTGCCGCCCGCGTTGATCCTCCGCTCGCCGAGGTGGCCCAGGGTGCCGTCCCGCTGGGAGCTGTCGCTGAGGTCGCCGCGGGTCACCGGGGCGGTGGCGGGCGGCAGTCCCCGGGAGCCGGCGGACCCGGCCGGCGGCTCCTGTCCGCGGCCTTGGGCGAGGGCGGTGACGGCGACGCCGGCGCCCGCGACGGCGACGACGGCCACGAGGGCGACAAGCAGCCGGCGCCGTCCGAGCGGGCGCTCGCCTTCCGGCCGCTGCGTCGGCTCGCCTTCGGGTCGCCGTGTCGGCTCGCCTTCCGGCCGCTGCGTCCGCTCGCTCATCGGGCCACGCCCTCGCAGGCCTTGGCGGCCTTGTCGAACTTCTGCTTCTCCGCGCCCTGCGGGATCGGCATGGCCTGCATCCCGCCGCCGTCGAACTTCGGATCCGGCATGTTGAAGCCGTTCTCGCGCATGCACCGCGCGAACGCGAGGGCCTTGTCCTTGTCGGCCTGGGTCGGTCCCTTGCCGAAGCCGGAGCCCGCGCCGTCGCCGGCCTTGCTCTGGCACGCCTTGAAGGCCTGCTCCATCTTCTCCTTGGACACGCCGTCGCCGCCGATGGTGAGCCCGACGCCCTTCTCGCCCGGCTTGGGCTCGGGCACGTCGAGGCCGTGCTCGCGCAGGCACTTGCGGTGCTCGAAGGCCTGGTCGGCCTTCTTGCCCTCCTCGCTCCCGCTTCCGCCTCCGCCGTCCTTCCCGGCCGGGCCGGAACCGGAGCAGGCGGTGGCGAGGAGGGCGAGGGCGGCGGCCAGGGAGCCGGCGGCGGCCGCGCGGCCGATGCGTCGAATCGTCATGGCGGCGAGACTGCCGCGAAGGGATGTTTCGCTTCTCTCAGCGGTTTCGTTTACGCCGGCGAAAGGTCCCTTTCGGATACACAGGGGCCATGCGCGTACTGCTGGTGGAGGACGAGGCGTTTCTCGCCGAGATGATCGCCGAGGGGCTGCGCCGCGACGCGCTCGCCGTGGACGTCGCGGCCGACGGCCTCGAAGCGCTGCGGAAGCTCGGGCTCGGGGAGTACGACGTCCTCGTCCTCGACCGCGACCTGCCCGGGATGCACGGCGACGAGGTGTGCCGCCGGGTGGTCGCGCAGCGGCTGATGACCCGGATCCTGATGCTGACGGCGGCCGGCACGGTACGGGACCGGGTCGATGGCCTGGGACTCGGCGCCGACGACTACCTGACCAAGCCGTTCGCGTACGACGAACTCCTCGCCCGGGTCCTGGCCCTGGGCCGGCGCGCCCGGCCCGCGCTGCCGCCCGTCCTCGAACGGCGCGGGATCGTCCTGGACACCGCCCGCCGCCAGGCGAGCCGGGACGGACGGCATCTGCACCTGTCGCGCAAGGAGTTCGGCGTCCTGGAGGCGCTGCTGCGGGCCGAGGGGGCGGTGGTCAGCGGCGAGGACCTGATCGAGCAGGTCTGGGAGGAGCACACCAGCTACCGCACGAACGCGGTACGGGTCACCCTGAGCAAGCTGCGGGCCAAGCTGGGCGAGCCGCCGGTGGTGGAGACGGTGCCGGGCGCGGGCTACCGGATCGCGTCGTGAGGGCGCCGCTGCGCGGGGAACGGGCCCGGCTCACCGCCCTGTACGCGGCTCTGCTCGTCCTCGCGGGCGCCCTGCTCACCGGTGTCGTGTACGCGCTCGTGCAGGAGGGCCTGTACTCGACGATCAGCACGGCCGTCACCACCGCCGTACCGGCCCGGCGGCTCCAGGACCTGCCGGACCCGTGGGCGACCGCCGGGCCGGCCGCCCCGCTGCCCAGCGCCGTCCCCGCGAGCCCCGGCCCGGCCACCGGCCGGTGGCTGGTCCCGAGCGAGACGCTCGCGATCACCCGGTCCGTCAGCGACGCCGCCGGGTCCGCCGCCCTCGACCGGCTCCTCACGGTCTCCGTGGCCGTCCTCGCCGGGTACGCGCTGCTCTCCGTCCCGGTCGCCTGGTGGGCGGCGGGGCGGGTGCTCCGGCCGGTCGGCGTGATCACCGACACGGCCCGCCGGCTCTCCGGCGAGAACCTGCTCGGGGGTGCCCCCGGAGGTTCCTGGGGGCGGATCGCCCTCGACGCGCCGCCCGGCGAACTCAAGCGGCTCGCCGACACCTTCGACGGCATGCTCGGGCGGATGGAGCAGCTCGTCTCGGCCCAGCAGCGGTTCGCCGCGAACGCCGCGCACGAGCTGCGCACCCCGGTCGCCGTGCAGCGCGCGGCGGCGGAGATCGGGCTCGCCGGGGAGCCCTCGCCCGAACGGGTGGCGCGGATCCGGTCCAAGCTCATCGAGGTCGCCGACACCAGCGAGCGGATCATCGAGGGGTTGCTGCTGCTCGCCTCCTCCGACCAGGGCATCCGGGAGCGGCGCCGGGTGGAAGTGGACGGGCTCGCCCGTGAGACGGCCGCGGCCCTCGCGGGCGAGGCGGACGGGCGCGGGGTGCGGGTCGTCGTACGGGCCGGGCCGCTGACCGTCGACGGGGACCCGGTGCTCCTGGAGCGCCTGCTGCACAACCTGCTCGCGAACGGTGTCCGGCACAACGTGCCCGGCGGCCGGGTGGAGGTCCGCACCGGCCCGGCCGGCATCGAGGTGGCGAACACCGGCCCCGTCGTGCCGCCGGAGTCCGTGCCGCTGCTCTTCGAGCCGTTCCGGCGCTCGGCCGCCCGCACCCACGCGCCCGGCGAGGGCGCGGGCCTCGGCCTGTCGATCGTCGACTCGATCGCCCGGGCGCACGGGGCGACCGCGTCGGCCTCGGCGAACCCGGCGTCCGAGGGCGGCGGCCTGACGGTCCGGATCACGTTCCCGTAGCGGGCCCCGCCCCGCATCCCGTGGCCGCCCCCGACGGTCACCGGGCCGCGCACGCCCCGCGCCCCGGACCGTCGGGTCCGGGGCGCGGGGTGCGGTTCGCGGTTCGCGGTTCGCTCTATACGGCGTCGGTGTCAGGCGGCGGCCGGGACCGCCACCTTCTGCTCGGCCTGCTCGGCGTCGGCCGGCTCGTCGACCGGGGAGGCCGAGGCCGACTCGTAGGCGGCGAGGTCGAGGATCTTCTCGCGGGCGGAGACGATGACCGGGACCAGGGCCTGGCCGGCGACGTTGGTGGCGGTGCGCATCATGTCGAGGATCGGGTCGATCGCCATCAGCAGACCGACGCCCTCCAGCGGCAGGCCCAGAGTGGAGAGGGTCAGCGTCAGCATGACCGTCGCACCGGTGAGGCCGGCGGTGGCCGCCGAGCCGATGACCGAGACGAAGGCGATGAGCAGGTACTCCTTGACGCCCAGCTGGACGTCGAAGATCTGCGCGATGAAGATCGCCGCGAGCGCCGGGTAGATCGCGGCGCAGCCGTCCATCTTGGTCGTGGCGCCGAACGGCACGGAGAAGGAGGCGTACTCCTTCGGGACGCCGAGGCGCTCGGTGACCCGCTGGGTGACCGGCATGGTGCCGACGGAGGAGCGGGAGACGAAGGCCAGCTGGATGGCGGGCCAGGCGCCCTTGTAGAACTGCAGCGGGTTCAGCTTGGCGACCGTGGCGAGCAGCAGCGGGTAGACGCCGAAGAGGACGAGCGCGCAGCCGACGTAGACGTCGACGGTGAAGGTCGCGTACTTGCCGAGCAGGTCCCAGCCGTAGTTGACGATGGCGCGGCCGATGAGGCCGGCGGTGCCGATCGGGGCCAGCCGGATGACCCACCACAGGGCCTTCTGCAGCAGCTGGAGCGCGGACTCGGAGAGGGTGAGCAGCGGCGCGGCCTTCTCGCCGAGCTGGAGCGCGGCGATGCCGGCGACGGCGGCCATGAAGACGATCTGCAGGACGTTCAGCTCGGTGAAGGGCGTGATGACGTCCGTCGGGATGATGCCGGTGAGGAAGTCGATCCAGCTGCCGTGGTGCTCGGGCAGCTTGCCGTCCTTCGGCGTGAGGCCGGTGCCGGAGCCCGGGTTGGTGAGCAGGCCGATCGCGAGGCCGATGGAGACGGCGATCAGCGAGGTGATCATGAACCAGACGAGGGTCTGCACGGCCAGCCGGGCCGCGTTGTTGACCTTGCGGAGGTTGGTGATCGAGACCAGGATCGCGAAGAAGACGAGCGGGGCGACGGCGAGCTTCAGGAGCTGGACGAAGATGCCGCCGACCTGGGTCAGGGTCTCCTGGAGCCAGCCGACGTCCTGGCTGCGGGCCACCCAGCCGAGCAGGACGCCGATGACGAGACCGGCGACGATCTGGGCCCAGAACGGGACCTTGGGTATACGGGACTTCGCCACGGAAGCGGGCGCGGACGCGGACACAGGCACACTCCACTGGTGCGTATCGGGGGAATACGGGACGGGGGTGCGGCACACACGCGCTTTCGCGCGGGCCGCTGCATGATGCCGGATCAGAAGGCGCGGCAACAGACCGCGGACATACAGCGGCACAGATCGACGTGCAGGCGCGCCACGAGCAGGCTGCTCGCGGCCTCACGGGGGCGCACTGCGGTCTTCATGGCGAGAACGTTAACACTTGCACTTTGAGAACCTCAAAGCAGTTCTTTGAGGTAAAGGGGTGACGGGGCGGCGTCTCAGCCTTCGGAACGCAGAAAACCCCTGGCGGGAGCCTTCGAAGCTCCCGCCAGGGGCGGAGTCTGTGATGCTGCTTACGCGGCCTTTATGCGGCTGCGGCCCTACGGCTCAGGCGGCGTCCTCGGCGGAGCGGTTCGCCTCCAGGCGACCCTTCGCCCGGTCGACCCTCGCCACGATGTCGACGCTCATCCGGTCCCGCTCCTTGCGCAGCAGGACGAAGCTCAGCGGCGCCGACACGACGACGGACAGCAGGAGCACCCACAGCATGTTGGAGTCGCCGAGGCCGCGCGGCAGCACGTGCGCGTAGACGAGACCCCACAGCACGAGGAAGCTGCCGGCGAAGATGCCGAGGCGCATGAGGGTGTAACGGAGCATGCGAGTTCCTCCCATACCGGACGAGCGTCCCTCCAGTGAAGCACGCGCGGGCCGGACCCCCGGGAGGGGGGTCCTCAGACGGGCGCGGGCCGGTCGCCGGAGGTCCTCAGACGCGCATCGGCTGCGGCGACTCGCGGCGCTCGGCGTCCGGGCCCGGGTACTCGCGGATGACCTCGTAGCGCGTGTTGCGCTCCACCGGCCGGAAACCGGCGTCCCGGATGAGCTCCAGGAGGTCGTCCCGGGTCAGCTTGTTCGGGGTGCCGTAGTTGTCGGCGTCGTGCGTGATCTTGTACTCGACGACCGAGCCGTCCATGTCGTCCGCGCCGTGCTGGAGCGCCAGCTGGGCGGTCTGCACGCCGTGCATCACCCAGAAGACCTTGACGTGCGGGACGTTGTCGAAGAGCAGCCGCGAGACGGCGAAGGTCTTCAGGGCCTCGGCTCCGGTGGCCATCGTGGTGCGGGCCTGGAGCCTGTTGCGGACCTTGCCGTCCTTCATGTCCACGAAGTCGTGCTGGTACCGCAGCGGGATGAAGACCTGGAAGCCGCCGGTCTCGTCCTGCAGCTCGCGCAGCCGCAGCACGTGGTCGACGCGGTGGCGCGGCTCCTCGATGTGGCCGTACAGCATGGTGGCCGGGGTCTTCAGACCCTTCTCGTGCGCGAGCCGGTGGATCCGGGACCAGTCCTCCCAGTGGGTGTTGTGGTCCACGATGTGCTGCCGGACCTCCCAGTCGAAGATCTCGGCGCCGCCGCCGGTCAGCGACTCCAGACCGGCCTCGATCAGCTCGTCGAGGATCTCACTGGCACTCAGCCCCGAGATGGTCTCGAAGTGGTGGATCTCGGTGGCGGTGAAGGCCTTGAGCGAGACGTTCGGCAGCGCCTTCTTCAGCTCGGAGAGCGAGCGCGGGTAGTAGCGCCAGGGCAGGTTGGGGTGCAGCCCGTTGACGATGTGCAGCTCGGTGAGGTTCTCGCCCTCCATCGCCTTCGCGAGGCGTACGGCCTCCTCGATGCGCATGGTGTACGCGTCCTTCTCACCGGGCTTGCGCTGGAAGGAGCAGTAGGCGCAGGAGGCGGTGCAGACGTTGGTCATGTTCAGATGCCGGTTGACATTGAAGTGCACCACGTCGCCGTTCTTGCGGGTCCGGACCTCGTGGGCCAGCCCGCCGAGCCAGGCGAGGTCGTCCGACTCGTACAGGGCGATGCCGTCCTCACGGCTCAGCCGCTCGCCGGCGAGGACCTTCTGCTCCAGCTCACGCTTGAGCCCCGCGTCCATCACGGCCGCCTCCCTTATCTCCGAAACCAGGCTTGCCAACCGTACTCCCCCACCTTTCGGGCGGGAGGTACCCCCATGGACGCTTCGCGTCAGCCCTCCTCCGGCAGATCCCCGACCCGGTTCTCCCACTTCGTCGACAGCACGATCGTGGTACGCGTCCGGGACACGCCCTTCGTGCCGCTGAGCCGGCGGATCGTCTTCTCCAGGCCGTCGACGTCCGACGCGCGGACCTTGAGCATGAAGGAGTCGTCGCCGGCGATGAACCAGCAGTCCTCGATCTCGGCCAGGTCCTTCAGCCGGCGGGCCACGTCCTCGTGGTCGGCGGCGTCGGAGAGGGAGATGCCGATGAGGGCGGTCACGCCGAGGCCGAGCGAGGTGGCGTCGACGGTGGCGCGGTAGCCGGTGATGACCCCGGCGGCCTCGAGGCGGTTGATGCGGTCCGTGACGGAGGGGCCGGAGAGCCCGACGAGCCGTCCGAGCTCGGCGTATGAGGCCCGGCCGTTCTCGCGCAGGGCCTGGATGAGCTGCCTGTCCACGGCGTCCATAGGTATGAAGCCTTCCATTGTCCAGCGATACCGCGAGTATAGGTATAGAATCTAAGGCACACAGGGGCGACACCCTGTGAATCTTTCAGTGGATCAAAGACGATCTTTCAGGAGTGGTGTTCACCGTGTACACGATCGAGATGGCCTACGCCCGTATGCGCGAGCTGCAGGAGATGGCCAACCGCTCGCGTGCGTACAAGACCTCCGCCGCTTCGAAGCGCGCCGCCAAGAAGGCCGCCAAGAAGCGCTAGCCCTCTACTACCGGGGCGGGGATGCTCCACCGAGCTCTCCCTCCCAACGGCGGTACAGCCGGTGCGGCACCCCTGCCGCGTCGAGCACCCGCCCCGCGACGAAGTCCACCAGGTCCTGGATGTGCGTCGCACCCGCGTAGAACGCCGGAGAGGCGGGCAGCACCACGGCGCCCGCCTCGTCCAGCGCCACCATGTGCCTGAGCGTCTGCCCGTTCAGCGGGGTCTCCCGTACGGCGACGACCAGCGGCCGCCGCTCCTTGAGCGTCACGCTCGCCACCCGCTGCAGCAGATCCTTCGAGAGCCCGAGCGCGACCCCCGCCACGGCGGCCGTCGACGCCGGCACGATCAGCATCCCCTTGACGGGGTACGACCCCGAGGACGGCCCGGCGGCCAGGTCCCCGGCCGCCCAGTACCGCACGTCGCTGACATCGACGTCGAAGGTGTCGGGCTTCCCGTCGGCGCCCCGCGCCAGCCAGGTCGCCAGGTCCTCGCGCCAGTGCGCGTCGCGGAAGGCGATCCCCGTCTCGTCGAGCAGCGTCAGCCGCGAGGCCCGCGAGACCACCAGGTCCACGCTCTCCCCCGCCGCGAGCAGTCCCCGCAGCACGGATGCGGCATACGGCGTGCCCGACGCCCCGGACACCCCCACGACCCACGGACGACGCTGCTGCTTGTTCACCGGCTCCACGCGGCCGAGCCTATCCGGCCACTAGGGCGTCAGCCCGCGCACGAGGAGGTCGAGCAGCGCGCACACGAAGAGCGCGATCCCGATGAAGCCGTTGACGGTGAAGAACGCCCGGTTCAGCCTCGACAGGTCGTGCGGCTTCACGATCGAGTGCTCGTAGCAGAACGCCACCACCACGATCACCAGGCCCGCCCAGAAGAAGCCGCCCGCCTGCGTCGCCAGGGCGTACCAGACGAGCAGCGCCGTCGTGACGACCGCCGAGACCCGCGCGCCCCACAGGGCGGCCGGGATGCCGAAGCGGGCCGGGACGGACATGACGCCGTGGGCGCGGTCCGCCTGGACGTCCTGGCAGGCGAAGATCAGGTCGAAGCCGCCGATCCAGATGCCGACGGCGAGACCGAGGATCACCGCCTCCCACGACCACTCGCCCGTCACGGCGAGCCAGGCGCCGATCGGGCCGATGGACTGGGCGAGGCCGAGGATCGCGTGCGGGAAGTTCGTGAACCTCTTCCCGTACGGATAGACCACCATCGGGATCACCGCGAGCGGCGCGAGCGCCAGGCACAGCGGGTTGAGCAGTGCCGCCGCGCCGAGGAAGACGACGACGGCGATGCCGGCCCCGGTCCACGCGGACTTCACCGACACCGCGCCGGTCACCAGCTCCCGGTTCGCGGTGCGCGGGTTACGGGCGTCGATCTCGCGGTCGATGATCCGGTTGCAGGCCATGGCGAAGGTCCGCAGGCCCACCATGCAGACGGTCACCAGGAACAGCGTCCACCAGTGGATCTGCTGGTCGAGCCGGTACATGGCCGTCAGGGCGGCGATGTACGCGAAGGGCAGCGCGAAGACCGAGTGCTCGATCATCACCAGGCGCAGGAACGCCTTCGTGCGCCCCGGCTGGGCGCCGGGGACGGCCGCGGTCGTCACAGCCCGTACTCCTTCCAGCGGCGGTCCACCAGGGCCGCCGTCGCCGGGTCCGACTCGACCATGTCCGGCCAGCCGCCGTCCCGGGTGTAGCCCTCCTCGGGCAGCTTCTTCGTCGCGTCGATGCCGGCCTTGCCGCCCCAGAACTGCTGGTAGGAGGCGTGGTCCAGATGGTCCACCGGCCCCTCGACGACGGTCAGGTCGCGGGAGTAGTCGGTGTTGCCGAGGGCCCGCCAGGACACCTCGTGCAGGTCGTGCACGTCGCAGTCCTTGTCGACCACGATGATCAGCTTGGTCAGCGACATCATGTGCGCGCCCCAGATGGCGTGCATGACCTTCTGCGCGTGCTTCGGGTACTTCTTGTCGATCGAGACGATCGCGCAGTTGTGGAAGCCACCGGACTCCGGCAGGTGGTAGTCCACGATGTCCGGCACGATGATCTTGAGGAGCGGGAGGAAGAACCGCTCCGTCGCCCGGCCCAGCGGCCCGTCCTCGGTCGGCGGGCGGCCGACCACGATCGACTGGAGCAGCGGGCGCCGCCGCATCGTGATGCAGTCGATCTTCAGCGCGGGGAACGGCTCCTGCGGGGTGTAGAAGCCGGTGTGGTCGCCGAACGGCCCTTCCGGCAGCATCTCGCCCGGCTCCAGCCAGCCCTCGATCACGACCTCCGCCTGTGCGGGGACCTGGAGCGGCACGGTCTTGCAGTCGACCATCTCGATCCGCTTGCCCTGCACGAAGCCCGCGAAGAGGTACTCGTCGATGTCGCCGGGCAGCGGCGCCGTCGAGGCGTACGTGACGGCCGGCGGGCAGCCGAAGGCGATCGCGACCGGCAGCCGCTCGCCCCGCTCCGCGGCGACCGCGTAGTGGTTGCGGCTGTCCTTGTGGATCTGCCAGTGCATGCCGATGGTGCGCTTGTCGTGCCGCTGGAGGCGGTAGAGGCCGAGGTTGCGGACCCCGGTCTCCGGGTGCTTGGTGTGGGTGAGCCCCAGGTTGAAGAAGGAACCGCCGTCCTTGGGCCAGGTGAAGAGGGCGGGGAGGGCGTCGAGATCGACGTCGTCCCCGGTGAGGACGACCTCCTGGACGGGCGCGTCCTTGACCTTCTTCGGAGGCACGTGGACCATCGAGCCCAGCTTCCCGAACGCCTCGCGGACGCCGACGAAGCCCTGCGGCAGCTCCGGCTTGAGCAGCCCGCCGATCTTCTCGCTGATCTCCTCGTACGACTTGAGACCGAGCGCCTTGAGGAGCCGGCGGTCCGTGCCGAAGACGTTCATCGCCAGCGGCATCGAGGAGCCCTTGACGTTCTCGAAGAGGAGCGCCGGGCCTCCCGCCTTGTTGACGCGGTCGACGATCTCCCCGACCTCCAGGTACGGATCGACTTCGGCCTTGATGCGCTTGAGGTCGCCTTCGCGCTCCAGTGCCCTGAGCAGCGAGCGGAGATCGTCGTAAGCCATACGGGCAAGTATCGGTCACCGGCTAGTCTGAGCCTGTCACCGGGGCCGCCGGACGCGCCCCCGCCACCGCTTGGCCGCCGCTTCGGCCGCTGCTTCCAGGGGGCTTGTCCACATGCTCAGGGCGCTGCTGTTCATCCTGCCGCTGGCGCTGATGATCTACGCCTTCATCGACTGCCTGAACACCCCCGAGGACGAGGTGAAGCACCTGCCGAAGGTGGTGTGGGTGATCGTCGTCCTGCTCTTCTGGGTCGTCGGGGCGGTCGGCTGGCTCGCGGCGGGCAAGCAGCGCCGGGGCACGGCGCGCGGCGGCCGGTGGGTCGCGCCGGACGACAACCCGGAGTTCCTGAGGTCGCTCGACGAGCGGGAACGGCGGGACAGGGGCCGGGACGAGGACGGCGAGAAGTCCTGAGGGGACCGCGCTGATGGAGCTCCGACTCCTCGTCACCTTCGAGAAGGTCGCCACGGTCCTCTCCTTCACCCGGGCCGCCGCCGAACTGGCGTACGCCCAGTCGTCCGTCACCGCCCAGATCCGCGCCCTGGAGTCCGACCTCGACGCCGAGCTCTTCGAACGGCTCGGCTCGCGCATCCGCCTCACCGAGGCCGGCGAGCGGCTCCTGCCGTACGCCCGGCAGATGATCGCGCTCGCCGCGGAGGCCCGGGCGGCGGTCGCGGCCGGGGACGGCGAACCGGCCGGGACGATCACCGTCGGCACGATGGAGTCGCTGACCTCCTACCGGCTGCCGCCGCTCCTGGAGCTCTTCCACCACCGCTATCCGGGCGTCCGGCTCTCGCTGCGCCCCACCCTCGGCGACGCGACCCGGCAGGCGCTGCGCCAGGGCACGTACGACCTGGGCCTCCTGATGGAGCGGGAGACCGCGCACGAGGGCCTGGAGAGCGAGGTCCTCGGCGCCGAGCCGCTGGCCCTGGTGGCCGCGCCCCGGCATCCGCTGGCCGGCCGGACCGGACTGACGACGGCGGACCTGGCGGCGGTGGGTCTGGTGGGCACGGAGCCGGGCTGCGCCTACCGGGACCTGTTCGAGGCGGAGTTGCGGCCGTATGGTCCGGTCTTCACGGAGTACGGGACGATCGAGGCGAGCAAGCGGGGCGTCGCGGCCGGCCTCGGCATCGCACTGCTGCCCCGGATCACCGTCGAAGGGGAACTGGCGTCCGGGGAGCTGGTGGCGCTGGACTGGGAGCCGCCGTTCACCCTCTTCACGCAGATCGCGTGGCGGCGGGGGAAGCGGCTGCCGGCGCACGTCCGGCTGTTCGTGGAGCAGGCGCGGCGGCTCGCCCAAGAGTGACCTTCAGGCTCGCGAGCACGATCAGCGGCACGCCGAGCGCCTGGACGAGCCCGATGTGGTGCCCGTACACGGCCCAGTCGACGCCCATCGCGACGGCCGGGTAGGTGAAGGCGAGCACCGCGATCCGGGCGGTGGGCAGCTTGGCGTACGCCGCGTACATCAGCACGTACATCACCCCGGTGTGGATGAGCCCGAGCCCCGCGAGCCAGCCCCACCCGGCCCCGAGCCGCGCCGCCTCGCCGAAGCCGGCGAACGGCAGGAGCAGCGGAATTCCGACGGTGACCTGCACGAGCGCGATGAGGTGCGGCCGTACGCCGCTGATCCGCTTGGTCACGATGGTCGAGAGCGCGTAGAGCACGGCGGCGGCGAGCGCGAACCCGAGCCCCTTCAGTGACGCGGTGTCCCCGGGCCGCACCCCGGAGACCAACACCAGCCCGGCGAAGGCGACCACGAGCCACCCCACCTTCGCCGCCCCGATCCGCTCCCGCAGCACGACCGCGCCGAACAGCACGAGGAAGAACGGCTGCGTGTGGTAGACGACGGTCGCGAACGAGATCGAGGTGGCCTCGTACGCCTCGAACAGGAACACCCAGTTGAAGACGATGAACGCCCCGCCGAGCGCGGCGAGCCCGAGCTTCCGGGGCGTGAACCCGTGGCCGGTGAAGAACCCGCGGGCGAGGGAGTAGACCCCGAGCGCGAGCGCGCCGAAGAGGCACCGGAAGAACACGACGGTGAACGGGGAGGCGCCCGACTGGACGACGAAGACGCCGAGGGTGCCGGACAGCACCATGGCGAGGGTCAGTTCGAGGGTCCCGCGTGTCTCGTTTCTCATATGAACGACGCTATGGAGGCGGGCCGGGGGCGGTCCACGAGCCAGCGGGGGGTGCTGGCGATGGGGCGATCGGCGAAGCCGATGGCGTGACGCGCGAGTGGGGGCGGGGGCCTGAGGCGGCCGGTGTTGGCGCTGTCGACTTCGGCGACGTGCGGCCGGGCCGCGCGGGGGTCCGGGGGCCGCCCCGCGCCGTAGGCGGGCTGGCTGCCGTGTGGTGGGGGGCTCCGGGTATCGCTCCCGAGCAGGGGACTTCGTACTGCCCGGCGGGTGGGGGCTCGACTTGCGGCCGGGGCCGGGGGAGCAGTTCGGGCCGTCCGGGGAGCGCGGTCGTGGAATGGGGTGCCCCATCCCGCCATAGCGGCTGACGGCCACCAGTTGGTCGAGCCTCATGCCCCGCTGGTCACCGCCGGTGGGTGGTGAGGTGGTGCGGAACAGCCCTTCGCCCGCCATCAACGCCCAACAGACCCATTCCATGCGGTCAGACCGGTGTGTCTTGGCAGGTGGAAGTGGTTGATGGCGGGGAAAGGGTTGGCGGCGGCGGGAACCGGCCGGGGTTTCCGAACCCTTCGCCCGCCGGCGCGCGAAATCCCCGGCCCTGGTGGGGCAGAAGAGAACTCCTGTGACTCCAGAGACGACCCGGGACCGGCCATGGCGGGGAAAGGGCTCGCCACGGCGGGAACGATCACCGCCCCTGGGAGTGACCAGCGGGGCATGAACCCCAACCAAACGGCGACAGATGGCCGCTGAGCCGGGACTGGGCACCCCATTCCACGTCCGCGCTCCCCGGACGACCCGAACTGCTTCCCCTGTCCCGGCCACAAACCGAGCCCCCACCCGCCGGGCAGCACATGCTCCCGCTCGGGAGCGATACCCGGGCCCACCTACCACGCACCCGCAGCCCGCCTACGGCGGGAATGGATACCCGGACCCCCTGCGCGGCCCTGCCCCCGGCCGCCCTCCGAGTGTGAAAAGGCCGTCGGAGCCACCGGGTCAAGGGTGGGCGCAGCCCATCGCGCAGCGACGCGACGAAGGAGCGCCCTTGACGCGGTGGTGGAGGGGGCCACACTCGGAGAGAGGGCGGCCGCACGTTGCCGACCCCAGGCCGCCCGCCCCGACCACCTACTGTTCCCCGGCCACGTGGCAGACGCACCCGCACACCAGGTAGCGCACCCCCGGTACGCCCGAGTCACGCGGCACATGGTCCCGGCAGCGGTCGTGGAAGCCGACGATGCAGCGTGGTGACTGGTACTCCGGCTCGGGCGCGGCCCCGACGGCGTGGGCCAGCAGCGACACGCTCACCGCGTCGGCGATCTCACGCGTCACCCACCACGCGTCACCGGCGCGGTCGCGGTGCGGGCCGTCGTGCCCCGCCGCGAGCACGCAGACCGAGCCCGCGCACACCGGCCGCATCACCTCGACCACGGCGATGACGGGCCGCCGCGCCCCGCAACGGCTCAGGCGGCTCACCGGACGGCCCGGGCGTGGATGTTCCGCTGGTCGATGTCCACGCCGACCGTGGCCAGCCACAGCGCCCGCCGCCGCCTGCGCTGCGCCGCTCGCGCGGCGGGCCCGGACACGTAGGGCCGTGCGAGTGGCGACCGCGCGCCGTCGATGAGCGTCGACTGCTCCCGCGCGTACGGGGAGCGCCGAACGGGGGCCCGGTGCCGCGGCGCGCAGGCCGGCGGCGCCGGGCGGGGGCGGTGCCTGCCGGTGGGTGGCAGGGTCAGCATGAGCAGCCAGAGGAGGGCGGGAATCAGGACCCGGCCCAGTGGGTGCGCGATAAGGTTCCGCACGTCGTCAACTCCTACGTGTTGGCGGCCATGCCCCGGGACCGGTACCAGCGGTCGCCGGGGTCTTCCGTTCGTGCCCAAACCGTAGTGGCGTGCTACACCGTGCTACATCACTCTGTAGCTAGAGTCATCCAAACGTGTCTCTGTATGACTATCTAGCGTTGGAAGCATGAGCCTGGATCCGGAGTCGGGACGCCCGCTGTACATGCAGCTGGCCGAGATAATCGCCGCGAAGATCGAGACCGGGGAGTTCGCCCCGGACCGGATGATCCCCACTCCGGCCCGTCTCGCCGAGGAGCACGGCATCGCCGTGCTGACCGCCCGCCGCGCGATGCGCGAACTGCGCGAGCGAGGTCTGATCATCACCGTGCCCGGCAAGGGCTCCTACGTCACTCCCCTGGACCACGGGAACACGTAACCCCGCCCCGCGACACGGCTCAGCGCCCCGCCGCCACCGGCTCCGACCGTTCCGCCTCCGCCGCGCGCTGCCCCGGGATCGTACGGCCGCCGGCGCCCGGCGTACGACGCCGTCCCAGGTCCTTCAGGCGCAGCGCGGGGCGTTCGACGAGGTGCCAGGAGAGCGCCGCGCAGAGCAGCGTGAGGACCATGGTGATGGCCAGGTACGCGGACATGCCCCAGCGGGTCCAGCCGAGGACGGCCAGGGTCTGCTGGACGACGAAGCCGTAGATGTAGATGCCGTACGAGTAGTCGTTGCGGGCGCCGATGCGGCGGAACGGGGCCGGGAGACGGATCGCCAGCCACAGCAGGGTGTACGCGAGGGCCGGGATGCCGGCGACGAAGAAGTAGCCGTAGTGGAGGCTGCCGGCGAGGACCGCGACGGCGGCGACGCCGAGCCAGTCGCTGACCGGGATGCGGTCGCGGTAGACCTCGATGAGGACGCCGAGGCAGAAGGCGAAGCCGAGGTAGATGATGAACGCCGGGGTCACGACGCCGAGCAGCGGCAGGTCGATCGCCTCGAAGTAGCGGGCCTTGCTGGGGCCGCCCCAGAAGGGCGTGCTGAGGGCCTGTCGGGCGATGAGCCAGAGCAGGAGCCCGGTGATGAGCACGATGGCGCGGCGGGCCCGGGTGAGGACGCCGGTGACGGCGAGGACGGCGACGCCGATGTAGCAGAGGAACTCGTAGCGCAGGGACCACAGGGCGCCGTCGAAGGCGCCGTTGTGCAGCGTGCCGGTCGACCGGAGATGGCCGAGAAGTCCGGAAATGTCGTACTGCCGCATGGCGAGCGACCAGTTGCTGCGCAGATAGTCCACCGGGCCCTGCGGGCCGTCGAATCCGTCCAGGCTGCCGTAGGTGCGCCAGTACAGGTACGGCGCCACCCCGAAGGCGGTGACGAGGAGGCACACCCAGAACCCGGGCAGGATGCGCAGCACCCGGTGCCAGAAGTAACGGCCGATCGGAAGCCGGGCGCCGCTGCGGGACACGAGGATGCCGGAGAGCACGAAGAAGCCGTACACCGCGATGGTGCCGAGCGTCAGCTGGCCGTGGCTGAAGCCGAGCAGATGCTCCTCGCCTCCGTACCCGAGTATTCGGGCGTGGGAGACGACGACGGCCGTGGCGAGGCCGAGCCTGAGGAAGCCGAGGCTGTTGTCGCGGCCGGTGAACAACTCGGCCACGGTCCCATGGGACCAGGGCAGCGCGAAACCGCGACGCATGACTATTTCCTTAAGGTTCGACCGGCCGCACATCATCGGCCACCCTGTTCACACTTGTCCAGTCCTGTCCGATGCCCACGCTCGGTTCCGGACAACGCGCACAACCGGCCGCGACCCCGGCCCCGGGCCCGACGGCACGGGCACCGCCCGGCCACGAACATCCGCACAAACCCTGGCCGAACCCCAACACCCCACGGATATCCTGGACTTGAGGATGTGACGGGGCACGTCTGCTGGGATGCGGGGGGTGTCGGGTGGACAGAGTCCTGTACGGCCGCGAGGCGGTGTTCCATCGCACCGGGCTTGCCGCGCGGCTGGTCGGGCTCGACGGGGAACGGCTCGGGGCCGTCCGGTACGAGCACGGGGACGACCCGCCGGTCGTCGTGTTCACCGGCGGGCGCGGGATGGGAAAGACCGCGCTGCTCAAGCAGCTGCGCAACACCTACAAGGGCGCCACGCCGCTCGCGTTCGTCGACTGCGCGCACATCGAGCCGCCCGCCGACCACGGGCCGGGGTGGACCGAGCTGACCGGGGCGCTCGCCGAGCTGGCGGTGCAGCTGTCGCCGAAGGTGACCGGGGCGCGGCCGGTGAAGTTCCCGCGGCTCTCGCTCGGTCTCGTCGCGGTCGCGTCGATCAGCTGGACGCGGGAGGACGAGGAGCGGGCGCAGGGCGATCTGCAGCGGCTCGGGCCGGTGCTCTCGACGGTCGACGCGACGAAGGGCGCGGCGACGAACTGGGTCACCAAGGTGCTCACCAAGCTCGCCGCGACCTTCGCCGAGACCGCCGCCCCACTCGCCGGGCTGCTCGCCGAGGCGACCGTGGAGACGGTCCTGGAGGAGGTGTTCGGCCGGGTCCAGCAGAAGTCGGAGGGCTGGTACGGCACGTACCGCAACGCCGGCGGCCGCGGCAAGGCCGGCCTCCAGCAGCTCGCCATCGACTTCGCGCAGGGGGGCCGGCGCCGCCAGGAGGCCGAGGACTTCCTCGTCGGCGCCCTGATCGAGGACCTCGGCCAGGCGTACAAGGGCCTGGCCCGGGCCGGCACCCGCCGCGGCCGGCCCGTGCTGCTGCTCGACAACGCGCACGGCGAACTGGGCCGCCGGCTCGTCGAACCGGTCCTGCGCGCCCGCCACGAGGGCCGCCGCGACAAGGTGGTGGTGTTCGCCACCTCCCGGGTGCACGACCACGAGGGCATGCGCCACGCGCACCGCACCCGGCTGCCCGAGACCACGCACCGGGCGCCCGCGCCGCGCGGCGGCGACATCACCTCCGGCATCCTCGCCGTCGCGCTCACCCCGCTGTCGCCCGCCCAGACGCAGGCCGCCTTCGACCGGCTCGACCCGTCCGGCCGTACCCCCGCCGACCTGGCCCGCGGCGTGCACCGGCTCACCGGAGGCCGCCCGCTCGGCGTGACGCTGCTCGGGCAGGCCACCGCCGAGGCCCCGCGCGCCGAACGGCCCGGCCTCACCCCGGGCGCGCTGCTCGACCTGACCGTGGAGCTGCGCGAGGACGCCCGGCCGGTGCCGGTCGTGCCCGCGCTGCTCCAAGCCCTCCTGCCCCAGCCGCGCCTGGAGCCGTTCACCGTCCTGGCCGCCGCCCATGACGAGGAGTCGGCCCGGCTGCTCGCCCGCACCCGGCTGCACACCGAGTCCCGGGACGGCGACATGGCGCTGCGGGTACGGGACCTGCTGCGCGCCGAGGACTGGGCGGAGGGCCCCGAGCACTTCGTCGCCGACCCGCTGCTGCGCGCCCTGCTGCTGCACCGGCTGCGCTTCGCCGACGGCGACCATCCGCGGCACGCCGCCTGGCGCGCCGTCCACGAGACCCTGCACCGGCACTACGACCAGGACGCCACCCGCCCGTATCGGCTCTACCACGAACTGGCCCTGGGCCGGGTGGAGAACGCGGTGACCCATCTGCGGACCACCTTCCCCGAGCCCGACGTGCTCGGCTGGCTGGGCCGGCTCCGTTTCATCGCCTCCGCGCCCTACCCGCGCGAACCGCACGCCACGGGCCGGCCCGCCGGGCCCGACCCGCGACGGGCCGTCGCCCTCGGACAGGAGTCCCGCCGGCAGACGCCGGACGCCCTGCCCGCCGGGCTGAACGCCGACGGCAAGGCCCTGCACCTGTCCGTACGGCGCCTGCTGCACGCCGTATGGCTGCTCACCGATCCGCTCGCCCTGCCCGACGGCGAGGTGACCGAGAAGCTGGCGCACGAGCTGCGCCAGCTCTCCGTCCGCCATCTGACGGGAAACAGCCCCCTGTGGGACGCGGCCACGCACTGGCCGAAGGACATCCACGCCTGGCGCCGGCTCACGCTGCCGCCGGGCCGCGACCGCGAGGACGGAGTCTGAGGTCATGGCCGACCGGCTGAGCAACTTCCTCCGCACATTCCTCTACACCCCGCGGCAGAAGCTCGTCGCCGCGCTGATCGCCCTGGTCGTCGTCGGCGTGCCGCTGGGGTACGGGATCAAGTCCGTGACCACGCCGGAGGACCGCTCGTGCGCGCCGGGCGTCGCCCGCCCGCAGGACTCGGACGAGTGCGTGGGCGTCGCCACCGCCGGCGACGGCTACGCCTTCGGGCTGCCCGACCTCGCCGAGATCGCCGGCCGCATCGGCGCCGAGAACGCCACGCTCAAGCCCGACGAGTACGCCACCGTCGCCGTCCTGCTCCCCTACACCTCCACCGACCCCGGCATGCGCGTCAAGGTGCTGCACGAGACGCAGGGCGCCTACGCCCGCCAGTACCGCGCCAACCACGAGTCCAACAGCGAGACCCCCAAGATCCGCCTGGTCCTCGCCAACAGCGGCAAGAACAACGCCCACTGGCAGAGCGTCGTCGAGCAGCTCAAAGCCATGACCGACGCCCCGCACCGGCTGCGCGTGGTGACCGGCATCGCCACCTCGTCCGACCCGATACGCGGGACCGTCGCCGCCCTCACCGGCGCGGGCATCGCCGTCGTCGGCACCACCATCACCGCCGACGACATCGCCGACGGCCCCGGCGCCGCCCACGACCGCTACCCCGGCCTCGCCCGGGTCTCCCCCACCAACAACGACGAGGCCAAGGCGCTCGCCCACTTCGGCAAGGTGAACGCCGGCAAGGCGCTGCTCGTCCAGGACACCCGCAACGGCGACCACTACACCGACACCCTCAAGTCGGCCTTCGCCGCCTCCCTCAAGGGCGCCCCCTACGAGCCGCAGCTCTTCACCTCGCCCGCCGACCCCACCGACGAGGGCAACACCGCCAACACCTTCCGGCAGATCACCCACCTCATCTGCGACACTCGCGCCGAGACCGTGTTCTTCGCCGGCCGCCACACCCAGCTGCGCCAGTTCATCAACGCGCTGGGCGCCCGCGGCTGCGCCGAGCGCTCCTTCACCGTCCTCACCGGCGACGAGGGCTCCTACCTGGGCGCCGACAAGCTGCTCGACCGGCAGGCCCTGAAGAACCGGCTCACCGTCCGGTACGCGTCGCTCGCCCACCCCGACGCCTGGCTGCCCGCGCCCGGCCGGCCGGTCCCGGCGACGGGCGGTTCGACCGTCGCGTACCAGACCTTCGTGACCGACATCGCCCGCGCCTCCGCCAAGCCGGTCGCGCTCGCCGACGGGCAGGCCATCGTCGCGTACGACGCCATGGCCACGGCCGTCCACGCCATCCGCCAGGCCACCCCGGACAACGCCGCCCATCCGGACCTCGCCGACGTCCGCACCCAGTGGCCGCAGGTCAAGGGCTCGCTACGGGTCGAGGGCGCGGGCGGCTGGATCTGCCTGGACAACTACGGCAACCCGTACAACAAGGCGGTCCCGATCGTGCAGCTGGCGCAGGACGGCAGCCAGCGCTTCGTGGCCATCGCCTGGCCGGAGGGCGCGCCGCCGGCGACGAGCTGCCTGCCGCCGCGCAGGGGATGAGCCCTGCAGGTCCACAGGGCTGAACCCTTACGGGTTCACGGCTCCGGGTTCACGGCTCCCAGGCCGGCCACGGCGCCTCGTCCCGCGCGTACACCTCCCGCAGCTGCCGCCACCGCGCGTCCGTCCAGTCGCGCCAGTCCGTCGGCCGCCCGTCCAGCGCGTCCCGCAGCCGCTCCAGGTGGTCGTGCCAGCCCGCCAGCATGTCCAGCTTGGCCTCGCGCGTCCCGTGGAAGTCCGCCGTGAAACGCAGCACGGTCGACCCGGCCGCGTCCGGCCGGCCCGGTTCCAGGTGGAAGCGGATCCGGCCGTGCGGCGGGCCGACCGTGTACTCGGCCACGACCTCGGGGTCCCAGGCGGTCACCCGCCCGGACACCACCGTGTCGCCGTTGAGCCAGCGGAGCGTGACGCGCCCGCCGAGCCGGGGCTCCAGCGGATCCGCCGCGCACAGCCACGAGGGCAGGCCCTCGGGCGAGGCGACGGCCGCCCAGACCACCGGCACCGGGTGCGGGAGGTCGACCACGTACCGCAGCAGGTGCTCGTCGATGTCGTGGGTCTCGGCCCTGCCCCGGGGTATCTCGCTCATACCTCCAGCGTGACCCCGGGGCAGCCGGCCCGCTAGCTCACACCCCGGCGTACGAGTGCTTGCTGCTCACGAAGATGTTGACGCCGTAGTAGTTGAAGAGGAAGCAGCCGAAGGCGATGAGCGCGATGTACGCGGCCTTGCGGCCCTTCCAGCCGGCCGTGGCCCGGGCGTGCAGGTACGCCGCGTAGCCGACCCAGGTGATGAAGGACCAGACCTCCTTGGCGTCCCAGCCCCAGTAGCGGCCCCACGCGTCGCCGGCCCAGATCGCGCCCGCGATGATCGTGAAGGTCCACAGCGGGAAGACCGCCGCGTTGACGCGGTACGCGAACTTGTCGAGCGTCGCCGCGGCCGGCAGCCGCTCCAGGACGGAGCGGGTGAAGGAGCTCGGGCTGCCGCCGAGCGCCAGCTTGTTCTCGTACGAGTCGCGGAACAGGTACAGCAGGGTGGCGACGGCGCCGAGGTAGAACACCGCGCCGCAGAAGATCGCGGTGGAGACGTGGATCCACAGCCAGTACGAGTGCAGCGCCGGGACCAGCTGGTCGCTGTCGGTGTAGAGCCAGGTGGTGGCCACGCCGAGGTCGAGCAGGACGGTCGTCACCAGCGGCAGACCCATCCAGCGGATGTTCTTCCGCGCGGCCAGGAAGCCCAGGTACGCGCCGGTCGCCACCGTGGAGAAGGTGACCGAGAACTCGTACATGTTGCCCCACGGCGCCCGCTGCACCGAGAGCGCGCGGGTGACCACGCCGCCCGCCTCGATGAGGAAGGCGAGCGCGGTGAGCGAGACGGCCATCCGGCCGTACAGGTCGCCCTTCTCCGTGCCGCCGGCCGCGCCGGGGCCGTCCGGGACGTCCCGGGCACCGGCCGCGGCGCGCGTGACGACCTTCGGCCGGTCGAGCACGGCGGTGCCTCCGCCGGCCGTCTTGACCCGCACGGCCGGGGCCGAGGCGGCGGCGGTCTGCGTCAGCGCGGCGGCGGTGCGGCCGACCTTGCTGCGGCTGCCCAGCACCCACTCGGCGATGTGGGCCAGGAAGGCGAGGGTGTAGACGGCCATCGACGAGTAGATGAGGTAGTTACTCGTCTGCGCCAGGCTCTCGTTGGTCGCGGCGGCGAGGATCACTTCTCAGCCCCTTCGGACTCTGCGGCAGGTGCCTCGTCGACAGGTGTGTCGGCGGGTGTGTCGGCGGGTGTGTTGGCGGGTTCTTCCGCCGTTGCCGGCGTGGGTTCGGGATCCGGCGCCGTCGGCGCCTCGGCGTGGAGCAGGACCGCGAGTTCGGCCAGCTCCTCGGGCAGCTTGGCGGACTCGCTCCGCCCCAGGCCCGCCATCTCGACGACGGTGACGCCGTCCGTACCGCGCACCGCCCGGACCCAGATCCGACGGCGCTGGATGAAGAGTGAGCCGGCGAGACCGGCGATGGCGGCGATCGCGCCCGTCAGGGCGAGGCCGGTGCCGGGCTGCTGGGTGATCTGGAAGCTCGCCCACTCCTTGATCTCCTTCTCGAAGGTGATCGAGCCGGCGCCGTCCGGCAGGGTCATGGTCTCGCCCGGCAGCAGCCGGTTGGCCTTGCCGGTGCCGCCCGCGACCGCGAACTGCTTCATCTTGGACGTGTCGAGCTGGTACACGTTCTGCGGCAGACCGGAGTTCACGCGCAGGTCGCCGTGGTAGCCGGTGAGCGCCATCACGGGGAAGCCCAGGCCGGGGAACTGGGAGAACATCGTGCCCTTGCCGGCACCGGCGAAGGTCGGCACGAAGAAGGCCTGGAAGCCCAGCTGCTCCTTCTTGCCGTTCTTGTCGCGGTAGCCGTCCATCACCTTGACGGCGCCGGTGGAGGTGATGTTGTTGTCGATGGGCAGCAGCGGTACGGGCTCGTGCATGACGACCTTGCCGCGCCCGTCCCGGACGGTGACCATCGGCGCGTACCCGTGGGCGATCAGATAGACCTTCGCGCCGTCGACCATCAGCGGCTCGTTGACCCGGATGACCGACTTCTTGTCGGGGCCGCCGCCCTCCGAGTACGTGACCGCCGCCTCGAAGGTGCGCGGAGTGCCCGCCTGCGGGCCGGTCTTCTCGTACGTGCCGGTGAACTCGTCCAGCCTGAAACTGAACGGCGGCAGGTCCTCGACGCCGAAGAGCGAGCCCGACTTGAAGTCGTCGTACTGGGTGAGCGTGTTGGAGAAGCCGTCGCCCTCGACGATCAGCTTGCCGCCCTCGGACTTGAACAGCTGGCCCCAGGCGAAGGCGACCAGCATCACGATGAGCGCGACGTGGAACATCAGGTTGCCGGCCTCGCGCAGATAGCCCTTCTCCGAGGCCACGGCGTCGCCGACGGTGTGGGCGCGGAAGCGGCGGCCCTTGAGGATGCGCAGCGCGGCCTCGCGGACCTGCTCGGGCTCGGCCTCGGTGCGCCAGGTGGTGTACGCGGGGAGGCGGGTGAGCCGCTTGGGGGCGCCCGGCGGGCGGCTGCGCAGCTGGCCGACGAACTGCCAGGTGCGGGGCACGATGCAGCCGATGAGCGAGACGAACAGCAGGATGTAGATCGCGGAGAACCACACCGAGCTGTAGACGTCGAAGAGCTGGAGCTTGTCGTAGATCGGCGCGAGGGTCCGGTGGGCCTCCTTGAAGGTCCGCACCTTCAGCTCGTCCGCGCTGTTCTGCGGGATGAGCGAGCCCGGGATCGCGCCGAGGGAGAGCAGGAAGAGCAGGATCAGCGCGACCCGCATGGAGGTGAGCTGCCGCCAGAACCAGCGGATCCAGCCGATGACCCCGAGGGTGGGGCCGCCGATGAGGGTGTCGTCGGCGAGCTCCTGGGGCGCGGTGGACAGCTGGGCCCCGGCCGCGCCGAGACCGCCCTCCGGCTGCTCGCGCTCTTCTGTCGTCTCTGTCTTGCTCATCTCGGAACTCTCAGATCCCCACCGTGAAACCGCTGGACCAGCTCTGCATCGTGGAGACCATGGTGTCCCATGCGCCTGTGAGCAGCAGGACGCCGGTCACGATCATCATGCCGCCGCCGATCCGCATCACCCACGTGTAGTGCTTCTTCACCCAGGCGAACGCGCCGAGCGCCTTGCGGAAGGCGACGGCCGTCAGGATGAACGGAAGGCCGAGACCGAGGCAGTACGCGACGGTCAGGATCGCCCCGCGGCCGGCGCTGGCCTCCTGCGCGGCGAGCGCGTTGACGGCGGCGAGCGTCGGGCCGATGCACGGCGTCCAGCCGATGCCGAACAGCGCGCCGAGCACGGGCGCGCCGATGAGTCCGGTGCTCGGCTTCTTGTGGAAGCGGAACTCGCGCTGGGTGAACCAGGGCATGAGGCCCATGAAGAACACGCCCATGACGATCATGAGCACGCCGAGTATCGTCGTCAGGGTGTCGCGGTGCTCCTGGAGCGTCCAGCCGAAGTAGCCGAAGAGCGCGCCGCTGGAAACGAAGACGGCGGAGAAGCCGAGCACGAACAGGGTCGCGCCGGCGGTCATCCGGCCGCGCCGGGCCTCGCCGAGGTCGGTGCCGGTGACGCCGGTCACGTAGCTCAGATAGCCGGGGACGAGCGGCAGCACGCACGGCGAGAAGAAGGAGACGAGTCCGCCGAGCGCGGCGATCGGCAGCGCGAGCAGCAGGGTGCCGCTCAGGACCGTCTGGTTGGGATCCACGTCAGGTTCCCCGTCACTTCTCGGCGAGCAGCGGGTCGATCATGGAACGGAGCTTGGTCTCGTCGAGCGCCATGAGGGAGCGCGCGGCGATCTTTCCGTCCTTGTCGAGAACGATGGTGGACGGAATGGCCTGCGGAATCATGGAGCCCTTGGGGAATCCGTTGAGAATGAGCTTTCCGGCCGGGTCGTAGAAGCTGGGATAGGTGATCCCGTAGTCGGCCTCGAACTGGTGGGGCTTGGTCTTGTCGAAGTCGCGGGTGTTGATCCCGACGAACTCCACGCCCTTCGCCTTGTACTCCTGGGAGACCTTCGCGAAGTGGGGGGCCTCGGCGCGGCAGGGGGGGCACCAGGAGCCCCAGACGTTGAGGACGACGACCTTGCCCTTGAAGTCGGCGACGTCGAGCTGCTTGCCGTCGAGGGTCTCGCCGGCCAGCTTGCCGGTCTTCTCCCGCTCGCCCTTGGCGACGGTGGAGATCCCGCCCGTGTTGGTCACGAAGTTGGTGCCACCACCGCCACCGGACTTGCCGTTGGAGTCGGAGCTGCATGCGGTCAGCGCGAGCGCGGCGGCCAGGGTTCCGACCGCCAGCAGGGCGCGACGAGGGGCGCGGCTAAGGCTCATGTGAAAAGTTTCGCATGGGCGTTTCGGGGATCTTGGGCGCCCCCCTACGTGCCCGTAAAGCCCCTTGTCAAGAAAGCCTAAGCATGTCCGTCAGCCGTATCTCAGACGGTCTTCAGGAATGTGCTCCAGCCGCCCGCCGGAGACTGGCCGACTTCAAGAGTACGCAGCTTCGCGAGGATCTTCGGATCCTGCACGTCCAGCCAGTCCGTGAACTGCTTGAAGGAGACGAGCCGGACGTCCTTCTTGCCGGCCATCTGCTTCAGGGCCTCCTCGACGGCGTCCATGTAGATGCCGCCGTTCCACTGCTCGAAGTGGTTGCCGATGAAGAAGGGCGCGCGGTTCGTCTCGTACGCGCGCCTGAAGCCCGACACGTACGCCTCGGTGGCCTGCTCGCGCCAGCCCGGGTAGCGGGAGGGCATGCCCTTGGTGGTGTTCTTCGACTGGTTGGCCAGCATGTTGTAGTCCATCGAGAGGACCTCGAAGGAGTGACCCGGGAAGGGCACGGCCTGGAGCGGGAAGTCCCAGATGCCCTTCCGCTTGACCGGCCACATCTGGCGGCCGCCCGGCGAGCTGGCGTCGTAGCGCCAGCCGAGCCGCTTGGCGGTCGGCAGCAGGTTGTCCTGGCCGAGCAGGCAGGGGGTGCGGCCCCCGACGAGCTCCTTGGCGTAGTCGAAGGGCAGCGCGTCGAGGTCGCTCCAGCCACTGTTCGTCTTCCACTTCGTCACGAAGCCGATCGCCTGGTCGATCTCGTTCTGCCAGTCGGCCGGGGTCCAGTGGGCGACGGAGCCGGAGCCGCCGCAGAAGTGCCCGTTGAAGTGGGTGCCGATCTCGTGGCCCTCCAGCCACGCCTGGCGGACGTACTTCAGGGTCGCCTTGACGTGCTCGTCGGTGAGGTAGCCGATGTCGGAGGCGCCGACGCGGTTGTTCGGCGGCCGATAGAGGTCCTTCTTCGACTCGGGCAGCAGATAGAGCCCGGAGAGAAAGAAGGTCATCCGCGCGTCGTGGTTCTTGGCCAGCTCGAGGAAGCGCGGGAAGAGGCCGTTGCCGACCTCGCCGGCGCCGTCCCAGGAGAACACCACGAACTGCGGCGGGGTCTGACCGGGCTGCAGCGGCACGGGGGCGTCGGGCTGGTTCGGCTGCTTTCCGGTGTCGGAGGTGGAACCGTCACCGATGGGCTTGCCGTCGTTCTGCGTGGGCGTGGGGGAACCGTCCGGGCCACCGTCCGCGTTCCCGTCCTTGCCCGAACCCGAACGGCCACCCTTGTCCGGGCCGTTGGTGCTGCACCCGGCGATCCCGAGCGCCGCGGCCGCCCCGACGCCCGCGCCGAGGAGCTTCCTCCGGCTGACCTGCCCGATCCCGCGCATCCGATCCCCACATCCCGCAAATACAACGACGCAACCGACATCCAGTGAGATGCCGGGAGGAACTCGGAGGTTCCGGGAAATAACACAATAATTTCAGGGCGGCCGTTCGCCCGTGCAAGACACGAACGAACGACCGCCCTGATGATGTGCCAGGAAGCCCGGTGCGGGCTACGCCCCGAAGGCCTTCGCCTTCCCCTTGACCGGCTTGGCCCCGGCGCGCAGATGCTCCGGTACGAGGTCCAGGGCCGGCTCGCTGTAGCCGACGGACACGATCCGGTCGCCCTGGTACGTGAACGAGGTCAGCGAGGCCAGCGTGCACTGCCGCCGCCGCGGGTCGTGCCACAGCCGGCGCTTCTCCACGAAGCTGCGCACGATCCAGATCGGCAGCTGGTGGCTCACGCACACCGCCTCGTGGCCGCGCGCCGCGTCCTTCGCCGCGTCGAGCGCGCCCATCATGCGCACGACCTGCTCCAGGTACGGCTCGCCCCAGGACGGCTTGAACGGGTTGGTGAGGTGCCGCCAGTTGCCCGGCTTGCGCAGCGCACCGTCGCCGACGCCGAAGGTCTTGCCCTCGAAGACGTTCCCCGCCTCGATGAGGCGCGGGTCGGTGGCCAGGTCAAGGCCGTGGGTCTTGGCGATCGGGGCCGCCGTCTCCTGCGCCCGCTCCAGCGGGGAGGACACGACATAGGTGATGTCCCGGCCGGCGAGGTGCTCGGCGACCCGGTCGGCCATCTGACGGCCCAGCTCGGAGAGGTGGTAGCCGGCGCGGCGGCCGTAGAGGATGCCGTCCGGGTTGTGGACCTCGCCGTGCCGCATCAGGTGGACGACGGTGACGTCGGTCATGCCTGGACCTCCGTGGCCTCGGCGGCGGCGCGGGCGGCCGCGGGCAGGGCGGCGGCGATGCGCTCGACCGCGCGCTCGTCGTGGGCGGTGGACACGAACCAGGACTCGAAGGCCGACGGCGGCAGGTAGACGCCGTCCGCGAGCATCGAGTGGAAGAAGGCGTTGAAGCGGAACGCCTCCTGCTTCTTCGCGTCGTCGTAGTTCCGCACCTCGTCCGCGGTGAAGAACACCGAGAACATGTTGGACGCGGTCTGCAGCCGGTGCGCCACGCCCTCCTTGGTCAGCGCGTCCGTGACCAGGCCCTGGATCTCCTCGGACACCGCGTCGACCTTGTCGTACGCGGCCTGGTCGAGCAGCTTCAGCTGCGCGAGTCCGGCGGCGGTCGCGACCGGGTTACCGGAGAGCGTGCCGGCCTGGTAGACCGGGCCGGCCGGGGCGAGGTGACCCATGACGTCGGCGCGGCCGCCGAAGGCCGCGGCCGGGAAACCGCCGCCCATGACCTTGCCGAAGGTCATCAGGTCGGGGCGGACGCCGTCGACGCCGTACCAGCCGGCCCGCGAGGTGCGGAAACCGGTCATGACCTCGTCGGAGATGTACAGCGCGCCGTTCTCCCGGCACAGGTCCGCGAGGCCCTGGTTGAAGCCCGGCAGCGGCGGCACGACGCCCATGTTGCCCGGCGACGCCTCGGTGATCACACAGGCGATCTCGCCCGGGTGCGCGGCGAACGCGGCGCGCACCGCCTCCAGGTCGTTGTACGGCAGCACGATCGTGTCACCGGCCTGGGCGCCGGTCACGCCGGGCGTGTCGGGCAGGCCGAAGGTGGCCACACCGGAGCCGGCCGCGGCGAGCAGCGCGTCCACGTGGCCGTGGTAGCAGCCCGCGAACTTGACGACCTTCGCCCGCCCGGTGAAGCCGCGGGCGAGCCGGATCGCCGACATCGTCGCCTCGGTGCCGGAGGACACCAGGCGGACCTGCTCGACCGGCTCGATCCGCGCCACGATCTCCTCGCCGAGCGCGACCTCGCCCTCGCCCGGCGTGCCGAAGGAGGTGCCGCGCGCCACCGCCGCCTGGACCGCCGCGGTCACCTCGGGGTGCGCGTGCCCGAGGATCATCGGCCCCCACGAGCAGACGAGGTCGACGTACTCGCGACCGTCGGCGTCGGTGAGGTACGGACCGGTACCGGACACCATGAACCGGGGCGTTCCGCCCACGGCCCGGAAGGCTCGAACCGGAGAGTTCACGCCGCCGGGCGTCACAACCGAGGCGCGGTCGAAAAGCGTCTGTGAGACTGGAGCTTCGTATGAATACGGCACTGTGATCCTGACCTGCGAGTACGACGTGTGATACGGAGGGACGGTGTGGGCACCCTGTGAATTACGCCGGGGCGTCTGTCCTCCGCGTCTGCGAAACTGGGGCGTCATAGGGATGGCTCACGGAATCCATGGTGTCAGAGGCCACGGCGATCTTGCGGACAGGTGTTTCACCGCAGGACCCTGGGGGAGGTCACTGTCACGATGATCGGACCGCGTGGCGGACGCGTGCGGCCTGGAACAGTAGTCGGGTGGAGATATGCATCGCGGTGGCGGACCGGGTGAGGGGACTGACGACCTGGGTCCCGACCCTGTCCGGCGGGGGAGGCACCGGCGCCGGAGGACGGAAGAGCCGAGGGCCAACGAGCCGCGCACGGGCGAGCCGAGACCGGGCGATCCGAGGTCGAGCGAGCCGAGGTCGACTGAGCCGAGGCCGAGTGAGCTGAGGGGGAACGAGCCGAGGGGGAACGAGCCGCGACCGGGCGAGTCGCGGGTGAGCGATCCCCGGAGGAACGAGCCGAGAATGGGCGAGTCCCGGACGGGCGAGGGGCGCATGGGTGAATCTCGTACGGGCGAGTCGCGCCTGGGCGGGGAGGCTCCGAAGAGCGGCGACGCTTCGAGGGGCGGCGAGCCGCCGGCCGGGGATCCGGGCGGTGTCGTGGACGACTCGCGACTCGGCCGGGCCAGGGCCCGGCGTGCCCGGGCGGCGCGCGAGGCACGGGAGACACGGGAGACCACCGACCGGATCGACGGACCGGCGGTGGACGGCGCGAGTGTCGGGAGAGGCCGCTTGGGGGTGACGTACAAGTACTTCGGCGCACCGGACGGCGCGACCGCAGCCCGTGTCCCGATCTCGATGCGTCCCGAGGAGCTCGGCGGCGACGAGCTCGGCATGGGCGGCATGTTCACCCGGATCAAGCCGGAGACCATAGCCGCGATGGTCCTCACCGGCATCCAGGGCATGCCCCTGCACAAGGTCCCTCCGCTCGAGCTCGTCGTCCTGCACCCCGACTACGCGGTGGTGAAGCTGCCCATGACCGCCGTCGACCCGCTGCGCGGGATCGGCGAGGAGTCGGTCGGCGCCGCGGCCTTCATCTGGTCCACGGTCCCCGACCGCGGCGGCCCGCAGGACGCCTTCAACGTCTACCAGCTGCTGCACGAGTGGCAGGACTTCAGCCACCGTCTGCACGAGGCGGGCCACCAGCCGTACTGCCTGGTGTGGCCGTAGGGCCCGGACCACCCGAACCGCCCCTGCCGCCTCCGGCGCCCGCGGCCGCCAGCTCGCGCGCGGACGCGAGCCGGTAGGGGACGTCGATGACCACGACGTTCCTCATGAACAGCAGCCGGGCCTTGAGGCGCAGCGCGCTCTGGTTGTGCAGCGGCTGCTCCCACCAGTGGCCCACGACGTATTCGGGGATGACCACGGAGAAGACCGCGTCGACGCCGCGTTCCGGCGCGTCCCGGATGTGCCGCAGGACCGGCTGCACGATCGAGCGGTAGGGGGAGTTCAGGACCGTCAGCGGCACGTCGATGCCGTGCTCCTGCCACGCGGCCTCCAGCGCCTCCGCCGCGTCCGGGTCCTCGGCGACGGTGACGGCGGCGAGCGAGGCGGGCTTCAGCGTCTTGGCGTACGACAGGGCGCGCAGGCTCGGCGCGTTGACCGAGGCGACCAGGACGAGGACGTGGTTCTCGGCGAGCGGGCGCGGGTGGGCACCGGGCGCGACCGCGACCTCGGCGGCGACGGTGTCGTAGTGGCGGCGCACCCCCTTCATGCCGACGAAGAGCAGCGGCATCGCGATGACGACGATCCAGGCGCCGTGCGTGAACTTGGTGATGAGGACGATCACGAGCACGACGGCCGTCAGGCAGGCGCCGAAGGCGTTGATGGCGAGCCGGCGCAGGACGTTGCGGCGGGCGGCCGAGCCCTTCGGGGTGGCGTCCCGGTTGGCGAGTTCTCGCCGCCAGTGCTTGACCATGCCCGCCTGGGACAGGGTGAAGGAGACGAAGACGCCGATGATGTAGAGCTGGATGAGCCGGGTCAGGTTGGCGTCGAAGGCCACGATCAGGGCGATCGCGGTCAGGGCCAGGAGGATGACGCCGTTGGAGTAGACGAGCCGGTCGCCGCGGTGGACGAGCTGGTGGGGCACGAAGCGGTCGCGCCCCAGGACGGAGGCGAGCATAGGGAAACCGTTGAAGGCGGTGTTGGCCGCCAGGACGAGGACGCCCGCGGTGACGGCCTGGAGGGCGTAGAAGAGGACGTGCCAGTCGCCGAAGGTGGCGCGGCCGATCTGGGCGAGCGCGGTGGAGGTCGGGGTGCCGGGCGGAAGCCCCAGCTGGGTCGGGTCCTCGGCGACGTGCACGTGATAGACCATCGCGAGCGTCGTGATGCCGAAGAACATGGTCACGGAGAAACCGCCCATGATCGCCAGCGTCATCGCGGCGTTGCGGCTCTTCGGCTTCTCGAAGGCCGGTACGCCGTTGCTGATCGCCTCGACGCCGGTGAGCGCGGTGCACCCGGACGCGAAGGCACGCAGACCGAGCAGGACGAGCGCGATGCCCGAGTACGTGGAGACCTCGTTGACCGGCAGGTCCGCGGACTCGGCGCGGATCGTGGCGCCGGTCGCCATCCGGACCGCCGCGACCGCGAACATCAGGTAGATCACGGCGATGAAGGCGTACGTCGGCACGGCGAACCAGCGGCCCGACTCGCGCACCCCGCGCAGGTTCAGCCAGGCCAGCAGGACGACGAAGAGCACGGACAGCAGCGTCGCCGAGCCGTCGAGCGCGGGTGCGGCCGAGGTGATCGCCGCGACCCCGGAGACGACGGAGACGGCGACGGTCATCACGTAGTCGATCAGCAGCGCGCTGGCGGCGGTGAGCGCGGCCGTGGTGCCCAGGTTCTCCGAGGAGACGATGTAGGCCCCGCCGCCGCCCGGGTAGGCGTAGCAGGTCTGCCGGTACGAGGCGACGACCACGAGCAGCAGCACGACGATGCCGATCGCCGCCCACCAGGCCAGATGCAGCACGGCGAGGCCGCCGAGCGCCAGGATCAGCAGGATCTCCTCCGTGGCGTAGGCGACGGAGGAGAGCGGGTCGCTGCAGAAGATCGGCAGGGCGAGCCGTTTGGGCAACAGGGTCTCGCCGAGCCGCGCGCTGTCCAACGGACGTCCTACCAGCAGGCGTTTCGCCACGTTTCCAGCTCTCATAAGTGCTGAAGTTAGGACGAATCAGATCTAATGCGCGGAAGCCGCGCCCGTCCGGAAGGACCAGTCTGTGCTGAGCGTTGTGCCCACCGCCCGCCCCATGAAGATCGGCGAGGTCGCGGAGCGGACCGAACTCCCCCTGCGCACCATCCGCCAGTACGAGGACAGCGGCCTGGTCGTCCCCTCCGCCGCCTCCGAGGGCGGCTTCCCCCTCTACACGGACGCCGACGTCGCCCGCCTGATGGTGATCCGCCGCATGAAGCCCCTCGGCTTCACCCTCGACGAGACCCGCGACCTCCTCACCGCCCTCGACCACCTCGCGTCCCCCGACGTCGACCTCGACCCGCCGACACGCGCCGCCCTGGTAGCCCGAGTCCGCCGCTACGAGGAGGCGGCGAGAGCCCGAGTGGCGGAACTCCGCGAGCAACTGACGAGAGCGGAGGACTTCGCGACGTCGCTGGGAGGCTGGCTGGCGTAGGGACGAGGCGGGGTCCCCTCCCTCTCGTGTGGGCAATCGTCCCGCTGGGGGTCCCCCAGGGCGAAGCCCTAGGGGGAGGGACGGGTGGGCACACGGGACGGCGCCCTTGCGGGCGCGTTCCGCCTGGGGCCTACGCCGCCCACGACGGACGCCGCCTACAGGACCGGCCCCGGAAACGCGTCCCTACACCCCCGCCTCCAACGCCCCCGCCACGTCCTCGAAGAACCGCGCATACGCCACCGCACTGGGCGGCGTCTCCGGATTCCACGGCGCCAACCGCGCCCCCGCCGGCACCCGGTGCGGCGGTACCGCGTTGACCCGGCTGTCGAAGAGCACCAGATCAGACCCGAGCCCGACCGCGTACTCCCAATCCGTCGTCAGCCAGTTCGCCCCCGGCCCCGGCCCCGGGTCCACGAAGCGCACCCCCAGCTCGGCGAGCCGCGCCAGCTCCGGCCAGGCGTGCGGCCGCGCCAGATGCACCTGCTCGGGGCCCGCGCCCGACAGTGCGAGCACGTGGACCGCGCCGCGCCCGGCGGCAGCCCGTACCGCCGCCTCCGCCACATCCGCGGCCTCCGCGTCAGCCGCTCCCGTCCCCGCCGCTCCCAGCGCCCCCGCCAGCTCCCCGAAGCGCGCGACAATCCCCGGCAGCGACAGCTCACTGCCCACGGACAGCGCGACCAGCGGCGCGCCGAGCCGCTCCGCGAACGCCTCGTCGAGCGCGTACGGGCTCTTGCCGTCGTATGTCACGTCCACGACCAGGTCCGCGCCGCCCAGCTCCCGGATCCGCGCCACCGCCGAATCGCCCAGGGCCCGGCCCGGCCCCAGGTACGGCACCTCCGCCGCCGCGAGTCCGCCCGCCTTGACCGGGTCGAGGAGCTCGCCGTCGTGCCCGGATCCGTAGACGGCGACCGGCCGTACGCCCAGGTCGAGCAGGGCCGCCCCGGCCCGTACGTACGCCACTACCCGCTCCGGCCGGCGCCCCGCCGTCAGCGTCGTACCCCGGTCGTCCGTGAATCCCCACGCGCCCGCGCCCGTGCCCGCCCCCGCGCCCGCCGTGTCCGACATGCGGCTGCTCCTCCCCGGCCGGAAATCTCCGTCCCCGCCACCTTGGGACGGTTCCGCGGCCCGCACAAGAGGGCCTCGGGCGGCCCGGGCCCCTGCCGAAAGACCCCCAGGTGGGTGTTAACTGAACGAGTCGGGAGGAAGCAGTAGGAATCGTCTCGCGCCCCCGGAGTCAGCCATGACCTTGCCCGGCCAGTTCTCGGACCCCCGCGTGCTCACCCTGTTCGGCCTGCTGGCCGTCTCCGTCACTGTCACCGTCTGGGTGGCCCTCGGCCTGCGCGCCCGTACCCGCCGCGAGAGGGCCGCCGCCCCACTGGAGCGGGTCTGGCACCCGCAGGAGTCGGTCGCCCTCACCCCGGCCGAGGAGCGGGCCTTCGGCCAGGTCGTCTCGCGCCTGTCGCCCGGCCCGGCGGGCCGCCTGGGCTGACGGCGTGCGCCCACGGCTTGAAAGAGGCAGGCCGGAGCGGAAACCATGCGGCACATGACCGCCTCCGGAGCCGCCTCAGAAACCACCGCGGGCCCCGACGTGGAAACCGGCCCCGGCGCGGAAACCGGCGCCGGCCCGCGCCGTGACACCCGGGGCATCGTGGACCCCGCCGAGCTGCTGGCCCGTGTCCGCTTCCGGCGCCACCTCCCGGCGCCCGCACTCCGCCCGTATCTGGAGCACTACTGGCTGATCGACTGGGACCTGACCGAGCCGTACGCGTCCCAGGTCGTCCCGCACCCGTCGGTGAACGTCGTCTTCGAGCGCTCCTCCGAGACAGGGGACTCCGCCGTCGTCTCGGGCATCGGCCTCGAACTCTTCACGAAGAAGCTGACCGGTACGGGCCGGGTCTGCGGCGTGCAGTTCCGCCCGGGCGGCTTCCGCCCCTTCGCGCCCGCGCTGCCGGTCTCGCACTGGACGGGCCGGATCGCGCCGCTCGCCGAGGCGTTCCCGGGGGCGGGAGCGGTCCGAGAGGCCGGACCTGGGCCGGGACCGGGACAGGGGGCTGGACCGGGACAGGGACCGGGACCGGGGGCGTGGCCGGGGGTGGGGCCCGAGGGCATGGCGCAGGTGCTCGCGCCCGCCGACGACCCCGCGCGCGTGGCGGCGCTCGACGCGTTCCTGCTGGCCCACGGCCCCGTCGCCGACCCGGCCGCCGAACAGGCGATGGCCCTGGTCGACCTGGTCCGCACGGACCGCACGCTCCGCCGCGTCTCCGCCCTCGCCCGCACCGCCGGGCTGTCCGCGCGCTCGCTCCAGCGCCTGTTCGCCTCCCACGTGGGCGTCGGCCCCAAGTGGGTCATCCTCCGCTACCGCATCCACGAGGCCCTGGAACGCGCCGACGGATCCGGCGCCAACCCGCCCAACTCGGCTCCCCCGGACTGGGCCCGGCTCGCCGCCGAGCTGGGCTACAGCGACCAGGCCCATCTCGTACGGGACTTCACGGCGACGGTCGGGGTGCCGCCGACCGCGTACGCGCGGGCGTTGTCAGACCCGTGACCTAGGGTGCGGACATGGAGACCACACGCACCTCCGTCCGCCTCGAACCCTGGTCCGAGGGCGACTTCGAGCTGCTCCGGGCCATGAACGCGCCGGAGCTGATGACCCATCTGGGCGGCCCCGAGACCGACGAACAGCTCGTCGCCCGCCAGCAGCGGTACGAGACGGTGGCCGCCGACGCGGAGCGGGCCGGCTGCATGTTCCGGATCGTCGTGCTGCCGGAGGGCATACCGGCCGGCGCCATCGGCTTCTGGGAGTCCGAGATGGACGGCGAGCCCGTCTACGAGACGGGCTGGACGGTCCTGCCCGGCTTCCAGGGCCGTGGCGTGGCCACGGCCGCCACCCGCGCGGTGGTGGAACGGGCCCGCGCCGAGGGCCGGTTCCGCCATCTGCACGCCCTCCCCTCGACGGAGAACGCGCCGTCGAACGCGGTGTGCCGCAAGGCCGGCTTCACCCTCCTCGGCGAGGAGGACCTGGAGTACCCGCCGGGCCGCCCGATGCGGTGCAACAACTGGCGCTTCGAACTCGCTACGACGCCGGAGGGCTGAGCTCGCGGCTGAAGTGGAAGGCCACGATGTCGAAGCGCTCGCGCAGATAGAAGCGGTGCGCTCCGGTCCGGTGCGTCCCGGAGTCCAGGTTGAGCTGATGGCACCCGGCCGCCCGGGCGCGCCCCTCCAGGTGGGCGATCAGCGCACGCCCCACTCCGGTGGAGCGTGCGGTCTCCCGCGTCACGAGATCGTCCACGTACAGCGACCTCACCGAGCTGGTGTTGACGACGATCCGCCATCCGGCCACGCCCGCGCACTGCCCGTCGTCCGCGTACACGGCGGTGAAGCGCAGGCCCTGGGCGTGCCCCTCGGCGTAGACGTCCCGGAACAGCTCGGACGTGAGATGCGGACGCAGCTCGCGCAGCACGGGCAGAAGCTCGGTCTCCAGACGGGGATCGCCGGGCTCGAGGTCGATGATCTTCATGCGTGGACGGTATCGCGGAGCGTGGCGCGGGTGGGAGGGGGCGGGGCATGGCCCCGGGCGGGAGGGGGGCTCGGCCTGGCGCGGAGGGCAGGGCGCTGGGCCCGCTCGCGGGCCGCGGCCGTGCCCGGAGCCGGAGGCCCGGAGAGGCCGGGGCCCGAGCCGAGGCGGGAGCCCGAGCCGCAGCCGCGGCGGGGTCAAAGCCCGAGCCCGGAGCCCGAGGCCACAGCCCGAGCACGGAGCCGAAGCCGGGGCCCGAGCCGGAGCCGGGGCCGGAGCCCGAGCCGGGGCCCGGAGCCGCAGCCGCGGCGGGGCCACGGCCCGCGGCCGCGCTGGGCTCCCGCCCCGTCGAAATCCCTGGCCGCGCCTCCGCACCCGGTGACATCCTGGCCCCGTGAACGGACCGGAGATCCAGATCAGCTTCGACCCCGGCCTGCGGCTCTTCGTCGCGGCGGAACGGCGCTCGGGGCACACCGCCGTGGCCACCGACGGCGCCTCGTCGCTCGGGCATGTGGTGGAGTCGCTGGGCGTGCCGCTCACGGAGGCCGGGCGGCTGCTCGTGGACGGGCGGCCCGTGGACCCGTCGCATGTGCCGGCGGACGGCGAGACGGTCGACGTGGAGGGCGTCGAGCGCCCCCAGCCGGTGCCCGGCGCACCGCTGCGGTTCCTGCTCGACGTGCACCTGGGCACCCTCGCCCGCCGGCTCCGCCTGCTCGGCGTCGACGCCGCGTACGAGAGCGAGGACATCGGCGACCCGGCGCTCGCCGCGCGCTCCGCGCAGGAGCGGCGCGTGATGCTGTCGCGGGACCGGGGGCTGCTGCGCCGCCGTGAGCTGTGGGCGGGCGCGTACATCTACAGCGACCGGCCGGACGAGCAGCTGCGCGACGTCCTGGAACGCTTCGCGCCGCGGCTCGCGCCCTGGACCCGCTGCACGGCGTGCAACGGGCCGCTGGCCGACGCCGACAAGGACGCGGTGCGCGACCAGCTGGAGTCGGGCACGCAGAAGTCGTACGACGTCTTCGCGCGGTGCACGGAGTGCGGCCGGGTGTACTGGCGGGGGGCCCACCACGCCCGCCTGGAGGCGATCGTCACGGACGCGGTCCGCGAGTTCGGCGGGGCGACCGCGTGACGCGGGACGCGCGCTAGTCGAACTCGCCCGACCTCAGCCGCTCGATCTGGGTGGCGCTCAGTTCGACCGTGCGCCGCATGTGGGTGGTGAGCAGGGTGAGTTCGGCGTCGCCGTAGTCGTCGTAGAGGTTGCCCCAGGTGCTGTTCAGGCGCCGCCAGAACACGCCGAGCTCGGCCATCCGCTCAGGCACGGCGGCAACCATGACCCGGCGCCGGTCCTCGGCGTCCCGCTCGCGCCGGACGTAACCGGCCCGTTCGAGGCGGTCGACGAGCCGGGTGGCGGACCCGGTGGTGAGCCCGGTGAGCTCGGCGACCCGCCCGATGGTGACCGGCTCGGGCTCCAGGCTGAGCAGGTTGAGGCACTGCACGTCGGTGGGGTGCAGATGCAGGTGATCGGCGACGGCCTGGTTGAACAGGGCGTAGGCGGCCATGTACCGGCGGGCCTCGCTGTGCAGCTCGGCCATGAGGGCGTCCCGACGGGCGGATTTCTGCTGCGGCATGCAGAAAGTGTACGAAGCAGCGACCACGGCCAACGCCCCACGGCCAGGCCCGCGCCGCCGACTCGCCCTTTCAACGCCATCAGCCCGCGCCAGGCAGCCGGCCTTCACCGCCCCCTGGGCCGGCAGACACGCCGCCGGCCGGCCGGCACCGCTACCCCGCCCCGCCAGCCTCTTCCGCCCAACCTGTCAGCCTTGCCCCGCGGCCGCCGGCCAGCCCGCGGCGCGCCTCGCGCCCGCCCGGCGCGCGCGGCCCCGCCTGTCAGCCGGCCCCGAGGCCGCCAGCCAGCCCCCCGGCGCGCCCCGGGTCCGCCGGCGCGCGCCGCCGCCCCGCCGCCCTGGCCCGCCACCCCCGCCAAGCGGCGGCCCGCACGGCGGCCGACGCACAAACCGGGCGGCGGCCCACACCGGGCGGCCGACGCACCGGGCGGCGGCCCACACCGGGCGCCCAGCCCACCCCGTCGCCCTACGGCGCCTCCGCCGTCAGATACCGCTGCACCGTCGGCCCCAGCCAGGCCACGATCTCCTCGCGGGACATCTCCACAGCGGGCGGCAGCCGCAGCACGTAGCGGGCCAGCGCCATGCCGAGGATCTGCGAGGCGGCGAGCGCCGCGCGGCGCGGTGCCTCGGCCGGGACGGGGCAGACGCCGCGGGTGACCGGGCCCAGCTGCTGGGCGAAGATCGCCTGTACCCGTTCGGCCCCGGCGGCGTTGGTGACGCCGACCCGCAGCATGCCCGTCAGCACGTCGTCGCGCTCCCAGCGGTCGAGCATGTGCTCGACGAGGGTGGTGCCGACGTGCCGGGCCGGCAGCGAGCCGAGCTCGGGTATCTCCAGCTCGATCGCGGAGGCCGCGGCGAAGAGCCCCTCCTTGTTGCCGTAGTAGCGCATGACCATCGACGGGTCGATCCCGGCGTCGCGGGCGATGGCCCGGATGGTCGCGCGCTCGTACCCGTCGGCGGCGAAGCGCTCGCGGGCGGCTTCGAGGATCGCGTGGCGGGTGGCGTCGGAGCGGCGTGCGGTCGTCATGCCAACAACTGTAGGCCAACAGGTGTTGACACGCCAGCACGCCCGGCCTACATTTGCCAACAAGCGTTGACCAACATCCGTTGGCCAACAAGCGTAGGCACGCAGGCATCCCTGGAGGCAGCGATGAGCACCACGGGCACCACTTCTCCCACCCCTGCGCACGACACCGGCGCCGAGGTCGACACCGACGTCCTCGTCGTCGGCGCCGGCCCGACCGGACTCCTGCTCGCCGGCGACCTCGCCGCCGCCGGCCTGCGGGTCACGCTCGTCGAGCGGCGCGCCGCCGGCATAAGCAATCTGACGCGCGCCTTCGCCGTGCACGCCCGCACCCTGGAACAGCTCGACGCCCGCGGCCTCGCCGACGAACTGCTCCCCACCGGCACCCGGCTCACCCGGCTGCGCCTGTTCGGCCGCGCCGCCCTCGACCTCTCGGCCCTGCGCACCCGCTTCCCGTATGTGCTCATCACGCCGCAGTACGAGGTCGAGCGCCTCCTCGAACGCCGGGCGCTGTCCACAGGCGTGGAGTTCCGGTACGGGACGGAGCTGCGCGGCCTGCGCCAGGACGCCGGCTCGGTCACCGCCGAACTCTCCGACCCCGCACCGTCCGGCCACGAGCCCTCCCGGCCCGTCACCATCCGCGCCCGCTACCTCGTCGGAACCGACGGCGTGCGCAGCGCGGTGCGCGGCGCGCTCGGCCTGCCCTTCCCGGGCAAGTCCGTAATCCGCTCCATCGCCCTCGCGGACGTCCGCCTCGCCGAGAAGCCCGAGAACCTGCTGACCGTCGCGGCGGGCGGCGACTCCTTCGCCTTCATCGCTCCCTTCGGCGACGGCTGGTACCGGGTGATGGGCTGGGACCGCACCCGCCAGGCCCCCGACGACGCGCCGGTCGACCTCGAAGAGCTCCGGACCATCGCCCGCCGCGCCCTCGGCACCGACTACGGCATGCACGACGCACGCTGGGTCTCCCGCTTCCACAGCGACGAGCGACAGGCCCCCGCCTACCGCTCCGGCCGCGTCTTCCTCGCCGGCGACGCCGCCCACGTCCACTCCCCCGCCGGCGGCCAGGGCATGAACACCGGCCTCCAGGACGCCGCCAACCTCTCCTGGAAGCTCGCCGCGGTCGTCCGCGGCGAGGCGTCCGACCCCGAAGCCCTGCTCGACAGCTACCAGGCCGAGCGCCACCCGATCGGCTCCCGCGTGCTGCGCAGCAGCGGCGCCATCGTCCGGCTCACCATGGCCCACACCCCGCTCCAGCGCGCCGCCCGCACGCTCGCCGCCCGGCTCCTCGGCACCGTCAAGCCCGCCGCCGCCCGCGCCATGGGCCAGATCAGCGGCATCGACATCTCCTACGGCCCCGGCGCACGCCGCGTCCCCGACCTGAAGCTGCGCGAGGGCCGGCTCTACGAAGTCCTGCGCAAGGGCGAGTTCGTCCTGGTCGCCCCCGAGGGCGCCGAGCCGGCCCTGCCCCGTACGGCACCGGTCACGGCGGACCGGGTCATACGGGCCACCTGGGCGAACCCGGCCCGCCGCGACAGCGTCCTGGTCCGCCCCGACGGCTACACGGTCGCGTAACCACCGCCGGAGTCCCGGCCCCGACCCCGGCCTCGGGGGCCCGGGTCCCGACCCCGGCCGCGACCCCGACCCCGACCCCGACCCCGGTCAGAAGACGTACGGGTCGCCGGTCGCGAGGACCAGGACGCGGTGGCGGTCGTTGTGCGGGTTGGCGTCGGTGACGCCGTCGCGCCACGCGGTGCGGATGTCCACGGTCAGCTCGTCCGGCCGGCCCGCGGTTCGCAGGTCGAGCGCGAGCCGGCCGGGCGCGCTGGCCGCCCGCAGCTTGCCCGTACGGCAGGACACGACCCGGTCGCTGCTCCACAGACAGGCCGGCGGCAGCTCCTGACCGCCCGCCATCGGCACGGAGAAGGCGATCCGGACGGTCGCCTGGGAGACGTCCGAAGGACCGTGGTTCTCGCTGACCAGGCGGACTCCGAGCCGCCCGTCCCAGAGGGAGAGGTGACCGTGGTGGGACAGATCCGCCTCCGGGCCGGCGGCCCGGGCACCCGCGCCCGTACCGGTCACCAGGGCAGCGGCCAGGGTCACGCCGAGCAGCACCTTGCGCATCGCACTCATGCCCCGAAGATACCGACTGATACCCATATGTTCTGACTAACCATCAGTCGCGTGTCCCGAGACGCCCGTGACACCGCAGCGCCCGCGGCACCCGTGAAACCCTTCCACCATGCTCATCGCCCGCTCCGCGCTCCTCTTCCTCGTCGCCGCCCTCTTCGAGATCGGCGGCGCCTGGCTCGTCTGGCAGGGCGTCCGGGAACACCGCGGCTGGATCTGGATCGGCGCCGGCGTCCTCGCCCTCGGCGTCTACGGCTTCGTCGCCACCCTCCAGCCCGACGCCGAGTTCGGCCGCATCCTCGCCGCCTACGGCGGGGTCTTCGTCGCCGGCTCCCTCGCCTGGGGCATGGTCGCCGACGGCTACCGCCCCGACCGCTGGGACGTCACCGGCGCGCTGATCTGCCTCGCCGGCATGGCCGTCATCATGTACGCCCCGCGCGGCCGCTGAACGCCCCGTCCTATCCTGACCACGCCATCGACACAATCGACCGCACGCGCGAGGAGCACCCCATGACCGCCGCCGGCAAGCCCATCGCCGTCGTCACCGGAGCCAGCAGCGGCATCGGTGCCGCCACCGCCCGACAGCTCGCCGCCGCCGGCTACCGCGTGGTCCTCACCGCCCGCCGCAAGGACCGCATCGAGGCCCTCGCCGCCGAGATCACCGAGGCCGGCCACCAGGCCACCGCCTACGCCCTCGACGTGACCGACCGCGCCGCCGTCGACGAGTTCGCCACCGCCTTCCGCACGCTCGCCGTCCTCGTCAACAACGCCGGCGGCGCCCTCGGCGCCGACCCCGTCGCCACCGGCGACCCGGACGACTGGCGCCGCATGTACGAGGTCAACGTCATCGGCACGCTCAACATGACCCAGGCCCTGCTGCCCGCCCTCACCGCGAGCGGCGACGGCACGGTCGTCGTCCTCTCCTCCACCGCCGGCCACGCCACCTACGAGGGCGGCGCCGGCTACGTCGCCGCGAAGAACGGCGCCCGCGTCCTCGCCGAGACCCTCCGCCTGGAGATCGTCGGCACCCCGGTCCGCGTCATCGAGGTCGCCCCCGGCATGGTCAAGACCGAGGAGTTCGCCACCACCCGCTTCGGCGGCGACACCGAGAAGGCCGCCAAGGTCTACGCCGGCGTGGCCGAGCCGCTCACCGCCGACGACGTCGCCGACACCATCACCTGGGCCTGCACCCGCCCCCCGCACGTCAACATCGACCTGCTGGTCGTCCGCCCCCGCGCCCAGGCCTCCAACACCAAGGTCCACCGCGAGCTCTGACCCGGACGAGGCCCGGCCCGGAGCGCCGCCGGGCCGGTCACGGCCCGCGGTGCTTCACTGACGGCATGCCCTTCGAACACTACGGCGTGCTCTCGGGAATCCTGTACCGCCACTACCGCGACCGGCCGGACAACCAGGGCCGCTGGTTCCACGTCCACGCGGAGGTGGACGCGCCGGGCAGGCGCTACCACTGCGCGATCGACGTCGACAGCCACCAGTCCAACGTCGGCGTGCACTGGAAGACCTTCACCCTCGACGCGTCCGCCGTCGGCCCGGCCGCGACGCTCCCCCAGGGCCTGCACAACCTCGCGTCCACACCGGACTCCGGCGCCCTCGACTACCTGCGCCACCCGGCCCTGGTGGACCGCTCCGGAGTCCTCTTCCAGCGCCGCCCGCCGTCCTGGCTGCAGGAACTGCTCGACCTGTTCGGCTCCCGCCCCTGGCAGGAGGGCTCCAACCTGGACGCCGCCACCGCACTCGAACCGATGCTGACCCCGGGCCGGCACGCCCTGTTCTTCGGCGAGCCCTTCGACGACGGCCCCGAAGGCGAAGCCGGCCTGCACAACATCCACCAGAACCAGGGCGACCCCGCCGGCTCCCAGTGGTGGCCCGAGAACGGCATCTGGCAGGACGGCGCCACCCTCACCCAACGCCCCGACGGCCGCTGGGACGTCTTCCTGAACAGATTCTCCAGCCAGTCCGACCACACGGACACAGCCGGCCACCCCGCGGCCTGAACGCGGCGAGCGCCGCGGGTGGGACCCGCGGCGCTCAGCCCTTCACGCAGATGACCTGCTTCAGCTTCGCGACCACCTCGACCAGGTCCCGCTGCTGCTCGATGACCTGCTCGATCGGCTTGTAGGCGCCCGGGATCTCGTCCACGACTCCGGAGTCCTTACGGCACTCCACGCCCCGGGTCTGCTCTTCGAGGTCCCGCGTCGAGAAGCGCCGCTTCGCCGCGCTCCGGCTCATCCGGCGACCTGCGCCGTGCGAGGCGGAGTTGAAGGAGGCCGCGTTGCCGAGCCCCTTCACGATGTAGGAGCCGGTGCCCATCGAGCCCGGGATGATCCCGTACTCCCCGGAGCCGGCCCGGATCGCGCCCTTGCGGGTGACGAGCAGGTCCATGCCCTCGTACCGCTCCTCCGCCACGTAGTTGTGATGGCAGGAGATCACCGGGTCGAAGGTCACCTTCGCCTTGCGGAACTCCCGGCGGACGACCTCCTGGAACAGCGCCATCATGATGGCGCGGTTGTACTTCGCGTACTCCTGTGCCCAGAAGAGGTCGTTCCGGTACGCCGCCATCTGCGGGGTGTCGGCGACGAACACGGCGAGGTCACGGTCGACCAGGCCCTGGTTGTGCGGCAGCTTCTGCGCCTCACCGATGTGGTACTCGGCCAGCTCCTTGCCGATGTTCCGAGATCCGGAGTGCAGCATGAGCCACACCGAATCAGACATATCGACACAAACCTCCGCAAAGTGGTTGCCGGCTCCGAGTGTCCCCATCTGCTTCTCCGCCCGGTCCCGCCGGAACTTCACCGGATCGGCCACCGTGTCGAACCGCGACCAGAAGTCCCCCCACCCCGCCGTGGGGAACTGGTACAGCCGCCCCGGGTCCACCATCTCCCGGTGCATCCCGCGCCCGACCGGGATCGCCTGCTCGATCTTCGACCGCAGCCGCGACAGGTCACCCGGCAGGTCGTTCGCCGTCAGTGACGTCTTGACCGCCGACATGCCGCAGCCGATGTCGACGCCGACCGCCGCCGGGCACACCGCGCCGTGCATCGCGATGACCGAGCCGACCGTCGCGCCCTTGCCGTAGTGCACGTCGGGCATGACGGCCAGGCCCTTGATCCACGGCAGGGTCGACACGTTGTGCAGCTGTCGCATCGCTCCGTCCTCGACGGAGGACGGGTCGGTCCACATCCGGATGGGCACCTTCGCGCCCGGCACCTCGACGTACGACATACTTCCTACTTCCCCCGAAAAGTCTGAAAACGCAAAAACCGGAGCCAAAGCCCGTACAGGTGACCGCGGACCGGCATCAACGGCCGTGCGTGCGATACACATTGTGTTCACCGCGCCATGCGGGGCGGCAAACAGTTTTCGGGGGATTCCTCCGGGAGTCCGGAGAAGGGAGCCTGGGATCGTGCAGCGTAAGGCGTACGTGCTCTCCGCGGTCGCTCTCGCCGTCGGTCTCGGGATCGGCCTGGCGGGCTGCTCCTCCGGCACGGCCGCCGACGTCGGCGCCGTCGACTCCAAGGCCGGCCCCGCCGCCGCCTCCGCCGCGCCCCCGGGGCGCTACCGGACGCTGTTCGAGCCGTGCGGTGCCGTGCCCCGGGCCACGCTCAAGGACCTGCTGCCCGGTGCCGCCGGGCTGCCCGACGCCGAGCGCGACCGCGTCTACCGCGGGACCGCGGCGGCGACGTTCGACACCGACCGGCGGGTGGGCTGCAGTTGGAAGGCCGCCACGCCCGACGCGACGCACCAGCTGACGCTCGACATCGAGCGGGTGGTCTCGTACGACCCGCTGGTCAGCGACGACGACCGGGCGCAGCAGGTGTTCGCGAGCAAGCAGACCGGCGCCGGCATCGCGCCGCTCGCGCCGACCGCGACGCCCCCGGCGTCGCCTCCCGCGTCGAACCCCGCGGCGGCCAAGCCCAGGGCCACGCCCCCGCCGTCCGCGTCCACCGATCCCGCGTCCGCCCCCGACGCCGCGTCGCCGATGGCCGGCCAGGAGCCGGCCCACGCGCCGCAGGGCCCGGTCACCCCGCCGCCCGCCCGGACCGCGGTCGCGAGCAGCACGGCGGCGACGCCTCCGGCCGTGTCGCCGTCGGCGGGTCTGGAGCCTCGCGTGCTCGACGGTCTCGGTGACGCCGCGTACCTCGACGACACGCTCGTCACCACCGGTCCGTCCGGGCAGCAGCGGCTCGTCAGCGTGGTGTTCCGCACATCGAACGTCATCGTGACCGTCTCCTACGAGGAGCAGACGACCTCCTCCGCCGTTGCCCCCGACCGCGCGGAACTGCAGGAAAAGGCCCGGAATCTGGCCGGTCTGCTGGCCGACCGGCTGGAGGAGTAGCGGTCGGGATGCGTTCCGTGACCGCCGCCGGACCGGGTCCGACCACGTAACGTGTCGGCGTACCGTGGCCGCCCGGCCGCCGGCCGCCCAAGCGACTGCCCAAGCGACTGAAGGAACCATGCAGCGATCAGCCCCGCGACTCTCCCGCATACTCGCCTGCGCCGCCGTCCCGGTGATGCTCGTCGCCGCCGGCTGCTCGTCCGGCTCCGACTCCGGGGACAAGGGCTCGGGCACGCCGGACAAGGCCGCGTCCTCGGCGGCCGTCACGCCGTCGGCGGCGCCGACGACGAAGAAGGTCGAGCCGGCGAGGTTCGCGAAGCTGCCGGAGATCTGCACGTCGCTGTCGTCGAAGACGATCGACGAGCTCGTGCCGAAGGCGAAGAACAAGAAGGGCACGGCCGCGACCTCCAGTGATGTCACGAGCCGTGGCGGCTGTTCCTGGAACGGCCTGGAGGACAAGGGCACCAAGGGCTCGAACTACCGCTGGCTCGACGTGTCCTTCTACCGCTACGAGTCGGACGCGACGCTCGGCAGCGGTCAGGAGCGCGCCGCCGAGAACTACGCCAAGGAGCTGGCGAAGGTCCAGGCGACCGAGGGCGCGAAGAACCTGAAGACGACGAAGACGCCGGGCCTCGGCGACCAGGCGGACCTGGTGTCGTACGAGCTGCGCAAGACCGACGAGGACTTCGAGTACGCGTCGGTCGTGGCCCGCACGGGCAACGTCGTGGTGCTGCTCTCGTACAACGGTGCCGGTTACGCGGGTGCCAAGACGCCGTCGGACAAGTGGATCGCGGACGGCGCGGTGAAGGCGGCGAAGGAGGCCGTGGCGGCGGTCGCCGCGGCCAACAAGTAGCCGATACGTAGCGGTTCGTACCGCTTTGCGCGAAGCCCGTGCCTCCCCCGGAGGCCGGGCTTCCCGCACATGTGCCAGTCTGTGCCCGCGAGATGTCGTTCGACGGGAGGGGATCGCGGGTGGCCGCGATGCAGCTGACACGCACGCACCGCATACTCATCGGCATGGTCGTCGCCGGTGCGGTGGTGATCGCCGGGATCGGTTTCGCCGGCTCGTACGCGGCGGTGCGCGCGCTCGCCGTCGCCAAGGGCTTCGGCACCTTCTCGTATTTCTTCCCGATCGGCATCGACGCGGGCATCTGTGTGCTGCTCGCGCTGGACCTGTTGCTGACGTGGATCCGGATCCCGTTCCCGCTGCTGCGTCAGACGGCGTGGCTGCTCACGGCGGCGACGATCGCGTTCAACGGCGCGGCGGCGTGGCCGGATCCGCTGGGTGTGGGCATGCACGCGGTGATCCCGGTGCTGTTCGTGGTCGCGGTGGAGGCGGCGCGGCACGCGGTGGGCCGGATCGCGGACATCACGGCGGACAAGCACATGGAGGGCGTGCGGCTGACGCGTTGGCTGCTGTCGCCGGTGCCGACGTTCCGGCTGTGGCGGCGGATGAAGCTGTGGGAGCTGCGTTCGTACGAGCAGGTCATCAAGCTGGAGCAGGATCGGCTGGTGTACCAGGCGCGGCTGCAGGCCCGTTACGGGCGTCTGTGGCGGCGCAAGGCGCCGGTGGAGGCGCTGATGCCGCTGCGGCTGGCGAAGTTCGGGGTTCCGCTGGCGGAGACGGCGCCGGCGGGTCTGGCGGCGGCGGGCGTGGAGCCGGTGCTGCTGCCGCTGGCGCCGCAGGTCGCGGTGGCGGAGGTGGCCGCGCAGCCGCTTGCTCCGCAGCCGGCCGCTCCGCAGCTGGAGCAGGCGCAGCCGCAGCCCGTCGAGTCCCTGCAGACGCAGGTGCCGGTGCCGGCGCAGGTCCAGGCGCAGGCGCAGGCGCAGGCCCAGGGGCAGGTTCAGGCGCAGGTCCAGGCACAGCCGGTGAACCACGACAGCCCGTGGTTCGACGCTCCGCAGGTCTCGCCCGAGGCGTACGAGGGCACGTACAACCCGAACATCGTGGAGGGCCTGGAGCCGACTCCGGTGCCGGTTCCGCTCGGCCCGGAGGACGTTCCGCCGGCGACGGGTCCGGAGGAGTTCGTGGAGTACCCGGAGTACGTCGATCCGGAGCCGCCGATCGAGCTGTTCGAGGAAGCGGTCTACAAGGCCATGTACGACTACACGCAGGAGCAGCAGCAGTACCCGACCATCGAGCAGCTCGACATACTGCTGAACGAGCGGTACGGCGTGCATCACCCGCGCGGTGTCGTGCTGCTGCGTCAGATCGCTCCCTTGGTGCGCCAGCGCCTCGACCAGGAGATGGCGGACAACCACATCGCCTGACCCGGCCGGACGGACCGTACGACGAAGGCCGTCGCCCGCGATCGCGGGCGACGGCCTTCGTCGTGTCCTGGTGACGCTTACGCGCCGAGGAGCTTGCGCACCCGGTCCGCGCCCACCGCGAGCAGCAGCGTGGGCAGGCGGGGGCCCGTCTCGCGGCTGACGAGGAGCTTGTAGAGCAGGGCGAAGAAGGAGCGCTGGGCCAGCTTCAGCTCGGGGGTGGGCTTGGCCTCGGGGCTGAGGCCGGCCATGACCTTCGGGACGCCGTAGACCAGAGTGGTCAGGCCGTCGAGGGACCAGTGGGTGTCCAGGCCCTCCAGGAGCAGGCGGAGGGACTCGCGGCCCTCGTCGTCGAGGGTGCCGAGCAGCTCGGTGTCGGGCTCCTCGCGGACGATGGTGCGCTGGTCGGCCGGGACCTGGGTGGTGATCCAGTTCTCGGCGCGGTCGAGGCGCGGGCGGACCTCGTCGAGCGTGGTGACCGGGTTCTCCGGGTCGAGCTCGCCGAGGATGCGCAGGGTCTGCTCGTCGTGGCCGGCGGTGATGTCCATGACCGAGGCGAGCGTGCGGTACGGCAGCGGGCGCGGCGTGCGGGGCAGCTCGCCGGCGGCGGTGCGGGCCGCGCGCGCGTACGCGGCGGCGTCGGCGGGGAGGACGGAGCCGTCGGCGACCTTGGCCTCCAGCTTGTCCCACTCGTCGTAGAGCCGCTGGATCTCCTGGTCGAAGGCGATCTTGAAGGACTGGTTGGGCTTCCGGCGGGCGTACAGCCAGCGCAGGAGCTGCGGCTCCATGATCTTCAGGGCGTCCGACGCGGTGGGGACGCCGCCGCGCGAGGAGGACATCTTGGCCATGCCGCTGATGCCGACGAACGCGTACATGGGGCCGATGGGCTGGACGCCGTCGAAGATGCCGACGATCTGGCCGCCGACCTGGAAGGAGGAGCCGGGCGAGGAGTGGTCGACGCCGGACGGCTCGAAGATGACGCCCTCGTAGGCCCAGCGCATGGGCCAGTCGACCTTCCAGACCAGCTTGCCGCGGTTGAACTCGCTCAGCTTGACGGTCTCGGAGAAGCCGCAGTTGGAGCAGGTGTAGGAGAGCTCGGTGGTGTCGTCGTCGTACGAGGTGACGGTGGTGAGGTCCTTCTCGCACTGCCCGCAGTAGGGCTTGTACGGGAAGTAGCCCGCGCCGCCGCCGGAGCCGTCGTCCTCGGCGGCGGCGCCGGAGCCCTCGGCGGCCTCCAGCTCGGCCTCGTCGACGGGCTTCTGCGACTGCTTCTTCGGCGCCTTCTTCGTCCGGTACTGGTCGAGGATGGCGTCGATGTCACCGCGGTGGCGCATGGCGTGCAGGATCTGCTCGCGGTAGGCGCCGGAGGTGTACTGCTCGGTCTGGCTGATCGGGTCGTACTCGACGCCGAGCTCGGCGAGCGCCTCGACCATGGCGGCCTTGAAGTGCTCGGCCCAGTTCGGGTACGAGGAGCCGGCCGGGGCCGGGACCGAGGTCAGCGGCTTGCCGATGTGCTCGGCCCAGGACTCGTCGATGCCCGCGATGCCGTTCGGCACCTTGCGGTAGCGGTCGTAGTCGTCCCAGGAGATCAGGTGCCGGACCTCGTACCCGCGGCGGCGGATCTCGTCGGCGACCAGGTGCGGGGTCATGACCTCGCGCAGGTTGCCCAGGTGGATCGGGCCGGACGGGGAGAGGCCGGAGGCGACGACGACCGGTTTGCCAGGCGCACGTCGCTCCGACTCGGCGATGACCTCGTCCGCGAAACGGGAGACCCAGTCGGTCTCGGTGCTGCTCTGAGCCACGGTCGGTTCGTCCTTCTTCCTTGGTTCCCTCGAAGCCTTACGGCTCTGGGCCTCTCGGCCCTGCCTCAGTCATTGTCCCAGACGGAACGACGGTCTCCGAGGTTGTCCACAGGGTGGAAGTTGTCCACAGCCGGAGAAAACTCGTTGCCCGCCCATGGGACACTTGACAGGCGAAACAGCCCGTAAGAATTCCTCACAGGAACGGAAGCTCATGGCCTCGGTCCCTTCCCTCGCTTCGACCGTGCAGCAGCGCCTCGCGGAAGGCCTCTCGGCAGCCCTGCCGGAGGCCGGGTCCGCCGACCCGCTGCTGCGACGAAGCGACCGGGCCGACTTCCAGGCCAACGGCATCCTGGCGCTCGCCAAGCAGCTCAAGGGCAACCCGCGTGAGCTGGCGACGAAGGTCGTCGAGTCGATTCCGGCGAACGACGTGCTGCAGGAGATCGAGGTCTCGGGCCCCGGCTTCCTCAACATCACGGTGTCCGACCGGGCGATCATCGACACGCTGGCCGCCCGGGCCGCCGACGAGCGGCTCGGTGTGCCGTTCAACCCGTCGGCCGGCACGACGGTGATCGACTACGCGCAGCCGAACGTGGCGAAGGAGATGCACGTCGGCCACCTGCGGTCCGCCGTGATCGGCGCCGCGATGGTGGAGATCCTGGAGTTCACGGGCGAGCAGGTGGTCCGGCGCCATCACATCGGCGACTGGGGCACGCAGTTCGGCATGCTCATCCAGTACCTGATCGAGCACCCGCACGAGCTGGACCACAAGGCCGAGGGCGCGGACAAGGAGGTCTCCGGCGAGGAGGCCATGTCCAACCTGAACCGGCTCTACAAGGCGTCCCGCGCGCTCTTCGACTCCGACGAGGAGTTCAAGACCCGGGCCAGGGCCCGGGTCGTGCAGCTGCAGGCGGGCGACGAGGAGACGCTGACGCTCTGGCAGCGGTTCGTCGACGAGTCGAAGATCTACTTCTACTCGGTCTTCGAGAAGCTCGACATGGACATCCGCGACCCCGACATCGTCGGTGAGTCCGGCTACAACGACATGCTGCAGGAGACCTGCCGCCTGCTCGAGGAGTCGGGCGTCGCGGTCCGCTCCGAGGGCGCGCTGTGCGTGTTCTTCGACGACGTGAAGGGCCCGGACGGCAACCCGACCCCGCTGATCGTCCAGAAGTCCGACGGCGGTTTCGGTTACGCGGCGACGGACCTGTCCGCGATCCGCGACCGGGTGCAGAACCTGAAGGCGTCGTCGCTGCTGTACGTGGTGGACGCCCGCCAGTCGCTGCACTTCAAGATGGTCTTCGAGACGGCCCGCCGGGCCGGCTGGCTGAACGACGAGGTGAAGGCCGTCCAGCTGGCCTTCGGCACGGTCCTCGGCAAGGACGGCAAGCCGTTCAAGACCCGTGAGGGCGAGACGGTGCGGCTGGTGGACCTGCTGGACGAGGCGATCGAGCGGGCGTCCGCGGTCGTCCGCGAGAAGGCCCAGGACCTGTCGGAGGAGGAGATCGCCGAGCGGGGTGCCCAGGTGGGCATCGGCGCGGTGAAGTACGCGGACCTGTCGACGTCGGCGGCGCGGGACTACAAGTTCGACCTGGACCAGATGGTCTCGCTCAACGGCGACACGTCCGTGTACCTCCAGTACGCGTACGCGCGTATCCAGTCGATCCTGCGGAAGGCCGGCGACGCCAGGCCGGCGGCCCACCCGGAGCTGGAGCTCGCGGCCTCGGAGCGGGCGCTCGGCCTGCACCTGGACTCGTTCGGCGAGCTCGTCCACGAGACCGCCGCGGAGTACGCGCCGCACAAGCTGGCCGCGTACCTCTACCAGCTGGCGTCGCTGTACACGACGTTCTACTCGGAGTGCCCGGTCCTGAAGGCGGACACCCCGGAGCAGGTCGAGAACCGTCTGTTCCTGTGCGACCTGACGGCGCGGACGCTGCACCAGGGCATGGCGCTGCTCGGCATCCGGACGCCCGAGCGTCTCTGACGGCAGTACGGCGAAGGCCCGGGCGGGAGTCCCCGGCCGGGCCTTCGTGCGTGTTCAGCGGTTGATCGGGTGGGAGGTCCGCCCGGAGACCTGGTCGATCTCGACGTGGGCCTTCTGCAGCAGCTGCGAGGCGATGTCCATGAGCGCACGGGCGCCGGCGATCTCCTCGCCGACCCGCAACTGCTCCGGGTCCGAGGGGTGGCGATTGGCATTGCCGTGGCCGCGGATCTCGGTGCCGTCGCTGAGCCGCACCATGGCCGCCGCCCGCGTGCGGTCGCCCTCCTCCTCGAACTCCGTCTCGATGTGCCAGCCGACCAGGGTGTGGGACTGCATCATGAGGACCACCTCCAGAGAGGTACCTGTCGGGTACCTCTCCAGGGTGCATCGGGAGACCGGAGGTCCGCGCGCTCAGAGGCCGGGCCCGTGGGGCGGGCCCGGGGACCGGGCTCAGAGGCCGCGGGCGAGCTTCTGGGCGGCCTCGGTCGCCCAGTAGGTGAGGATCATCCGGGCGCCGGCCCGGCGGATGCCGGTGAGGGTCTCGAAGATCGCCTTGTCACGGTCGATCCAGCCCTTCTCGGCGGCGGCCTCGACCATCGCGTACTCGCCGCTGATCTGGTACGCGGCGACCGGCACGTCCACCGATTCGGCGACCTTGGCCAGGATGTCCAGGTACGGGCCGGCCGGCTTCACCATGACCATGTCGGCGCCCTCCTCGAGGTCGAGGGCGAGCTCCCGCATGGACTCGCGCATGTTGGCGGGGTCCTGCTGGTACGTCTTGCGGTCGCCGGTCAGCGAGGAGCCGACGGCCTCGCGGAAGGGGCCGTAGAAGGCGGAGGAGTACTTCGCGGTGTACGCGAGGATCGACACGTCCTCCTTGCCGATGGTGTCCAGGGCGTCGCGGATCACGCCGACCTGGCCGTCCATCATCCCGGAGGGCCCGACGACGTGGACGCCGGCGTCGGCCTGGACCTGGGCCATCTCGGCGTACCGCTCCAGGGTGGCGTCGTTGTCGACGCGCCCGTCGGCGTCGAGGACGCCGCAGTGGCCGTGGTCGGTGTACTCGTCCAGGCACAGGTCCGACATGATCACCAGGTCGTCGCCGACCTCGGCCCGCACGTCCCTGATCGCCACCTGCAGGATCCCGTCCGGGTCCGTCCCCGCCGTACCGGCCGCGTCCTTCTTCGCGTCCTCGGGCACGCCGAACAGCATGATCCCGGAGACGCCCGCCTCGACCGCCTCCACGGCGGCCTTCCGCAGGGTGTCCCGCGAGTGCTGCACGACGCCCGGCATCGCCGAGATCGGCACGGGCTCGGTCACGCCCTCCCGCACGAACGCGGGCAGGATCAGATCGGCCGGATGCAGCCGCGTCTCGGCCACCATCCGCCGCATGGCGGGCGTCGTACGCAGCCGCCGCGGCCGCGCTCCGGGGAAGGATCCGTACGAGTTCATGCCTTCGAGGCTACGCCGGTGGGTGGGGTGCACTTACCGACACGGTGTTGCCGCCCGAGGCCGCGCGGGGCCGCCGCCCGTAGGGCGCCTGGAGGCCGCCGCGTGCGGGCCACGCACCGCCGCCGCCACCCCGTGCGGGCCGGGGCCCACGCCCCACCCCGTGTGGGCAATCGTCCCTCCCCCAGACTTCGTCCGGGGGTGCCCCCAGGCGGGATGGGTGGGCACACGGGGCGGCGCCCTTGGCGGCGCCTCCGCCCCCTGGACCTACGTCCGCCACGACGCGCGGCGCCCTCGTGGTGCGGGTCAACGCGCGGGGAGCCTAGGCCCGGCAAGGGGCATCGTCCCGTTGTGCCCACCCGTCCCGCCCTGCGGGACAACTGCCCACAACGGGGGGGGACGGGGGTGCCGCGCCGCGCGCCGCGCGGCACCCCGGCCGGCGGTCGGCGTCGTCGGAAACGCGCGCGGGGCGCGAGTCCTCAATGGAATCGCGCCCCGCGGGCGTCACGCGGCCTGCAACCGACGGCTACGTCGTCCTGCGCCTCCGCGCGCCCGGGCGGCGTTCGCTCGGGCGGGTCACCGGGTCGCCCGCCTCCAGCGCCGCCGCGCGGCGGCGGAGGCCGAAGTCGGCCAGGGCCTCGGCGAGCTTGTGGACGGACGGCTCGGGGGAGAGGACGTCGACGCGCAGGCCGTGTTCCTCCGCCGTCTTGGCCGTCGCGGGGCCGATGCAGGCGATGACCGTGACGTTGTGCGGCTTGCCGGCGATGCCGACCAGGTTCCGGACCGTCGACGAGGACGTGAAGAGGACCGCGTCGAAGCCGCCGCCCTTGATCGCCTCGCGCGTGTCCGCCGGCGGCGGCGAGGCGCGGACGGTGCGGTAGGCGGTGACGTCGTCGACCTCCCAGCCGAGCTCGATCAGACCGGCGACCAGGGTCTCCGTGGCGATGTCGGCGCGCGGCAGGAAGACGCGGTCGATCGGGTCGAAGACCGGGTCGTAGGGCGGCCAGTCCTCCAGGAGCCCCGCGGCGGACTGCTCGCCGCTCGGCACCAGGTCCGGCTTGACGCCGAAGTCGACGAGCGCGGCGGCGGTCTGCTCGCCCACCGCGGCGACCTTGATGCCGGCGAAGGCGCGGGCGTCGAGCCCGTACTCCTCGAACTTCTCGCGGACGGCCTTGACGGCGTTGACCGACGTGAAGGCGATCCACTCGTAGCGGCCGGTGACGAGGCCCTTGACCGCGCGCTCCATCTGCTGCGGCGTGCGCGGCGGCTCGACGGCGATGGTCGGGACCTCGTGCGGCACGGCGCCGTACGAGCGCAGCTGGTCGGAGAGCGACGCGGCCTGCTCCTTGGTGCGCGGTACGAGCACGCGCCAGCCGAAGAGCGGCTTGGACTCGAACCACGACAGCTGGTCGCGCTGCGCGGGCGCGCTGCGCTCGCCGACCACGGCTATCGCGGGGCGGTGGCCCTCGGGCGAGGGGAGCACCTTGCCCTGCTTGAAGACCTGGGCGATGGTGCCGAGCGTCGCGGTCCAGGTGCGCTGGCGGGTCGTCGTACCGGCGATGGTGACGGTGAGCGGGGTGTCCGGCTTACGGCCAGCCGCCACCAGCTCACCGGCCGCCGCGGCGACCGAATCCAGGGACGTGGACACGACGACGGTGCCATCGGAGGCGCCGACCTCGGCCCAGCACCGGTCGTCGGCGGTGCGGGCGTCGACGAAGCGGACGTCGGTGCCCTGCGCGTCGCGCAGCGGGACGCCGGCGTACGCGGGCACGCCGACGGCCGTGGCGACGCCGGGGACGACCTCGAAGGGGATGCCCTCGGCGGCGCAGGCGAGCATCTCGCTGCCGGCGTTGCCGTCGAGGCCGGGGTCGCCGGTCACCGCACGGACGACCCGCTTGCCGCCCCTCGCGGCCTCCATGACAAGATTGGTCGCATCCCTCAACACGGGGACACCGACGGTTGTTGACGCCTCGTCGACAACCGTCAGCTCAGGCGTGCTCACGCCCGCGCGCGCATGCCCGCGAACGACTTCGAGCACCTCCGGCTCGGCGATCAGGACGTCCGCGCCGGCCAGGGCCTCGACGGCCCGGAGCGTCAGCAGTCCGGGGTCGCCGGGTCCGGCGCCGAGGAAGGTGACGTGACCGTGGCCGTAACAGGCGGCGGACGCGGGGCTGGTGGTCGGGCTGGTGGGGCTCAAAGTGCTCGCTCCCCCATAAGACCGGCCGCACCCTTGGCGAGCATCTCGTCCGCGAGTTCGCGTCCGAGCGCCGTCGCCTCGTCGTAGGAGGTGGGTACGGGACCGGTGGTGGACAGCTGCACCAGCGTGGAGCCGTCGGTGGTGCCGACGACGCCGCGGAGGCGCATTTCGGTGACAACCTGCTCGGAACGAGGGCCGTCTGCCAGCAGGTCGGCCAGCGCACCCACGGGTGCGGAGCAGCCGGCCTCCAGGGCGGCGAGCAGGGATCGCTCGGCGGTCACGGCGGCCCGGGTGTACGGGTCGTCGAGCGCGGCGAGCGCGGCGACGAGGTCGGCGTCGGACGCCGGACACTCGACGGCCAGGGCCCCCTGGCCGGGGGCGGGCAGGACCACGTCGACCGACAGGTGGTCGAGCGACAGGGAGCCGGTGAGCTCCTCGGTTCCGCCGATGCGGTTGAGACCGGCCGCGGCGAGTACCACCGCGTCCAGCTCTCCCTTGCGCACGTAGCCGACGCGGGTGTCGATGTTCCCGCGGATCGGCACGGTCTCGATGGTCAGGCCGTGGCTGCGCGCGTACGCGTTGAGCTGGGCCATGCGGCGCGGCGAGCCGGTGCCGACGCGGGCGCCGGCGGGCAGCGTGTCGAGCGTGAGCCCGGCGCGGGCGACGAGCACGTCGCGCGGGTCCTCGCGCTTCGGGATGGCCGCGAGCACCAGGTCGGGGTGGAGCGCGGTCGGCAGGTCCTTGAGGGAGTGCACGGCGAAGTCGACCTCGCCGGCGAGCAGCGCGTCGCGCAGCGCGGCGACGAACACACCGGTGCCGCCGATCTGCGCCAGGTGCTCGCGCGAGGTGTCCCCGTACGTCGTGATCTCCACGAGCTCGACGGGCCGGCCGGTCAGCTGCCGGACGGCGTCGGCCACATGTCCGGACTGGGCCATGGCGAGCTTGCTGCGCCTGGTCCCGAGCCTCAGTGCCCTCTCGGTCATACTCGCCCTCGGTTCTTGACGTCACCGTCGTTCAGGTCGGCCCGGCTGACAGAGGCAACCGTCTCCGGGTCGAGGTCGAAGAGTGTCCGCAGTGCGTCCGCGTACCCGGCGCCGCCGGGCTCACTGGCGAGCTGCTTGACGCGCACGGTCGGCGCGTGGAGCAGCTTGTCGACCACGCGGCGCACGGTCTGGGTGATCTCGGCGCGCTGCTTGTCGTCGAGGCCGGGCAGCCGGCCTTCGAGGCGGGCCATCTCGCCGGCGACCACGTCGGCGGCCATGGCGCGCAGGGCGACGACGGTCGGCGTGATGTGGGCGGCCCGCTGGGCGGCGCCGAAGGCGGCGACCTCGTCGGAGACGATGGTGCGCACCTGGTCGACGTCGCCCGCCATGGGCGCGTCGGCGGACGCCTCGGCGAGCGACTCGATGTCGACGAGCCGGACACCGGGCATGCGGTGGGCGGCGGCGTCGATGTCGCGGGGCATCGCGAGGTCGAGGAGGTACAGGGGCTTGTCGCGCCCCTGTACGGCGGTCTCGACGGCCTCGCCGGTGAGGACGAGTCCGGTGGCGCCGGTGCAGGAGACGACGATGTCGGCACGTGTCAGTTCGTCGCCGACGGCAACCATCTCGGCCGCGCGTGCGGCCACGCCCGTACCTCCGGGCTCGGTGAGGATCTCGACGAGCCGCTCGGCGCGGGCCATGGTGCGGTTGGCGACGACGATCTCGGCGACGCCGGCCCGCGCGAGGGTGGCGGCGGCGAGCGAGGACATCGAGCCGGCGCCGATGACGAGGGCGCGCTTGCCCGCGGCCCAGTCGGCGACCTCGGCCTCTTCGGCGAGCTGCTGCAGGCCGAAGGTGACGAGGGACTGACCGGCCCGGTCGATGCCGGTCTCGCTGTGGGCGCGCTTGCCGACCCGCAGGGCCTGCTGGAACAGGTCGTTCAGGAGCCGCCCGGCGGTGTGCTCGTCCTGGCCGACGGCGAGGGCGTCCTTGATCTGGCCGAGGATCTGGCCCTCGCCGACGACCATGGAGTCCAGGCCGCAGGCCACCGAGAAGAGGTGGTGGACGGCCCGGTCCTCGTAGTGCACATAGAGATAAGGGGTGAGCTCTTCGAGTCCGACGCCGCTGTGCTGGGCGAGCAGCGTGGACAGCTCGGCGACCCCGGCGTGGAACTTGTCCACGTCGGCGTAGAGCTCGATGCGGTTGCAGGTGGCCAGGACGGCGCCCTCGGCGGCCGGTTCGGCGGCGAGGGTGTCGTGCAGCAGCTTGACCTTGGCGTCCGCGGAGAGGGAGGCCCGCTCCAGGACGCTGACGGGGGCGCTGCGGTGGCTGAGGCCGACGACGAGGAGGCTCATGCGGGCATCACGGCGGGCATGTCCCCGTCAGGTCCGTTACGGGTGGGGTCCGCGGCGCTCCGGGCGGCCGCCGGGACGGGGGCGGCGACGGAGCCGGCCGGTACGTGGCCGGTCTCGGCGGCACCGGACTCGGCCGTGCCCTGCTCGGCGCCCGGCTCCTCGCCGGCCTTGCGCTGCTCGTGGAAGGCGAGGATCTGGAGCTCGATGGAGAGGTCGACCTTGCGCACGTCCACGCCGTCGGGCACGGAGAGCACGGTCGGCGCGAAGTTCAGGATCGAGGTGACCCCGGCGGCCACCAGCCGGTCGCAGACCTGCTGGGCGACGCCGGCCGGGGTGGCGATGACGCCGATGGAGACCCGGTCCTGCTCGATGATCTTCTCGAGGTCGTCGCTGTGCTGCACGGGCATGCCGGCGACCGGCTTGCCCTTCATCGCCGGGTCGGCGTCGATGAGCGCGGCGACCCGGAAGCCACGGGAGGCGAACCCGCCGTAGCCGGCGAGGGCGGCGCCGAGGTTACCGATGCCGACGATCACGACCGGCCAGTCCTGGGTCAGGCCGAGTTCGCGGGAGATCTGGTAGACGAGGTACTCGACGTCGTAGCCGACGCCGCGCGTCCCGTACGAGCCGAGGTAGCTGAAGTCCTTGCGCAGCTTCGCGGAGTTGACCCCCGCGGCGGCCGCGAGCTCCTCGGAGGAGACCGTCGGAACAGAGCGCTCCGACAGTGCCGTGAGGGCACGCAGATACAGCGGGAGACGGGCGACGGTGGCCTCGGGAATTCCTCGGCTACGGGTCGCCGGTCGGTGAGTTCGGCCAGTTGCCACGGTGCTCCTGCGGGATGAGCGGGGCTGCAGGCGGCCATGCGTCCCAGGACCGCCCCGTCGAATGCAGGCTATGTCTTTGTGAACGCGTGCACAAAGATGGTGTCCGTTTTGTCCGGCCAAAGTGACCGGGGTCACGCGGCCGGTTCCCGTCATCGTGGAACCGCGGAGCGCGCCGGAGCGTTGAGATCCCGAAGGGGGCAAAGCCGCACACTCTCCTTGTGACGCTGCCCCCGAAACCCAACAAAACGTCCTCGATGGTAGCCGTCTTTCGGTCACGCACCCAGTTCGCGCCGCAGCCGCCCCGCGTCCACCCGCCAGAAGGTGTGCTGTTCGCCGTCGACGAGCACCACCGGGATCTGCTCCCAGTACGCGCGGTAGAGCTCCTCGTCCTGTGTGATGTCCTTCTCCTCCCAGCGTGCACCCGTCTCGGCGCACACCGCCTCGATCACCGCCCTCGCGTCGTCGCACAGATGGCACCCCGGCCTGCCGATCAGGGTCACCGTGCGCGGACCGCTCTTCTTCTTCGTACGACCGAACGTCCCGAACATGGCGTCCATTCTGCGGCCCGGCCGACAGAGGAGTCCCCGACTGTTCACGCCGCGGCATCCTCACGAGTCGGGAAGTACCGAACAGAGCATCTATGCTCGCAACATGGCCGCTCTGGGATGGCTCACCCCCCGTAGGCGCTCCGCCACCGCGCGCAGCGTCCTCGCAGGCGAGGCCGCCGCCGAGGCGGCGCGCAAGACGTCGGCTCAGCTCGAGCAGGAGCGGGAGGAAGCCGCCGCCGAGGCGGCGGAGATCCCCGAGACCCTCCCCGCGGAAGCGGAGTTCCCGGTCGTCGGCGACGAACTGGCCGCCGCCTTCTTCGACCTCGACAACACCGTGATGCAGGGCGCCGCGCTCTTCCACTTCGGCCGCGGCCTGTACAAGCGGAAGTTCTTCGACAGCCGCGACCTGGCCCGGTTCGCCTGGGCGCAGGCGTGGTTCCGGCTCGCCGGCGTCGAGGACCCCGCGCACATGCAGGAGGCCCGCGACAGCGCGCTCTCCATCGTCAAGGGCCACCGGGTCTCCGAGCTGATGTCGATCGGCGAGGAGATCTACGACGAGTACATGGCCGACCGGATCTGGCCCGGCACCCTCGCCCTCGCCCAGGCACACCTGGACGCCGGCCAGAAGGTGTGGCTGGTCACCGCCGCCCCGGTCGAGACCGCGACGATCATCGCCCGCCGGCTCGGCCTGACCGGCGCGCTCGGCACGGTCGCCGAGTCCGTCGACGGCGTCTACACCGGACGGCTCGTCGGCGAGCTGCTGCACGGCCCGGCCAAGGCCGAGGCGGTACGGGCGCTGGCGGCCGCCGAGGGCCTGGAGCTGGCCCGCTGCGCCGCGTACAGCGACTCGCACAACGACATCCCGATGCTGTCGCTCGTCGGCCACCCGTACGCGATCAACCCGGACGCCAAGCTGCACCGGTACGCCAAGGAGCGCGAGTGGCGGCTGCGCGACTACCGGACCGGCCGCAAGGCGGCCAAGGTGGGCATCCCGGCCGCCGCGGGCGTCGGCGCCCTCGCGGGCGGCGCGGCCGCCGCGCTCGCGCTGCACCGCCGCCGCCGCTGAGCGCGAGCCCGTCCCGCACCGTCGCGCTGCCCGCCGCCTCGCTTCCCGCCGTCCCGCTTCCCGCCGTCCCGCTCCTCACGGCCTCGCTGCTCGCCGTCCCGTCCCGCGCGAGCCTGTTCCGCGCGTCTCGTCCGTAACGGCCCGTGTCCGACCGTCCCGTAGGGATCATGCGGATACGTTTCGGCTGCGATCGCCTGCGACAACCACGGACCGACGGCGCTCACCCGTCCGTGGTCGAACACGCCCGCACACGGCGACGCCCGGGCATTCCGCGCTTCCTACCCGGCAGCGGCACCGATCACTCCCCCGCCCCGCAGTCGGCCACAACCGACTCCGGCTTTGATCACACTCGGAAGCAATTCGATCAATAACAGATCACCAAGTGCGACTAGTTCCGCCTTGAAGCGGTAATGGATGCGACCGAAACGATGATTTCAGCAACTCGGTGTAGCGCTGCCTGTACGAAGCGTTATTCTCCTCAGACGCACAAGGGACCCCACACGTCGCCACGACGAGTGAACGGTCCCGCACTGCACGTGATGGAAGCTCTGCCTCTGGGAGTCCCGTGTACCCACACGTCGGGGTTGACGCCTCGGGCCTGGCTACGCTGCGCGCAACGGTCCTCGACCACTTGCGCGGCTTCGTCCCCACCGCGTACGCCGTCCCCGTATCCGCCTTCGCCTTCACCGGCCCGGCACCCGCCGGACCCTGCTACGCCCTGGCCGAAAGCGGTGCCGCCGTCGGCAGACGCGGCACGCGCGGCGGCGCCGGAACCTCGACCGCCGCCCGCAGGCCCACCGCCGACAGCGACAGCGCCCGCATGATGGACCTGGTCGAGCGCGCCCAGGCCGGCGAGGCCGAGGCCTTCGGCCGGCTCTACGACCAGTACAGCGACACCGTCTACCGCTACATCTACTACCGCGTCGGCGGGAAGGCGACGGCGGAGGACCTCACCAGCGAGACGTTCCTGCGCGCCCTGCGCCGCATCTCCACCTTCACCTGGCAGGGCCGCGACTTCGGCGCCTGGCTCGTCACCATCGCCCGGAACCTGGTCGCCGACCACTTCAAGTCCAGCCGCTTCCGCCTGGAAGTCACCACCGGCGAGATGCTGGACGCCAACGAGGTCGAGCGCAGCCCGGAGGACTCCGTCCTCGAGTCCCTCTCCAACGCGGCCCTCCTCGACGCGGTGCGCCGGCTCAACCCCCAGCAGCAGGAGTGCGTCACCCTCCGCTTCCTCCAGGGCCTGTCGGTCGCCGAGACCGCCCGGGTCATGGGCAAGAACGAGGGAGCGATCAAGACCCTCCAGTACCGGGCCGTGCGCACCCTGGCCCGCCTCCTCCCGGACGACGCCCGCTGACCGCTCGGCGCCCCCCACACACGCCCCCGCCGCTCGCCCCGCGACTCGTACCTCCGGTCGCCCCTCCGATCGCCCCGCAGTCCGTCCCCCCACTCACTCCCACCACCCCGTCCCAACTCACAGTCGGTGACGCCTCGATGACGCACTGGTCCGATCATCTTTCGCGCGTAACCCAAGTGCCGCGCCGCTCGTTGTGCGAAATGCAGGCTCCCTGTGGTCACGCCGTGTCCACTTCCACTCACTCTTTCGTGTGGAAGCGCTCAAGGTGTGCAACCTTCCGAACCCCCCAGGGAGTCGACCGTCATGACGAGAGGAGGTGCCGCCAGTGATCGCGAACGTTTCGGCGCACCGGCGGGCGAACGCCTTCGCCCAGACCCTGGAGGATCGGACGTCCGGGGGCGGGGCGGCCGAACAGCCCGAGGCACCGGCCGAACCGGCCGAGCACGGACCGCTGTTGGCCCTGGCGCACGGTCTCGGCGAGCTGCCGAAACCACAGATGGACCCCGAGGTGAAGGTGGTGCAGCGAGCCCAGCTCGTCGCCGCCATGGAAGCCATGTTCGCGGAGGGGAGCGCCGCCGCGGGCCCTACGGTGCCGGAGCAGCGGACCGCCGGGAAGGGAGCCCACCGGGCCTCCCCGCTCCGCAAGTTGCGTCCGCGCTCCCGCTGGACCAAGGGCCTCGCCGCCGGCGGGCTCACGGTCGGTGTGGCCGCCGGGGCGTTCAGCGGAGTGGCCGCTGCCAGCTCCGACGCCCTCCCCGGTGACTCCCTCTACGGCCTCAAGCGGGGCATGGAGGACATCAAGCTCGGGATGGCCGACGACGACGCCGACCGGGGCGGGATCTATCTCGACCAGGCGTCCACCCGGCTCAGCGAGGCCCGCCGTCTCATGGAGCGCGGCCGGTCCGGCGACCTCGACCACGAGTCCCTCGGCGAGATCCGCCGGGTCCTCGACGGCATGAAGCACGACGCCTCCGAGGGCCACCGGCTGCTCCGCCAGGCGTACGAGCGGGACGGTGAGATCGGCCCCATGGCCCGGCTCAACTCCTTCGCCCAGGCCCACCGCGCCACCTGGGACGGCCTGCGCGACCGGCTCCCGGTCCAGCTCACGGACGTGGGCAACGAGGTGAACGACGTCTTCAAGGCCATAGACGAAGACGTCGAGCCGCTCCAGTCGGTCCTGCCGCGCACCCCCGACCGCGGCGCCGTGGGCTCCGGCGGCCCGAGCACGCCGCGACACACCCCGGCGGCCGACCCCAGGGGCACGCACACCTCGTCGGCGACGCCCTCGCACGGCGGCGACGCCTCCCAGCCGTCGCCCTCCGGCTCCGGTCCGGGCACGCCCTCCGACGACGGCCTCCTCGGCGGCGGCCCGGGCGGCCTGCTCAGCCCGCCACAGACGGGCCCGAGCACGGCACCGTCCGGCGAGGAGTCGCTGCCGCCCGTCCCGGACGTCACCATCCCGCCGATCCTGCCGGGACTGTTGCCGGGCCTCGGCATCGACAGCAGCGACGCGAAGTAGCGCGCGGGGTTACGAGGTGGGGCGCCGCCCGAGCAGGGCGGCGCCCCACCCCCGTACGGTCAGAAGAACACCGACCGCCGCTGCACCAGCAGCTTGGCCCCTCTTTCTCTGCCGCCCTCGCGCCCCTCGGCCCCGGGGCCTCAGGGGCTTCGGGCGGCTGCGCCGGACTCCGTCCGTCGATCGGGGCGCCCCCGGTCCGGGCCCCGCCCTGCCCCTTCGTCTCAGAAGAACACCGACCGCCGCTGTACCAGCAACTTGTACAGCGTGTGCTGGATCTGCTCGCGGACCTGGTCCGTCAGGTTGAACATCAGCATGGGGTCCTCCGCCGCCTCCAGCGGATAGCCGTCCGTCGGGATGGGCTCGCCGAACTGGATGGTCCACTTCGTCGGCAGCGGCAGCGCGCCCAGCGGCCCCAGCCAGGGGAAGGTCGGGGTGAGCGGGAAGTACGGCAGACCGAGCAGCCGCGCCAGCGTCTTGGCGTTGCCGAGCATCGGGTAGATCTCCTCCGCGCCCACGATCGAGCACGGCACGATCGGCACCCCGGCCCGCAGCGCCGTCGACACGAAACCGCCCCGCCCGAAGCGCTGCAGCTTGTACCGCTCGGCGAACGGCTTCCCGATGCCCTTGAAGCCCTCCGGCATCACGCCGACGATCTCGCCGCCCTTCAGCAGCCGCTCCGCGTCCTCCGCGCAGGCCAGCGTGTGTCCGGCCTTGCGGGCCAGCTCGTTTATCACCGGCAGCATGAAGACCAGGTCGGCGGCGAGGAGCCGCAGATGACGGCCCGCCGGGTGGTGGTCGTGGACGGCGACCTGCATCATCAGGCCGTCCAGCGGCAGCGTCCCGGAGTGGTTGGCGACCACCAGGGCGCCGCCCTCCTTCGGGATGTTCTCGACGCCCTTCACCTCCACCCGGAAGTACTTCTCGTACACCGGGCGCAGCAGCGGCATCAGGACCTGGTCGGTGAGCTCCTCGTCGTGGCCGAACTCGTCGACCTCGTACTCGCCGGTGACCCGCCGCCGCAGGAACGCGAGGCCGCCCGCGAGCGTCCGCTCCCAGCCGTCCCGCGCGCCCGCGCCCGCACCCGCGCCCGCGCCGGACGCCGGGGCGCCGGACGCCCCGGCCTCGGGCCCGTCCGGCGCGTCGGGCGCGGTCTCGGGCTCCTCGGCGACCGCCTGCGCCGGCAGCGCCCGTACGGCGGCCTCCCGGCCGTTCGTCACGGGCCTTCGGCGCGTCCGTGACCGGTCGTCGTCGAACGGAATGACCTTGGCGTCCGCCATCGGATCTGGGCTCCTCACATGCCGTTCTGAAGAGTGGAGGGCGCGAGCCGCCCGGCGAGCCGGTCCACGGCCCCGGCGAGCAGTTCCGGCGGCAGCAGCCCCGGTCCCTGGCTGCGCGCGAAGTCCGCGAAGGCGTCGGCGGTGGTGCGGGCGGGTGTGAAGCCGAGCGTCTCGCGCATCTGAACGGTGGAGACGACCCGGCCGTGGGTGAGCAGCCGGATCTGCTCCGGCGCGAAGTCGGTGATCCCGACCGTGCGCAGCGCCTGCCCCACCCAGGTCACCGCGGGCAGCAGCACCGGCACGGTCGGCCGGCCGAGCCGGCGGGCGCACTGGGAGAGCAGCAGCACCCCGTCGCCGGCGATGTTGAACGTGCCGCTGTTGAGGGTGGCCCGGCGCGGCTCGCCCGCGGCCAGTTCCAGGACGTCCATGACGTCGTCCTCGTGGACGAACTGCAGCCGCGGGTCGTAGCCGAAGACGGTCGGCAGGACCGGCAGGGAAAGGTACTCGGCGAGCGGGGAGTCGACCCGCGGCCCGAGGATGTTCGCGAACCGCAGCACGCACACCGCCACGTCCGGGCGGCGCCGGGCGAAGCCCCGTACGTATCCCTCGACCTCGACGGCGTCCTTGGCGAAGCCGCCGCCCGGCAGCGACTTGGCCGGCGTCGTCTCCGTGAAGACCGCCGGGTCGCGCGGCGCGGCCCCGTACACGCTCGTGCTCGACTTCACCACGAGCCGCTTGATCCGCGGCGACTTCTGGCAGGCGCCGAGCAGCTGCATGGTGCCGATGACGTTGGTCTCCTTGACCGACGTCCGGCCTCCGGAGCCGAGCGCCATGCCCGTGACGTCCATGTGGACGACCGTGTCCACGTCGTGCTGGGCGAGGACCTTGGCGATGGCCGGACGGCGGATGTCGGCGCGCACGAACACCGCATCGCCCAGCGGGTGCGGGGAGTCGACCCGGTCCACCGCGATGACGCGCTCGACCTCGGGGTCGCGCTGGATCCGCCGTACGAAACGGGCGCCGAGGTGCCGGGCCGCACCGGTGACGAGCACGACCTTGCCCAAGACGAGCGCCTTCCGTCGGTGTTCCGCTGACTGCGTTGCGTTGACGGCCACGGTAGCGCGTGCAGGTTTCGACGCAATGAAAACGTGGCCCCCACCGGCGAACCGGTGGAGGCCACGTCGACGCGAAAACGCCCGCTGGGGCGTCGCGCTTACTTCTTGTTGCGACGCTGAACGCGCGTGCGCTTGAGCAGCTTGCGGTGCTTCTTCTTCGCCATCCGCTTGCGCCGCTTCTTGATAACAGAGCCCACGACTACCCTCGCTCACTTCTCGGAACATCCCCGCGCCAGCGGGGATCGGTGCGGGGCGTCTGGGCCCACACGACCTACGAGGGGCTAGCCTACCGGCTAGAACGTCGCCCTTGTTAACCGAGGACGTATTCGGGGCTTACGGCTCCGCGCTCGCTACGCGGTCGCCACCCCCACGAAGGACTCCCTGAGGTACTCGTGAACGGCTTGTTCCGGGACCCGGAAGGACCTTCCCACCCGGATCGCGGGCAGATGACCGCTGTGCACCAGCCGGTACACGGTCATCTTCGAGACGCGCATCACCGCGGCAACCTCCGCCACGGTCAGGAACTTCACCTCGTTGAGAGGCATGCCAGCAGCCATGACCCACCTGTACCTTCCGTACGCGACGCCCACCGGCTTCCCCTCCGGTGACTCTTCGTCGCTGCACGCTCACGCCCAGAGTAGGGGCGGGTGGTACGAGTGGGGAAGAGGAGCTGCGATCAGCTGTTTACCGTGACAGACACGCTCGATTGAGTACATAGCGCGTGAGTGGACGGTAGTAGTCCGAACGGACCCCGTCATCAAGCGGAACGGTCACGGACACCTGTCCCTCGGCCTCCCCGACGAACAGCGCGGGATCGTCCGTGTCGGCGAGCCCGATGGCCTCGATACCCAGCTGACCTGCCCCGCAGACCCAGCCGTGGTCCCCCACCACCAGCTCCGGCAGCGGCCCGCCGGCCACCGCCGCGCTCTCCAGGGCCGCCCTGACCGGCAGCGGTGAGTGGGTGTGCGCCCCCGGCTCGCGCCCTGCGGCCGGCAGGCCCGGTTCCCGCACCAGAGCCACCCCCCGTACGTAGTCGAGAAGGTGCGTGCGTACGCCGAACCGGGTCGTTATGTCGACACATCTCCCCTGCGCCGGGGTGAGAACAAGACATCCCGCCGCCGACAAAGCGTCTGCGAGCCCGGCGTAGAAACCCAGCAACCGGTGCGGATGGCCCGTCCCCAGGAGCACCGGAGCCCGCCGGCCCGCCGCCTCCCCCAGCCGTTCCGCGAACGCCGCGAGCGCCCCCAGGGTCCGCTCCGGGTCGATCGCGTCCGGCCCCGAGCGGTGCGCCGGGTCCGCCGACACCCCGCACCGGTCCGCCATCAGCCGCAGCAGCCCGGCCTCGTCCCAGGACCGCGCGGGATCGAGCCCGAGGGTCACCCGGGGATCGCGCGCGGCGAAGGCCCGGTAGCTCCGCAGACTCGTCTCCCGCGGCGTCGCCACCGTCCCGGCGAGCCCCGCCGCCAACAGATGCGCCCGCAGCGCCCCGGTACTCAACACCCACACGATGCTGCCGGACCGGCCCCGGCCGGGGACCAAAAACCGTACGAGACCGCACAGTTGGCGTAACAATGCGGTCGCGGGGCGCTAGGGGGTGTCTCGTCGATCAGGCCGGATCAGGGAGCGGCGTCTGGTGCCGTGCATCGCAAGGCGGAGGAGGGAGTCCATGCGGAGCATCGGCGACCGACGACAACGCGGCGAGGCGCGGTGCCAGGCGTCGCGAGCCCGGCATGATCGGCGAGACACCCCCTAGGCCAGCAGACCGCGCAGCGGGAACGCCGCCCGTCGCGTCGCCAGGACCGCCTGGTCGAGCCGGTCCGCCGGATCGTAGCCCTCGGACCAGTCCCGCCAGGCCACCGGCCACCTCCCGTCCGTCATCCGCCGCGGACCCGGCTGCCGCGTCCGCGCGTACGCCTCGTCCCGCCACGACTCCGGGATCACCGACTCCGGATCCACCGGAGCGTGCGCCGCGATCCCCACCAGATGCGTCCACGACCGCGGTACGACGTCCACCACCGCGTACCCGCCACCGCCGAGCGCCAGCCACTTCCCGCCCTCGACATGCGCGTGCGCCAGCTCGTGGCACGCCTCCTGCACCGCCCGCTGCGCGTCGAGCGACACCGCCAGATGCGCCAGCGGATCCTCGAAGTGCGTGTCCGCGCCGTGCTGCGTCACCAGCACCTGCGGCCGGAAGTCGGCGAGCAGCTCCGGCACCACCGCGTGGAAGGCCCGCAGCCACCCCGCGTCCCCGGTGCCCGCCGGCAGCGCCAGGTTCACCGCGCCGCCCTCCCCCGGGCCGGCCGCACCGGTCTCCTCGGGCCAGCCCGTCTGCGGGAACAGCGTCCGCGGATGCTCGTGCAGCGAGATCGTCAGGACCCGCGGATCCTCCCAGAACGCCGCCTGCACCCCGTCCCCGTGATGCACGTCCACGTCCACGTACGCCACCCGCTCCGCGCCCAGTTCGAGCAGCCGGGCGATCGCCAGCGACGCGTCGTTGTAGATGCAGAAACCGGAGGCCGACCCCGGCATCGCGTGGTGCAGGCCGCCCGCGAAGTTCACCGCGTGCGCCGCGTCCCCGCGCCACACCGCCTCCGCCGCGCCCACCGACTGCCCGGCGATCAGCGCGGACACCTCGTGCATCCCCGCGAACGCCGGATCGTCCTCCGTACCGAGCCCGTACGCCTGGTCGGCCGCCTTCGGATCCGCCGACGCGGCCCGCACCGCCGCCACGTAGTCCTCGCGGTGCACCAGCCGCAGCGTCGACTCCCCGGCCGGCTTCGCCGCCACCACGTCGACCCGGCGGTCGAGCCCGTACGCCCGCACCAGACCCATGGTCAGCGCGAGCCGCACCGGATCCATCGGGTGCTCCGGACCGAAGTCGTAGCCCGTGACCGCTTCATCCCACATCAACAGTGCGCGGCTGCTCATGCCCGCCACCGTATCGGGCCTTCTGAGCGCCGAACGACGTGGCATACACCACCGTCACCAGGACCAGCACCATCGGCACCAGCATCGCGCCCCGGTACGACCACGCGTCACCGAGCGCGCCCACGAGCGGCGACCCCACCAGGAAGCCCACGTAGTTGAAGACGTTGAGCCGCGCCACGGCCGCGTCGCTCGCCCCGGGAAACAACCTCCCGGCGGCGGCGAAGGTCTGCGGCACGATCACGCTCAGGCCCAGGCCCAGGATGGTGAACCCGGCCATCCCCACCCAGGCCCCCGGCGCCGCCGCCACCACCGCGAAGCCGAGCGCCGCGAGGACCGCCCCGCACCGCACCACCAGGACCGCCCCGAAACGCCGCACCCCGAAGTCGCCGACAGCCCGGCCGAGCAGCGTCGTCACCATGTACGCGTTGTACGGCACGGTCGCCAGCTCCTCCGAGCTGTGCAGCACGTCCTGCAGGTACTTCGCCGACCAGTTGGAGACCGTCGAGTCCCCGATGTACGCGAAGGTCATCACCAGGCACAGCGGCAGCAACAGCCGGAACACCACACCCTGCGAGCCGCCCGGCCCGTCCTGGGTAGCCTCGGCGGCCTCCGCCCCGCCGTCCACGTACCAGCGGCTCCCGACGAACGCGACCGGCAGCAGCACGGCCACCACCGGCAGATACGACACGAACAGCGACAGATGCCAGTGCGCCCCCACCCAGGCGAGCGAGGCGCCGGCGATGCCACCGAGGCTGTACGCGGCATGGAAGCCGAGCATGATGGACCGCCCGTACGCCCGCTGGAGGCTCACCCCGAGCATGTTCATGGACGCGTCGAGCGAGCCGACGGCGAGCCCGAACGCCCCGAGCGCCACGGCCGCCCACGCGAGGCCGGAACCGGCCCCGGCTGCAAGGAGCGCGAGCAGCACCAGCGGCTGCGCCCAGCGCAGCACGTTCGACGGGCCCACGCGGGCGACGACCTTCTCGGTGACCACGCTCGACACGCCGGCGAGCACCGGCACGGCGGCCAGGAACACGGGCAGCAGCCCGTCGGATATCCCGTACTGGTCCTGGATCGCCGGAATCCGGGTCACGAGCAGGGCGAAGGTGACGCCCTGCACGAAGAAGCTGACCGCCAGAGAGCCCCGCCCACGCCGCAACCGCGCATCTGTCATGGCGGCACAGCGTAGGGCCGGAACCTACCGCTGGGTAGATGGATCACCATCACAATCTGGCAGGGAGAGCCGGGCGGGGAGCTCCGCCATCCATCCGAAGAAGCCGGTGGCCCCCGCCAGCTTCTCCTCGGTGCTCATCGCGGTGAACCCGTACACGTCCATCCCGGCCGCGACGGCCGCCTGCACCCCGAGCCGGCTGTCCTCGACGACGACGCACCGCTCCGGCGCCACCCCCATCCGTGCGGCGGCGTGCAGGAAGAGGTCCGGCTCCGGCTTGCCCCGGCCGACGTCCTCGGCACTGAAGATGTTCTCGTCCCGGAACCAGGCGTCGAGCCCGGTCTTCCGGTGCCCGACCCGGATCCGCTCGTGGCTCCCCGACGAGGCGACGCAGTACGGAATCCCTTCCGCGGCCAGCCCCTTGAGCACCGCGGCGGCCCCGTCCACGGCCTCCAGCTCGCGCTCGAAGGCGGCGAAGACCTGCGCGTGGAACGTGTCGTCGAAGTCCGCCGGCAGCCGCTTCCCGCTGCGCTCCTCGACCAGCTCGTGGATCCGGTGCATGGCCGACCCCATGTAGTCCCGCAGCGACTCCTCGTACGTGGTGGGGTGCCCGAGCTCGGTGAGGTAGCCGGCCAGGATGCGGTTGGAGATCGGCTCGCTGTCGACGAGCACACCGTCGTTGTCGAAGATGATCAGGTCATAGCGCATGCCCGGATCCTAAACGGCCCCAGAACGCAGAAAAGCCCCGCACCATACGGTGCGGGGCTTTCCCACAATGATTGTTCGGCGGCGTCCTACTCTCCCACAGGGTCCCCCCTGCAGTACC
>NZ_JBIWPJ010000011.1:0-324818 GCF_044768205.1 Streptomyces sp. NPDC101160 | reverse complement strand
GCGCCGATGGTACTGCAGGGGGGACCCTGTGGGAGAGTAGGACGCCGCCGAACAATCATTGTGGGAAAGCCCCGCACCGTATGGTGCGGGGCTTTCCTGCGTTTACGGGGTCCCTATGATGCCTAGGATTCGAGGCATGCTGCAGCCCTTTCCCGACCGGCCTTCGGCCGAAGCGATACTCGCCGCCGTTCCCGGGCTCGCGCCGTACGCGCGGCCGGCCGTGATTCTTGAGCCGACGCCCGGAACACCGGGTGTGCGCGAGAGCTCGATCGGCGGGCCCTTGCTCTGGCCGGCCGATGAGCCGTGGCCGCACTGTTCCGTGCCGGACGAGTCATCAGCGGAGGAGGAGCCGGAGCCGTCCGCGATGGTGCCCGTCGTCCAGGTCTTCCGGGCGGATGCGCCCGGTGCCTGGTGGCCGGACGGACCCGACGGAGCCGATGTCTTCCAGCTGTTGTGGTGCCCCAACATGCACTGGGATCCGCCTGCGCCGCAGCCGGACGTGAATCCGGTGATCGAGATCAGGTGGCGCCGGGCGGCCGATGTCACGGACGTGCTGGCGGAGCCGCCCGTACCCCTGCGGACGGGAGACGAGCTCGACGGTTTCATGCCGCGGCCGTGCACGCTCACGTCGTTCCCCTACACGGACTTCGCCAACACCGACGAGCTTCCGGAAGATCTCGTGCCTGAGGTCTGGCGGTTGATGGAGCCGGATAACGGGGCCGACCCTGACCAGCAGGTCCCCATCACCAGCCTCGGCGGCATCAAGTTCGGCGGCTGGCCGTACTGGGGGATCACCGACCCGTACGAGCACCGGTGCGATGTCTGCGACGCCGTGATGCCACTGCTGTTCACCGTGGCCAGCGACAACAGGACGGGGATCGTCGTCGGGCGGTTCGGGGACCTGCGGGTCTTCGCGTGTCCGCGCGATGTGGGGCACGGGTACTGGTTCGACGTGCAGTGAGGTGCGCCGTCCAGCCAGTCTTGACGTGCCGAGACACCGCGGCGGGCGGAGGCTACGCGGACGGAGTCACCAGGCCCGTGTCGTAGCCGAGGATGACGGCCTGGACGCGGTCGCGGGAGCCGGTTTTGGCGAGGATGCGGGTGATGTGGGTCTTCACCGTGGATTCGGCGAGGTGGAGGCGGGTGGCGATCTCCGTGTTGGTCCAGCCCTGGGCGACGACCGTGAGGATCTCGCGTTCGCGCTCGGTGAGGGCGGCGAGACGGGGGTCGTCCTCCTTGAGGGCGGAGGTCGGCGGGAGGTGGTGGATGTAGGTGTCGAGGAGGCGGCGGGTGAGGCTGGGGGCGACCACCGCGTCGCCGGCCGCTACCGCGCGGATGCCCGCGAGGAGTTCCTCGGGCTGGGCGTCCTTGACCAGGAAGCCGCTCGCGCCGGCGCGCAGGCCGTCGTAGGCGTATTCGTCGAGGTCGAAGGTCGTGACGATGAGGACGCGGGTGCGGGCGCCCGAGGTGACGATGCGGCGGGTGGCCTCGATGCCGTCGAGGCCCGGCATGCGGATGTCCATCAGGACGACGTCCGGGCGGTGGCGGTCGACCAGGCGGACGGCATCCGCGCCGTGCGCGGCCTCGCCGAGGACCGTCATGTCGTCCTGGCTCTCGAGCAGCATGCGGAAGCCGAGGCGCTGCATCGGCTGGTCGTCCGCGATCAGAACCGTCGTCACGAGGGGGAGTCCTCCCGGGGAAGTCGGAGCCGTATCCGCCAGCCCGGGCCCGTGCCGGCCGGCAGCGGGCCGCAGTCGAGTGTGCCGTCGTAGAGGGCCGCGCGCTCGCGCATCCCGGTCAGTCCCCGGCCGCGGCCGGAGACCAGGGATCGGGCGCCGCTTCCGGTGTCCGTCACCGTCACCGCCACGCCCTCCGGCCCTGGCCTCACCGTCACCGTCGCCTTCGCCCCCGGCCCCGCATGCTTCAGCGTGTTCGTCAGCGCCTCCTGCACGACCCGGTACACCGTCAGTTCCGCTCCCGCGGACAGCGTTCGGCCACAGTCCTGCAGCGTCGTCTCGACCGGGAGGCCCGCCTTCCGTACCCCCTCGATCAGCGACGGCAGCTCCGCGAGCCCCGGCTGAGGCGTCCGATCCGCCGTCAGCGTGCCCAGCAGACGGCGGAGTTCGGTGAGGGCCTGGCGGCTGGTGGTGCCGATGGCGTCGAGGGCCTGGGCGGCGCGTTCGGGGTTCTTCGCCGCCGCGTAGCGGCCGCCGTCGGCCAGGCCGGTGATGACGGAGAGGTTGTGGCCGATGATGTCGTGCATCTCGCGGGCGATCCGGGCGCGTTCGGCCGCGGCCGCGAGCCGGACCTCCTGTGCGCGTTCCTCCTTGCGGGAGCGGACCGTGATGCCCAGGAGGGCCGCCAGGACGTACGTCCACACCAGCGGGTCGGCGGCCGGCGCGCCGGCCGGGAAGCGGAGCGCGCCCACGACCAGGGGCGCGGTGAGGAGCGCGGCCGCGCCGAGCAGCGCGCGGGGCGGGCGGCGGAGCGCGATGTGGAAGAGCGGGACGGCCTGGAGGTAGCCGGCCTGGAGGAAGGCGCCCGAGCTCGCGCTGACGAGCGCCGCGACCGTCGTCACGGCGAGGACGGCCGTCGGCCGGCGGCGCCGCCAGTGGAGAGGCAGCGTGAGGACAAGGCTGAGGGCGAGGACCAGCCAGGGCGGCAGGGACGGGTCGCGCGCGACGGTGCGCCAGCCGCCGCCGGACACGTCGACGAGTGCGGCGGACGTCAGGGTCGCGGTCACCGTCGCGTCCCACAGCCACGGGCGGGCCGCGTCGAGGGCCCGTACGCGGGTGAGGAGGTGCCGCACGTACCGGCTCGGTCCCGTCTCCGTCGTCACCCGGCCACGTTAGGCGGCCGGAGCTCGCGCCGTCGTCGTACCCAGGTACCACGCCGGTAAGAAACTGCTTGTCACCGTGGTGCGGCGGTGGTGAAGATCGCGGCATGGACTATTCAATTCGCACCATCCGCGCCGACGAGTGGGAGAAGGTGCGCGAGCTGCGGCTCGCCGCGCTGCAGGACCCGGTGGCGCACCTCGCTTTCGTGGAGACGTACGAGAAGGCTGTCGCCCAGCCCGACTCCTTCTGGCGGGAGCGGACGGTGAACGGCTCCGAGAGCGGCGCGGGGCGGGTGCGCCAGTTCGTCGCGGAGACGCCTGACGGGCGCTGGATCGGCGCGACGACGGTGATCGTGGAGCGGCCCTCGGACGCCGAGCCGCTGTTCGGCGAGCCCTCGAAGGTCGACCAGACGCAGCTGGTGGGCGTGTACGTACGACCCGAGGCGCGCGGCGCCGGCGTGATCGACGCGCTGTTCCGGGCGGCGGTGGAGTGGTCCTGGGCGCTGCCGGAGCCGGCGGTCGAGCGGGTGCGGCTGTACGTGCACGAGGACAACCACCGGGCGGTCGCCTTCTACCGGCGCTTCGGCTTCGTCCCGACGGGTGGGCGGATACTTCTGGCGGATGCCGAGAGCGGCTACGACCTGGAGTACGTGCTGCCGCGGAGCAGCTAGCCGAACGGGAGGGGCTCGGGCCAGCGGGCCCGGGCCTGCTCCTGCGAGCGCATCAGGGCGAGCGTCGGCAGGCCCTGTTCCGCGCCGGCGGCGACGAGTTCGGGGAGGCCGGGGAGCGGTGCGACCGCTGCGACGTCGTCGAGGACGAGGCTCAGTGGTGGGTCGAGCCGACCGTCGGATGACCGTGCGGCCATGCGGCGGCCGTGCTCGACCACGCTCGCTGCGAGCGCGGTGAGGAGGGGCATCGCGCCCGGGTGGGTGCGCGGGTCCTCGATCGGTTCACCCACCACGTACAGCGTGCCCTGTTCGGCGACGAAAGATGCGAGCGTGAGCGAATCCGTTCGATTTGCCGTGCAGGCGTCCCGGATGTGGATCGAGGAGAGCGCGCCGAGCGCACGTGCCGTCAGTTCCTGGGCGGCGGCACGGCGTTCCTGGTGCGCGGTGAGCGCCGACTCCAGGAGGCCGGCGTGGCCGGCGGCGGCCTTGGGGTGGGTGCGGAGGATCCGTACGGGCTCGTGGGCGTCGGCGCCCTGGGCCCAGCGGTGCACCTGCTTGAACGGCCGGCCGTCCGTCGCCGCGGCGTGCAGCCAGCAGCGCAGGAGCGTTTCCGCGGTGTCCGCCGTCGCCGCGTCGAGCCGTGCCTGCGGTCGTACGGGCGCGAGCAGTGCCGCCGCCCGCTCCCGCGCCCTGTCCGGGTCCTCACACCCTTCCGCGGGGCTCCAGCGCAGCCGCGCGGGCGTGTCGCAGAGGTGCCCGGGGTCGTAGAGCAGGACCGGGCCGAGCTTGCCGCGCGCGTCCTTGGTCTCGGCCCAGAGGCTCGGGTCGGACGTCACGACGAGCACGGCGCCGTCGGCGTCCCCGACGGCCTGTACGGCGGCGGGACGGCGGGTGGCGGCGGGGCCGTAGACGATCCGGGGGATGGCCGTAGCCGCCGCGCGGGCCGGTGCGTCGTCGGTGGGGGTACGCGGGTGGGGCGGCGCGGCGGTCGCGGGCACCGGCAGGGGCGCGCGCTCGACGGGGCGGCTCTCGTACGCGGCCTCGGCGACGGGCACGTGCTCGGTGGTGGCGCCGTGGGTGCGTGCGTTGTCCCAGGCCACGCCCTCCTCGGCCCGTACGACGCCGCCCTCGGGCTGTGCGGCAGCGTCCCGGGCCCGTTCGGCAGCGCCCTCGGTCCGTGCGGCGGCGCCCTTGCCCCATGCGGCGCCGCCCTCGGCCCGTACGGAGGCGCCCTTGTCCCAGGCCACGCCCTCCTCGGCCCGTACGGCGGCGCCCTTGCCCCGTACAGCCGCGCCCCTGGCCGCGCCCGGTGCTCGGCCGTCGCGGTTTTCTCCGTACGCCCCGGCCTTTCTGTTCGCCCGTACCGCACGCCAGCGGGCCAGTGTGCCCAGGGCGAAGACCGTGAGGACGGCGAGGACCATCGCCTCGCCGATGAGCAGGCCCCAGAACAGGCCGTAGCCCGAGAGCTGTGCCGGTGCGGCGTCCGGCCAGGCGGTCGGCAGGTCGGTCGGGGCGGTCATGAGGGAGCGCAGGGCGAGCGGGGTGCGGGTGAAGGTCACGCCGGCCGGCCAGGTGCCGTGCGCGAAGAGGGCGGCGAGGCCGGTGGCCGTCCACACCAGGAACGCGAGGGCGAGCAGGAGGGCGAGCAGTCCGACGACGAGACCGTCGGGGATGCCGCCCTCCTTCCGTGCCGCTTTCTCCATGCCAATGTCCTTACGCCACCGTCGACTGCGAGGAGTCGTTCATCTGCTGCTCGATGAGCAGTGCCCGCTGTTCCGTCTCCCATTCGAGCTCGGGGTCGGTGGGGGCGGAGGACTCGGTCATGGCGCGGTCGGTGTAGACGAGCGGGCGTTCCTTCTCGGTGATGAGGTGTTTGACGACCTGGACGTTGCCGTTGACGTCCCAGACGGCGATGCCGGGCGTGAGCGTCGGGATGATCTCGACGGCCCAGCGGGGCAGGCCGAGGACGCGGCCGGTGTTGCGGGCCTCGTCGGCCTTCTGGGCGTAGATGGTGCGGGTGGAGGCCATCTTGAGGATCGCCGCGGCCTCCTTGGCGGCCGCTCCGTCGACGACGTCGGAGAGGTGGTGGACGACGGCGACGAAGGACAGGCCGAGGCGGCGGCCGAACTTGAGCAGGCGCTGGAACAGCTGGGCCACGAACGGGCTGTTGATGATGTGCCAGGCCTCCTCGACGAGGAAGATGCGCTTCTTCCGGTCGGGGCGGATCCAGGTGTGTTCCAGCCACACGCCGACGATCGCCATGAGGATGGGCATGGCGATGGAGTTGCGGTCGATGTGGGACAGGTCGAAGACGATGAGCGGGGCGTCGAGGTCGATGCCGACGGTCGTCGGGCCGTCGAACATGCCGCGGAGGTCGCCGTCGACCAGGCGGTCGAGGACGAGCGCCACGTCCAGGCCCCAGGCCCGTACGTCGTCTATGTCGACGTTCATGGCCTCGGCGGACTCGGCCTCCGGGTGGCGGAGTTGCTCGACGATGTCGGTGAGGATCGGCTGGCGGTCGGTGATGTGCTCGTTGACGTAGGCGTGGGCGACCTTGAGCGCGAAGCCGGAGCGCTCGTCGAGGCCGTGGCCCATGGCGACCTCGATGATGGTGCGCAGAAGTGCCAGCTGGCCGGTGGTGGTGATGGCCGGGTCGAGCGGGTTGAGGCGGATGCCGTCGTCGTTGGCGACCATCGGGTCGAGCCGGATGGGCGTTATCCCCAGCTCCTGGGCGATGAGGTTCCATTCGCCGACGCCGTCCTCGCCCTGGGCGTCGAGGACGACGACCTGGCGGTCGCGGAAGCGGAGCTGGCGCAGCACGTACGTCTTCTCCAGCGCCGACTTGCCGTTGCCGGACTCGCCGAGGACGAGCCAGTGCGGGGCGGGGAGCTGCTGCCCGTACAGCTGGAAGGGGTCGTAGATGTACCCCTTGCCGCTGTAGACCTCGCGGCCGATGATCACGCCGGAGTCGCCGAGGCCGGGGGCGGCGGTCGGCAGGTAGACGGCCTGGGCCTGCCCGGTGGAGGTGCGCACGGGCAGGCGGGTCGTCTCCACCTTCCCGAAGAGGAAGGAGGTGAAGGCTTCGGTGAGGACGGACAGCGGATCTCGCATCGGTCTGTGCCCCTTCGGCCCTAGCGGCGGATGCCGGTCGCGAACGGCAAGGTGTTCACAAAGGCCCGGTGGTGCTCGCGGTCGCACCACTCCAGCTTCAGATACGACTTTCCGGCGGAGGCCCGGATCGTGCGCTTGTCCCGGGCCAGGGCCTCGGGCGAGCGCGACGATACGGTGATGTACCCGACGAGGTTGACGCCCGCCGCGCCGCTGGCGAGATCTTCACCCCGCTGGTCGAGCCGGCCGTGGGCGGCGATGTCGCGCGGGTCGACGGTGCGGTTCATCTTGGCCTGGCGGGAGGCCTCGGCCTCGTCGTTGGTCTTCTCGGTGAGCATGCGCTCGATGGCGACCTCGGTGGGTTCCAGGTCCATGGTGACGGCGACGGTGCGGATGACGTCGGGGGTGTGGACGAGGAGCGGGGCGAGGAAGTTGACGCCCACCGGGGTCATCGGCCACTCCTTGATCCAGGCGGTGGCGTGGCACCAGGGGGCGCGGGTGGTGGACTCGCGGGTCTTGGCCTGGAGGTACGTGGGCTCCATCGCGTCCAGTTCGGCGGGCCAAGCGTTTCGTTTCGTCATGGCCTGGATGTGGTCGATCGGGTGGTCCGGGTCGTACATGGAGTGCACGAGGGACGCGAGCCGGGACTGGCCGAGGGGCTGGCGGACGCGGATGTCGGCCTCGGCGAGGCGGGCGCAGATGTCGGTGAGCTCGCGGGCCATGACGACGGCGAGGCCGGCGTCGCGGTCGAGCTTGCGGGCGCCGGAGGCGTGGCGGGCGGCGCGGGCCATGGCGTTGGCCTCGGCGGCGAGTTCGCGGGTGTAGTGCATGCACGCGACGAGGTAGGCGCGGTGCTGCTCGCTGCTCGTCGACACCATGGACTGGAGCTGGTCGTACGACTCCTGGAGCCAGGCCGGGGCCTGGCGGTCGCCGCGCTGGGCGACGTCCTTGGCGTGGGCGTCGGGGTCGGCGGGGAGGGTGCGGGCGAGCATCTGGAGGCGGGTGACGAAGCCGTCCCCGTTGGCGACGTGCTTGAGGAGCGTGCCGAAGCGGTCGACGAGGGCTTCCTGGTCCTCGGAGTCGCGCAGGCCGACGCCGGGGCCCTCGATCTCGATGGCGGCGGTGACGGTGCGGCGGTCGGCGTGCAGCAGCACGGCGATCTCGTCGGGGCCGAAGGGCGCGGAGAGCCAGCTGATGCGGCCGATGCCGGGCGGCGGGCCGATCTCGACCTCGCGGCCGTCGAGGCGGGTGCCGGCCTCGACGGCGGCGGAGCGGTAGGCGGTGCCGCGCTTGAGCATCCGCTTGTAACTGCGGTTGATCTCGAACCACTTGTAGAACGTGCGGTGCTTGTACGGCACGTAGACGGCGGCGAGCGCGAGCAGCGGGAAGCCGGTGAGCAGCACGATGCGCAGGGACAGGACGGGGACGAGCAGTCCGCACATCATGCCGAGGAAGGCGCCGGCGATGATGAGCGCGATCTCGCCGGTCTCACGGTTCTTGCCGATGACCGCGTTCGGCCGGGCACGGCCGACGAGATACGTGCGGCGGGGCGAGACCGGCTGGGACTGGGTCGTCAACGCCCTGCACCTCCTGCTCCTGTGTTCTTGCTGCTGTTGCTGCTACGGCTGGTGTGCGGGGTGCCCGCGGTGGGACCGGCGCTGCGGGGCGGGGGAGTGGCGCCGCCGCTGCTCGGGCTCGATCCGCGGCTGCTGTGGGCGGCGACGCCGCCGGAGAGCGGGTTGGCGGGGCGGGCGCCGCCCTGGGAGCCCTGGGAGCCTCCGCCGCTGTCGCCGCGGGTGCTGTGGGTCTTGATGCCCTGGGACACGAGCGAGGCGGGCGAGGAGATGACGGCGGCAGCGGTGTTCTCGCCGGCGCGGTGCAGGCGGTTGTTGCGGGACGCGATGATCTCGTCGCCGAAGCCGGGGACGAAGCGGTAGATCATCGCCGACGCGAAGATGGCCAGGAGGATGATCGAGAGGCCGGAGACGACGGCGGAGAACGAGTCGGGCCCGGTGCCGGAGGAGAGCGCTCCGGCGAGCCCGAGCACGATCACGATCACCGGCTTGACGAGGATCACCGCGATCATGATCCCGGCCCAGCGGCGCACGTGGCCCCACATGTTCTTGTCGACGAGCCCGGAGTAGACGACCACGCCGAGCAGGGCGCCGACGTAGAGGAGCACGGCGCGCAGGACGAGCTCCAGGTAGAGGACGCCGGCGGCGAGGACGGTCACCAGCGACACGATGATCAGCATGATGGGCCCGCCACCGATGCTGTCGCCCTTCTCCAGGGCCTGTTTGAAGCTGCCGAAGAACACGTCGGTCTGCTGGCCGGTGCCGGAGGCGATGACCTCGGTGACGGCGTCGGTCGCGTTGACGACGGTGTAGAGGATGAGCGGCGTGAATGCGGAGGCGAGCACCGTCAGCCAGAGGAACCCGATGGCCTCGGAGATCGCGGTGGTGAGCGGGACGCCGCGGATGGCGCGCTTGGCGACCGCGAGCAGCCAGAGGAGGAGGGTGAGGAAGACGGAGGCCGCGAAGACGATGGCGTAGCGGCCGAGGAACTGCGGGTTGGTGAAGTCGACCTGGGCGGTCTCCTTCACGGCGGCGGAAAGGGTGTCGACGACCCAGGCGGCGGCCTTGGCGCAGCCGTGCGCGAGGGAGGAGAGCGGGTCGAGGGCGGTGGTGGGGTCGTCGAGCCGGGGCCGGGTGCCGGTGCTGCCGGACTGGCCGTTTTCGCAGTACTCCCGGGCCTGGCCCACGATGAGGTCGCAGGGGTTGTTGCTGGCGCTCGGCGTCGGCGTGACGGTTGCGGACGGCGCGCCGGGCGACGGCGTGCCGCTGGGCGGCGTCGTGGGCGTCGGGGCGGCGTACGCACGCGAGGCGAGCAGCACGAGCGTGGCGGGGAGCGCGGCCACGCCGGCGGCCAGGGCGCGCAGGGGGGCACGTCGGCTAGCGGGCATAGGTGAAGCCTCCGTATCCCTCGACCGCCTTGGCGATCTCGTCTGCCATGGAGGCCCGGTTGTCACCGTTGACGGGCGTGGGGCCCTCTGCCTGCTCCGAGCTGACGATCTTCCAGTCGCCGCCGACCCACCTGAGCTTCTCGGTGATGGTGAACCACGTCGACGTCACCGGCTTGGTCGAGCCCTCGCCGGCCAGGCCCACGAGCCCGGTGCACCACACCTCCACGGTGGCGGTGTCGCCCGTGTAGTCCTTGACCTTCGCGCCGACGGGGATCGTGCGGGACACGAACGTCAGACCCGTGGGCGCGAGGCCGTCGGCGGTGAGGCCCACGTTCGCCAGGAACGCGGCCGAGTACGACTCGTCCAGGCGCTTCACCAGGCCGTCCGCGACGGCCGGGTCGTGGATGGCCCGGACGATGGCCTCGCGCGGCCCGCGCTGGAACATGTCCACCGACCCCAGCGCCACCGCGTAGTTCGTCGCAGCGCTCTGCGCGCCCTGTTCGTCCCTCGCGAAGCCCGTCGGGATCTCGCCGTTCCTGCCCGTCACCGGGCGCACGCCCGTCGCCGCCGTCGGGGCGGCCGAGCGGGCCGGGGCGCCCGCGCCGCCGGTGGCGGTGCCGGAGTCGCCGCCCGGGGTGTCGTTGCCGCGGTTGGCGAGGGCGATCGCGGCGATGAGGAGCGCCACGACGCCGACGACCGCGATGAGGGAGCGGGAGCCGCGGGCCGCGCGGCGGGGCGTGGCGTAGGGGTCGCCGGAGTTGCCGTCGGGCAGGCGGGTACGGGTCTGGCCGTCGTGCTCGTCGCCGAGGCTCATGCCGGGTACGCCCTCTCAAGCACGCGCGGGTACGGAAGCGGGTCCGGGTGGTGACTGGACATCAGGGAACGCGACCTCGTTGGTAGAAACGGGTTAGACGGCCATCCCGTACACGATGGTGAAGAGCGTCCCCAGAGACCCGATGATGAAGACGCCGGTCAGGCCGGCCACGATCAGGCCCTTGCCCTGCTCGGCGCTGAAGGTGTCGCGCAGCGCGGTCGCGCCGATGCGCTGCTTGGCCGCACCCCAGATGGCGATGCCGAGACAGAGCAGGATGGCCACGGCCATCACGACCTCGATCATCACCTTGGCCTCGGCGCCCAGGCTCCCGAAAGGCCCCCAGTTCGGGGCGATTCCACCGATGATGGTGGAGATGTCGCCCTTCTCGGCCGCCAGGTACATGTAACTCACCGCCCCTGTTGGGTAGTTCGTCGCCCCTGCCGAACGGCATGGGTCGTCGACCTATCTTCGCTGATGAAACCGCTCGCGTGTGACGGCTTGACGGCTCTCTTTACCCGATCCCCGCACACTTGACCGATCTGACCGTCTTGACCTGCGACGGTGTGCCCGGTTTCTATGCGAAGAAGCGTATGGTCACTCTGTGTATCACGGGGGGTGACTCCGGGCAATGATTGTCGTTGTAGCACCTTTGGGGTGGTGTCGACGAGGCGTCAGGCAGCCCCGGAGTGCTCGAACGCGGCCTATCGCGCGGCGGTGGTCGTGACGACCGCCGGGCCGTCCCCGCGGTTGAGTAGCTGACGGCAGCCGACTGAGTACGTGAGCCGAGGAGAGGACGGGCCGTCAGGCGGTCCACTGAGGGGCATGACGACTTCTCCGTGGACTCCGCCGGCCTCCCGAACCGGCACCGTTCGGCGCGTGCCCGGCCCGGAGCCGGCCGACCGCGACGGCAACGCCTGCGTGCCGGGAGCCGTCACCGCGGCGGTCGCCGTCACCACCCACGTGCTCTGGCAGCTCGTGCTCGGCTTCTCGACGATGGCCACGGACGGTTGCGGCCCCGACGACTGCGACACCTGGATCACCGGCCCGCTCACGGTCATGTACCTCGCCTACTACGCGATCTACGTCGTCACCCCGCTCGCCGTGATCGCGTCCCTCGCCCTGCCCTGGCGCCGCCGCTGGCGCCGTATCCGCATCTGGTTGGCACTCGGGGCGCTCCTGCCGCAGGCGACGATCCTGGGCGCCCTGGCCGTCCTGATCGGCGCGGGGGCTTGATGGGGATGAGCAGGCGCACTCTTGTGCGGCGTCGGCAGGTGCTGCTATGGCAGCGCCTCTTCGATGTGACGTTCTATGGCTTCACGCCCGGCAACTCGCACGTGTCGCTCCCTAACGTGCTTTTCGATCCGAGTGTCCAGCGTGACGGAGGCGGGGATAAGTGACCGAACGCACGTACTCGGCTGCCTGGCAGAAGCTGTTGGAACAGGCGGGCCAGAGCCGGGACGGCACGACGACCGCGCACATGTCACTGGCCTCCGCCGGCGACGGAGCCGCGGACGGCGATCTCAGGCACAGTGCGGGGCCGTGGACGAAAGCGGCAGGAGTCGCCGAGTCCTTGTCGACGAGCATGGCGACCGCGAGGAGCCGGCTGACCTCGGCCCATCAGGGTGTCGCCGCCGGAACCGTGGGGCTGGCGAGCGTGGGCACGCTGAAGACCGTGCTGACCTCCTGGGAGGAGCGGCTCGCCGCCGTGAAGGACGAGTGCGGCTCCCTCGGGCCCGCGCTGCGCCGGGTCGCCAAGGAGCAGGGCGAGCAGGACGTTTCGGTGAAGGCGGCCTTCAGCGGCGTCCACGGGCTCTCGGACGCGAAGGCGAAGTGACGACGTGCTGACATGGCAGCAACTGCGGGACCTCAAGCTCTCCGACCTCGAAGACGCCGCTGACGGCTGGGGCGAGGCGAGCAACCTCGCCGGCGCCGGCCGCGACCGGGTGAGCAACGGGATGACGAACGCGCTCGCCGCGAGCCAGAAGGGTGAGGCGGCGAAGGCGGCGCTCGGGCGGCTGGTACGGCTGGACCGGAACCTTGACTACGTCCACACCGAGTGCGGTCTGGTGCGGACGACGCTGAACAGCCTGGCGTACGAGCTGAGCGGGCCGCAGCGGCAGGTGAAGGACGCGCTGGAGGACGCGGCGGGTCTCAAGTTCACGGTCCATGAGGACGGGACGGTCAGCTACCCGCCCGGCGGCGAGAACCTGGGCGACCAGCAGCCGCTGCCCGGTGGTACCGCGACCGGCTCGTCGTACGGGACGCCGTACGGCCCACCCCTGCACCTCGGCCCGCCGCAGCCGGGACTGGCGCCGGCCAATCCGAATCACGCCAAGGCCCAGGACATCGCCAACCGGATTCTCCGGGCCGTGAACGATGCCCGGGAGATCGACGGCCGTTTCAGCGAGACACTGGCCAAGCTGAAGGCACCGCCCGGACTCACCGTGGACACGAAGACGTGGACGGACGCGGCGGCCGACGCCGCGGCCGTGCGGGGCGTGGCCGACGACTACCTCAAGAACGACATTCCACTGGACAAGTCGCCGGCCGAACGCAAGGCGTGGTGGACGTATCTGACACAGGAGCAGCGCGAGGAGTATCTGGCGGTCTACCCGAACTACATCGGGAATCTGGACGGCATTCCGGCCGACGTACGCGACGCCGCGAACCGGGACAATCTGCAGTTGCTGATCGGCAAGCTCTCGGGCGCGGACACGGAGAAGGCGCGAACGCAGTTGGCGGGCCTGCAGGAGATCGACCGACAGTTACGGGAGACGCCGAAGCCGGGTGTGCCGCCGATGTACCTACTGGGCATCGGAGAGCACGGCAACGGCCGCGCCATCGTGTCCTTCGGCAACCCGGACACGTCGAGGAACGTGTCGGCCTACGTGCCCGGTCTGGGCACGGCGCTGGACAAGGAATTCGCGACCAACGACATCCAGCGTGCTCGCGACACGGCCAAGGGCGCCATGAGGTACGACCGGTCGACTGCTGCGATCGTCTGGCTGGGCTATGACGCACCGCAACTGCCCGCCGAGAGAGTCTTGGACAACGCGGCGGTGATGTTCGAGCACGACGGAAAGGTCGGAGCCGTGGCTTACGACCAGTTCATGGCCGGCATTTCGGCGACGAATCAGCACGAGGATCCGCACGTGACGGCCATCGGCCATTCCTACGGCTCCTTTACCGTTGGGCAGGCCGCGCAGCGGGAGGGGGGAATTCCCGGTGCGGACGACATCGTGCTGCTGGGCAGCCCTGGCACCGGCGCCGACTCGGCTGCGGAACTCGGTGTCGGCAAGGACCACGTCTTCGTGGGGGCGGCGGACAACGACCCGGTGACCAGGTTGCCTGCAAAAGGGGAAGCGGCTGCCGGCCTGGCCGGGAGCGGGGTCGGAGGCGTTGCCGGTGGCCTGGCCGGTGGAATGTTCGGGCAGCCGTTCGGCCGGGGGCCTGCGGGCGTCGTGGTAGGCGGGTTCCTGGGCGCTGCGGGAGGTGCGTACGGTGGCTACTCGGCGGCAAATGACGAGAGCCAGCTCTGGTTCGGCACGGATCCGGCGCATGAGGAGTTCGGCGCGAGGCGTTTCAAGACCGCGGACGGACCCTTGCCGTTGGTCGGGGGAGAAGGGCCCATCGATGCCCATTCCAACTACTTCAATCCCCTGCCCGGCAAGGATCCCGTATCGGCGAACAACATCGCCCTGATCGTTTCTGGTCACAGCAACGACATCACGACCGAGGAGCCGCGATGAACAGACTGCGCCTGATGCTGTCCATAGCCCTCCTCATGGGGGTGTCCGCATGCGCCATGTCAGGAAGCCAGGGGGGACGAGGAGCGGAGAAATCCATGCCGAGCAAGATCAGCCTGCAAGAGGCGGCCGAAAAGGCCGATGCCATCATGTTCGACACGGTCTCCTCGGTGCGGCCGGAGCTCAACTGGGTCCATGACGCGGCCACGGAGAGCGGGTGCGACGGCTACACCATCGATGGAAAGGCCACCGCACAGGCCACGCGGCGGGCTGTCGTGATGACCGTGGTCTCCGAAGCGCGGCGGGGGAGTCTGCTGGGTGTGGTGGAGCGGTACTGGGAGAGCCGCGGGTTCGAGATCACCGACACGAACCCGAGCCGGGAATTCCCGGCCGTCTTCGCCCGGACGCCGGAGGATTTTCGGATGAGTGTCGTGGTGGGCGAGAAGGGGCAGTTCTACTTCGACATCGTCACCCCGTGCTTCATCGCGTCGAAGGTCCAGGACCCCAAGACGAAGGCCAATGGAACCCCCTTCGAAGGTTCCGTCGTGCCCCTGCCCTCCGTCCGCTCCCCCTTCTGGTCCTCGGACACTCCCCTTCCGTCCGGTTCGTCCACCCCCTGATGCCGGGGTCGGCCGCCTAAACTGAGGTCCGGCAGGCGTACTGGCAGGAGCCGAGGGGTGGTTGACGGTGCGTAAGGTGCGGGCGGCTTGGCTGGTGGGGGGCGGGGTCGGCGGGGTCTGCCTGCTGTTCGTCGTGCTGCTCGTCGTCGGGACCTACTCCGCCGCGGCCGGGCTCGTCGGAGGGGCCGGGAACGGGCGGAGCGGGACCGTGGGGCTGGCCAAGGGGGCCGTGCCGGCGGCGTACCAGGGGCTGGTGCAGAAGTGGGGGAACCTCTGCCCGGCGCTCAACCCCGCGCTGCTCGCCGCCCAGCTGTACCAGGAGAGCGGTTGGAACCCGACGATCGTCTCGCCCGCCGACGCCCGGGGCATCGCCCAGTTCATCCCCGGCACCTGGGCCGGGCACGGCATCGACGGTGACGGGGACGGCGACCGGGACATCTGGGATCCCAAGGACGCGATCCCGTCGGCGGCCTCGTACGACTGCGAGCTGGCCGGCTACGTGAAGGACGTGCCGGGCGACAACGCGGACAACATGCTCGCCGCGTACAACGCCGGCGCCTATCGGGTCATCAGGTCCGGTGGCGTGCCGCGGATCAGCGAGACGCAGAACTACGTGCGGATCATCCGCTCGCTGGAGAAGAGCTTCGCCCGGCCCATCGGCCGCGTCGAGCCGTCCCGGCAGGCGGCGGCCGCCATCTACTACGCGCAGCAGAAGCTCGGCACGCCGTATCTGTGGGGCGGTACGGGAACAGCCGCGCAGAACGGGCGGTTCGACTGCTCGGGACTGACCCAGGCCGCGTACGAGTCGGTCGGGATCGAGCTGCCGCGCGTGGCCAACGACCAGTACAACGCCGGGCCGCACCCGAACCGTGACGAGCTCCTGCCCGGCGATCTCGTCTTCTTCTCCGACGACCTGACCAATTCGCGGGCCATTCGGCACGTCGGCATCTACGTCGGCGGCGGCTACATGATCGACGCGCCGCGCACCGGCGCCGTCATCCGCTTCGACCGGATCGACACGCCGGACTACTTCGGCGCCACCCGCGTCACCCGGGACGGCGCCGCCGCGCTGCCCACGCACCTGCCGCAACAGTGACTGCGCGTCAAGTCGTGGCCCCGGGCTGCGGCGGTGCGTCACCTTTCGGTAACGTCGTAGTGATCTTGGGTGCGGAGCGGAACGCTCCCCTCGGGCGGATCGTTCCCGATCCGACTGCTCTGACCACGGGGGTTGGACACCGCCACCAGTACACCCACACAGCAAGGGGCCGCAGCAGATGGCTGGACTCGCATCGGACGGTATGAACCCCGATGTCAGCCTGCTCTATGACATCAACGGGCTGGCCAAGGCCGCCCCGCCGTGGTTCGACCGCGTCATGGAGTTCGTCGGCGAGTACGGGATCGTGCTCGGCCTCGTCCTCGTCGTGCTCGGCTGCTGGTGGCACCTGCGCCGGCGCGGCACCCTCGCCGACTCCGTCGCGGGCGTCGCCGGGCTTGTCTGGGCGCCGATCGCCGCCGGCCTCGCGCTGCTCGTCAACATCCCGATCCGCGGCTTCGTCGAACGCCCCCGGCCGTTCCGGGAACACCAGGGCCTCGACGTCCTCGTCGCCGGCAAGACCGACTTCTCCTTCGTCAGCGACCACGCCACCCTGACCATGGCCATCGCCGTCGGCGTCTTCATGGCGCACCGCCGCTGGGGACTCGCCGCCATCGGACTCGCCCTCGCCGAGGGCTTCTGCCGGGTCTACATGGGCGTCCACTACCCCACCGACGTCGTCGGCGGCCTCGCGCTCGGCACCGCCGTCGCGCTGCTGCTCGCCCCGCCCGCGCTCGCGATGCTCACCCCGGTCGTCGCCGCCGTCGCCCGCTCCCCGCGCGGCGCCCGTCTGGTGCGCTCCCGGCGCGCCCCCGAGGGTCACGCCGTCACGGAGGCCATCGGCATCCCCGAGCCCCGGCTCGGCACCGGCGAGAGCGACCTCGCGGCCTGACGGCTCGCCGCCTGGCCGCCCAGCAGCCTGGCCGCCTAGCCGCTCACCGAAGCCTGGTGCTCCGCCGCGTCCGTACGGGCCCGGTCGCGTGACCTGCGGGCCGGGCCGGTCCAGCCGCAGCTGCACCGGGCGAACGCGAACGAACCGCGCTCCATGGTCTCCGTGTGATGCACGCCTCCACCGTACTGCGCCCTGCGTGACGGGTCGTCGGGACCGTCGTTATCCGGTCGGGCGGAATCCGGACGGACACGTGGTACGGCGTTGGGGGTTGGCAGGCGATGGGGATGCGTGGCAACGGACGCTCGGGCAGGGTGTGGGGCGTCGCGATAGCTCTGGTGCTGGGCGGCGGTTGCGCCGGCCCCGGTGACGACGCCGAGCCCGGCGGCGACCCGGCGCTGACCGTACGCGGCGCGGCCGAGGCACTGGTCCGCGTCGGCTCGTCGAAGACCAGCACCTCCATGGAGATGGCCACCGGCGGCACCCGCGTCACCATCCGCGGCGAGGGCGGCTACGACTTCCGGCTCCGCACCGGACGGCTCCAGGTGATGCTCCCCAGTGACGCCGCGGGCGAGAGCGAGCACCGGCCCATCACCGAGCTGCTCGTCCCCGGCGCGCTCTACATGAAGAACCGCGGCGCCGGCGTCCCCGCCGACAAGTGGGTACGGGTCGACACCACGACCCTCGACGACGGCAACCTGGTCACCGGCGGCGCCACCGACCCGGCCGCCGCCGCCGAGCTGCTGCGCGGCGCGCGCCAGGTGACGTACGTGGGCGAGGTCGACCTCGCGGGCGTGAAGGTGCGGCACTACCGGGGGACCACCGACATCGCGGAGGCCGCCCGGCTGGCCTCGCCGCAGGTGCGCGGGGCACTGGCCGCGGCGGCGAAAGGGTTCACCACGGACGTCGTGCCCTTCGACGCGTACCTGGACGAGGAGGGGCGGCTGCGCAAGGTCCGCCACCAGTTCAGCTTCAGCAACCAGGGCCGTACGGTCGCGGTCGCGTCGACCACCCTGCTCTACGGGTTCGGGGCGCGCGTCTCGGTGACGCTGCCGGACCGCGCGGACATCTACGCCGGGAAGATCCAGGCGTAGCCGCCCGCGCCCACGGGGTCGGGGCGGGCGGGCCATCGCCAAATGGTCCGGTCGTGTCATGCGCGGTTCGCGGGGCCCTCCCTACGCTGGGAGACCGGCGCCGGCAGGAAGAGGTGAAGGACGCATGACCCCGATCGCGACCGCACCCGGCGACCCCGAGTGCGTCGCCCTGGCCGAAATCGAACTGTGCGGGGAGCTGATCATCGCGGCCTCCGCCGTCGACGGGGAGCGGCTCAGCGCAGCCCGTATCGACGAGGTCCTTCGCGTCGGCGCCCACGCCCGCTGACCCCGACGCCCGCTGACCCCGACGCCCGCTGACCCCGACGCCCGCTGACCCCGACGCCCGCTGACTCCCAGGCCCGCTGACCGTCAGGCCCGCTGACCGTCAGGCCCACCGGCCCCGCTCGCCGGCGTTCGGATCAGGCTCAGGCTCAGGGCCAGGATCGGGATCAGGTGCGCATCATCCGCGCGATGGCCTTGGTGGCCTCCTCGACCTTCGCCTCGATCTCGTCGCCGCCCTTGGTCGCCGCGTCCGCGACGCAGTGCCGCAGGTGCTCCTCCAGGAGCTGGAGGGCGAAGGACTGCAGCGCCTTCGTGGAGGCCGAGACCTGGGTGAGGATGTCGATGCAGTAGACGTCCTCGTCGACCATCCGCTGCAGCCCGCGGATCTGGCCCTCGATGCGGCGCAGCCGCTTCAGGTGCTCGTCCTTCTGCTTGTGGTAGCCGTGCACCCCGTGCTCGTGACCCGTGCCGTGCTCGGGCGCCGGCTGGGTGGTCTCGGGGGTGACTTCGGCTGCCGCCGCGGTCGTCGCCTCGGTGGTCGTCATCGCGTCCTCCCGTTGTCCAGAAAGAGTGGGTATACCCCTCGTGGGTATAGGGTACCGATCCCCGCGAATCGCGGCGGGGGCCCGTGCAGATCACTGTGCCTGATGGGCGACACTGAAGGGACGCCGGTTAGCCGTGGCCGGATGATGCGCCTAGCATCAGCCTGACCGAAACCCAGCACCCCGAGGACCCCACGTGCGATTTCGTCTGACCCCCAGGGAGACGAGCTTCTATGACATGTTCGCCGCGTCCGCGGACAACATCGTCACGGGCGCCAAGCTCCTGATGGAACTGCTCGGAGCGGATCCCTCCGCCCGGGCCGAGATCGCGGAACGCATGCGGGCAGCGGAGCACGCCGGCGACGACGCGACCCATGCCATCTTCCACCAGCTGAACTCGTCCTTCATCACGCCGTTCGACCGCGAGGACATCTACTCCCTCGCCTCCTCCCTCGACGACATCATGGACTTCATGGAGGAGGCCGTCGACCTGGTCGTCCTCTACAACATCGAGGAACTGCCGAAGGGCGTCGAGCAGCAGATCGAGGTGCTGGCCCGGGCGGCGGAGCTGACCGCCGAGGCGATGCCGAACCTGCGGACCATGTCCAACCTCACCGAGTACTGGATCGAGGTCAACCGGCTGGAGAACCAGGCCGACCAGATCCACCGCAAGCTGCTCGCCCACCTCTTCAACGGCAAGTACGACGCCATCGAGGTGCTGAAGCTCAAGCAGGTCGTGGATGTCCTCGAAGAGGCGGCGGACGCCTTCGAGCACGTGGCGAACACGGTGGAGACCATCGCCGTCAAGGAGTCCTGAGGCTTCGTGGACACCTTCGCCCTGGTCGTGACCATCCTGGTCGCGCTCGGCTTCACGTATACGAACGGATTCCACGACTCGGCGAACGCCATCGCCACCTCGGTGTCGACCCGGGCGCTGACCCCGCGGGCCGCCCTGGCGATGGCCGCGGTCATGAACCTCGCCGGTGCCTTCCTCGGCAGCGGCGTCGCGCACACGGTCAGCAAGGGCCTGATCGAGACGCCGACAGGCAACTCGGGGATGGCCATCCTCTTCGCCGCGCTGCTCGGCGCGATCGTGTGGAACCTCATCACCTGGTACTTCGGCCTTCCCTCGTCGTCCTCGCACGCGCTGTTCGGCGGCATGGTGGGCGCGGCGCTCGCGGGCGGTACGGAGGTCATCTGGTCCGGCGTCCTGGACAAGGTCGTCATCCCGATGTTCCTGTCGCCGGTGGTGGGTCTCGTCGCCGGTTACCTGGTGATGTGCGCGATCCTGTGGCTGTTCCGCAAGGCCAACCCGCACAAGGCCAAGCGCGGCTTCCGTATCGCGCAGACGGTCTCGGCGGCCGGCATGGCGCTCGGCCACGGCCTCCAGGACGCCCAGAAGACGATGGGCGTCGTGGTGATGGCCCTGGTCATCGGTGACGTGCAGAGCGCCGACGCCCCGATCCCCGTGTGGGTGAAGCTCGCCTGTGCCGTGATGCTCTCGCTCGGTACGTACGCGGGCGGCTGGCGGATCATGCGGACCCTCGGCCGCAAGATCATCGAGCTGGACCCGCCGCAGGGCTTCGCCGCGGAGACGACCGGTGCGTCGATCATGTTCGTGACGGCGTTCCTCTTCAAGGCGCCGATCTCCACGACCCACGTCATCACCTCGGCGATCATGGGTGTGGGCGCCACCAAGCGCGTGAACGCGGTGCGGTGGGGCGTCGCCAAGAACATCATCCTCGGCTGGTTCATCACCATGCCGGCCGCGGCCATCGTCGCCGCGCTGAGCTACTACGTGATCAAGCTCGTCTTCGGCTGACCGGCCGACCGGCTGACCAGCGGACCGGCTGACCGCCGACCGGCGGACCAGCGGACCGGCTGATCGCGAGGCTCCACGGAACGTGGTTGGGCCCGGCTCCCCCTCAGGGGAGCCGGGCCCTTCTGCGTCGTACGGCGGCACCGCCATGCAGCACCGTACGACTGCTTTATCCGAAGCGGCCGGAGATGTAGTCCTCGGTCGCCTGGACGCTCGGGTTGGAGAAGATGCGCTCGGTGTCGTCCAGCTCGATCAGCTTGCCCGGCTGGCCCACGCCCGCCAGGTTGAAGAACGCCGTACGGTCCGAGACACGGGCGGCCTGCTGCATGTTGTGCGTCACGATGACGATCGTGAAGCGCTCCTTCAGCTCGCCGATCAGGTCCTCGATGGCGAGGGTGGAGATCGGGTCGAGGGCCGAGCAGGGCTCGTCCATCAGCAGCACGTCGGGCTCGACCGCGATGGCGCGGGCGATGCACAGACGCTGCTGCTGACCGCCGGAGAGGCCGGCGCCCGGCTTGTTCAGGCGGTCCTTGACCTCGTTCCAGAGGTTGGCGCCCTTGAGGGAGCGCTCGACGATGTCGGAGAGCTCGGACTTCTTGTACGAGCCGGCCAGGCGCAGGCCCGCCGCCACGTTGTCGAAGATCGACATGGTGGGGAAGGGGTTGGGGCGCTGGAAGACCATGCCGACGGTGCGGCGCACCGCGACCGGGTCGACGCCGGTGCCGTACAGGTTCTCGTCGTCCAGCATCACCTTGCCCTCGACGCGGCCACCGGGGGTGACCTCGTGCATGCGGTTCAGGGTGCGCAGGAACGTGGACTTGCCGCAGCCGGACGGGCCGATGAAGGCCGTCACGGAGCGGGGCTCGACGGTCATCGAGATGTCGTCGATCGCCTTGTGGTTGCCGTAGTAGGCGGAGAGGCCGCTGACGTCGATTCGCTTGGCCATATCAATCACTTCCAGTGTGCCGCGGTCAGCGGCCGGTCTTCGGGGCCTTCCAGCGGGCGATGCCGCGGGCCACCAGGTTGAGGATCATGACGAAGGCGATCAGGACGAGCGCGGCGGCCCAGGCACGGGCCACGGCGGCGTCGGTGCCGACCGCGTACTGCTCGTACACGTAGAGCGGCAGCGAGGACTGGGCGCCTTCGAAGGGGTTCGGGTTGATGAGCTTCGTACCGAACACGAGGAGGAGGACGGGGGCCGTCTCACCGGTGATACGGGCGACCGCGAGCATGACGCCCGTGGTGATGCCGCCGATCGCGGTGGGCAGGACCACCTTCAGGATCGTGCGCCACTTGGGGATGCCGAGGGCCAGGGAGGCCTCGCGCAGCTCGTTCGGGACGAGCTTCAGCATCTCCTCGGTGGAGCGGACCACGACCGGCATCATCAGGATCGCGAGGGCCATCGAGCCGGCGAAACCGGAGGGGCCGAAGCCCAGGATCAGGTTCCAGGTGGCGAGGATGAAGAGGCCCGCGACGATCGACGGGATGCCCGTCATGACGTCGACGAAGAAGGTGACGGCCTTGGCGAGCTTTCCGCTGCCGTACTCGACCAGGTAGACCGCGGTGAGCAGACCGATCGGCGCGGCGATCAGGGTCGCGATGCCGACCTGCTCGATGGTGCCGAGCAGCGCGTGGTAGACGCCGCCGCCGGCCTCGGCGTCGAGGACGCCGTTCATGGAGTGGCTGAGGAAGTACGGGTCGAGGACCTCGAGGCCCTTGCTGACGGTCACCCAGCCGAGGGACAGCAGCGGCACGACGGCCAGGACGAAGCAGACCCAGACGAGGCTGGTGGCGACGCGGTCCTTGGCCTGCCGGACGCCCTCGACCTTGGCGGTGGCGGCGAAGGTGGCGAGGACGAAGAGCAGCGCGGAGACCAGGCCCCACTGGACCTTGCTGTGCCAGCCGGCGGCGAGGCCGAGGCCGCAGCCCGCGGCGATGGAGCCGGCCGCGACGGCGGCGGGCGTCCAGCGCGGGAGCCGGGCGTGGGAGAGGGAGCGGCGCGGGGAGACGGCCACCGGACGGTCCTGTATGGCGTGGCTCATGCGTTCGCCCCCGAGTACTCCTTGCGGCGCGCGATGATCATGCGGGCGGCGCCGTTGACCAGCAGGGTGATGACGAAGAGGACGAGACCCGAGGCGATCAGGGCGTCCCGGCCGAACTCGTTGGCCTCGTTGAACTTCGCGGCGATGTTCTGGGCGAAGGTGCCGCCGCCCGGGTCGAGCAGGTGGCCCGAGAGCACGAAGCTCGGGGAGAGGACCACGGCGACGGCCATGGTCTCGCCGAGGGCGCGGCCGAGGCCGAGCATCGAGGCGGAGATGATGCCGGAGCGGCCGAAGGGCAGCACCGACATGCGGATGACCTCCCAGCGCGTGGCGCCGAGGGCGAGCGCGGCCTCCTCGTGCATCCGCGGCACCTGGAGGAAGACCTCGCGGGTCACGTTGGTGATGATCGGGAGGATCATGATCGCCAGCAGGATGCCGACGGTGAAGATGTTGCGGGCGACGCCGTCGCTGGACTTGTCGAAGATGTACGTCCAGCCCAGGTACTGGTCGAGCCACTTGTTGAGGCCGTCCAGGTACGGGACGAGGAAGATCGCGCCCCACAGGCCGTAGATGATGCTGGGCACGGCGGCGAGCAGGTCGACCACGTACGCGAGCGGCTTGGCCAGCTTGCGCGGGGCGTAGTGCGAGATGAACAGCGCGATGCCGATGGCGACGGGCACGGCGATGGCCATGGCGATGACCGAGGAGACGATCGTGCCGAAGGCGAGGACGGCGATGCCGAAGACGGGCGGGTTGCCGGCCGGGTTCCACTCGAACGTGGTGAAGAAGTTGGTGCTGTCGTTCGAGATCGCGTTGATCGCGCGGTAGGTGAGGAAGACCGCGATCGCGGCCATGATCACGAGGAGGGTGATGCCGGAGCCGCGGGACAGACCGCTGAAGATGCGGTCCCCGGCGCGGGTCGCGCTCTTGGCGCGCCGGCTCCTCTGTATCTCTGGTGTCGAAGTAGCCATCTGTGTTTCTCCGGTCTGCGGAGCCGGTACGAGCACGGGGCTCTGCTACTGGCTCCTGGCGGCGGTGCACCGGATGCCGGGGGCGGCCCCTCCACGGGAGGTGAGGGGCCGCCCCCGGCCGGGGGTCAGGACAGGGTCGGGACGATCGCGCGCACCTTGGCGGCGATCTCGGCCGGGAGCGGGGCGTAGCCGGCGTCGGAGAGGACCTTCTGGCCCTCCTCGCTGGCGGTGTAGTTGAGGAACGCCTTCACGGTCGGCAGGGTCTCGGCCTTGTTGCCCTTGTCGCAGGCGATCTCGTACGTGACCAGGGTGATCGGGTAGGCGCCCTCGGCCTTGGTCGTGTAGTCGAGGGAGAGGGCCAGGTCGGAGCCGGTGCCCTTGACCTTGGCGGCGGCGATGGCCTTGGAGGCGTTCTCCGTGGTGGCCGCGACCGGGGCGGAGGCGCCGGTGTTGATGGAGACCGTGCTGATCTTGTTGGCGGTCGCGTACGAGAGCTCGAAGTAGCCGATGGAGCCCTCGGCGTCCTTGACCGCGGTGGCGACACCGGAGGAGCCGTTGGCGGCCTGGCCACCCGGGGCGGGCCACGACTTGGTCTTCGGGTCGTACTTCCAGTCGGCCGGGGCCGTGGCGGAGAGGTACTTGCCCAGGTTCTGGGTGGTGCCCGACTCGTCCGAGCGGTGGAAGGCCTGGATGGTGGAGCCGGGGAGCTTGGCGCCCGGGTTCAGCTTGGCGATCGCCGGGTCGTTCCACTTGGTGATCTTCGTGTCGAAGATCTTCGCCAGGGTGGGGGCGTCCAGGACCAGGTTGTCCACGCCGTCCAGCTTGTAGCCGATGGCGATGGGGCCGCCGACCATCGGGAGGTTGATGCCCTTGCCGCCGGCGCAGACCTTCTGAGAGGCCGCGACCTCTTCGTCCTTCAGGGCGGAGTCGGAGCCGGCCAGGGCGACCTGGCCCTGGTTGAACTTGGTGATGCCACCGCCGGAGCCGATGGCCTGGTAGTTCACCTCGACGCCCGAGCAGGCGGCCTGGAAGTTCTTGACCCACAGGTCCATCGCGTTCTTCTGCGCGGAGGAGCCGGCGGCGAGCAGCTGGCCCTTGGCGCCGTCGCACTTGATGTTCGACGCCGCGGCGGAGGTCTTGCCGCCGTCCTTGGTGGGCTCGTTGTTGTTGTCCGAACCACACGCCGAGAGGACGAGCGCGCCGGAGACGACGAGGGCACCGATCGCGGAGGCGCGAAGCCCGTTCTTCGAAAGCTTCACTTTCGGGTGTTCCTTCCAGAAGCCGCCATGTCGTGGACCTTGGTGTCCTGAACGTTTCTACGGCGGCGCGTGTCGGGGTGTCCGGTGCGGTACCGAGCGGTGCACCGTGTACGGCCGAAATTAGGCAGATCAGGTGAAGCCGTCGACGGAGGAGAGTGAACGGGAAGTGAACCGTGCCGGAAGGTGAGGTGCGGTCGCCTCGATCCAGGACCGCTGTGCCGTGCGTGCCCTTCTGGTGGTACGTCTCGTTGTGCCGGTAACAACTACGGTGCAGGGGGCGACGTGATCGATACGCGTGATCCGCAACAGCCGTCCAGGACGTTCTCGCGCTGCTATGTCGCCCCCCGGCTCCGGGCGTGGCTCGACGCAGGCGGCACGGTGGACGGCTGGTTGCGCGGACGGGTGCCCTTGATCTCGTACGCGCGCATTTCTGCCGACAGGCTGGACGGCGGCTCCGTCGGCGTCACCCGCCAGCATCGGAGTAACACCAGGAGCGCGGAGGCGTCGGGCTGCGCGGTGGTTCTGCATTACGAGGACAACAACCTGACGGCGGCAAAGGAGACGGTGGTACGGCCGGCGTTCCGACGCATGTGCCAGGACATCACTCACGGTCATGAAGCGGAGACGGGGATCCCTGTCCGAGGATGTATCAGTGTCGAGCGCGAGAGGGTCTACCGCCTTCCCCATGACTTCGTCGCCTTTCAGGACGCTCTGGTCATGGCTGGTGACGGAGTCTTCATCGAGGGGACCACGCTGCTGGATCTTGCGCAGCTCAGTGGTCCTGCCACGGAGGCAGCCGAGGTGGAGAGAGTGCGGACCCGTACGGCCAGGAGCCGGGCCGACCGGGCGGAGGAAGGACGCATCTATGCGGGTCCGCGTCGGTTCGGGTGGCTGGGAGCTTCCGAGGACCCTTACAGACGCGGCAACACGCGAAGGAATGACCTGGAGTGGCCGCATCTGGTGGCCATGATCAAGGCTCGTGCAGCCGGCAGGTCATGGCGGTGGATCGCCGGTGAGCTGAATCGGCAGGGGGTCAGGACCGCGAGGGGCGGCCGCTGGTCCGAGCAGGGTGTGAAGGGGCTGGTCGCCAACCCGGCGTGGTGGGGCGGGCGCATCCTCGACGGCGTGCTCGTCAGGGACCCCGCGACCGGTGAACCGGTGGTCGGGGAGTGGGACCACGCCGACGTAGCACGGGACGGTGTCGGCCACGAGACGTGGCGGACCATCATGAGCGGGGTGAAGGCGGCGCGCCTGCACCGCGGAATGATCCCGAGCGAGGCGTCACACCGCTCCGCACTGGCGACGACGCCGCGGACGTACCTGTTCTCCGGCGTGCTCAGATGCGGGCGGCTCAACGATCTCGGGGAGATCTGCCGCTCCAGGCTCTGCGGCAACCGGGCGACGGGGAGAAACGCCAAGTACGGCGACTACTACCGTTGCGGGGATCCCAATTGCCGGGGCGTCGGCCGCCGGGTGGCCCCCGTGGACGAGTTTCTGGAACGACTGGTCCTCGACCACCTCGATGAGAACTGCGCGGGCGGCACGGCCGAGCCGGTCACCTGGCGCGGCGAGAGGAAGCTGGCCGAACTGCGCGCGACGAGACACGGGATCGAGGCGTCGCTGGCTGCGGGAGAGGCGGCATGGAGCGACGTCCAGGACCTGCTCGCGCGAGTCAACCGGAACATCGGCAGCCTGGAGGCGGAGCGCCAGGAGCACCTGGAGGCGCGGTCCTACGCGAACCTTCTCCGTGGATGGCGTCGCGAGACCTGGGGCCGACTGTCGTCCCGGGACAAGCGTGAGGTAATCGCGAGGGTGCTCGCGTCGGTGCTCGTCCTCCCGGTGCCGACGGGCATCAGCGACAAGGCCCCTTTCGATCCGGCCCTGCTCATCCCCACGTGGCGCGGCGAGACGCCTGTCCGGCCTTCCATGCCATAAGCAGGGCGTCGACCAGCTCCTTGTCCCTGTCCTGAGTAAGGAGGGCCCGCGCGCCCTCCGGCGAGGCCCACCGGAGGCGTGTGACTTCGCGGTTCGGCTCGAACGAGCCGCTGGTAGCCTCGGCAGCCCAGTAGCGGACCTCCTTGGCACGGCCCTGGACTTGATAGCTCACAGTGGGCAGCTCGATGCCCAGAGCGCATGCCATGCCGGTTTCCTCCCTCACTTCTCGGACCGCTGCCGCCTGTGCGTTCTCCCCCTGCTTGAGCTTGCCCTTCGGGTGGGACCAGTCGGCCCACTTCGGACGGAAGATCACGGCGATCTCGACGCCCTCGCCCCGCGCGGCCGGGCGCCACAGGACGGCGCCCGCCGCGAGGACGGGCTCGGGTGAGGTCACGGGACCGGGGCCGTCGTGCGGGACCAGGCGCGCTGGAAGGCGAAGCGGGCGGCTTCGACGTCGTGGCGCTGGTCGGCGTGGAGGACGCCGAGGGCGTAGGCGGTGGCCGGGGCGATCCGCGGGGTGCGGGCGGCCGCGGCGGCCGCGGCGGCGGCCTCGGCGGCGTCGCGGTGCCGGTCGAGGGCGCGGGCGGCCTCGTACAGGACCGGGTCCGGGTCGGCGCCGCCGTACAGCACCTCGCCCGCGTACCGGTGCAGCCGCAGCAGGCCGCGGGTCTGGTGCCAGGGCGTGTCCTGGGACTCGCCGGCGGTGAGCGCGAGGGCGTCGGCGTTGTACGGGTGGGCCGCCCGGGTCAGCGGCAGCGCGGCGACCGCGTCGCGCAGCCGGCGTTCGACGGCCGCGGCCGGGGCGTCCAGGACGTCGACGGCGCGGGCGGCGGCGGCCGGGCCGAGCGGCACGTCGGAGGCGAGCAGCGCGACGGAGTCGGCGACGGCGTGGAAGCGGGAGGAGCCGAGCGCCTGGAGTGCGGCGGAGTGCGCCCGCGTACGGGCCAGGGTGAGCTGGCGTTCGAGCAGGGCGCCGGCCCGGGCGGCGCCGACGGTGAGGCCCCGGCTGGTCTCCGTACCGCGGGCGGCGGGCACCGGTCCCTGCGCGCCGCCGCTCGACAGCCGGGACAGCGCGTCCACCAGGCGGACGAGCCGGGAGGTGCAGGCGTGCTCCAGGGCGAGCGTGCCGGAGAGCCAGGCCAGCTCGGTGCGGAGCTGGTCGGCCCAGACGGGGTCGAGCAGCGGCCGGAAGGTGTGCAGGGTGCCGCTGATCCGGCGGGCGGCCGCCCGCAGGGTGCGGGCGGCGGCCTCGGAGCCCGTCGTGTCGGCGCCGCTCTCGGTGTGCAGCCGCAGGCCGCGGAGGAAGTCCGCGGCCCGGGCGTGCAGATAGGGGGCGACGACCTCGCCCGCGGTGACGGCCGAGGGCGAGGTCGAGGGCGCGGCCGTGGTCACGGTCGAGGTGGCGGTCGTGGTCATGGTCGAGGGCGCGGTCGTGGTCATGGTCGAGGTGGCGGTCGAGGGCGCGGTCGTGGTCACGGTCGAGGTGGCGTCCGCGTTCGCGTCCGCGGCCGTTGTCGGGACGCCTGCCGGGGTGCCCGCAGGGCCGCCCGCAGCTCGCCGGCGTGCGGAACCGCCCGCCAGCCGGCCCGCCGGGCCGTCTACGGGCTCGCCCGCGGAACCGCCCGTCGGCCGGCCCGCCGGGGCGCCCGCGGATCCGGCAGCCGGGGGCTCCGCGGACCCGTCTCCCGTCGTGGTGACGGTCGCGTGCGGGCGGTTCGCGTCCGGGCGGGGGGCGTCGGACGTCGTGACGTCGTGGTCAGGGTTGTGCACGCCGGCGCCTCCGCGCGTCGATGAGCATCTCCTGGACGTGCCGGAGCGGCTGGCCCTCGGGGTCGGTCGCGTGCCGCGTCCAGTTCCCGTCCGGGCCGAGGTGCCAGGAGGAGGTGGTGTCGGACATCCCGGTCTCCAGGAGCCGTGTGAGGGCGGCCCGGTGGGCGGGATCGGTGACCCGGACCAGGGCCTCGATGCGGCGGTCCAGGTTGCGGTGCATCATGTCGGCGCTGCCGATCCACACCTCCGGCTCGCCGCCGTTGCAGAAGGCGAAGATCCGGGAGTGCTCCAGGAAGCGGCCGAGGACGGAGCGGACCCGGATGTTCTCCGACAGGCCCTCGACGCCGGGGCGCACGGCGCAGATGCCGCGGACCCAGATGTCGACCGGCACACCGGCCTGCGAGGCCCGGTAGCAGGCGTCGATGACGGCCTCGTCGACCATCGAGTTGACCTTGATCTTCACGTACGCGGGCCGGCCGGCGCGGTGGTGCGCGATCTCCTTGTTGATGCGGGAGACCAGGCCGTCGCGCAGCGACTTCGGCGCGGTGAGCAGGCGCCGGTAGGTCTCGCGGCGCGAGTAGCCGGACAGCCGGTTGAACAGGTCGGAGAGGTCCGCACCGACCTGCGGGTCGGCGGTGAGCAGGCCGAGGTCCTCGTAGAGCCGGGCCGTCTTCGGGTGGTAGTTGCCGGTGCCGACGTGGCTGTAGCGGCGCAGCGTCTCGCCCTCCTGCCGCACCACCAGCGACAGCTTGCAGTGGGTCTTGAGCCCGACGAGGCCGTAGACGACGTGGCAGCCGGACTCCTCCAGCTTCCGCGCCCACTTGATGTTGGCCTGCTCGTCGAAGCGGGCCTTGATCTCGACGAGGACGAGGACCTGCTTGCCGGACTCGGCGGCGTCGATGAGCGCGTCGACTATCGGCGAGTCGCCGGAGGTCCGGTACAGCGTCTGCTTGATCGCGAGGACGTCCGGGTCGGCCGCCGCCTGCTCCAGGAACGCCTGCACGGACGTGGAGAACGAGTCGTACGGGTGGTGGAGGAGCACGTCGCGCTCGCGCACCGCCGCGAAGATGTCGGGCGCGGACGCCGACTCGACCTCGGCGAGGTCGCGGTGGGTGCCGGCGACGAACTTCGGGAACTTCAGCTCCTGCCGGTCGAGCGAGGCGATGCCGAAGAGGCCGGTGAGGTCGAGCGGGCCGGGCAGCGGGTAGACCTCGGAGTCGGAGACCTTCAGCTCGCGGACCAGCAGGTCGAGCACGTACGGGTCGATCGACTCCTCGACCTCCAGGCGCACCGGCGGGCCGAAGCGGCGCCGCATGAGCTCCTTCTCCAGGGCCTGGAGCAGGTTCTCGGTGTCGTCCTCCTCGACCTCCAGGTCCTCGTTCCGCGTCACCCGGAACATGTGGTGCGCGAGCACCTCCATCCCCGGGAACAGCTCCTCCAGGTGTGCCGCGATGACGTCCTCGAGCGGGACGTAGCGCTCCGGCGACGCCTCCAGGAAGCGGGACAGCAGGGGCGGGACCTTCACGCGCGCGAAGTGGCGGTGGCCGCTGACCGGGTTGCGGACGACGACCGCGAGGTTGAGCGAGAGGCCCGAGATGTACGGGAAGGGGTGCGCCGGGTCCACGGCCAGCGGCGTGAGCACCGGGAAGATCTGCTGGCGGAAGAGGGTGAAGAGGCGCGCCTGCTCCTTCTCCGTGAGCTCCGGCCAGCGGATCAGGTGGATGCCCTCGTCGGCGAGCGCCGGAGCCACGTCCTGCTGGAAGCAGGCGGCGTGCCGCGCCATCAGCTCGCGCGAGCGCGTCCAGATCAGGTCGAGCACCTCGCGGGGCTGGAGTCCGGACGCGGAACGGGTGGCCACACCGGTGGCGATGCGGCGCTTGAGGCCGGCCACGCGCACCATGAAGAACTCGTCCAGGTTCGAGGCGAAGATCGCGAGGAAGTTCGCCCGTTCGAGGAGGGGGGTCGTCGGGTCCTCGGCGAGTTCGAGCACTCGCTCGTTGAACGCCAGCCAGCTGCGCTCCCGGTCCAGGAACCGCCCCTGCGGCAGTTCGCTCGCGCCGCCGTCCCCTTCCTCGTACGCGTCGAGATCGGCGTCCAGATCGGGCGCGAGCTCGCTGCCGGCCGCGCCGTTCACGGCGTGCGGCCGGTGTGTGGCTATGGAGCCCAGCGAAGGCTGGGCGTCGGTCGACTTCTTCGCGCTCTTTGCGGAGGCGTTCTTCTTGGGCTGGACCGGGACCTCGGCGGGCTGCTGGCTCATGGCCCCATTCTTCCGCGCGAAGGTCAGGTCGGGCGCGTCGGAGCGGGCCGTGGGCGAGGGAAGCCTCCCTTTGGGGAGGGCCCTGGTGGGGGCGGGCACGGAGCGCTTCATTGCGTGAGCGTCGCAAGCGCGTCTGAATGGTCGGTAACGAGGACGTGACGTGAGGGAATCGGGGGCGGATCAAGGGCGGGGTCGCAACGGGCCCCGCCCGTGCTCGTCCGCCCCGTCTCGTGCCCGTCCGCTCCGTCTCGTGCTCGTCCGGCCCGCCCGTGCCCGTCCGCCCCGTCCCGTGCTCGTCCGCCCCGCCCGTGCGCCACGTACGCCATCCGCTCCCGCGCCGGCGTCGTGATCGCGCCCTCCGTCGGCCGCAGCAGCCCCGCCGCCGGCGCGAGCAGTGTGGACTTGCCCGCGCCGTTGGGGCCGACCAGCGCGCAGACGCGGCCTGCGGGGAGGGTGAAGGTGCAGTCGCGCAGGGCCCAGGGGCGGGCGTGCTGGAAAGAAGGGGGCGGTGTCAACCGCCCCCTTCGATCAGCTAGTTCGCGTTCAGGCTCGCGCTCGCGTCCGTGTTCTCGTTCACGACTCCGCGCGGTACATCAGGTCCACCTCGTGTGTACGGAAGCCCAGTCGCTCGTACACCGTCACCGCCGCCGTGTTGTCCGCGTCCACGTACAGCATCGCCGTCGGCAGCCCCTCGCCCGCCAGGTGCAGCAGGCCCGTCGCGGTGAGCGCCTTGCCGAGGCCGCCGCCCTGGGCCTCCGGCAGCACGCCGACCACGTACACCTCGCCGAGCTGTTCCTCGGCGTGCACCTTCGTCCAGTGGAATCCGACGAGCCGGCCCTCCTGCTCCGCGAGGAAGAAGCCCTTCGGGTCGAACCACGGCTCCGCCATCCGGTCGTCCAGGTCCCGCTGGGTGATCGAGCCCTGCTCCGGGTGGTGGGCGAACGCGGTCGCGTTCACGGCGAGCCAGGCCGTGTCGTCCTGGCCGGGTACGAAGGTGCGGACGGTGACGCCCGCCGGCAGGACCGGCTCAGGGATGTCGAGGGGCACCAAGGACCGGCGCAGCTGGCGCAGTTCGCGGAACAGGGTCAGGCCGAGCACCTGGGCCAGGTGCCGGGCGGCCGGCTTGCCGCCGTGCGCCCACACCCGCAGCCGCTTGCCGGTCGCGTCGAGCAGCGCCGTGCCGAGCGCCCGCCCGTGCCCGCGGCCACGGTGCCCCGGGTGCACGACCAGCTCGGCGGCGGGGGCCTCGACCGGGTCGGTCTCCTCCAGCTGGGCGTAACCGTAGAGGTTCGAGCCGACGGTCAGGAGGAAGTGGCGGACGCCCTCCCGCTTGCCGTGGCGCAGGTAGAGCCGCCCCTGCTCGGACACGGCGTGCACGCCGTCTGCCCGGTCGGCAGCCGCGAGCAGGTCGAGGACGTCCGTCACCTGTTCGGGGCTCAGCTCGTCGTAGGTGTGGATCTGCCGACCGGGTTCGAGGGCCGGCGCCGTGTCAGAAGTCATGGCTATGAGCCTACGGCGGGCGTGTCCCGCCCCGTGGGAGATCAAACCGACACTGTCAGATGGCCGGGGCCGCCGAGCCGGTGGGCGGGCCGCCGCGGGCAGGTGGCGGGGCCGCGGGCGGGGCGACGGACGGCCGGGCGCAACCACCTCGTGACCATTTACCCCTGTTGCGCTACGCGCGTTGACTCTAGGCTGCGCGGGCAGGACCGGAGTCGTTCAGGGAACTGGGGAGAGATGGCAGCGACGCGGAAGAACAACAAGGCGGGGCGGCGGATACTCGCCCTCGGGGCGGGGCTCGCCACCGTCGGCGCGCTGGTCGCGGCGATGCCGGCCGGTGCCTCGCAGGACAGCGGGGCCGACGCCGCCGCGTACGGGGGCACCAACGGCAAGGGCTGGGGGCGGATGGTCGACGTCCAGCTGCTCTCCTTCAACGACCTGCACGGCAACCTGGAGCCGCCGGCCGGTTCGTCCGGCCAGGTCACCCGGGTGAAGCCGGACGGCACCACCGAGAAGATCGACGCGGGCGGTGTCGAGTACCTGGCGACGCACCTGCGCCAGGCCCGTCAGGGGAATCGTTACTCCATCACGGCCGCCGCCGGTGACCTGATCGGCGCCTCGCCGCTGCTCTCCGGTCTCTTCCACGACGAGCCGACCATCCAGGCGATGAACGACCTGGACCTGGACGTCACCTCGGTCGGCAACCACGAGTTCGACGAGGGCGCCCTCGAGCTGGCCCGGATGCAGAACGGCGGCTGTCACCCGACCGCCGGCTGCTACGTGGACGGCAAGGAGTTCAAGGGCGCCGACTTCCCGTACCTCGCGGCCAACGTGACGGACGAGAAGACCGGCAAGCCGATCCTCGACCCGACCTTCGTCTGGGAGAAGGACGGCGTCCGCATCGGCTTCATCGGCGTGACCCTGAAGGGCACCCCGAACGTCGTCACCGCCGAGGGCGTCAAGGGCCTGAAGTTCGGCGACGAGGTCGAGACGATCAACAAGTACACGAAGATCCTGGAGCGGCAGGGCGTCAAGTCCATCGTCGCCCTGATCCACGAGGGCGGCATGCCGGCCTCGTCCGCGTACAACTACAACTGCGACGGTGACGGCGACGGTGAGGGCGAGGGCGTCTCCGGCGCGATCGTCGACATCGCCAAGAACATCGACCCCCAGGTCGACGCGCTGGTCACCGGCCACACCCACCAGGCGTACGTGTGCACCATCCCCGACCCGGCGGGCCGGCCGCGCCTGGTCACCTCGGCGTCCTCGTTCGGCAAGCTCTACACGGACACCACGCTGACGTACGACCGCCGCACGAAGGACATCGTCCGCACCGCGGTCGCCTCGGCGAACCACGTCGTCAGCCGTGACGTCCCGAAGGCCGAGGACATCACCCAGCTCATCGCCGAGTGGAAGCAGCTCGCGGCCCCGGTCGCCAACCGGCCGCAGGGCTACATCGCCGCCGACATCAACGGCCGCGGCTCCACGGCGTACGAGAAGCCCCTCGGCGACCTGATCGCCGACGCCCAGCTGGAGGGCCTCGCCCCGGCCGACAAGGGCGGCGCGCAGCTGGCCCTGATGAACCCGGGCGGCATCCGCGCCGACCTCGTCTACAAGCAGTCCGGCGCCGAGGGCGACGGCGTGGTGACCTACGGCGAGTCCTTCACCGTGCAGCCGTTCACCAACATGATGAACGTGGTCGACCTGTCCGGCGCCAACCTGATCGCGGCGCTCAAGCAGCAGGTCAGCGGATCGAACCTGAACGCGGTGAAGATCCTCCAGGTGTCGAAGGGCCTCACCTACACGCTGGACATGACGAAGTCGGGCGCGGACCGCGTCGTCGACGGCACCATCAAGCTGAACGGCGAGCCGATCGACCCGGCGAAGAGCTACCGCGTCGCGATGAACGAGTTCCTCGCGGGCGGCGGCGACGGCTTCGCGGCCCTCGCCACCGGCACCCACAAGCTGGTCGGCGCCTCCGACCTGGACGTCTTCAACGCCTACCTGTCCGCGCACTCCTCGGCGGCGGCGCCGCTGCAGGTGCCGGCGGCGGACCGGATCACGGTCAAGCAGTAGTCGCTCGGACGGGACGGACAGGACAGACAGGGAGGGGTGGCCTCCGCTTCGGCGGGGGCCACCCCTTTTCGCGTACCGGAACTCGATCCGAATCTCGTTTTGAACGCATTCGAAGCCCTGTTACCCTCAGCCCACTTGGGTCTCTGGGGAGGGGTTCGATTTGATGCACACGGGGTGGGGCAAGCGGCGCAGCAGCGCCCTCTCACTGGCCGCGGCGACCGCGGTACTGATCTCTCTGACGCCGGCCGTCGCCGGCGTTTCGTACGCGGCCGAGACGGCCGACGCGCCGGCCGAGCTGGTGATCCCGGCGGAGGAGGCAGTGGCCGCGGACGCCGCGGTCGTCCGGACCGGCGCCACCGGCTTCCTCCAGGGTGACGGCAAGGACGGCCTCTACCGCTGGTTCTCGTACGCCGACGGCAGCGACAGGACGTTCAACGCCCAGGGCGCCACGAACGTCTTCACCAACGGCACCGACGACACCGTCGCCCGCCGGTACCGGTCGACGAACAAGGTCGTGCTCCAGGACGCCGCCGGCGGCGCCGAGGAGACCGTCCAGCTCGCCGCGGGCCAGACGGTCCTCGGCCTGGTCGGCCGCACGGTCATCACCGCGGGCGAGAGCATCGGCGGCGGCCTGCACGCGGTCTCGCTCGTCAGCGGCACCGTGCAGGACGTGCCGGTCGGCGGCCTTCAGGACCGCGCCTTCGACTTCGTGTTCCTGGGCGCCAACTCCCACGGCTTCCAGGTGCAGTACAACGTCAACAGCGACGAGGAAGAGGCCCGCGCGTGGGTCGACCTGTCCGGCGCCACGCCGAAGCTGGTCCCCCTCGACCACGCCAAGTCCTCGGTCGTCGACGGCGACACCCTGCTCCGCGTCACGGACGCCGGCAAGCTTCAGGTCTGGGACCTCAAGGGCGACTTCACCACGCCCGCCCGCGAGACCGACTGGACCGGCTCCGACGCCCCGGTCCGCGTCCAGGGCGACCAGGTCCTGAGCCTCACCTCGGGTACCGAGCGGAAGCTGCTCTCCCGCGCCTTCGCGGGCGGCGACCAGAAGACGGTGCTCGACGGCGTCGTCGGGGACCCGTACCTGCTGGGCGGCGACCTGCTCGCCGTCGTCAAGGGCTATGACGTCGAGCACGTCGTCTACCGCCTGCGGGCGGGCGCCGACGACGCGTTCGCGGCCGCCAAGGTCGCCGTCGTCCCGGGCAACCGCACCATGACGCACCGGATCGCCGCCGCTCAGGGCGTCCTGCGCACCCTCGACCAGGTCCCGTCGGGCGAGTACCGGCTGCGCTCGATCGAGATGAAGGCCGGCGGGCCGCTCGTCGCGGGCGACCGGGTCGACCACGGCACGGACGACAAGCTCGACACCTCCTGGGAGGTGCCCACCGGCGACGGCCGCGTCGTCCGTCAGACCGGCACCTCGCTGTCCGTCCTCGCCGACGGCGCCTCGCTGCCCGGCACCGCCCTGTCGGCCGGTTCCGTCGGGGGCGACCTGGAGGCGTCCGGCCACTACGCCTCGTACCGCCTGACGACCGGTGAGCGCCGGGTCTTCGACCTGGACACCCTGAAGTCCGTCTTCACCCGGAACCTCGGCACCGGCCCGACCGCGATCAACGGCCCCACGCTGTGGGCCGCGACCGGCACCGCCGGCGCCGTCGCCGCGATCGACGTCCGCACCGGTGCCACGGTCCGTACGGTCACCGTCGCCGACTGCGTCCTGAAGGACGTCCAGTCCGTCGGCGCCGACCTCTACTGGAAGTGCGACACGAAGTCCGGTGTCCTCAACACCGCGACCCAGGTCAACACGGCTCTGCCCGCGCACGGCGCGGCGCGTCTCGGCGACGGCTTCGTCTCGTACACCAAGGGCGACGTGCTGGCCCTGACGCCGCTGCGCGGCGGCGGCGCGGCCCGCGACCTCGGCACCCTGCCGGACGCCATGCCGGAGACCGGCTGGAGCGTGGACCGCTTCGGCGGCAACACCGTGTTCGTCGACAACCAGTCGCGCACCCACGTCGTCCCGAGCGGCGTGCCCACCTCGCCGGTGTCCGTCGTCGACTCCGTCGTGCCCTCCGACATCATCAACCTCGACGGCGGCTCCGCCTGGACCGGCTCGTGGTGGCTGTCCAAGCCGGTCGCGTCCTGGACGCTGACGGTCAAGGACAGGACCGGTGCCGTGGTGCGCACCAAGACCGGGCTGCAGACCCGCGGACTGGTCGAGACCGCGTGGGACGCCAAGAACGGGAACGGCGCCGTGGTCCCCGACGGCGGTTACAGCTGGGAGCTGACCGCCCCGTCCGTCGACGGCTCCGGCGCCGCGCTGCGCACCACCGGCACGGTGTACGTGACGCACGACGGCATCTCCACCTTCCGTCCCGTGGCCCCGGCCCGGATCCTCAACACCATCGCCGGTGTCGGCGCGCCCAAGGCCAAGGTCGGCCAGGGCGGCACGGTGAACCTCCAGGTCACCGGGCGCGGCGGAGTCGCCGCGACCGGCGTGTCGGCGGTCGTCCTGAACGTGACGGTCACCAACCCGACCAGCAGCACCTGGGTCGCGGTCTACCCGTACGGGACGGCCCGTCCGCTGGTCTCCAACCTGAACGTGCCGAAGGGCCGCAGCGTCCCGAACCAGGTGACCGTGCCGGTCAGCCGGGACGGCAAGGTCACGCTGTACAACGCGTGGGGCTCGGCCGATCTGCTCGTGGACGTGTCCGGCTACTACACGCTCGACGGCGCCGGTGACCGCTTCAAGGCGGTGACCCCCGCCCGAATCCTCAACACCCTGGCGGGTGTCGGCGCGCCGAAGGCCAAGCTGGGCGCGGGCAAGACCGTCAACCTCCAGATCGCCGGCCGTGGCGGGGTCCCGTCGACCGGTGTGACCGCGGTCGTCATGAACGTGACCGCGACCAGGCCGACGTCCTCGACCTACGTGTCCGTCTACCCGTATGGGACGACCCGGCCCGCGACCTCGAACCTGAACATGGTCGCCAACCAGGCGGTGGCCGGCCTGGTGACGGTTCCGGTGAAGAACGGCAAGGTGACGCTGTACAACCACAGCGGCTCCGTCGACCTGCTCGGCGACGTGGCCGGCTACTTCACCAACGTGGCCGGCCAGGGAGACCGCTTCATGCCGCTGTGGCCGGTCCGGCTCCTCGACAGCCGTGACTACGGCACCGACGGGAAGATCCCCGGCGACTACTACGGCACCCTGCCCGTGGCCGGCTACGGCGGTGTCCCGGCGTCCGGCGCGACCGCCCTGGTCCTCAACGTCGCGGGCACGAACGCCACGTCCCCGACGTACCTGACGGTCCACCCGGATCTGTCGGCCCTGACGTCCCGTCCGACGATGTCGAACCTGAACCCCGTGCCGGGTGCGACGGTGGCGAACCAGGTCGTGGTCAAGATGTCGAGCAAGGGCTCGATCGACATCTACAACCGCGCGGGTCTGATCGACGTGATCGTGGACGCGTTCGGCTACTACACGAAGTAACAGAACAGAGAGCAGTGGGGCGGCACATCGTTTCGACGGAGTGCCGCCCTTCGGCGTGTCCGAGGCGTGGTCGGAGTGCCCCTCACAGCGCGGCCAGGAAGTCCCCGACCGCCTTCTCGAAGCCCCGCGGGTCCTTCAGCTGCACGAAGTGGTCGGTGTCGAGCTCGACCAGGGTGGTGCGGGGGCGGGTGGTCGTCATCTCTTGGGCGTGGGCGGCGCTGAGGACCTGGCTGGCGGTGCCGTGGACGACGAGGGCGGGGCAGGGGGAGGCGATCCAGGCGGGGCGGTGGTCGCCGTGGACGAGGGTCTCGGAGTCGACGGTGTCCTGGGGGTGGAACGGGAGCCGCCAGCCTTCCGGGTGGGGGCGCAGGGCCGGGGCGATCATCGGGCCGACGGGGCCGCAGGCGGCGGTGAGTTCCTCGCGGGTGGGCGCGGTGTAGGGGAAGCCGAGGACGAAGGCGAGCGGGCTGGTGCCGGTCTCCGGGAGATGGGCCGCGGTGTCGACGGAGACGAGGCCGATGAACCGCTCGGGCTGTGCGGCGGCCAGGTGGTACGCGTTGATCGCGCCGAGCGAGTGGCCGACGAGGGCGACCCGGTCCAGGCCCAGGTGGTCGAGGAGGGCCAGCGCGTCGGAGACGTAGCCCTCACGGCGGTAGTCGCCGGCGCGATCGGAGTCGCCGTGGCCGCGCTGGTCGAGGGCGACGACCCGCCACTCGGGACCGAGGGCCTCGGCGAGGTGCGCGAAGGAGGCGCCCTCGGAGAGGTGGCCGTGCAGGGCGAGCAGGGGGCGGCCGGTGCTGTCGGGGGTGAAGTCCAGGTAGGAGAGCGTGCGGCCGTCGGCGGTGGTGAGTTCCTTGCGCATGTCGGGCTCCTTGGGTTGTCGGCCGGTTCGCCTGTCGGCTTGCCAGCTTTCCGCTTCTCGGCGGCGATGGCCTGACTGTACGCAGGGTTTGGGCAAGCGCGCAAGACAAATGTATAGATCGCTTGCCCAAAGTCCGGGCCCCGGTGCATCCCGCCGTACCATCCCCGCATGGGAAACCGCGAGAAACTGCTGGCCGGAGCCAGGCGCTGCCTGGAGGAGAAGGGGTATCTGCGCACCACCGTCCGCGACATCGCCACCGCCTCCGGCGTCTCCATGGCCGCAATCGGCTACCACTTCGGCTCCCGTGAGGCCCTGCTCAACCAGGCGCTCTTCGCGGCCATGGAGGAGTGGGGCGAGGAGTTCGGCGGGGCGGGCGGCGGCTTCGAGGAGCTGTGGGCCGGCAAGATCCGCTCGTTCGGGGAGCAGCGCTGGCTCTGGCTCGCGAGCGTCGAGGCGTTCGTGCACGCGCAGAGCTCGCCCGAGTTGCTCGCGCTGCTCGCGGCCGGTCAGCGCGAGGGGCGCCGCGGGACGGCCGCGCAGCTCAGGGGCGTACCGGAGGAGGAGGTCGCCGAGGAGGACGTGCGGACGCTCGGCTCGGTCCACATGGCGCTGCTCAGCGGGGTGATGATCCAGTGGCTGACTGATCCTCAGGCGGCGCCGGACGCACGGGAGCTGGCGATCGGGCTGCGGGCGCTGGCGGAGCGGATCGACCCGGAGTCGATTGATGCGGAGCGGATCGGTCCGGAGCGGATCGGTCCGGATACTCGCCGGTAGGAAGTCGTTGCACGACTCTGGCAGGGGCACGTCAAGCGCTGTCATAGTGCGGGCCATGGACCGACGACGCTTTCTCGCGGGCGCCGGCGCGGCCGGTGCCGCCCTGTTCCTGGGCGCCCCTTCCGCGCGCGCGGCAGCCGTTCAGGACTGGATGGCCGCCCACGGCGACCCCACCCCGCTCCAGAGGCTCACGATCCCCGGTACCCACGACTCCGGCGCCCGCTACGGCGGGCTGTGGACCGAGTGCCAGAACACCACCATCGCCCAGCAGCTCGACAGCGGCATCCGCTTCCTCGACGTACGGTGCCGGGTGACCGGCGGCTCGTTCGCCATCCACCACGGGGCGTACTACCAGAACCTGATGTTCGGCGACGTCCTCGGCGCCTGCTGGGACTTCCTCGCCGCGCACCCCACCGAGACCGTCCTCATGCGGGTCAAGCAGGAGTACTCGACCGAGTCCGACGCCACCTTCCGCGCGATCTTCGACGACTACCTCGACAACCGCGGCTGGCGCCCGCTCTTCCGCATCGGCTCCGGCGTCCCGACCCTCGGCGAGTCCCGCGGCCGGGTCGTCCTGCTCGCCGACAACGCCGGGCTGCCGGGGCTGCGCTGGGCCGACAGCGCCTACTTCGACGTCCAGGACGACTACCAGGCCGAGCCCTTCGCCAAGTGGCCCAAGGTCCAGGCCCAGTTCCGCAAGGCCGCCGCCCAACCGGGCCCGTTCTACGTCAACTTCGTCTCCACCGCCGCCGGCCTCCCGCCGCGCTGGAACGCCGACCGCCTCAACCCCCAGGTCCACACCCTCCTCGACAGCGCCGAGGCGACCGCCTGGCGGGGCCTCGGCATCGTCCCGCTCGACTTCCCCAACACCAACGCGGGGCTCGTGGAGGCGCTCGTCCGGCACAACTGACGGCCTGGTCAGGCAGCCGCCTCCGGCGGCGGTGTCGGTGCGCCCGGGAGCGTGACCGTCGCCACCGTGCCGCCGCCCTCCGCCGGGGTCAGCGCCACCGTGCCGCCCGCCTGGCCGACCGTGCGGGCGACGATCGACAGGCCGAGGCCCGAGCCCGGCAGGCTGCGGGCCGACGGGGAGCGCCAGAAGCGGTCGAAGACGTGCGGGAGCTCGTCGGCCGCGATGCCCGGGCCGTGGTCGCGCACGGTCAGCTCGCCGCGCATCAGCCGCACCTCGACCGTCCCGCGCTCCGGCGAGAACTTCACCGCGTTGTCCAGGACGTTGACCAGCGCCCGCTCCAGCGCGGCCGGCTCCGCCCGTACGTACCAGGGCGCGAGGTCCGTCTCGAAGGTCAGCTCGGGGCCGCGCAGCCGGGCCCGGTCGAGGGCCGAGCGGAGGATGGTGTGCAGCGCCACGACCTCCAGCGGGCCGGGCGCGGCGGCCTCGGGACGGGCGAGTTCCTGGAGGTCGCCGATCAGCGACGCCAGCTCCGTCATCTGGGCCTTCACCGAGGCCATCAGGGCCCGCCGGTCGTCCGGCGGCAGTGCCCGGCCCGTCTGCTCGCTCCGCGCGAGCAGCTCGATGTTGGTGCGCAGCGAGGTCAGCGGCGTGCGCAGCTCGTGGCCGGCGTCGGCGATCAGCCGGGCCTGCCGGTCCCGGGAGGTGGCGAGCGCCGCCGTCATCGCGTTGAAGGACCGGGACAGCCGGGCGATCTCGTCCTCGCCCTCCACCGGGATCCGCACGGTCAGGTCCTCGGTCGCCGCCACGTGCTCGACCGCGCCCGTCAGCCGGTCCACCGGCGCGAGCCCGGTCCGCGCCACCCACAGGCCGGCCGCGCCCGCGCCGACGACCCCGATGCCGGAGACGACGAGCAGCACCCAGGCCAGCGTGTTCATCGAGTTGTCGACCTCGGACAGCGGCCGGGCCAACGACACCGCCATGCCGATGCGGCCCGGCTGGTCGTACGTGTAGACCCGCATCTCGCGGCCGTCGTCGTCCTTCGTCGTGTGCAGCGTGTCCGTGAGCAGCCCCTGCGCCACGGCCACGTCCACGTCCTGCGCCGGGATCGGGGCCTTGCCCGAGGTGCAGACGGTGCCGTCGGCCAGGACGATCTGCACGGTGTACGGGGGCAGGGGCGGCACCCGGGTGTCGGTGCGGCAGCCGCCGAGCACCAGGTTCAGATACGTGTTGTCGACCTTGCTGCCGCGCAGGGACGAGTCCAGCTCGCTCTCCAGCTGCGCCCGGGTCACGAACCAGCAGGCCAGCGAGACCGCGGCCACCGCGACCGCCACCGCGAGCGCGGTCAGCAGCGCGAGCCGGGAGCGCAGCGGCCGGGACCGGAACCAGGCGACCGGGTGGGGCACGGTCACTCCGAGCCCCCGCCGGTCCCGCTCTCGCCGCCGGCCCCGCCGGCCCCGCCGACTCCACCGGTCCCGCCGTCGCCGCCGGTCCCGCCGGCCCCGCCTCGGAGTACGTAGCCGACGCCGCGCACCGTGTGGACGAGGCGCGGCTCGCCGCCCGCCTCCGTCTTGCGCCGCAGGTACATCACGTACACGTCCAGGGAGTTCGAGCTGGGCTCGAAGTCGAAGCCCCACACCGCCTTGAGGATCTGCTCGCGGGTGAGCACCTGCCGCGGGTGCGCCAGGAACATCTCCAGGAGCGTGAACTCGGTACGGGTCAGCTCCACCCGGCGCCCGCCCCGCGTCACCTCCCGGGTGGCCAGGTCCATCCGCAGGTCCTCGAACGACATCACGTCGCCGGCCGCGGCGTCGTCCGCCGGCTGCCGCTGCTGCGCCGCGTACGAGCTGCGCCGCAGCAGTGCCCGGATCCGCGCGAACAGCTCGTCGAGCTCGAACGGCTTCACGAGGTAGTCGTCCGCGCCCGCGTCGAGGCCGGTGACCCGGTCGCCGACGGTGTCGCGGGCGGTCAGCATCAGGATCGGCACGGTCGACCCGGACGCGCGGATCCGGCGGGCGGCGGTGAGGCCGTCCATGCGCGGCATCTGCACGTCGAGGACGACGAGATCGGGGTCGTACGACTCCAGCTTGGCGAGCGCGTCGAGCCCGTCGACGGCGTCCTGCGTCCCGTACCCCTCGAAGGCGAGGGACCGGCGCAGGGCCTCGCGGACGGCGGGCTCGTCGTCGACGATGAGGATGCGCTCGTCATCATGCTGCTGGCCACTCATGCCACTCATGGGGTCAGCGTCCCACGTGTTCAGTTCGAGCGTGTTCAGTTCGAGCCGCCCGCGCGCAGCTGGTCCAGGTCGGCCTTGAGGGTGTTCACCGGGATCGCGAATCCGAGCCCGACGCTCCCCGCCGAGCTGCTCGAACCGGCCGAGGAACTGGGCGAATACATGGCCGAATTGATTCCGATGATCTCGCCGTTCATATTGATCAGCGCGCCGCCGGAATTCCCGGGATTGAGGGAGGCGTCGGTCTGGATCGCCTTGTAGGTGGTCTTCGACGAGCCCGTGTCGCCGTTGAACTGCTGCCCGCCGAACTCGAACGGCCAGCCCTGCCGGGGGTCGTACTGCTGCCCCTGGCCGCCGCCGTCCTGGCCGCCGCCGTCCTCCTTCGCGACGGTCACGTCGCGGTTCAGCGCGGAGACGATGCCGCTGGTGACGGTGCCGGTCAGGCCCTCGGGCGAGCCGATGGCCACGACCTGGTCGCCGACCTGGATCCTGGACGAGTCGCCGAGGGCGGCGGCCTTGAGGCCGGAGGCGCCCTCCAGCTTGATCAGTGCGAGGTCTTTGTCGGGGTCGGTGCCGACGACCCTGGCGTCGTACGTCTTGCCGTCGCTGAGCTGCACGCTGATCGAGGAGGCGCCGGCGATGACGTGGTTGTTGGTGATGATCTCGCCGTCGGAGGTGATGATCACGCCGGAGCCGGTGGACTTGCCCGCGCCGGAGCTCGCCGAGATTTCCACGATGGAGGGCGAGACGGCCTGCGCGACGCCGGCGACCGTGCCCTTGCTGCCCGCCGACACGTTCGTCCCGCTCACACTGCTCGCCGCGGAGGCGGTCGGGGTGCCGTCGGACATCCAGCGCTCGACGAGCGTCGCCGTGCCGCCGCCGACGGCGGCCGCGGCGATGGCCACGGCCGTGAGCAGACCGACGCCGCGCTTGGCGCGGCGGCGGCGCGGTGCGGGGGCCGGGGCCGGGGTGGGGGTCGGGGGAGCGGTGGGCGGCAGATGCCCGCCCGCGGGCCAGACGGTGGTGCCGGGCTCCGGCTGGAACGGCTGGGCCGGGTCGTACGGGGGCGGCGGCGGGTAGTACGGCTGCTGCTGCGGCTGGGGCTCCTGGTTGTCCGTCATGGCTACGACTCTCGGAGCCGTACATGAGAACCGTCTGAGGACGGGGTGAGAAGCCCGACAGAAGCCTGTATGCCCGAAATAAAGACCCAGGTGGCGTACGGACGCGTCAGTGCGCGCAGCCGCAGGACCGGCGCACGATCAGCGCCGACGGGAACTGCTTCACCCGCTCGCGGCGCGAGCCCGCCACCCGCAGCGAGTCGTCGAGGACCAGGTCCACCGCCGCGCGCGCCATCGCCGGGCGGTCCGAGTAGACCGTGGTCAGCGGCGGATCGGCGAGCGCCGCCTCCTTGACGTCGTCGAAGCCCGCCACAGCGAGCTCCGTCGGCACGTCGATGCGCAGCTCGCGGGCGGCCCGCAGCACGCCGAGGGCCTGGTCGTCCGTCGAGCAGAAGATGGCCGGCGGCCGGTCCGGGCCGGACAGGACCTCCAGCGCGACCTTGTAGGCGTCGTAGCGGTTGTACGGGGCCTGGAAGAGCCGGCCCTCGACCGAGCGGCCCGCCTCCAGCATGGCCCGCCGCCAGCCTTCCTCGTGGTCGGCGACCGGGTCGCCGACGGCCGGGGTGTTGGGGATGCCGCCCATGCAGGCCACGTACTCGTGGCCGTGCTCCAGGAGGTGCCGGGTGGCGAGCTGGGCGCCGCCGATGTCGTCCGTGACGACGGCGACGTCGTCGATCGCCTCGGGCCGCTCGTGCAGCAGCACCACGCGCGCGTCCCAGGCCTCGATCTCGCTCGCGGCCTGCTCGCTCATGCCCTGGCTGACCAGGATCAGCCCGGAGACCCGCATGCCGAGGAAGGCGCGCAGGTAGTGGATCTCGCGCTCGGTGCGGTAGTCGGAGTTGCCGACCAGGACCATCTTTCCGCGCTCGGCGGCGGCCTGCTCGACCGCGTGCGCCATCTCCGCGAAGAAGGGCTGGCGGGCGTCCGGGACGACCATGCCTATGAGGTCGGTGCGGCGGGACGCCATGGCCTGGGCCACCCGGTCGGGCCGGTAGCCCAGTTCCTTGATCGCTGCGAGGACACGCTCGCGCGTGGCCGGGGCGACCGGCCGGGGTCCGTTGTTGATCACGTAACTCACGACCGCGGTGGAAGTACCCGCCAGTCGCGCCACGTCATCCCGCGTCACCTTGGCCACGCGCGGAAGTCTACGCGGGGTGACCTAGCTACCGGCAGGTCGCGCTGTGGCATACGCCACGTTAACGGTCCTCCGCCGGAGTGAGCTCCCGCGCGCCGTCCTTGACGCGCGCCTCCGCCTTCGCCCCCGAGCCGGACCCGGAATCGGATCCCGAGCCGGACCCGGCACCGGATCCCGAGCCGGGCCCGGAGCCCGGCCTCGCGCCCGACCCCGAACGGCCGTCGGCCCGGCCGTCGGCCCTGTCCGTCCTGTCCGCCCGGTCCGTCCGGTCCGGCTTCTCGGGCGTCACGAAGCGGTAGCCGACGTTCCGTACGGTGCCGATCAGCGACTCGTGCTCGACGCCGAGCTTCGCCCGCAGCCGCCGTACGTGCACATCGACCGTTCGGGTGCCGCCGAAGTAGTCGTAGCCCCAGACCTCCTGGAGCAGCTGGGCCCGGGTGAAGACCCGGCCCGGGTGCTGGGCGAGGTACTTGAGCAGCTCGAACTCCTTGAAGGTCAGGTCCAGGACCCGGCCCTTCAGCTTGGCGCTGTAGGTGGCCTCGTCCACCGACAGGTCGCCGTTGCGGATCTCCATCGGGGAGTCGTCGACGGTGATCTGCTGCCGGCCCATGGCCAGCCGCAGCCGCGCCTCGACCTCGGCCGGCCCGGCGGTGTCGAGCAGCACGTCGTCGATGCCCCAGTCGGCGGTGACGGCCGCGAGCCCGCCCTCCGTCACGACCAGGATGAGCGGACAGCCGGGGCCCGTGGAGCGCAGCAGCTGGCAGAGCGAGCGGATCTGCGGCAGATCGCGCCGCCCGTCCACGAGAATCACGTCGGCGCCCGGGGTGTCCACCAGGGCCGGGCCCTCGGCGGGGGCCACGCGCACGTTGTGCAGCAGCAGACCGAGCGCGGGCAGCACCTCGGCCGACGGCTGGAGGGCGTTGGTCAGGAGCAGCAGGGAACTCATCGCGCCCCTCCTGCCTGAATCGTCGGATCGTCCATGACGTCGGTTCCTCCTCGGCCCTCGCGACCCGAGAGCTTTTGTTCACCTGTCCGTAACAACGGTCGGAAAACACAAAAGGACCCGGGGGCTGCGGTGCCCGGATCCTCTGCCAGCACAATAGCCGACATGAGTTCCGAGGCAGAGGGGCAATTTCACATGGTGGATGTTTCTCAGATCACTTCCGGCCCTCTGGAGGACACCCGCCACGCCGACCTGCCCACCGGTCCGCGCGCGGATCCCGGCGGTACGCGGATCCGTACGGACCTTCGTACGTATCTTCGTACCGATCTCCGTACCGATGACGGTGTCCGGATCGAGGCGGTTTACGAACCCTCCACCGCAAGTGTCACCGATACGGCCGTCGTCGTGGCGCACGGGTTCACCGGCTCGGTCGACCGCCCCGCGCTCCGCCGCGCCGTCGCCGCCTTCCGCGGCCACGCCGCCGTCGTCTCCTTCTCCTTCCGCGGCCACGGCGGCTCCGGCGGCCGCTCCACCGTCGGCGACCGCGAGGTCCTCGACCTGTCCGCCGCCGTCCGCTGGGCGCGCGAGCTCGGCCACCGGCGCGTGGTGACGGTCGGCTTCTCGATGGGCGGCTCGGTGGTGCTGCGGCACGCGGCGATCGCGAAGGAGGCGGACGCCCGCACGGACGCGGTGGCCGCCGTGTCCGCTCCCGCCCGTTGGTACTACCGGGGCACGCCCCCGATGCGCCGCGTCCACTGGGTGGTCACCCGGCCGCTCGGCCGGGTCGTCGGGCGCTACGGGCTCGGGACCAGGATCGACACCAGGGACTGGGACCCGGTGCCGCTCTCGCCGGTCGAGGCGGTGCCGCTGATCGCGCCGACGCCGCTGCTGATCGTGCACGGCGACCGCGACCCGTACTTCCCCGTCGACCACCCCCGGATGCTGGCCGCCGCGGCCGAGCGGGCCGGCGCCCCGGCCGAGCTGTGGCTGGAGCGGGGCATGGGCCACGCCGAGAACGCGGCCGGCGACGAGCTGCTGGGGCGCCTCGGGACCTGGCTCGCCCGGCCATAGCCCATCATGGGGGGCGGCGCGCACACGAACGAAGGGAGCGCCGTCATGGCAGCGGGAACCATCCGCTACTGGGCCGCGGCGAAGGCCGCCGCCGGAGTCGCCGAGGAGCCGTACGCGGCCGACACCCTCGCGGAGGCGCTCGACGCCGCCCGCGAGCGGCACCCCGGCGAGCTGGCCCGGGTCCTCCTGCGTTGCTCGTTCCTGATCGACGGCGATCCCGTCGGGACCCGCGCGCATGAGACGGTACGGCTGGCCGAGGGCGGCACGGTCGAGGTGCTCCCCCCGTTCGCAGGAGGGTGAACCGACAGCATGAGCAGTGATCAGCAGTACCCGTACGACCCCCGGGCCGGGTCCCAGACCGGTCAGTCCTATGACCCCGAGGTCACTCAGACGTGGCAGGGCCAGACCTGGGACACGCAGTACCAGCCGACGGTGCAGCCGCAGGCCCCGGCGTCGTACGACAGCGAGAACGACAACGCGTATCCGCCGCCGCAGGGCCAGTACGACTACGCGCCGCAGCCGGTGACCGGCGGCCACCCGCTGCCGCCCGAGGCCCCGGCCGCCTACGAGGCCCCCGCCGCGGCCCGGCAGGCGTACGAGGTCTCTGCTCCGGCCCCGCAGGCGTACGAGGTTCCTGCCGCGGCCCCGCAGGCGTACGAGGCCCCCGCCGCGGCCCGGCAGGCGTACGAGGTCTCTGCTCCGGCCCCGCAGGCGTACGAGGTTCCTGCCGCGGCCCCGCAGGCGTCGTACGAGCCCCAGGCCCCGCAGGCGTACGAGGTCCCCGTCGCGGCCCCGCAGGCGTCGTACGAGTCCCAGGCCCCGCAGGCGTACGACGTCTCTGCCCCGGCCCCGCAGGCGTCGTACGAGACCCCGGCTCCCGCTGCCCCGGCTTCCGTCGCCGCGCCCGCCGCCCCGGCTTCCGTTCTCGCGTCCGCCGCCGAGTACTCCGTCCCCACCACGTCCGGCACCGCCCGGGTCACCGATGCCCAGCGCGCCCGCGCCGAGGGCCGGTCGCCGATCATCGAGCCCGGGATGCAGCCGGCCGCGCTGACGGCGGTGCTCGGCGTGCTGCTCGCGGGCGGCGCGGCGTTCGGCTCGTACGCGCTGCTCGTCCCGCTGCTCCTGCTGCAGGCGCTCACCGCCGCCGGCTGGTTCCGGCTCAACGGCATGTGGCCGGCCCGGCAGGGCATCGCGCTCGCGTTCCTCGGCGGTGTCGTCGCGGACGCGGCGCTGCTCGCGGTCGGCCGGGAGCACGCGCCGGGCGCGATCATCGGGACGCTCGGCGTGTGGGTCCTGCTGACGCTGGTGCTGCAGCTGCGCAGCCACGCCGATCCGGACGAGCGGATGTACGGCCTGATGGCGACGGTCGTGTCGTCGGCGCTCGCGATCCTGGCCGCCGGGCACCTCGGCGCCGACCCGGACGCCGTGGTTGTTGGTGCCGTGGCCGTGGCCGCCGCGGTCCTCGCCCGGGCGGTGCCGCTGCCCGGCCCCGTGTCGGTCGTCGTGGCCCTGCTCGCCGCGGCGGGCGGCGGCATCGCGGCCGGCGGCTTCACCGGCCTGGGCACCGGCGGGGCGCTGCTCGGCCTGGGCGCGGGGGTGTGCGCGCTGGTCGGCCTGCGGGTGGCGAGCTACGACTACCCGTCGCGGTTCGTGCACATGACGGCGGGCGTGGCGCTGCCGCTGACGGCCGCGGTGCCGGCCGTGTACCTGCTGGGACGGGTGCTCGCGTAGGCCCGCGAAACGCCCCCGGGGAACCGACCGGCCCTCCGACACGTCGATCTTCGTGTCGGAGGGCCGGGTCTTTGCCGGCCTTTTTGCTGCTGACGAGGAGGATGTGGGCGATGCGAGCGCTGCGGACGGTGCTGATCCTTGCCGTGGTGCTCGGCGGAATCCTCGTCGGCGTGGACCGGCTGGCCGCCGCCTACGCGGAGTCGGAGGCGGCCGACGGGGTGCGGCTCGGCAGCGTGCGGGCCGAGTCCACGGACGTCGACATCAAGGGCTTCCCGTTCCTCACCCAGGTGGCGGACAAGCGGTTCGGCGAGGTCGACGTGGCGCTGACCGGCGTCCGTACCACCGCCGGTGGCCACCCGGTGCGCATCGGCAAGCTGACCGCCGCGCTGCACGACGTCACCCTGAACGACGACTACGCGATCGAGCGGGCCCGCACCGCGAGCGGCACGGCCCTGACCTCGTACCCGGACCTGGCCGCCGCCTCCGGCGAGGACGCGAAGGTCGCGTACGGGGGCACCGGCAAGCTGAAGGTGACGGGTGGGGTGCGGTTCCTGGGGCAGATCCTCACCCGCACGGTGACGTCCACGGTGACCCTGGTGGGCGGCGACACCATCCGGGTGCGGGCCGACGAGGTGCCTGGCGAGGGCATCCCCGGCCTGGAGAAGCTGGTGCGGGCGCGCACGGACTTCGACTGGCGGGTCGAGGGGCTGCCGACGGGCATGCGGCTGACGAAGGTGGAGCCGCGCGAGGACGGCCTCGCGGTGACGGTGTCGGGCGAGAACGTGGTCCTGACGGCGTCCTGACTGCGTCTGACTGCGCTGAGGGCGTCTGCAGGCGTCTGCAGGCGTCTGAAGGCGTCCTGACGCCGGCAGGGCGCCAGGAGGACGCCGGCCGCCTGCCGTCAGGATCGTCGGCGAGGGCCTTCTGATCACATTCTGAGACAGTCGCGTCCGATCCGTAGAAACCATGGCCAAGCCCGCTGTCGGCGGGCCCTCCGGGGTGTTCCGCACCCTTTTCGCATCCCGAATGCCGGACGATCGCGTCTCAAAATACGACACGCCGGTGACACGGCCGCCTGTCCGTCCCTACGATCGTCGACATGAAGCGACAGGCGGAACTCACGAAGCGGCGGGCAGTAGACCTGTGCCGCATCGCCGCCATGCTCTGTCGCTCTGTCTGAGCGGGGCGCACCTCGCCCCGTATTTCCTCAGGCCCTCCGACGTGATGTCGGGGCCACCCCTGCGCAGCCGTACGCCGTCGTCCGCACGCAGCCGAAAACGCCGCATGCGCACCGACGCGTACCCGCACCGCACCACCCCGCACGACACCGCCGCACACTGCCCCGGAGGAGAAACAGCATGGCTCGCAGCGACGTCCTGGTCGACGCCGACTGGGTCGAGGCCAACCTCGACAACCCGCAGGTCGCCCTGGTCGAGGTCGACGAGGACACCTCGGCGTACGACAAGAACCACATCAAGAACGCGATCCGGATCGACTGGACGAAGGACCTCCAGGACCCGGTCCGCCGCGACTTCATCGACCAGGAGGGCTTCGAGAAGCTCCTCTCGGCCAAGGGCATCGCCAACGACACCACCGTCGTCCTGTACGGCGGCAACAACAACTGGTTCGCGTCGTACGCCTACTGGTACTTCAAGCTGTACGGCCACCAGGACGTCAAGCTGCTCGACGGCGGCCGCAAGAAGTGGGAGCTCGACTCCCGCGACCTGGTCGACGGCTCCGAGGTCCCGAACCGCCCGGCCACGCAGTACAAGGCCAAGGCCCAGGACACCTCGATCCGCGCCTTCCGCGACGACGTCGTGGCCGCGATCGGCAACCAGAACCTCGTCGACGTGCGCTCGCCCGACGAGTTCTCCGGCAAGCTGCTCGCCCCGGCGCACCTCCCGCAGGAGCAGTCGCAGCGTCCGGGCCACGTCCCGTCCGCCCGCAACATCCCCTGGTCGAAGAACGCCAACGACGACGGCACCTTCAAGTCGGACGAGGAGCTGAAGGCCCTCTACGCCGACGAGCAGGTCGACCTGGCGAAGGACTCCATCGCCTACTGCCGCATCGGCGAGCGCTCCGCGCTCACCTGGTTCGTCCTGCACGAGCTGCTCGGTGTCGAGAACGTCAAGAACTACGACGGCTCGTGGACCGAGTACGGCTCCCTCGTGGGCGTGCCGATCGAGCTCGGCGCCAACAAGTAAGACCTTCTCCCCTCTTCGACCGTAAGGATTCCTGACATGTGCGGAGCGCAGCCCGGCGGCCCCGACGCCTCGACGATCAAGCCCGGTGAGACCACGATCCAGGGCTACGTGACCAAGGACGGCCAGCCCGTCACCGGTTACGTCCGTCTCCTCGACTCCACCGGCGAGTTCACGGCCGAGGTCCCCACCTCCGCCACCGGCCAGTTCCGCTTCTACGCGGCCGAGGGCACCTGGACCGTCCGCGCCCTGGTCCCGGGCGGCACCGCCGACCGTCAGGTCGTGGCCCAGAAGGGTGGCCTCGCCGAGGTCGCCATCGCGGTCTGATCGCGAGGTGATCGCGGTGTGACACCACCGCACCACTGAACGGCCGAGGGGCCGTGCCTCCTGGGGGGTTGGACGCTTTCCGGGACCTGAGGCACGGCCCTTCGGTCTGCCCGGGCGGCACCCGCGCGGAGACTGTCGGCGGTCGCGTTCCGGTCGTACTCTGAAGGTGTGTACGCACGGCGACGACGCGTCTACTTCTGGATGATGGGCGTCTGCCTGGTGCTTTTCGTGGGCGCCTGGGCCGTCGTGCGCCTCTTCTCGGTCCCCGCCGCCATCGCCATGTGCGTGGTCGCCATGCTCATCCCGCCGTTCGCGGCGATGGTCGCGAACCGGCGCGGGCCGGACGACCGCTGGTGGGACGATCCCAGCGGTGACAGGCAGTCCGACGACTGGTGGGACGAGCTGGACGGCAAGAAGCGCGACCGGGACGCGTGACGGGGGACGCGTAACGGGGACTGCCGGGGTTGGGGGACTGCCGGGACTGCCGGGGCTACGGGACCACCGGACTAGTAGACGAGGGCCTGGGTCTCGTCCGCCATGGCCTCCTGGACGAAGACCTGCGCGCCCGCGATGCGGACGCCCTTGAGGACGTCGTCCTCGGTGATCTCGCGGCGGGCGGCGCACTGGGTGCACAGAGTGACGCGGCCGGCCGCGAGGACCGAGTCGAGCAGGTCCGGCAGCGGTGCGGCGTGCGGGAGCTCGAACTCGGCCGCGCGGCCCGGCAGGGCGAACCACGAGGACTCGCCGGTCAGCCAGAGCGAGACCTCGACGCCACTGGCGACGGCGACGGCGGCCACCGTGAAGGCCTGGGAGCAGCGTTCCGGGGCGTCGGCACCGGCGGTCACCTTGATCACGAGCTTCTTCGCCATATACCGAACTGTAATGCGGTCCGAGGCAACCTCATGCATCACTCACGGGTCAGTTGGGTGCGCGGTGATACGGAATCCGCGCTTCTAGTCTCGTGGGGGGACTGCTTTGGAAGCATCAGAAGCGGTGGGATCCGCTCAAATCACCCCGGCGCCCGAGCCCGAGCCGGCGCCGATACCCGCGCCCGCGCCGGTTCCTCAGCCGACTGTTGCTACTGATCAGCCTTCGGCTTCCGCTCTGGCGCCGGTTCCGGCTCCGCGCCGCCGGGCCGGCCGCGCCGTCGCGCTGATCGCCGTCGCCGCCGTGCTCGGCATCGTCGGCGGTACGGCGGTGGGCTACGGCATCCAGGCCGAGCGGGAGCCCACTCCGCTCCCGGCCCTCAACCAGAAGGGCCTGGCCTACCCGGCGAAGCCGCTCCCGACGGGCAAGGAGCCGGAGCCGCTGTCGGCGGCGGAGGACCGCGGCCTGAAGACCGACGGGGACCTGCGCAAGCTGCTGCTGCCGAAGCCGGCGGGGGCCAGGAAGGCCGACTTCGTTCCCGAGGACGGCTGGCTGAGCCTCGCCTCGTACGCCTCGGACTTCGACGGGCCGTCCGGCGAGTTCCAGTACCTGCTGGACGGCGGCATCCGCCGGGTCGCCAGCGAGGGCTGGCGCACGGGCGAGTACAGGTTCACCCAGATCAACCTGGTCCAGTTCCGGTCCGGCAGCACTCTGGGCGCCGCCGAGCACGCGGAGGACCAGCGCGGGTTCATGGAGCACGACGCCGGTTACGGCCAGCCGGTCAAGGGCAGTGCCGATGGGCGCACCTACCTGCTCCCGGTGCAGCGCAAGTCGGGCTACCTCGACATCTACGAGGCCCGGGCGTACGTCCACCGTGGCGACGTCGCGATCGAGATCTTCGTGACGGACACCAAGAAGATCAGCCAGAAGGAGATCTCCTCCCTGGCCGAGCGGCAGCTGGAGCGCCTGTGAGCGAGGAAACCAACCCGAACGCCGCCGCCGACGCCGGCCTCGACGAGGGCGCCGCCATGGACGTACCCGCCCCCGCCCCCGCCCCCGTACGCGCGCAGCGCAGGCCCCGCCGCCTGTTCCCGTACGTCCTCGGCGGCGTACTCGTGCTCGGCCTCGCCGCCGGCGGGACCTACACCGGCGTCACCGTGGCGGGAGCCGAGCGCCACGCGCCCACGATCGGCTGGGAGGAACCGGCCCCGGACGCGGCGAGCGACGCGGAGAGCAAGGACCCGGCCGCCGACGCGCTCGTCCACGGCAAGTCCTCGACGCCGCTGAGCAAGCTGCTGCTGCCGGTCCCCGAGGGGTACGTGCTCGGTCCGGACGTCGACCGCTACGGCAACGACGGCGAACTCTCCGCGCGCGACGCGATCGCCCTGGTCGAGCAGCAGGGCAAGGGCCTCTCCGGAAAGAAGCGCCGCGACTTCGACAAGCGGATCGAGAAGCTCGGCATCCAGGGCATCGCCGTGCGCTCCTACGCCTCCGAGGACGACGACCTCGTGGTCGAGGTGCAGGTCGTGCACCTGAAGGACAAGCGGTTCGGCGCCGATCTGCGCAGGCTGCAGGCCGAGATCGCCGACCTGCTCGGGTTCCCCAAGGGCCCGAAGATCGCGGACCACAAGAACGCGTCCTGCTTCGCGATGCCGAAGCCGAAGAAGACCAAGGGCGACGAGGGCCTGGACGGCATGGTCTGCTCCGCGAACGAGTCGGGGTACTACGTCTCGGTCAACGCCTCGGGCAGCCGGCCCTTCGACAAGTCCGCTGTCGCCGAGCTGGTGAAGAAGCAGCTCGACCACATCAAGTCCCCGGGGGAGTACGTATGAGCGAGACCGTGAGCGAGACGGAGCCGCAGGCCGCTCCCGAGCTGAGGACCACCCCGGAGGCCGCCGAGGCGCCAGCGGCCCCTGAGGCGGCAGCGGCCCCCGAGGCGCCAGCGGCCCCCGAGGCGCCAGCGGCCCCGGAGACCCCGGAGGCCGCAGCATCCTCCGAAGCTCCCGAAGCTCCCGAAGCTCCCGAAGCTCCCGAAGCTCCCGAAGCTCCCGAAGCTCCCGAAGCTCCCGAAGCTCCCGAAGCCCCCGAAGCCCCCAAAGCCTCCGAAGCCCCCGCTTCGGCCCCCGCTTCGGCCCCCGCTCCGACCCCTGCCCCGGCCCCCGACCCGGCGAAGCCCCGCGGGCGCGTGCTGCGCGCCGTCGCGCTCTGGACCGCCGCGCTCGTCGTCTGCGGCGGCCTCGGCGTCGGGACCGCCGCCGGGATCACGGCCATGGACCGCACCGACGTGCCCGGGCTCGCGACCGCGAACGACGGCCGGTGGGCGTACCCGAAGCTGAGCCTCCCCGCGCTGCCGGAGGGCGCCCCGCGCCCCTTCACAGACGGCAACGAAGGCGAGATCCACTACGCCGACCTGCGCGCGCTCGTGCTGCCGGCGCCGGCCGGGGCGACCGTGGACCCGAAGCGGGCCGGCGGCTGGGTGAGCGTCGACGACTATCTGTCCCTCTACCCGAAGGACAGGCGCGGCGCCCTGAAGCAGGCCATCGACGACTCCGCCCTCCGCCACGTCGCCGCCCGCGCCTGGACCATGCCGGACGGCACGAAGAGCGCCGTCTACCTGCTGCGGTTCAAGTCGGTCGGCTTCTCGGAGGCGTTCAAGGACGACGCGCTGAACGGCGGCTCACGGGACACCGTGCCGCTGGACGGCACGGGGACCGTCGAGAGCGACTCGCTCGGCAGCGACATGCGCGCCGGCGACACGGCGGTGTACACGGTCGCCGAGACCAAGCCGTACGGCGCCGAGCAGACCCGCTGGTCCTACATCCAGGCCGGCGACACGCTCGCCCTGATCGTCCAGTCCCGCAGGGGCGGGGCGGCGGCCGTCCCGTTCCAGCAGACGGTGACCCTGCAGGACCAGCTGCTCAGCTGATCGCCGTACGTGAGCCCGTACGAGATCGCGTACGGGCCGGCGCACAGATCACGTACGAGACCCACCTCACCGAGAGCGCCGGGCCCCCGCCCACTAAGCTGGGGTCCGGCCCGTTCCGCCTTCACCGCTCACCGAGGAGCATCAAGTGATCGTCTTCTTCGAAACTCTGCTGGCGCTCGTCTGTGTCGCGGTCCTCGCCTTCGCGGGTCTGACCGTGAAGAAGCTGTACCAGGGCCAGCGCTAAACAACCGAACGAGAACAGATCGCCTGAGCTGCTCATGATCCAGATCCCGTCCGACCTCAATCCCGGGCTCGTCCCCCTCGCGTTCCTGCTGGGCACGTGGGAAGGCGCCGGCGTGTCCGACTTCCCCGGCGCCGAGAAGTGCAACTTCGGCCAGTCCGTGACGTTCAGCCACGACGGCCGCGACTTCATCGAGTACCACTCGCACTCGTGGGTCCTGGACGCCGACGGCAACAAGGTCCGCCCGCTGGAGAGCGAGAGCGGCTACTGGCGCATCGACAAGGACCGCAAGGTCGAGATCGTCATGGTCCGCGACCAGGGCGTCGTCGAGGTCTGGTACGGCGAGCTCGCCGACCAGAAGCCGCAGATCGACATCGCGACCGACGCCGTCGCGCGCACCGGGGCCTCCGGCCCGTACAGCGGTGGCAAGCGCCTCTACGGCTACGTCAAGAGCGACCTCATGTGGGTCGGCGAGAAGGCCACCCCCGAGGTCCCGCTGCGCCCCTACATGTCGGCGCACCTGAAGAAGGTCGTCACCCCGGAGGAGGTCGCCGAGATGGCGCGCAACCTCCCCGACATGCCGGACGACGGCATCGCCTTCTTCAAGTAGGCAACCGCGCTTCCGAGGGCCCGTCGGCCGCCGCCGACGGGCCCTCGGGCGGTCCAGCGAGAGGTCGCCGAACCGGCTGCGCACACCGGCCCGACCGTTGGCATCGACCGGGGCATCGCCAAGCCCCTCGCCCTGTCCGACGGCACCTTCCGCGAACACGGCCCCTGGCTCACCAAAGGCGAGACCAAGCGGCTCCGTCGACTGGAGAAGACCAGGGAGCGAAAGCGCCGGGCTCGTAAGTCCGGCGACGTCGACTCACGCCGCCTGGCGCGCACGTACGGCCAGATCGCCCAGCTCCGCGCGACAGCCAAGCGCCGATTGGTCGACTGGCAGCACAAGACCACCACCTAGATCGCCGAGAAGTTCTCGCGCATCGGGGTGGAGGACCTGGCCGTCACACGCATGGTCAAGTCCGCCGGGGGAACCGTGGAAGCACCTGGCAGCAACGTCCGCCAGAAGGCCGGGATCAATCGGGCGATCGCCGGTGAGGCATGGGGCAGGACGGTGGCGATGCTGGAGTACAAGGCGGCGGAGCGCGGTGGCGTCGTGGTCAAGGTCCCCGCCCCGAACACCTCCCGCCGCTGCTCTGCCTGCGGCTGCATCACGCCGGGCAGCCGGGAGACCCAGGCCCGCTTCGTCTGCAAGAACCCCGGGTGCGGCTTCGAGGCCCACGCGGACACCAATGCGGGGCGCAACATCGATCACGCCGCCGGGCAGGCGGTGTCAGGACGTGGAGACCTCGGGGGCACCCGGTCTGCGAAGCGTCAACCACCCACCGGGTCGCACGCGGCCTGAGTCGGGAGTCCGCTCCCTGTGCGGGGCGGAGGATGTCAAACTGGGGGGCGTGGTGAGCACCGACTGGAAGAGCGACCTGCGGCAGCGCGGCTACCGGCTGACGCCCCAGCGTCAGCTTGTCCTGGAGGCCGTCGACGCGCTGGAGCACGCGACTCCGGACGACATCCTCGTCGAGGTCCGCAAGACCGCCTCCGGCGTCAACATCTCGACCGTCTACCGGACCCTGGAGCTCCTTGAGGAGCTCGGTCTGGTCAGCCATGCCCATCTGGGGCACGGGGCGCCGACCTACCACCTGGCCGACCGGCACCACCATCTGCACCTGGTCTGCCGGGACTGCTCGGAGGTCATCGAGGCGGACGTGGAGGTCGCGGCCGACTTCACCGGCAAGCTCCGCGAGACCTTCGGCTTCGAGACGGACATGAAGCACTTCGCGATCTTCGGCCAGTGCGGGGACTGCGCACGAAAGCACGCCGCCGCGGAGTCGTAGGCTTTCATCCATGCAGCGACATTCAAAGCTCAGCCCACTGCTGTCCCTGCCCGGCGCCGTCCCCGCCGAAGGCCGTGACGAAGGAGTCGCCGCCCACTACGGCGACCTGTTCCGCGAGCAGCGGACCCTTGCCGACGGCACCGGTTTCGTCGACCTGTCGCACCGCGGTGTCGTCGCCGTCACCGGCGCCGACCGGCTGAGCTGGCTGCACCTGCTGCTCACCCAGCACGTCAGCGCCCTCCCCGTCGGCCAGGCCACGGACGCGCTGATCCTCTCCGCGAACGGACACATCGAGCACGCCCTGTACCTCGTCGACGACGGCGAGACGGTGTGGGCGCACGTCGAGCCGGGCACCCAGGCCGAGCTCATCGCGTACCTGGAGTCGATGAAGTTCTTCTACCGGGTCGACGTCGCCGACCGCACCGACGACTTCGCCGTGGTCCACCTGCCGGCCGGCTCCATCGCCGCCGCGCCCGAGGGCGTGGTCGTACGGGAGACGGCGCACGGCCGCGACCTGTTCCTGCCGCGCGCGGACCTGGAGTCCTTCGCCGCCTCGCACGGGCCGGCCGCCGGCATCCTCGCGTACGAGGCGCTGCGCGTCGAGCAGCACCGGCCGCGGCTCGGCTTCGAGACCGACCACCGGACCATCCCGCACGAGATCGGCGTCATCGGCAGCGCCGTCCACCTCCAGAAGGGCTGCTACCGCGGCCAGGAGACGGTCGCCCGCGTCCACAACCTGGGCAAGCCGCCGCGCCGCCTGGTCTTCCTGCACCTGGACGGCAGCGAGGTGCACCTGCCGGCGCACGGCGACCCGGTCCGGCTCGCCGCCGACGGGGCGGAGGGCCGCCAGCTGGGCTTCGTCACGACCGCGGTGCGCCATCACGAGCTGGGCCCGATCGCCCTCGCGCTGGTGAAGCGGAACGTGCCGGTGGACGCCGAGCTGATCGCGGGCACGACGGCGGCCGCGCAGGAGACGATCGTCGAGCCGTAGGCATACGCCTGGGCCGTAGCGGTTGAGCCGTACCGCCTGGGCCGTATCGCTTGAGCCGTAGCGGTTGAGCCGTACCGCCGAGCCGTGAACCGGCTGTCAGATGTCCAGTAGCACCGTGAACGGGCCGTGATTCGTGAGCGAGACGCGCATGTCCGCTCCGAACCGGCCCGTCTCCACGTGCGCGCCGAGCGCCCGCAGCTGTGCGACCACCTCGTCGACCAGCGGTTCGGCGACCGGGCCGGGCGCGGCGGCATTCCAGGTGGGGCGGCGGCCCTTGCGGGCGTCTCCGTAGAGGGTGAACTGGGAGATGACGAGCAGCGGCGCGTTCACGTCGGAGCAGGACTTCTCGCCCTCCAGCACCCGGACGGACCAGAGCTTTCTGGCCAATTGTGCGGCCTTCTCCGGCGTGTCGTCGTGGGTCACCCCGACCAGCACGCACAGCCCTTCGCCGACGATCTCGCCGACGGTCTCCCCTGCGACGACGACGCTCGCGCCGTCGACCCTCTGCACCACTGCTCGCATACGGACCAACCTACAGACTGATACGGGCAGGGCCGAACGGGTGCAGACCGCCTGCGTCGGCCGGGGCGCGAGTGGCACCATGCCTCTCAGGCGGTGCGGCCGACCGCACCGGTCGAGGGGACGATTCTCATGAGTACACCTGGCACCGGGCACACGCCGTCCGGTCCCGTACGCCTGACCCGCGGTTCCGGCGGTTCCGTCGACGGATCCGTCGGGCGCCCGCCCGTGCAGCGGACCGCCGAGCCCGACCTGCCGGAGCGGCCGCAGCCCGAGCTCGGCGCGCTGCGGCTGCCCGAGCTGCGGACGCTGCGCCGCGAGGCGCAGAGCGACGAGGCCGATCTGAGCTACGTACGGCGGATGCTCCAGGGCCGGATCGACATCCTGCGCGCCGAGCTGGCGCGCCGCACCGACCCGGCGTCCGCGGACCCCGGGGCGCGGGCGGGTGCGGCGGGTGCGGAGACGCCGCTGCTCGACCGGCTGTCGGAGATCCTCGCGGACGCCCCGTCGCGGCACCGTACGTCGGTGCGGCACGTGACGCTGTCGACGCCGCGCGGCGAGGAGTACCGGCGGCTCGCGGCCGAGATGCTGTCGGAGGTCGAGCTGTCGGACCTGACGGCCCGTACGGACGAGGAGCTGCACACGGCGATGGCGCGGCTCGCGGGGTACGAGCAGCAGGTCTCCCGGCGCCGGCACCAGCTCCAGCGGACGGCGGACGACTGCAGCGCGGAGATCGCCCGCCGCTACCGGGAGGGCGAGGCGCAGGTCGACGACCTGCTGGCGTGAACTCCCCGGGCCTGCGGGAACGTGAACTCCCCGGGCATGGCGGAGCTCCCCGGGCCTGCCGGGGCTCCCCGCGCCTGCGCGAACGGGGCTCCCCGTGGCTGCGGGAGCGGAGCTCCCCGGGCCTGCCGGACCGTGAGCTCCCCGTGCCCGCGGGAAACTCGCGTGCGCCCGGCTTCGCCGCCCGCATAGCCTCGAAGGATGAGCCTTGAGGTGCGCGCGATCGACGAGTCCGAGTTCCGCGACTGGCTGCTGACCAAGCGGCTCGGTTTCCTCAACCCTCCGGTGGTCAAGGACGAGGAGGTCGCCGACCGGCTGCCGCACACGGACCTGACCCGTGCCTACGGCGCCTTCGACCGCGGCCGGATCGTCGCCACCTTCCACTCCTTCGCCCAGAAGCTGTCCACGGTCGGCGGCGCGGACCTCGCCGCCAGCGCGGTCAGCGGGGTCACCGTCTCCGCGACCCACCGCAGGCGCGGCCTGCTCAGCCGGATGATGGCGGGCGACCTGGCGCGGGCGAAGGAACGCGGCGACGCGTGCGCGACGCTGATCGCGGCCGAGTACCCGATATACGGGCGGTTCGGCTTCGGCGTCGCGAGCTGGGCCACCGAGTGGCTCGTCGACGTGACCCGCTCCGGACTGGACGGCCGCTGGTCCGGGCCGGGGGAGGCGGACGGCGGCGGGCGCATCGACTTCTCCGACGGCGCCGAGATCCGCAAGGAGGGCCCGGCGCTGCACCGGCGCTTCGCCGCGCAGCGCGCCGGGGTCACCGACCGCACGGCGCGCGGCTGGGACATCGGCACCGGGAACTCGTACCACTTCGAGCCGTGGACCGAGCCGTTCTACGCCGTCTACCGGTCCGCCGCCGGCGAGATCGAGGGCTATGTCGCGTACACCGTCGACGACAAGTGGAGCGACCAGAAGCAGCCGGTCAACACGGCGAGCGTGCGCGACCTGGTGGCCGTCACGCCCGCCGCGGAGCGCGCGCTGTGGCGGTTCGTCTGCTCGGTCGACTGGATCACCCGGGTCCGCACCGGCTACCGCGCCCCCGACGACGTCCTGCCGCTGCTGCTGCCCGACCCGCGCGCCGCGCAGGTCGTCACCCACGCGGACATGCTGTGGCTGCGGATCCTGGACGTGCCGAAGGTTCTCGAACCGCGGACGTACGCGACCGAGGGCAGCCTCGTCCTGGACGTGCGGGACGCGGCCGGCCTCGCGGGCGGGCGCTACCGGCTCGACGCGTCCCCGGAGGGCGGCTCGTGCACGCCGACGACGGCGGCGCCCGATCTGGTCCTGGACGTGGCCGAGTTGGCGACGCTGGTGCTCGGCGACGAGTCGGCGGTACGGCTCGGGGCGCTCGGCCGGGTGGAGGAGGCCGCGGCCGGGGCGGCGGCGCGGGCGGACCTGCTGCTGCGGACCTCGCGGCGGCCGTGGAGTATGGACATCTTCTGATCGAGAGCGCGTGGAGGATGCCGTGAGCGGGCTGCGGGAGCTGAAGAAGGAGCGGACGCGGCGGACGCTGTCGGACACCGCGGTCGAGCTGTTCCTGGAGCGGGGCTTCGACGCGGTGTCGGTCGCGGAGATCGCGGCGGCGGCGGAGGTGTCGAAGCCGACGCTGTTCCGCTACTTCCCGGCCAAGGAGGACCTGGCGCTCTACCGGTTCGCCGACCACGAGGACGAGCCGGCCCGGGTGGTGGCCGCCGCGCGTGCGGCGGGCGTGCCGCCGCTCGACGCGTTGCGCGACCACGTGCTCGCGGGGCTGGAGCGGCGCGACCCGGTGACGGGCCTGAACGGCGATCCGCGCGTGCTCGCCTTCCTGCGCCTGCTGTACGGCACGCCTGCGCTGGTCGCCCGGATGTCCGCGTACCAGGGCCGCTCGGAGGAGGCGCTCGCGGCGGCGCTCGGGGGCCCGGCGCTCAGGGGCCCGGCGGGCGAGGCCCAGGCGGGCGGGGAGCCGGCGGGCGGGGAATCCGAGGGTGGCGACGACCCGCTGGCGGCGCGGCTCGCGGCGGCGCAGATCGTGGCGGTGCTGCGGGTCCTGGCGCACGAGAACGTGCGGCGGGTGGAGGCGGGGGAGCGGGTGGAAGAGGTGCTGCCGGGGGCGGTGGCGGCGACGGAGCTGGCGTTCCGGCGACTGGCGGAGGGCCTCCCGTACTGAGCCGGATGGGGCGGGGGTGGCCGAGAAGCCAATCGAAAAATCACCGGGTAAAAAACGTTACCGAGTAATGCTTTGCGGGTAGTCTGGAGGTATGAAGCTCCTCCGGCATGACCTCGACCTCGAACGCGACCATCACGACGCCTGCCGCGCCGCCCTCGTCCGTATGACCGAGGGCGTCGAGGAGCAGGTCGTCATAGGCGAGGACACCGCCGCGTCCGGCGCCGACGCCGAAGCCCTCGGCCGCCACCTGCGCAGCCGCGCCAAGGTGTTCCGCGAGATGCCGCCGGGCCCGCTCTTCTTCGGCCGGCTCGACCGGGAGGACGGGCAGGTCCACCACATAGGGCGGCGCCGGATCGCCGAGCATCCGGCCGCGCCGCCGCTCGTCGTGGACTGGCGAGCGCCGGTCTCCCGCGCGTACTACCAGGCGGGGCCGCAGGACCCGTTGGGCGTGGTGCGGCGGCGCCGGTTCGGCTGGGCGCCGGGCAGCCTGGGCGCGTCGGAGGATCTGACCGCCCTGGAGGACGAGCACCTGGCGGCGGGGCAGCCGGGCCAGGGATCGACGGGGCGGGACCCGGGGTCGGGCCCCGGGCCGGACTCGGGGCGCGGGCCGGTGGGACCCGGGCCGGTGGGGCCCGGCACGATCCTGGCCGGGGAGATCGAGCGCCCTCGCGTCGGTCCCATGCGGGACATCGCCGCGACCCTCCAGCCCGAGCAGGACGATCTCGTACGGGCCGGGCCCGCCGAGTCGATCTGCGTGCAGGGCGCGCCGGGCACCGGCAAGACCGCCGTCGGCCTGCACCGCGCCGCCTTTCTCCTCTACACCCACCCGCAGCGGCTCCAGCGCTCCGGACTCCTCGTCCTCGGCCCGAACCGCACCTTCCTCTCCTACATCTCCGAGGTGCTGCCCGCGCTCGGCGAGACCGGTGTGCGCCAGTCCACGGTGCACGAGGAGATCGCCCGGCACGAGGTGCGGGCGGAGGACGGCGAGGCCGCGGCCCGGGTCAAGCACGACGCGCGGATGGCGGAGGTGCTGTGCCGGGCGCTGTACGCGCGGGTGGACCCGGCGCCGGCCGAGGACCTGGCCGTGCCGGACGGCTCGTACCAGTGGCGGGTGCCGGCCCACGAGTTGGCCGAGATCGTCGCGGCGGTACGGGAGGAGGCCCCGCCCTATGCGACCGGCCGCGAGCGGGTCCGGGCCCGGATCGTGCGGGCGCTGCAACTGCGGGCGGAGCGGCGGGCCGGGGTACTCGGCGCCGCCTGGGTGCGCAGGATCGAGCGGGCCCGGCCGGTGTCGGCGTGCGTGGACGCCTGCTGGCCCAAGGCCACCCCGGAGGAGGTGCTCGCCGAGGTGCTGACGGAGCCGCGGGATCCGCTGCTCGCCGAGTGGGAGCGGGAGGCGATCCGCTGGGCGAAGCCCCCGCGCTCGTACCGCAGTGCCCGCTGGAGCGCCGCCGACGTCGTCCTGCTCGACGAACTCGCCGGGCTTGTCGAGCGCCCCGAGGGGTACGGGCATGTCGTCGTCGACGAGGCCCAGGACCTGTCGCCCATGGAGTGCCGGGCCATCGCCCGGCGCGCCGGTTTCGGCTCGCTCACCATCCTCGGCGACCTCGCGCAGGGCACCACGCCGTGGGCCGCCCGCGACTGGCGCGAGCAACTGCAGCACCTGGGCAAGCCCGACGCCGCTCTGGTGCCGCTGAACACCGGCTACCGCGTCCCGGCCGCCGTCGTCGAGCTCGCCAACCGGCTCCTTCCGGAGCTGGGCGCGGGCGTGCCGGCGGGGCGTTCGCTGCGGGCCGGCGGGGCGGTGACCATACGTCAGGCCGAGGACCTCATGGACGGCGTGGTTCAGGCGGTACGGGAGGCGCTGGAGGAGGAGGGCTCGGTGGGCGTGATCGCGGCGGACGAGGCGGTGGCCGGACTGGCGGCCCATGACTTCGGCGAGCGGGTCGCGGTCGTCCCGGCGTCCCTCGCCAAGGGCCTGGAGTACGACCACGTGGTGGTCGTCGAGCCCGCGGCGATCGTCGCGGCCGAACCGCGCGGGCTGCATCGGCTGTATGTGGTGCTCACGCGCGCGGTGTCGCGGCTCGACGTGGTGCACCGTGAGCCGTTGCCGGCGGCGCTGGGGCGGGCGGGCCGTATATCCGGGTGAGTTCGGCGCCGATCCGGGCGAGGGCGGCACGGGCCTCGGGCGGGTCGGTGAGCTCGATGCGGGCGCCGAGCCCGGCGGCCTGGGCGGCGACGACCTCGGGGGAGGGCCCGTCGATCTCGACGGCGTACCAGCCGGCCCGGCCCGGCGCTGCGCGGCCCGGCGCGCCCGGTTCCCGTTCCGGCGCCCCGTACCGTATCCGCCCGCCGAACAGCCCCTCCAGGAGTCCTTCCGTGCCGGGCGCGGCCCGGCCCCGGACGGTGGCGGCCACCATCCGGTCCTCCATGCGCGCGGCGAGGGCGCGCCAGGTGGTGGCGAGGTCGAAGTCCGCGGGCCGGGCGACGGGTTCGGTGGTCGTGGTGACGGAGGTGACGCGGCTGATCCGGTAGGTGCGGAGCTCGTCGTGCGTGCGGGCGCCGGTCCCGGCCACCAGATACGGCACTCCGGCCTTGGCGGCGATGCCGAGCGGGTGGACGAGCCGGCTGCTCGGCTCGCGGCCGGGGCGGGCGTAGCCGATGTGGACCTGGACGCCGTCGACGACGGCCTGGCGGAGTGCGTGGAGGTGGGGCGGTTCGGTTCCGGTGCCGGTCCAGTCGTTGGTGTCGGTGACCGCGGCCTGTGCGGCGGCCTCGGCGCCGGGGCGGAGCGGTGCGGGCAGGGCGCGGACGAGTTTGCGCAGTGTGGTGGTGTCGGCGCCGGGCCCGGCGAGGAGGAACAGCTCGCGGATCTCGGGGGCGGTGAGGCCGGTCAGGTCGGTGCGTGCGCCGCCGACCAGACGCCAGCCGCCGCCCTTGCCCGCCGTCGAGTAGACGGGGATTCCGGCGGCGGCCAGGGCTTCGAGGTCGCGGCGGGCGGTGCGCTCGGACACCTCCAGCTCGGCGGCGAGTTCGGCCGCGGTGACGGGGCTGTCGTGCCGGCCCCGGGTCTGGAGGAAGAGCAGGGCGGCGACGAGTCGGTCGGCTCTCACCCGGCCATTGTCAGCGCTTGCGGGGTGGCCGGTGCGGCCGGTGCGGGCTTCTCGGTGCGCAGGAGGAGGAAGGCGACGGTGAAGGCGGCGACGAGCAGTGCGGCGCCGACGGCGAAGGCGAGGTGGTAGCCGGAGGTGAGCGCCTCGGCGACGGGCCGGCCGGCGGCGGTGAGGGTCTCGGTGCGGGCGTTGGCCAGGGTGGAGAGGACGGCGACGCCGACGGCCATGCCGATCTGCTGGGTCGTGTTGAACAGGCCCGAGGCGAGGCCGGCGTCCTCCTCGCTCGCCCCGGACATGCCGAGCCCGGTGAGCGCGGGCAGCGCGAGCCCGAAGCCGGCGGCGAGCAGCATCACCGGGAGCAGGTCCACGGCGTACGAGGCGTGGACGGGTGCGCGGGTCAGCAGGCCGAGGACGCCGAAGAGCAGGACGAGGCCGGTGAGGAGGACGTTCCGCTCGCCGAAGCGGGTGATGAGGCGGGCGGCGAGGCCGAGCGAGACGGCGCCGATGACGGCGGCGGCGGGCAGCATCGCGAGCCCGGTCCCGGCGGCGCCGTAGCCCTGGACCTTCTGGAGGTAGAGGGCGACGAGGATCTGGAAGGAGAAGAGGGCGGCGACCATCAGCATCTGCACGAGGTTGGCGCCGGCGACGGCGCGGGAGCGCAGGATCCGCAGCGGCATCAGGGGCTGGGCGGCGGTGGCCTGGCGGACGAGGAAGCCGGCGAGGAGGACGAGCGCGAGGGCGCCGAGTCCGAGGGTGTGGGCCGAAGTGACCCCGTACTCCTCGATCTTGACGACGGCGTAGATGCCGGTGGTCAGGCCGGAGGTGACGAGCAGCGCGCCGATGACGTCGGCGGAGCCCCGCGTGGTCCCGGTGGGGTCCTTGGGGAGGGCGGGGAGCGCGAGGAGGAGGGCGGCGGCGCCGATGGGGAGGTTGATGAAGAAGATCCAGTTCCAGGCGAGGGCGTCGGTGAGGAGCCCGCCGGCGACCTGCCCGATGGACGCGCCGGCGGCGCCGGTGAAGCCGAACACGGCGAAGGCGCGGGCGCGTTCGCGGGGTTCGGTGAAGAGCGTGACGAGGATGCCGAGGCTGACGGCGGAGGCCATCGCGCTGCCGACGCCCTGGAGGAAGCGGGCGGCGACGAGGACGGCGGGGGTGGCGGCCGCGCCGGCGAGGACGGAGGCGGCGGTGAAGAGTCCGGTGCCGGCGAGGAACATCCGCTTGCGCCCGATCAGGTCGCCGAGGCGGCCGGCGAGGAGGAGCAGGGCGCCGAAGGCGATGAGGTAGGCGTTGACGACCCAGCTGAGGCCGCCGGGCGTGAAGCCGAGGTCGGCCTGGATGGCGGGCATGGCGACGGTGACGATGCTGCCGTCGAGGACGGTCATGAGGAGGGAGGTGGCGAGGACGGCGAGGGCGGTCCACCGGGAGGTGCGCATGGCGGGGTCTCCTGTCGGATGTGGCGACAGGAAGAACGCTAACAGATAGTTTTGTTGTAGACCATCTATCTCGGAACGAGGTTGGTCCTCAGCTCTTCTGGCGCGCCCGCCGAGCGGTGCGCGGCCCCTCGACGGCGGTCTCCAGATGCCCCGTGACCAGCCGGTTCAGCGCCCGCACCAACACCTCCCGCTCCTCCTCCGGCAGCGCCCCGAGCGCGGCCTGGTGCACCTCGTCCACGATCCGCTGACTCCGCGCCGCGACCTTCGCCCCCTCCTCGGTCACCGCGATGATCCGCGCCCGCCGATCCGCACTCGACGCCCGCCGCTCCGCGAGCCCCGCCTTCTCCAGCGCGTCCACGGTCACGACCATCGTCGTCTTGTCCATGTCCCCGATCTCCGCGAGCTGCGCCTGCGTCCGCTCCTCCTCCAGCGCGTGCACCAGCACACAGTGCATACGCGCCGTCAGCCCGATCTCGGCGAGCCGGGCCGCCATCTGGCTGCGCAGGACATGACTGGAGTGGTCGAGGAGGTAGGAGAGGTCGGGCTCGGTACGGGCGGGCGCCATGGCAGTCATACGGCCAGGGTAACGAGAACCGTTTCGTCACGGATTATCGACGAGCGTACGAGTGACCCGACGTGCCAGGCTGACCCCATGCGGCCCTCGGTCCTGCTCTTCCTCGACGTGGACGGCCCCCTGATCCCCTTCGGCGCCCCCACCCCGTATCCCTCCTACGCCCCCGTCCCGCCCCAGGACACCCACCCCCTGCTCCAGCGCCTCGACCCGGCTCACGGCCCGCGCCTCGGCGCACTCGGCTGCGAGCTCGTCTGGGCGACCACCTGGGGCCCCGACGCCAACGAGCTGCTCGCGCCGCGGCTCGGGCTGCGGCCGCTGCCCGTGGTCGACTGGCCGGACGACGACCTCACCGACGTGGCCGCGGGGCTGCACTGGAAGACCCGCGCTCTCTCAGCCTGGGCGGGCGGCCGTGCGTACGTCTGGCTCGACGACGAGATCACCGCCCCCGACCGCGCCTGGACGGCCGCCCACCACCCGGCGCCGGCTCTGCTGCACCGGGTGGATCCGCGTACGGGCCTCGGCGAGGCGGACTACGCGGCCGTCGCGGGCTGGGTGGCCGGCCTCGGGGGCGGGGGTGCGGTCAGGAGCGGGGCTGGTTGAAGCGGAGCATGTTGCCCGCGGGGTCGCGGAAGGCGCAGTCGCGGACGCCGTAGGGCTGGTCCATGGGCTCCTGGAGGACCTCGCCGCCCGCCGCGCGGATGCGTTCGAAGGCGGCGTCGACGTCGTCGGTGCGGAAGATGACGCCGCGCAGCATGCCCTTGGCGAGGAGTTCGGCGGCGGCCTGGCGGTCGGCGGCCGGGGCGTTGGGGTCGGCGAGCGGGGGTTCGAGGACGATCTCGACGTCCGGCTGGGTCGGCGAGCCGACGGTGACCCAGCGCATGCCCTCGAAGGAGACGTCGTTGCGGACCTCGAGGCCGAGGGCGTCGCGGTAGAAGGCGAGCGCCTTGTCGTGGTCGTCGACGGCGATGAAGCACTGGGACAGGTTGATGGTGGTGGCGTTCGTGTTCATGGAACCGACGTTAGGAGCCCGCCGGGCTTTCCGCTTCTCCGTTCCTGACCGGTTCCGCACGGGAGCCGGAGCCGGAGCCGGGGACGGGCTGTCGCGGCGCCCTGGTCGGGCGTGTCAGGAACTTCGCCACGCACGCCGGGATCGGCTCGCCCGCCTCGTGGTTCCGCGCCCGGTACGCGCTCGGGCTCTCCCCGACCAGCTCCGCGAAACGCGTGCTGAACGACCCGAGCGACGTACACCCGACCGCGAAGCACACCTCCGTCACGCTCAGGTCGCCGCGCCGCAGCAGCGCCTTCGCCCGCTCGACCCGCCGGGTCATGAGGTAGCTGTACGGCGTCTCCCCGTACGCGGCCCGGAAGCTCCGCTGGAAGTGCCCGGCCGACATCAGCGCGGCCCGCGCAAGGGCCGGCACGTCGAGCGGCTCCGCGTAGTCGCGGTCGATCATGTCCCGCGCGCGGCGCAGTCTCACCAGGTCGTCGAGCGTCGGCGTCACGGTCCCAGCCTGCCACGACCGACCCGGGTCGGTCAGGAATCGAGAAGCACCGGCCGCCCGCCCCGCCTAGCCTGGCTGGGCGAGCCACCACCGAGGAGACACGATGAGCAAGCCGCCGACGAGCAAGCCGTCGCACGCCGCCGACAGCCACGACATGATCCGCGTGCACGGCGCGCGCGAGAACAACCTCAAGGACGTCAGCATCGAGCTGCCGAAGCGCCGGCTCACCGTCTTCACCGGCGTCTCCGGCTCCGGCAAGAGCTCCCTCGTCTTCGACACGATCGCCGCCGAGTCGCAGCGGCTGATCAACGAGACGTACAGCGCCTTCGTCCAGGGCTTCATGCCCTCCCTCGGCCGCCCCGACGTCGACGTCCTCGACGGTCTGACCACCGCGATCACCGTCGACCAGCAGCGGATGGGCGGTGACCCGCGCTCCACCGTCGGCACCGCCACCGACGCCAATGCCATGCTCCGGATCCTCTTCAGCCGCCTCGGCACGCCGCACATCGGCGGCCCGAAGGCGTTCTCCTTCAACATCGCCTCCGTCAGCGGCGCCGGCGCCGTCTCCGTGGAGAAGGGCGGCCGGACGGTCAAGGAGCGGCGCAGCTTCAGCATCACCGGCGGCATGTGCCCGCGCTGCGAGGGCCGCGGCGCGGTCTCCGACATCGACCTCACGGCGCTGTACGACGACACGAAGTCGCTCGCCGAGGGCGCGCTGACGATCCCCGGCTACAGCATGGACGGCTGGTTCGGCCGGATCTTCGCCGGCAGCGGCTTCTTCGACATGGACAAGCCGATCCGCCGCTACACCAAGCGCGAGCTGAACGACCTCCTGCACCGCGAGCCGACCAAGATCAAGGTCGAGGGCATCAACCTCACCTACGAGGGCCTGATCCCCAAGCTCCAGAAGTCCGTGCTGTCGAAGGACGTCGACTCCCTCCAGCCGCACGTCCGCGCCTTCGTCGAGCGCGCGGTCACCTTCGCCGTCTGCCCCGACTGCGACGGCACCCGCCTCAACGAGGGCGCCCGTTCGTCGAAGATCGGCGGGAAGAGCATCGCCGACGTGTGCGCGATGCAGATCAGCGACCTCGCGGAGTGGGTGCGCGGTGTCGAGGACCCGTCGGTGGCGCCGCTGCTCGCGACGCTCCAGCAGACCCTCGACTCGTTCGTGGAGATCGGCCTCGGCTATCTCGCGCTCGACCGTCCCTCCGGCACGCTCTCGGGCGGCGAGGCGCAGCGCGTGAAGATGATCCGGCACCTCGGGTCGTCGCTCACGGACGTCACGTACGTCTTCGACGAGCCGACCACCGGACTGCACCCGCACGACATCCAGCGCATGAACGGCCTGCTGCTGCGGCTGCGCGACAAGGGCAACACGGTCCTCGTCGTCGAGCACAAGCCGGAGACCATCGCGATCGCCGACCATGTCGTGGACCTCGGGCCCGGCGCGGGTACGGCGGGCGGCAGCGTCTGCTTCGAGGGGACCGTCGACGCGCTGCGGGCCAGTGACACGGTCACGGGCCGGCACTTCGGCGACCGGGCGGCGATCAAGGACTCCGTACGGAAGCCGACCGGCGTCCTCGAAGTGCGCGGCGCGAGCGCGAACAACCTGCGCGACGTCGACGTCGACATCCCGCTCGGCGTCCTCACCGTCGTCACCGGTGTCGCCGGTTCCGGCAAGAGCTCGCTGGTGCACGGCTCACTGTGCCGGCAGCCGCAGGCGGCGGGCGCGGGCGTGGTGTCGGTCGACCAGGGCGCGATCCGCGGCTCGCGGCGCTCCAACCCGGCGACGTACACCGGGCTCCTCGACCCGATCCGCAAGGCGTTCGCCAAGGCCAACGGCGTGAAGCCCGCGCTGTTCAGCGCCAATTCGGAGGGCGCCTGCCCGACCTGCAACGGCGCCGGGGTCGTCTACACGGACCTGGCGATGATGGCCGGGGTGTCCACGGTGTGCGAGGAGTGCGAGGGGAGGCGCTTCCAGGCCTCGGTCCTCGAATACCGCTTCGGCGGCCGGAACATCGCCGAGGTCCTCGCCATGTCCGTCGAGGAGGCCGAGGCGTTCTTCGGCGCCGGCGAAGCCCGCACCCCGGCCGCCCACCGCATCCTGGAGCGCCTCGCCGACGTCGGCCTCGGCTACCTCAGCCTCGGCCAGCCGCTCACCACCCTCTCCGGCGGCGAGCGCCAGCGGCTCAAGCTGGCCACCCACATGGGCGACAAGGGCGGCGTCTACGTCCTCGACGAGCCCACCGCCGGCCTCCACCTCGCCGACGTCGAACAGCTCCTCGGCCTCCTCGACCGCCTCGTCGACTCCGGCAAGTCCGTCATCGTCGTCGAACACCACCAGGCCGTCATGGCCCACGCCGACTGGATCATCGACCTCGGCCCCGGCGCCGGCCACGACGGCGGCCGCATCGTCTTCGAGGGCACTCCGGCGGACCTGGTCGCGGCCCGCTCGACGCTGACGGGGGAGCACCTGGCGGAGTACGTCGGGGCCTGACGGCGGGGGCGCGCGGCGGGACATGGTGATGTACGGGCGGCTGCGCGGGGACGCGGCTGGCGGGGCGGGGGTTGAGGCGACCGCGTAACAGAACTATTGCAAGCGCCTGCTTGCAATAGTTAGCGGCAGCTGGCAGGGTCGAGGCATGGCATCGCTCAACGTCGGCAATCTCGGTGAGTACCTCCGCGAGCAGCGGCGCACGGCGCAGCTGTCCCTGCGGCAGCTCGCCGAGGCCGCGGGGGTGTCGAATCCGTATCTGAGTCAGATCGAGCGGGGGCTGCGCAAGCCCAGCGCGGAGGTGCTGCAGCAGGTCGCCAAGGCCCTGCGGATCTCCGCCGAGACGCTGTACGTGCGCGCCGGGATCCTCGACGAGAAGGACCGGGACGAGCTGGAGACGCGCGCCGTCATCCTGGCCGATCCCTCGATCAACGAGCGGCAGAAGCAGGTGCTGCTCCAGATCTACGACTCCTTCCGCAAGGAGAACGCCGCCGAGAACGACGCTGAGCAGCAGCCCACCGACACGTAGAACTTCCGGGAGGACCACGACCATGGCCATCATCGACGAACTGCGTACCCCCCTCTACTTCGCCGCCGGCACCGCCGACCTCGCCGTGCAGCAGGCTAAGAAGGTGCCCGGGCTGATCGAGCAGCTCGCCGCCGAGGCGCCCGCGCGGATCGAGGCCGTGAAGAAGACGGACCCGAAGGCGGTGCAGGAGAAGGCGCAGGCGAAGTTCGCCGAGTTCGTGGGCGGCATCGACACCGACCTGAAGAAGCTGGGCGAGCAGGCTCAGGACCTGGCGCTGCGCGGGGTCGGCGTCGCCGCCGAGTACGCGGTGAAGGCGCGCGAGAAGTACGAGGAGCTCGCCGCGCACGGCGAGGAGGCCGTCAAGGCGTGGCGTGGCGAGGTCGCCGAGGAGATCACCGAGATCGCCGTCGTCGTCGAGCCGGACCCCGAGCCGCGGCCGAAGGCCGAGGCCGACGCCGAGGCTCCCAAGCCCGCCGCCCGCAAGGCCTCCACCCGTAAGGCGCCCGCCAAGAAGGCCGTTGCCGCCGAAAGCGGCGAGTAGTCCCCACTTGGCCCCCGCTCCGGGCACGAAACCGGTGTCCGGCGCGTTGTAACGGGTACCTTGGCCGCGAGGCGCTCCACCCACACACCTAGGCGGTGCTCAGCATGTTGGCGAACGGCTTCGACTCGATCCTCTCCCTGGTGACCTTCCTGGTCTTCACCGGCTTCGCCGTCGCCGCGTTCGTCTTCGCCGCGATGGCCCGCGAGGACGCCTACCGTGCCGCCGACAAGCAGACCAAGAAGTTCTGGCTGATCCTGCTCGGGATCAACCTGCTCCTCAACGTGCTGCTGCCGATGCTGTTCCTGCAGATCGCCGGGCTCATCGCCGCCATCGTCTTCATGGTCGACGTGCGGCCGGCCCTCCGTCAGGTCTCCGGCGGCGGCGGCCGGCGCGGCGGGTCGAGCAGCGACGGACCGTACGGCCCCTACAACGGCGGCCGGTAGCGGTTACGGATCACAGGGCACAGGGCCCGGGGTCACTGACCCCGGGCCCTGTCCCGTACCAGGTCCCCTACCCGGTCCAGTTCCAGCGCCAGCACCGCCACGTCGTCCGTCAGCTCCCCGCCGTTCAGCTCGCGCACCTCCGTCACGGCCGCGTCGAGCAGCTCCTCGCCGCGCAGCCCCGCCGCCAGCTGCCGGTTGATCATCTCGACCATCCCGTCCTGGCCGAGCCGCGGCGAACCCGGGCCAGCCGAACGGCCCTCGATGAGGCCGTCCGTGTACATCAGCAGGCTCCAGCTCGCCCCCAGCTCCACCTGCCGGCGCGGCCAGCGGGCGCGCGGCAGCAGGCCGAGGGCCGGGCCGCCCTCGTCGTAGGGCAGGAGCCGGGCCGGCAGGCCGTGCCGGGCGATCAGCGGCGCGGGGTGGCCGGCCAGGCAGAGCCCGGCCCGGCGCCCGCCGGGCGCGATGTCGACCGTGCAGAGCGTCGCGAAGATCTCGTCGCTCTCCCGCTCGTGCTCCAGGACCTGCTGGAGCGTGGAGAGCAGCTCGTCCCCGCACAGGCCCGCGAAGGTCAGCGCCCGCCAGGCGATCCGCAGCTCCACGCCGAGCGCGGCCTCGTCCGGGCCGTGTCCGCAGACGTCGCCGATCATGGCGTGGACGGTGCCGTCGGAGGTGCGGACGGTGTCGTAGAAGTCACCGCCGAGCAGCGCGCGGGACCGGCCGGGCCGGTAGCGGGCGGCGAAGCGGAGCTCGGAGCCCTCCAGGAGCGGGGTCGGCAGCAGGCCGCGCTCCAGGCGGGCGTTCTCCTGGGCGCGCAGCCGGGACTCGGTGAGCTTGACCTGCACGGCGTCGGCGCGCTTGCGCTCGACCGCGTACCGGATGGCCCGGCTGAGGAGCCGCCCGTCGAGCTCCTCGCGGAAGAGGTGGTCCTGCGCCCCGACCCGTACCGCCTCGGCCGCGAGTTCCGCGTCCGCGGAGGCGGCGAGGGCGAGGACGGCGTGGCGCGGCGCGAGCCGCAGGATGTGCCGGAGCGGCGCGAGCGGGTCGTCCTCGGCGCCACGGGGTGCGGGCAGGGCGAGGTCGACCAGGACGCAGTGCACGTCGTCGGTGAGCAGCCGCTCGGCCTCGGTGAGGTTGCGGGCGGTGCGGACGCGGAGCCGGGGGCCGGCCGCGTCGAGCATGTCGGGTACGGCGAGCGGGCCCGCCGGGTCGTCCTCGACGACGAGGAGCGTGAGGTCGGTGGCGGTGCCACCGGTGCCAGCGTTCGTGGCGGTGGTGCCGGGCGTTCCGGGTGCCGCGGGAGAATCGATTCTCTGGCGCGGTACGGGTACGGGCATCGGTCTGGTTTCCTTCCCTCCCCCCGAGGGCCGGGGACCGACCATAGCGGGCCCGTGCGCCGCAGCGGAATGGCGATCACAGAGCGGACCGCCGGAACGCCTTGGCATATGCCGCGGATGGGGAGGTTGGCACCTGTTCCGATGAGAAACGTCACTCCGGGCGGACGACGCCCAGGATCTCCATCGTGCCCGCGCCCGTGAGCGTCACGTTCCGCCCGGGGCGCGGCGCGTGCACGATCGCCCCGTTCCCCACGTACATCCCGATATGACTGGCGTCCTTGTAGTAGACGATCAGGTCGCCGGGCCGCATGTCCTTGATGTCCACGTGCTTGAGCAGTCGCCACTGCTCCTGCGAGGTGCGCGGGATGGACAGGCCGGCGGCGCCCCAGGCGGACTGGGTGAGCCCGGAGCAGTCGTACGAGCCCGGGCCCTCGGCCCCCCACACGTACGGCTTGCCGATCTGCGCGGTGGCGAACTCCACCGCCCGCCTGCCGGCCGGGGTGGCCTGCTGGTTCAGGTCCCTGAGGATGCCCGAGTCGAGCCACTTGGTCTGCGCCCGGTACTGCGCCTGCTGCTCCAGGGCGAGCAGCCGGGCCCGCTCCTCGGCGGCGAGCTGGGACTCCAGCTTCTTCGCCGCGTCGATCTTGTCGTTGATCTCCTTCTTCGCCTTGGCCTGCTTGACCCGGTTGGCCTCCAGCTTGGTCCAGTTGTCGCTGGCGTCCTTGGCGTAGGTGGTCAACTCCGCCTGGGTCTGCGTCAGTTCGGCGAGCAGGTCGGTGGTGGCCTTCTGGCCCTCCTTGAGCCGGCCCGCGTTGTCGAGGAAGAGCTGGGGGTCGTTGGTGAGGACGAGCTGGGCGCCGTCCGGCAGACCGCCGTTGCGGTACTGGGCGCGCGCCGTGGCGCCGGCCCGGGCCTTGAGGTCCGCGATCTTCTGCTGGCCGGCCACGATCATCCGGGCCAGCTGCACGATCTCGGCGGACTGCTCCTTGGTCTTCTCCTCGGCGAGGTTGTACGCGTCGGTGGCGACGGCGGCCTGCCGGTAGAGCTCGTCGATCTCCTCGCGGACCTCTTCGAGGGTCTTCTGCGGCTGCTTCGGCGGCGGGGGGAGCGGGGCCGCGGCGGCCTGGAGGGTGAGCGCCGGCGAGGCGAGCACCGTCAGGGCGCAGACCACGGTGAGCGTGGCGATGGCGTGGCGGCGTCGGTTCACTGGCTCCCCCTCAAGTGACCTGCATGAATGTAGCTGATTTACCGTCAGTAACTTGGTCGTGACCTTGGCGATAGTGCCATGTGCAACCGGAAAACAACAGGGGAAGGCCGGGCCTGTCGGGTCACTCCCCCCTAGTGGTGACGTGCGTTGCTCCTGTTGCGTTCCCCATGGCGCCCGACGACGCTCCCCACCGGGCGGGAATTCACCGGGAGTTGGGCGCCAGCGCCTCCCACCGCACCGTCACCTCGCCCTGCCGCCACCGCCGCGGGCCGTCCGTCAGCGGCCAGTCGGCCGCCAGATCGCGTACGGTGCGGATCCAGCGCTGCCGCGCGCCCAGCGAGGCGAACGGGGCCGCCGCCGCCCACGCCCGGTCGAAGTCCCGCAGGAACGCGTGCACCGGCTCGCCCGGCACGTTCCGGTGGATCAGCGCCTTGGGCAGCCGCTCGGCCAGGTCGGAGGGCCGGTCGAGCGAGCCGAGCCGGGTCGCGAAGGTCACCGTCCGCGGCCCCGAGCGGTCGAGCGCCACCCACACGTGCCGCCGGCCGATCTCGTCGCACGTCCCCTCGACGAGGAGGCCCTCGGGCGCGAGGCGGCCGCACAGGCGCTCCCAGACCGCGGCGACCTGCTCCTCGTCGTACTGCCGCAGCACGTTCGCGGCCCGGATCAGCGCGACCTCGCCGGGCACCGGCACCTCGAAACCGCCGTGCCGGAACTCCAGGCCCTCGCACTCGTACGGCTTCGCGGCGGCGACCCGGGCCGGCTCGATCTCGATGCCGTAGAGAAGGGTGCGGGGGTCGGCGGTGCGCAGCCGGGAGAGCAGCTCCACGGCGGTCCAGGGCGCGGCGCCATAGCCGAGGTCGACGGCGACGGGCGGCGCGTCGGAGCGGCGCAGCGCCGGGCCGTGCACGGCGGCGATCCAGCGGTCCTGGCGGCGCAGCCGGTTGGGGTTGGTGGTCCCGCGGGTGACCGTGCCGACGGGCCGGGCGCCGACCGTGCGGGGAGTGCGGGATGCCATGAAACGAGCGTAAAGGGTGCTGGTGGAGGCCCTGACCAGGTCCTGACCGGGTCCTGCCGCGGCCCTGACCAGGTCCCGTCCGGGCCCTGACGGAGCCCTGACCGGGCCCTGTCCGGGTCCGGCCCGGGGCCGGACACACGTGCCGTTCACGCCCCGTTTCACGCCGGGCCACGCAACGAATTGGCAAAGCGGCGGCGGCGCCGGAAATGAAATCGGACCGGGCGGGTGTTGTGGCCGTTGCGGGGTGCGACGTGCCCTCGCTCGTCATGCCCGACAGTCGTCATGCCCGACAGCGGAAGGACCGCCGACGTGAGCCAGTACGTGTCCCGGTTCGCCGGCACCCTGGCGGCGCCGCCCCGGCTCCGGCTCCCCGGCCGGCACCGCAGCCCGCGCCGCGTGGCCATGCTCAGCGTGCACACCTCGCCCCTGCACCAGCCCGGCACGGGCGACGCGGGCGGCATGAACGTCTACATCGTGGAGCTGGCCAAGCGGCTCGCCGCGATCAACGTCGAGGTCGAGATCTTCACCCGGGCCAACGCCGGCGGCCTCCAGCCGGTCGTCGAGCTCGCGCCCGGCGTGCTCGTACGGCACGTGGACGCGGGGCCGTACGAAGGGCTGGCCAAGGAGGAGCTGCCGGCCCAGCTGTGCGCCTTCACGCACGGCGTGATGCAGGCGTGGGCGGGCCACCGCTCCGGCCACTACGACCTGGTGCACTCGCACTACTGGCTCTCCGGCCATGTCGGCTGGCTCGCCGCCGAGCGCTGGGGCGTCCCGCTCGTCCACACCATGCACACCATGGCCAAGGTGAAGAACGCGGCACTCGCCGAGGGCGACACGCCCGAGCCCGCGGCCCGGGTGATCGGCGAGACACAGATCGTCGCGGCGGCCGACCGGCTCATCGCCAACACCGCGGAGGAGGCCGACGAGCTGTCCCGCTTCTACGAGGCGGACCCGGCGAAGATCGCCGTCGTGCACCCGGGGGTCAACCTCGACCACTTCCGGCCGGCCGACGGCCGCGCCGCCGCCCGGGCCAGGCTCGGCCTGCCCCGGGACGCCTTCATCCCCGTCTTCGCCGGCCGCATCCAGCCGCTGAAGGCCCCGGACATCCTGCTGCGCGCCGCGGCCCTGCTCGTGGACCGCGATCCGTCGCTGCGCGGGCGGATGGTGGTGCCGGTGGTCGGCGGTCCGAGCGGCAGCGGCCTCGCCAAGCCGGAGGGGCTGCAGAAGCTCGCCGCCAGGCTGGGCATCGCCGATCTCGTGCGCTTCCAGCCGCCGGTCGGCCAGGACCGGCTCGCGGACTGGTTCCGCGCCGCGAGCGTGCTGGTCGTCCCGTCGTACAGCGAGTCCTTCGGCCTGGTCGCCATCGAGGCCCAGGCGGCCGGCACCCCGGTCGTCGCGGCCGCGGTCGGCGGTCTGCCGGTGGCCGTTCGGGACGACGTCACCGGCTTCCTGGTGCAGGGCCACGACCCGGTGGACTACGCCAGGGCGCTCGGCCGCTTCGTCGACGAGCCGGCGCTGTCGGCCCGGATGGGCGCGGCGGCGGCCCGGCACGCCGCCTTGTTCGGCTGGGACACGGCGGCGTCGGCGACGGCGGACGTCTACACGGCGGCGATGCACGACCACCGGCTGCGGGATCACCGGGAACAGCGGGAGCACCGCCGTCGCGTACGCTCCCACCATGGCTGAGGTCGAGGCGGAGCAGGTCCGGCGGATCATCGAGGACACGTTCAAGGCTGCATCATCAGAGGGGTCACTGGAGTGGGAGTCCGCGGAGCCGGGCTCGTACGTGGTGAAACTCCCCGGCACCCGCAAGCTGTTCACGACGCTCTCGCTGCGCGTCGGGAAGCACTCCCTCTCCCTCAACGCCTTCGTCATCCGCCACCCCGACGAGAACGAGGCCGGCGTCCACCGCTGGCTGCTCGAACGCAACCTGAAGCTGTACGGGGTGGGTTACGCGATCGACGGCCTCGGCGACATCTACCTGGCCGGGAAGCTGCCGCTGGCCGCCGTCACCCCCGAGGAGCTCGACCGGCTCCTCGGGTCCGTCCTGGAGGCGGCGGACGGCGACTTCAACACGCTGCTCGAACTGGGCTTCGCGTCGGCGATCCGGCGGGAGTACGAGTGGCGGGTGTCGCGCGGTGAGTCGACCCGTAACCTCGACGCGTTCAGGAACCTGACGAGGAAGCCGGCGAACTGACGGCGGCCGCGGTCCCGGTGCTCTCGGGCGCGGCGACCGACTGTTCGGCCTCCTCCATGACGGCCTCCACGGTCTCCTCCATGTCCGCCTCCTCGGTGTCCGCGTCCTCCTCCGCGCTGGCGAGGGCGGCGCGCAGCCGGGTCTGGTAGCCCAGGGCGGCGACGGCGCCGATGACCGCGCAGGCGATCCACAGGACGTCCGGACCGGGCCCGTCGACGATCGCGCCGGCCAGGATCGGCGCGACGAAACCGGCCACCGCCCAGGACATGCCCATGACTCCCTGGTAGCGGCCGCGGGCGTGCTCGGGGGCGAGCCGGGCGGTCGCGGCGGCGTTGGTGGGGACGTGGATCATCTCGCCGATCGTCCAGACGACGACGGTCGCGGCGAAGGCGAGGGAGGAGCCGGCGAGCGCGGTGGCGCCGGTGCCGAGGGCGAAGAGCAGCGAGGAGACGGTGAGCAGCATCGCCGGGGAGCGCTTGTCGGTGAGCCTGTTGACGAGCAGCTGGAAGGCGACGATCACGACACCGTTGACGGCGATGACGACACCGTACGCGGACGGGTCGAGGCCCTGGCCGGCCATGGTGAGCGGCAGGCCGATCCACGGGGCGGTGAAGACCAGGCAGACGAACAGGTTGAGCAGCACCAGGGTGCGGAAGGGTGCGTCGCGCAGGACGGTGCCGATGCTGACCTTCTCCTGCTCCGCGCCGCCGCTCGCCCCGTCCTTGCCGGACTCCGGGCGGGTCTCGGGCAGTCGGAGGAAGACGATCAGGGCGCACAGGACGGTGGCGACGGCGTCGATGACGAAGAGGGTGCGGTAGCCGAGGACGGTCGCGACGCCGCCGCCGATGGCGGCGATGGCGAAGCCGAGGTTGAGGGCCCAGTAGTTGAGGGCGTAGGCGCGGCGGACGTCGTCGGCGGGGACGAGGTCGGCGATGGTGGCGTTGATGGAGGGCCGGACGCCCTGCATGGCGACGCCCATCAGGAGTACGACGGCCGCGATGCCCCAGGCGCTGGTGACGAGCGCGAGCAGCACGGTGCAGGTGGCGGCCGCCAGGTGCATGGTGACCATGGTGGGGCGGCGGCCCCAGCGGTCGGTGAGCATGCCGCCGAGCGGGGATCCGGCGACGCCGCCGAGGCCGTGGAGGGCGACGACGAGTCCGGCGAACCAGGCGGAGTGGCCGAGCTCCTGGGTGAGGAAGAGGGAGAGGAAGGTCAGGACGAAGGCGCCGGTGCGGTTGACCAGGGTCGACAGCCAGAGCCACCAGAAAGCGCCCGGAAGTCCGCTGACCGTCGAGCGCGCTGACCGTCTGAGTGAGTCGATGGACATGGGTGGCCGGCCCCCCCTGGTTGAACGTCTGCGTGAGCGTCTGCGTGAACGTCTGGCTTGTAAGTCCCGCTTACCGTCCTCGTAACTTACGCATCTCATACGCCGGACGCCAGTGAATTGACGGTGCGCGTCAATCGTCGGCCGTCGTCTAGGCTCGTACGCATGGCCGACGCACCGTACAAGCTGATCCTCCTCCGCCACGGCGAGAGCGAGTGGAACGCGAAGAACCTGTTCACCGGCTGGGTGGACGTCAACCTCACCGAGAAGGGCGAGAAGGAGGCGGTCCGCGGCGGTGAGCTGCTCAAGGACGCCGGCCTGCTGCCCGACGTGCTGCACACCTCCCTCCAGAAGCGCGCCATCCGCACGGCGCAGCTCGCCCTGGAGGCCGCCGACCGCCACTGGATCCCGGTCCACCGCAGCTGGCGCCTGAACGAGCGCCACTACGGCGCGCTGCAGGGCAAGGACAAGGCGCAGACGCTCGCCGAGTTCGGCGAGGAGCAGTTCATGCTGTGGCGCCGCTCGTACGACACCCCGCCGCCGGCGCTCGCCGACGACAACGAGTACTCGCAGGCCCACGACGCCCGCTACGCCACGATCCCGCCGGAGCTGCGCCCGCAGACCGAGTGCCTCAAGGACGTCGTGCAGCGGATGCTCCCGTACTGGTACGACGGCATCGTCCCGGACCTCCTGGCCGGCCGCACGGTCCTCGTCGCCGCCCACGGCAACAGCCTCCGCGCCCTCGTCAAGCACCTCGACGGCATCTCGGACGCCGACATCGCGGGCCTCAACATCCCGACCGGCATCCCGCTCGCCTACGAGCTCGACGAGAACTTCAAGCCGCTCAAGCCGGGCGGCACCTACCTCGACCCGGAGGCCGCGGCCGCGGCCATCGAGGCCGTGAAGAACCAGGGCAAGAAGTGACCCTGCGCCTCGCCTGAGTCACGCCTCGGCTGATCAGCGTCTCGCCTGAGTCACGTCTCACGGAAGCCCCCGGTCCGCTGCCGCCTGTGCGGCGGCGGACCGGGGGCTTCTTCGTGCTGCGGTGCCGGGATTGTCTCGGATGCGTGACAGAGAGTGGCTGGATATCGCGCATCGGGGTGGCGGGTTGCTACGTTCCGGCCGGGAAGCGGTCCGAGGGCGGCCGTCGTGGAAAGAGGGGGAGTCCCGGATGAACGGTCTGCGGCTGAGATCTGTCGGTGTGGCGGTCGTGGCGGTCGCGCTGAGCGCGGCGGTGACCGGGTGTCAGAAGGGCGGCACCGCGAGCGGGGCGGGGGCGGCGGGGACGCCGAGCGCTCCGGCGAGTTCGGCGCCCGCGGCGACGGAGGCGCCGGCCACGAAGGCGCCGGCGACCGCCGAGCCCGCCACCGCGCCCCCGGCGAAGCCGAGCGTGAAGCCGGTGGCCAAGCCGCCCACCAAGCCGGCCGGGAAGCCGGCGGCGAAGCCGACCACGTATCCCGTGAAGAAGCCCGGCAGCGACTGCGTCACCGCCGCGCCGAACCCGGACGCCTACGACCCGGACGAGATCGCCCTCTACCGCATCGAGGAGATCCCCGGAAGCACCGGCAAGGTCAACCTCGTCTTCCAGCACGGCGCCTGGGGCTGCGGCAGCCCGGACAGCGACGGCGGGCCGTTCGTCGTCAGCGGCGAGGAGGCCCGCTGGGCGATGGACCAGGCCGCGTACGTCACCGCGACCAACCCCATCATCGCGAGCGCCGAGAACAAGCGGATCGGCGTGCAGGAGCTGATCGACTGGGTGAAGGCGAACCCGAACTCCGGTCTCGTCTTCCGGTACGACGTGGGCGGCGACGGCTCGATCGACAGCCTGCAGGAGGTCTTCACGCCCTGACGCCCTGGATGACGGGGCGAGGGACGCCGGGACGTTGCGCCGGACGGGGGACAGAGAAACCTTCCGGCGAGCGCGTGCCGCACGCGGAGCGCACGGGGCGCGGTAGAGCTGCGGAGGACCGATGACCTCGGTCTTTCCCACGCCGACGAAAGAGACCTTCCGTGCGCCTTCGGCACACCGTCGCCGCCGCTTGCGGCGCCCTCGCCCTCACGGCCGTCATGGCCGCCCCCGCCCACGCCGCCACCGGCGACTTCCACTACAAGGTGGTCGGCCTGAACGGCGAGCCCCTCGCCGTCACCCTGCACGAGCCGGAGAGCGGGGAGTGCATCACCCTCCCCGAGGTCGCCGACCCGAACTCCACCGAACCGGCCTTCGCCCCGCACAACGACACGAGCGACTACGCGCTGGTCTTCACCGGCACCGACTGCGACGGCGACACCTGGCAGCTGCGCCCCCACGGCCGCCCCGCCACCGACGCCCTCAAGCTGCGCTCGGTCGTCTTCCTCACCCCGTGACCATCCGCGGCTGAGCCGCTGACCTGCGGCTGACCGGGGCGCCGGGTCCGCACGGCGCTCCGGATATCCGTGTGCCGAGATCGTCGCGTCTCGCCTAGCCTCCCGCTCATGAGCAATCCCCGCCTCGAGCCGATCACCCCCGACAACGTCGACGCCGCCCTCGCCCTGCGCGTCCACCCCCACTAGGAGCAGAACGTCGCACCCGTCGTCCGCTCACTCGCCGAGGCGTACGCGTACGGGGAGACCGCCTGGCCGCGGCTGATCGTCGACGGGGACGAGACCGTCGGCTTCCTGATGGCGTTCGTCGACATCCAGTGGGACGCCGAGAAGGACCCGGCCGACCGGCGCAGCGGGCTGTGGCGGCTCAACATCGGGGCCGGTCACCAGGGCAAGGGGTACGGGCGGTTCGCCGTCGGGGCCGTGCGCGAGGAGCTGCGGCGGCGCGGGACGGCGGAGATGTACGTGTCGTGGCACGCCGGGGAGGACGGGCCGGGGGAGTTCTACCGGGGGCTCGGCTTCCGGGAGACCGGTGAGCTCGCCGGGGACCAGATCGTCGGCGTCCTGGAGACGTGACGGCGCGGGCCCCGCCCGGAGACCGGGAGCAGGGCCCGCACAGGGACCTCGCTAGCCGCTGCAGCCGCCGCACTGGCACGGCCCGCCGGACTGGCAGCCGCAGCCGCAGCCCGAGCCGCACCCGCAGGCGCCGAGGACGGGCAGGAACTCCGGCTCGCGCGCGGGTTCCTGCTGGAGGTCGGTGATCGGAGCGGATTCGGGCATGGAGTCCCTCCCTGAGAAGGCGTACCTCGCCTCCCCTCCATTCCATGCCCGGACCCGGTCACCGCACACGGCGCACCGACGGCGCACAGATGTGCGACCGTCCGCGCCGTAAGCCTTGCGCGCCCTCCGCCTGGCGCCCCCTGCCTACGCGCCCTCGACCGGCGACTCCGCCGGCTGCAGCTCGTCCGCGTGCTCACCCGTCACCAGGTACACCACGCGCTTCGCCACCGACACCGCGTGGTCCGCGAACCGCTCGTAGTAGCGGCCGAGCAGCGTGACGTCCACGGCCGTCTCGATGCCGTGGCTCCAGCGGTCGTCCATCAGGTGCTGGAAGAGCGTCCGGTGCAGCAGGTCCATCTCGTCGTCGTCCTGCTCCAGCTGGAGCGCCAGGTCGACGTCCTTGGTGATGACGACCTCGGCCGCCTTCGCCATCAGGCGCTGCGCCAGCTGACCCATCTGCAGGACGGTGGCGTGCAGGTCGTTCGGCACCGCACGGTCCGGGAACCGCAGCCGGGCCAGCTTGGCCACGTGCTGGGCCAGGTCGCCGGAGCGCTCCAGGTCGGCGCTCATCCGCAGCGAGGTCACCACGATCCGCAGGTCCGTCGCCACCGGCTGCTGCCGGGCGAGCAGCGCTATCGCCCGCGCCTCCAGGTCGTGCTGGAGGTCGTCGACCTTCTGGTCCGCGGCGATCACGCTCTCCGCGAGCTTCAGGTCGGCGTCCAGCATGGCCGTGGTGGCCCGGCCGATCGCGGACCCGACCAGGCGGGCCATCTCGACCAGGCCCTCGCCGATCGAGTCAAGTTCCTCGTGGTACGCGTCCCGCATGGGTGTCCCTTCTCTACGCGATGCTCTGGGATCCGGGTGGTGCACGGTGGTGTCGGACCCCCACGCTCCCACGGTGCGGCCCGTACGCGTACTGCTCCGGCCGGTCTCGTAAACCCGCACTGTCCTCCAGGTGAACTCTGGGCGACGCGCCCCAAGGTGTCGGACGGGTCAAATGAATCGGTACCGTCTCCCTGGTGAACTCTGGGCGACGACTGTTCGAGCAGCCACTCGGACGGCTGGGAGAGTGTCAGCCGACCCGCATAACCTGGTTGGCATGGACGTGAACGCGGCGGTCGCCGCATTGGCCGCTATCGCCGGCGTGTGCACCGGCGTGATCGCCATGCTGGCGTTCCGCTGGAGCGAGCGCGACCAGGCGAGACCCACCCGTACCTCCCTGCACACCGACGCCGTGCTGCCGCCCGGCGTCGACACGGTGCTTTCCGTGCTGCGCTCCTCCGCGGTCGTCCTCGACGAGAGCGACTCCGTGGTGAAGGCCAGCTCGGCGGCGTACGCGCTCGGCCTGGTCCGAGGCGGGAAGCTGGCCGTGGAGCCCATGCTCAACATGGCCCGCGACACCCGCCGTGACGGTGAGATACGACAGGTCGAGCTGGATCTGCCCCGGCGCGGCACCGGCCGGGGCGAGGCCCTCGCGGTCTCCGCCCGGGTCGCCCCGCTGGGATCGCGGCTCGTGCTGCTGCTGGTCGAGGACCTCACCGAGGCCCGCCGCATCGAAGCCGTACGACGCGACTTCGTCGCCAACGTGAGCCATGAGCTGAAGACCCCGGTCGGCGCGCTCTCACTGCTCTCCGAGGCGGTCATGGACGCGTCGGACGACCCCGAGGCGGTCACCCGCTTCGCGGGCCGGATGCAGATCGAGGCCACCCGCCTGACCAACCTCGTGCAGGAGCTCATCGACCTGTCCCGGGTGCAGAACGACGATCCGCTGGAGGACTCCGAGCCGGTACGGGTGGACGAGCTGGTCGCCGAGGCGATCGACCGCTCCCGGCACACCGCGTCCACCAAGCAGATCACGATGGCCTCCGGGGGAACGGCCGACCTGTTCGTCTGGGGCAGCCGCGGCCAGCTCGCCGCCGCGCTCGGCAACCTCGTCGAGAACGCGGTGAACTACTCGCCGGCCCGCACGCGCGTCGGCATCGCCGCCCGCCGCGTCGCGGCGCCCGGCGGTGACATGATCGAGATAGCCGTCACCGACCAGGGCATCGGCATCTCGGAGAAGGACCGCGAGCGGGTCTTCGAGCGCTTCTACCGGGTCGACCCGGCCCGCTCCCGGGCCACGGGCGGTACCGGACTCGGCCTCGCCATCGTCAAGCACGTGGCCGCCTCGCACGGTGGGGAGGTCACGGTGTGGAGCACCGAGGGCCAGGGCTCGACCTTCACCCTGCGGCTGCCGGAGGCCGGTGCCGCGCGGAACCGCCGCGCGGCGGACGACGGCGGCCCGGACGACGCCGAGGACGCCGACGGCGCCCACGGCACGCCCCGCTCCGGAGGATCCGCCGGTTCCCACCGCGGAAACTTCGCCTCCGCTTCCCCCACCCCTGAACTCATGACCGAACCACTCCCCGCCCCGGAGGTCCTTCCGTGACCCGTGTGCTTGTCGTCGAGGATGAGGAATCCTTCAGCGACGCCCTGTCGTACATGCTCCGCAAGGAGGGCTTCGAGGTCGCCATCGCGGCGACCGGGCCCGACGGCCTCGACGAGTTCGAGCGCAACGGAGCGGATCTCGTCCTCCTCGACCTCATGCTGCCGGGCCTGCCCGGTACCGAGGTGTGCCGCCAGCTGCGCAGCCGCTCGAACGTGCCGGTCATCATGGTGACCGCGAAGGACAGCGAGATCGACAAGGTCGTCGGCCTGGAGATAGGAGCCGACGACTACGTGACGAAGCCCTTCTCCTCGCGGGAGCTGGTCGCCCGCATCCGCGCGGTCCTGCGCCGCCGCGGCGAGCCGGAGGAGGTCACCCCGGCCGCCCTGGAGGCCGGCCCGGTCCGCATGGACGTCGACCGTCACGTGGTCACCGTCGGCGGCGGCAAGGTCGACCTCCCGCTCAAGGAGTTCGACCTCCTGGAGATGCTGCTGCGCAACGCGGGCCGCGTCCTCACCCGCATGCAGCTCATCGACCGCGTCTGGGGCGCCGACTACGTCGGCGACACCAAGACCCTCGACGTCCACGTGAAGCGCCTCCGGGCCAAGATCGAGCCGGATCCGGGTGCGCCGCGGTATCTGGTGACGGTGCGCGGTCTGGGTTACAAGTTCGAGCCGTAGAGCGCGCTCCTCGGCCGCCCACCGCCGGACGGAGTCCGGCGCAGCGGCCCGAAGCCTGGGAGGCCCCTTGGGGCCGAGCAGTGCGAGGGGCGCCGTAGGGCAGTGGCTCGAGCCGGATCCGGGTGCGCCGCGGTATCTGGTGACGGTGCGCGGTCTGGGTTACAAGTTCGAGCCGTAGGCCGGCAAGGCATGAGCCGGCAGGCATGAGCCGGCAGGCATGAAAAAGAGGGGCGCCCCGCGGGGCGCCCCTCTTCTCGTCGGCTCAGTGACCGGCGGCCTGCGTCGACCCGCCCGTCGGCGTGGTCGTGCCGGACGGCGTGGCCGTGCCCGTCGGGGTGCCCGACGGGGTGGCGGTGCCGGACGGCGTCGCCGTGGCGGAGGCCGTCGGGAGGGTGGCCGGGGGCTTCGGGAGCTCGGTCGGGCCGTACTCCGTGAAGTAGCTCTTCGCCGGGACGACGTACGCGCTCAGGCTCACGTCGCCGGTCTTGCTCAGCTTGAAGACGACCTTCTGCGCGTTGCCGTTCCTGGCTTCGTGCAGGCCGCCCTCGATGACCGCGGACGCGTTGCCCTGGCCGCCGATGACGACGGAGCCGCCGGCGGGGACGACGATCGGGCCGTTGCCCTCGGCCGCCTTGAGCTTCACGGTCCCGACGGTGCCGGGCAGGGTGATCGAGTCGAGGGTCTGGCGGGTCCGGCCGTTGTTGAAGACGGTGGCGGAGACGACCGCCGGGCCCACGGCGCCCGGGTCGGGCTGGGTGATCACGAAGGCGTTCTGGACCTTGACGTCGTCAACCGTGACGGCGGCGTTGTCCGGGCGGACCTGGAGCGTCTGCGCGTCATTGCCCGCACCACAGGCGGACAGGGCGGCGATCGAGATCACGACGGCGGTGGCGGCGATGGCGCCGCGTCGAAGGCTGCGGCTCACGGCGGCGGCAACTCCTAGGACGATCGGACAGGCTAAGGAACGGCTAAAGGTGTGTCAGCGGAGTCAGGTTACCGAGCCCCACTCTCCGTGCCGCACCCGACCCGCCCCTCTCGGCGCACCCGGCCCCGGGAACCCTCCGGGATCCGTCCGGGAGGCGCCGTCGGGAACTCGCCGTCCTGGCCGGATCGCGCCGCAATCACCTTCCGTTCACATATCCGTCGTGATCAATTCGCACATTCCCCCGTCCGGGTCCGTCCGGGGCATTCGAGAAACCCCGCCGGAGACTCCGGTGATCAATTCGAGAATCCATCCGTACGAGTGATCGATCCTCGAACGGAGTACGTGAAGCAGGCCACACCGAACCCGGCAAACCGGTACATCCGACACCCTCCGCCTCCCTCCCGGAGCCTGTAACGTGGGTGTTTCTCTGTGTCCGCGCAGCCGCTCCGACCTGCGAATACCGCCTTCCGGAAGCCCTCCGCAGCACGTTCGCGGCGCTGTTGTCAAGCCCCGAGATATGCCCTGACCTGCGAAAACGCCATTCAGAAGAAGCCGTATCCGTGTTACCCTGGATAGCCACGGAAGGGGTACCTGTCACATGACGTTCAAGGTTGGCGACACCGTGGTCTATCCCCATCACGGGGCCGCGCTGATCGAGGCCATCGAAACTCGCCAGATCAAAGGCGTGGACAAGACCTACTTGGTGCTCAAGGTCGCGCAAGGCGACCTGACGGTGCGTGTACCGGCGGACAACGCGGAGTTCGTCGGAGTTCGCGACGTGGTCGGTCAGGATGGGCTGGACCGGGTCTTCGAGGTGCTGCGCGCGCCGTACGCAGAGGAGCCGACGAACTGGTCCCGTCGCTACAAGGCAAACCTGGAGAAGCTCGCCTCCGGCGACGTCATCAAGGTCGCCGAAGTGGTGCGCGACCTGTGGCGCCGCGAGCGCGAGCGCGGACTCTCCGCCGGTGAGAAGCGCATGCTCGCCAAGGCCCGCCAGATCCTGGTGAGCGAGCTGGCCCTCGCGGAGAACACCAACGAGGACAAGGCCGAGGCGCTCCTCGACGAGGTGCTCGCGTCCTGACGCCTGAAGCAGTCTGACGCCTGGCGCAACCGCCATGCTCAGCATCCATGCCGCGGTGCCCGCCGACGTGCTGTGAATCCCACGATTCCACAGTCCCGTCGCCGGGCACTGCGGCATGTTCGTCTCTCTTTTCGCTCCCATCCCCTTGCAAGCTTGCAATCCCCAGCGGCTCTCGCATGGCGACGCCTCGACCGTCGTCACGGAAAGGGCCCGGTCGAGGCGTCGCCATCAGCTTGTTGACGCCATACCCACGTCGCCCGCGGAAACAAACCTGCCGGAGTGCAACCGATGACAGACCAAGCGCGTCATAGTCGAACCGCCGTGGTGATTCCCGCGGCCGGCCGGGGCGTACGCCTCGGTCCGGGCGCCCCCAAGGCGCTGCGCGCGCTGAACGGCACCCCCATGCTGATCCACGCCGTCCGGGCGATGGCCGCCTCCCGCGCCGTCTCCCTCGTCGTCGTGGTCGCCCCCGCCGACGGCGTAGCGGAGGTCAAGGCGATGCTCGACGCCCACGCCCTGCCTGGGGGTCCCCCCAGCGGTAGCTGGGGGAGCACCGACTACGTGGTCGTGCCCGGCGGCGACACCCGCCAGGAGTCCGTCCACCTCGGCCTGAAGGCCGTGCCCGACGACATCACCACCGTCCTCGTCCACGACGCGGCCCGCCCGCTCGTACCCGTGGACACCGTCGACGCCGTGATCGAGGCGGTACGGGACGGGGCCGTCGCCGTCGTCCCCGCGCTGCCCGTCGCCGACACCGTCAAGGAGGTCGAGCCGGCCGAGCCGGGCGCCCCCGAGCAGGTCGTCGCCACCCCGGTGCGGGCCCGGCTCCGCGCCGTACAGACCCCGCAGGGCTTCGACCGCGAGACGCTGGTCAACGCCCACGCCACGATCGCCCTCACCGGCGAGGGCGCCACCGACGACGCCGGCATGGTCGAGAAGCTCGGCGCGCCCGTCGTCGTCGTGCCCGGCCACGAAGAGGCCTTCAAGGTGACCCGCCCCCTCGACCTCGTCCTCGCCGAGGCCGTACTCGCCCGCAGGAGGGCCAACGATGGCTTCTGACCAGCCCCTGATGCCGCGCACGGGCATCGGCACCGACGTCCACGCCTTCGAGAAGGGGCGTGAGCTGTGGTGCGCCGGCCTTCTCTGGGAGGGCGAGGAGTACGGGCTGGCCGGGCACTCCGACGGTGACGTCGCCGCCCACGCCGCCTGCGACGCGCTCTTCTCCGCCGCCGGCATCGGCGACCTCGGCGCCCACTTCGGCACCTCCCGCCCCGAGTGGTCCGGCGCCTCAGGCGTCACCCTGCTCGCCGAGGCGGCCCGGATCGTCCGCGCCGAGGGCTACGAGATCGGCAACATCGCCGTCCAGGTCGTCGGCGTCCGCCCCAAGGTCGGCAAGCGCCGCGACGAGGCCCAGAAGGCGCTGAGCGAGGCGGCCGGCGCGCCGGTCTCCGTCTCCGGCACCACCACCGACGGCCTCGGCCTCACCGGCCGCGCCGAGGGCCTGGCCGCGCTCGCGACCGCGCTGGTCTATCCCGTACAGCGCTAGAAGCACGGGACGACGGGAAAAAAGCGCCCCGTGATCCCGAAGGGGTCGCGGGGCACTGCCCCCCGCCCACTACCCTGGTGTGGTGACCATTCGCCTGTACGACACCAGCGCCCGGCAGATTCGTGACTTCACCCCGATCAAGCCGGGCTGCGTCTCGATCTACCTGTGTGGCGCGACCGTGCAGGCCGCCCCGCACATCGGGCACATCCGCTCGGGTCTGAACTTCGACATCATGCGCCGCTGGTTCGACTACCGCGGCTACGACGTCACGTTCATCCGGAACGTCACCGACATCGACGACAAGATCATCAAGAAGGGCACCGAGCAGGGCCGCCCCTGGTGGTCGATCGGCTACGAGAACGAGCGCGCGTTCAACGACGGTTACCACGCGCTCGGCTGCCTGCCGCCCACGTACGAGCCCCGCGCCACCGGCCATGTCACCGAGATGGTCGAGATGATGCGCGGCCTCATCGAGCGCGGCCACGCCTACGAGGCCGACGGCAGCGTCTACTTCGACGTGCGGTCCTTCCCCGGCTACCTGGAGCTGTCCAACCAGGACATCGACGACCTGCGCCAGCCCTCCGAGGAGGGCATCACCGGCAAGCGCGACCCGCGCGACTTCGCCATGTGGAAGGCGACCAAGCCGGGCGAGCCCGACTGGGAGACGCCGTGGGGCCGCGGCCGTCCGGGCTGGCACCTGGAGTGCTCGGCGATGGCCCACAAGTACCTGGGCTCCGCCTTCGACATCCACGGCGGCGGCCTCGACCTGATCTTCCCGCACCACGAGAACGAGATCGCGCAGGCCAAGGCCTTCGGCGACGACTTCGCCCAGTACTGGGTGCACAACGCCTGGGTCACCATGAGCGGCGAGAAGATGTCGAAGTCGCTGGGCAACAGCGTCCTCGTCTCCGAGATGGTGAAGAACTGGCGCCCGATCGTCCTGCGCTACTACCTGGGCACCCCGCACTACCGCTCGATGATCGAGTACAGCGAGGAGTCCCTGCGCGAGGCCGAGGCCGCCTTCGGCCGCATCGAGGGCTTCGTGCAGCGCGCCACCGAGAAGGCCGGGGCGCCCGTCGCCCCCGCCGCCGAGGTGCCGCCGGCCTTCGCCGAGGCCATGGACGACGACCTGGGCGTGCCGCACGCGCTGGCGATCATCCACACCACGGTCCGCCAGGGCAACAGCGCGCTGGCCGCCGACGACAAGGACGAGGCGATCGCCCGCCTCGCCGAGGTCCGCGCCATGCTCGGCGTCCTCGGTCTGGACCCGCTCGACCCGCACTGGGCCGAGGAGACCGACCGGGGCGAGGAGCTGCACGGCGTCGTCGACACCCTGGTCCGGCTCGTGCTCGACCAGCGCCAGTCGGCGCGCGAGCGCAAGGACTGGGCGACCGCCGACGCCATCCGAGACCAGCTGAACCAGTCCGGCCTCGCCATCGAGGACAGCCCCGACGGCCCCCGCTGGTCGATCGCCAACCGCTAGGAAACCGGCCGCAGCGCCGGCGAGTGTGCCGTCCGGGGCTCCGGGCGGCACACTTCACTTACAGACTTTCGTACGAACGCAGGCAGAGGAAACAGATAGCCATGGCCGGGAACAGCCAGCGCAGGGGACGTCGCACGTCCAACAAGAAGGGCGCGACGGTCGGCAGCGGTGGCCAGCGGCGCAAGGGCCTCGAGGGCAAGGGTCCGACGCCCAAGGCCGAGAACCGCAAGGGCCACAAGGCGTACCGCGTCTCCAACGCGATGGCCCGGAACGCGGCCAAGCGCAAGCCCGTCGCCCGCCGCGGCGGCAAGGGCCAGTCGGAGATGGTCGTCGGCCGCAACCCGGTCTTCGAGGCGCTGCGCGACGGCGTGCCCGCCACCACGCTCTACGTCCAGCAGTTCATCGACAACGACGAGCGTGTGCGCGAGGCCCTGAACCTCGCCACCGGCCGCGGCAACATCAACATCATGGAGGCGCCGCGCCCCGAGCTGGACCGGATGACGAACGGCCTCAACCACCAGGGCCTCGTCCTCCAGGTCCCGCCGTACGAGTACGCGCACCCCGAGGACCTCGCCGAGGCGGCCTACGACGACCACGAGGACCCGCTGATCGTCGCCCTCGACGGCGTCACCGATCCGCGCAACCTCGGCGCCGTCGTCCGTTCCGTCTCCGCGTTCGGCGGCCACGGCGTGGTCGTGCCCGAGCGGCGCGCGGCCGGCATGACCGCGGGCGCCTGGAAGACCTCGGCCGGCACCGCCGCCCGTACGCCGGTGGCCCGCGCCACCAACCTGACCCGCTGCCTGGAGCAGTACCAGAAGGCCGGTCTCACGGTCGTCGGTCTCTCGGCGGACGGCGACACCGAGGTGCACGAGCTGGAGGCGCTCTCCGGCCCGGTCGTCATCGTGGTCGGCTCCGAGGGCAAGGGCCTGTCCCGCCTGGTCGGCGAGACCTGCGACTTCCTGGTCCGCATCCCGATGCCGGGTGGCGCCGAGTCGCTGAACGCCGGTGTCGCGGCGGGCGTGGTGCTGTACGAGGCGGCCCGCCGCCGCATGCGCTGAGCCCCTGCAGGCGAAAAGGCTGACCCGAAAGGGTTAACCGCCCCGGCCGTGATCTTGACGGGCCTCGGACATTTCGAGGCCGTCAAGGCAGTGTCCTAACCGCGCGTCACTCGGTTAGATGAGTGTGGACACCAGAACGCCCCGGCCGGGGTTCGACGATCAGCCCGCGCTGAGCATGGTCAAGGTGGATTCCGATCCCGCCCAGGTGATCGTGAACCACGCCAGCTTCCGTGTGCGGCTCGCGCCGGCCCACCAGCCGAAGTTCGCCGCGAACCCCCGTATCGCCGCGCTCGCCGGAGCCGCCGGGCTCGCCGCGGGCGCCGGCGCGGCCGCGGGCCGGCGCCGGCCCGTCGTATGGACCGGCAAGTCGGCCTCCGGCACGACCGGTCTGCTCCAGGCCGTGCGCACGGTCTCCGGTGGCGCGGTCTCCACTCTGGAGCCGACCACCCAGACCATCCCGCGCGTCACCGACACCATGCCCACCCCCGTGGTGCCGCCCCGCACCGCGCAGCCCGGCGCCCCGCTGCTGCCGCCGATGCGGCGCGCCGAGGGTGCGTACGACGATCTCTACGAGCTCGAGCCCGACGCCGCCCCGTACGGGTACGGCGCCCCGGCCGCCGATCCGAACGATCCGAACGCCGCGGACCGGGCGGCCCAGCGGCACGGTTCGACGTGGACATCAGCCGCTGCCGCGGCGGGGGTCCGGCACGCCTACTACCCGGGCCGCCGGATGAACCTCGGGGTGGTGCTCCTGCCCCTGCGGGTCTTCCTCGGCTTCATCTCCATCTACGCCGGCATGGGCAAGCTCTGCGACCCCGTCTACTTCGACGGCGGCGAGCGCGGCTCCATGGTCAAGTGGCTGCACGCGCTGCACCCGTGGCCGCTCGCCGAGCCGCTGCGCGACTTCGCCCTCCAGCACCCGGTCGGCGCCGGACTGACCGTCGCCTTCCTCCAGGTCGTCGTCGGCGTCCTCACCGTCCTCGGCCTGTGGCAGCGGGTCGCGGCGGTCGTCGGCGCGCTGCTCTCGGCCGCCCTCATCCTCACCGTCAGCTGGAAGACCGTCCCGGTCTACGACTCGGCGGACATCATCTACCTGGCCGCCTGGTCGCCGCTGATCATCGCGGGCGCCCCGGTCTACTCGATCGACGGCCGCCTGGCCGGCGAGGCCTGGCGCACCCTCGGGCCGCGCTCCGAGCTGTGGGAGCTGCGCCGCCGGGTGCTGCGCCGCGGCACGGTCATCGCGGCCGTCGTCGTCGGTCTCACGCTGCTCGTCGGCTCGATGCTCGGCGGGGCCGTGCGGTCCACGACGATGGTCACCGTGCCGGGACCGGACGAGGACCCGGTCAACCACCTGCCGGGCCAGCCGCTCCCCAAGGAGCCCGGTGCGACCGGCGCCTCCCGCAAGGCGCCCACGAGCCCGAAGCCGTCGGCGACGACCGGTGCGAGCGGCGAGAAGGAGAAGACCGCGGAGGCGAAGCCGACGGAGTCGGCCCGGGAGACGCACCGCGCCGAGAGCCGTACCCCGTCCGCGACGACGAGCAGCGGCGGCAGCCGCACGCCGACCCAGTCGCGTACGACAGCGCCGTCCTCGTCCACGACGGACTCCTCGTCCGGCGGCACGAGCGGGACGCCGAGCAGCGGCGGCAGCAGCGGCGGTTCGACGGACGGCGGCTCGACGTCGGGCGGGGCGCGGAACCCGATCGGCGGCCTGCTGGGCTAGCCCGCGAGGGACACGGCGAAGGGCCCCGGGTGTCGACGGACACCCGGGGCCCTTCGCCGTGACAGCGGTGGCCTACGCCTGCGCGGCGAGCTCCTTCGCCGCCTCCGTCAGGTCCTTCGCCGTGTCGATGGCCCGCCAGTACGCTCCCTGGGGCAGCGGGAAGCCCGCCAGGCGCCGCTCACGGGCCAGGCGGGGGAAGGTGGTGCGCTCGTGGTCGCCGCGTTCCGGCAGGAGGTCGACGAAGGCCGGGGAGAAGACGTACACGCCGGCGTTGATGAGGTACGGGGACGGCGGCGACTCGATGAAGTCGGTGATGTGGCCGAAGGCGTCGGTCTCGACGGCGCCCCACGGGATGCGGGGGCGGGCCAGGGCGAGGGTCGCGGTGGCGTCGCGCTCGGTGTGGAACTCGGCCATCTCGCGCAGCGAGAAGCGGGTCCAGATGTCGCCGTTGGTGGCGTACCAGGGCCGGGAGGGGTCCGGCAGGTGCGCGGCCGCGTACTTGAGGCCGCCGCCGCGGCCGAGCGGCTCGGACTCGACGACCGTCGTGACCTTCAGCGGCAGTTGCGCGGTCTCCAGCCACTCCTGGAGCACCTCGGCGAGATGGCCGCAGGAGACGACGGCGTCCGTGACTCCCTCAGCGGCGAGCCAGGACAGCTGATGGCCGATGATCGGGGTCCCGGTGCCCGGGATCTCGACCATCGGCTTGGGGCGGTCGTCGGTGTACGGGCGCAGCCGCGAGCCCTGGCCGCCCGCCAGGACCACGGCCTGCGTCGGGGAGGTATGCATACCGGGAACGATAGGCGCAGCCGCCCCGGCCGGTGCGGATCAGCTCGCGCTCAGCTCGCGTGCAGGACGCCGTACGCGAAGGCGGTGTCGCAGACCGGGCGGGAGTAGGACTGGGCGCGCGTCGGGCCGAAGCGCTCGACGGCGGCGGCGCCGAGGGCGCGGGCGATCGAGACGCAGTGCTTGGCGAGCGACGGCCGGTTCTCCACCTCGCGCTGGAGGTGGGTGAGGGCGACGGCCGGGTCCTTCTCCTGCAGCTCGGCGAGGAGCTTCTCGCGGAGAACGTCCTGCGGGGCGCGGGACTTGGCCTGGGTGGAGACGTCCGTGGACGACGCGGTCAGCATCTGGGTCCCGGAGCCCTGGCCGGCCCACGGAACGGCGGACACCGCGAGCGTTCCGGAGAGCACCAGGACGACGGGCAGGACGAGGGCGAGGGAGCGGCCGATTCGGCGGGCAGTGTGCGTCACGCAGGCGAGCGTAGCGGTCGGTAGTGAAATGGCGACATTTAGTCACTCTCACGAGGGACGGTACTCGGAGCCTTTTCGAATCCCGTGTTGACGCGGAGGCGTGGCCGGGGGTCCGAATGCCCAGTTCTGCCGGGGTTTTCGCCGAGTCGGCGTTTCATGCCCGACGAATCCGCCCTGTACGCCAACGGCCCCACCCCCGCAAGCGGGGGCGGGGCCGTCGGGAGCCACCGGTGCGGGTCAGTCGGAGAGGCGCTCGCCGGTCGAGGTCGAGAAGACGTGCAGCTCGGCCGAGCGCGGCACGACGTGCAGCGTGGAGCCCTTGGCCGGGACCTCGCGGCCGCCGACGCGGACCACGATCTCCTTGTCCTCGCCGTCGACGCGGGTGGTGCCGTAGACGAAGCCGTCGGAGCCGAGCTCCTCGACGACGTTCACGGTCACGGCGAGGCCGTCCTTGCCGGTGGCGCCCTGGACGTCGAAGTGCTCGGGACGGACGCCGACGGTGACCGTGCGGTCGCCCTTGGCGGCCGCGGCGGCGATCGCCTCGCGGGAGACCGGGACGACGCTCGCGCCGAACTTCACGCCGCCGTCGGTGATCGGGACCTCGATCAGGTTCATGGCCGGGGAGCCGATGAAGCCGGCGACGAAGAGGTTGGCGGGCTTGTCGTACATGTTGCGCGGGGTGTCGACCTGCTGGAGCAGCCCGTCCTTGAGGACGGCGACCCGGTCGCCCATGGTGAGGGCCTCGGTCTGGTCGTGCGTCACGTACACCGTGGTGATGCCGAGACGGCGCTGGAGCGAGGCGATCTGCGTACGGGTCGAGACCCGGAGCTTGGCGTCGAGGTTCGACAGCGGCTCGTCCATGAGGAAGACCTGCGGCTCGCGCACGATGGCGCGGCCCATGGCGACACGCTGGCGCTGACCGCCGGAGAGCGCCTTCGGCTTGCGGTCGAGGTACTCGGTGAGGTCGAGGATCTTCGCCGCCTCCTCGACCTTGGTGCGGATCTCGCTCTTGTTGACGCCGGCGATCTTCAGGGCGAAGCCCATGTTGTCGGCGACGGTCATGTGCGGGTAGAGCGCGTAGTTCTGGAACACCATGGCGATGTCCCGGTCCTTCGGCGGCAGGTGCGTGACGTCGCGGTCGCCGATGCGGATGGCGCCGGAGGTGACGTCCTCCAGGCCGGCCAGCATGCGCAGCGAGGTCGACTTGCCACAGCCGGAGGGGCCGACGAGGACGAGGAACTCGCCGTCGGCGATCTCGATCTCCAGCTCGTTGACGGAGGGCTTTTCGGCGCCGGGGTAGACCAGGGTCGCCTTGTCGTAGGTGACGGAAGCCATGGTGATGTGTCCCTTCACCGGCAGGAACGTGCCGGACGATCCGAGTAAAGGAAGGATGTGGTGTAGTCCACCTGGGTGAACCGCAGGTGACGCTACCCGGCCGGACCGGATCTGTCAGCAGTCGGCGGGCCGTGAAGGTCATGAGATTTCCGACCGTGGGCGCGCGGGGGTTCGTTACACTGCTTCCGCTGCCGCCTTAGCTCAGTTGGCTAGAGCGCTTGACTTGTAATCTTGAGGTCGTCGGTTCGATTCCGACAGGCGGCTCTTCGCGATCACGCGACCAGGTGTCCCGGACCCTCCAGGGTCCGGGACACTTGTGCGTCGAGGGGCAGGTGCGAGGGGTTTTCCGGGGAGGGGTGCGGCGGATGAGCCGGCGTTCCAATGGCTTGATCGGGACCTGGGCCGAGGCGCAGCGGCTGGCGCAGCGCGAACGCGAGGGGCGGCAGCAGGCGGTGCTGCGGCAGCAGCGCGAGGCCGAGCGGGCGCAGCGCGGGCAGGAGCGCGACGTGGCGCGGATGCACCGGGAGCAGCGGGCCGAGTACCGGCGGCACCGGGACGCGGACGCGCTGCGGCGGACCCGGGAGCTGGACGAGCGGGTGGCGGTCCTGGAGGGCCTGCTGGTCGCGGGCTGCCGGAGCAGGCCCGTGTCGGTGGAGGCGCTGCGGCAGCCGGAGGAGGTGGCGCCCTTCGCGCCGGGCCCGCTCGCGGAGCCGGTGCCGATGCCGGACCAGCGCTTCTACCAGGACCGGGCCGCCTTCGAGCGGGACTGGTACGCGGCGCAGGCGGCGGAGGCCCGGCGGGTCGAGCAGCTGGCGGCGTACCGGCGGCAGTACGACGAGTGGGCGGCGACGCGGCTCGCGGAGATCCGGGCGCACAACAGCGGGATCGCGGGCACCGAGACGGCGTTGCGGGCCGGCGAGCCGGACACGGTGGTCGAGTACTTCTCGGCGGTCCTGTACGCGTCGACGGCCTGGCCCGAGGGATTCCCGCGCCAGGTCTCGGCCGCGTACGACCAGGGGTCCCGCGGCCTCGCCCTGGAGTGGGACCTGCCGGGGTACGAGGTGGTGCCGGCCGCCAAGGGGGTCAAGTACCTGCCGAGCACGGACCAGGAGAAGGAGGTCCCGCGCCCGGTGTCGCAGCGGCGGGCGCTGTACCGGGAGGTGCTGGCGCAGAGCGTGCTGCTCGCGCTGCGGGAGCTGTTCGCCGCCGACCGCTTCGGGGTCCTCGACCGGGTGACGCTCAACGGCTTCGTCGACGGCGTCGATCCGGCGACCGGGGTGGCGGGCCGGGTCTGCGTGGCGTCCGTGACGGCCGCCCGGCAGCCCTTCGAGCAGCTGAACCTGGAGCTGGTCAGCCCGCTGGAGTGCCTGACCGGGGCGCTGTCGGGGCGGCTGTCGGCGAAGCCGGACGAGCGGGCGCCCGTACAGCCCTTCCTCCTGCCGGAGCAGGTGGGCTCGGGCGTCGTCTCGCAGGGTGACGGCGCGGAGCCGGACCTGCTCGCGATGGACCCGATCGCCTTCGAGGGCCTGGTGGCCGAGCTGTTCCGGGCGCGCGGCCTGCAGGCGGTGACGACGCGGCGCTCCAACGACGGCGGGGTGGACGTGGAGGCGCTCGACCCGGACCCGATCAGCGGCGGTTCGATCCTCGTGCAGGTGAAGCGCTACCGGAACACGGTGCCGCCGAGCGCGGTGCGGGACCTGTTCGGGACGGTGCAGGGGGCCGGGGCGAACAAGGGCGTGCTCGTCACCACCTCGGGCTTCGGCCCCGGCTCGTACGCCTTCGCCAACGGCAAGCCGCTGACGTTGATCTCGGGTCGTGAGCTGGTCGAGCTGCTGCACCAGCACGGGCTGCGGGGCCGCCTCGGAACGGGGGAGCCGACGCCGACCCTGGTCGAGCCGGTACGGGCGCCGGCCGAGGCGGACGAGGACTTCAACGTGCTCGGCATGGTGTGGACGGGATCCGTCGCGCTCGACGTGTGCGCGCTGGTCTGCGCGGGGAGCCGGGTGCTCGGCGACGAGTGGTTCGTGTTCTTCAACAACCCGGCGACGCCGGACGGTTCGGTGGCGATGGTGACGGCCCCGGCCGGGGACAAGGCGGCGGTACGGGTCGGCTTCGACGCCCTGCCGGCGCACGCGGACCGGCTGGTCCTCGTGGCGGCGATCGACCCGGAGGTGAACCCGGACGCCGATCTGGCGGGCTTCGCCGACGCGGGGATCGTGCTGCGCGACGACGCGGGCGCGGAGCTGGACCGCCTGGAGGTGTCGGACGGGCGGCCGGGTGAGACGGCGCTGGTGCTCGGCTCGTTCCGGCGGCGGGCGAGCGGCGACTGGGACTTCGTCCTCGGCGGGAAGGGGTACCGGGGCGGGCTCGCGGAGCTGGTGGGGGACTTCGGGATCGAGGTGGAGTAGCCGGGGGTGGTGCACCCCCGGCTACGGCATCGGCGGCCGGGGGTGGTGGTGTATCCCCGGCCAGCGGCATCGGTGGCCGGGGGTGGTGGTGTATCCCCGGCTGCGGCATCGGTGGCCGCTGAGGCGGGGGCGTCTCCCGGGTCTCGGCGCCTGCTGAGGCCGGGGGCGCCCCCGCCGGGGCTCAGCGGCCGCTGAGGCGGTTGGCGATGACCGCGATCCGGTCCGTGGCCGCCGTGCGGGCGGCGGTCTCGCGCCGGTCGGCGGCGCGGAAGGCCGCGTACATGGTCTGCACGCCGAGCCAGCGCAACGGCTCCGGCTCCCACTTGCGGACCCGGTGGTTCACCCACGGCAGTTCGGTGAGCTCGGTGGACCCGCCCTGGCCGGAGTCCTGCTGGATGAGGTCGCGCAGGGTGCGGGCGGCCAGGTTGGTCGTGGCGACGCCGGAGCCCACGTAACCGCCCGCCCAGCCGAGTCCCGTGGAGCGGTCGAGGGTGACGGTGGCGCACCAGTCGCGGGGCACGCCGAGGACGCCGGACCAGGCGTGGGCGATCCCGACGCCGGCGAGCTGCGGGAAGAAGCGGATCAGGATCTCGCGGAGCGCGGTGACGGTCTGCGGCTGCGTCCGGCCGTCGTTGTCGGTCTTCGAGCCGAAGCGGTACGGGACGCCCCGGCCGCCGAGTGCGATCCGGCCGTCGGCGGTGCGCTGGGCGTACATGTAGGCGTGCGCCATGTCGCCGAGGGTCTCCAGGCCGTTCCAGCCGATGGACTCCCACTGGGCGTCGGTGAGCGGCTCGGTGGCGATCATCGAGGAGTTCATGGGCAGCCAGGTGCGGCGCTGCCCGGCGAGCGAGGCCGTGAAGCCCTCGGTGCAGCGGATCACGTACGGCGCGCGGACCGTGCCGTACGGGGTGACGGCGTGCTTCGGGCGGATCTCGGTGACCGGCGTCGACTCGTGGATCGTCACGCCGAGCGCCTCGACGGCCGCGGCGAGGCCCTTGACCAGCTTCACCGGGTGGAGGCGGGCGCCGTGCGGGGTCCAAGACGAGCCGACGGCCCCGGTGATCCGGATCCGCTCGGCGGTCTCCCGCGCGCCGTACAGCTCGCGCTCCTTCTCGCCGAAGGCCACCTCGGCGGCGTGGAACTCCTTGAGCCGGGCCAGCTGCGCGGGCGAGTGCGCGACTTCGAGGACGCCGCCGCGGTGCAGGTCGGCGTCGATGCCCTCGGCGGCGCAGACGTCGACGACCTCGGTGACGGTGTCGTTCATGGCCTGCTGGAGGCGTACGGCGGCCTCGTGGCCGTGCAGTCGCGCGTAGCTGTCGCGGCCGGCGATGCCGTTGTAGAGCCAGCCGCCGTTGCGCCCGGAGGCGCCGTAACCGCAGAACGCGGCTTCGAGCACGGTGATGTTGAGGAAGGGGACGGCCTTCTTGAGGTAGTAGGCGGTCCACAGCCCGGTGTAGCCGCCGCCGACGATGCAGACGTCGGCGGTGCCGTCACCGGGCAGCGGCTCACGCGGAGCGGGGGCGCCCTCCTGCGCGTACCAGAACGATATGCCGCCGTTGACCGTCGTCGTGCTGCTCATGGTGCCCTCTCCCTGATGTGTTGGCGGGAGGGTAGCCGGGGGCCCGGGGGCGGGGATACGGGGCGTGGGGCGGTGTGCGGGGCCTCGCGGGCGGGCGGGTGCGGATTTCGTCGCGGTGGGAAGCCGTCGCGGGCGGGCCGGAGGGGCACTGCGCGGGCGGACGGAAAGACACGGGGTGACGGTTTCCGTCGATCTGGGGTCGCCGGTCCGACGGCGGTCGCGGCCAGGTGTCCGTCGCCCGGACCCCGCTGGCCCGCACGCCCCCACCCGGTGCACCCTGTCCCCATGATCCGTACCGCCACGCCTGCCGACGTCCCCGTCATCCACCAGCTGATCCGCGACCTCGCGGAGTACGAGAAGGCCCTCGACGAGGTCCGCGCCACCCCCGAGCAGCTCCACGACGCCCTCTTCGGCGACCGCCCCGCCGCCTACGCCCACATCGCCGAGACCGAGGACGGCGAGGTGGCCGGCTTCGCGCTCTGGTTCCTCAACTTCTCCACTTGGCGCGGCGTCCACGGCATCTACCTGGAGGACCTGTACGTCCGCCCGGACCTGCGCGGCGGCGGCCACGGCAAGGCCCTGCTCACGGAGCTCGCCCGCATCTGCGTCGAGCGCGGCTACGAGCGCCTTGAGTGGTCCGTCCTCAACTGGAACCAGCCCTCCATCGACTTCTACGAGTCCCTGGGCGCGCGCCCGCAGGACGAGTGGACGGTGTACCGCCTGACGGACGGGGCGCTCAAGGAGCTGGGCGGGGGCGTGGAGGCGTAGGCCGGCGGACTCAAGCGACTCGGTCGAAGGGCGTAGCGCGGCACCTTCGGGCGTATCCGGGAGCGGGGCTTCGGCGCGCCACGCCAGGCGTGGACCGTCAGCGGTGCACGCCGCGAACCTGAAGAATCCTCCGACGGCTTTCGCGTCCTCTGCAGAATTCGTCACTGTGACATGAATTGGGCAGAACTCGGCTCTGCGTAAGTCGACTCTGCGATGCTGGAGGTCGATCGAGAGGGGCCGCAGCGATGCAGTGGAAGATCCACGGGGAACGTCCGATCTACGAGAACAGCTGGGTGAACCTGTGGCTCACCGACGTCGAGACGCCGGACGGGAACCGGTGGGAGCACCATGTCGTCAAGCTCCGACACCTGGCCGTGGCCGCCGTCGTCAACGAGCGGCGCGAGGTACTGATGATGTGGCGGCATCGCTTCATCACGAACGCGTGGGCGTGGGAGTTGCCCATGGGTCTGATCGAGGAGGGCGAATCGCCTGCCGAGGCGGCGGCCCGTGAGGTGTTGGAGGAGACCGGCTGGCGGCCTGGCCCCACCAAGCCGCTGATCTACGCAGAGCCGGCGAACGGCATCACCGACTCCCAGCACTACGTCTTCCGCGCCGACGGGGCGACGTACGAGGGCCCGCCGACCGAGAAGAACGAGTCGGACCGGATCGAGTGGATCCCGCTGGCCGATGTGCGGGGCATGATCGACCGGCGCGAGATCGTCAGCAGCGGCTCCCTGGTCGGGCTGCTCTACGTCCTCATGGACGAGGTGATCCGCTGACCTGGCGAGGCAGTACTTCCCGCAACCGGGACTCGAATGCCACCGCGGCCGGTTCGCGACGGAAGGGTTCCAGCTGTTCGTAGAACTCCCGCAGGTGGCCGGCGACTCGTTGTGAGCTGACGGCCGCTGCCGGGGCCAGAGCATCCATGGCCGTGTGGCACGCCTCGTCGAGTTTGCCGCGCTGAAGCTGGGTGCGGGCGAGCCAGAAGGCGTGGAAGGCCCGGCCTCGGTGGTTCGACTGGTGTTCTCGGCGAAGAGCGTCCGCGATGAGGGGTTCGGCGAGGGAGGCTTCGCCCAGGCGGCCGTGCGCGATGCCGGTGTCCACGATCAGTTTTGGTTCGTCGAAATAGGCGACCCAGGCCGGATCCGGATCACTGGTGCTGATCCGGCCGAACTGAGTGTGGGCTTCCGAGATCGCGGTGTGGGTCGCGGCGTGGTTGCCGAGGGTGGCGTGGGCGAAGGCTTCGCGCATCGCGAGCATGGACAGCACGCGCGGTGTTGTCCCTGCAGCGGCTCGGGCCTGGTCCTGGGCGGCCGTGACGAATGCGAGGGCGTCGCCGGGCTTGTCCTGGTACGTGGCCTGGAGGCTCATGCAGGCAAGCACGTTGGCCATGAACTGGCGGTCGTCGATGGCCTTGGCCAGGCCGAGGGATTCGGTGAAGTAGGCGCGCGCCTGGTTGTACTGGCGGGCGTCGAAGTAGGTCCATCCGGTGAGTCGGGCCAGTTCGGCCGCGATGCTGTGCAGGCCGTCGCGAAGAGGGGCTGGCCGCTGTTCCTTGAGGAGGTCGACGACGTAGCGGAGCTGGCCGACGACCGCCGGCCGTAAGGTCTCGCCGCCGTGTTCATCGTCCCGGCGCCAGTAGTCCGCGATCGACGATTGCAATGCGTCCAGCGTCGACGGGCTGAGATCGCGCTCGGCCGCCAGGGCGAGGATGCTGTCGACGTCCGCCCCCGGTAGTCCGACGGCCAGCGGCTCGATGGCTGAGGGGGCCGGGACCTCGGTCGGCTCGCGGGGCGCGACCGTCAGGCTGGGCGGCGTCTCCCAGGAACGGCGGGCAAGGCCGAGCATGTGCCCGGGGATGCGCAGTCCGTCCGAGATCCGTTCGATCACGTCCATGTGCAGCAACTGCCGCCGTCCGGCGATCACCTCGCCCACCCGACTCGGGGTCAGGTCACAGCGGCGCGCGACCATCGACGGATAGATGCCTGCGCGTGCCTTGACCAGCTGAAAGATGCGGCCGAAGTCTCTGGCCTGGCATGCCTCGATCATCACTGGGTCCGTGAGCAGGCCGACCGGGAGTTCCTTCGAGCGAGATGGCTCGGGCATCGGGCACGCTCCGGCATGAGGACTACGGATCGCTGCACTTGGTCAACCGAGGGTGATGTTACCCAAGTTGGGTAATCAGCTTGGCCTTTCTGGCTGGGCCCGCGGATCGCGATGCTCCTGGCCATGGCGAACGGACAGGACGACGTACGGATGACGCTGCGGGTCTCCCGCGACTCCGGCCAGACATGGGGGCCTCTCACGGAGGTATGCGTGGGCGAGGACCCGGTGGTCCCGGAAAACCCGGGCCGCTACCCGCCCTGCGTCTGCTCCCGGTGCTCGCAGCAGGCCCGGAATGCCAGTGAGTCCTTCCGGATGGTGTCGTGATGCGTTGCGCGCACTGGCGCCGGGTGCCCCTCGATCTGGCACGGGAAGCACGAGACAAGTCGGCCGCGAAACTCATCGACAGGCCGGTGCAGTGTCAGCTGTCCGCGCACGACGAGGGTGAGCACTTCGGTCTTCTCGCCGACGCCGGCGCGTACGACCGCGCTGTGGCTCCGCTGGCACGGGATGGGCGAGGCGGAACTCTCGTTCTGCCGGACTGCCCGGTTGTCGCGCCGAGGCCTGACGGGGAGACCTGCTGCCTGTTCGCGCACCACGCCAAACAACACACCTGGGAAGACACCTTGGAGGAGGTCTCGTGCACCGGTTGATCGCCAGCCCGCACAAGCCCCGGCGCCCTCACTCGCCTTGCAACGAACAGTGCGGGGACTGCGGTGGCAGCGGCGCCAACTCCTCCGGCAAGACCTGTGGCACCTGCAACGGGCTGGGCGAGATCCACTGCTGCCTCGGCCGCAAGGAGTCCCACTCGCTGTCTCGCTCCGTGACCCGGAAGGAGGGCCACTGATGGCCCACGCTCTGATCGCCTCCCCGTTCCTCGACGGACACCTTCTCCTCAAGCCGGGAGTACGGGCCGGCGCCCGAATCTCCGCCGACCACTACGACGGCCTGCGCCAGGCCGTCACCGACGGTCAGCCGCTGCCCGACTGGGCGGTGCAGACCGCCGCCGACGTGTGGGGTCTCGGCCTGGGCGGCCAGCCCGCGCAGGGCACCGTGCTGGTGCGTGAGCTGTCCCCGTACGGCTACTGCCGGGCGTCCTGGGAGATCAACCTCGGCTGCAACTTCGGCTGCAAGCACTGCTACCTAGGCGAGCGCCCGTTCTCCGGCCTCGCCTGGAAGGACAAGGTGCGGCTGCTGGACATCATGCGCGAGGCCGGTGTCCTCTGGCTCCAGATCACCGGTGGCGAGCCCACCATGGACCCGGACTTCCAGGACGCGTACCGGTACGCCTGGCAGGCCGGGATGATGCTCACCATCTCCACCAACGGCTCGCTGCTCTGGCGGCCTGACCTCCTCAAGCTCTTCCGGGACTGCCCGCCTTACCGCCTGGTGGTCAGCATGTACGGGGCGAGCGAGGAGTCCTTCGACACGCTCACCCAGCGCCGCGGGGCGTGGAAGGCGTTCCGGCGCGGCATGGACGCCGCCCGTGAGGCGGGGCTTCCGCTGCGGATCAACGTCGTGGTGACCGAGGACAACGCCTCCGAGGCCGACGAGATGGCCGCCCTCGCCGACGAGTGGAACGTCGAGAACCACGCGTACACGAACATGACGCCCACGATCTACGGCGGTGGAGAGCCGCTGCTCGCCCAGTCCGCCGCCCACCTGCGGCAGCGCAAACCGTTCGCCGGCTGCAACGCGGGACACACCTTCTTCCACGCCGACCCGCACGCCAAGGTGTCGATCTGCAAGGTCGGCCGCGACGACCAGATCGACCTCATGACCGAGGGCATCGACGGCCTCACCCGGCTCGGCGCCATCGCCGACCGCCTCATGCTTCGCACCGGTGGGTGCGAAGGCTGCGCCCTGTCCGGCACCTGCCGGGTCTGCCGCCCCCTGGCCAAGCACTACCAGGAGGCCAAGGCGCCGCTGCACAGCTACTGCCAGCACGGAGACAAGGAGAACGCCTCATGACCCCGCCCGTACCGGTGACCATCCTCCCCGGCCCGCCGACCTCGGCCCGCCGCGCGGCCCCGCCCATCGCGACCGCGTCGATCACCGCCGTCCAGGACCTCGACGTGATCGTGGAGAGCGCGGAGTGCTCCTGCGACGCTGGGGACGACAACCCCCACTGACCGACACGATCCGGTCAACTCCGTTCAGGCCCCGGCGTACTCGCGTCGGGGCCTGAGCCCTGCCCGGCTCACCGTTAGGGTGCCGCTCATGTTCTTCCGCTGGGACTGGCTCCGGCCCGTACTGACCGCGCCGATCGTGCCGACTCTCGGTCCCGTCCATCCCGATGCCCTGACCGTCAGCATGTTCGAGGACATCCTGCGAGCAGCCGACACCGGGGACTTCCTGCCCTACGACAAAGACCAGCGCTGGGGCGGCGAGAAGAACGAGAAAGTCCTCCGCAGCGATGTGGTCCACCAACCTGAGCACACCCTCATCCCCACCCTGACCCGACGCGGACAGGGGTACGGCACCGTGAAGGTCTTCGCCTACGGGCTCCGTGACGGCGTTGTGGAAGAGGCTGCCGAGCTCGCAGCCAAGCTCGCCGCCGCGCACGACGTGGCGGGCGCCCGGGTCGTACGCCCCTTCGGCCCCGAGACCACACACCCGCGCGGCACCCGCATCCAGCTGAAGGACTTCGCCGCTACCCCCTGCCCCGCCCCCGATGGCCCGGTCCGGCCCGTCACCGCCTGGCCGACCGCCGTACAGGAGACCTTTGCGCCGTTCGCCGAAGCCATGGCGGGCGACGGCCTGGCCTTCCTTCACACCCAGATGCAGGCCGGTCGATGCGGCCCGGTCCTCGCCACCGCCATCGAAGACCGCATCGTGGGCGCGATCGGCCCCATGGAAGTACGCCCCGATGCCATCGGATGCCCCCAGCTCATGCCCCAGTACTTCGCCGTGCTGCCCGAGGTGCGAGGCCAGGGAGTGGGCCGCGTCCTGTGGCGGGCCGCGATGCACTGGGGCCAGTCACACGGCGCTGCCTACCAACTTCTCCAAACAGAGGTTGGCGGCCCTTCCGACAGGTTGTGCCAGGCCGAGGGGCTGACATCTCTCGGCTTCAGCCACACCACACGGGGTAACAGGCCGGGTCCCGGGTCTGAACAGTCTGGTGGTGGCCGCCTCGGCCGTCGTCACTGGCAGGGAGGAAGCCGGGCTTGAGGTGGAGATGACCGGGTTGCGGGCGTACAGAGACGCTTGAGCTCTGCCTGGCGCACCGCGGCTCGCCCTACCTGGGGTAGGAATGGGGCGTGACTCCTCCCCTCCAAACGAGGGGCTTCTCGCTATGCCGTTTGGGCTTCGCGACGGACCAGCCCGGCCCGTAGAACATTGAGTGCGCCCACCGTGTCCGCGTGCGCCTGGTGGCCGCACTCGGTGCAGTGGAACTTCTCCTGTGTGGGCCGGTTCTCCATGGCGGTGTGTCCGCACTGCGGGCATCGTCGGGAGGTGTTGCGGGGGTCCACTGCGATCACGTCTCGTCCGGCGCTTTCAGCCTTGGCGTGCAGGATCGTCAAGAACACCCCCCATCCGGCATCGGTGATCGAGCGGTTGAGCCCGGCCTTCGCGCGCGCCCCGTTGGACAGGAAACTGCCCGGCTGGTCGGGGTTGGGCCTTGCGGCCGGGGTCTTGATCATATTGCGGATCTTGAGGTCCTCGTGCGCGATGAAGTCGTGTTCCCGCACGAGGTCAAGCGCGGTCTTGTGTGCGTGATCGAGCCGCTGGCGGCGGACCTTGCGGTGCAGATCGGTAACGCGCTGGACGGCGCGCTGGTGGTTGGCGGTGCGCTTGTCGCGGCGTACCCGGGGAAAGCGGGCGAGTGCCCGCTGGGCGGCTTCGAGCTTGCTGGCGGCATTCCGGCCGTGACGCGGGTTGGGTACGAACTTGCCTTCTGAGTCCGCGAGGAAGTTGGCAATGCCCATGTCGATGCCGACCACGGACCCCGTGGCGGGCAGCGGCTCGGGATCGTTGTGCTCGGCGGTGAGGATGACGTACCAGCGCTTGCCCTCGCGTTTAACGGAGACGGTCCTGACCTTGCCGGCCACGGAGCGGTGCTGGTTGACCTTGACGTGCCCAACGCCTTGGAAACGTACGCGGGTGACGGGTTCGTGCGGGGTGGAGTCCCAGCGGCAGCCGTCACCGTCTTTGGGGAAGTCCACCGTATCGAACCAGTTGACCCCCCGGAAGCGGGGGTAGCCGGGCGTGTCGCCGGACTTGATGCGGCGGAAGAACGCGGCGAATGCCTTGTCGAGCCGCCGAAGCGTCGCCTGCTGACTGGAGAACGACCAGCGGCCCTGGCAGTCCGGGTCGAACGCCCGGATGTCCTTGAGTTGGGCTGACTGCTGCCCGTACTTGATGCTCGTCTTCGAGGCGTGCCGGTAGGCGTCGCGGCGTTCCTGTAAGGCCCCGTTGTAGAGCGAGCAGTGATCGCGCAGCATCTCGACGAGCGCGGCTTGTTGGCTCACGGTGGGCCGCATGAGGAACTTGTACGCACGGATCACCCGGCCCACCCCCTTCCAGTCGGCTTGCTTGCTCACAATACACTTGGCGGATGTCACCACGTTGGGAATCAGACCCTGATATCCGTAGGGGAAACCAGGTCACCCACGACCTCCACGCCCACTTGGTGTTTGTCACCAAGTATCGACGTGATGTATTCGACGACGACATGCTGAACCGCTGCGAGACGGTCATGCGGGACGTGTGCGAGAAGTTCGAGTCCGAGCTGAGAGAGTTCAACGGCGAGGGCGACCACGTACATCTCCTCGTGCACTACCCGCCGAAGATCGCCCTCTCGAAACTGGTCAACAGCCTGAAAGGCGTCAGCTCCCGCTACCTGCGGGCCGAGTACACCGGCCGGATCAACCGCATCGGCATGGGGTCCGTCTTCTGGGCCCCCTCATACTTCGTGGGATCCTGCGGTGGCGCACCACTGAGCATCGTCCAGGAGTACATCGAGAACCAGAAGCGGCCCGTCTGACCCTTGTCCCGGCGGTGCGGCGAACTCCGGCGCTCTGCGCCTCCGGGCAAAGGCCGCGTTCCTGCCCGGCATGAAGGTCGAGATTCCCTGCGAAGATCGAGGCATGGAGAACGAGATTCAGCAGCGGTTCGAGCGGATCACCGCATTCGTCGAGGCGCGGCTCACGCCGCTTTTCGATCCCGAGAACGGGAGCGATCACGGCTTCGGGATGGATGACACGTCGCGGGCGCTGCGTGCCCTGCGGTACACCGTGCAGGCGGCTTCGGCGGTCAACGGGCTGGTGGAGAAGCGGGAGTCGGCGCCGGAGCTGCGGCAGGTGGTGGACCAGGCGTTGGAGCACAACTGGGACGTGCTGCGCTCCATCGCCCGGATGTGGGAGGACCACCCCGACTTCCTGAAGGAGTTCAAGGGGCACTCCTGGGACGTGCTCGGGGTCTGATCCGTCAGGGGATCAGGACCACCTTGCCCATCGTGCCCCTGGTCTCCAGGGCGCGGTGGGCCGCCGCCGCCTCTCGCAGCGGGTAGGGCTGGACGGCCGGGCGGAGGGTGCCGTTCGTCGCCGCGGCGAGGGCGGCGAGTTCGAGGGTGCGGATGTCACCGCCGGCCTTCTGGAGCATGACGGGGCCGAGGACGGACCGCGAGGTGATGCCGCGGGCGGCCAGTTCCTGGTCCGTGAAGGTGAGTTCCGCGCCGCCCGACCAGCCGAAGACGAGGTGCCGGCCGCCCTTGCCGAGCAGGTCCACCGCCGAACGGGCCGTGGCCCCGCCCACCGAGTCGAAGACGACGGTCGCGGCGCGCTCTCCCAGGTACGCGCGGACCTCGTCCGGCCAGGTGTCGGACGTGTAGTCGACCGCCAGGTCCGCCCCGTTCTCCCGGACCCGCCGGACCTTCTCCGGGCCGCCCGCCAGGCCGATGACGACGGCGCCGGCGTTCTTCGCGTACTGCACGAGCAGGGTGCCGATGCCGCCCGCCGCCGCCGTGACGATCGCGACCGACTCCGGGCCCAGTTCGGCGAACTGCAGGATGCCGAGCGTCGTACGGCCGGTGCCGATCATGGCGACGGCCTCCGGTTCGCCGACGTGGTCGGGCAGGGCGTGCAGCCGGGACACGTCGGTGACGGCGAGTTCGGCGTAGCCTCCGGGCGCCATGCCGAGGTGGGTGACGACGCGGTGGCCCAGCCAGGACGGGTCGGTGCCGGGGCCGAGGGCGTCCACCGTGCCGGCGACCTCGCGGCCGGGCACGGTGGGGAGTTCGGGCGGGGCCGGGAAGGGGCCGGGCTCTCCCTCGCGGAGGACGGTGTCCAGGAGGTGCACGCCTGCCGCCGCCACCTTGACGCGGACCTGGCCGGGGCCCGGGACGGGGTCCGGGACCTCCTCGTACGTGAGGTTCTCGGCCGGGCCGAAGGCGTGGAGGCGGATGGCGTGCATGGCGGTCTCCCCTGAGCGATGCGCGACGGGCGATGTGCGCGGGCGCGGTCGTAGTCGCGGTCGTGGTCGTGGTCGTGAACAGCCTTCAACCTCAAGTCCGCTTGAGGTCAAGCCGCTCCAGACCCTCCCTCAGGCGCGCGTTCCGCAGCGCCAGCGACACCGCCTCCACCGCGCTCGTGAACGACACCTCCACCAGCACGCCCGGCGCCGCCACTTGGTCGCCCGCCAGGTACACGCCGTCGCCCCGGTCGATCGCCGGGCGGTCGCGCCAGGTGGTGCCGGGGCGGTCGACCGCGCCCGTACGCCCGTTGGAGACGGCCTCGCGCCGCCACAGCGTGCGCTCGCGCCAGTCCGCGAAGCCCAGGTCGAGCAGCCGCTCGGCGTGTGCGACGCCGTCCGCCTTCGACTCGCCGGGGCCGATCGGGAGCTGCGCCTGGATCAGCTGTTCGCCGGCCGGTGCCAGGGTCGGGTCCTGGGTGGTGAACCGTTCCACCCAGCCGGGCGCGTCCAGGTCCGAGATCGCGAACGGGTCGCCCTTCCGGGTACGCAACGCCAGGTCGAAGAGGACCGTACGGCCCGATTCCCAGGTCAGCGACGGGTCGCCGAGCAGCCGGGCGGCGGCCGGCAGGGCGGTCGCGACGATCACCGGGCCCTCGGCGGTCGGCAGGTCGGCCAGGCTGTCGACGCGCGACGAGGTCTCGATCCGTACGCCCAGCTCCACGGCCCGCGCCGTCATCCGCTCGATCAGCCGGCCCCAGCCGCCCTTCACGAAGTGCGCCTCGGCCGGGACCGACGCGGCCCGGTGCAGCCGCTCCTGCACGAAGCGGGCCGACAGGGCGCCCGGGTCGTGGTGGTAGAGCGCGACGCCGCTGTACGCGGCCGCCGCCTCCGCCGCCGCCGGACCGGCGATCCCGGTCGCCCAGGTGCGGAAGTCGACGTCCACCGGGGCCTGCTCCGCCTTGCGGAAGGACTGGCGCAGGAAGCCGAACGGCGGGACGCGGCGCAGCCCGCCCTTGTGGTGGAAGCGGAGCCTGGCGGCTTCGAGGGCGGGCAGCGGGGCGAGCGGGCCGAGCAGGCCGCGCTGCTTGAGCCAGGTCCAGTGCGGGCCGCCGCTGTAGATCGCGTGCGGGCCCTCGTTGGTCAGGTACGGGCCCTCGGCGGTGCGCGCCCGGCCGCCGAGGGTGTGGTGCGCCTCGTGCAGGGTGACGCGGGCGCCCGCCTCGGCGGCGGTGACGGCGGCGGTGAGTCCGGCGAAGCCGCCGCCGACGATGGTGATGTTCCGCATCTTTCCGACTCCCTCGTGCGCCCGGCTCGGTGCCGGGGTTCACGCATGGGACGGGCGGCGGGGCCGGGTTCGTGACATCGGGGCCGGGGCGTTGTCAGTGGTGTGCGTCACGATGGGTGGCATGACGAGTACGAGGAAGAGGAAGCCCGTCCCGGCGGTGCGCCGGCCCGAGGTCCGGCTGCCGGAGCTCGGGGCGTACGAAGGGGGCCTGGAGCCCGACGGGGACTACGACGGCCTGGAGCTCACCGGTCTCGACCTGGCCGGCCAGGACGGCGCGGGCGCCCGGTTCCTGGACTGCGCCCTGCGCGACTGCGCGCTCGACGAGGCGCGGCTGACGGCGGCGCGCTTCCTCGACTCGGTGCTGGAGGGGGTTCGGGGCGTGGGCACCGACCTCGCGGAGGCGCAGTTGCGGGACGTGGAGGTCGTGGACGCGCGGCTCGGCGGGACGCAGCTGCACGGGGCGGTCCTCGAGCGGGTGTGGGTGAGGGGAGGGAAGGCGGACTATCTGAATCTGCGGAAGGCGAAGCTGAAGGACGTCGTCTTCGAGGGCTGTGTGCTGAGCGAGCCCGACTTCGGGGGCGCGCACCTGGAGCGGGTGGAGTTCCGGGACTGCGTCCTGATCGGGGCGGACTTCAGCGGGGCGCGGCTGAAGGACGTGGACCTGCGCACGGTGCAGCGGCTCGAGATCGCGCGCGGGGTCGACGCGCTGGCCGGGGCCGTGATCTCCACGGCGCAGCTGCTCGACCTGGCGCCGGTGTTCGCGGCGCAGTTGGGGGTGCGGGTGGAGGACTGACCCTTACGCGTACGGGGACACGGCGTCAGGGCACGCGGGGGAAGCGGGCCTGGAGGTCCCACACGATCGGGTTGTCGGCCAGGCCCTCGTGCATGTCGACGAGGTCGGCGATCAGGTCGTGCAGGAAGTCGCGGGCCTCGCGGCGCAGTTGGGCGTGGCCGAAGGTGAGCGGCGGTTCGTCGCCCGGCATCCAGTCGGCCTCGACGTCCACCCAGCCGAAGCGGCGCTCGAAGATCATGACGTCGGAGGACTCGGTGAAGTCGAGCTCCGCGTACTGCGGCTGCGCGGCGCGGCTGCCGCGCGGGTCGCGGTCGAGCTGCTCGACGATGTCGCACAGCGCCCACGCGAAGTCGAGCACCGGCACCCATCCCCAGGCTGTGGACACCTCCTGGTCCTTCTCCGTGTCCGCGAGGTAGACGTCGCCGCAGAACAGGTCGTGGCGCAGCGCGTGGACGTCCGCGCGGCGGTAGTCCGTCTGCGGGGGGTCGGGGAAGCGGCGGGAGAGCGAGTAGCCGATGTCGAGCACGGGTCGATGGTCCCATGCCGGGTGCCCACCGGTCGCCCCGCCCGCCGGCCGCCGTGCCCGCCGGCCGCCGTGCCCGCCGGTCGCCGCGTCCGCCGCCCGCCGTGCCCCTGGCTCTCAGCCTCGGTGTGCCGCCCTTGCCAGGCGGGGGCCCAGCCAGCGCTTGAGGCGGCGGAGGGACTCCAGGCGGCCGGCGGCGTGGTCGAGGCGGTAGTAGAGCTGGGGCGGGATGTGCGGGAGCAGCGGGGAGTGGCGCTGGCCGAGGAGGGCGAACATCTGCGCCGGCTCCAGGCGCATGTAGCGGGGCAGGTTCTCGTACCACTGGGCGCTGTAGCGGGCCGCGCTCTGGGCCGAGACCAGTTCGGCGCGGCGCCTGCGGCCGTAGGTGGTGAGGGCGGCCGGCAGGTCGTCGGCGCCGGTGCGCAGGGCGGCGGCCAGCGCCAGGGCGTCCTCCAGGGCCAGGGTGGTGCCCGCGCCGATGGAGTAGTGGGTGGTGTGGGCGGCGTCGCCGAGCAGGACGGTGTTGCCGTGGTGCCAGGTCCGGGTGGTCAGGGTGCGGAAGTTCAGCCACTGGGCCGGGGCGCCGCCGCCGTGCTGCTCGCGGCCGATCAGCGGCTCGCCGTCGAGCAGGTCGGCGAACAGCTTCTCCAGGAGGCGCAGGCTGTCGGCCTCGTTCGTCCGGTCGAGCCCCAGGCCCGTCCAGGTGTCCGGCGCGCACTCCACCACGCAGGTCGACTGCTCGCCGCTGAAGCCGTACGCGTAGCACCAGATCCAGCCGTGCTCGGTCTCCTTGAAGGCGAAGCTGAAGGAGTCGAAGACCTTGGTAGTGCCCAGCCAGACGTAGTGGTTGCGGCCGCTGGTGACCTCGGCGCCGAAGCGGTCCGGGTGTGCCTCGCGCAGCACGCTGTTCACGCCGTCGGCGGCCACGACCAGGTCGGCGCCGGCGAGCTCGGGGGCGTCGGGGCCGCCGACGGCGTGCTCGTACTCGACCCGTACGCCCAGCTCGCGGGCCCGGTCGGCGAGCAGGTTCAGCATCGTGCGGCGGCCGATGCCGAAGCCGGCGTCGCCGCGGTGCACGGTGCGCTCGTCGCGGACGATGGCCACGCCGTCGGTCCAGGTGACGGACGCGGCGGCGATCGCCTCCGCCGACTCCGGGTCGCCGGCGCGCAGCTTGTCGAGGAGCCCGGCCCAGTAGGTGACGCCCCAGCCGTAGGTGGCGCCGGCCGGGTTCCGCTCGTACAGCGTGATCTCGTGGGAGGGGTCCTGGCGCTTCATCAGGATCGAGAAGTACAGGCCGCCGGGCCCGCCGCCGACGATGGTGATCTTCACGTGCGCTCCCACGGGGGCGTGACAGTGTGCGCTGGAACGGAAGCGCACAGTAGCAGTCGCCCGAGGCCCTAGGAGAGCAAACGCTGTTCCTTCGCCACCGCCACGGCGCCCGCCCGCGTGTCGACGCCGAGCTTCGCGTAGATCCTGCCCAGATGGGTCTTGACCGTCGCCTCGCTGATGAACAGCGCGCGGGCGATCTCGCGGTTGCCGAGGCCGTGCGCCAGCTGGCCGAGGATGTCGCGCTCCCGGTCGGTCAGCGTGGGCCGGGCGGCGCCCCGCATCCGGTCCATGACGCGGCTGGCGACCGGCGGCGACAGCGTCGTGCGGCCCTGGGCGGCGGAGTGGATCGCCGCGAACAGCTCCTCGGGCCGCTCGGCCTTCAGGAGGTAGCCGGTGGCGCCCGCCTCGATCGCCCGGGTGATGTCGGCGTCCGTGTCGTACGTGGTGAGGACGAGCACGTGCACCCCGGTCGGCGCGATCCGGCGGGTGGCCTCGACGCCGTCGATGCCCGCGCCGAGCTGGAGGTCCATCAGGACCACGTCCGGCCGCAGGTGCGCGGCCAGTGCGACCGCCTCCTCGCCGCTGCCCGCCTCCCCGACCACCTCGATGCCGGGCGCGCTGCCGAGCAGGGCGAGCAGACCGGCGCGTACGACGGCGTGGTCGTCGCAGAGCAGGATGCGGACGGGCTCGCGGACGGGCTCGGTCGCGGGCGTCGCGGGCGTGGCGGGCGTCACGGACGTACCTCCAGCGGGATCGCGGCGGAGAGCACGGTGCCCTCGCCCGGGGTGGACTCGATCGTCAGCGTGCCGCCCAGCTGCTGCGCGCGCACCCGCATCGCGGGCAGCCCGTGCCCTCGTACGCCCTCCGAGGACGGCGACCGGTCCGGGTCGAAACCGCGGCCGTCGTCGGCGACGTCCAGGACGACCTGGTCGTCGAGGTACGTGAGGGTGAGCGCGGCGGAGGTGGCGCCGGCGTGCTCGCGGACGTTCGCGAGGGCGCCCTGCGCGATGCGGAGCAGCGCCGACTGGACCCGGTCGGGCAGCGGCCGGTCCGGGGTGCCGTCGACATGGCAGCGCACCTCCAGGCCGGCGCCGGACTCGCGGGTGGCGAGCCCGCGCAGCGCCTCCTCCAGGCCGCCGCCCTCCGCGAGGTCCGCCGGGGCCAGGTCGTGCACGAAGCGGCGGGCCTCGGCGAGGTTGCGGTCGGCGATCGACTCGGCCGTACGGACATGGCGGCGGGCGGTCGCCGGGTCGCTGTCCCAGGTGCGGTCGGCGGCCTGGAGCAGCATCTGCTGGCTCGACAGGCCCTGCGCGAGCGTGTCGTGGATCTCCATCGAAAGGCGCTGCCGCTCGGCGAGGGTGCCCTCACGGCGCTCCGTCGCGGCCAGCTCGCGGCGGGTGCGGATGAGGTCCTCGATGAGCGCCCGCTGCCGTTCGGCCTGCCGTTCGGCGTGCACGAAGACGGCCGTCGCGATGGCGGCGACGGCCGGCGGGGCGATCACCAGGTTGGGGTCGAAGCCGCCGTGCGAGAGCTGCACCTGCGCGGTCACGACGAAGACGGTGAGCAGCGTGACCAGGCCGAGCGCGGCGCGCGGCGGCAGGGTGCGCAGGCCCGTGTAGAAGAGCGGCACCGCGCACCAGGCGAAGCTCGGCGCGAGCACGACGAGGACCATCCACACGGCCACGACCGTGCACAGCCAGGCGATCCGGCGCGGGGTGGCGCGGGTGCCGAGGACGGGGCCGAGGAGGTAGAGGGAGGCGAGCGCGCCGGAGAGCGCGACGATCCAGGGGCTGCGGTCCTCCCAGGGGTGGCGCAGCAGGAAGCGGGCGAGCGAGGCGCCGAGGAGGAGGAAGAAGGCGACGTGCATGACCCGCGCCAGCCAGCGGGCGTCCGGGTCCCGGTCCATCGTCCACCTTCTTCGCTGCCTGCAATACGGGTCTGACCTGGGTATACGTGTCCATCCTGGCCCAGCGGGACCAGGCCGGCATCAACCGATCGGCTGACCTCCCCGTCCACCACTATGCGCGCCGACGGCAGCCGGAACGCGGACCGGCCGGCGCCGGATCCGGACGGAGGATCGATGCAGAGCGAACGGAACAACGTCCTTCCTCGCCCCCCGCATCCCTCCTCGCCCTCTCGGACCCGGACCCTCAGGAGACCGCCATGAAGAAGAAGTTCCTCCTCGGCACCACCGCCGCCGTCGTCCTCGCGGCCGGCACCTTCGGCGCCGTCTCCGCGAACGCCACCGCCCCGCAGGCCGCCCCCGCCGCGGTCGTCGCCAAGGCCGACGCGGACAACGACAACCTGCGCCAGTCCACCCACCTGACGATCGGCGCCGCCACCAAGGCCGCGCAGGCCACGCTGAAGGCCGCCGAGAAGGAGAACCAGCGCGTCTCCGTCGCCGTCGTCGACCGCAACGGCAACACCATCGTGACGCTGCGCGGCGACGGCGCCGGCCCGCAGTCCTACGAGTCGGCCGTCCGCAAGGCGTACACCGCCGTCTCCTGGAACGCCCCGACCTCCGTCCTCGCCGGCCGGCTCGCCACCGCCCCGAACCTGAAGGACATCCCCGGCACCCTCTTCCTCGCCGGCGGCGCCCCGGTGACCGCGGGCGGCGCCCCGATCGCCGGCATCGGCGTGGCCGGTGCGCCCTCCGGCGACCTCGACGAGAAGTTCGCCCAGGCGGGCGTGGCGTCCCTCGACGACTGACGCGACAGGCGCGACGGACGCGACGGACGCGACCGACGCGACAAGCGCGGCTGACGCCCCCTCATGCGCGACGGCGCCCGGTTCCCCCGGCCGGGCGCCGTCGTCCTGCCCGCGAAGTGTTCGTACGTCTGTTTAGGATCGGTTCGTGAATACGCGCAGCCGAGTCCGGGCCGGAGCCGTGGCCGTCGTCTTCGCCCTGCTCGCCGCCGGGTGCACCGGCGGCGGCGCGGGCGGCGGGGGAGTGCAGGGCACGCCCGGTGCGGCCGGGCTGCGCGACCCGATGTTCCCCAAGCTCGGCAACGGCGGCTACGACGTGAGCCATTACGCGCTCACCCTGTCGTACGACCCCGCGAGCGGCCGGCTCGACGGCCGCGCCGAGATCACCGCGCGGGCCACCCAGGACCTCAGCGCCTTCAACCTGGACCTCGACGGGCTCACCGTGCGGGGCGCGACCGTCGACGGCGCGCCCGCCGCCGTCAACCGGGCCGGGAACGAGCTGACGCTGCGCCCGCGCGACGACATCGACGCCGGGAAGCGGTTCGTCGCGACCGTCACGTACACCGGCGTGCCGAAGACCATCACCGACTCGGACGGCTCCGAGGAGGGCTGGCTCAAGACGGCCGACGGGGCCGTCGCGGTCGGCGAACCGACCGGCTCCATGGCCTGGTTCCCGGGCAACCACCACCCGTCCGACAAGGCGTCCTACGACATCACCGTCACCGTCCCTGCGGGCCTCCAGGCCGTCTCCAACGGCGTGCTGTCCTCCGAGCGCAAGAGCGCCGACGGGCGCACCACGACCTCGGTCTGGCACGCGGCCGAGCCGATGGCGAGCTATCTCGCGACGCTCGCGATCGGCCACTTCGACACGTCGACGACGACCGCCACCCTCGGCAGGGCCAAGGTGCCGGTGCTGACCGCCGCCGACCCGTCCGTCGCCGCGAAGAGCGCCGCGCTGCGCGCGAAGATCCCGGAGATCCTCGACTGGGAGCAGCAGAACTTCGGGCCGTACCCCTTCGCCGCCGCCGGCGCGATCGTCGAGCGCGACGGCGACCTCGGCTACGCCCTGGAGACGCAGGGCCGGCCGATCTTCCCGGCCTCCTCCTTCGAGGAGGGCACGCTCGTGCACGAGCTGGCGCACCAGTGGTACGGCGACTCCGTGACGCCCGCGAGCTGGAAGGACATCTGGCTGAACGAGGGTTTCGCGACGTACGGGGAGTGGCTGTACGAGGAGGACTTCCAGCACACTCCGGCGCAGAAGAACTTCGAGAAGGCGTTCGCGAACGACGACGCCTGGGCCTTCCCGCCGGCCGCGCCGACCAGCTCCGAGGATCTGTTCTCGGCGCCGGTGTACCAGCGGGGCGCGATGGTGCTGCACAAGATCCGGCAGAAGGTCGGCGACGACGTCTTCTACGAGATCCTGTCGGGCTGGCCGGCGAAGCACCGGTACGGCACCGCCACCACCGAGGACTTCACGAAGTACGCGGAGTCGGTGGCGGGCGAGGACCTCTCGGACGTGTGGAAGGTGTGGCTGTACGGGGACGAGAAGCCCGACAAGCCCTGATCGGACGTCAGCAGGCCCAGAGCAGGCTCGGAGAGGGCTCGGACCCTGATGGCTCAGCAGGCTCCGAAGGCTCAGAGGGCCTTGCGCATCACGATGCACGGGCGGCCGTGCGCCAGGTCCGGGCGGCGCGCGGTCTCCTCGTAACCGAGGGAGGTCCAGAAGGCGAGCGCCCGCGGGTTGTTCTCGAGGACGGCGAGCCGCAGGCCCTGCCGGCCCTCGGAGCGGAAGCTCTCCTCGACGTACGCGGCGAGCCGGCGGCCGTACCCGGCGCGCTGCTCCTCGGCGTGCACCATCAACAGGCCGAGCCACGGGTCCGCCTGGACCGGGTCGGGGTGCCGGCCGAGGGTGACCGCGACGGCGACCAGACGGCCCTCGGAGCGGGCGAGCAGCACCTCGGCGGTCGGCTGCGCGAGGTCGTCGGCGAGGGCGGCGGCCACCTGTTCGGGGGTGATGTGGTCGGGGTCCGGGAAGTCGCCGCTGAGCTGCTGGAACTCGTGGTTGGAGGCGTAGAGGCCGGTGAGTTCGGTGAGCAGCGGGCCGGGGATGTCGCGCGGGTCCTTGGCGGGCAGGGGTTCGACGATCACCGGGAAAGCGTAGAGCCCCGGACCGGGCGGGGTCGCCGGGTGCCGGGGCTCCGTGTAGGGCCGCGGGTCAGATGTTGACGCCGAAGTCGCGGGCGATGCCCTCCAGGCCCGAGGCGTAACCCTGGCCGACCGCGCGGAACTTCCACTCGGCGCCGTTGCGGTACAGCTCGCCGAAGACCATGGCGGTCTCGACGGCGGCGTCCTCCGACAGGTCGTAGCGCGCGATCTCGGCGCCGCCGGCCTGGTTGACGATGCGGATGTACGCGTTGCGGACCTGGCCGAAGTTCTGCGCGCGGTTGACCGCGTCGTAGATGGAGACCGGGAAGACGATCTTGTCGACGCCGGCCGGGAGGCCCGCCAGGTTGACGTTGATCTGCTCGTCGTCGCCGCCGCCCTCGCCCGTGCGGTTGTCACCGGTGTGGACGATGGTCTGGTCCGGCGTCGACTTGTTGTTGAAGAAGACGAAGTGGCCGTCGGACACGACCTTGCCGGTGGCGTCGACGCCGATCGCGGAGGCGTCGAGGTCGAAGTCGGTGCCCGTGGTCGTACGGACGTCCCAGCCGAGGCCCACGGTGACGGCGGTGAGGCCCGGGGCCTCCTTGGTCAGGGAGACGTTGCCGCCCTTGGACAGGCTTACAGCCATGGGAAGTCCCTTTCTGAGGTGCTGTCGTCGATATCGATAACGCACGGTGCGGCGGGGCGGTTCCCGTGCGAAAACAGAGTGACGCACCGGCGGGGTCCGGGGAACATGGAAGACATGTCCGGTCCCTATCCGATCCGCGGCTCCGTCTCGCTTCCCGAGGCCGAGCTCCTGTGGCGTTTCTCGCGGTCGTCCGGGCCGGGCGGCCAGCACGTCAACACCTCCGACTCGAAGGTGGAGCTGAGCTTCGACCTGGCGGCGACGGCGGCCCTGCCCGAGGTGTGGAAGGCGCGCGCCCTGGAGCGGCTCGCCGGCCGCCTGGTGAACGGCGTCGTCACCGTCCGCGCCTCCGAGCACCGCTCCCAGTGGCGCAACCGCGAGACCGCCGCCGTGCGTCTCGCCGCGCTGCTCGCCGAGGCCACCGCCCCGCCCCCGAAGCCGCGCCGCCCGACGAAGATCCCGCGCGGCATCAACGAGCGGCGGCTGCGGGAGAAGAAGCAGCGGGCGGAGACGAAGCGCGGGCGGCAGGCGAAGGACTGGGGCTGAGCCTTCCGGGGACTCAGCCCAGCGTCCGGTAGCGGCCCTTGAAGTACGTCAGGGGGTTGCCCTCCGCCGACGGCAGCGTCGTCGCGAGTACGCGGCCGATGACGAGGGTGTGGTCGCCGGCGACGACGCGGCTCTCCGTGCGGCATTCGAGGGTGGCGAGCGCGCCGCCCATCAGGGGCGCGTTGCTGTGCGGGCCGCGGGTGTACGGCACGTCGGCGAAGAGCAGCCGGTCGCTGACGCGGCCCTTCATGGCGAAGCGGCCGGCGACGTGCCGCTGGCTCTCGGCGAGCAGCGAGACCGCCCAGACCGGCACCTCGGTGAGCACGTCGTCCATGCGGGAGCCGTTGCGCAGGCTGACCAGGACGAGCGGCGGGTCGAGGGAGACCGACAGGAAGGCGGTGGCGGTCATGCCGACGTCCTCGCCGTGCGGGCCGTCCTCCGGGTCGTGGGCCGTCACCAGGACGACGCCCGCCGCGAGGCGGGACATGGCGGCCTTGAACGCGTCGTTGCTCACCCCCTCAGCATGAGGGATGGCCAGGTCGACGGTGGGGGTCCCGAGCGCGGGCGTCTTCTGCAGCACACTCGCACGCTAGTCCGGGCCCGGCGGCCGCCGCATCGGGCCCCGGGACCAGCGGTCTTCCCTCGTGGGTCCTAGGACCGGGGCTCGTGAAGGCTCTGTGACTTGAGTCACAGAGGGCGCTAATTGTTGACCCTGTGTACCGGGTGCACAGCTCGCTGTGATTCAGTGGCGGGAACAGTGCACCACGTAGCCGATGAGCCGATGAGAACCCTGGAGTCAGCTGTCGAGGTCTCGGGGAGAGCGAGCGATGGAGACCGAGTCGGAGCCGTACGTCCGTCTTGCGACCCTGCGGCAGCTGCATCAGGTCGTGGCGGACCTCAACACCGCACGCAGCCTGGCGGACACCGTGCAGGCCGTCGCCGACGGCATCGTCAACGGGCTCAACTATGAGCTGGCCTGCGTCAACCTCGTGCGCCCCGACGGCGATCTGGTCGTGTCGGCGTTCGCCGGCAGCCCCGCCGCCGAGGCCCTGATCACCGGCCGGGTCGGCTCCCGCGCCTCCTGGGACCGCCGCCTCGCCATGGGCGAGGCATGGGGCGACCTGCGCTTCATCCCGCACACCGAGGGCTGGGTGCTCATCGAGGACGACGTCCCGCAGTGGCACACCGAGGGCCCCGCGCCCCGCTTCGAGGACGAGTGGCACCCGCACGACCGGCTCTACGCGCCGATGTACGCGCCCAGCGTCCGCTCCGCCCACCCGGCGGGTTCCCCCGGCTCGGAGTCCGGCTCGGGCTCCGGCTCCGGCCGCGAGCTGCTCGGCGTCATCTCCGTCGACCGCCCGCGCAACGGCCGCCACCCCGGCCCCTGGGGCTGCGAGGCGCTCCAGATGTACGCCTCCCAGGCCGCCATCGCGATCAGCAACGCGCGCCTGCGCTCCAACATGCAGCGCGCCCTCATCCGTCTGGAGCGCGAGCAGCAGGCCCTGCGGGCCAGTGAGGAGTCGTTCCGGCAGGCGTTCGAGTACGCGCCCTCCGGCATGGCCATCGCCGAGATGGGCGGCGACCAGCACGGCCGCCTCCTCCGCACCAACGACGCCCTGTGCCGTCTCCTCGGCCGTCCCGCCTCCGTGATGCGCCGCTACAGCTTCGCCGACCTCGTCCACCCCGAGGACATAGGCACCCTGCTCCGCACCTCCGCCGAGGGCGGCCGCGCCGAGCTGCGCCTCGCCCGCCGCGACGGCACGTACGTCTGGGTGTCCCTCCGCAACTCCGTCGTCGCCGACACCGCCGACGGCCCCCGCTTCCTCCTCACCCACGTCGAGGACATCGAGGAGCGCAAGCGGCACGAGCTCCAGCTCGCCCACCGCGCCTCGCACGACGCCCTCACCGGCCTCCCCAACAGCGCCGAGCTGCGCTCCCGGCTCTCCGCCCGGCTCTGCGAACGCCCCTTCGCGGGCGCCGGCGACACCGCCCCCGCACCGCGCGGCCCCGCGTACGAGCCCGCCTACGACGGCGAGCGCGGTTCCGAGTACGGATCCGAGTACGGAACGGACTACGGCTCGGACTACGGGTACGAGCGCGAGCACGGCTTCGGCTTCTCGCCGGTCGGCGGCGCCGGCGGCGCGTACGACCACCATGTGCACACCGTCGCGCCCACCGGCGGCGAGGTCGACGACGGCACCAAGGGCCTCGCCGTCCTCTTCTGCGACCTGGACGGCTTCAAGTCGATCAACGACCGCTTCGGCCACCACACCGGCGACGCCGTCCTCATCGAGGTCGCCCGCCGGCTCACCACGGGCGTACGGGACGGGGACACGGTCGCCCGGCTCGGCGGCGACGAGTTCGTCGTCCTCGCCGACGGCCTGGGCGCGGCCGACGCCGCCGACCTCGCCGTACGGCTGCGCAACGCGATCATCCCGCCGATCCGGGTGGACGGGCGGGCCGTGCGCGTCGGGGCCAGCTTCGGCATCGGCTGGGCGGAGTGCGGCATGACGGTGGAAGAGGTCCTGAACAGCGCGGACCAACGGATGTACATCGAGAAGCGGTCGCGCTCGAAGGTGCACCGCAGGGCCGGTTGAGGCCCGCCGAGCCGCCGCACCGCGGTTTCGTTCACCGCTCGTACACACGCCACCAGACCGGCCGGAGGGCCGTTCGAGGTAGGCTCGGCCGGTCGGCGACGGCTGGCGAGCAGGGAAAAGGAGTGACCCGGATGGCTGCCGGTAACGACGGCGCGAAGACGCCCGAGGACGACGATCCGTTCGGTTATCTGTACGCGGACGGTCAGGCGGCAGGAGCCCAGCCGCCCACGGGCGGCGGCTACGGCTACCCGGGTCCGGCGGCGCAGCCGGGCGTCCCCCGCACCTCGTACAACCAGGTCCGCGCGGTCGGCGAGCGCCAGTACGGCGGCCACGCGCAGGCCCACCATGCCCACGCCGCGCAGGCGCACGTGCCGCAGCAGCAGGCGTACGGGCAGCAGCCGGGCGGCTACGGCCAGCCGCACCCGCAGTACGCGGCCCCCGAGACCTACCCGGGCGGCGCCCCGACCCGCCCCACGCCGCCGGTCGCGGCCGGTCGCGGCGGCCGCGGTCCCAACACCAGGGGTCTGCTCATCGGCGCCGTGGCGGTCGTCGCGGTCGTCGTCATCGGCATCGCCGCGGCCGTGATCAGCAACACGGGCAACGAGGACGACAACGCGGGCGGCGGTGGCAACCCGACGGGCACCCCGACCCAGGTGTCCGAGTCCCCCTCCACCGACCCGAGCCCGTCCTCGCAGCCCACGCAGGAGCTGCCGAAGCAGGACGCGGCGACGCTGAAGCTGGGTGGTTCGGCGGCGCTCGCCAAGGACATCAAGGGCGCGGAGGGCGCGGACGGCGCGTACGTCACGGGGTTCAACGCGATCGGGTCCTCGGTGACGTGGCAGGCGAACGTGGCGACGGCCGGCAGCTACCGGCTGTACGTGCGCTACGCGATCCCCGCGGTGGACGCGAACGCGACCCTGACGGTCAACGACGAGGCGAACAGCAACCCGATAGGCCTGAAGAACTTCGTCCACTCCTCGGACCCGAACCTGGAGAAGAACTGGCAGACCACCTGGGCGCCGGTGACCCTCAAGGAGGGCATGAACACGATCAAGTTGTCGTGCGAGCAGGGCAACCAGTGCGACGCGATCTTCGACTGGCTGGAGATCCGCACCGGCTGAACCGGCCCGCACGAGCTGAACCGGCCCGTGCGGGCTTAACCGGCCCGTACGGGCGCGGATTACGCCGCCGTCGCCGGTGCGTGCAGCCTGACGCGGGGGAGCAGGGCCTCGTATGCCGGCTCGTCGAACTCGCCCGCGACCGGGGAGAGTACGGTCGCGGCGGAGAGGGCGACCGCGTGGGTGAGGCGGGTGGGCCAGTCGGTGCCGTCGACCAGGCCGGCGAGGAGCGCGGCGACGGCCGAGTCGCCCGCGCCGGTCGGGTTCCCCTGTACGGGGGCGGGCGGGGCCGCCTGCCAGAGGCCGTCGGGGGTGACGGCGAGCAGGCCCTCGGGGCCGAGCGAGGTGACGACGGCGTGCGCGCCGCGGCGGCGTGCGTCGCGGGTGGCGCGGTGGGGTTCGCGGGAGCCGGTGAGCTGGGCGAGTTCCTCGGCGTTGGGCTTGACGATGTCGGGGCGGGCGGCGATGCCGCGGCGCAGCGGTTCGCCGCTGGTGTCGAGCAGTACGGGCACGCCGGCGGCGCGGGCGAGCCGGACGAGTTCGGCGTAGGCGCCGACGTGGATGCCGGGCGGGAGGCTGCCGCACAGCGCCACCGCCCGGGCACCGTCGAGGAGTTCGGTGAAGCGGGCGGTGAACGCGGCCCATTCGGCCGGGGTGATGGCCGGGCCGGGTTCGTTGAGCTGGGTGGTGTCGCCGCTGGCGGCGTCGACGACGGCGACGGTGCGTCGGGTGGCGCCGGCGGTCGGCACGAGCGCGTCGTGGACCCGGCCGGGCAGGCCGGCGGCGGTCGCGGCGAGCAGACCGCGCAGCACGTCACCGGTGGGGCCGCCGGCGAAGCCGGTGACGACGGTCTCGTGGCCGAGCGCGGCGAGCACGCGAGCGACGTTCAGGCCCTTGCCGCCCGGGCGTTCGATGACCTGGGTGACGCGGTGGGAGGCGTGCGGGACGAGGGCGGGCACGCGGTAGGTGAGGTCGAGCGCCGTGTTGAGGGTGACTGTGAGGATCACCTGGTCCACCCCCCGTCTTCTCGTCCCACCAGCTGTTCACCGGCTGTCTCGTCACCGGCTGTCTCGGCGCCCTGATCATGCCAAACAGAAGGCGGTTGGCCCAGACCCGGGACCAACCGCCTTGAGACAACTTTCCGCACGTTGTGGCGACCTCACCGCACGCGGGGTTCGACCAGCCACTCGCCCTTGCGCATCACGCCCTTGACCTCGAACTCCGCGTCGAGGACGACGATGTCCGCGTCCTTGCCGGCCTCCAGGGAGCCCACCCGGTCGTACACGCCGAGGAGCTTCGCCGGGTTGGCGGAGATGGCCTGGACGACGGACTCGACGGGCAGTCCGTCGATGGTCGCGGCGCGCTTGAACGCCCGGTCCAGCGTCAGGGTGGAGCCCGCGATGGAGCCGCCCTCGACGAGTCGCGCCACGCTGTCCTTCACCTCGACCTCCAGCGGGCCGAGCATGTAGCGGCCGTCGCCGAAGCCGGCCGCGTCCATGGCGTCGGTGATGAGGGCGACGCGCTCCGGGCCGGCGTGGTGGAAGGCCAGCTCCAGGGCGGCCGGGTGCAGGTGGGTGCCGTCGTTGATGAGCTCGACGGTGACCCGCTCGTCCTCCAGGAGCGCGGCGACGGGGCCGGGCGCGCGGTGCCCGAGGCCGGGCATCGCGTTGTAGAGGTGGGTGGCGACGGTGGCGCCGGCGTCGATGGCCGCCCGCGTCTGCTCGTACGTGGCGTCCGTGTGGCCGATCGCCGCGATGACGCCGTGCTCGGCGAGCAGCCGTACGGAGTCGAGGCCGCCGGGCAGTTCGGTGGCGAGGGTGACCATGCGGGCCTGGCCGCGGGCCGCGTCGACGAGCTTGCGTACCTCGGCCGGCTCGGGGTCGCGCAGCAGGGTCTCGTCGTGGGCGCCCTTGCGGCACGGGGAGATGAAGGGGCCCTCGAAGTGGATGCCGGCGATGTCGCCCTGCTCGGCGAGCTCGGAGAGCAGGCCGGCCCGCGTGCGGAGGAAGTCCATGTCACCGGTGACGAAGGAGGCGACGACGGTGGTCGTGCCGTGCAGCCGGTGGGTGCGGACGCCGTGGAGGACCTCGTCGACGGTGCCGGAGGTGAAGGACGCGCCGCCACCGCCGTGGTTGTGCAGGTCGACGAAGCCGGGCACGAGCCAGTGGCCGGAGAGGTCGACCGTAGGGGCTTCGGTAGCGACGGAGCCCGCGATGCGGCCGTTCTCGACGATCACTCGTCCGTTCTCGACGATTCCGGTCGGCAGCACCACTCGGGCCCCGGCGAGAACTGTGGAAACGGCCATCAGGCGGATACCTCCGAGTCGGCGGACGGGGCCGGTGAGCGGGCGATCAGGTCCCAGGCGAGGAGGCCCGCGCCCAGGCATCCGGCGGTGTCCCCGAGGGCCGCCGGGACGATGGCGGGCAGCTTCTGGAACGTGACGCGCTCCTCCACGGCGGCCCGAAGGGGTGTGAACAACGTTTCCCCTGCTTCGGCGAGACCGCCACCGATGATGAGCGTGCGGGGGTCCAGCAGGGTGAGGGCCGTGACCAGGCCGTCGGCGAGCGCGGCTACGGCGTCCTGCCAGACCCGTACGGCGGCCGGATCGCCGGACTCGACGGCCTTGGCGCAGTCGGCGGCGTCGGCGTCCGGGTCGCCGGAGGCGGCGGCCCAGGCGAGCGAGACGGCGGAGGCGGAGGCGTACCGCTCCAGGCAGCCGCGCTGGCCGCAGCCGCACTCCGTACCGCCGGGGCGGACGACGATGTGGCCGATCTCGCCGGCGTAGCCGTGGGCGCCGGCCTCGATGGCGCCGCCGATGCCGATGGCGCCCGCGATGCCGGTGCCGAGCGGGACGAAGAGGAAGCGGTCGGCGCCGTTGCCGGCGCCGATGCGGCCCTCGGCGAGGCCGCCGGTGCGCACGTCGTGGCCGAGGGCGACGGGGATGCCGCCGAGCCGCTCGCTGAGCAGGGCGCGCAGGGGGACGTCGCGCCAGCCGAGGTTGGCGGCGTAGACGGCGATGCCGTTCGCGGCGTCGACGATGCCGGGCACGGCGACGCCGGCGGCCGCGGCGGGCTCGCCGTACCGCTCCTGGCCGAGCGTGCGCAGCTCCTCGGCGAAGCCCAGGATCGTCTCCACGACGGCCTCGGGGCCGCGTTCGCGCCCGGTGGCCCGCCGCGCCTCGTGCAGCAGGGTGCCGTCCGCCCCGACGAGGGCGGCCTTCATGCCGGTGCCGCCCACATCGAGGGCGATGACGTGTCTCACGGGAACAGTCTCGCGTGTAGGGATCGAAAGGTCTAGTCCACTGTGGAGGATTGTTGCGCGCGGATACAAATCCCGGGTTCCGGGAGGCCCGGCGTTGCAGAAGCGATACGCGAGTGGTGTAGACCTCCGGCGGCTACCCGGGAGAAACTTGCGGCGAACATTGCCTCGACGAAGAGCAAAGGGTGGGTTACGGCTGTGCAGCGGCGACGATTCCTGGGACTGGCCGCGGCGGCCGGAGCACTCGGCCTGACGGCCGGCCTCACCGGCTGCTCCAGCCTCACCGGCGGCGACGGCGACGTCACCCTCAAGCTGGTGGCCGCCGACTACGACCTCACCGGCGGCGACTCCACCAAGAAGTACTGGGCCGGCCTCGTCGCCGCCTTCGAGGCGAAGAACCCCGGCGTGAAGGTCCAGGTCCAGATCGAGTCCTGGAACGACGTCGACCGCAAGGTCGCCGAGCTGGTCAAGGCCGGCCAGGCCCCCGACCTCGCGCAGATCGGCGCCTACGCCGACTACGCGGCCGCCGGCAAGCTCTACTCCGCCGACGAGCTGCTCTCCATCCCCGTGCAGGCCAACTTCCTCGCCCCGCTGGTCTCCGCCGGCGAGTACAAGCGCACCCAGTACGGCATGCCCTTCGTCGCCTCCACCCGGCTGCTCTTCTACAACAAGGAGCTGTTCGAGAAGGCCGGCGTCGCCGAGCCGCCGACCACCTGGGACGAGCTCGCGGCCGCCGCCGGGAAGCTGAGGAAGAAGGGCGTCACCTACCCCTTCGCGCTGCCGCTCGGCCCCGAGGAGGCGCAGGCCGAGACCATGATGTGGCTGCTCAGCGGGGGCGGCGGCTACACCGACGGCACCGACCGCTACAAGATCGACTCCGAGGCGAACGTCCGCACCTTCGACTGGCTGCGCACCCACCTCGTCGGCGAGGGCCTCACCGGCCCCGTCGCCCCCGGCAAGCTCAACCGCAAGGAGGCCTTCGCCGCCTTCTCGCGCGGCGAGGTCGGCATGCTCAACGGCCACCCGTCCCTCATGCAGGAGGCCGAGAAGCAGGGCATCAAGGTCGGCAAGGTCGCCCTGCCCGGCAGCGACGGCAAGGCCAAGGCCACCATGGGCGTCGCCGACTGGATCATGGGCTTCAAGCAGAACGGCCACCGCAAGGAGATCGGCGCCTTCCTCGACTTCGTCTTCAGCGACGAGAACGTGCTGCGCTTCGCCGGCGACAACGACCTGCTGCCCGCCACCATCACCGCCTCCCTCGCCATGCAGTCCGCCCCGGAGCACGCGTCCCTGCGCGAGTTCCTGGAGGCGCTGCCCGACTCCCAGCTGCCGCCCGTCGGCAAGACGTCCTGGGCGCAGGTCAGCAGCAGCGTCAAGGCGGAGATCGGCAAGGCGGTCGAGCCGGGCGCCAAGCCCTCGGAGGTCCTCGGCCGCCTCGCGCGCGAGGCGACGACGGCGGAGAGCGCGGAGTGAGCCCGGTGTGAGCCCGGAGTGAGATCGGATGGAGCGCGGAGTGAGCGGCGCGGAATAAGTTGGTCGGTATGACCAGTGAACTCGGGGAGCTCGGCGAGCGGGAGCGGGCCGTCCTGGCCATGGAGCGCCGCTCCTGGCCCGGCCCCGGCGCCAAGGAACGAGCGGTGCGCGAACAGCTCGGCCTCTCCGCCACCCGCTACTACCAGCTGCTCAACGCCCTCCTCGACGACCCGCGCGCCCTCGCCCACGACCCGGTGACCGTGAACCGGCTGCGCCGGGTGCGGGCCGAGCGCGCGGAGCGCCGCTGAGTCTCCGTCCGGGCGCGGCTCCGTCCGGGCGCGGCTTCGCCCCGCTGACGGGACGGGCATCCCTGGGTAGGGTCGGGGGCATGGTCAGCAGCCCTCCGCACCCGACCACAGCCGCCGGCCGCGACGGACTCGCCGCGCTCCTCGCGCGGCCCGAGAAGGCCGTCGTGGCCCTCGACTTCGACGGGACGCTCGCCGAGATCGTCCCCGACCCCGAGCGCGCCCGCGCCCACCCCGGCGCCGTGCCCGCGCTCGCCGCCCTCGCCCCGCGGGTGGCCTCCGTCGCCGTGGTCACCGGCCGGCCCGCCGGAGTGGCCGTACGGTACGGGGGCTTCGCCGGCGTCCCCGGCCTCGAGCACCTGGTCGTCCTCGGCCACTACGGCGCCGAGCGCTGGGACGCCGTCACCGGCACCGTCCACGCCGCCGCCCCGCACCCGGGCGTCGCCCCGGTCCGCGCCGCGCTGCCCGGCTTCCTCGACCGGCACGGCGCCTGGCCGGGCATCTGGATCGAGGAGAAGGGCCGCGCGGTCGCCGTCCACACCCGCCGCGCAGCCGACCCCGACGGCGCCTTCGAGGCCCTCAAGGGCCCCCTCGCCGACCTCGCCGCCGCCCACGGCCTGGTCCTCGAACCCGGCCGCCTGGTCCTCGAACTGCGCCCCCCGGGCATGGACAAGGGCGTCGCCCTCGCCGACTACGTCCGCGAGATCGGCGCCTCCTCCGTCCTCTACGCGGGCGACGACCTCGGCGACCTGCCCGCCTACGCCGCCGTCGAGAAGCTCCGCTCCGACGGCACCCCCGGCCTCCTCGTCTGCTCCGCCGCCGAGGCCCGGGCCGTCCCCGACCTCGCCGACCGCGCCGACCTCACGGTGGCGGGACCGGCGGCGGTGGTGGAGTTCCTGGCGGGCCTGGCCCGCGAGCTGGAGGCATGACGCCGCGAGCCGGAGGCATGGCAGAGGGGCCCCGGTCCGGGGCCCCTCGTCGGAGCGGTGTCGTCACAGGGCGCCCGGACCGCTGGGCACGCCGGTCGCCCGACCGCCCTACCGGTCCCGCAGCGCGTCCAGCTGGTTCAGGAACCACTGCCGCGGCGGCAGCGCCGTCGCCGCGGCGGCGAGCCGCTTCGTGCGGTCCGCGCGCTCCGGCGCCGGCATCGAGAGGGCCTCGTGCAGGGCTTCGGCCGTCTCCGTCACGTCGTACGGGTTGACCGTGAGGGCGTCGGCGCGCAGCTCCTCGTACGCGCCCGCCTCCCGGGAGAGCACCAGTGCGCAGCCCGCGTCGGAGACGACCGGGATCTCCTTGGCGACCAGGTTCATGCCGTCGCGGACGGGGTTGACCAGGGCGACGTCGGCGAGGCGGTAGGCGGCGAGGGAGCGGGTGAAGTCGTCCTGGACGGAGACGACGACGGGCTGCCAGTCGTCCGTGCCGAACTCGGCGTTGACCGCCTCGGCGAGTTCCCTGACCGAGGCGGTGTAGGAGCGGTAGACCTCCAGGTCCTGGCGGGAGGGGTAGGCGGAGGCGAGGTGGACGACGCGGCCGCGCCACTCGGGGTGGGTGGTGAGCAGCTCGCGGTAGGCGAGCAGGCCGCGCAGGATGTTCTTGGACAGCTCGGTGCGGTCGACGCGGACGATCGTCTTCCGGCCCGGGCCGACCTCCTCCCGGAGCCGGGCGAGCCGCTCGTCGACCTCGGGCCGGTGCGCGAGCGCGCGCAGGTCGTCGCCGTCCACGCCGAGCGGGTGCGTACGGACCCGGGTGTCGCCGATCGAGCGCGCCACGCGCGGATCGGCGAGGAAGGCGTCCGCCCAGGCCCGGGTGTGGAAGCCGACCTCGTCGGCGCCGAGCATGCCCGCGACCAGCTCCTCGTGGACGTCCTCCGGCAGCATCCGCAGATACCACGGGTCCGCCCACGGGGTGTGCGTGAAGTGTCCGATCCGCAGGTCGGGCCGGAGCACCCGCAGCTGCCCCGGCACGAGCGCCAGGTGGTAGTCCTGCACCAGGACCGCCGCGCCCTCGTCCGCGGCCTGTGCGAGCGCCTCGGCGAAGGCCCGGTTGTAGGCGCGGTAGGACTCCCAGCGGCGGCGGAAGGCGGCGTCGAAGACGGGCGCGCGCGGGATGTCGTAGAGGTGGTGGTGGAGGAACCACAGCACCGAGTTCGCGATGCCGTTGTACGCGTCGGCGTACACGGCCGGGTCGATGTCGAGCATCCGCACGCCCGGCTCGGCCACCCCGCGCCGCACCGCCTCGCGGTCCCCGGCGCCGAGCGCCGCGCACACCCACAGCCCCGAGGGCACCGCGCTGAGCCCCGAGACGAGGCCGCCGCCGCCCCGCCGGGTGTCCAGTGAGCCGTCGGGGCGGACGGTGTACGAGACCGGGCCGCGGTTCGATGCCACGAGGACAGAAGCCATATGGCGAACCTAGCCCGTCCTGTAAACGCTCAAACGTACGGATTTAAGACAGTGCGTTTTCGAGACGGCAGGCTCACGGATCGAGACGGACGGCGCCACGCCGTGGGTTCCGGCGCCGCGCCGTGGGTCCCGGCGTCCGGTCGTGGGTCCCTGTGGCACGCGGGCCGTCACGCCACGCGGCGGCGCTCCGCGTACTCCGCCACCTCCGCCATCGGCGGCCGCTCCTCCGTGTCCACCGCGTACGTCCGAGGCGTGAACCCCTCCTCGGACCGCTCGAACTGCGTGAGCCGCGGCCGTACGAGGTGTCCGCGCGACAGCCGCAGCTGCGCCGTGCGGTAGATGGCCGCCGCCATCCGGCCCAGCGCCTGGCCGTCCTGGTGGCGGTGCTTGCGCACTCCCACGTCCACCTGTGCGAGCGCGTCGAGGCCCACGGTGTGCAGCGCGTCCACCAGCAGGCCCAGCTCCACTCCGTAACCGACGGGGAACGGCAGCTGTTCGAGCAGCGAGCGGCGCGCCGCGTACTCGCCGCCCAGCGGCTGGACGAAGCCGGCGAGCTGCGGCCAGTGCAGGTTGAGCAGCGGACGCGCCACCAGCTCCGTCACCCGACCGCCCTGACCTGGAGCGTCGCCGAGCGGGCGGTCGTACATCGCCTTCACGAAGTCCACGTCCGGGTCAGTCAGGAGCGGCCCCACGATGCCGGAGACGAAGTCCGCCGAGAAGTCCCTGAGGTCCGCGTCCACGAAGCAGACCACGTCCCCGCTCGTGACCATCAGTGACCGCCACAGGACCTCGCCCTTGCCCGGCAGCGCCGGTATCCGGGGCAGGATCGCGTCGCGCGCCACCACCCGCGCGCCGGCCGCGGCGGCCACCTGGGCCGTACGGTCGGTGGAGCCCGAGTCGACCACCACCAGCTCGTCCACCAGCGGCACCGCCTCCGTCATCAGCTCGCGGCGGATCACCGAGACGATCGTGCCGACCGTCGCCTCCTCGTTCAGCGCGGGCAGCACGACGCTCACCTTCGTACCGCGCTTGGCGGCGAGGATCCGCTCCAGCGGACGGTCGGCCACGGACCAGGACCGCCGGGCGAGCCAGCGCTCCACTTCTTCCAGCAACGTGATCTCCATCTCGCGGATCGGACGACCCTCTCAGGCTCCGAAGGCTTCGGTTACAGTCTTGAACAACGCGGATCCCCGATGCATGTCGGGGTGCCGACCGCGATCCACAATCGAATACCGCTCATCCAGAGGGGCAGAGGGATACGGCCCGTTGAAGCCCCGGCAACCCTCCAGTCGGTTTGTCTCGCCCAGCGAGGCCCCCGGCTAGGGAAGGTGCCAAATCCGTCTCATGGCGAAATGCGTCATGAGGAAGATGAGGAGAAAGGGCCTCGCCTCCATGGCTGTTCAGACCGTCGCATCCGCGACCACCTCCGTCGACCTCGGTCCCGCATCCGGCCTCTCCTGTCGCGAATGCGGCGAGACCTTCCCGCTCGGCCCGATCTTCGCCTGCGAGCTGTGCTTCGGCCCCCTCGAAGTGGCCTACGACCTGCCGACCGGCGACCCCGAAGAGCTGCGCAAGCGCATCGAGGCCGGCCCGGCCAACGTGTGGCGCTACGCCCCGCTCCTGCCCGTCCCGGCCGACGTCGCCGAGAAGCCGAACCTGAACCCCGGCTGGACCCCGCTCGTCCAGGCCGACAACCTGGCCCGCGAGCTCGGCGTCGAGCCCGGCAAGCTGTTCGTCAAGGACGACTCAGGCAACCCGACCCACTCCTTCAAGGACCGGGTCGTCGCCCAGGCCATCGAGGCCGCCCGCGCCTTCGGCTTCACCACCCTCTCCTGCTCCTCCACCGGCAACCTGGCCGGCGCCGTCGGCGCCGCCGCCGCCCGGGCCGGCTTCCGCTCCTGCGTGTTCATCCCGCACGACCTGGAGCAGGGCAAGGTCGTCATGGCCGGTGTCTACGGCGGCGACCTCGTCGCCATCGAGGGCAACTACGACGACGTCAACCGCTTCTGCTCGGAACTCATCGGCGACCCGCTCGGCGAGGGCTGGGGCTTCGTGAACGTCAACCTCCGCCCGTACTACGGCGAGGGCTCCAAGACGCTCGCGTACGAGATCTGCGAGCAGCTCGGCTGGGTCATCCCGGACCAGCTGGTCATCCCGATCGCCTCCGGCTCCCAGCTCACCAAGATCGACAAGGGTCTGCAGGAGCTCATCAAGCTGGGTCTGGTCGAGGACAAGCCGTACAAGATCTTCGGCGCCCAGGCCGAGGGCTGCTCCCCGGTCTCCGCCGCCTTCAAGGCCGGCCACGACGTCGTACGCCCGCAGAAGCCGAACACCATCGCCAAGTCGCTCGCCATCGGCAACCCGGCCGACGGCCCGTACGTGCTCGACATCGCCCGCCGGACCGGCGGCGCCGTGGAGGACGTCGACGACGAGCAGGTCGTCGACGCCATCAAGCTGCTCGCCCGCACCGAGGGCATCTTCGCCGAGACCGCGGGCGGGGTGACCGTCGGCGTGACGAGGAAGCTCGTCGAGAACGGCGTCATCGACCCGTCGAAGACCACCGTCGTCCTCAACACGGGTGACGGACTCAAGACCCTGGACGCCGTGGCCGACACCTCTCAGGCGACCGCCACCATCCGCCCGAGCCTCGACGCGTTCCGCGACGCCGGCCTGGCCCACTGACCGCTCTTAGGAAGGCACGCACCGACATGGCCGTGAACGTCCGTATCCCCACCATCCTCCGCACCTACACCGGTGGCCAGTCCGAGGTCGCCGCCGAGGGCGCGACCCTCGCCGAGGTCATCGCCGACCTGGAGAAGAACCACGCGGGCATCGCCGCGCGCGTCCTCGACGACCAGGGCAAGCTGCGCCGCTTCGTCAACGTGTACGTGAACGACGACGACGTGCGCTTCGAGCAGGGCCTGGAGACGGCCACGCCGGACGGTGCCGGTGTCTCCATCATTCCGGCCGTCGCCGGAGGCTGCTGAGCCTTGACCGCGGTACTCCCCGCGGTACTCCCCGCGGTACTACCCGCGGTACTACCCGCGGGTACCGAAGTTCCCTGAATTGCCCCTTCCGCAGCAAGAAGCGGAAGGGGCAATTCTGCATGGTTGAGCGCGGTAGAGTTGGGGAAGTCCCCTCCGCTGCGCATGCCAGCCGCATATGAGAATGCGCCTCGGCACGACAAGAAGCAGCCAAAGTGCCCGTGCCTTGTGTACCTTCTGCGCACTTTGCCGGGCCCGACTTGCCCCGGAATTCAGCGTAATCTCCCCAATTCCCCTTTCCGGCGTGCCCAGAATTCTCGTCCGATTGACCTGTTGCAGAGGGCAGTTGGGCAGATACATTCAGCCGCGGTCGACGCGTTCCGGCGCAGGGTCTGACCCGGGTCCGCGAAGTGCGGATCCGCGCAAGGGCCAGTAATAGGGGAGTTAGGCATGGCTCAGGGCACCGTCAAGTGGTTCAACGCGGAGAAGGGCTACGGCTTCATCGCGGTCGACGGTGGTGCGGATGTTTTCGTCCACTACAGCGCGATCCAGATGGACGGCTACCGCACCCTTGAAGAAGGGCAGCGGGTCGAGTTCGAGATCTCGCAGGGCCAGAAGGGTCCGCAGGCGGACATGGTCAAGCTCGCCACCGCCTGAGCGCGGCGCGATCGGCCACCGACGCACTTCCGTCGAGGGGCCCGCATCCTGACCGGGATGCGGGCCCCTCGCGCGTGCGCGGGCACGTACGGGCACGTGTGTACGGGGGGCGCGTACGGGTGCGGGTGCGGGTACGTGTACGGGCGCGTACGGGCAGGCGTACGCGGGTACGTGTACGGGACCGGGGCGCCGGGTTGTGCGCCCGAGAGGTGGTCGATCCTCCGTAGTCGCTTGCACTCGCATGGGGCGAGTGCTAATCATTGGCGTTAGCACTCTCACGCTGAGAGTGCTTACGAGGATCGGGCAGACGAGGCCGCCGACCGCGTGGGGCAAGGAACCACGAGGACGCGCCGGCCGTCCGTCGCGGGCGTCGGCGCGGTCCTGGAGCGTTATCCACCCCATGTCCGGGAGGACCACTTCACATGGCCAAGATCATCGCGTTCGACGAGGAGGCCCGGCGCGGTCTCGAGCGCGGCATGAACCAGCTCGCTGACGCCGTCAAGGTCACCCTCGGCCCGAAGGGCCGCAACGTCGTCCTCGAGAAGAAGTGGGGTGCCCCCACGATCACCAACGATGGTGTCTCCATCGCCAAGGAGATCGAGCTCGAGGACCCGTACGAGAAGATCGGCGCCGAGCTGGTCAAGGAAGTCGCCAAGAAGACGGACGACGTCGCCGGCGACGGTACGACCACCGCCACCGTTCTCGCCCAGGCGCTGGTCCGCGAGGGCCTGCGCAACGTCGCCGCGGGTGCCAACCCGATGGCCCTCAAGCGCGGCATCGAGAAGGCCGTCGAGGCCGTCTCCGGCGCGCTGCTCGACCAGGCGAAGGAGGTCGAGACGAAGGAGCAGATCGCCTCCACCGCCTCCATCTCCGCCGCCGACACCCAGATCGGCGAGCTCATCGCCGAGGCCATGGACAAGGTCGGCAAGGAAGGCGTCATCACCGTCGAGGAGTCCCAGACCTTCGGTCTGGAGCTGGAGCTCACCGAGGGTATGCGCTTCGACAAGGGCTACATCTCGGCGTACTTCGCGACCGACATGGAGCGCATGGAGGCCGCGCTCGAGGACCCGTACATCCTCATCGTCAACTCCAAGATCTCCTCCGTGAAGGACCTCCTCCCGCTCCTCGAGAAGGTCATGCAGTCGGGCAAGCCGCTGCTGATCATCGCCGAGGACGTCGAGGGCGAGGCCCTGTCGACCCTGGTCGTCAACAAGATCCGAGGCACCTTCAAGTCCGTCGCGGTCAAGGCTCCGGGCTTCGGCGACCGTCGCAAGGCCATGCTGAACGACATCGCCATCCTCACCGGCGGCACGGTCATCTCCGAGGAGGTCGGCCTCAAGCTGGAGAACGCCGGTCTCGACCTCCTGGGCCGCGCCCGCAAGGTCGTCATCACCAAGGACGAGACGACGATCGTCGACGGTGCCGGTGACAGCGAGCAGGTCGCGGGCCGCGTGAACCAGATCCGCGCCGAGATCGAGAACTCCGACTCGGACTACGACCGCGAGAAGCTCCAGGAGCGCCTGGCGAAGCTCGCCGGTGGCGTCGCCGTCATCAAGGCCGGTGCCGCGACCGAGGTCGAGCTCAAGGAGCGCAAGCACCGCATCGAGGACGCCGTCCGCAACGCGAAGGCGGCCGTCGAGGAGGGCATCGTCGCCGGTGGTGGCGTGGCCCTGCTGCAGGCCTCCGCGGTCTTCGAGAAGCTGGAGCTGGACGGCGACGAGGCCACCGGTGCCAACATCGTCAAGCTGGCCCTGGAGGCCCCGCTGAAGCAGATCGCCGTCAACGGTGGTCTCGAGGGCGGCGTCATCGTCGAGAAGGTGCGCAACCTGCCCGTCGGCCACGGCCTGAACGCCGCGACCGGTGAGTACGTCGACATGATCGCCGAGGGCATCATCGACCCCGCCAAGGTGACCCGTTCCGCGCTGCAGAACGCGTCCTCCATCGCGGCCCTCTTCCTCACCACCGAGGCCGTCATCGCCGACAAGCCGGAGAAGGCCGCCGCGCCGGCCGGCGGCGGCATGCCGGGCGGTGACATGGACTTCTGATCCTGACGGATCGGAAAGCTCCATAAGGACGCCGAAGGGCGGCACCCCGAGAGGGTGCCGCCCTTCAGTCATGCGCAGGTCTCTGACGGTCAGCGCACGTCGACGTAGTCGTTGTACGCCGCCGGCGCGTTGAAGTGCGTGCCGTCACCGTTGTGCCGGATGGTGTACGAACCGTCCACCGTGGCCGTCGTCCGGAAGGTCACGGCGCCGTTCGCCGCGGTGCGGCCGGTCGCCAACTGCTTCCACGCCGTGGAGCCGCGCGCCTGGAACCACAGGGTCACGGGAGCGTTCCCGTACCCCTTCCACACGCCGCCGACCGCCTGCTGGAGCGTGCCGGTCACGGTCATGGCCGCGCCCTTGCGCACCGGCTCGGGGTTGGCGTTGACGCCGATGATCCGGGTGGAGGTGCGGACCATCCGGAACGTGACACTGGTGGACTCGGTGAACTCGTTGCTCAGCACGTGCCGGACCCGGAAGAAGCCGCCCTGGCTCCTGCCGTTGAGGTTGTAGAACGCGGGGTAGCTGTTGTTGCCGAGGGAAGCGGTGGCGATGGTCCGCCAGCCGGTTCGGCCGTCGGCCGAGTTCTCCAGGAGCAGCGTCTCCGGAGAGGTCCAGCTGAACCACTGCTTCGGGTTGTACCAGGGACGGAAGGCGCCGATCACATTGACCTTGCCGTCCGCGGCAAGGGTGCCGCGGGCGACGAGGACCCGGGCCTCCTGAGGCATCGCCAGCTGGCCGTTGACGCCGGCGAAGTACAGGAACGGGTCGGTGGAGGAGACCGTCCAGCCGTCCACCCGGATGCCGGGTGTGGCCGGGAGCTGGGCGCTGAAGCGTCCGTCCGCGTCGGTCGAGACCGTCTGAGTGACGGGGGTGCCGTAGTAGCCGGAGGCCAGGCTCACCCGGACCTGCTGGTCGGCCACGGGGGCGTCGGCGTTGTTCGGGTCGGTCATCCGGCCGGTGACCGTGACCTTCTCACCGGGCAGCACGCGGGCCTTGTCGGCGGTGGCGGTCACGTTCACGCGGCGGCTGTTGTAGCCGAGGAGCCCTCGCGTGAAGTCGGCCGAGCCGTGCACCTGCTCGCTGTTCTCCGCGTACGAGACGCGGAACTCCTCGCCGATCTTCACGTCGCCGTACGACTCGCCGGTGAACGCGCCCTTGTCGTCCGTGGTCGCCGTCTGCGCCGGGGTGCCCTCGGCGGTCAGGCGCTGCACGGTGATGCCGCGGCCGGGGATCGGGACCAGGTCGCCGGAGCCGGGCTGGACGCCGACGAGCGTGCCCGACGGACGGGTGCTGCGGTCGTTCCAGCTGGGCGCCGAGAAGCCGATGTCGAGCTGCGGCTTCAGGGTGAAGTCGAGCGTGCCGGCGTCGGTGCGGGTGAGGGTGTTACCGAGGGAGTCGGTCGCCGTGATGTCGATGGCGTACTTGCCGAGCTCCGGGATGGTGCCGCCGTCCTCGACGAGCTTGAGGGCCTCGCCGGCCGCCAGGGAGAAGTAGTTCTGGTTCCAGGTGGCCTGGGTGAGGGCGGGGACGGCGGCGACGACGGTGTCGCCCTTGCGGATCTTCGCCGAGACGGCGGTGACGGTGGCGGAGGGGGCGTCCGTCCACGTGTTCACGTGGAAGGCGCCGCGCTGGTACTCCTCCGTGACGGCGTGGCCGATTCCGACGGTGGCCGGCGCCGGGGGTGTCGGGTCCTCGGCGAGGGCGGGGGCGGTGCCCGCGCCGAGTGCGAGGACGGTCAGCGCGGCGAGCGTGGACGCGGCGCGCGAGGAAGGGCTGAGGTCAGAGCGCATCGATGTACTTCCCCTTCGCCTCGCTGTAGAAGTAGCCGTTCTGCGACTGCTTCAGCACGATCCACGAGCCGTCGCCGTAGTTCTTGGCCTTGAAGTTGAAATTGCCGTAGGTGTTGGTGGGGACGTCGCGCTTCACCCAGTACCACTGGCGGTCGCCCTTGGGCCGGAAGAGGAGCATGACCTTGGCGCCGGCGAGCGGCTTCCAGGCCGTGCCGATCTTCTTCTGCACGGTGCCGGTGACCGTCATGTACGAGTTCACGCGCGGCCGGGTCGGGCTGATGGTGAAGGCGGAGAAGCGGGTCTCGATGCGGGAGAGGCTGACCGGGGCGCTCTCGCGCGCGGCGAAGAGGTCCGTCTCGTAGTGGTACAGCCGGTAGGTGGCACTGACGTAGCCCCAGGTCGTGATGTCGACCTTGCAGTACGAGAAGCTGTTGTCCCACTGCATCTTGCCGTACTTCAGGTTGCCCCAGGTGCGGCCCTTGTCGAAGGACACCTGGAGGTACACCGGCTCGTTCTCGCAGCTGCCGCCGTTGACGCGGGCGGTGGCGTGGACGGAGCCGAACTCGTCCAGGGTGGTGCGGACGCCGCTGTACCAGATGGGCTGCGGGACGGCGATCTCGCCCTGGTCGAAGTTGATGTTCTGGTAGTACACCGAGGGCCGCAGGAAGGTGTACACCTGCGTGGCGTACGTGGCCCGGGCGCCGTACGAGAAGGTGCCGCCGGCCGTGGTGGTCCCGCTGCCCATCACGTTCGTGCCCGGGTCGGTGCGGTCGTAGTAGTCGGGCTCGGTGTTCCTCGTGACCACCGGGACGTTCGCGAACGGCTGCCAGCCGTCCTGTGTCAGCCGCTCCACCCGACCGGAGACGGTGACGTCGGTGCCCTTGGCGACACGGTACTTGTTCAGGTCCGCGTTGATCCGGTACTGGAGGGTCTCGACGCCGACCTCCGGCACCTTGTAACCGGCGTTCGGGTCGGTGTCGGCGGCGGCGTCGACGACGGTGGCGCTGCCGCCGCGGATCACCGCGTTCGGCGTGAACGGCATCGTGAATCCGCCGTCGGCGCCGGTGACGGCGGCCGCGTCGACGGTCCGCCTGCCGCCGCCCATGATGTCGCTCAGGTCGATCGAGATCTTGACCTTGGTGCCCTCACGGGCCGGCGTCCGGGCGCCGGTGGACGGGTCCCAGGTGGTCGCCGTGCCGGACAGGACGACGTCCCGCTTGTCGTAGCTGGTGGTTGTGCGGTCGAAGGACAGCTTGCTGACACCGGTGTGCAGCTTGTGGCTGTAGGTGCCGCCGGTCCACTTCTGGACGGTGCCGGAAGGCAGCCGGTACTCCACGACGACCGGGTAGTCGCCCAGCGGCGTCCCCTCGGGCAGCTTCAGGGCTTCCGCGGTGGCCCAGCCGTAGGGACGGTCGGTGGCCTCGTCGGCGGACTGCCAGCTGACGTCGTCGGTCGAGGCGAGCACAGCGGCGTCCGGGGCGCTGGAGGCGAGGACGCTGACCTTCACCCACAGGGCTTCGGATGTCAGGTCGACGACGATCCGGCCGTCGTCGGAGGTGGTGGTACGGGTGACGCCTGCCGCGTAGACGGCGGGCGCGGTCACCAGGGCGGGCAGGGCGAGACCTGCCGTCAAGGCGAAGACGGTGGCCGCACGCGCGAGGGCATGCGGACGGGTGCGCGTAGAGCGCATGAAAGGGACCCCCCACAGGTCGGACAGGGCGGCGCGCGTGATCGGTGCTGAGCTGGCGCCGCGTCGTAGGCACGATAGCGCTTGATGGTTGAACGTGTTCACTGGATTGCCGGGTGAGCGGCCGGCATCCGTCGGAGAGATGCTGGTGGGAGGGGCGGGGGGCCGAGGCGGGAGGCGAAAGAATGTCATGATCACGCTGCTGACCACCCCGGCGGACCGCGAGCTGGTCATCACCCGCACCTTCGACGCCCCCGTGCGGCGCGTCTGGGAGGCGTGGACGCGCCCCGAGCACGTACGCCGGTGGTACGGCTCCGCCGCGCTGACCATGTCGGTCTGCGACATCGACCTGCGCCCGGGCGGCGCCTGGCGCTGGGGCCAGCGCACCCCCGAGGGCCAGGAGATCGTCTTCTCCGGCCGGTACGAGGAGGTCGTCCCGGTCGAGCGCCTCGTCTACACCGAGCTCTTCGAGCAGATGCCGGACGCCGCCCCGGTCCGCGTCACCCTCACCTTCGACGCCACCCCGACCGGCGGCACCGCCCTGACCAGCACCTCCTTCTGGCCCACGTCGGAGGTCCGGGACCAGGCGCTCGCGGCGGGGATGGAGGCCGGGGTGCGGGAGCAGTACGACCGGCTGGCGGAGTACTTGAAGGCGATGGGTCAGGAGACGTAGTCCTTGAGCTTGTCGGTGTCGAGGGTGATGTCGACGGGGGAGGGGAGGGGGACGGGGTCGCCGAAGGGGTGGGACTCCTCGGTGCGGTAGGCGCCGTGCTCGGGCTCGGTGAAGACATGGAGCGTGGTCGTCTCGCGGTCGACGAGGAGATAGACGGGGATGCCGACGGCGGCGTAGCCGTCCCGCTTCTCGACGAGGTCGCGGTTGCGGGCCTTGGCGCCGGGGGACGTGACCTCGACGACCATGAGCACGCCCTCGGGGGCGCCCCACATGTCGGGGCTTGCGACGAAGTGGTCGATGGGTGCGAGCGCGCCGTCCGCGATGGCGCGGCCGTTGCGGTAGGTGTCCACCTTCAGCTCCTGCTCCGGATAGAACATGAGCTCGGGCCGCTGTTGCATGCAGACGCGCAGCAGCCACATGACGATGGCCTTGTGGAGTTGGTCCGGCAACGGCTTGACCTTCAGCTCCCCGTTGACGAATTCGAGCTTCACGCCCTCGGGCGCGACGCGGGCGAGTTCCTCGAAGTCCTCGACGGACAGGTCCGGGTGGTCGTCAGCGGGTGCGTCGGCGGATGCGTCGGCGGGGTTGGGGGTCATGGGCTCGCCTCCTTCCCTCCATCCTGCCCCGCAGTCGGGCCGGACGAGCTGAACCGTCATGTGCGGGTCCCCTTCATTTCCTGGCGGATGGCGGCGACCCTGGCGCGGACGTCGGCTTCGGGCAGGTAGTCCCTCTGAGGTGCGGCGGCCGTGCCGCGGCACGGGGCGCAGTGGCCGTCGACGAGGGAGTCGGTGTAGTCGGGAGCGCCGCATTCGGCGCATTCGAGCACGCGGCGGGGGATCTGGTCGCGGCGGATCGGCTCCGGCGGGAGCTTGTCGGTCAGCCGGCGTCGGGCGAGGGCGGCCGGGTGGTGGACGGGGGTCGGCAGGCCGTTGAGCAGGGCGCGTACGACGTCGTCCTCCTCGGCGTCGCGGGCGAACCACTCCTCGACGAGGGGCGCGAGGGCCTGGCACTCGGCGTGCGAGAGGGACATCGCGGCGTTCGTCCGCCCGAGCGCGGCGAGCAGGATGTACGCCCGCGAACGCGTCGCCCGCTTCGGCTCGCGCGGCACGTCCCCGCGCCGGAACGCGGCCCACCAGACGTGGTCACGAGCCGTCCGGGTGAACCACGTTCGCGTGATCCAGCGCCCGTCCAGGCACTCGCGCCCGCGCCGCAGATGCCCGGCCCGCTGGATGCGGTTGAGCGCGGTGCGCAGCGCGCACTGCCCGTACGGCAGGTGCTTGGCCAGCGTCTTCACCGAGATGTCGCTGCCCTCGGGCAGTCGGTCGATGTACGCGGCGATGGCGGCCTCGCGCGGCGGGAGGTGCGCGAAGTCGGCGGCGGAGCGGGGGTGTTCGTACCGGGTGGAGCGCTTGCCGTAGCCGGGGTTGGCGAGGGGATGGAGGGGAGCACTAAGCTCGGCATCAACCATGGCGTCGAGGTTCTCTCTCGATTCGGTGGTGAGACCCCCTTCAGGTGTTGGCGCACCTGCTGGGGGTCGTTTGCGTTCTGCACGACTCTCGGACGTCACCGTAGAGGCATATGACGCTGTGTGGCAAGCCGGTTGCGAAGCGTCAACTCGCAGGGTGGGTGGGCGGGTTCAATCCAGGCCCGATTCCCTTCCGAAGTAACACGGCTCGAATCTCGATGCTTGAGCTTCGGGCCGGGGCGCCGTGCTCGCCGTCGCTCAACGAGCCGTCCTCACTTCCTCGATGAACTCACTCCAGGCGGCGGCCCGGAACACGAGCTTCGGGCCGTCGGGGTTCTTGGAGTCGCGGACTGGGACGATGCCGGGGTGGTCGTCGGAGACTTCGAGGCAGTCGCCGCCGCTGCCGCCGCTGTACGAGGACTTGCGCCAGGTGGCCACCTCGACGCAGTCGCCGCCGTCGCCGCCGCTGAAGCTGGACTTGACCCACACGGCCGTGCTCAGGTCGTACTCAGAGATGTCGATCTTCATGCGCGTAATCCTCCGCCACGGACTCGATCAGGGCCAGGGAATCTCGCGGGGACGACGCGGTGGCCCCGAGCAGATCGTAGGTGAGGGTGTGTCGCGCGACCGTGGCCGGATCGTCCTCAAGCCGTCCCGTGCCCAGACCCTGGAGGTACACCAGAGGCGGCGCGTCCTCGAAGGACATCAGCTTCATCGAGCCGGTCATCGGCCCGTACGCCCCCGCCCTGAACGGCAGCAGCTGCACGATCACCCGGTGCCGCCTCGCCAGCCCCGCGACGTGCCCCAGCGCCTCCGCCATCACCGCCGGGCCGCCGACCTCCTGCCGTAACACCGCCTCGCCCAGCACCACCCACAACAACGGCTTTGTTGGGTCGTCGAGCAGCCGGCCGCGTTCCAGTCGCGCCGACACCAGGTCGTCGATCTCGTCCTCCGCCGCCGTCGGCTGATACGCGCGGAAGACCTCCCGCGCGTACGCCGGGGTCTGGAGCAGTCCCGGGACCAGCAGCGGGGCGAACTCCTTGATTCCCGTCGCCTCGGCTTCCGCCTCCGCCGCCTCCGCGAAGTGGTCCGGGTACTTCGACTTGTTCGCCGCCTTGCAGTTGCGCTCGAAGAAGCCGTTCGTGCCCAACACCTCGTCCAGTTGGACCGCCATCTCCGGCCGGATGCGGCGCGTGCCCGCCTCCATCTGACCCACGTACGACCCGCTCACGAAGACCCGCTCGCCCAGGGACTCCTGGCTCAGGGCCCTGCTCTCTCTCGCGTGGCGGAGCTCCGCGCCGATTATCGCCCTGGGAGACATCGACGGTTCCCTGTTCTTTCCGGCGTCAGCCATATCAACTCCCGCTTGGGCATCTGGGGTTGTTGGGGCGAAGTCACTGTTCTCCAGCATGCCTCCGGTCGACACTCTCCGTAAGGGAAATCGATACACAGAGTGGAAAGGCCGCTACCATGACCCCCTCGTCCGTCCAGCCCGTCCAGGACGTCGTCGCCCAGCTCAAGGCGGGGCTCGCAGCGCACGGCATCACGCTCCCCTCCCTCGGAGTGGACCCCGTCACCCTCGCCGCGTCCGGCGGCGGCTTCACCCATCCGCTCGTCGAGCTCGGGCGCTGCAACCTCGACACCGCGCAGCGGCTCGTCGTCGCGCTCGCGTGCACGCCGGAGGGTGGCCGGTGAAGGAGGGGGGCTATGTCATCGACACCCGCGACGGGCGGATCGGCCAGGTCATGGGGCGGGAAGGCCCCTGTCTCCAGCTACGGCCGCCGGGCGGCGGGCGGGAGTGGGACTGCCCGCCCGAGGCGCTGGTGCCCGCGCCGCCGGGCGAGGTGCTGCGGGCGCGCGTACGGGCGCTCAACAGGGAGAGGCGTGCCGCTGCCTCTGGGGCAGGGCTGAGGCCGGCCGACACGAACGGCGACGGCGACGGCGACGGCGAGGGGAGCGCGTCGGCCTCGCGCGGCTGAGCCCGAAGGCGCCGCAGCTCCACGTGTTCCGGGGGAGGGCGCGGCGCGGCCGGTCAGGGGAGGTCGTACCGGAGCAGGGCCCGCGCGACCGGCTCGCCGGTGCGGCGGGCGTACGCGGTGCGCTCCTTGACCTCACGGAGAGTGCGGGGCCGCCAGCCGGGCCCGCCGCAGCAGCTCTTGTGGAACGCGATCCCCGCGTTCAGGACGACGGACAGCGCCCGCCAGCCGTTCCGGTCCCGCCGTGGCGGCGGCGCGAACGCCGACCCCGCGTGGATCATCACCCGCGCACACCGCGGACAGCGCCGCTCGCGCCAGGCGTCGTAGGACTGCTTGTACGAGGCCCGGCACGGCAGACACACGTACGAGGTCTTTCCGTGGCTCATGGCGCCAGGCTAGGCGGCGAGGCGGCGGCCGGGCCATGGAATTCCACGGCGGACGAGGGCGCCGGTGCCTAGGGTCGGGCCGTATGGAGCTCTCCGCGATCACCCTCGACTGCGCCGACCCGCTCGCGCTCGCCGACTTCTACCACCGCGCCACCGGCCTGCCCCCGCACCCCCGCAACCACGCCGGCTTCGCCGGACTCCAGCGCGAGGGCGGCCTGTTGCTCGGCTTCCAGCGCGTCGACGGCTATCGGGCGCCGCGGTGGCCGGGCCAGGACGTGCCTCAACAGGCGCATCTCGACTTCGACGTCGACGACCTCGCGGAGGCCGAGGCCCGGCTCCTTGCCCTGGGCGCCACACGCCCGGAGCCGCAGCCGGACCCCGGCCGCTTCCTGGTGCTCATCGACCCGGCGGGACACCCGTTCTGTCTGTGCCCGCGGCGGGCGGTGTGACGAACAGGCCCGTCCAGAGGAAGGGTTCGCCGAAGGTCGGGGAGTCGGCCGGTTCGTCGCGCATGCGGCGGAGTTCGATCTCCGTCAGGTCGGAGAAGAGCGCGCGGAGGGCTTCGGCGGTGTAGGCGAGGCCGCCGTGCAGGGAGCGGTCGCGGTAGAAGGCGGGGTCGGGGAGTTCGGAGCCCATGCCGCCGGGGCCGGCGGCGAAGCAGGTGAGGGCGAAGTGGGCGCCGGGGGCGAGGTGGCGGGTGAGGAAGGCGAGGTAGGTGGGGCGGCGGTGGGGCGGGAGGTGGTGGAAGCAGCCGGAGTCGTAGATCAGGTCGTACGGGCCGCGGTCGCCGATCGCGTCGAGGGTGAACGCGTCGCCGTGGAGGTAGCGGACGCCGGTGTCGTGGCCCTGCTCGCGGGCCCACTCCAGCGCGGTCGCGGACAGGTCCACCGCGTCGACCTCGTAACCGCGGGCGGCCAGATGGCGGGCGTTCCGGCCCGGGCCGCAGCCGAGGTCGAGAGCGCGGGCGCCGGGAGCGGGGCTCGGGAGCAGGCCGCGGTCGAGGTGGTCGACGAGGTTCTCGTCCGGTTTGTCGACGAAGAACGGCACCGGGCGGTCGCGGTCCTCGTAGAAGCCCTGCCATTTGGCGGTGTCGGCGGCGAACAGGCCGTCCAGGAGACGGAGTACGTCCTCGGCGGTACGGGTGGTGCGGTCCACTGCGGTCCCCTTCCGTGTCAGGGAAACGCTAGGGGAGGTAGGAGGGAAAGCCCAGGTCAGGGCTGGTCTGGCGAGATCCTGTGCGGGGGTGTGACGGGCGGGCGCGGGAGGGGCGGCCGCCCCGGTCCCGGGGGTGCGGGGCAGGGGCGGGAAGGGGGCATGGAGCTGCGTCTCAGGGGCTTTCCGGGAGGAGGCCGGGCACTTTTCTCCACGCGTTCCGGCGGGCCCACGGGCTGAGTTGGACGACGCCCCACGCCACCTCGACGACCAGGAACAGCCCCACCACCGGGGCCGCGCCGTGCGCCAGCGCGTACGCCTGCCAGCTCGCGAACAGTGCGCGCGCGACCCCGTCGAGGAGGCCGTACAGCGGAAGCGGGCGCAGAACGCGCAGGAGGGACCAGACCATCACCACGGAGCCCATCAGGTTCGCGTACAGGACCGTCAGCCGGTCGGCGGGGCCGCCCGGGGCCAGGGCGTCGTGCAACAGCCGGCGGCTGGTCGACGCGCGGATGACCGAACTGGGCACTCTGCGCGCCGAGCTGGCGGCCAGGATCGGGGCGGACTGCCCGTTGGGGAAGGACCGTTAGGGCGGGCCGGTTCAGGCGGACGGGGCCGCCACCAGCTTCGGGTCCTGGCCTGCCCGGCGCAGCGACTCCGCCACGAAACCGTTCGCCTTCAGCTCCTCCACCGTCGCCCGCAGGAACGCCACCGTCTCCGGCGACCGCCCGACCGTCGTCCCGACCGCCTGGCGGATCTCCATGAACCGCTCGTCGATCAGTCGCACCTCCGGGTGGGCCGCCGCGTACGCCGTCATCGGCTGTCGGATTCCCGCGCCCGCCTCCAGCTTCTGCTCCGCGAAGGTGTCGACGCCCTCCTCGCCCCGTACGAGCTCCGCGTGCGCCAGGGTGCGGGTGAGGAACAGGTCGTACGCCGAACCCGCCTTCACCCCGATCCGCACGCCCGGCGCGTCCACGTCCGCCGGCGTGCGGAGCGCGGAGTCGCGCGGGACGGCGTACACGCCCTCGATGACGACGTACGGCGCCGTGAACGCCACCTCCGCCTCGCGCGCCGGCTCGACTGCGAGGAAGCACAGGTCGGCCCGGCCCGAGGCCATCGCCTCGTACGACTTGCGCGCCGCGTCGAAGCAGAGCAGCTCCACGGGCAGGCCGAGCCGTGCGCCGATCTCGCGTGCGAGGTCCACGGTGATGCCGGACGGGGCGTCCGGGGTGCCCTGGGCGAGGACGGGGTTGCCCAGGTTGATGGAGGCGCGCAGGGTCCCGGTGGGGGCGAGGTCCGCGGCGATGGTGCCGGTCGTCGCGTCGGTGGCGGCGTCAGTCGTCACGTCGGTCGTCGCGTCGGTCGTGCGGTTGGTCGTGGCGTCGGTCATGGTCGGAGTCTAGGCAGCGGTCCGCCGGTGCGCGGCGTCGAGCAGGGCCAGCTCGTCGGCGGTCAGCGCGATCGCGCCCGCCGCCACGTTGGCCGCGAGGTGGGCGAGGTCGCCCGTGCCCGGGATGGCCAGGAGGTGGGGGCCCTGGTGGAGGGTCCAGGCGAGGCGGATCTGCGCCGGGCTCGCGTCGTGGGCGCGGGCGACGGCCAGGACCTCCTCGGGCTCGGCGGCCTTGGCCCCGCTCTCCCGGCCGGCTGCGGCGATCGCGTAGAAGGGGACGAACGCGATGCCCTGCTTGCCGCAGTCGCGCACGAAGTCGGCGTACTCCGGGCGGACCCCGATCCCGTACATGTTCTGCACGCAGACCACGGGGGCGATCCGCCGCGCCTCCGCCAGGTGCTCGGGGGTGATGTTGGAGAGGCCGAGGTGACGGATGAGGCCGGCCTCGCGGAGTTCGGCGAGTGCGCCGAAGCGCTCGGCGACCGAATCGGTGCCGAGGACCCGGAGGTTGACGACATCCAGGTGGTCGCGGCCGAGCTGGCGCAGGTTCTCCTCGACCTGGGCACGCAGCGCCCGCGGGGTGCGCGCGTGCTCGGCCCAGGCGCCGGAGGCGTCACGCGCGGGGCCGACCTTGGTGGTGATGACGAGGTCGTCGGGGTAGCGGCCGGTGGGGGAGGCGAGGGCGCTGTTGATGAGCTCGTTGGCGGAGCGGAGGGAGGAGAAGTAGAAGGCCGCGGTGTCGATGTGGTTGACGCCCAGCTCGACCGCCCTGCGCAGCACGGCGATCGCCTGGTCGCGGTCCCTCGGCACGGCGTGCTCGACGAGCGCCTCGCCGGTCTGCGGCAGGCGCATGGAGCCGAAGCCGACGCGGTTGACGGTGAGGTCGCCGAGGGTCCAGGTGCCGGCGGCGGAGGCGTGGACGGAGGCGTGGGTGTGGGTCTGGGGCTGGGGCTGGGTCTGGGTGGTGGTTGGCATCCCGGGATGATCTCCCGGCGGGGCGGACGGGGCAACCGGGGGGCTAGCCCCACCCCGTACCCGCGTGCCTGCCGGATGGGGAGCTGATGCCGGATCAACAAGGCTGTGAGCATGAAGACTTACGCAGGAATCGCCCTCGCCGCAGCCGCCCTGACCTCCGCCACCCTGACCGTTCCCGCGGCCCCGGCCGCAGCGGCGACCGGGGCCGCCGGGGTCGCGACCGGGTCCGCCGCCCTCGCCTGGACCCCGTGCGGCGCCGTCGACCTGAACCAGGAGTGCGCCACCCTCTCCGTCCCCCTCGACTACGCCGACCCCGACGGCCGCCAGGTCTCCCTGGCCGTCTCCCGCATCCGCAGCGCCGATCCCGCCGCCCGCCGTGGCACCCTGCTCGTCGTGCCCGGCGGCCCCGGCAGCTCCGGGGTGCAGCTGCTCGGATCGAGGGGCAAGCGGCTCAAGGGCGCGCTGGGGGAGGCGTACGACCTGGTGGCGTTCGATCCGCGGGGCGTCGGCGGCAGCTCGAAGGCGGACTGCGGGCTCGACGAGGCGGACCGGCACATCACGACCCTGCGCGCCTGGCCCACCGCCGACGGCTCGATCGAGGAGAACGTCGCCCGCTCCCGCCGGATCGCCGAAGCCTGCGCCCGCCACGGCGGCCCGGAGCTGCGCGGCCTCACCACCGCCAACGAGGTGCGCGACATGGACCGGCTGCGGGAGGTGCTCGGCGAGGAGAAGATCTCGGCGTGGGGCACCTCGTACGGCACGTACGTCACCGCGCAGTACGCCCAGAAGTTCCCGCGCCGCACCGACCGGATCGTCCTCGACAGCAGCGCCGACCCGAACCCGAAGTACGTCGCCCGGGGCTGGCTGCGCGACATGGCGGCCGCCGCCGACATCCGCTTCCCCGACTTCGCGGCCTGGGCGTCCCACCCGGACCGCGCGGCCGACGGCCTGCGCCTCGCCGACCGCCCCGAGGACGTCCGCCCGCTCTTCCTCGACCTCGCCGCCCGCCTCGACCGGGCGCCCAGGCCGACGACCACGCCCGGGGTGCCGCTCACCGGCAATGTGCTGCGGCAGGCCCTGCAGCTGGCCCTCTACTCCGACTCCCAGTTCCCGTCCCTCGCCCGGCTGATCGCACAGGCCCGCACCGAGGGCGAGACGCCCGTCCTGCCGGGAGCGCTGGCCGGCCCGATGCCCGACGCGGACGCGACCATCACCGTCGGTGTCATCTGCAACGACGTGAAGTGGCCCCGGTCCGTCCCGGCGTACGAGCGCGCCGTCGCGGCCGACCGCGTCGCCCACCCGCTGACCGCCGGCATGCCCGTCAACGTCACGCCCTGCGCCTTCTGGAAGGGCGGCCCCGTCGAGAAGCCCACCCGCATCACGGACGCCGGCCCCTCCAACATCCTCATGATCCAGGGCCTGCGCGACCCCGCCACCCCGCACTTCGCCGGCCTGAAGATGCGCGAGGCCCTCGGCGCCCGCGCCCGCCTCGTCTCCGTCGACCACGGCGGCCACGGCATGTACCTGAGCAACGGCAACGCGTGCGGCGACGCGACGGTCACCCGCTTCCTGCTGACGGGTGAGCGGCCGGCCGCCGATGTGACCTGCCGCTAGTGGTCGGGCCGTCAGGCCTCGGCGGGCTCGTGCAGCTAGGCCTCGGCGGGCTCGGGCCGGGTCTCCGGGGACGGGCCGGCCGCAGCGCCCGGGGCGGGGGCCGGGGCCTCCGTACCCGCACCCGTACCCGTATCCGTATCCGTACCGGTATCCGCCTGCGCCTCCGGCTCCGTCTCCACGTCGAACTCCTCGATCAGCTCCTTGCTCAGCCCGAAGAAGTACGTGGCCAGGAAACCCACCACGTATCCGACGAACAGCCCGCCCGCGTAGATCGCGACCGTCGTGCCGAGGCCCTTGTCGCCGGCGAGGAGCGGGAAGAGGGCCCAGCCGGAGGGGCCGATGGCGGTGGAGCCGACCTTGTCGCCGAGCATGCCGAAGAGGCCGACGAAGCCGCCGCCGAAGGCGCCGCCGACGCAGGCGGTGACGAAGGGGCGGCCGAGGGGGAGGGAGACGCCGTAGATGAGGGGTTCGCCGACGCCGAGGAGGCCGGCCGGGAGGGCGGACCTGATGGTGCGGCGCAGGGAACCGTTGCGGGGGAGCCGGAGGTAGACGGCCATGGCCGCGCCGACCTGGCCCGCGCCCGCCATCGCGAGGACAGGGAGGAGGACGGTGTAGCCCTGCTGCTCGATGAGGGTGGTGTGGATGGGGATGAGGGCCTGGTGCAGGCCGAGCATCACGAGCGGGAGGAAGAGGCCGCCGAGTACGAAGCCGGCGCCGGCGCCCGCGTGCGCGAGCAGCCAGTTCGCGAGGTCGCCGATGGCCCGGGAGACCTCGCCGGCCACGAACATCAGGCCGAAGACGGTGACCAGGCCGGCGACGAGCACGGTGAGGGTCGGCGTGACCAGGACGTCCAGGGACTCCGGTACCCAACGGCGGCACCACTTCTCCACGTACACGGCGAGGGCCGCCGCGCCCAGGGCGCCGAGCACCCCGCCCTGGCCGGGCGAGAGGGGCTGGCCGAAGACCTCGACCTTGGCGACGCCCGCGAAGACGATGACGGAGGCGACGGCGCCGCCCAGGACGGGCGTGCCGCCGAACTCCTTGGCCGTGTTGTAGCCGACGAAGACCGCGATCAGGGCCATGAAGCCGCTGGCGACGGCGGCGAGCGCCGGGGTGACGCCGGGCAGCCATCCGAGGTTGAGGAGAAGGCCGTTGAGGCCGGCGATGATGCCGCAGCCGATGAGGGCGGGGATCAGCGGGACGAAGATGTTCGCGACGCGGCGAAGCAGCTGCTTGAAGGGGGTGGCGTTCTTCGCCTTCCTGGCCGCCTTGATGGCCGCGCCCCGCTCGGCGAGGGTCTTCGGGCTCTGCGCCTCCGCCTCCGCCGCTGCCAGCGTCTCGAACTCGGGAGCCACGCGGGCGACCGTGCCCGGACCGAGGACGATCTGGTACGTGTCGTCCTCCACCACCCCGAGCACGGCCGGCAGCGCCTTCAGGGCCTCGTCCTGGACGAGCGAGCGGTCCCGCAGACCCAGCCGGAGCCGGGTCATGCAGTGGGCCACGGAGCTGATGTTCGCGGGGCCGCCGACGAGGGGGAGGAGCGCGGCGGCGATGGCGCGGTTCTTGTCGTCTGTGCTCACTCTCCGAGTGTCACGGCGTGGGCTCCGTCGCGTGCAGCGCCGCGCGCAGGTGGCCGCGGGAGTCCGCCAGCCGCCGCTCGGCGGTCTTGGCGTCGATGTCGGCGAGGATCATCAGGATCGCTGTCTTCGCCTCTCCGTCGGCGGCCGCGAGGGCGTTCTCGATCTGCTCGTCCGGCGCGCCCGTGGCGAGTGCCACGATCCGGCGTGAGCGGGCCTGGAGCTTGTCGTTGGAGGCGCGGACGTCGACCATCAGGTTTCCGTAGGTCTTGCCGAGCCGGATCATGGTGATCGTCGAGATCATGTTGAGGACGAGCTTCTGGGCCGTGCCGGCCTTCAACCGGGTGGAACCGGTGAGGAGTTCGGGTCCGGTGACGACCTCGATGCCGTGCTCGGCGGCCGCGGCGAGCGCGCTGTCCGCGTTGCAGGACAGGCCGATGGTGAGCGCGCCGAGCGCGCGGGCGTGTGCGACGGCGCCGACGGCGTACGGGGTGCGGCCGGAGGCGGAGACGCCGACCACGATGTCGTCGGCGGTGAGCCCGAGCGCGGTCAGGTCGGCCGCGGCGAGCTCCGCGGAGTCCTCGGCGCCCTCGACGGCCTCCACCATGGCGGCGGGGCCGCCGGCGATGAGGCCGACGACCTCGGACGGGTCGGTGTTGAAGGTGGGCGGGCACTCGCTGGCGTCCAGGACGCCGAGCCGGCCGGCCGTACCGGCGCCCATGTAGACGAGCCGGCCGCCGCGGGCCATCCGCTCGGCCGTCGCGTCGATGGCGGCGGCGATGGCCGGGAGCTGCTCGGCCACGGCGGCGGGGACGGTCTGGTCCTCCTGGTTCATGAGCGCGGCGATCTCGGCGGTGGGCAGCCGGTCGATCTCGGCGAGCTCGGGCCGGTACGCCTCGGTGGCGAGGGTGGCGAGCTGGGCGCGCAGTTCGGAGTACGTGGCGGACACGGGTGGCTCTTTTCGGCGGGCGGCGGTCAGAGACGGGCGGTCAGCGGGGGGCATGGGACACGGGACACGGGATGAGCGGTCAGCGGTCAGCGGTCAGCGGCTGCGAGGGGCGTGGCGGTGGGCCAGGGCCTCGTACGAGGCCGCGAGGGCCGGGGCCGCCGTCTCGTACGTGCGCTGCGTGACGCAGGTGAACAGGCAGTCCACGACCAGGAGTTGGCTGGTCCGGGACGACATGGCGGCCGGGCGCAGCTCGCTCTCGCGGGCGGTGGAGGTGGTCAGCACGTGGTCGGCGTACTGCGTCACCGGTCCGTCCGGGCGGCCCGTGATGGCGACGGTGGTGGCGCCGTGGTCGAAGGCCACGCGCAGCGGTTCTATGACGTCGCCGGTCGAGCCGGAGTGGGTGATGGCGATGGCGACGTCGCCGGAGCGGAGCTGCACGGCGTTGGTGACGGCGAGGTGCGGGTCGCTGTGGGCGTGCGCGATCAGGCCGATGCGGAGCAGCTTCTGGCCGAGGTCCTGGGCGACCAGGCCGGAGGCGCCGACGCCGTAGATGTCGACGCGGCGGGCGGTGGCGAGGGCGGCGACGGCGGCGCCGAGCTGCACGGTGTCGAGTCCGGCCGCGGTGTCGGCGAGGGTCTGCTGCTCGTCGTACGCGAGCTTGGCGACGACGTCGGCGACGGGGTCGTCGACGGCGATGTCGGCGGTGACGGAGGGTGCCCGGCCGGACTGCTGCTGGGCGGCGAGGCCGGCGAGGGCGAGCCGCAGGTCGCGGTAGCCGGGGTAGCCGAGGAGGCGGGCGGTGCGCACGACGGTCGCCTCGCTGGTGCCGGTGAGCTCGGCGAGGCCGGTGACCGTGAGCGCGGCGCAGCCGGCCGGGTCGCCGGCGACGGCCTCGGCGACCCGCTGCATGGAGCGGGTCATGGAGGGGGCGAGGGTCCGCACCTTGGCCGCGAGGGCGGCGGGTGCGGGCGGGGCCGCGGCGGTCCCGGGCCCGAGGGCCCCGGTGCCCGCGCTGGTGAAACTTTCCTTCACATCATGGGTCACAATTGAAAGATATTTTCGGCCGGAGAGGGCGTCAAGAAGGGCGACAATGTGAACATGGACGACATCGACCCCGTGGAGCAGTCCCTTCATGCCGCCCGCGCCCTGGTCCTCGCCGACCTGGTGGCCCGCGAGGTCGCCATGGCCGAGGTCGTCTCGATGGTGGAGGACGCCGTCGCGCACCGCCGCTGGTGGGTCGAGCAGTGGCCCGAGGGGCGGGCCTTCGTCGCCGGCCTGATCGCCCAGGACGTCCAGGACGCCCTGCTCGAACGGTACGGCCGCTGGCCCCTCTGCCCGGTGTGCTCCTCGGGCGACCCGCACGCCCTCGACGTCGAACCGGAGATGGGCCCCGACCCGCACTGGGTCTGCGGCAAACAGGGAGTGGTGGTCGCCCCAGTGGGCGGTCTGACGTGACCCGGGCGTACCGGACGGGGACCGTGAGGCCGAGGCCCGAGCGGCCGAGGCCCGACCGGACGGGGACCGTGAGGCGGAAGCCCGACCGGAGGGGGACCGCGCGGCCGAGGCCTGACCGGACGGGGACCGTCAGGCCGAGCCCCGAGCGGACGGGAGCCCGGCCGTGACCCTCTACATCGACCCGCCGACCTGGCCGGGCCACGGCCGCATGTGGTCGCACCTGGTCAGCGACGTCTCCTTCGACGAGCTCCACGCCTTCGCGGCCGTCATCGGCTGCCCGCCCCGCGCCTTCGAGCGCGACCACTACGACGTCCCCTCCGACTACTACGCCTCCGCCGTGGCGGCGGGCGCGGTCGAGGTCGGCTCGAAGGAACTGCTGCGCCGCCTGACCAAGGCGGGCCTGCGCCGGCCGAAGGGGAGGCCGGTCGGCTGAGGCCGGCCGACCCGGCCTCACAGGAACGTGACACCGACCTGCATGTGGATGTGGTCCGTGTGGGAAGCGCGGAGCTTGGCGTTCTCGGTGCCGGCGGCGGCGTCCGGGGCGTAGTCCGGGTAGATCACGAAGCCGGTGCCGCCGAGATCCGGCATGGGCCACTTGTTGGCCCGGCCGAACGCTGTCGCCTCGCACTCGAACGTGCCGAAACGGAAGGCGGTCGAGAAGAGCCCGAACCCGAGGGCGTCCGTGGCGGGGCTGATGCGGACCTTGACGCCGGGCGCGAGCGGGAGGTTGCCCCAGTCCTTCTTCACCGACCGGGTGAACGCGGTGCCGTTCACGTCCCCGACGAAGCCCGAGAGATCGAGCGCGCGACCTTGGTTGTGGCAGTCGTTGGGAGGGCCGTTTCCGTGCCCGATGCCCAGGTGGAGGAGTTCGGTGACGTTCGGCGCGGAGGAGTTGATCCAGCGAGTGAGGCGGTACAGCGCGATCAGCATGATCTGGTCGAGGTTGTCGATGACCGTGGTCGTCGGGAAGACCTGGTTCGTGTAACGGATGCCGTCGATCGACGTCGGGCTCACCACCACCCGCTGGCCCGGCTTCGGTGACACGATCCCGGCCGGGCCGTCCACGAACGCCGGGCTCTTCAGAGTCAGTTTGCCGCGCCGGATCAGATCGGCCATGAGCCCGTTCGCCTGGGTCGGGGAGAGCAGCCGGGCCGGGGCCACGCCCCCTGAGGGGGTGGGCGCGAGACGGAAGGAGGCGTCCAGGGGACCGCTCGCGTCCACCCGATCGGCGTCCACGTCGAAGCGCTGGAACTCCTCGTCGCGGAAGAAGTACGCGAACCTGCCGCCCGGGTAGACGGCGGCGTCTATGCCCTCGGTGAAGAGCCCGGTCCAGTGGTCCGCGATCGGGAGGGGATAGCCGGGGTCCACCCGGTCGGCGGTGATGTCGTACCGCACGTACTTGTCGCCCCTGAAGAGGTACAGCTTGCCGTTCCCCCAGTTCACCGCCGCATCGATGCCGGTACGCCAGTCGGGGCCGCCGTCCGCGCCGGTGGGCAGACCGGCCCAGCCGAACTCGACCGTGAACGGGTCGTTCGGCGGCAGGTACTCGGGGTCGACCCGGTCGGCCGGCTCGTCGTACCGGAGGTACGTGCTCCCCGTGAAGGCGTACGCCTTGCCCGCACCCCACCAGACGAAGGCGTCCGGGGAGTGGGGCATGTCCCTCCACTTGCCGATGGGGAGTCCGGAGTCCTCGCGCACGCCCGTCACCGAGTCGTACCGGTCGTAGGTGTCGTCGGCGTGGAAGAGGTACGTCTTGTCGTTCGGCCAGGAGACGGCCGACCTCACGGTGGTCATGGTGGTCTCGGCTCCTTCCCTGCGTTCTTCCCCGCGCGGACGGGCCGCTCGGCGGCGACCCGTCCGCTTCCCTTCCCTCACAAAGGCTTCGTCACAGGACGCCGGTCCACCGGCAGCCCGTCGGTGCGCAGTTCCAGCCGCGGCCGTAGCCGTGGACGAGCGGCGGTGGGTCCGCCGGCAGCGGCCCGTAGTTGCCCCTCGGCTGCTGGTGCACGCGCTCCTCCTCGCCGTCGGCGTCCTCGTCCCGGAACGTGAAGACGATGCGGTACGGCAGGTAGTGCTCCCGCCGGTCCACCGCCGGCACCTGTTTCGGCAGATCGAGTCGCATGGTTCTTCCTCGGATCGGGCGGGACCGGACCGGTCACGGGGACCGCGGCGGCCGGTCCCGCCGAGGATGCCGGACTCAGAACGGCAGGACCTGGCTGAGCAGGCCGCCGAGGAACCCACTGGCCGCCGCACCGCCGGAGGCGTCCCAGCCCTCGGGGTGCTTGCCGCGCTCGACGGGTGCGGACTGCTGCGGCAGCTGGAGCCGGAGCTGTCCGGCGGGGGACCGACGGGGCGTGTCGCCGCCGCCGTCCTCGTGAGCTCGGGTCTCGTTGAACATGGTGCTCTCCTTCCCTCACTTCTCCTGCGTTCGGGGTGCGAGGTCCTCAGATCGGGATGATGTCGCCGAGCAGGCTGCCCAGCAGGCCGCTGGCCGCCGCGCCGCCGGAGGCGTCCCAGCCCTCGGGGTGCTTGCCGCGCTCGACGGGTGCGGACTGCTGCGGCAGCTGGAGCCGGAGCTGTCCGGCGGGGGACCGGCGCGGCATGTCGCCGCCGGTCTCCTGGGTGGTGTGGGTCTCGTCGTACATGACGGTTTCCTTTCTTCTTCGGACCGGTTACGGGGTCCCGCTGTCGCCGTCAGGCGTAGACGCCGTGGCCGGCGTAGCACATCTGCCGGGCGGGGCCGGTCATGTCGGCGCAGGAGGACCTGGCGGCCTCGACGCCGGTACGGGTGCCCCCGGCCTCGGCCGCTGGGCCCTCGCGACGGACGGGACGGGCCTGGAGCGGTACGGCTCCCGGGCGGTTTCGGCGGGTGTCCATGGCACTGTCTCCTTTCGGTGGAGGTGGTCGGCGGGTTTTCGGTCGGCTCCGCTTCACTTGGAGTCGAGGAACGTGTGGACCGGGGCGAGGGTGACCGGCAGCTCGTCGCTCACGTCGATGGTGAACAGGTAGGAGAGCCGGGACCTGCGCTCGTCCTCCGGGTCGTAGAAGGTCACGGTCACGTCCTGGCAGTCCGAACCGACCCTGCAGTAGGGGCTCTTGGTGACGGTGATGGTGTCGAGCGCGTACAGGTTCATGGTGGAACCCGGCACCTTGCTCGCGGACAGCAGCCCGTCCTTGATCTTGTCGCCGAACAGGAAGGCGTTGGTGCCCATGAAGTTGAGCGCGCGGTCGGCCGAGGTCTGGCCGAGGTTGCGGAACTGGTAGTAGATCTTGTCGAGGAACGCGCGGATCGTCAGACGCAGCTGTTCCTCGTCGCGGACCTGCACCCTGGACTGCTGCCGCTTGTCCTCGGACTGCTTCACATCGGCCTCCTTCGAGACCTCGTGGAAGACGGCGTCGACGAGCGCGGCCTCGTTCCACGTCCACAGGCCGCGGCTCTTCACCTCGACCACCGGCACGATCTGGCCGGAGTAGAGGCGCGTGGTGCGGTCGGTGAGGACGCCGGGCACGGAGACGCGGGAGATGTATCCGCCGCGCTCCTCCTCCTTGTCCGGGTCGAGGGCCTGGCCCGCGATGGCGTCGCGGAAGACCCGGTAGACCGTCGACACCGGCGGATGGGCGAACATCCTGAACAGGTCGGCGTCCGTCTTGCCCTGCTCGGTGGCGAGGCGGGCCGGTGCCTTGCGGGCCTTCATGGCCTCCGCCGGAGGGACGAGCGGCTCGCTCCAGTCCATGCCCGCGGAGGGCTCGGCCTCCAACGCGTACACCGTGGCGCCGTCCATGGTGAGGGTCCAGGTGACCTTGTCGGAGACCCAGGGGAAGCTCGCGAGGTAGTCGCGGAGCTGGCGGGGACTGTACGGGTCGGGCGCCTGCTCGACCGGCTTGCCGTCTACCACCGTCTCCACGTACGGCATCTGCTGCCGGAAGCTGTCACGGCGCGCCTCGGTCGGGTAGTCGAAGCCGATGGTGCCGATGGCGTAGATCAACTGCCGCGGGGACCCGGTGCCGCTGCCGCCGCAGCTGCACGCGGCCGGGTCCCCGCCGCAGTCGCAGGCGGGGCGCACCCCGGCGCTCGTGGTGGTGTGAGGGGCGTGAACTGGGGGCGCAGTTGGGCTCGATGTGGCGGCGGCCGGTGCGGCGGCTGCGGCGACGGCGTGGACCGGGGGCGCGGGGGCCGGGGCGGGTGCCTGGAGTGGTGCCACCGCGGGCGGCGTCGCCGGTGCCGGCGGGACCGGGGGCGGGGGAGGCGCGCCACCGTCGGCGGCGATGCCGGCCGGTACGGGCGGGGCCGCAGGTGCGGGGGCCGCGGGCTGCGCGGGCGCGGCGGGTGTTCCGTCCGAAGCGGGCGCTACCGCCGCGGCGGGTGTCCCGTACGAAGCGGGTGCTACCGCCGCGGCGGGTGTTCCGTACGAAGGGGGCGCTACCGGCGCGGCGGGTGTTCCGTACGAAGCGGTTGCCCCGTACGGCGCGGAAGTCTCGTGCCCGGCCGGGGCGGCGTTCGGTGCCGGGGCCTCGGACGGCGTGGGGGCGGCGGGAGTGGTCACGGCTGTCTCCTCTTTCCTGGTGGCGAGGGCGAGAGCCCGGACGGCGTCCAGGCTGCCGCCGAGCCCGCGGCGGCAGGCCGGGGCGTCCGGGTCGGCGCAGTCGGCGGGTGCGGTGGCGGTCGAGAGCAGCGCCTGACCGGCGGCCCTCGGGTCCGCGACCCCGCCGCCGGCCAGCTGGGCCGCGACGAGCAGGGCCGCCGTACCGGCCACGAGCGGGGTGGCGAAGCTGCTTCCCGTCAGGGAGGCGAGACCTCCGCCGGGGGCGGCGCCCTCGATGTCCTGCCCGGGGGCGAGGATCCCGTGGGTCCGGTAGGCGCCGCCCCAGTTGCTGATGTCGAGTGGGGAGCCGTCGGCCGCGGCGGCGCCGACGGCCAGGACGGAGGGGACGGCGGCCGGGACCTGGAGGGTGTCGGCCCCGTCGTTCCCGGCGGCGGACACGACCAGGACGCCCTTGTCCTCGCAGAGCCGCAGGGCCCGTTCGAGGAGGGCGTCGGCCTGGCCGGTGTCGGTGCGTTCGCCGCCGCTGATGTTGATGACGTGCGCGCCTTCCTCGACGGCGCGCTCGATGGCACGTGCCAGATCCATCTGGGGGACCCGGCCGTCACCGTCGCGGAAGACGGGGAGGACCAGGCCGCGGCAGCGCGGCGCGATCCCGGCGACGGGGGAGTCCGGCATCCCGAACAGGAGGCTGGCCACGTGGGTGCCGTGCAGCGACATCGGGCCCGGGCCCGCCGGCTCCCCCACCAGCGTGACCAGGCGTGTGAGGTCCGCGCCGGCGAAGCAGGGGTGGGACAGGTCCACGGGGCCGTCGAGCAGGGCGACGCACACCCGGGGGTCGCCGTACGGCCCGTCCGGCCGTGGGCGGGGTTCTCCCAGGACTGCCCGAGGCTTCATCTCGCCCTGCCTTCCGTGCCCGGGGGCACCGCGTGCGGAAAAGCTTCCGGGTTTGACTGTGGAAGGCCGTCGTCGGCGGTTCGTCACCCGGAATGTGCAAGCGGCGTGCGTGGAGCGTCTCCGGGGCGTTGCCGGTCTGTTCGAGGGGGCGTTTGGCAGCCGATCAGACCCGGTGGAACGGCAGGCCGGACCGCGTTCCGGAAATTTCGCCGGCGGGGTGGCGTGGCGTGGCGGACGCGTACGGCGGGGGCGATGACGTGCGGATGCGCGGATGCGTGATCCACCGGCTGGTTGCACAGTGAGGGTGTGTCATCGAACGGCGTATACCTCGAACTTCTCGGTGCCTTCGAGCTCTCGTACGCCGGATGCCGCATCCCCCTCCCCTCGGGGGCCCAGCGCCTGTTGGCGCTCCTCGCCTTACACGCGGCCGGCGTGTACCGGGGTGCGGCAGCCGAGCGGCTCTGGCCCGACTGCAGCCCAGACAGGGCATCGGCGAACCTCAGGACCGCCCTGTGTCACGGGCGGCGGGCGGGTCCCCTGCCCACGGTGGAGTGCGTGGACCGCCGGCTGCGGCTCGCGCCCGTGGTGGAGGTGGACCTGCACCGTGCGCGGTGCAGCGCGCAGGACGCGATGGGCGACGGCCCGCCGCCGGACGATCCCGAGGCGCTGGCCGCCACTCTTGCGGAGGAGCTGCTGCCGCAATGGCCGGACGAGTGGCTCGTCCTGGAGCGGGAGCGCTGGGACGAGGTGCGGCTGCGCGCCCTGGAGAGCCTGGCGCAGAGGCTGCTGCAGGACGGGGAGTATCTGGCGGCGCTGCAGACGGCGCTGACGGCCACCGAGATCGACCCGATCCGGGAGACGGCACACCGCATCCTCATCGAGATCCACATCGCGGAAGGCAACACGGCCTGTGCGGTGAAGCGCTACAAGGAGTACCAGCGGTTGCTGAGGCGTGAGTTGGCGGTGGAGCCGTCCCCGCTCATGACGAGACTGGTTCAGGACCTCACGTCGGTGTGAGCGCCGGCCGGTCGCGGCGGACCCGGCGCGGGCGCACTCCGTCACCGCCCGCGCCGCACCGGGCGCCGCGGAGCGGCCGTACCGCTCGCGACTTCCGCCGGCCCTCAGCAGGACGCTTCGGCCGGCTCTTCACTCTGTTGGAGGGCGCTCGAAGTGATGACGCGGGACGCGGACTTGTGGAGTCTGAGGGCCAGGGTCACCGCCGCCAGGCCGAGCAGGGTCATCGCCGCGCCCGCCCAGGCCGGGGAGGCGTAGCCGAGGTCCGCGTCGATGACGGTGCCGCCGAGCCAGGGGCCGCCGGTGTTGCCGAGGTTGAAGGCGGCGGTGGTGGTGGCGCCGGCGAGGGTGGGGGCGGCGCCTGCGACGTTGAACATGCGGGCGTTGAGGGCGGGGGCCGTGTAGAAGGCCGAGACGCCGAGCAGGAAGGTGAGGGCGACCGTGGCGACGGGGCTGGAGGCCAGCAGGGCGAGCGCCACCAGGATGACGGTGGAGGCGGTGATGCCGCTGAGCAGGACGCCGAAGAGGTGGGCGTCGGCGACCCGGCCGCCGATGTACGTACCGATCAGCGCGCCGATGCCGAAGAGCGCGAGCACGCCGGAGACCCAGCCCGCGTCGAGGCCGGCGACGTCGGTGAGCAGCGGCGCGAGGTAGGAGAAGGCGCAGAAGACGCCGCCCGCGGCGAGTGCGGTGGTCAGGACGGACAGCAGCACCTGCCGGTCGCGGTAGATGACCAGCTCGCCCTTGAGGCGGGGGCGCCGCTCGGGCAGCGGGATGTGCGGGATCCGGGTGAGTACGCCGACGAGCGCGACCGCCGAGGCGGCGGCGACGGCCCAGAACGCGGAGCGCCAGCCGAGGTGCTCGCCGAGGAAGGCGCCGGCCGGCACGCCGAGGACGTTGGCTATCGACAGGCCGCCGATCATCACGGCCATGGCCCGCGCCCGCGCCCCGACCGGCACCATCGCGATGGCGACGGCGGCCCCGACCGCCCAGAACCCGGCGCACGCCAGGGCGCTCACCACGCGGGAGGCGAACAGCACGGCGTAGTTCGGCGCGAGCGCGCCCGCGACCTGGCCCAGGCCGAAGACGCTGATCAGCGCGACCAGGGTGGTCTTGCGCGGCAGCCGCAGGGTCGCGGCGGCGAGCAGCGGGGCGCCGACGACCATGCCGATGGCGAAGGCGGAGATGAGCAGCCCGGCGCGGGGGATGGAGACGTTCATGTCCTCCGCGATGGGCGGCAGGAGCCCGGACAGCATGAACTCGCTCGTGCCGAGCGCGAAGACGGAGAGGCCGAGGATGTAGACGGCCAGCGGCATACGGGTGGGGGCGGGGGTGGGGGCGGGAGACGTGGTGGTCGGCGGCGAAGACGGCATGACATGGGCAACCTGCGGTTCGTACCTGTCATTCCACCCACGGCGAACATTTCGCGATCCGGGACGGCGAGCCGGTGGCGCAGGGCCGCCCGTACGCCGGTAACTCCATGGCGCGCACGGGCCGTTGCGGCGATCATGCGACGCATGACGACCGACGACACCACCCGCTGGACCCAGGCGACCGTGTACCCCGACATGTGGGCCGACCCCGACGACGACCCGCGCAACAGTGACGGTCCCAGCCCGGACGGGGAGCTCGGCACGCTGCTCGACTGTCTGACGAACTACCGGCTGACCCTGCGCATGAAGTGCGAGGGCCTTGACGCGGAGCAGCTCGCCCGCCGTTCCGTGCCGCCGTCGACGATGTCGTTGCTCGGCCTCGTGCGGCACCTCGCCGAGGTCGAGCGCGGCTGGCGCGGCTGGATCAGCGCCGACGGCGAGCGGCCGTCGAAGCTGTACGGCGCGCGGGACGCCGACTTCGACGGCGCCGTGGCCGACCCGGCCGTGGTCGAGGCCGCGTTCCGGGACCTGGAGCGCGAACAGGCCGAGACCGACGCCGCCCTGGCCGCCTTCCCCGACCTGGGCGAGCGGGTCGGCAAGGACGGCATCGCGATCCGCGAGCTCCATGTCCACCGCATCGACGAGTACGCCCGCCACTGCGGCCACGCGGACCTGCTGCGGGAGTGCGTGGACGGGCGCGTGGGGCAGTAGGTGCGAGGCCGGGCGGTCTTCCCCTGCGCCGGCCCGCGCGGAGGAAGGGCGCTGACGCGATCAAGAGCCTTTGGCTCGTCCTCGTCGTAGGTAGGGAAGGCGCACTCGCGGACGGACGTGGCCGACCGGTCCACCGACCGGTCCGCCCACCGCGAGTGGCAGCGCGCAGCGGCGACATCCCGCTCGCCTCCGGCTGCCCTTCCGCGCCGACGAATCCTAGGAGTCGTGATGGCCTTTCGCATGCTCGCGCCCACGGCCGAGCCCTCGGCAACGACCATGAACCGGACCACGTCGCGCGGCACCGCGTTGCGCTGGACCGCGGCGTTCTGCGCCCTGGCCAGTGCGGTGCTGCACCTGCTCCTGGTTCCCTCCCACCTTGAGGAGATGCCCTACATCGGCGTCCTCTTCCTGGTCGGCGGCGTGGTGCTGCTCGCCGTCGCCGTCGGGCTCGTCGCCCGGCGGAGGCCGCTGGTCGCCGGGTGGGTCGGCGCGGCGACCAGCGTCGGCATGATCGTCGGTTTTGTGCTGTCCCGGACCGTGGGGCTGCCCGGTTTTCACGAGACCGACTGGGAGCCGCCGTACGGGATCCTCTCCCTCGTCGCGGAGGGTGTCTTCGTGCTCGCCTTCGTGATGTGGGTGGCGACGGCTTCCTCGGAGCGGCCGCGGTAGCGGGGGCCCGCTACGGGGTCGAGCCCGGCCCCGTCAGTTCCGCCAGTTCCCGCTCCATGTTCGCCCGTGCCCGCTCCTCCCATGCCGCCGCTCCGTACGGGGTGCGGAACAGCCTCGGCAGGGCGAGGAGTTGGCGCAGGACGGCGGCGCGGCCCTCGCGGAAGGCGTCGTCCGGGACGAAGGCGTATTCCTCGCGGACCGCTGACGTATACCCCCTGTAGGTATCGGGCGCGGCGGCCAGGATGGCGAGGTCCGCGTCGCAGAGGGTCTCGCCGTTGAGGTCGCCGGGGGCCGGGTCGTGGGTGGTCGTGAGGCGGACGAGGCGGGCGACCTCGGTGACCTCGTGGGGGGTGAGCCCTGCTTCGGTGAGGGCCTTTTCGGCCAGGGCGGCGGAGCGTTCCTCGTTCTCGGAGCGGTCGGGGCGGTAGACCGCGTCGTGGAACCAGGCGGCGAGCCGGACGAGCTCCAACTCCCCGCCCTCGCCGCCCTGGTCGGCCAGTTCGTCGATGCGGTCGAGGACCGCGCGCAGGTGCTGGGCGGTGTGGTAGCGGCGCTGCGGCTCGTTCCAGCGGGACAGCAGGTTCCGGCCGTACGGGAGGGGGTCCGGGCCCCGGCGGCCCGACCGGGCCGCCAGCAGGGTCGAGGTCCAGCGGGCCAGGAGTTCCTGTTCCTGTGGCGCGGTCAGCTCGGTCGTCGGCTCAGGGGTCATGGGCGCATTCTGCCGCTCCGGGCCGGCTCCGACCCCGTACGACGTCCACGGAAGCGGGCCTTCATCTCGCCCTTACATACCCCCCATGGGTATGCTACGGTGCTCCACGCAGGTACCCCCCAGGGGTATGTCACCGCGGTCGAAGGGCAGGGCAGATGTCAACCGTCAACCCCCGGCGCTGGTGGGCACTCGCCGTGCTCGCCGCCGCTCAGTTCATGGTCATCATGGACACCTCCATCATTGGGGTCGCGCTCCCCGAGATGCAGAAGGCCCTGGGCTTCTCGCAGAGCGAGCTCCAGTGGATCTTCAACGCCTACGTGATCGTCTTCGGCGGCCTGCTGCTCCTCGGCGGCCGGCTCTCCGACCTCGTCGGCGCCCGCAAGATCTTCGTCTCCGGCTGGGCGATCATGATCGCCGGCTCGGTCGTCGCGGCCGTCGCGCAGAGCGCCTGGGTCGAGATCGTCGGCCGCGCCGTGCAGGGTGTCGGCGGTGCGCTCATCGCGCCCTCCGCCATGACGCTGCTGATGATGCTCTTCATGCACGACCCGCGCGAGCTCGGCAAGGCGATGGCCCTCTACGGCGCCGCGGCCCCGGCCGGCGGTACCGCGGGCGTGTTCCTCGGCGGCGTGTTCACCGAGTGGGCGTGGTGGCAGCTGTGCTTCGTCATCTACGTCCCGATCGGTCTCGCGACCCTCGCCGCGACCAAGCTCCTCCCGAACGTCGAGTCCCGCCGCGGCTCCGTCGACGTCCTCGGCGCCGTCGCCGTGACCGCCGGTCTCGCCCTCGGTGTCTTCGCCGTCGTCCGTGCCCCCGAGGTCGGCTGGGGCGCCACCGCCACCGTCCTCGAACTCGTCGGCGCCGTCGTCCTCATCGCTCTCTTCTTCGTGATCCAGAAGGCCATCCGCGAGCCGCTCATGCCGCTCAGCGTGTGGCGGGTCCCGCGCCTCGGCTCGGCCAACCTGGCGATGACGCTGCTCGGCGCCGCCTGGATCCCGATGTGGTACTTCCTCAACCTGTACCTGCAGCAGGTCCTCCACTACGGCGCCTTCGAGTCCGGTGCCGCGCTGCTCCCGATGACCGTGCTCCTCATGATCTTCATGACGGCCATCACCTCCCGCCTGATGGCCAAGGTCGGCGCCAAGCCGCTCATCGGCATCGGTCTGCTCGTCCTCGCCGCCGGCCTGGTCTGGCTGGCCGCCGTCGAGCCCACCGGCACCTTCCTGGTCGACGTCCTGCCCGCCTCGCTGGTCGCCGCGCTCGGCATGTCCCTCGCCTACATCCCGACCATGATCGCCGCGATGTCCGGCGCCCCGCAGGAGCAGGCCGGTCTCGCCTCCGGCATCGTCAACACCACCTACAACGTCGGCTCCGCGCTCGGTCTCGCCGCCCTCACCGCGGTCGCCATGTCGCAGGGCGCCGACCAACTCGGCAACCTGCCGAAGCTGACCGACGGCTTCTCGGCCGCCTTCGTCGGCGCCGCGATCATCGCCGCCGTCGGCGGTGTCGTCACCCTCCTGGTGATGAAGAGCGACAAGGCGCTCGCCGCCGGCGCCGCCGCCGACTCCGCCCCGCAGCAGCAGGGCGACAAGGTCGCTGCCTGAGCCGCAGCCCGCAGGGGCCGCCCGACGTTCCTCCCCTGGACGTCGGTCGGCCCCTTTTCCATTCCTCCCGCTCTCCGGTGGACCTCCATTAGCGCGCGAAATCATTCCGCTCCGGAAGGAAAGAATTCATGGACCTTTTCACCCGTGCCGTGCACGTCTCCAACCCGACTCTCCCCGAGGGCAGTTGGCCTCTCTCGGTCCCCCTCGTCCAGGCCTCCGCGTTCGCCTTCTCCTCCGCCGACGAGCTCGCCGAGGCCATGGCCGGACCCGACGGGCGGTACGTCTACAGCCGGCGCGGCAACCCGACCGTACGCGCCCTGGAGCAGACCCTCGCCGGGCTCGAAGGCGGCGCCGGCGCCATCGCGTTCGCGTCCGGAATGGGTGCCATCAGCGGCGTGCTGCTCGCGCTGCTCAAGCCCGGCGACCGGGTGGTGGCGCAGAAGTGCCTGTACGGCGGGACCTTCAGCGTGCTGTCGGACCTGGCCGCGCGGTACGGCATCCACGTCACGTACGTCTCCGGTGACGACACGGCCGAGTTCGAGCGGGCCGCGCGGCATCCGGCCACCCGGCTCCTCGTCCTGGAGACCGTCGCCAACCCCACCGGCCAGGTCGCCGACCTGCCCGGACTGCTCGCCGCGGCCCGCCGGACCGGCGTGACCAGTGTCGTCGACAACTCGCTCGCCTCGCCTGTCCTGTGCCGTCCGCTCGAACTCGGCGCGGACGTCGTCGTGCACTCCACCACCAAGTACCTCTCCGGCCACTCCGACGTGCTCGGCGGCGCCGCGGTCTTCGCCGACGACGCCCTGCGCCGGGCCGTCTGGCCCCGTACGGTCGAACTCGGTGCCTGCGCCGACCCGTTCGCCGCCTGGCTGACGCTGCGCGGGATACCGACGCTGCCGCTGCGGATGCGCGAGCACTGCGCCAACGCGGCCGTCCTCGCCGAGCGGCTCGCCGCCCGGGAGGACGTGGTGAAGGTCCACTACCCGTGGCTGGCCGGCCACCCCTCGTACGACACCGCCCGCAAGGTGCTCTCGGGCGGCGGCGGGCTGCTCTCCTTCGAGCTCGCGGGCGGGCGCGAGGCGGGCCGGGCGTTCATCGAGGGCGTCCGGGTCGCGCGGCTCGCGCTGTCGCTCGGTGGCGTGGAATCGCTGGTCACCCACCCCGCCTCCACCTCGCACCGCGAGCTCGGCGCCGAGGCCCTCGCGGCGGCCGGCATCGCGCCGGGGCTGGTGCGGATGTCGGTCGGGATCGAGTCGGTCGACGACCTCTGGGCCGACATCGAGCACGCCCTCGAACTCGCCGGCGCCTAGCGCTTGTTTGAGCCAGAAAAAGCGATCCTCCCTCCTTCTTTTGGGTTGACAAAATAAATGACTGATTCGTAGATTGGGTGATGCCAGGGAACGACCACTCCTAGGTCAAGGGGGGCGCGAGATGCGCTACTTCGAGGACTTCCGGCCCGGCGACGTCCACCAGCTGGGCACCGTCACCGTCACGGCGGAGGAGGTGCTGGAGTTCGGCAGGCGCTTCGATCCGCAGCCCTTCCACACGGACCCCGAGCTCGCCAAGGACTCCCCGTTCGGCGGGCTGATCGCCAGCGGCTTCCACACCCAGTCGATGTTCATGCGCCGCTACGTCGACGGACTGCTCGCCTACAGCGCCTGTATGGGCTCGCCCGGCATCGACGAGGTCCGCTACCTGCGGCCCGTGCGCCCGGGAGACGTCCTCACCGCGCGCGTGGAGATCCTCGGCGTCACGCCGTCGCCGTTCAACCCCACCACCGGCACCGTCAAGCCGCGGTGCACGCTGGTGGCCGCCGACGGGACGGCCGTGTTCAGCATGATCCTGCACAGCATCTTCCGGCGCCGTCCCGCCGGGTCCGAGGCCGGTCGTCAGTCGTCGATGCCCGCGGCCGCGGACCCGTCCGGATGCTGCCGCTCCGCCCAGCGGAGCGCCGCGCAGAGCACCGCGCGGACCGCCCCCACCAGCGCCGACGCCGGCGTCGTGGAGAACGCACCCGCAGTGGCCATGAGTGCCTGACCCCACACACCCCGGGCACACCTCTGAGCACGGCCGTCCGAAACCTTTTCCACCACTCACCGAAGGGGGACCTCCTGTGGAGGCCGTATCCCGCACCGCCCAGTGGACCGCCGCCGCGCGCGCCCTGGAGACCGAGCGCGAGGACCGGCTGTTCGCCGATCCGTACGCGCGCACCGTCGCCGACCAGATCGGCTTCGAACTGCTCGAGCGCTACGCCGGGGGCGGCACCGTGCCGTTCCTCGCCATCCGCACCACCTACCTGGACCGCGCCATCGTCAAGGCGGTGGAGGAGCGCGGCATCCGCCAGGTCGTCTTCCTCGCCGCCGGCATGGACACCCGCTTCTTCCGGCTGCCCTGGCCCGACGGCGTGACCGTCTACGAGCTCGACCGTCCGGCCCTCCTGGAGGCCAAGGCCGAGATGCTCGCCCAGGAGCCCGCGCCCGCCGGCCGCACCCGGGTCACCGTCCCGGTCGACCTGACGCAGGACTGGACCGGCCCGCTCAAGGAGGCGGGCTGGAAGAGCGACGAGCCCGTCCTGTGGGTCGTCGAGGGCCTGCTGTTCTTCCTGCCCGAGCAGGCCGTCCGGACCCTGATCTCGCTGCTCGCCGCGCACGCGGCGCCCGGCTCCGTGCTGCTCGGCGACGTCATCTCCAGGGCCGCCCTGGAGAACCCGCTGGCCCGCTCCTTCATGAAGGCGCTGGAGGAGGACGGCAACCCGTGGCTCTTCGGCACCGAGGAGCCCGAGGCGCTGCTCGCCGACTGCGGCTGGGAGGTGCGCGAGGTCAAGCAGCCCGGTGAGCCCGGCGCCCACTTCGACCGCTGGCCGTACCCGGTCCCGGCGCGCTCCGTCCCGCGCGTCCCCCGCTCCTTCCTCTTCACGTGCGACGTTCCGACCAGCCGGCAGGAGGTGGCCGCGTGAGCGCCCACGACTTCCATCAGAAGGTCATCACCGACGCCGGCGCGGCCGTGCGCGGTCTGACCGTGGCCCTCGGCGAGCGCCTCGGCCTCTACAAGGCCCTGGCCGAGCACGGCGCCCTCACCGCCGGGCAGCTCGCCGAGAAGACCGGCACCAACGAGCGGTACATCGAGGAGTGGCTGCACGCCCAGCTCTCCGCCGGGTACGTGGAGCGGCACCCGAGCTCGCTGACGTACACCCTGCCCGCCGACCACGTCGAGGTGCTCGCCGACCCGACCGCGGTCACCTTCGCGGCCGGCTTCTTCACCGCCCTCAAGGCGCTGTACGCCACCGAGGACCTGCTCGTCGAGGCGTACCGGAGCGGCGACGGCGTCGGCTGGGCCGAGCACGACGCGGCGCTCGACACCGGCATGGGCTCCTTCTTCCAGCCGACGTACGAGCACAAGCTCGTCCCGGACTGGCTGCCGGCCCTGCACGAGGTCACCGACAAGCTGAACGGCGGCGGCACCGTCGCGGACGTCGGCTGCGGCGTCGGCCACACCACGCTGCTGATCGCGAAGGCGTTCCCGAACGCCACCGTCCACGGCTTCGACTACTCCGAAGAGGCCATCTCCATCGCGCGCCAGCTCGCCGAGGAGGCCGGCCTGTCCGACCGCGTCGTCTTCGACGTCGCCTCGGCCGACGACTACCCGGGCTCCGGCTACGACCTGGTCTGCTTCTTCAACGCCCTGCACGACATGGGCGACCCGGTCGCCGCCGCGCAGCACGTGCACAAGTCGCTCGACGCGGACGGCACCTGGATGCTCGTCGAGTCGAACGTCTCGCCCGCCGACATCGACACCCAGACCCCCGCCGCCCGCATGTTCATGGCCCTGTCCGCCGTGATGTGCCTGCCGGTCGCGGTCGCCCAGCGCGGCCCGCACGCCCTCGGCAACCACTCCGGCGAGAAGGCCTTCCGCGCCATCGCCGAGGAGGCCGGCTTCACCCGCTGGCGGCGCGCCACCGAGACCCCGGTCAACGCGGTCTACGAAGTCCGGCCGTAACCCCACAGCGAAGGAATCACCCATGGCCACCGCCGCCCTGCCCGTCACCGACCGGTTCATGGAGGTCCTGGAGCGCCTCAGCGAGCGCTCCGTCGAGGACTACTACAACCCGTACCAGACCTTCCAGTGGCCCGAGACCCTGGAGGAGGACCGGTACTGGATGACGCCGGAGCTGCTCACCGTCCACGGCACCGAGCACGCCGACACCCTCGGTGAGGAAACGCTTCAGCGCCTGTCGAAGTGGGAGTCGATCAACTTCTACAGCCTCAATGTGCACGGCATCCGCGAGCTCCTCATCGAGGTCGTCGGCCGCATCCACATGCCCGGCTTCGAGGTCCCCTCGGACTTCTTCCACCACTTCATCGGCGAGGAGAACGAACACATGTGGTTCTTCTCCGAGTTCTGCCGGCGCTACGGCCACAAGATCTACGGCTCCACCGGCATGCGCGCCGACGCCGCCTGGGAGCCCGAGGTCGAGAACTTCCTGGTCTTCACCCGCATCCTGTTCTTCGAGGAGCTGGTCGACCACTACAACTCCCGGATGGCCAAGGACGCCGACCTCTGCCACACCATCCGCGAGGTCAACCGCATCCACCACCAGGACGAGTCCCGGCACATCGCCTTCGGCCGCGAGCTGGTCTCGCTGCTCTTCCAGCGCATGTGCGAGGCCGTCCCCGCCGAGCGGGTCCGCGAGGTCGAGGCGTACCTCAAGCGCTACGTCGTCTACAGCATCAACTCGCTCTACAACCCGCACGTCTACAAGGACGCCGGCATCGCCGACCCGCTGGCGCTGCGCAACTCGCTGATCGCCGACGAGCGCCGCCGCGCCCACGAGCGCAAGGCGATCCGCAAGCCGCTCTCCTTCTTCCTGAAGACCGGGATCTTCTCCGACGACAGCCTCCCCGTCCTCTGAGATCCGGTCCTGAGCGCGCGAACCCACCCTGAGAGGTGAACCGACCATGACCGTGACAACCCCCGCGAACGCGACCGCCGGGGCGAGCACCGGGACGACCGGGGCGACCAGGGGCCTGCCCACGCTCGGCCCGGAGGGGACCCGCCTGCTGCGGCTCCTCGACGACACCTTCGAGGGCTGGGGGGTGAACGCGGGCGCCCGCACCATGACGATGCCCCCGCTGCTCCCGGCCGCCGACCTGGCCCGGCTCGACTACTACGACAACTTCCCCCACCAGGCCGTCGTCGCCGCCCCGCTCGACCTCGACGCCCGCGCGAGCGCGCCCTTCTCCACCGACACCGGCCGCTTCCCGACCGAGGCGCTCCAGCCGGCCGAGCTCGGCCTGCCCTCGGCGTCCTGCTACGCCGTCTACCTGACCCACCAGGGCACCCAGGTCGCCGACGACCACCTGGTGACCATCTGCTCCTGGTGCTTCCGCAAGGAGACGCACTACGAGGGCATGCGGCGCCAGCTCGGCTTCCGCATGCGGGAGATCGTGGCCATCGGCGCGCAGAGCCACGCCGAGAACCACCTCGCGGACTTCACCGCCCGTATCCACGCCTTCGCCGCGGCACTCGACCTGCCGCTGCGCAAGGAGGCCGCCTGCGACCCGTTCTTCGACAAGGGCGGTTCGAAGGCGCTGCTCCAGCGGCTCACGCCGGTGAAGCACGAGTTCCTGTACGAGGACCTGGCGATCGCCTCGGTCAACACGCACCGGAACTTCTTCGGCGACCGCTGCGACATCACCCTGGAGTCGACCGGCGGACCGGCCTTCACCAGCTGTGTCGCCTTCGGTCTGGAGCGCTGGCTGTCGGCGCTCACCCGCCGCCACGGCAGCTGGGAGACCGCCACCGAGGCGGTCCTCGACGCGAACGCCCGCATGCGCACCGATGCGAGTCTCGCGGCCGGGCCGGTGATCTGACGTGCCGGCCCGTCCCGTCGCCCCGCCGGCGGGCGGCCTGGGCTGGGCGAACCTCGGCATGGACATCGTGTCCGTCAACCGCGTGCGGAGGCTTCTCGCCCAGTACGGCGAGAAGTTCTTCGAGCGGATGCTCACCCCCGGCGAACTCGACGACTGCCGCACCGCCAGTGGGCTCGACGTCCTGAGCCTGTGCGGCCGGATCGCGGCCAAGGAAGCGGCCTTCAAGACCTTACGGGTCAGGGGCAGGTTCCTGCCCTGGCCGGACATCGTCGTACGGCGCTCCGAGGGCGGCTGGCCGCTCGTGGAGCTGCGCGGTCCCGCCGCGGAGATGGCCCAGGAGTCCGGCATCTCCGAGATCACCGTGTCCATCAGCCACGACGTGGACTACGCGGTCGCGGTCGCCGCGCCGATCATCGCCCCCACCCCTTCCGCAAGCAGCAGCAGCGACACCAGCAGCAGCATCTAAAAGGAGAAGCATCATGGCCGACGGCCTGCAGACGGTGAAGAACTGGATCCTCGAGCGTCACCCCGAGCGCGACGACATCGCCGCCGACCTCGACCTGATCGAGAACCGCCTCATCGACTCGCTGTCCTTCGTCGAGTTCGTCTTCCTGCTGGAGCAGGAGAGCGGCACCTCGATCCAGATGGAGACCCTGGAGGTCGACTCCATCCGGACGCTCGGCGCCATCGAGCAGCACTTCTTCGCGAACGACAAGGTGGAGGTCCAGGCATGAGCCGCCGCCTGTTCACCTCGGAGTCGGTGACCGAGGGCCATCCCGACAAGATCGCCGACCGGATCAGCGACACCGTCCTGGACGCCCTGCTCGCCCAGGACCCGCACTCCCGCGTCGCCGTCGAGACCCTGATCACCACCGGTCAGGTGCACATCGCCGGCGAGGTCACCACCTCCGCGTACGCGCCGATCGCCCAGCTGGTGCGCGACGCCGTGCTCGACATCGGCTACGACTCCTCCGCGAAGGGCTTCGACGGCGCCTCCTGCGGCGTGTCGGTGTCCATCGGCGCCCAGTCGCCGGACATCGCGCAGGGCGTCGACACCGCCCACGAGGCCCGCGTCGAGGGCGTGGAGGACGAGCTGGCGGCCCAGGGCGCCGGCGACCAGGGCCTGATGTTCGGCTACGCCTGTGACGACACGGCCGAGCTGATGCCGCTGCCGATCGCGCTGGCGCACCGCCTGTCGCGCCGGCTGACGGAGGTCCGCAAGAACGGCACCGTCCCGTACCTGCGGCCCGACGGCAAGACCCAGGTCACCATCGAGTACGACGGCGACCGGCCGGTCCGCCTCGACACGGTGGTCGTCTCCTCGCAGCACGCCGCCGACATCTCCGTCGAGGGCCTGCTGACCCCCGACGTCCGCGAGTACGTCGTCGAGCACGTCCTCAAGGAGCTCGTCGAGGAGGGCGTGACCCTGGAGTCCGACGGCTACCGGCTCCTGGTCAACCCGACCGGGCGCTTCGAGATCGGCGGGCCGATGGGCGACGCCGGCCTCACCGGCCGGAAGATCATCATCGACACGTACGGCGGCATGGCCCGGCACGGCGGCGGCGCGTTCTCCGGCAAGGACCCGTCGAAGGTGGACCGTTCGGCCGCCTACGCGATGCGCTGGGTCGCCAAGAACGTCGTCGCGGCCGGGCTCGCCAGGCGCTGCGAGGTGCAGGTCGCGTACGCGATCGGCAAGGCCGAGCCGGTCGGTCTCTTCGTCGAGACCTTCGGCACCGGCACCCTCCCGGACGAGACGATCCAGGAGGCCGTGTCCCAGGTCTTCGACCTGCGGCCGGCCGCGATCATCCGCGACCTGGACCTGAAGCGCCCGATCTACGCGGCCACGGCGGCGTACGGGCACTTCGGCCGGGAGCTGCCGGAGTTCACCTGGGAGCGCACCGACCGGGCCGACGCTCTCAAGAAGGCCGCGGGGGTGTAGGGCGTGCGTGTCGCTGTCACCGGATCCATCGCGACCGACCATCTGATGACCTTCCCCGGCTGGTTCAGCGAGCAGCTGATCGCCGACCGGCTCGACAAGGTCTCCCTGTCGTTCCTCGCCGACAACCTGGAGGTCAGGCGCGGCGGAGTGGCAGCGAACATCGCCTTCGGACTCGGTGTGCTCGGCCTGCGCCCCGTCCTCGTGGGCGCGGTCGGCGCCGACTTCGAGCCGTACCGGATCTGGCTCAAGGACCACGGTGTGGACACCGACTCGGTGCGCGTCAGCGAGTCGCTCCACACCGCCCGGTTCGTCTGTACCACCGACCGGGCGCAGAACCAGATCGCCACGTTCTACGCCGGTGCGATGAGCGAGGCCCGCGAGATCGACCTGCGGGACGTCGTCGCCCGGGCCGGGCGCCTGGAACTGGTTCTGGTCTCCCCGGACGACCCCGAGGCCATGCTGCGGCACTCCCGCACCTGCCGCGAGCTCGGGGTCCCCTTCGCCGCCGACCCGTCGCAGCAGCTGGCGCGGCTCGACGGCGGGCAGGTGCGGGACCTGGTGGACGGGGCGCGGTTCCTGTTCACCAACGAGTACGAGACCGCCCTGCTGCGGGAGAAGACCGGCTGGTCCGAGGCGGACGTGCTGCGCCGCGTCGGCACGTGGGTCACCACCCACGGCGAGGCCGGGGTGCGGATCCGCGGCGAGGACCGGGCGCCGCTCGCGGTGCCGGCCGTGCCGGTGCCGGGCGTGGTCGACCCGACGGGCGTCGGTGACGCCTTCCGGGCCGGTTTCCTCGCGGGGACGCTGTGGGGCGTGCCGGAGAAGTGCGCGGCCCAGCTGGGCTGCGCGGTCGCGGCCACCGTCCTCGACTACGTGGGCACGCAGGAGTACCGGCTGCACCGGGACACGCTCCTGGACCGTATCCGCACGACGTACGGGGTGGGCTGCACGGCCACGCTCATGACGCATCTGAGGCACCTGACATGAGGGGGGCCGACATGACGAAGCACGCCAGGCGCTCGCTCCGCGAGGAGTTCGCCACCCGGGTCGTGGTGGCCGACGGGGCGATGGGCACCATGCTCCAGGCCGCCGACCCCACCATGGACGACTTCACGGGTCTGGAGGGCTGCAACGAGATCCTCAACCTGACCCGGCCCGACATCGTCGCCTCCGTGCACGACGCCTACTTCTCGGTGGGCGTGGACGCGGTGGAGACCAACACGTTCGGCGCCAATCTGGCGGCGCTCGCCGAGTACGGCATCGAGCACCGCGTGTACGAGCTGTCGGAGGCCGGCGCGCGCATCGCCCGCTCCGCCGCCGACGCCCACACGGCCGTCGACGGCCGGCCCCGCTGGGTGCTCGGCTCGATGGGCCCGGGCACCAAGCTGCCGACCCTCGGGCACGTCACGTACGAGCCGCTGCGCGACGCCTTCCAGCAGAACGCGGAGGGCCTGCTGCGGGGCGGCGCGGACGCGCTGCTCATCGAGACCTCGCAGGACCTGCTCCAGACGAAGGCGGCCGTCATCGGCGCCCGCCGGGCCCTTGACTCCCTCGGCCTCGACCTGCCGGTGATCGTGCAGGTGACCGTCGAGACGACGGGCACCATGCTGCTCGGCTCCGAGATCGGCGCCGCGCTCACGGCCCTGGAGCCGCTGGGCATCGACATGATCGGCCTCAACTGCGCCACCGGCCCGGCGGAGATGGCGGAGCACCTGCGCCATCTGTCCCGGCACGCCCGGATCCCGGTCTCGGTGATGCCGAACGCCGGCCTGCCGGTGCTGACGTCGGACGGCGCGCACTATCCGCTGTCGCCGGACGAACTCGCCGACGCGCAGGAGGCGTTCGTGCGGGACTACGGCCCCGCGCTGGTCGGCGGCTGCTGCGGTACGACGCCCGAGCACCTGCGCGCGATCGTGGAGCGGGTGCGCGGCGCGGCGGTGCCGGCCCGCACACCGGTCGTCGAGCCGGGTGCCTCGTCGCTCTACAGCCATGTGCCGTTCCGCCAGGACACCTCGTACCTGGCGATCGGTGAGCGGACGAACGCCAACGGTTCGAAGAAGTTCCGCGAGGCGATGCTGGAGGGCCGCTGGGACGACTGTGTCGAGATGGCGCGCGACCAGATCCGCGAGGGCGCGCACATGCTCGACCTGTGCGTGGACTACGTGGGCCGCGACGGCGTCGCCGACATGGCGGAGCTCGCGGGGCGCTTCGCGACGGCGTCGACGCTGCCGATCGTGCTCGACTCGACCGAGGTGGCGGTGCTCCGGGCCGGTCTGGAGAAGCTCGGTGGCCGCGCGGTCGTCAACTCGGTCAACTACGAGGACGGCGACGGCCCCGAGTCGCGGTTCGCGCAGGTCGCGGGCCTGGCCCGGGAGCACGGCGCGGCGCTGATGGCGCTGACGATCGACGAGGAGGGGCAGGCCCGTACCGTCGAGAAGAAGGTCGCGATCGCCGAGCGCCTGATCGCCGACCTGAGCGGGAACTGGGGGATCAGGGAGTCGGACATCCTGATCGACACGCTCACGTTCACCATCTGCACCGGCCAGGAGGAGTCCCGCAAGGACGGCATCGCCACCATCGAGGCGATCCGCGAGCTGAAGCGGCGCCACCCGGACGTGCAGACGACCCTGGGCCTGTCCAACATCTCCTTCGGCCTCAACCCGGCCGCCCGGATCGTGCTGAACTCGGTCTTCCTCGACGAGTGCGTGAAGGCGGGGCTGGACTCGGCGATCGTGCACGCGTCGAAGATCCTGCCGATCGCGCGCCTGGAGCCGGAGCAGGTCGAGGTCGCGCTCGACCTGATCTACGACCGCCGCCGCGAGGGCTACGACCCGCTGCAGCGCCTGCTCGAACTCTTCGAGGGCGCGACGGCGAAGTCGCTGAAGGCCGGCAAGGCGGAGGAGCTGCTCGCGCTTCCGCTGGAGGAGCGCCTGAAGCGGCGGATCATCGACGGCGAGAAGAACGGACTGGAGGCCGACCTCGACGCGGCGCTCGTCGAACGCCCGGCCCTGGAGATCGTCAACGACGTCCTGCTCGACGGCATGAAGACGGTCGGCGAGCTGTTCGGCTCCGGGCGGATGCAGCTGCCGTTCGTGCTCCAGTCCGCCGAGGTCATGAAGACCGCGGTGGCCTATCTGGAGCCGCACATGGAGAAGTCGGATGCCGACGGCAAGGGCACGATCGTCCTGGCGACTGTGCGCGGTGACGTCCACGACATCGGCAAGAACCTCGTCGACATCATCCTCTCCAACAACGGCTACAACGTGGTCAACATCGGCATCAAGCAACCGGTGTCGGCGATCCTGGAGGCCGCCGAGGAGCACGCCGCCGACGTGATCGGCATGTCCGGCCTGCTCGTGAAGTCCACGGTGATCATGAAGGAGAACCTGGAGGAGCTGAACGGCCGCGGCCTGGCCGCCAGGTACCCGGTGATCCTCGGCGGCGCGGCCCTGACCAGGGCGTACGTCGAGCAGGACCTGCACGAGATCTACCGGGGCGAGGTCCGCTACGCCCGCGACGCCTTCGAGGGCCTGCGTCTGATGGACGCCCTCATGGCGGTCAAGCGGGGCGTGCCGGGCGCGACCCTGCCGGAGCTGAAGCAGCGCCGGGTGCCGAAGCGTCCGGAGTCCGCCGCGGCCCTGGAGGTACGGGAGCCCGAGCCGGCCGGCCGTTCCGACGTGGCCGCCGACAACGTCGTACCCGAGCCGCCGTTCCTCGGCACGAGGGTCGTCAAGGGCATCCAGCTCGCCGAGTACGCGAGCTGGCTGGACGAGGGCGCCCTGTTCAAGGGCCAGTGGGGCCTCAAGGACAACGAGACCATCGAGTCGGAGGGCCGGCCGCGGCTGCGCGGCTGGCTGGACCGGCTCCAGACGGACCACCTCCTCGAAGCGGCCGTCGTGTACGGCTACTTCCCCTGTGTGTCCAAGGGCGACGACCTGATCGTCCTGGACGAGGACGGAGGCGAGCGGACCCGCTTCAGCTTCCCCCGCCAACAGCGGGGCCGCCGCCTCTGCCTGGCCGACTTCTTCCGCTCCGAGGACTCCGGCGAGATCGACGTCGTCGGCCTCCAGGTCGTCACCGTCGGCTCGCGGATCGGCGAGGAGACGGCGAAGCTGTTCGCCGCCGACTCCTACCGCGACTACCTCGAACTGCACGGCCTGTCCGTGCAGTTGGCCGAGGCACTGGCCGAGTACTGGCACGGCCGGGTGCGCCAGGAGTGGGGCATCGCGGGGAACGACCCGGCCGGCATCGAGGGCATGCTGCGCACCGAGTACCAGGGCTGCCGCTACTCGCTCGGCTACCCGGCCTGCCCCGACCTGGAGGACCGGGCGAAGATCGCCGAGCTCCTGCGGCCGGAGCGGATCGGCGTGGAGCTGTCGGAGGAGTACCAGCTGCACCCCGAGCAGTCGACCGACGCCTTCGTGGTCCACCACCCCGAGGCGAGCTACTTCAACGCGGGAGGCCGCCGGTGAGCGTGACGTTTTCGTTCGAGTTCTTCCCGCCGAAGACCGACAGGGGCGAGCAGACCCTGTGGGACGCGATCCGCCGCGTGGAGGCGCTCGCGCCGGACTTCGTCTCCGTGACGTACGGCGCGGGCGGCTCCTCCCGGGACCGCACCATCGACGTCACCAAGCGGATCGTCACCGAGACCACCCTGCGGCCCGTCGCCCATCTGACGGCCGTCGGCCACTCGGTCGCCGAGCTCCGCGCGATCATCGGCGCCTACGCGGACGCCGGCGTCCGGGACGTCCTGGTGCTGCGCGGCGACCCTCCGGGCGACCCGCGCGGCGCCTGGACGCCGCACCCGGACGGCTTCACCTACGCGTACGAACTCGTCGAGCTCGTACGGTCGTTGGGGGAGTTCCGGATCGGCGTGGCGGCCTTCCCGGAGGGCCACCCGCGCTCGGCGAGCCCCGAGAGCGACCTCGCGCACTTCGTCGCCAAGTGCCGGGCGGGCGCCGACTACGCCATCACCCAGATGTTCTTCGACCCGGAGGACTATCTGCGGCTGCGCGACCGGGTCGCGGCGGCCGGCTGCGACACCCCGATCATCCCGGAGATCATGCCCGCGACCGACGTCCGGCAGATCCGCCGCTTCGCCGAGCTGTCCGACGCGGCCTTCCCCGAGGACCTGGCCCACCGCCTGGAGGCGGCGAAGGACGACCCCGCCGCCGCGTACCGCACCGGCGTCGAGCACGCGACCGCGATGGGTCTGCGGCTGCTCGACGAGGGCGCGCCGGGCCTGCACTACATCACGCTCAACAAGAGCACCGCGGCCCTCGAAATCCACAGATCGATCCAAGCCTCAAGGAGCCTCGCACGTGTCTGAGTCCGCTGTGTTTTCCGACTACAAGGTCGCCGACATCGGTCTGGCGGAGTTCGGCCGCAAGGAGATCACCCTCGCCGAGCACGAGATGCCGGGGCTCATGGCGATCCGCCGCGAGTACGCCGCCGCCCAGCCGCTGGCCGGTGCCCGGATCACCGGCTCGCTGCACATGACCGTGCAGACCGCCGTCCTCATCGAGACCCTGGTCGCGCTCGGCGCCGAGGTGCGCTGGGTGTCCTGCAACATCTACTCCACCCAGGACCACGCCGCCGCCGCCATCGCCGCCGCCGGCATCCCGGTCTTCGCCTGGAAGGGCGAGACGCTGGAGGAGTACTGGTGGTGCACCGAGCAGGCACTGACCTGGCCGAACGCCGACGGTCCCAACATGATCCTCGACGACGGCGGCGACGCCACGCTCCTCGTCCACAAGGGTGTGGAGTACCAGAAGGCCGGCAAGGTCCCGGACCCGTCGACCGCCGACAACGAGGAGTTCCGGATCGTCCTGGAACTGCTCGGCAGGACCACGCTGGACTGGTCGGCGATCGCGTCCGGCATCCGTGGCGTGACGGAGGAGACCACCACCGGTGTCCACCGCCTCTACGAGATGCACCGCGAGGGCGCGCTTCTCTTCCCGGCGATCAACGTGAACGACGCCGTGACGAAGTCGAAGTTCGACAACAAGTACGGCTGCCGCCACTCGCTCGTCGACGGCATCAACCGGGCGACGGACGTCCTCATCGGCGGCAAGACCGCCGTGGTGTGCGGCTACGGCGACGTCGGCAAGGGTTCGGCGGAGTCGCTGCGCGGCCAGGGCGCCCGCGTGATCGTCACCGAGATCGACCCGATCTGCGCGCTGCAGGCGGCCATGGACGGCTACCAGGTCACCACCCTGGAAGAGGTCGTCGAGACCGCCGACATCTTCATCACCACCACGGGCAACAAGGACATCATCATGGCGTCCGACATCGCCCGCATGAAGCACCAGGCGATCGTCGGCAACATCGGCCACTTCGACAACGAGATCGACATGGCCGGCCTCGCGCAGATCCCCGGGATCGTGAAGGACGAGGTCAAGCCGCAGGTCCACACCTGGACGTTCCCCGACGGCAAGGTCGTCATCGTCCTGTCGGAGGGCCGGCTCCTCAACCTCGGCAACGCGACCGGCCACCCGTCCTTCGTGATGTCGAACTCCTTCGCGGACCAGACGCTGGCCCAGATCGAGCTCTTCACGAAGACGGACGCGTACCCGGTCGGCGTCTACACGCTGCCGAAGCACCTCGACGAGAAGGTCGCCCGGCTGCACCTCGACGCCCTCGGCGTGAAGCTCACCGAGCTGCGCCCCGAGCAGGCCGCGTACATCGGCGTCCCGGTCGAGGGCCCGTACAAGCCGGACCACTACCGCTACTGAGGCCGCACGTGTGTACCGACTGCCTTGAGGAAGCACCACGTGACCCGTGGCTCCCGGACCGTCTCCTGAAGACGGAGCGGGACCTGCTGATGCCGCTGCTGCGCCGCACGCCGGCGGAGGCGTACGAGAACCGCACCGCCTGCCCGGGCTGGACCGCCCGGCAGGTGCTCGCCCACTGCGCGGCGGCGCTCATCAGGATCGTCGAGGGAAGGCTGGAGGAGGGCGTGTTCCTGCCCGAGGCCAACGCCTGCGACGTGGCCGAGCGCGAGGACTGGCCGCTGGGCCGGATCCTCGACGAACTGGAGCGCGGCTTCACCGAGGCCGGGCCGGTCATCGCCGAGCGGGAGGACGGCCGGCTCGACGCGGTCGCCCTCGGCGAGTGGGTGCACGCCGGAGACGTACGGGAGGCCTTCGGCGAACCCGGCGCCTACTGCGGCGAGGCCCTCGACCTGGCCCTGCCGCTGCTCTCCGTCACCAGCCGCAGGCGGGAGACCCCCCGCCTCGTCGGCACCCTGGCGGACCGCGGCGGCGAGGTCGACCTCGGCAACGCCATCGAGGGCCGCGACCCGGCCCGCTTCCACGGCGACGCCGCCACCTTGATACGCATCTACTCAGGACGCCCGCTGGTACGGACCCGCTACGAACTGACGGGCGCGACGGAGCAGGAACTTCTCATCTACCGCTGAGGGGCGGCGGGCCCCGGTCCTCACGGACCGGGGCCCGCCCCTTTCACTCACGAAGAGGACCCCCATGCCCACGCTCGACCGGCTCCTGCGCGCCCAGACGGCGCAAAGGCCAGATGACCACGCCGTCGTCTTCGGCGACGACACCCTCTCCTTCCGCGAGCTCCACGAGGGCGCCGCCGTCCTCGCCGGCTACCTCCGCACGCTCGGCGTCGCCGCCGACCACCGCGTCGGCGTCCACGTCGAACCGTCACTCGAACTGGTGATCGGTACGTGGGGTGTGGTGCTCTCCGGCGGCGCGTACGTCCCGCTCTCCCCGGAGTACCCCGAGGAGCGGTTGCGCTACATGATCGAGGACAGCGGCGCCCGCATCGTCTTCACCCAGGAACGCTTCCGCGAGCGCGTCACCGAGCTCGCCCCGCCCGGCACCACCGTCGTCACCCTCAAGGACGCCGTCCAGCACGCCTGGCGCACCGCGGGCGAGGAACAGCCGCTCTCTGAAGCCGAGTTGGAGCCGTCCCAGCTCGCGTACGTCATCTACACCTCCGGCTCCACCGGCAAGCCCAAGGGCGTCATGGTCGAGCACCGCTCGATCGTCGCCCAGATGAACTGGATGGCCGCCGAGCACCGGCTCGGCCCCGGCGAGACCGTCGTCCAGAAGACCCCGATGAGCTTCGACGCCGCCCAGTGGGAGATCCTCGCCCCGGCCGTCGGCGCCCGCGTCGCCATGGGCCCGCCCGGCGTCTACCGCGATCCCGAGGGTCTGATCGACACCGTGCGGCGCCACGGCGCCACCATGCTCCAGTGCGTGCCGACCCTGCTCCAGGCCCTCGTCGACACCGAGCGCCTCGGCTCGTGCACCAGCCTGCGCCGGGTCTACTCGGGCGGCGAGATCCTCTCCCGCAACCTCGCCGTCCAGGTCCTCGCCGAGCTGCCCGACGCGGAACTGGTCAACCTGTACGGCCCCACCGAGTGCACCATCAACGCCTCGTCCCACACCGTCGACCGCGCCACCGTCGCCGACGGCCCGGCCGCGATCCCGATCGGCAGACCGGCCCACGAGACCAGCTTCCACATACGTGACGGCGAGCTGTGCATCGGCGGCGTCCAGGTCGCGCGGGGGTACCTGGACCGGCCCGAGCTCACGGCCGAGAAGTTCATCACGAGCGAGACCGGCGAGCGGCTGTACCGTACGGGCGACCTGGCGACGCTGAACGACGACGGCACCGTCCAGTTCGCCGGCCGCGCCGACAACCAGATCAAGCTCCGCGGCTTCCGCGTCGAGCTCGACGAGATCGCGCTCGCCATCGAGAACCACGACTGGGTCAAGAACGCGGCCGTCATCGTCAAGAACGAGCCCCGCACCGGCTTCCAGAACCTGGTCGCCTGCGTCGAGCTCTCCCCGAAGGAAGCCGCCCTGATGGACCAGGGCAACCACGGCGCCCACCACCAGTCCAAGGAGTCCAAGCTCCAGGTCAAGGCGCAGCTGTCCAACGCCGGCACCCTCGACGCGTCCGCGCTCGCCGGCCGCCCGGTCGTCGAACTGCCCGGCCGCACGCCGAGCGAGCGGACCCGCCGCGCCGTCTTCGCCCGCAAGACCTACCGCTTCTACGAGGGCGGCGCGGTCACCCGCGCCGACGTCCTCGGCGCGCTGGCCCGCCGCCCCGAGGGCATCGGCTCGCGCGCGATCGGCACCCTCGCGGCCGCCGACCTGGGCGAGATCCTGCGCTGGTTCGGCCAGTTCCTCAGCGAGGAGCGGCTGCTGCCGAAGTACGGCTACGCCTCGCCGGGCGCGCTGTACGCGACGCAGCTGTACGTGGAGGTGCGCGGCATCGCGGGCCTGGAACCGGGCACGTACTACTACCACCCGGTGCACCACCGGCTGTTCCTGATGCGGGCCGGTACGGCGGAGGGCGAACCGCTGGTCCGCTTCGCCTTCCACGGCAAGTGGGAGGCGATCGAGCCGGTCTACAAGAACAACATCCGCGAGGTCCTGGAGATCGAGACCGGCCACATGGTCGGCCTCTTCGAGGAGATCCTGCCGCCGCTCGGCCTCGACATCCGCCCGCTGCGCGGCGGCGACCCCGACGAGGGCGCGGACCTGGCGGTCTTCGAACTGGTGCCGTACGACGAGGAGTCGGTGTCCGCCCCGGACGTGGACCTGTACGTGCAGGCGCACCCGGAGCGGATCGCGGACCTGGCGGCCGGCCAGTACGCCTACGAGAACGGCGAGCTGGTCCGCGTCGCCGCCGGCCTGGTGGAGAAGAAGCACGTCATCGCGATCAACCAGGCGGTGTACGACCGGGCCTCGCTCGGCATCACGGTGGTCGCCCGCACGGACGGCCCGGACGCCGCCTGGCGCTCGTACATCGACCTCGGCCGCGCCCTGCAGCGGCTCCAGCTCGGCTCGGAGGTCCACGGCCTCGGGTTCATGTCCTCCGGCTACAGCTCGATGTCCGGCAACCCGCTGCCCGCCGCCCGCCGCATGGACGAGCTGCTCGCCGCGGCCGGCCGGCCGACCGGCCCCTCGTACTTCTTCGTCGGCGGCCGGGTCAGCGAGGAGCAGCGGCTCAGCGAGGGCATGTACGAGGATTCCGTCCACATGAAGGGCCCCGCGGAGATGATCCGCGACGACCTGGCGAACCACCTGCCCGACTACATGATCCCCAACCGGGTCGTCGTCCTCGACCGGCTGCCGCTCTCCGCCAACGGCAAGGTCGACGCCAAGGCGCTCGCCGACCTCGCCGTCGTCAACGCCGGCCTGCACGGCCGCCCGCACGTCCTGCCGCGGACCCGCACCGAACAGCGGCTCGCGGAGATCTGGGCGGCGGCGCTGAAGTACGAGGAGGTCGAGGCGGTCTCCGTCCTGGACGACTTCTTCGAGTCGGGCGGCAACTCGCTGATCGCGGTCGCGCTCATCACGAAGATCAACCGCGAGTTCGCGGGCGAGTCGGGCACGGCCGCCGCGCTGCCGCTGCAGATCCTCTTCGAGTGCCCGACCGTCGAGAAGCTCGCCCACCGCGTCGACGGCGCCGCCGCGGCCCCGGCGTCGCGGCTCGTCCGGCTGCACGCGGACGGCGCCCAGTCGCCGGTCTACTGCTGGCCGGGCCTCGGCGGGTACACCATGAACCTCCGCTTCCTGGCGGAGGAGATCGGCATCGACCGCCCCTTCTACGGCGTCCAGGCGCACGGCATCAACCGCGGCGAGACCCCGTACGACACCATCCGCGAGATGGCCGCGGCCGACGTCGCCGCCATCCGGCGCCGCCAGCCCTCCGGCCCGTACACCCTGTGGGGCTACTCCTTCGGCGCGCGCGTCGCCTTCGAGTCGGCGCACCTCCTGGAGGCGGCGGGGGAGCAGGTCGAGCACCTGTTCCTGATCGCGCCGGGCTCGCCCAAGGTGCGCGCGGAGTCGGCGGCCGGCGGGGCCTCGTACGACAACCCGGGCTTCACCCAGATCCTGTACTCGGTCTTCGCGGGCGCGCTCGCGGACGTGCCGGCGACGGACGCGGCCAGTTTCGCGAAGCACGTGACGGTGCAGTTCCCGGCGCTCGACCCGGAGCTGGTCGCCCGGATCATCGCGATCGTCGAGAAGACCTTCGACTTCACGTACACCTTCAAGGAGTTGACCGAGCGTCAGGTTGCCTGCCCGGTCACCATCTTCAAGGCGCAGGGCGACGACTACTCCTTCCTGGAGGGCACGACCGGCTGGTCGACGCGCCCGCCGACGGTGGTGGAGCTGGACGCGGACCACTACAGCCTGCTGCGGGCGCCGGACCTGAAGGAGCTGGTGAAGAAGATCCGCTACCGGCTGGGGAGGTAGCCGGAGGTAGCCCGTTCGGGCGTGGTGTGCGTGCGGGGCGGGGCGCCGACTGCTGTGCTGGTGGTCGGTATCCCGCCCCGCACGCGTCCCTGAGGAGTGCATCATGCCCGTGGTCGTCACCGTCGAGATTCCCGGCATCAGCCGAGAGGTGTACGAGAGCATCAACCAGCAGATCACCAACGCGTCCTGGTGGCCCGCGGAGGGCTTCATCGCCCACTCCGCCGGTCCGGGGGACGGCGGCTGGCGCGTGATCGACTTCTGGGAGTCGGAGGCGGCGTTCCGGGCGTTCATGGAGAAGGCGGCGCCGATCTTCCAGTCGGTCGGGGCGCCGCAGATCACGCCGAAGTTCCACGAGGCGGCGAATGTGATCGTCGGCGGTTAATTCCTTTGCGGGTGGCAGCGGCCGGGCGCCAAGCTGCCTGCCATGACCGCAACCGCCGACCTGACCGCCGACCTGACCGCCGGCCCGGCCGCCGCGCCGGCCGCCGGCGCGGCCGCCGCGCCGACCGCCGACCTCTTCACCGCCGACGGGCGCCTCAGGGCGATCCCGCGCCGGCCCGCCCGCCGCGCCGCCCTGCTCGACCACCTCGCCGCCACGCTCTTCGAGCCGGCCCGCGTCTACAGCGAGCGCGAGGTCAACGAGGCCCTGAAAACCGTGCACGCGGACTTCCCGGCGCTGCGCCGCTACCTGGTGATCGGCGGCCAGCTGGCCCGTACGAAGGACGGTTCGGCCTACCGCCGACAGCAGCAGCCCGAGTCCCCCGCAGGAGCGATCCCCGCCGTCCTGTGATCGCCGCGGCGGTGGCCGGCCTGCTCGCCGGCTACGGCATCGCGATCCCCGTCGGCGCCGTCGGCGCCTACCTGGTCGCCGTCACGGCGCGCGCCGGCTGGCGTACGGGAGCGGGCGCGGCGCTCGGCGTCGCCACCGCCGACGGCGCGTATGCGCTCCTCGCGGTCGCGGGCGGATCGGCCCTCGTGCCCCTGCTCACGCCGGTGATGGCCCCGCTGCGCTGGGCCTCCGCGCTGGTCCTGGTGACCCTTTCCGTACGCGCCGCCCGGACGGCCGTCCGCACCTACCGCACCGGCCGCCTCGCCACCCGTGACGACGGCGCGGCCACCCTGACGCCGGGCCGCGCCTACCTCGCCTTCCTCGGCATCACGCTGCTCAACCCCATGACGGTGATCTACTTCGCCGCCCTGGTCCTCGCCACCGGCCCGGCCGCCCCCGCCACGCCCCTGACGCGCACCGTCTTCGTCCTCGCCGCCCTCCTCGCCTCCGCCACCTGGCAACTCCTCCTCGCCACCGGCGGCACCCTCCTCGCCCGCACCCTGACCGGCCCGCGCGGCAGGCTGGTCACGGCGCTGACGTCGAGCACGCTGATCGTGACCCTGGCCGTCAAGCTGGTGGCGGGGTAGGGGCCCCACCGAGGACCCTCCTGACCCCCGTCCCCGCCACGCCCATATATCCGCGCGGGCGATGAGTTCTGTGTGCGGCTGACGTCTATACCTTCGAGAACAGCGCGCACGACCGAAACACCGAAGAGAACGAGGAACCTCCCATGCGTACCCTCATCACCTCCGCCTTCATCTCCCTCGACGGCGTCGTCGAGGCCCCCGGTGGCGAGCCCGGCTACCGGAACTCCGGGTGGACCTTCAAGCACACCGAGTTCCTGCCCGAGGCGTTCGAGATCAAGGGACGGGAGCAGAAGGAGGCCGCGGCGATGCTGCTCGGGCGGGTGAGTTACGAGGCGTTCAGCGGCGTGTGGCCGGACATGGCGGAGTTCGCCGACTACAAGGTGATGCCGAAGTACGTCGTCTCCACCACCCTCACCGACGACGACCTGGTGGCGAACTGGGGCGAGACCACGATCCTGCGGTCCGTCGACGAGGTCGCCGCGCTGAAGGAGACCGAGGGCGGGCCGATCATCGTGCACGGCAGCGCGTCGCTCAACCAGGCGCTGTCGGACGCGGGGCTCATCGACCGCTACCACCTGCTGGTCTTCCCGCTGCTCCTCGGCGCCGGCAAGCGGCTGTTCAGCACGGCGGACAAGGACGCGCAGAAGCTGACGCTGGCCGAGCACGAGGTGTACGCGAACGGGCTGCAGAAGCAGGTCTGGGACGTGGTGCGGTAACCCGTAACGCTCCTAGCCCTCCGCCGGCCTGATGTTCTGGTTGTGGTGGAACACGTTGTCCGGGTCGTACGTCCGCTTCACCTCGGCCAGCCGGTCGTAGTGCCCGCGGTACGTGGCCCGGACCCGGTCCTGGCCCTCGTCCGCGCCGAGGAAGTTGACGTACGCGCCGCCCATCGAGTGCGGGTGCAGCGCCTCCCAGTAGTTCACCGCCCAGTCGCGGATGCGCTCCGCGTCCGCGGGTTCCGGGCTGATGCCGCCGATCACGCCGGACCAGACCGCGTCCCGGTAGGCCCAGGCCGTGTCCATGGGGCCGGGGCGGTGGGCGGCGCCGTCGACGGGGTAGAGGTGCATCGTCGACAGCTCGGTCGGGATGTTCTCCAGGAAGGTCCGGTGCACGTCGATCGCGCCGTCCGTGATCCGGTCGAAGAAGTCACCGCGCCAGTACCACTGGAGCCCCTTCGGGATCAGCTCGTCGAACATCGACTGGACCGCCGGGTACGGCATCGGCGTCGCGAAGTGGAAGGCGGGCGGGGCCGGTTCGGCGACGTCCGCGAACGCCTTCGACAGGCTCTCCTCGTCCGTCGCGCCCGTGTGGCACCACACCACGCCGCACATCTTCCTGTGGTGGATCTCCTCCGGGAACGGCGGCCCCGGCGGCACGGTCAGCGTCGCGAAGAAGCCGTACAGCTCCTCGTCCGCGGCCGGCAGGTACTCCCGGTACCAGCGCAGCACCGCGCCGATGTGCTGCGGATCCCACAGCGTGACGCCGAGGCCCACGTCGTCCACCGGATGCAGCGCGTACGTGAAGGCCGTCACCACCCCGAAGTTGCCGCCGCCGCCGCGCAACGCCCAGAAGAGATCGGTGTGTTCGTCCGCCGAGGCCCGCACGAACGAGCCGTCGGCGAGGACCACGTCCGCCGCGAGGAGGTTGTCGGCCGTCAGCCCGTACGCCCGGGTCAGATATCCGTGCCCGCCGCCCACGGTCAGCCCGCCGACGCCGGTCGTCGACATGATCCCGGCGGGCGTGGCGAGCCCGTAGCCGTGCGCCTCGTGGTCCAGGTCGCCGAGCCGGCTGCCGCCGCCGACCACCGCCGTCCGGCTCTCCGGATCGACCCGCACCCAGCGCAGCCCCGACAGGTCCAGCATCAGCGCCCCGTCGGCCAGGCAGAGCCCGCCGCCGCTGTGGCCGCCGCCGCGCACCGTCAGGTCCATGCCGGTGTCGCGGGCGTAGCGCACCACGGCCCGTACGTCCGTCGTGTCCGCGCACCGCGCGATCACCGCCGGCCGCCGGTCGATCATCGCGTTGTAGATCGCCCGGGCCTCGTCGTACCCGGCGTCCTGAGGTCCGGTCACCTCGCCGCGCAACAGCTCGCGCAGGCTCTCCACAGCCGTACCGCCCATGACGACTCCTCCAGGGCACCCGGCCGGGCACCCCTGTCAGACGGCCGTGCTACCCCTTCAGTCTCCCTCCCGGCGTGGCACGCCGCCTCCCGGGCCCCGGCCTCGGCATCCTGGCCGGGTGATCGACGGTGAGGGCATGGAAGGCATCCGGGCCTCGGCCCGTGGCTGGCTGACGCTCCAGCTGGCGGCGCTGGGCTTCGTGGGGCTGTGCGGCGCGCTGAAGGCCGGCGGATCGGGGGCCGGGTCCGCGGCTCCCCAGGGCGTGGAGGTGGTGGCGGGCCTCCTGGTCCTGCTCGCACTCCTCGTGGCCTGCCTGGCGGTCTACCTCGTCGGCCGCGTCGCCTGGCCGCACGCGGTGGCCCCGGGTGACACGGAGCGCGCCGCCCGCAACCTGCGCACCGGCCTGATCCTCACCTTCGCCACGGTCCTCCTGACGGCCCTCGCCGCCACCAGCTCCTGGTGGCCCGCCCCGGACACGGGCGCGGGCGAGGCCGAGGTCGAGGTCACGACCTCGGCGGGCACCGTGTGCGGCCGGCTCGCCGCGTCGGGCAGCGGCGCCCTTGCCCTGGCCGTCCACGGCCGCACGGTCGACATCCCGCTCACGGACGTGGTGTCGGTGAACCCGGTCGACGGTTGTGCTCGGTCATGACCCCGCGCACCGACCGCCAGGCCATGACGGACCAGCGCGAGCGGGCCGAAAGCAGCGATCCGACGCTGAGGAAGGATCCGACCGAGCCGATCGAGAACGCGGACCCGACCGACCCGATCGACATGAACGACCCGACGGAGCCGATCGACAGGACGGAGTCCTTCGACCAGAGGGAGAGGAACGAGCGCGGATTTCGGTGACCGTTGGTACCCATGATCGGATCGTAGGCGGGAACGGCGACGGCCCGCTGCCGGAACGGTGTTCCAGGAGCGGGCCGACGCGGCAGGAGCGGAGCCCTCAGAGGACGGCGAGCGCGGCCTCGTAGTTCGGCTCCTGCGAGATCTCGTTGACGAGCTCCGTGTGCAGGACCTTGTCGTTCTCGTCGAGGACGACGACCGCGCGGGCGGTCAGGCCGGCCAGCGCGCCGTCGGCGATCGCGACACCGTAGTCGGTGTGGAACTCGCGGCCGCGGAAGGTGGAGAGGTTCTGCACGTTCTCCAGGCCCTCGGCGCCGCAGAAGCGGGCCTGCGCGAAGGGCAGGTCGGCGGAGATGCAGAGCACGACGGTGTTGTCGAGCTCGGCGGCCTTCGCGTTGAAGGCGCGGACCGACGCGGCGCACGTCGGGGTGTCCACGCTCGGGAAGATGTTGAGGACCTTGCGCTTGCCCGCGAAGTCCTTCAGCGACTTGTCCGCGAGACCCTCGCCGACCAGGGTGAAGGCGGGGGCGTCGGTGCCCTGCGCGGGCAGGACGCCGTCGACCGTTACGGGGTTGCCCTTGAGCGCGACCTGCGCCATGTGGATTCTCCTTCGGGTGGAGTGCGACTGGACTCGTTGTCATCGGCAGCTGCCAACGCCCCCGATCGTATTCCGTCGCCCCACGCGCGGTGGCCCGCCCGCTCGCCCGGTGACGGAAACCGGGGGAGCGGGCGGGCCGGCGGGGCAGGCACGGGCCTTTGCGTCCCCGGCCGCGGGGACCCCGTGCCTACCGGTTCGCGAGCTGCCTGGCGAGGCCCGGGGCCACGGATGCCGTGGCCGCGGCCGCCTCGCAGGCGCACTCCGGCCTGACGGCGTAGCGCGTGAAGCCGGGGAGCTCCTCGGCCCGGCGCAGCCCGCCCTTGTGGAGGGTCACTCCATAGACGTACGGGCCGTCCTCGCGCCAGCACACGAGAGGCGTGCGGTAGACGTCGCCCTCCGGGGTGGTGAACTCGGCGACGTAGCCGTCGGCAGGCAGCATGCGTCACGCCTCCCTGGGCGCGGCGGGCGCGGCCGGCGCGGCGGGAGCGACCTGGAAGAGGTGCCCGTAGTCGGTGATCGTACGGGCGGTCGCGGCGGCGCCCGCGAGGTGCAGGGCGTGCCACAGGACGACCTGGTTGGCGGTCAGCACGTGGAAGCCGAGCTCGGCCTCCAGGCCCTTGATCGTGCCGACGGCGCGGATGCCGTTGCCGGCGACGAGGATCGCCTCGGGGCGGGCGTCGGCGACGGTCGTACGGATCCACTCCGACAGGTTCTGCGGGGTGATCGCGGTCTGCTCGGACGGCAGCCCGACGGGGCCGTGGTGCACGACGCTGAAGCCCTGCGACTCGAAGTACTCCTTGCCCTGAGTGGAGAGCTTGTCGTCGAACCACGGCGGGTTGACGATCGCGATCCGCTCGGCGCCGAGCGCGCGGAAGCCGGCGACGGCGGCCCGGGCGGTGCCGGTGATCGGGATGTCCCGGGTGACGGGCGCGAGCCGCTCGTACAGCGCCCGCTCACCGTCGGCGCCGAGGACGTACGAGGAGCTGGTGAAGCCGAGCACGAGCGCGTGCAGCGGCGAGTCGGCCAGGAGCTTGACGGCGTTGTCGACGGCCGGGGGCTCGACGAACGCCGCGATGGGGTCCTGCGGGATCTTCTCCGCGACCATGTGCCCGCCGGGCAGCATGCCGCCGAAGTCGATGCGGGAGGCGTGCACGGAGACGGCGGCGGGGGAGACCGCCTGGAGCTCGGCCTCGGGGCCGATGTCGGCGGACGGGACGACGATGCCGATGCGGGTGGTGGCGTCCCAGCCGTCGGAGGGGGCTGCGGTGGTCATGTTCGTCGCTCCTCAGCGTGCGGCGTTGACGGTGTCGGCCTCGGCGGCGAGCGAGCCGCCCTGCACGGTCCCGGTGCCGTCGCCGTCCCCGCTGAGGAAGCCGGGGTGCTGGGCCCGCATGCGGGACATGACGAAGTCGTACGGGACGTCGTCGAAGGCGCCGTGGTCCTTCAGGAACTCCATGGCGCCCTTGCCGCTCTCGCTGGAGTGCGGGTGGTAGAGCGAGTCGGCGGTGCCGTCGAACTCGAGGGCGTCCATCCCGTACAGCCGGCAGAGCAGCTTGTTGAAGACGGGCGTGGCCTTGACCCACTTGCCGTCCAGGTAGACCTGGGTGAGGCCGTGGAAGAAGACGTCGCCGCCGATGTGGGCGATGAGCCGCGGGCTGGCGAGGTGGTTGCGGACGTCGCCGTAGACCAGCTTCGACGGGATGCCGAGGGCGCGGACGGCGGCGGCGTACACGATCGACTTGTGCAGGCAGAAGCCCTGGCCGGCCTTGAGGACGCTGGACGCGCGCATCCCCTCGGGGCTGAGGTCGGTGCCGTACACCTCGTAGTCGAGGCCGTCGCGGACGGCGTAGTAGAGCGCGACGGCGTTCTCGCGCCGGTCGGCGGACCGGTCCTTGACGACGGAGTCCACGAAGTTCTGGACCTCGTCGGACTCGTGGTCGAGGAAGGCGGTGTGCCGGGTGAGGGCGTGTACTTCGTCGAGGGCGATGCTCATGGGAGGGGTAGCTCCTGGGTCGCGGTCGAAGTCGGAGTCGGAGAGTCGGCGTCGGAGCCCGAGTCGGAGAGTCGGAGTCAGCGTCCGATTCGGAGAGTCGGAGTCGGAGCCCGAGTCAGAGTCCGAGGAGGGCGGCCATGCGGTTGCGCTGGATCTCGCTGCTGCCCGAGTAGATGGTTCCGGCGACGGAGTTGCGCAGGTCGCGCTCGACGCCGTACTCGGTGAGGACCCCGCGCCCGCCGTGGATCTGGACGGCGGCCAGGGCGGTCTGCACGTTGGCCTCGGAGACGACGATCTTGGTGGCGGCCAGGTCGAGGGAGATGTCCTCGCCGCGCTCGGCCTTGGCGCCGGTGTCGGCGAGCCACTTCGCCGCCGTCTCGACGGCGATGCGCATGTCCACGATCTTGTGGCTGACGGCCTGGTAGCTGCCGATCGGCTGCCCGAACTGGGTCCGCTTGGCCGCGAACGCGAGGACGGTCTCCAGGCGGTGGCGCATCTCGCCGAGGGTGAGGGAGAAGGCGTAGAGGATCTCGCGCTTCATCACGTAGTCGAGGACGAGGAAGCCGCCGCCCTCTGCGCCGACCCGCCGGTCCACCGGCACGCGCAGCTTGTCGAAGGTGAGCCGGCCGATCGGGGAGGTGCGCAGGCCCAGCTTGTCCATGGGCGCGCCGATCTCCAGGCCGGGGGTGTCGCGCTCGACGAGCAGGCAGGTGAGGCCGAAGGGGCCGGGCCTGCCGGTGCGCACGTAGAGGAGGAAGAGGTCCGCGACGGGCGCGTTGGTGATGAACATCTTGCCGCCGTCGACGACGTAGTGGTCGCCCTCGCGGACGGCGGTGGTGGTGATGTTCATGGCGTCGGAGCCGCCGGACTCCTCGGTGATGGCGTGCGCGGTCACGGCCTCGCCGGACAGGATGCGCGGCATGTAGCGGGCCTTCAGCTCCGCCGAGCCGAACTTCTCCAGGGGCGTGGCCAGGGACACGATCTGCGTGGAGGTGGAGAAGGCGATGCCGGCGTCGCGGCAGAGGTAGCCGAGGCCCTCCAGGGCCCGCATGGTCTCGGTGAAGCTGCGCCCGGCGCCGCCGTACTCCTCCTTGAACGGGGTGCGCAGGATGCCGCTGTCCTTGATCGCCTGCCACTTGGTACGGGAGAAGACGGCGTCGGCGTCCAGCTCCGCGAGGTCGGCGTTGAGGATGTCGGCGTACGGGGCGACGAGATCGACGTTCACGGTTTTCCTTTCTGGTACGGGCGGGCTCGGCCGGGCCGCGGTGCGGGGAGGGGAAGGGCGGCCCGGCCGGGCTCGTGGGCGGACTCAGTGCTGGGCGCTGGGCACCGCGGCCTCGTACTGGGAGAAGCCGTCCTCGGAGAGTCTGTGCTTCTCGTTGCCCGTCAGCGGCGGGTTGAAGACCGAGATGAGGTGCAGGTCCTCGTGCTCGGAGGCGATGAGGTAGTGCGGGTCGTGCTCGTCGAGGACGTAGATCGTGCCCTCGGTGATCTTGTAGACGGTGCCGTCCTTGTGCACGACCGCGCCCGAGCCACCGATGCAGTAGCAGGCCTCCAGGTGGTTGCGGTACTGCAGCGCGGAGTTGGTGCCCGCGCGGACCAGGGTCTTGCAGACCGTGAAGCCCATCTTGTCGGCCTCGGTCAGCAGCCGGTGGCTGGTGCCGTTGCCCCACTCGACCGGGGTGACGTCCTCGAGGGTACGGGTGAACATGGCGTAACTCCTTTTGAGAGAAGGGATGTTCAGCGGGATGTGCGGCGAGATGTCCAGCGCGTGTTCAGCGCTGGAGTGGTCGGTGCCTGGCTCAGCCGGCGGTGTGCTTGCGGACCGTCTCGCTGATGGCGTCGATCGAGCGGAAGCTGTCCGGGCTGATCTCGATGTCGTCGACCGGCAGCCCGTAGGTGTTGGCGATGTACTGGATGAGCTTCACGAGGCCGAGGGAGTCGATGACACCGGACTCGATGAGGTCGTAGTCGCCGGTGAGGTCCTCGGCGGTGACGTCCTCGCCCTTGAGGTAGGTGGCGAGCAGGTGGGTGCGGATCTCTCCGGCGATGTCCTGGGTGTCACGCGTGGGGGTCGGGGCGGCGCTCATGCGCTGATCTCCTCCTTGATCTTGTTGCGGTCGGGTTTGCCGGTCGAGGTGCGCGGCAACGGGAGCTCGCTGATGCGGACGGTGGACGGGATCGCGTGCCGGGGCAGGTTCGCCCCGGCGTACGAGCGGAGCTTGAGGGAGCTGAGGGCGGCGCCGGCCCGCCGGGTGACGCGGGCGTGCAGCCGGACGCCGGCCTCGGTGTCGGGGAGGGCGACGACGGCCGCCTCCTCGACGTCGGGGTGCTGGGCGAGGACGGACTCGACCTCCTGGAGGTTGGTGCGCACTCCGCGCACCTTGACCTGCCAGTCGGAACGGCCTTCGAGGGTGTACGTGCCCTCGGCGTCGCGGGTGACGATGTCGCCGGTGCGGTAGAAGACCTGGCGCTGTCCGTCCTCGCTGTCCGGAGCCTCTCGCTCCACGAACACGGCCTGGTTGAGGGACTGTTGGAGATAGCCCTCCGTCTGGAAGGGGGTGCGGACGACGAGTTCGCCGGTGCCCGGGCCGGTCAGCGGCCGGCCGTCGTCGTCGAGGACGTCGGCCTCGACCCCGAGCAGCGGCCGGCCGATCGGGAGCTTGCCCTCGGCGGTGTGCGGGTCGACGGGGTGGATGAAGCTGTCGTTGGTCTCGGTGCACCCGTACACGTTGTGGAAACGTGCATGAGGAAACGATTCTGCGCACTGCTTGAGCAAGCTCTGGGGCATCGCGTCCCCGGTGAACACCACTTCGCGGACCTGCTCGAACGCGGTGGCGCCGGGTTCCTCCGCCTTCCCCTCCGTGAGAAGACGGTGGAGCAGCGGCACGCCCTGGACGAAGGTGACCGAGGCGTCGGCGACGAGACCGCGCAGGTGGGGGCCGTCGGTGGCCTTCGCCCGGTCGACCAGGACCACCCGGGCGCCGGCGCCGAGGAAGGTCCAGACGTCGAGCAGGGCCAGGTCGAAGTTGAGCGGGGCGTAGGACAGCGAGGTGTCCTGGGAGGTGATCCGGAACTCCGCCGTCGCCCAGGCCGCGAAGGCGTCGAAGGCGTCGGTGCCGATCGGCACCAGCTTGGGGGTTCCGGTGGACCCGGAGGTGGTGAGCAGCAGTCGGGTCCGGTCCGGCAGGGGCCGGGCGAAGCCCTCCGCGGCGGTCTCGTCCGCGGGTACCGGCTCGACGATCAGGTCGTGACCGTCGTGGTCGCCGTCGTGGTCACCGTCGTGGTCACGTGTGGCGGCGACGGACAGTCGCGCGGAGACCCGGGCCTGTCGGCAGATCCGGTCCAGCGCGTCCTCGCCGAGTTCCGCCGAGGGGGCGAGGACGACGAGGGATTCGGTGAACGCGGCGAGCATCAGGGCGACGGTCGCCGGGTCCTTGCGGGCGGGGATGCACACCGGCCGGTCGGCCGGCAGGTTCGCGGCGCGGAGCCGCTGTGCCAACTGCGCTGTACGTTCGGCGAGTTGGCCGTAGGTCACCTGCTCCTGGTTGAGCAGCAGGGCCGGTAAGGAGGGGTGCCGCCGGGCGTGCGCGGCAAGGTTTCGGACAAGGCTGGGCGATGGCACGTTTCCCCCGGATGATGTGGAAAAGATGGGCCAAGCGCTGTGCGATTCGGCGAGGTCCCCGATCGCTCTCGATCGGCGCCGCAGCAGACATTAGGGCGGCGATCCATGCATCCGCAAGCATGTACTAGTCGGTTCCGTTGTGAGCTAGCTCACCGCTTGTACGTACAAGTACACCCTGTGTCATGCGGCGGCGTGAAGCACGCACTGCAGTCGTGTGAACACGAAAGAAGCCGTCGCCTCTTGGCGCCTCTCGGGGGAGAGGCGCCAAGAGGCGACGGCTGCGGGGACGGGGAGCGGGAGGGGTGGGAAGCGGGGCGGGGCGCGCTGGGGCCGGGCGTGGGCGGGGGCGCAGGTGCGGGCTGCGCGGCCTGACGGGGTGGTGGGTGCCCGAGGGGGCGGGTTACGCCGGGCGGGCGCTGCGCAGGGCCGCGACGGTGGCGGCGAGCGCGGGGTCCGCGCCGTGCGAGTTCAGGGCGCCCGAGAGGACCTCGGCGTACGTCGCGCGGGCGGCCACGTAGCGGCTGCGGCCCTCGTCCGTGATCACCGCGTACACCCCGCGCTTGTCGGACGGACAGAGGTCCTTGAACGCGTAGCCGGCGCCCTTGAGGCGCTCGACGAGCCGGGTGACCGAGGACTGTCCGAGCCCGATCTTGTCGGCCAGCTCCTGCATCCGCAGTTCGCTGGAGGGGGAGGCGGCGAGGTTCTCCAGGGCCCGGTACTCGGAGAGGCCGATGCCGTGCCGGCGCTGGAGAGCGGTCGCGAGCTCCCGTTCCACGTGCGTGTGCAGAGTGAGGACGCGGTCCCAGACGGCCTGGTCGGAGGTCGCTGCGGGAGGTGTCGTTGCGGTGTTGTTCATGTACCTCTCCTCTGACAGGGGTTTGACAACAGGTTATATGACCATGCAAGATCTTGGCTATCTCCGAAACGTCCTTAGGCCTCTCATGGGGGCCTACAACTTGCACGGACAAACAACCAAGGAGCTCAAGTGTCCGCGGACTCGACACAGAAGAACCAGAACAACGTCGGCTGGGCCTGGCTGCTGTTCTCCTCTCTCTTCGAGATCACCTTCGCGCTCTCCACCGAGGCGACCCACGCCTTCACCCGCCTCGGTCCCTCGCTGCTCACCGCGGCGGCCGCCTCCTGTGGCATCTTCACGCTGTCCCAGGCCCTCAAGTACATCGACGTGGGCGTCGGTTACACGGTCTGGGCCGGCATCGGCGGCGTCGGCACGGTGATCTTCGGAACCCTGATCTACGACGAGCCGATGACGATCTGGAAGGTCCTCGCCTTCGTCCTGATCATCGGTGGCGGCACCACCCTGCGCATCACGGACAAGATCGCCGCCGACAAGAAGGCGGCCGCGGAGGCCGCGGTCGCGGCCACCGCGGCGCGCACGTCGGCGACGGACCCGAAGGTCACGGTCTGACCGGTCGGTCCCGACCGCCCACGGGCCGGCGCACGTACGCCCCCGCGCACGTACGCCCCCGCGCACGTACGCCCCCGCGCACGTACGCCCCCGCGCACGTACGCCCCCGCGCACGTACGCCCCCGCGCACGTACGGCCCGCGCCAGCACGGTCCGCGCACGTACGCCCCCGCGCACGCAGCGCACCGCCTGCACGCACCCGCACCGCACCGCCCCGCTCAGCCATCACCCCCTGAACCTCACCCTCCAGCAGAGAGAGCCGTTCCCATGACCTGGGTGTACCTCGGAATCGCCATCGTCTTCGAGATCCTCTTCGCGCTCGGCACCAACGCCACCAAGGGCTTCACCCGCCTGTGGCCCAGCGTCCTCACGCTGCTCGCCGCGGCCGGCGGCATCTACACGCTCTCGCGTGCCCTGCTCGACCTGGACGTCTCGGTCGGCTACACCATCTGGACCGGCATCGGCGGCGTCGGCACGGTCGTCTTCGGCGCGATCATCTTCAAGGAGAAGATCACCCTCGCCCGCCTGCTGTCCTTCGCGTCCATCATCGGCGGCGCGATCATCCTGCGGCTGACCGCGGTCTAGGAGCTGCCGGCATGACCACCGAAGCACAGCACCAGCAGCACCAGCAGCTGACCAGGCAGGTCCTCGAAGCGGTCCGCATCAGCCGCGAGCACGTGGCGGCCGGCGGCATCCCGTTCTCCGGCATCGTGGTCCGCCACGACGGCCGGATCCTGGGGACCGGCTTCAACCGGGTCCGCGAGGACCGCGACGCCTCCGCCCACGCGGAGGTGGTCGCCCTGCGCAACGCCGCCGCGAAGCACGGCTCGTTCGCCGCCCACGGCGCCACGCTCATCGCCTCCGGCGAGCCGTGTGCCATGTGTTACCAGGTCGCCCTCTACTTCGGCGTCGAGCACATCGTCTACGCCGCCGACCGCAGGACCGCGGCCCAGTACGGCTTCGACTACTCCTCCTCGTACAGCATCTACCGCACCGACCCGACGGAGTGGGGCGTCAGGACCACCCACCTGCCGGTCGAGGGCCACGAGGTGCCGTTCCAGGAGTACCTGACCAGGCAAGGGAGCGCCCGCCGGTGAGCACCGAAACCAACCCCGCGGCCAAGGTCCGGATCCAGGTCTGGTCCGACTACGTGTGCCCCTTCTGCATGCTGGCGGAAGGGCCGCTCGAGGAGGCCGTAGAGGGCCTCGACGTCGAGATCGAGTGGAAGCCGTTCGAGCTGCGCGCCGAGCCGAAGCCGACCCTCCGCCCGGAGGACCCGTACCTGCCGGAGATCTGGAAGCGCGCCGTCTACCCGATGGCCCGCCGCCTGGGCGTGGACATCACCCTGCCCACGGTCTCCCCGCAGCCGTACACCCGACTCGCCTTCGAGGGCTGGCAGTTCGCGGTCGAGCAGGGCCTCGGCGACGCGTACAACCAGCGCATGTTCCGGGCCTTCTTCCAGGAGAACCTGGACCTCGGGCAGCTCGACGTCCTCGTCGCCCTCGCCGAGGAGATCGGCCTCGACGGGCCGGCGTACCGCAAGGCCCTGGAGGACGGCACGTACTACGAGCGCCACCAGGACGCCCTGCGCGAGGCCGAGGCCAACCGCGTCCAGGCCGTCCCGACCATCCTGGTCGGCGACATCCGCCTGGAGGGCGTCCCCAGCGCGGCCCAGCTCCGCAAGGCCGTCCTCGACACCCAGGCGAAGCTCGCCGCCGACCCGGCCCCGCTCGACGGCGTGGTCTGTCGCGCGGACGGCACGGGCTGCGCCTGAGTTCGCCCGCAAGGCACCGCAACGCACCGCAAGGCGCCGCAACGCACCTCCCGGCCGCCTCCTCACCTGGTGAGGAGGCGGCGGATGTGTGTCCGCGGCGGTCCGGCCGGAGCAGGAGCCCGCGGCGACCCGCCCCGCCGAGAGCGAACATCCTTTGACGCCAGCCGTGTTGGGTGAAAGCTGGACGGACAGATCCCGGATCCGGAGGCTTCCATGAGCGACGCCGAGCACACGAACACCCTGTACGAGGCCGTGGGCGGCGCCGCCGCGCTGCGCCGGCTCTCCGAGACGTTCTACGAGGGAGTCCTGGCCGACCCGCTCCTCGCGCCCGTCTTCGCCGACTTCACCGCCACCCATGTGGAGCACGTGGCCGTGTGGCTGGGCGAGGTCTTCTCGGGGCCGGCCGAGTTCACGGCGGAGCACGGCGGCCACCAGGCTCTGCTCCGCGCCCATCTCGGGCTCGGCATCACGGAGGAACAGCGGCTGCGCTGGATGGAGTTGATGACGGCGGCCGTGGAGAAGGAGTTGCCCGACGACGCCCTGCTGCGCCGCCGGGTGATGGAGTACTTCGACTGGGGCACCCGGATCGCCAAGGACGTCTCGGCCTCGGCCCCGGGTACGGACCTCGGCAACCCCGGCCCCACCCCGCGCTGGGGCTGGGACGGCCTCGCCTGACCACGCCACCGGACCGGAGCTCCGGCTCCGGCTCTCGGCGACTTCACGTTCCTGCTCAAGCGCTGAGCGCTCCTCGGGACCACGGGCCTGTCCGGCTTGGTCCGCCGGACGGGCCCTGGTCGCTCTGGTCACCCTGCCCGTCTCCCTGAGGGAAGAGCAGCGGGGCGAGCTCCGCACCAGGAGCCGTGAGGCGCACCCGCCCGCCGTCCGGGACACGGACAGTGCAGGTGAGGTGCCCTTGTGCCTGCCCGGCGGGCCAGAGCAGGTCGCAGTGGAGGTCGACCTGCCGTCGGCCCGGCGCCACCGGCACGCTCTCGTTGACGGGATGGACGATCCCGTCGACGGTGAGCGTCCAGCAGGATGCCGGGCCGGGGACCTCGACGCGGAGTGTGGGCTTCACTCGAACTTCACGGAGGACATGAAGTCGTTGAAGCTGTGGTTGCTGGTGTCCGCGGGGGTGATGACGTGCACCTTGTCCGGCGGGTCGGAGACCGGGTTTGCACTGTCGAAGGTACGGACGAGGGTGAAGAACTGCTCTCCGACCGTCACGGTCAGGTCACCGTCATCGTGGTCGAAGTCCTGCTCGCAGAACCAGTGGACGAGCTTCCCCGGCGGACCGATGAAGATCATCGAGCTGATCTCGTCCTCCAGCTCGATGTCGTTGGTGAAGATGTCGTTCTGGATCACCGTGATCTCGTTGAGGTCCGGCACCGCGTCCGCGGCGGTGAACGAGAAGTACGGGCTGGCGGTGATCCCTCTGCCCAGGACGTCGAGTTTCAGCAGGAACGTGGCGAACTCGGCGAACGACTTCAGCGTGGTCACCGTCTCCTGCAGGGTCGCCAGCGTCGACTTGAGCTGGTCGAGGCTGCGCAGCGGCGAGTTCCCGGGCACCATGAGGAAGACGAAGCCGTCGTCGTCGCCCGCCTTGGGTGCGAAGTCCTCGTGCCTGAACGCCGCGAGCAGCTTCGGAAGCAGGAGCGCGGGGATCAGCACGGGGACGGCCGGCAGCGACACCGAGTGCTCGAAGGTGAGCGCCTTGAGCTTCACGGTGGCGACCAGCTGGCACCGGACCGGAGCGGGTACCGGATTGGTCGTGGTGAGTTCGTCCACGACCGGTTTGAAGGCGATGGCGATCTCGGTCCCCTTGACCTTGGGTACATCGCCTTCCGTGACCGGGACACCTTTGCTGATGTTCCACTTGTCCTGGGCGAGCGGTTGGCCGTGCTCGTCCTGGACGGCCCACACCACCTCCAGCTGGACCGGCACCTTGGTCTGGCTGAGCATGGGGATCTTGCCGGTCAGCTGCCCGAGCAGCCCGTTGACCCCGGTGGCGACGGGCGTGCCGGCCAGCGGCTGCCCGCCGATGATCGAATTCCCCAGCGCGGTCGGGGTCAGGGCGTCCTCGGGCTTGAAGCCCGCGAACCGGATGTCCTTCGTGATGAACGTCGCGTCCAGGATGCCGGTCAGGATCTCCGCGATGTCGATCTGGCCGGGCAGCGGCTCGACCGTCGCATTGAAGAGCGCGCTGCCCGGTCCCGGTCTGACCACTGCCTGAAGCGTGTTCGCGAGGGATTCGAGGACCTTCTGCGGGTCGGGCATCAGCCCACCCCACCCGCGACAGCGGCCTGCTGCACCGAGAGGAAGATGTCCTCCCCGCTGGACACCATGTTGTCGCCGATCTTGACGTCGATCTGGTCGTTGTGTCCTTCGTTCATGAGGAGCCGGATCTTGCCCGGCGCGTCGAAGGTGATCTTCCAGCCGTCGTTGTGCGCCGTCATGGTGTTCGCCATGGGAACCTCGATGCGCAGGACGGATCGGCGGTTGATGTAGATGGTGGTGCGCACGGGCGCCGCCGCCTGGGTGACTGGTGCTTGGTCGGCCACGATGAGCCGCCTCCTTCGCTGGGTGCTCGGGGTCTCCTCGCAGCATGACCGCCACCCCCCGTCCCCTCCCGTGGCGCGCGGGGCCGGCCCTTCGTACGGCGCACGGCGCGCGGGATCGCTTCCGTTCCGGCCCTGCGCCCCCGGCGCCCCGGGATCGCCCGCCTGCCCGGTTTCGGTCGCGGTACCGGCCGCCCAACGGGGGACCCGGTCCGCGCGGCGCGCGCTGAGCCGGGGCCGGGGCTGGTAAAGGGGGCGCACCTACGGCTTTGAGCCATGGCATGATCACGGCTAACTGTCGGCTGAATGCCGTCACTTGAAGGTAAGCCAAAGGGGGACCACCACCATGAACATCAAGAAGCGCATCGCCGTCGCGATCGCCCTCGCCTTCACCGCGACCACGCTCGCCGTCGGCGCCGCGGCCGCCCTGGCCCAGGGCCCGACGTACGAGGTCCTGGCCGGCAACGTCAGCAACTGCCCGTAAGCACGACCAACGGAACGACCAACGGAAACGGGGGCGGCCACCATGGTGGACGCGAACAAGAAGGTGGTCCTGGGCTTCTTCGAGGCGATCAGCGAGCGCCGGCTCGCCGATCTGCCCGACTACATGGCGCCCGACGTCATCGACCACAACAAGATCATCCACGGTGAGGCCGACGAGCCCGGCGCGGCCTTCGAGGGCCTGCGCATGCAGGCCGAGGCGTTCGACCCGCTCACGGGCACCGTCGAGGAGCTGATCGCCGAGGGCGACCGCGTCGTCGCGCGCGTCACCCAGCGCGGCACCCACAGCAGCGCCCATGTGCGCATGCCGGAGCCGACCGGCCGCAGCTTCGAGAACGAGGCGATCTGGATCTTCACCCTCCACGAGGGCAAGATCACCGAGATCCGTGGCGTCAGCGACCGCCTCGGCCTCTTCATCCAGCTCGGCTGGCCCTGGCCGCAGGCGGACTGAGGCCGCCCGACCACACCTCACCGCCGGATCCCCTCCGGCGGTGAGGCGCCCGAAAACCAGTGGAGCGGCGCCGCTGCGTCCCCTTAACGTCGTTCCTGACGAAGCAAATCCAGGCAAGGACGTGCCGTTGTACACCGTGTGAGACCTCCCGAGCGCTGATCTGTCGCGCGTCGCGCCTCTGCGCCGCGCCCCTTCTTGCTGCGGACTTCTCACACTGAAACCGGTGTACTTCTGTGCTGCTCGAAAACTGGGCGGTCGTGCCCACCCGCCTGCCCCTCGTCCGCCGCCGTTGCCACGCCTGCGCCTGCGAGCGCTTCCGGGCCGGCGGAAAGTTCCGGGTCAACGCCCACCACAAGCTCATCGACGCCTGGCTCCTCGTGCTGTGCGCGGAGTGCGGCGACACCGCGAAGCTCACGCTCTTCGAGCGGACGAACGTGCGCTCCGTACGCCCCGACCTCCTCGACCGTCTGCACGCCAACGACATCGGCCTCACGGCCGAACTGCTTCAGGACTCGGCCGTGCGGCGCCGCAACCGCATCGCCCTCGACTGGCAGGACGCCTGGCGCCTCGACACGGGCGGCTCGGCCGGGCCGGATCGGCCGGACCGCGACGCGATCGAGGTCTCGGTCCGCTTCGCGGCACGGATCCCCGTCCGGCCGGTGCGGCTCATCGCCGAAGGCTGCGGCCTGTCGCGGGCCGAGGTCGAGCGACTGATCGCGGAGGGGAACCTGGTGTCGGCGGTCCGGCTGAGCGGCAGGCTCTCCGGCGACTTCACGTTCCTGCTCAAGCGCGGCGGCAGTGGCCTGCTGACGGCTTTGAGTCATGGCATGATCACGACTAACTGACGGCGGAACGCCGTCACTTGAAGGGGGACCGCCACCATGAACATCAAGAAGCGCATCGGCATCGCGATCGCCCTCGCCTTCGCGGCGACCACGCTGGCGTTCGGCACCGCGGCCGCGCTGGGCCAGGGCCCGACGTACGACGTCCTGGCCGGCAACGTCACCAGCTGCCCGTAGCCGATGACCGGCACGGACTGGATCGCCGAGCTGCACCGACTGGAGCGGGGCCACCGTCGTGGCCCCTCCATCCCCCAGGCGTGGCCGCGGCTCGGGGACACCACGCCGCCGCCGCTGCACGAGGAGGAGGTCGAGGAGGCCGAGGCCCAGCTGGGCATCGTCTTCCCGGCCGACTACCGTCACCACCTGCTGCGGGTCGGCGCCGGCGGCAGGGGGCTCCACGCCCTCACCCGGGGCGCGCAGGGCTGGGGCTGGTACGGCAACACCGAGACCAACCACGACCTGCTCACCCACCCGTTCCCGCACCCCGACTCGTACGCCGCCTACGACGACGAGCTCGGGGACCGGGAACCGCCCCGTGAGGACCAGGCGGCCTGGGACATGTGGGACGCCGAGTGCGGCGTGCTCCAGGAGCGGAAGACGGCCGGCGCCGTCTTCCTCCGCGAGGGCGGCTGCGGCTTCCGCTCCCTCCTGGTCGTCACCGGCCCGCACCGCGGCGAGATGTGGTTCGACGCCCGCGCCACCTGCGACCTCCTCCTCCCGATGAGGCTCGGCGGCAGCCCCGCGACCTTCGCGGACTGGGCGGGGCGCGGCTTCGCGGACCTGGTGCAGTGGTGAGCGGACGATTTCTCGCCATGGCATGATCAGGCCAACTATCGGCATCGGGCCGACACTTGGGGGAGAACCACCATGAACATCAAGAAGCGCATCAGCGTCGCGATCGCCCTGGCGTTCGCCGCGACCACGCTCGCGGTCGGCGCCGCGTCGGCCCTGACGCAGGGTCCGCAGTACGCCGTCCTGGCCGGCAACGTCAGCAACTGCCCGTGATCGGGGGAACCAACATGAGCATCAAGACCCGTATCGCCTTCGCCCTCGTGGCCGCGCTGGCCGTGGCCGGCCTGGCGGGCACCGCCGTGGCGCTCGACCAGGGCCCGACCTACAGCGTCCTGGCCGGCGCCATCGGCAACTGCCCGTAGGCGCCGCCACCGGCATACGTCCGGCCGCCTGTCGTCCCTACGGACGGCAGGCGGCCGGACGCGTTTCGGTGGGGGTCTGTGCGCCTTGACGGACGAGGCGAGAGTCAGCAGGCCCGCAGCCCCCAGACGCCGAAGGCCCCGCTCCGCCCAGCTGTCAGGTGGGCGGGGCCGTACGCAGGTTCGGTCCGCCTATCCGAAGGCGACCTTGTCGGTCCACAGGTCGTCCGTGGACACGATGACGTTGTCGTACGCCGCCTCGTGTGCGGTGCGTCCGCCGCGGTAGAAGCGCACGATGCCTGTCTTGTACATCGCCCAGAAGTCCGGGATGCCGTCGTGGTTGAGGTCCGGGGTGCCCATGAACTGGGTGATCTCGGTCGGCTGCCATCCGGCCGCCAGGCTGTAGACGGGGTCCGTCAGCGAGGCCGAGGCTGCGGCGGAGGCCAGCGACAGGAGATCGGTACCCGTTCCCGACGCGTTGGGCTTGCCCTCGCGTCGTCGCAGTTCTCCCGCGGTGTTGTTGCGGAACACGAGATCGAGAACGCCGTCGCCGCTGACGTCACCGGCGATGAGGATGTCCCGGTCGCTCCAGGAACCGCTGATCAGGCGCGTCGCCTGCTCGAAGGACCCTCCTGTGTATCCGGTGAATGCCCAGAGGCTGCCGTCGGCTGTGGTGGCCATGGCGTCCGGGTAGCCATCGCCCGTGGCATCGCCGATGGCGACGATCTGGGTGAGGGCGGCCGGTGCGGGAGCTCCAGCCGGCAGCAGCACGTCGATGCGCTTGCTGATGTCGAAGCTCCCGTAGCCGTCACCCGGGTACAGCTCCAGCCGGTACACGCCGTCGCTGCCCTTGGTGCGTGCAAGGAGGTCGGTGATGCCGTCGCCGGGGAACCAGTCCGAGTTGTGGGTGATCAGCGCGTCTGTCCAGTACCCGTCGGGAGCGGGCTTCGTCTCCCCCTTCTCCGTGACGTAGGCAGCCGACAGGGACGAATCGAGGTCTCCACCGTCGCTCGCCGCCCACAGCTGGAGGGTGCCCTTGTCGCTGATGGTGTACAGGTCGGGGATGCTGTCGCCGCTCGCGTCACCGGGCTTGTCCTTGCCGGGGCGGGGCCGGACGAAGAACGTGTAGGTCGTGGGCGCCGAAACATTTCCCGCCTTGTCGCGGGCGCGGACGTAGAGGGTGTTGGGGCCGGCGAGTGGGGGAGTCAGCGGAGGAGTGTTCGTGGGCTTGGTGGCGTCCTGCGTAGCGAGGCAGGGCTGGTCGTACCGAGGCCCGTTGAAGCTGTATTCGTAGCAGCCGACGTCACCGCCCTTGGGCGTGAAGGTGAACACCGACGCCGTGCCCTGCGTGACAGTGCTCCAGACGCTCTGGTCGTCCCCCGACTCCGGGTACTCGGTCGACTTGACCTCGGGACTCGTGGGCGCGGTCTTGTCGACGAGGAACTGGCAGTACGCGGACGTACCCGCCGGTCCCCATGCCGATGTCGCACCCTCCGTGTCGACCGTCCAGGCGGTCCACGAGTACGTCTTCGCGTCGGTGAAGCTCGACGACGGGACAGTCGTCGTCGCGGTTCCGTCGCTGGTCGGACTGTAGTCCTTGTCGATGACGGGGTGCGCGGTGTCGCCGGTCGGCCAGACCTTGATGTGCACGTAGCGCAGGTTGCCGTCGGTGTCCGTGCCCTTGGCGCGGAACATGATGTCGCTCAGACCGATCGACGGGTACGGGGCGGTGTAGTCGCAGGTTCCGCCCGGAGTGGTCGACATGGCGGACTGGACGGGCTCGTTCGGCGGTCGGTTGTAGACGACGTCGATGTACGGCGACGTCTCACCGTTGGCCATGAACTTCTTCCAGGAATTGGTGTCGCTCTCGCTGGATGCGCGAAGTCCGAGGGTGATCTGCGGCCACTTGCCGGTGGCCGCAGATTGCGCGGTCGACTTGATGTCGACGGCAACCCACTTGTCCGGACAGCTAGTTGCGTTGTAACCGTAACCGTTGGTCTGGCTGCCGAGAATGCGCTGCCAGCTCGGCTGGTTGTTCCAGGTGTGGGTGCTGTTGATGGCGCTGGTGAGCCAGAGGTCGTACTTTCGCGCCGAGCAGCCCCAGGAGTACGTCTGCCAGGCATGGAAGGCAGCCGACTTCACGGTGACTCCGTAAAGCTGACTGCCGAAGTCGAAGTTGAAGACGGACCGGGACAGGCCGCCACTGGTCGCTTCGTATCCGACGCGGGCCTCATTGGAGCCGTCGTTGAAGTTCTGGCCGTTGTAGAAGCTGGACGACGGGTACTTCTGATACAGCAGGGTCCAGCTCTTCTTTTGCCCCTTGAACGAGGGGTCGATGAAGACGGGATAGACCAGGTCCGGATCGGCCAGTGTCTTCCCCTTCACCGTGATGCCGAGCGTGTTGTCGGCGTCGAGGGTCGCGTCGAGGGCGGCGTCGTGGCTGCCGGGCTGCGGGCCCGCGATGCCGGGCAGAGCGAGCGCGGTGCCATCGATGGCAGGATCGACAGCGGGTGCCGGCTCACCCTCCGTTGCCCTTGTAGCGCCCGCCGAGTCCCACAGGTAGGGAGTCGGCGCAGTGGCGATCTCCTCACCGTCCTTGTCCTGCGCGCTGACGACACGTGTCGTGGTGTCGAGGGAGAAGGTCAGTGTCGGGGAGGAGAGGCGATAGTCGAGCTCGGCCAGGAGGGGATCGTTCGCCGCTTCCGGTGTGTGCACCACCAGGACATGGGAGTAACCCCGGTCACGGGCGGTGAGCAGCAGATCGATGCCGGGCCGGACGTTTTCGTACAGGGCACGGGACCCGTTGACGGTCGGCTCCGGGAGAGGCCCCGGCCAGCTGACGACGAGGTCGTGGCCTTCGACATTGAGGCGGACGAGTTCGGTCCAGGCCGGCTCTTCGGCGGAGGCTGCGGCGACCTGGCGCGGTGCGAGGCGGGTCAGAGCCCGCGAGGCACGCTTCGTGCTGTCGCCGGTCGCCCGTGGAGTACCCGCGCTGAAGAGCAGGGAGTCGTTGGTCGCGTGGGGCGCGTAGCCGCCCTTGACGCGGTGGAGGGTGGTGTCGATGGGCTTCCACTCGCCACCGCTCTTGGCGCGGATCGTGTCGCTGTAGATGCGAGTGCGGAGCAGCCCATCGGGCTGGGCCCAGGTCGTCGAGTCGGCGGTGTGCGCCGCCGTGACCATGACCTCTTTGCCCGTGCGCTTGGCCTGTGCCAAGGCCTCTGCGGAGGTGACAGGTCGATGCGGCTTGTTCTCGACGTTCGCGCGGGTCGCCGGGTCGGTGGCCTTGGGGTCGCTGGTGTGGAGGTGAACTGCCAGGGGCACGGCCAGGGCAGCTGCCAACAGTGCGGCGAGACCGGCCACGTGTCGCCGCCGCCGCGTAGGTTGCTGGTCTGGTGTATGTGATGCCACGGCTTCGGCGGTTTCCGAGCTCGCATGCCCCGCGTTCTCTGCGGACTTTGAGGCGTCCATGACTTCCTTTCCCCCCGCGGGCGCCTGGATGCCGAGCTGCCCTTGGAATCGCGCGATGCGCGGATGTGTGCCAGCAGAGCATGTCCCATCTTCACGGTCCCGTCACGAGCCGTACGTGAAGCGAAGGGAACCTGCAGGGGGCCATCTCCATCTATGTCATGTCGGGTGGAGGCGGCGGCCGCAATGCTTGCGCCTTCCTGGCTTCGTCAGCGAAGCAGGCATAGAGGCTTAATCCAGCGTATCTTGACGGGCGAAATGGGAAGCCTTGATCAAGTTCCGCACGGCATGCCTTATGTGCAGGCAAACATGCATTCCGACTTGATTTCCGACTGTCTGGCTGTCAACTCACTTATTTCTCTGATGGGTTGAAATCAGTTGTGAGTAAAGGCACACATGGTCGTCGTTCGTGGATTTTCTGTGCCGCGCGTCTGCACAATCTGCTGGCTATTCGTTGATTCCCTGCGGGTCGTGCACCCTCGGCCGGCAGCGGATGTGGGGGGTTTGCATGTCCTCGTCCGGTTCGGGACGCCCGTCTCGCCTGCCCGCCATCAGAAAGCGCCTCTCTCCTGGTGCTCTGTGGCGGCCTCATTCCGCGCGCGCCCGTCCGCGCGCCCGTGGACTCGGCGTGGCGGTGTCCGCGCTGCTTGTCACCTCCCTGTTGCCGGCGCCGGCATGGGCCGTACCGCCGGATACTCCCCGGGACGGCGTGGCGCTTCCCGAGCTGCAGGGCACCACGGCCGCTATGCCGGACACCGCGAAGATCGAGAGCTTCACGTCGTGGTCCGGCACTCCGGCCTCACCTCCGGACGAGTACAACCCCACGGCTGTCGCCCCCCTGGACACCGCCGCCGAGCCCGTCGACCTGAGCAACGTTGGCGATCAGCTGCGCCAAGTCCAGAATCTGCCTGTCCGTATGGGCAAGGCGACCATGGGCACCACGACCACTCCTCCCGACCCGTCGGGTCAGTGGTGGGTCGAGGTCAAGCCGAAGGAGGCGACCGAGGCCGATGTGCTCAACGGCGCGATCCTCAAGGTCACCCCGCCGACGACCGGTTCCACTCCCGTCGACCTGGAACTCGACTACAGCAGGTTCGAGGATCTTTACGGCAACGAATGGGCCACCCGCCTGAAGCTCGTCCAGCTGCCGGAGTGCTTCCTCTCGACGCCTGATCTGGACTCGTGCAACACCCCTGTCGAGGTGCCCAGCACGAACGACCCGGTGGCGAAGACCATCCGCGCTACGGTCGACCCCGCCGCTTCCCAGGCCCAGGGGCTGTCCACCCAGTCAGGTGGCGGCCCCACCGTCCTCGCTGCCACCGACTCCGGCGCGGGTGCCGGCGGTACGTACCGGGCGACCTCGCTCGGCGCTTCCGGCTCCTGGTCGGCGGGTGGCAGCAGTGGCGGATTCTCCTGGAGCTACCCGCTGACCGTGCCCGCCCCCCCGGCCGGGCCCGCACCCAAGATCGCGTTCAACTACTCCTCTCAGTCGGTCGACGGCAAGACCTCGGTCACCAACGGGCAGGCGTCCTGGGTCGGTGACGGCTGGGACTACCACCCCGGCTTCATCGAACGCCGCTACCGGACCTGTTCCGACGACCTGGTCAACGGCAACAACAACAACGCGACGGACAAGAAGAAGTCCGACCTGTGCTGGGCCAGCGACAACGTCGTCATGTCCCTCGGCGGCTCGACGACTGAGCTCGTCCACGACGGAACCCGTTGGGTTCCCGCAAACGACGACGGTTCGAAGGTCGAGTACCTGGACAGCGCGGGCATCCCCAAGACGACGGCGCAGGACTCCAAGTACAACGGTGAGCACTGGCGGGTCTCCACCCGCGACGGCACCCGGTACTACTTCGGCCGCAACGACGTCGACGGCACCACCGGTACCCGGGCCCTGACCGACTCGGTCTCCAAGGTCCCCGTCTTCGGTAACCAGAGCGGCGAGCCCTGCCACCAGGCCGCGTACGCCGACTCCTCCTGCGAGCAGGCATGGCGCTGGAACCTCGACTACGTCGAGGACGTCCACGGCAACGCCATGGTCATCGACTGGAAGCAGGAGAAGAACCTCTACGCGCGCAACGGCAAGTTCAAGCCCGCGGTCAGCTACGACCGGGCCAGCTACCCGACGCAGATCCTCTACGGCCTCCGGGCCGGCAACCTCGGCGGTGCGCCGGCAGGCAGGGTCAAGTTCGGCGTCGACCAGCGATGCATCCGCGTCGGAACGGTCAGCTGCAACGACACGGAGTTCGAGTCCAAGAACTACGAGGACAAGCAGCCCTGGTGGGACACGCCCGCCACGCTGAACTGTTCCTCCACGACGACGAACTGCTACGTCGGCTCTCCGACGTTCTGGAGCCGGATGATGCTGACGTCGGTCAGCACTGAGGCCCAGCGCACGCCAGGCTCGACGGCGCTCTCCCCGGTAGACACCTGGACACTCAAGCACTCGTTCCCGTATCAGCGCACGGACACCCACCCGCCGCTCTGGCTGGAGGCCATCGACCGTACGGGATACGGGACCGAGAAGGACGCGGACGGCGACAACAGCACTCCGCTGCCTTCCGTCTCCTTCCTTCCCAACGTCGTAGACATGCCCAACCGTGTCAAGAGCGGCTCGAACGACCCGACGCCGGGATTCGACCGACTGCGGGTGGAGACCATCCGCACCGAGACCGGCGGGGAGATTCAGGTCGAGTACTCCGCTCCGTGCCTTCCCACGGACATTCCCGCATCGCCTGAGGGCAACAAGAGCCGCTGTTTCCCCTCCAAGTGGTCGCCCGACCCGGAGGTGGAGAACCCGAAGATCGAGTGGTTCAACAAGTACATCGTCAGGAGCGTCACGGAGAAGGACCGGGCCACTCGGCAGCCCGACGTCAAGACGACGTACAAGTACGACGAGACGGCCGGCGCGGCCTGGGCGAAGAACACCGACGAGTTCGTGAAGCCCGAGCTGCGCACCTACGACCAGTGGCGGGGTTACAACAAGGTCGGCGTCTACAAGGGCGTCACTTCGGCCGTGGGCGCGACGCCTTCCACGGAGGAGTCCAGGACCGTTACGCGCTACTTCCGTGGCATGTCCAAGGACGCTGGCGGCACGGTGGTGAACCTCTCCCTCAAGAAGGCCGACGGTACCGACGAAACAGTCGAGGACCAGCTCGCCTACCAGGGCCGAGCCGCCGAGGTCACCACGTATACGCGTAACGGGGGAACCGTCCTCAGCCGTGAGGTCAGTCTTCCGTCAGCCGTGACGACCGCGACCCGCGTACGCGGAGGCGGCCTCCCTGATCTCAACGCCTACCGCGTCAACACCGAGTGGACCCAGTCCATCGAGACGCTCAGCGACGGCACGACCCGGACCAAGGTCACCGATCCCACGTTCGAGACGACGTATGGCCTTCCCGCGACCTCGTACACGTACACGCTGGCGGCCGACGGGAAGACCAAGGCCGACGAGACCTGTACGACGACGACGTATGTTCACAAGAACACGGCCGACACGTACCTCATCGGTCTGCCCCAGCGGGTGCGCGCGACCGTCGGTGACTGTGGCGCAGCCACGGCCGCAACCGGCAACAAGATCATCTCCGATGTCCGCACGTCGTATGACGCGCTGAACGCCTTCGGCACAGCGCCGACCAAGGGACTGCCTCGTCAGGTCGACACGATCGACGAGACCGGCAGCGGCTGGATTCCCACGGTCCGCACCAAGTACGACGAGCTCGGACGTGTGACCGAGGTGATGGACGCGAACGACAAGGCGACCACCACCATCTACAGCCCGGCCACGGGCCCGGCCTTCCAGACCACGGTCACCAACGCGCTCAGCCAGTCGTCCGTTTCCACCGTCGACCCGGGCCGAGGCAGTGTCCTCTCGGTCACCGACCCCAACGGGCGCAAGACCACCAGCAAGTACGACGGTCTCGGGCGCGTCGTCGCCGTCTGGTCGCCGTCCCGCAACCCGGACACCGACAGCCCCTCGGCGCGGTTCACGTACCAGATCAAGGGCGACCTCGTTCCCGCGGTCACGACCGAGACCCTGCGCGACAACGGCACGTACACGATGTCCGTCGCCATCTACGACGGCAACCTGCGCCCCCGCCAGACTCAGACTGAGGCGGCTGGTGGCGGCCGCATCATCACGGACACGCTTTACAACGTCAACGGCGCCGTGAGCGAGACGAAGAACGGCTACTACGACAAGGACGAGCCCGAGCCCGAGACCTTCGTTCCGGCCTCGTCCTATCTGGTCCCCAACTCGACGAAGATCTCGTACGACGGCCTGGGCCGCGCTATCCGCACCACGACCGTTTATAAGGGCACCGACCAGTACTCCAGCACGGTCCAGTACGGAGGAGACTGGACTCTGACCCGTACGGGCATGTCCGTCGACGGCACCACCCCGCTCAGCGGTAGTCGAGCGGTGAAGACGTGGACCGATGCGGCAGACCGCACGGTCAAGGTCCAGCACTACACGACCACTGATCTCTCCGCGTCCCTGGACACGCTGTACGCGTACGACCCCCGGGGCAAGCTCGCCACCGTCACCGCCCCCAAGCAGAACACCTGGACCTACGCCTACGACGTCCGCGGCCGGCTCACGGCGTCGAAGGACCCCGACATGGGCGCCGCGAGCTTCGGCTACGACGACCTCGACCGCCAGGTCTGGGCGAAGGACAGCCTCAACCGCGCGCAGTACACCACGTACGACGCGCTCGGCCGCAAGACGGAACTCCGCGACGACTCGGCCACCGGTCCGCTCGTCTCGAAGTGGACGTACGACACGCTGACCGGCGCCAAGGGCTACCCCGTGGCGTCCACCCGTTACTACGGCGGAGCGGCGTACACCAGCGAGATCACCGGCTACGACACCGAATACCGCCCGACGGGCACGAAGATCACCATCCCGGACGTGGTCAACACCACGACGGGCCTCGCCGGCACCTACGCCTACAGCAGCACGTACACGCTGACCGGCAAGCCGCAGTCGGTGACGCTCCCCGCGACCCCGGGCGGCCTCGCGGCCGAGAAGGTGATCACGCGCTACAACGCCGAGGGCATGCCCATCACCACGTCGGGCCTGGACTGGTACACGACGGACACGATCTACAGCCCGTTCGGCGACGTCCTGCGCACCACGTCGGGTGACGCGGGACGTCGGGTCTGGACGACGAACGAGTACGACGAGTCGACGGGCCGACTGAGCAAGGCGTACGACCATCGGGAAACCCAGCCGAGCCTGATCTCCACGCTGAACTACGGCTACGACACCGTCGGCAACACCACGTCGATCACAGAGACGCAGCCGGATACGACTGTGCCATCGACGAAGATCGACTGGCAGTGCTTCGCCTATGACCCGATGGGCCGCCTTGTCGAGGCCTGGACCGGCATCGACAAGTGCCCCACGAGCGGGACAACGCAGGGCGCGGGCCCGACCCGTGCTCAGCTCTCGTCCGGAGTGGACGGCAGCGGCTACTGGCACTCGTACACGTTCGACACGATCGGCAACCGCGCCGGTCTGACCGTCCACGACCCGACCGACGAGAAGCTGGACGACAACTACAGCTACACGTACGGCAAGACGGTCACCAACAACGGCACCCAGGCGCCCGAGCTGGTCCAGCCGCACACCCTGGTCCAGGCTGACTCGAAGGTTGTCACTTCGACTACCACAGTCGAATCGCGATCGACATACGGCTACGACGCCACCGGAAACACGACCGATCGTGTCATCAACGGTGACACGCAGAGCCTGACCTGGGACCGCCGCAACAAGCTGACCTCGGTCAGCGGCTTCGGCAGCGGCAAGGGCGCTTTCACGAACGCGATTTCCGGCAAGTGCCTGGACGTCGAGGGCGGCAAGTCGACCGACGGCACGGCCATCCAGATCTACGCCTGCAACGGAAGCAAGGCCCAGCAGTGGAAGCTCTCCGGCGGCACTCTCAAGGCCCTCGGCAAGTGCGCCACGGTCAGCGGCACCGCGCTGGTTCTCTCCGCCTGCGTCGACAAGAGCACGGCCCAGCAGTTCGTCAGCCGGCCGGACGACCAGTCCCTCTACAACGCCGCGGCCAATCTGTGCGTCGACGTACCGAGCGCCGATGACACGAACGGCAAGAACCTCCAGCTCTACTCCTGCAACAAGTCGAACGCCCAGAAGTGGACCCCCAGCGACACCACGAGCTACCTGTACGACGCCTCGGGCAACCGCCTGATCGAGCTCACCGGAACTACCCGCACCCTCTTCCTCGGTGAATCCGAGATCACCGTCAACACCTCGGGCCAGGCGCTGAACGCCCAGCGTTACTACGCCCACCCAGGCGCCCCGACGACGGTCCGCACCACCAACGGCAAGACCACCGGCCACAAGCTCACGGTCCTGCTCTCCGACCAGCACGGCACGTCGTCGACCGCCGTCGACCAGACCAACGGCCAGGCGATCACCCGCCGCTACTACGACCCCTACGGCAACCCCCGCGGCGCCGAGCCCTCGAACTGGCCCGACCGCCACACCTTCCTGGGCACCGGCGTCGACGACTCCACGACGGGCCTGACCCACATCGGCGCCCGCGAGTACGACCCGACGGCCGGCCGCTTCCTGTCGGCGGACCCGGTCATCGACATCACAGACGCGCTTCAGATGAACGGGTACACGTACGCCAACGGAAGCCCGACAACCCTGTCGGACCCGTCGGGGCTCGCCCCGGACGACTGCGGCCGAGGGGGCGTGAGCTGTTCCCCAACCGGCAACGGCGGTTGGAACACGGAGAAGAACAGCGAGTGGGGCAAGTACAACCGGGACTACAGCCCGAATGGTTGCTCGGTCTGCCAGGAAAACATCCTGATTGGCGTGACGGCCGACGTCATTACTGACGTTGCGAAGAAGTATCTTTCCCCTAAGCGATACGCCGCTTGGAATCGCGTCTATCAGGAACGCCTCGATCGGATTCGCCACGACTACTCCGAAGTTTCGCAGGATGACCTCCTGGCTGAAGCCGACGGTAGCTGCACCGGCCCAGAAGCCTACGACTGCCCTGAGGGTTTGAAGAAGGCTTTCTGGGATATGGACACAGCCCGAGCGGCGCAGTACAACGGCTACGAAGATCGTGGCGGCATTGCTCCGATGGGTCGTACAGCTGCGGAGCTGCGGGCCAAGCTTGAGAAGATAGGTGGCCTGAAGGGCAGTTCGGGAGGGCCGTGTTCGCCCAACAGCTTCGTATCTGGAACGCCGGTCCTTATGGCCGATGGAACTAACAAGCCGATCGAAGAAGTTGAGGCTGGTGACAACGTCCTGGCAACCGACCCTGAGACAGGGGAGACCGGTTCAAAGCGAGTAACGGCGTCCATCTTCACTCGAGATGACAAGACCTATGTCAACCTTGCTATCGCTGACGCGGACGGCCTGGACACCCTTACCGCGACGGATCACCACCCGTTCTGGGTCGAGTCCGAGCGGGCGTGGATCGACGCGGGTCAGCTCAAGCCAGGCATGACCCTTCGGACGGACGTCGGGACCACTGTTACGGTCAGCGCTGTCCGCATCTATGAGGCCAAGCAGGACACCTATAACCTCACGGTCGCAGATCTCCATACGTACTATGTGCTGGCGGGCTCTACGTCGGTACTCGTTCACAACACCAGCTGCGTTAACGTGACCGATCTTGGGGGTGGTCGGCTCCGGACTCCTGCTGGTCTTATCTACGGACCTATGAGGGGTGGTGAGGGGCACCGAATCTTCCACGTTGGGGCCCACACTGCGGAGAGCCTGAAGCCCAACAAAAACAATCACAGCATTTTTACTGGTCAGCAGAGCCCGCTGGAGTTGGTCGATGAGGCTTGGCTGAAGCGAGGTGACGCAGAGCCCAATGATCCAGCAGCATACGTAGTGCCTATGGGGCGAGTGATTGGCGATGGTGGTCAGACGTCGATCCGCATTATTGTGAAGCCAGGCACTACAGAGGTAATTAGTGCATATCCATACTAGATCGGGATGGAATTCAGTGGAGTGTCCCCGATGTGGGCAAGCGCTTCTTGAGAGAGTGAAGGGGACTCGGTTCTCGATCACGTTTTCGAAGTGCCCGGAATGTGACGCCATCTGGCCTGAAAGCGGCTTGATCGATCGGCGTAACTTCGTGCAGTATCAGCTCTTTCTGGACCTCTTGGGGGAGTCTGAAATGGAAACCCCATACGAGGTTCTGGGGCCGCTGTAGAGTTCAAGGTCGGGTTGTGATCAACGCTGGGGGTTCCAACAGCTGATGCTGTGGAGCCCCCGGTGGCGCTTGAGCGGCATAAATTGGCGGCATATCAGTTGAGGGTTCATTTGGGGCAGTAATCTAGGACTCGCAACAGCAGGTTGGTCGCGTCGAGCGTCGAATGTGGCGGGTCTAGCATTGGTAGATGGTGCGGCTTATCTGGGCCAGGCTTGGTGGTGAGATGTCGTAGGGGCTGGAAGCCTTCACGAGGGCTGTGATGTACGGCTCCAGCTGAAGGGGCCCGGGGCCGGCTTCGGTCGCCACTCCTCGATGTCGCGGACGCGCTTCTCCATCCCCCTTGCTGGACCTCTTCGTAGCGCTCGAAGGAGCCGTCCGTTCTCAGCACTCGACCGACGTGCCCGGCCAGGTCCAGCGGGAGGGTCCGCTTCCCGTGGTTGATTTGGCTCAGGTACGTCGCCCCGTAGAAACTGCCCTTGAGCCAGGCCCTCCAGCGTCAGGCCTGCCTCATCCCTCCTGAAACCGCAGGTCCTTCCGTAGAACTGCGGGACGCCCGCCGAGCCGTCGATGGCGCCGGGCCTGCAGTGTGTGAGGAGTTAGTCATGCCCGGCAATGAGGCAACTTTTCTCGCGGCCCAAACGAACGACGACATCCGGCAGGACTTCCATGCTCTGCGCTAGGTGCTCGCCGCTCACAGGATCACACTGCGTCTTCAGAATGGACGCCGTCACGCTCGCTGGGACGAACGTCTGGCAGCTGCTCGTCACGCTCGGCAAACTGCATCATGACGAGTACTCGCCGAGGCTGCGGCTTCCGCTCCCTACTGGTCGTCACCGGCCCGCACCGCGGCGAGATGTGGTTCGACGCCCGCGCCACCTGCGACCTCCTCCTCCCGATGAGACTCGGCGGCAGCCCCGCGACCTTCGCGGACTGGGCGGGGCGCGGCTTCGCGGACCTGGTGGACTGGTGAGCGCCAGCGCCAGTGATGGGTGGCCGGATCGGGGTCGGTGCCGGGCATTCACCGGATGCCGTCGGTCCGGTTAGGATCCCGCCAGCCCAACGAGATCGGTCCGCGGGCACGCTCTACTCGGGCGCGTCATCCCCGCGGTCCTCACCTCGGTTTCGACCGCGCGCACATGGCTCGCCGGAAGGAACAGGCATGTCTCAGGTACCGCAGCTCGGCCCCCTCGAACCGCCCGCCAAGAAGAAGCTCCTCGACGGGATCACCTCCTGGCAGAAAGCCCTCGCCGTTCTCCCGCTGGCACTGCTCTTCATAGGCGGAGCTATCGGCGGCGCGGTGGGCGCCGCAGGCATGGTCGCCAACGTGAAGATCGCCAAGTCCGCGCTGCCGAACGCCGTCAAGGCCGTGGCCATGCTGGGCGTCACGGTCGCGGCGGCCGTCGTCTTCTTCGTCTGCGCCGGCTTGGTGAACAACGCCCTGAACGGCTGAGCGGCTGAACCGCGCTGCGGAGACCGGTTTCAGTTCGCCTTGAGGGTGGCGATGAAGGGCGCCCAGGCGGTGGCGGCGAGGAGGAGGACGGGGCCGGTGGGGCGCGTCGAGTCCCGGACGGGGACGAGGCCGGGGACGTGGTCGGCCACTTCGACACAGTCGCCGCCGTCGCCGTTGCTGTAGCTGCTCTTCCGCCAGACGGCAGCGGTCAGATCAAGGGCGTTGCTTGCCATGTCGGTAGTCCTCAGCCGCTTGTTCGATCAGGGCCAGGGACGCCTCCGGCGGCAAGGCGGCGGCCCTCAGCCGATCGTATGCCTTGCAGTACTGCTTCACGAGGGTCGGATCGTCGATGGTCTGACCGTGGTACGGGCCCTCCGTGTACATCAGCGGCGGTTCATCCGGGAACTCCAGGAACTTGAACGGCAGGGCCATGAAGGGGCGCGTTGGCCCGTTCCACGGGAGGGTCTGCACAGTGACGCAGCCGCGCCTCACGAGGTCGGCGATGTGGTCGAGCTGGTCGGCCATCTCCACAGTCGGCAGCGTGGAATTGCGCACGAGCGACTCGTGGAGGATCACCCAGTACTCGGGCCGCTTCGGGCCCTCGAAGAGTTTGGCCCGCTTCAGTCGGGCGTCGATCTTCGTCTGGGCCTCCTCCGGAGTGTCCCGTGGGTGCGTGGAGCGGATCACCGCCCGCGCGTATTTGGCGGTCTGGAGCAGGCCCGGGATGAGGACGTTGCACCATTCCTCGATCACCAGCGCGCGCTTCTCCGCCTCGGCGATCGGCGCGAAGTATGCCGCATGCGCGCCCTGCTTCGCCTTGCGGACGTCCTCGCAGCACCGCTCGAAGAAGCCGTCCGTCGTCAGCAGTCGGTCCACGTGCCTCGCCAGGTCCAGCGGAATGGTCCGCTTCCCGTGCTCGATCTCGCTCAGGTACGTCGCCCCGTAGAAGCTGCCCTCGACCAGCCCCTCCAGCGTCAGGCCCGCCTCCTCCCTCTTGAACCGCAGTTCCTTTCCGTAGAACTGCGGCACGCTCGCCGAGCCGTCGATGTCCTTGCGCGCAGCCACCGTTGACCGCCTTTCGCACCTTGCTTCGTGGAGCGGGAAACCCTTCCACGGTAGGGCGCCGGGCGGCAGCGTGTGAGGGGTTCGTCACACCCAGCAACGAAAGGTGACCTTCCCCATGACCGACACGAACGACGACATCCGGCCGGACGTCCATGCTCTGCGCGAGGCGCTCGCAGCTCACGGGATCACACTGCCGTCCCTCGGCGTGGACCCGGTCACCCTTGCCGGTACGCACATCCGCCCGCCGCTCGTCGCGCTCGGCAACTGCACGGTGGCGATTGCGCGCCAGCTCACCGACGTACTCCGCAAGGCGGCCTGCGGGTGATGCTTCCCCTGACGCTCGAACTGCTCGCGCTGCCGAAGGTGGTGCCGGAAGTCCGGGCGATGGTCGACGGGGACGATCTCCGCCTCTGCGTGAGCGAGCTGCTGACGAACGTCATCCGGCACGTGGGGGAGGCGACGCCGGTCACCGTACGGATCACCGCCGCGCACGGCGGTCGCTTACGGGTCGGGGTGACCGACCCGGACCCCCGCGTCTGGCCCGTGTTGCGCGAGGTCGCGGACGGGGCCGAGTCGGGGCGCGGGCTCGGGATCGTGGAGGCGGTGGCCGTGCGGTGGGGTGTGGAGCAGAGCCTGTACGGCAAGACGGTGTGGTGCGAGCTGCAGGGCGCGGGAGCGGGGGGCGTGGCGCCTGGCGGAGCCTCTGCAGGAACCTGTTGATGTCGGCTGGTGCTGGGCCCAGGGTGGCCGGCCTGGCGCCCCGCGCCCGTCGGAGCGTCGTCCGGCGGTAGTCGGCGAGCGCCTCGGGTGTAGCCCGGCCGTGAAAAGTCCCTCCGCGCCGTCAGGCGCAGAGGGACGAGGCACGGGTTTCAGGCCGTGGGATCAGCCAGGATCAGCCCGTGAAGTAGTTCCACTTCTGGTTGGCCTGGCCGCCGCCGCAGTCCCACAGGTTGGCGTTCGCGCCCCACTCCGTCGACCAGCCGCCGATCTCCAGGCACTTGTTCCACGCGTTGCCGTTGGTGATCTCCTGCGCCGGGTCGTTGATGCTGTACGACGTGGGCACGCGCCACAGCTGGTTGGCGCCGCCGGTGCAGGCCCACTGGCGCACCTGCGTGCCGTTGCCGGTCCCCCAGTCGGCCGCCTCCAGGCACTTGCCGCTGTTCGCGTTGATGATCTGCGAGTAGTACGCGTCGACCTTCGAGATCTTCCAGACCTGGTTGGCGCCGCCCGTGCAGCCCCACTGCCGTACGGCTGCGCCGTTGTCCAGGCTCCAGTCCGCGACCTCCAGGCACCAACCGCTGTTCGCGTTCTTGATCCTGCTGCCGTAGACCTCCGCCGAGGCGGGTGTCGTCGACACCAGGCTGAGCAGCACGCCGGCCGTCGCCGCGATGCCGCCGATGAGCTTCACTCGATTCGCTCGCACGAATCCCCCTGTCGTTTCATCACTCGATCGTGCCGCGGGCCGACTGCGGGCGGCACGACCGAGGACCGTAACCAGGGTTGCTGCGCGGGGTCTTGGAGAAAAGCGCGCGGTCAGCCCGCCGCCTTGACCGCCGCGTGTGGTGTGAGCTGGGGAGGCCCGGCTCCTTCGACGGCCCCACGAACGAGCCGTTGGTCTAGAGGACGTCCAGTCGGAGGCGGAGTCGGCAACCGCCGGGCCGGTCGTCGGTGTCGATGCGGAGGGTGTATTCGCGGTCGTTGTCCACGGGGCTGAAGCTGCCGTCCGAGGGCGGGAGGGCGTTTCCGCACTGGGCGCGGTCGCCGTCCGAGGTGTAGTTGACGCCGATGCTCTCGCCGCGAGGAGTCGAAAGGGCGAACGTGAGATCGCAGCCGCCCTGCCGGTTGTCGGTGTCGATCCGGATGACGGGGCCGAAGGTGCGGGACGTCGTACTGACCGGGATCCGGTGGGTGCCCTGGTTTCCGCACTGGGCGGGGTCGCCGCCGGGGGTGGACCTGAAGGTGTAGGTGGCGATCAGGCCGGGCAGTTCGTTCTCCGGGTCGTAGATGCCGAACGCGAGCTGACAGCCGCCGGCTCGGGAGTCGGTGTCGAAGCGGATCACGTCGGTCGGGGTCGCGCTGTACTTCCACTGCTCGCCCGTTCTTCCTCCGCACTGGCCGGGGTTGCCGTCGGGGTTGAACTGGATGCCGAGCTGCATGTCGAGGGCTTCGGCGCGAGCCTGGGCGAGGGGCGCCGGGGCAACGCTGACGGCGGCCGCCGTCAGCGCGGCGGAGGTGAGCACCAGGACCCTCTGAGTGATGCCCTTCATGGCATCGATTCCCTTCCGGACGGAGAACAAGATCCCCCGGAGGGGAGGATTCCGGCGCTCCGGACGGCCCAAACCGATCACAGGCGTATGGGGACCGACGCCCACCCCAACAGCCCAGCCGCTCAGTCGATGTGCACGATCTGGAACGCCTCCGCCATCCGGCCCGGCGGCAGGCCGCCCGCCCTCGCGTGTTCGCTCAGCCAGTCCCGCAGCAGGCCGGCCAGGTCGTCGAAGTGGGCGGTCTGGGAGGTGTGGATGCGCAGCGCCTCGACCTTGCGGTCGAAGACTGGGGTGACGTCGACGTACTGGTTCGGGGTCGGGCCCGTCATCAGCCACAGCTCGTGGACGATCCAGGGCTCCAGGCCCTCCTGCTTCAACAGCTCCGGGTGAGCGAAGGGGTTGCGGGCCTCGGGGTAGATCGCGCGCAGGCAGGCGTCGCCGACGGCGCGGTGGTCGGGGTGGAGGTCGGCGACGCGCGCCCAGTTGATCTCGGGGGAGGGGATGATCACGCGCTGCGGGCGGACCTGGCGGATGATCCGGCACAGGTCGCGGCGCAGGTCGACGCTCGCCTCGACGAAGCTGTCGGGGTAGCCGAGGAAGACGACGTCGACGACGCCGCTGAGCTTCGCCGAGTGCATCTGCTCGGCGCGGCGCAGGTCCGCCATGGCCTGGCGGGGGAGCATCGGGTCGTAACCGCCGGCGTCGCCGTCCGTGACGATGCAGTACGTGACCTGGGTGCCGCGCTCGATCCACTGCATGACGGTGCCGCTGACGCAGAACTCGATGTCGTCCGGGTGCGCCGCCACCACCAGCAGTGATTCCGGCGCACTGCGGATGGTCGGGTCGATGTCCAAGTCCTCCATGGAGCCAGCCTCTTGGCGTGGCGGGAGCGTCGCAAGGCCAAGTCGTGGCGTGAACCGGACATGGCACTTACGCGCCAGTCAAAAAGTTGGTAGATTCAAATCATTGGGTGCGACATGTGGACAGCGGGCAGTGGCGGCGACCAGTGGCGACTGCCGGATGAGATCCGGAGGCGACCTTCATGTGCAGGATCCTCGGCTCGTTCGCCGCAGGAGCGGACCGACCCGACCCGGCCGAACTCGCCGCGGTCTCGGCCCGCCAGCGGCACGGCGGCCCCGACGAGCACCAGGTGCTCAGCGGCCCCGGCTGGTCGCTCGGCTGCGACCGGCTCGCCGTCACCGACCCGTGCGGCGGCACGCAGCCGTACCGGCTGCCCCACCTCCCCGGCATCCTCGCCGTGCTCAACGGCGAGATCTACAACCACGACGAGCTGCGCCGCCGCCTCGCCGCGCGCGGCCACCGCTTCCCCGACCGGTGCGACGGGACGCTGCTGCCGGCGCTGTACGCGGAGTACGGGCCGGCCTTCGCCGAACACCTCGACGGCATGTTCGCCGTCGCCGTCCTCGACCTGCGCCCCGGCGGGACCGGCGGCGGCTCCCAACTCGTCCTCGCCGTCGACGACATGGGCATGAAGCCGCTCCACGTCCACCACGACCCGTACGACGGATCGACCCGCTTCGCGTCCGAGATCCCGGCGCTGCTCGCGTTCGAGGGGGTGCGGATCGCGCCGCGCGAGGACGCGCTGGACACCGTCCTCGCGACCCGTACGAGCTACTCGACGCACACCGCGCTCGACGGCATCAGCGTCCTGCCACCCGGTGCGACGGCGCTCGTACGGCCCGGCTGCGCGCCCGTCGTACGGCGCCGCGCGCCGCACGCGTCCGCCGCCGCGCGGCCGGTCGGCGACACCCAGGACGTGCTGCGGCACGAGGTGCGGCGGCTCGCCACCGCGGACGCGCCGGTGTGCGCGATCACCAGCGGCGGGCTCGACTCCGGGCTCGTCACGGCGCTCGCGGCCGAGCACGCGCGGGAGACGGACGCGCCGCCGCTGCACACCTTCCACCTCACGTACCGCGGCAAGTGGCCCGGCTCGGAGTCCGCGTACGCCCGTGCGGTCGCACGCCGGGCGCGGACGGTGCACCACGAGGTGGTCGTCGACCCCGACGAGATCCCGTCGCTGCTGACCCGGACGGTACGACACCTGGGGCAGCCGAACGCCGACCCGATCGCGCTCTCCACGTACGCGCTCTTCCGGGCCGTCCGGGAGAACGGCTTCACCGTCGCGCTCGCGGGCGACGGGGCGGACGAGCTCTTCGGCGGCTACGACAGGATGCGGGCCGCGCTCACGGCGCCGGCCGGGATCGACTGGGCCTCCGCCTACGCGGACGCGCTGTCGGCGGCGCCGCGGCTGCTGCGCGAGCACCTGTACACCTCCTCGTACGCGGCGTTCATCGCCGACGAGGGGTCGGCCGCGGACCGCATCGAGCAGGAGCTCAGGTCGGCGGAGGTGGCCGGGACGGACCGCACGACCGTCATGACCGCCTTCGAGACGCGCTGGCGGCTGCCCGCGTACCACCTGCGGCGCGTCGACCACCTCTCCATGGCCTGGGCCGTCGAGGCGCGGCTCCCCTTCTGCCAGCCGTCCGTGGTCACCCACGCCCGCGAGCTGCCGGTGGCGGCGCGGCACGGGAAGCGGGCGCTGTACGAGGCGGGCGCGGAGCTGCTGCCGGGGAGTGTGCTCAACCGGCCGAAGCAGCCCTTCACGCTGCCGGTCGCGGCGATGATCTCGCCCGGCGGGCCGCTCCTGGACACGGTGCGGGAACTGCTGTCGCCGGCACGGCTCGTACTGGGCGGCAAGGTGCGCGCGGACCGGGTCCAGAAGCTGCTGAAACGGCACCTGGAGCGGCCGAACCAGCACGCGGCGCTGACGCTGTGGGCGCTGGCAGTGCACGAGCTGTGGACGGACGTGGTGCAGGGCATGCGGATACCGGTGGGCTGTGCGGCCTGAACCGGCCCACCCCGTGTGGGCCTTGCCGGGCCCAGGCTCCTCGCGCCGTGACGCCCAGCACGAGGGCGGCGCCGTCGTGGGCGACGCAGGCCCAGGGGGCGGAGGCGCCGCCGAGCGCGCCGTCCCGTGTGCCCACCCTCCCCCAGACTCCGTCCGGGGGGACCCCCATCGCCCCAGCGGGACGATTGCCCCCACGGGGGTGGGCGGCGGCCCCGCCCCGGCGGGCCCGCACGTCACCGCCCACGTCGTCCGGGCCGACGACGCCCCCGGGCCCACGCTCGTCCTCCGGCTCGACGAGCTGCCGCCCGGCGCCCTCGCCCTCTCCGGCGAGTTGGCGCGGGTGCGCCACGCGCTCGCGGCCCGTACCCCGTACGCCGAACTCAACAAGATCGCGGTGTACGGGGCTTCGACGCGGCCGGGCGTCGACCTCGACTACCGGTTCGTGCAGGCGCTGCCCGAGAACCGCTTCGACTTCCGGACCGGGTGCGGGCATTCGCTGCTCGCCTGTGTCGTCGCCGACGGCCGTCACCACCGGCCCGTCACCGTGCGCGCGGTGACCACCGGCGACGTCATCCGGTGCACCCCGTACGGGGACTCGTACAGTCTGGACTTCCTGCGCGCGCCCACCGCCCCGGGGACGCTCCCGACCGGTCGCCCGGTCGACCTCGTCGACGGCGTGCCCGTGTCCGTCGTGCGCTACGGCAACCCGTACGTCTTCGTGGACCTACGGCATCTCCCTCCGGACGACCGGGGCGCGGACCTCGAACGACGCCTCCTCGCACTCCGCGCCCGCGTTGCACCCACCCTCGGACACGCGCCGCACTCGCCGCTCCCGAAGATCGCCGCCTTCACCCCAACACCCCACGGCGGCATCGCCGTTCGTGCCCTCACGGTCGGCGGATGGCATCCGCGGCTCGCGCTCACCGGGGCCGCCGCGCTCGCCGCGGCCGGGGCGATCGAGGGGACCGTCGTCCCGGGGCCGGTCACCACCATCGAGACACCGGGCGGGACGGTCACCACCTCCACCGCCCCGGACCGCGTCCGCGTCCACGACAAGCGGGCCCGCGTCCTCGACCGGATCCGGCTCCCGTGGCGTATCCACGCAACGGCGTGAACGCGCACCCCTCCGGCCGGGCGATCGCCCCGTCTCCTCTGCCACGCTGAAATACGACCGCCAGCCGGCATCCCATCCGCATCCGTGGGGAGAGCAGACGCACATGAAATTCGAGAATCTGCGTGTCGTCGTGACCGGGGCATCCCGCTATTTCGGCCGCGCGCTCGCCGTCGGATTCGCGCATCTCGGGGCGGAGGTCTATGTCTCGGCACGTACCGTCGAGGCCGCGGAGCGGACCCGCTCGGAGGTCATGGGGGCGGCCCGGGACCGCATTCACGCGTTCGGCTGCGACCTGAGCCGGCCCGCCGAGATCCGGGAGTTCGCGGCCCGGGTGGGCGAGCGGACGGACCGGGTGGACCTGCTGGTGAACAACGGGGCCCGGTGGCTGGACGGGATGGACCTGGAGGCGGCGAGCGACGACCAGATCGTGGAGACGATCGAGTCGACGGCCGGCGGCACCGTCCTGATGGTGAAGCACTTCCTGCCGCTGCTGCGCCACTCCCTCCGGCCCGACATCGTCAACATGGTCGCGGTCCGCGACGCGGAGGGCGCCTCGGCGGCCGCCGCCGGCGCCGCGCACGAGGCGTTCTGGGCGGCGAAGTCCGCCCAGGCCGGCTTCGCCGACATCCTGTCGCGCCGCCTCCGGCCGTCCGGCGTTCGGGTGTTCTCGCTCTACCCGCCGGACTTCTCCACCTCCGACCCGCGGTTCGCCGAGTGGGACGGCGCGAACCCGGACGGCGTGGCCCCCGACGAGAAGCTGACGACGCAGGCGCTCTTCGAGTGCATCGTCTACGCCGTCGAGCAGCCGCGCGACTGCTTCATCCGCTCCTTCCACTTCGAACCCCGCTGATCACGCCGACCCGGCTGACCCATTCCGCTGAGCGCACCGCACGACAGCGTCAAGGAGGTCCCATGAACACGCCCGTCTGGATCACCGCGACCCCTCCGGCCACCCACGGCGAACTCCACATCGGCCACCTGGCGGGCCCGTACGTCGCGGCCGACGTCCTCACCCGCTTCCTGCGCGCCGAGGGCGAGCCCGTCCGCTTCACGACCGGTACCGCCGACCACGCCAGCTCCGTCGAGGTCAGAGCGCGGCGTCTGGGCCGCAAGCCGGAGGAGGTCGCCGAGGGCTACCGCGCGGCGATCACCGCGGACTGGCTGCGTTCGGGCGTCGAGTTCGACCACATCGTCAGGCCGCGCAAGGACCGCGGGTACGGGCGCTGGGTGCAGGAGCTGTTCAGCCGCCTGTACGCGCAGGGGGTCGTCGCCCCGCGCACCCGCCTGCTGCCGTACTGCGAACCGTGCGAGCGCTGGCTGTACGGGGCGCACGTCACCGGCTCCTGCCCGCACTGCGGCGCGCTGAGCGACGGCGGCATGTGCCACGAGTGCGCCCGCCCGAACGACGGCGGCGACCTGATCTCGCCGCGCTGCTCGCTCTGCGACACGCCGGCCGTCGCCAAGCGCTGCCGCCGGCTCTACGTACCCCTGGAGCCGTTCCGCGACCAGCTGTCCGACTACTGGGCGATGGCCGAACTGCCGCCGCGGCTCGCCGCGTTGTGCGAGTCGCTGGTGGAGGACGGGCTGCCGGACATCGCGGTCGGCCACCCGGCGGAGTGGGGCCTGGAGGTGCCGGTCGAGGGCTTCCCCGACCACCGGATCGACGCCTGCTTCGAGGCGGCGGCGATGCACCTGTTCGGCTACGACACCAAGGGCCCGCTGCCCCGCCGCACGATCCACTTCTGCGGTTTCGGGCACGCCTTCTGCCATGCCGTGCTGCTGCCGGTGCTGCTGCTCGCGCAGGACATCAAGCTGCCGCAGGAGTTCAACGTCAACGAGTCGTACGTGGTGGAGGAGGGCGTCCGCGAGGGCAACGTGTGGGCGCTCGACCTGCTGACCGAGTACGGCTCCGACACCCTGCGCCGGCACGTGCTGCAGACCCGGCCGACCGGCCGCAGGACCGTCCACCAGCGCGACCGGCTCGCCGCCGCGCGCCTGGAGCTCGACGAGAACTGGAACGCCTGGCTCGGCCGGCTCTTCTCGGCCGTCCGCGAGGAGTGCGACGGGCTGGCGCCGCAGGCGATGCCCGGCGGCACCGGCTGGGCGGTCCTGGAGCGCCGGCTGCACCGGGGCGTGGACGACCTGCGCGAGGCGTACGGCCCCGACGCCTTCGACCCGCGCCGGGCGGTCGCCGTGCTCGACGAGATGGTCCGCTCGGTCGCCGACTTCGGCTATGTCAACGCCCACGAACGCTGCCGGCCCACCACCTCCTGCCGTCATCTCCCCGCCCTGGCCGCGCAGTTGGCGGTCGCCTCCGCCCTGTCGGCGTGGGCGCGGCCGGTGATGCCGGAGGGCGCGGACCGGCTCGCGGCGGCGCTCCAGGTGGAGCCGGGCCGTGCCGTCGACTGGTCGGCACTGATCGCTCCGCTGCCGGGCACCCGGCTCGCGCCGCCGTCCGGTCCGGTCTTCGGCTTCTGAACCGCCGCTCACCCAGCCCCTTACTTCTAAGCCCCTAAGAAGTCGCGTACTTCGTGTACTTCCTACGCGTCCTTCGAGGATCCCCACCGCGATACCCGCTCCACGCAGCCCGGCACCCACCCCTGCCGCGTGACCGCGCGCCACGCGCAGGGACACGTGGCCCACCCCACAGGAGTCCCCCGTGTCCCTGCGCGTCGCCATGCTCAGCGTCCACACCTCGCCGCTCCACCAGCCCGGAACCGGGGACGCCGGCGGGATGAACGTCTACATGGTCGAGCTCTCCCGCGCCCTCGCCGAACAGGGCGTCGAAGTCGACCTGTTCACCCGCTGCCGCGGCGAGGGCCTGCCCGGCCTCGTCGACCTGGAGCCGGGCATCCGGGTCCGGCACCTGCACGCGGGCCCGCGCCGGGCGCTGCCCAAGGAGGCCATGCCCGACCTGGTCCTGCCGTTCTCGCTGGCCCTGCTGAAGGAGGACCGGCGCTACGACGTCGTCCACTCGCACTACTGGCTGTCCGGGCAGGCCGGCCGGATCGCCGCCTTCGGCTGGGGCACCCCGCTCGTGCACACCGCGCACACCCTCGCCCTGGTGAAGAACGCCCACCTCGCCGCCGGCGACACGCCCGAGCCCGAGCTGCGGATCCGCGGCGAGCACCGGATCGCCGCCGACGCCGACCGGCTCATCGCCAACACGGCCGACGAGGCGGAGGCGCTGCGCACGCTGTACGGGGCGGAGCCGCCGCGCACCGAGGTCGTACGGCCCGGGGTGTCGCTGCGCACCTTCTCGCCGGGCGAGGGCAGGGCGGCGGCGCGGGCCCGGCTCGGGCTGCCGGCGGACGCCTTCATCCCGTTGTACGCGGGGCGGATCCAGCCCCTGAAGGGCCCGGACGTGCTCGTCCGGGCGGTCGCCGAGCTGCTGCGGATGGCGCCGGAGCTGCGCCGGCGGCTGCTCGTCCCGGTGATCGGCGGGCACTCGGGCGCGACCCGGGAGGGCTCCGCCTGGCAGCTGGCCGCGGAGCTCGCGGTGACGGACGTGCTGAGGCCGTGCCCGCCGGTGCCGCAGGAGCGGCTCGCCGACTGGTACCGGGCGGCGGACGTGCTGGTGGTGCCCTCGCGCTCGGAGTCGTTCGGCCTGGTGGCGGTGGAGGCGCAGGCGTGCGGCACGCCGGTGCTCGCGGCGGCGGTCGGCGGGCTGCCGACGGCGGTGCGGGACGGGGTGACGGGGCTCCTCGTGCAGGGCCACGATCCGGTGGAGTACGCCCGCAGGTTGCTGTGGCTGGCCCGGCACCCGGAGGTACGGGTCTCGATGGGGGAGGCGGCGGTCCGGCACGCGCGGGGGATGAGCTGGCGGGCTTCCGCGACGCGGACGATCGACGTGTACGAGGACGCGCTGGCGAGCCGGGTGCGGGCGACGTCGGCTGCGGGCGCACGGGTGGGGCAAGGGCGGCGGCACGCCCCTGCCCCGGCGGCCTCTCTCTCCTGGAGGAACGAGAAGGCCGTAGCACGAGTCTAGCACCTCTTTTGGTTCGACCAAAGGTTAGAGACGGCCTGGATCGGACAATTCCGTTCCCGTGGCGGCGGATTGACGCACACACGCCATGGCAGGTCCACGCATCGACAATCTATGGATTCACTCCAGGGGCCCGGACAGAATAGAGATGTCTTCAGGGAACAGCCCGGCGGCACGGGCCCCCGAAAGAAGACGGAATCGATATTCCAACTCCTGGAGGAATCATGTCCGCTGAGCAGAACTCCGGAATTCGCCGGGCGGTGCGCCAGCTCGCCCTCGCGCTCGTGGCCTGTCTGGCCGTCGCAGGTGGCGCGGCCGTGGCCGCCGCTCCGGACAAGGAGCCGGCGCAGCTGGAGCAGCACGCGGGTACGGCCGTCGACTGGCCGGGCCCGGCGCCGACGGCCTCGCCGACCACCAACTGACCTTAAGTTCCTCGCATTTGATTCCAGAAGAAAGTCCCCGTCATCGCTGCCACGATTGCGGGGACTTTCTTTTCGTCATTGTCCGGAGCCTGCGCCGGGCGCAGCTCAGTCGATCCATCCCAGGCGCACCGCGCGCACTCCCGCCTCGAACCGGCTCGTCGCGCCCAATTCCTGCATCAGCTCCGAGAGCATCCGGCTCACCGTGCGCAGCGAGACCCCCAGGTTCCGGGCGATCTTCTCGTCCTTCATGCCGCCCGCGAGCATCTGCAGCGCGGCCCGCTGCTGGTCCGAGAGGCCGTCGCCGCCGCGTTCGGGCGCGATGTCGTCCCCGAACGGTGTGGCCGTGTGCCAGCAGTGCTCGTACAGGCTCAGGAACGAGCGGACCAGGAGCGGGCCGCTGGCCAGGACGGCGCCCTCGGCCGGCGCCTCCGGGCGCAGCGGGACCAGGGCGTACTGCTCGTCCACGATGACCATGGTCATGGGGAGTTCGGGCGCGATGCGGACCTCCACGCCCAGTTCGGCGCGGCGGTTCAGGACCTCGGCGGCCTCCGGCCGGGCGGCGTCCTGGTTGCGGTAGATGGCGCGGATCCGCACGCCCTGGTCCAGCTTCCGGCGGTCGCGCTCGAAGATCCGCTCCGGCACCTGCTTGGCCGGTCCCGTCGGGTACATCGAGCAGGACGTCTCCTGGGTGACGTCGACGATGTCCTCCAGGGCCTGCTGGATGCGCCGGTAGTCGGTGATCGCCTCCACCGCGATCTGGGAACTCGTGAGCGAACCGGGCCGCAGGAAGGTGCCGGCCAGCGTCTCCAGGGTGCTGTACGCCTGGTCGGCCTCGGCCAGGTACTCGCGCAGCAGGGCCCGCTCGCGGTCCAGGATCCGCAGCAGCGCGATCTCGGGGTCGACGGAGGCGACCGCGTCCGCCTCCGGCCGCCAGCCGGCCCTGCTCAGATCGGCGCTGGAGGCGTGGGTGCTGGTGGTGGGCACGATCAGACCGAGGGTGATCAGTTCGGCCCGACATCGCTCGTGCTCTTCCGGCCGGAGACCTAACTCGGCCGCCACCTCGGGGAAGTTCGAGACGCCTCTTCTGCGCAGCTCCTGGTAGAGGGCCACCAGCTGACCATGGATCCGGCCGTCCCCCGTCACGCCACCCGCCGTACTCACGGTCAGGCTCCCCCTTCTCCTCGTGCTCGACCCGCTCCCCGCGCCTGCTCGCCGTGCGTGATCCACGTGTTCCACGTACGGGCTCCCCGCACAAGTTCCCGGCGCGAGGAGTCGGTTCGCGTCCTAGGTCGCCTGCTCGTACGACTCGCCGTCGAGCAGCCCGAGCCGGGCCGCCTTCACGCCCGCCTCGAAGCGGCTGGCGGCGTCCAGTTCGTGCATGACCTCGGAGATCAGCCGGCTGACCGTGCGCAGGGAGACGCCGAGGTTGCGGGCCACCTGCTCGTCCTTCACCCCGGAGGCCAGCATGCGCAGCGCGGCCCGCTGCTGCTCGGTGAGGCCGTCGCCGCCGTTCTCGGCGGACTCCTCGTGGCCGTACGGGGTGGCCCCGGACCAGCAGTACTCGTACAGGGCCCGGTAGGAGCGCACCAGGCCCGGGCCACGGGCCAGGATCGTGGCGGAGTCCGGGTCGCGCGGGTCGGTCGGCAGCAGCGCGAAGTTCTCGTCGGCGAGGACCATGTTCATCGGGACGACGGGGGAGAGCCGGATCTCCACGCCGAGCGCGCTCCGCTCGGCCAGGTGCTGCACCATCTCGGGCACCTGGCCGACCCGGTGGCTGTACATGGCCTGGACGGAGACACCGCGTTCGATGTGGTCCCGGTCCCGGTCCAGTTCGAGGGCCATCTCCTCGCGCCGTACGGAGCCGGTCAGCATCGACTGGAAGGAGCCGCGCACGGAGTGCGTCAGGTCCGACAGCTCGCGCCGGATGCGGGCCGGGTCGTCGACGATCTCGACCTCGACCTCGGAGCCGGGCTCCATGCCGGCCCGCAGGAACGGTCCGGCGAGCGTTTCGAGCGCGGTGTGGGCCCGGCTGGTCTCGGCCAGCCGGCTCTCCAGGCGGTCGCGTTCGTGCTGGAGGAGACGGAGGAGGGCGACATCGGGGGCGACGACGGAATCCGCGGCGTCGTCCGTGGCGGCCGGGGCCGGCTCGACCAGACCGAGGGAGAGCAACTCCTGGCGGCAGCGGTCCCGTTCGGCGCCGGTCAGCTCGATCCGCTCGGCGACCTTGTCGAAGGGCTCGCCCGGGGTACTGCGGAGTTCCTGGTAGAGGGCGAGAGCCTGCTCGCTTCCCGTACGTGCTCCGACGGCGTTTTTGGACACGGCGCAGCAGACTCCCCTCGGATCGCGCGGATCCTGTTGAAACGCCCCGCTAGACCCTGCCACAAATTCGAACGCGTCGCACGGTGTTCACGTTCTTTCAGCGCGCGGGGGGCTCTTCGTCGCAGTCGGGGCACAGGCCCTTGAAGACCACCTCGGCGTCGCTCACGCGCCACTTCGGCAGACTGCCGGCGGGCGGGGCGGGGGCGGTCGCGGACACGTTCTCCACGCGGCCGCAGTGCAGGCACAGGGCGTGCTGGTGGGGCGGGCCGGCGATCTCGAAGACGGCCGGCAGGCCGGGCCGGTCGAACTTGCTGACCAGGCCGGTCTCCTGGAAGTGCCGCAGCATCTCGTAGACGGCCTGGCTGGTGAGCGTGCCGAGCCGCTCGCGGGCGGTGGCGGTGATCGCCTCGACGTCGAGATGGCCGCCGGCGGCGAGCACCGTGAGCACCTCGAGGCGCGGACCGGTGACCCGCAGGCCGACGTCACGCAGGCGCTGGATCACCGCCTCGCGGCCCGTCAGCTCTTCCACGACTGCCATCTTCTCCGCCCGCCACCCGCCACCTGGTCGGCCCAAACTTTTGTGGGCATCGTACCTCTTGGCCGTCCCGGCCGTCAGTGGCCCGTGCCGGCCGTCTCAGTCGTCCGTCCGGCATACGAGCAGCACGCTCTCGGTCCGCTCGTCGATCCGGTGCCGGCGGCGGCCCTCGATGTGCAGGCCGGCGGAGTGCAGCTCGGCCGCGAGCAGCTCGCCGTCCACGATCCACTTGTCGGTGGTGAGCACCACCCGCTCGGTGGAGAGCTTGCCGGTGCGGGCCGTGTAGTACGTGATCCGCTCGCGCATCGAGCGCAGGTCGAAGTCCTGCCGGGCGACCACCCACTCGTCGAGACCGTCGAACCGCGGCACCTGGAACGCCCAGGTCCGCTGCGGTTCGGCGACCAGCCCCGGCACCAGGTGCGAGGTGTAGTCGAGCGCCAGCGCTCCGCCCGCCCCCAGGTGCGAGGCGATCTCGCGCAGCAGCCGGGGCCGCGCCTGCGGCGGTACGGCGGAGACCATCGCGCCCGCGAGCAGCGCGAGCCGGTAGTCGCCGTCGAGCCGCAGCTCGGTGAGGTCGGCCCGGGTGGTCACGATCAGCCCGGCGACCTGCGGACCGATTCGCCGGGCCCAGTTCTCGAGGCGTTCCAGGGCGGGGCCGTCCCGGTCCACGGCCTCCACGGCGAAGCCGTGCCGGGCGAAGGGGACGGCGAGCCGTCCGGCGCCGGAGCCGAGATCGAGAACGGGGCCGCCGGTGGACCGGGCGAGGGAGAGGTACCGGACGATGTCGGCGCTGTGCGGGCCGAGGAGCGCGTCGTGCAGCCAGACCGAGTCCTCGTCGCCGGGCGAGACCGTCTCGAGTCCGGGAAGGGAGTCGGACGTGAGCCGGATGCCGGCGCCGGGGGCGGGCGGTTCGAGCGGGCCGGGGAACTCCGGCCGGTGGGGGTGGTGGGGCTGGTGCGGCCCTCGTGGGTGGGCCCGCTCGTATCGGGACGGCAGGACCGGCGCGAGCGCTGCGGGCACGACGGGCAGGGAAGTGCCGCTCGGTGTGTGCATCGCTCCTCCAGGGGCTCGCCGGTCCGTGCCGTCCGAGGGCGAGGAGCCCGTGCCGCCGGGTCCGCGCCGCTGTGCTCCATCCTGACCTGCGGCGGATGGCCGGTTCCAGCGGATCCGGGGGCGTGAACACGCGATGGCGTGTGTCTGCCACGCTCGGGTGTTCGGGGGAGGGATGTGCGAGGAGGCGCCGCTCTGAAAGGGAGGCGGTGGAGAGGGGGGCGACTCAGAGGGGGCGGTTCAGCCGGGTTCCGGTCGGCGGGGCCGTCGCGGCCCTCGTGGCCGACGGGGCGAGAGGGGCGAGCGGGGCGAAGCCCACGTGCTCGTAGAAGGACAGGGACGGATCCCGGTCCGCCGGCAGCGTCACCCGCTGCTCGGTCGCGCCGAACGCCCGCATCCGCTTGCTCGCCGCTTCGAGCAGCGCCGATCCGACGCCGCCGCGCCGCGAGTCCGGGCACACGGCGAGCGCGTACAGCTCGCCCTCGCCCGGTACGGGCACGCCGCCCGCGGCCACGCCGATCAGGGCGCCGTCCGGTCCGGTGGCGACCAGCCATCCGAGCCAGCCGGGGGCGCCGCCGGGAATTTCAATTTCCGCGCGGATACGGGGAAGTGCGCATTGCGTGGAGACGAGACGTCGGGTGGGGATTTCGCCGAGTATTTCCGAATAGCTGTCCCGAATGGCTTCGGCCAACAGCCTGGATATCGTCGTCGCGTCCGCGGCTTCCGCCGCCCGCACGTCAGCCAGCTGCATTGGTCAGTACCCTTCGACGTGTCGAGCTGAACGCCAACGTACCCACAATAGCCGGGAATTCAGACGAGTGTGACCGACATGAAATCTACGAATTCTCTTAGTATTAATTCGGGAACGAGCAGCAGGTGATGATCAGTGGCGCCGCCGCGAGGCCGGCCGCCGCGATCGTGAGCAGCCCGCGCAGCACCGGATGTCCGGCGGCCTGCGGAGTGAGGATGCGCCGCATGCGCAGCGCCGCCGAAGGGCCGCCCGCCGCGAACGCCTGGCGTGGTGCCTTTCCGGAGGCGAGTGCGTAGAGCGCGGTGGCGAGCGCGTCGCGCGAACAGCGGCGCAACGCCCGGTCGTCCGCGGCCATTTCGAGCAGCAGCGGTACCGCGGCGCCGCCGAGCCGGGCGAGCGGGAGGTGCGGGAAGACACCGGCGAACGACTCCGCCGCCGCGACGAGCAGATGGTGCCGCCCGGAGATGTGCGCCCGCTCGTGCGCGAGCGCCGCGTCCAGTTGCGGGGAGGTGAGGGTGGTGAGCGCGCCGGAGGAGACCACGACCCGGCGCGAGCGGCCCGGCAGGCAGTAGACGACCGGCCGTTCGTGGTCCAGGACGGTGGCGCGGAGCGAGGCGTCGTACCGCCCCACGAGCCGCAGGGTCTCGGCATGAAGAAGCCGGCTCCGCCGGGCCCTGAGCAGGGCGCGGGCGAAGCCGGCGACGGGTGCGGCGAGCACGGCGACGGCGACGGCGAAGGCCGCACACTCGCGCTCCGACAGGTGCGACCACTCCTCGTAGGGCGGCATTTCGAGCGCGAAGAGGGCGTCGCTCAGCCGGTGACCGGTCCGGCTCGGCAGGACCAGCTGCGCGGAGAGGAGGGCCGCCGAACCGGCGAACAGGGCCCCGCTCGCCGCCCACACCGTGAGCGCGAGCCGTGGCACCTGCTGGGCCCAGCGGGCCCGGATGAGCAGCCAGGGCACCAGGAAGCCGGTACAGAGGATGATCCCGAGCGGGGGCAGGGTGTGGTGGTTCATCGGGCCCCGCCGACTTCGCCGGTTTCGCCGTCCTCGGCGCCGGGTGCGCGCCGGGCGGTGCGCAGGGCCGCGTCGAGGGCCGCCATGTCCTCGTCGGAGATGGTCTCCACGAAGCGCAGCAGCGCGGCGGGCCGGTCCTGGCTGTCGCCGAGTGCGTCCTGCATGAGCCCGGCGGTGTACTCCTCGCGGCTGCGGACCGGTTCGTACAGCCAGGCGCGCCCCGATTTCTCGCGGCGCAGCCAGCCCTTGCGGTGGAGTATGTCGGCGACGGTCATCACCGTCGTGTACGCGACCGGGCGTCCCCGGTTGATGTCGTCGACGATCTCGCGGACCGTCGCGGGCCGCTGCCAGGCCCACAGCCGGTCCATGATCTCGGCCTCCAGCTCTCCCAGCCGGCGCACGTGCATCCCCTCCCCGCTCACGGGCGGCTCATCGTACGGGCCGCCGATCCTGCTCAGGTATACCCCCCAGGGGTACAATGGCGGGATGATGACCTCCATGGCGAACCGCCCCTGCGCGAAGGTCTGCGTCCCCGGTCTGCCCGGTTCGGTGGAACTGGTGCTCCTCCGTCAGGTGCTCGGCCTGTGTCTTCGGCTGAGTGTCCGGCTGACCGCGGACTGCCCTTCGCGCAAGGGCGGCTGAATCCCTGTTCGGTTTTCTTCGACGCGAGTCCGTCAGATCCGGTTCGGATCCGGTTCGGATCCGAACCGGATCGGCTTCGGGGCCGGGCCTCCATGGCCCGGCCCCGAAGTGTTCTCCCGGTCAGGTGCGGATCAGGCGGGCGATCGCCTTGGACGCCTCGCCGACCTTGACCTTGGCCTGGTCTCCGCCGGCCTCGATGGCCTCCGTGACGCAGCAGCTGAGGTGCTCGTCCAGGAGGGCCACCGCGCAGGACTGGAGCGCCGCGTTGATGGCGGAGACCTGGGTCAGGACGTCGATGCAGTAGACGTCCTCGTCGACCATCCGCTGCACCCCCCGGACCTGGCCCTCGATCCGGCGCAGGCGTCTGATGATGTCTTCCTTGTGCTGTACGTAACCGGCCACGGCGGCCTCCTTGTTCGGACAGTTACAGCAGGCGGTGGTGACGGGCGGGTTACTCGGCTCGGCTGTCGGCGGCCTGGAAGCCGCGCAGGCGCAGGCTGTTGCCGACCACGAAGACCGAGGAGAAGGCCATCGCGGCGCCGGCGATCATCGGGTTGAGCAGTCCGGCCGCGGCGAGCGGCAGGGCGGCCACGTTGTAGGCGAAGGCCCAGAAGAGGTTCGAGCGGATGGTGCCGAGGGTCTTGCGGGAGAGCCGGATGGCGTCGGCCGCGGCCCGCAGGTCGCCCCGTACCAGGGTCAGGTCGCCGGCCTCGATGGCCGCGTCCGTACCGGTGCCCATCGCCAGGCCCAGGTCGGCCTGGGCGAGCGCGGCGGCGTCGTTGACGCCGTCGCCGACCATGGCGACCGAACGCCCCTCGCCCTGCAGCCGCTTGACCACGTCCACCTTGTCCTGCGGCATGACCTCGGCGATGACCTCGTCGATGCCGACCTCGGCGGCGACGGCCTCGGCGACCGCCTTGTTGTCACCGGTGAGCAGGATCGGGGTGAGGCCGAGGGCGCGGAGCCGCTTGATGGCCTCGGCGCTGGTCTCCTTGATCGCGTCGGCGACCTCCAGGACCGCGCGGGCCTGGCCGTCCCAGGCGACCGCGATGGCGGTCTTGCCGGCCTTCTCGGCCGCTTCCTTGGCGGCCTTGAGGGACGGGGTGAGCTCCATCGCCCACTCCTGGAGCAGCTTCTCGCGGCCGACGAGGACGGCGTGGCCGTCGACGACGCCCTGGACGCCGAGTCCGGGGATGTTGGCGAAGTCCTCGGGGGTGGGCAGGGTGCCGACCCTGGCGGCGGCGCCGGTGGCGACGGCCTGGGCGATCGGGTGCTCGGAGGAGTGCTCCAGGGCGCCGGCGAGGCGCAGCACGTCGGTCTCGTCCGTACCGGCGGCGGTGTGGACCTTGATCAGGGTCATCCGGCCGGTGGTGACGGTGCCGGTCTTGTCCAGGACGATGGTGTCGACCTTGCGGGTGGTCTCCAGGACCTCGGGACCCTTGATCAGGATGCCGAGCTGGGCGCCGCGGCCGGTGCCGACCATGAGGGCGGTCGGGGTGGCGAGGCCGAGGGCGCACGGGCAGGCGATGATCAGGACGGCGACGGCCGCGGTGAAGGCGGAGGTCAGCTCCTGTCCCGTGCCCAGCCAGAAGCCGAGGGTGCCGAGCGAGAGCGCGATGACGATCGGCACGAAGACCGCGGAGATCTTGTCGGCGAGGCGCTGTGCGGCCGCCTTGCCGTTCTGGGCGTCCTCGACGAGCTTGGCCATGCGGGCCAGCTGGGTGTCGGCGCCGACGCGGGTGGCCTCGACGACCAGGCGGCCGCCGGCGTTCAGGGTGGCGCCGGTGACGGCGTCGCCGACGGAGACCTCGACGGGCACGGACTCGCCGGTGAGCATGGAGGCGTCGACGGCCGAGGAGCCCTCGACGACGATGCCGTCGGTCGCGATCTTCTCGCCCGGGCGGACCAGGAAGCGGTCGCCGACCTGGAGTTCGGCGGTCGGTACGGTGACCTCGCGCCCGTCGCGCAGGACCGTGACCTCCTTGGCGCCGAGCTGCATCAGCGCCTTGAGCGCGGCGCCCGCCTTGCGCTTGGAGCGGGCCTCGAAGTAGCGGCCGGCCAGGATGAAGGCGGTGACGCCGGCGGCGGCCTCCAGGTAGATGTTCCCGGCGCCGTCGGTGCGGGCGATGGTGAACTCGAAGGCGTGCGTCATGCCGGGCGTGCCGGCGGTGCCGAAGAACAGCGCCCACAGCGACCACAGGAACGCGGCGATGGTGCCGACCGAGATCAGCGTGTCCATCGTGGCGGCGCCGTGCTTGGCGTTGGTCCAGGCCGCCTTGTGGAAGGGCCAGGCGGCGTAGGTGACGACCGGTGCGGTGAGCGTGAGGCTCAGCCACTGCCAGTACTCGATCTGCAGGGCCGGGACCATCGCCATCGCGATGACCGGCACGGCGAGCGAGACGGCGGTGATCAGGCGCTGGCGCAGCGGGCGCAGCTCCTCGTCGGCCTTCTCCTCGTCGGAGGGGCCCTCGGGGGCTCCGGCGGCGGCCGGGCGCTCGGGCTCGGGCTCCTTGGCGGTGTAGCCGGTGGCCTCGACGGTGGCGATGAGGTCGGCGACGTCGATGTCGGCGTCGAAGGTGACCTTCGCCTTCTCGGTCGCGTAGTTGACGGTGGCCTCGACCCCGTCCATGCGGTTGAGCTTCTTCTCGATGCGGGCCGCGCACGAGGCGCAGGTCATGCCGCCGATGGCGAGCTCGACCTGGGCGGTGCCCGGAGTGGTCGTGGTCATTTCCTGCTCCTCGGTTTCGCTGAGTTCGGGGGCCGGGGCCCGGGCGTGGTGGGCGAGCCCCGGCGGCCGTTGACGCGGCTGCCTGAAGCGGCCGGGTCGGTCAGGCGCGGCCGGTCAGCTCGTAGCCCGCGTCGTCGACCGCCGCGGCGATGGCGGCCTCGTCGGGCTCGCCGCCGGTGACGACGGTGACCTTGCCGGCGGCGACGTCGACGTCGACGGAGATGACGCCGTCGAGGGCGCTGACGGAGGTGGTGATCGCGGTCTTGCAGTGGCCGCAGGTCATGCCGGAGACGGCGTACACCGTGGTGGTGGCGTCGGCGACGGCGGTGGTCGTCGAGATCTCGACGGTGTTGGTGGAGCAGCTGTTGTCGGGGGTGCAGCAGGAACCCATGTCGTCCTCCATCGTGCGGCGGTCTTCGGATACCCTCGGGGGGTATCGGTTACGAGATATGTATACCCCCCGGTGGTATCTCACGCAAGTGTCGACCTGACTTGACTTGATACCCCCCGGGGGTATGGTGAAGTGCAGTTGAGTGAGTCCGAGGACGACCCATGTACGGGAGAGCAGCCATGAACACCGGAGTGAAGATCACTGCCTTTGCCGCCGCGCTCGCCGCGACCTTCGGGACCGCGTACGGGGTCGGCAAGGGCGTCGGCCCGGTCGGGGAGCCGGCGAAGTCGGAGCACGGCGGCCACGCGGCGGCCGCGCCCGAGGGGGGTGGCCACGGCGGCCACGAGGGCCACGCGGAGGCGGCGAACGCGCCCGCGGCCGGCGGCCTCCAGGTCTCCGAGAACGGCTACACCCTCGCGCTCGACACCCCGGCCCCCCAGGCCGGCAGGAGCACGCTGAAGTTCTCCATCAAGGACGCGAACGGCCGGAAGGTCACCGCGTTCACCACCGAGCACGGCAAGGAGCTGCACTTCATCGTCGCCTCGCGCGACCTCACCGTCTTCCGCCACCTGCACCCGGTGCGCGCCGCCGACGGCACCTGGTCGGTCGACGCGGACCTGCCGGCCGCGGGCGCGTACAAGGCGTTCGCCGACTTCAAGCCGGCCGCGCCGGGCGCGAAGGGCGTCACGCTCGGCGCGGACCTGTCGGTGCCGGGGGCGTACGCGCCGAAGCCGCTGCCGCCGGTCGTGCCGGTCGCCGACGTCGACGGCTACCAGGTCCGCCTCGGCGGCACGCTCGACCCGGGCAAGGCGGGCGAGCTGCGGCTCACGGTCACCAGGGCGGGCAGGCCGGTGACGGACCTCCAGCCGTACCTGGGCGCGTACGGACACCTCGTCGCGCTGCGCGAGGGCGACCTGGCGTACCTGCACGTGCACCCGAACGAGGGCGGCCCCGGCCCGGACGTCTCCTTCACGGCGACGGCGCCGAGCACCGGCACGTACCGGCTCTTCCTCGACTTCCAGCACGAGGGGAAGGTCCGGACGGCGGCGTTCACCGTGCGGGCGGGTGCGACGGGCGTGACGGGTGAGACGGGTGCGACGACTGGGGCAGGACACGATGCGGGCGGCCACGCACACGGCTAGTCTGGTCATTGGACTAGACCTGTAGGCGCCTCCGGGTGGCCGCGCGATCCGTGGAGGATGGGCTCGATGAGCAACCGTGCAGTGCTGGAGGTGATCGCCCTCGACGAGGCGGACGCGGTCGCCGCCCAGGCCGGTGGGGCGGACCGCCTGGAGCTGGTCACCGACATGGCGGCGGACGGGCTCACCCCGTCCACGGCCGGCTTCTCCGCGATCCGCGCCGCGGTGGACATCCCGCTGCGCGTGATGCTCAGGCTGACGGACGGTTTCGCGGCCGGCGACATCGAGGCACTGGTGGCGCGGGCGTCGGAGCTGCGGGCGGCGGGCGCGGACGAGTTCGTCCTGGGCTTCCTGACGCCCGACGGCGACGCGGACCTGGTGGCGGTCGAGCGCCTGATGGCCGTACTGGACGGCTGCCGCTGGACCTTCCACCGCGCCATCGACCGCGCCGCCGACCGCGACGCCCTCCGCAAGCAGCTCGCCGACCTCCCGGGCCTCGACACCTACCTCACCGCGGGCGCCGCCACCGGCGTCGACGACGGCCTCCCCGTCCTGGCCGCGGAGGCCGCCCGCGCGGACGAGCCCGGCTACGAACCCCGGATCCTCGTCGGCGGCGGCCTCCGCCTCGACCACCTCCCGGCCCTGCGCTCAGCCGGCCTCACCGCCTTCCACATCGGCGGCGCGGCCCGCCCCCAGGGCTGGACGGCGCCAGTCTCGGCGGACGCGGTACGGACGTGGCGCGAGGCGATCGACGCGTAGACGGGGGCGGTTGGGGCGGCCTCAGGCCGCCGCTTCTCTGCAGTCGGCGCACATCGGCTTCTCGTCGTACGTCCGGATCGCCCGCTCGCACCCGTCGCAACTCACCAGCGGCGGCCGCGCGGGCGGCGTCGGCCGGGGCGCCTCCGGCGCTTCGGCGGGCAGCGGCGGCGGCAGCCTGGAGTCGAGCCGGTACGCGAGGAAGCGGGCCGGCTGGTGAATGGGCACGTGCTCGGGCGGCAGCGCGGCCGTCAGCGTCCGCGTGACCTGCTCGGGCCCGACCCCCTGTCCGAGCCACGTGTCGACGCTGGGCGCCAGCTCCCGCACGTCCCGCCAGGACAGCAGCAGCCGCGGGTCCACGGTGCGCAACCGTGCCAGAACGGCTGCGGCGACCTCGGACGCGGGCGACGGTGGCGGCGACGGAGGCTTCACGGGCGGCGGCGCGGGCTTCTCTCGTACGGGCGCGGGCGCGGGCGCGGCGGCGTCGGTACCGGCCGCCCCGGGCCGGTCATACGAGATCACCCGCGTGGCGAACCGCCCACCCCCGAGCGCCACCCGCCTCCGCTCCAAGTACCCGGCGGCCACGAGCTCGTTGAGCGCCCGCCGAACCGTGATCTCGCCCTCCCGAAAGCGCAGCGTGAGCCGCTTCACCGTCACGTCGGCGCCATCGGGCAGCGACTGGATGTACACGCCGATGCCGATCGCCGCGGCGGACAGCTTCGGGTGCTGGGCGAGGTGATTGCCGACGACGGTGAACCGGTCGCGGTGCCGGTGTCGTACGCGGATCACTCCTGCGCGTGGCGCGTCGGCGGGGATGTCGAACGGAACGGGATGCGCGGACACGGCCGCGTTAGACTGCGGATCAGCCATCTGGAAGCTTCGCTCTTCCTGATCGGTAGGCCCTCGTCAGGATTGCCGTCCTGCCGGGGGCCGAATTGCATATGCCGTTGTTGCGGCCGACCGTACCGCATCCGTCCGGGTTCCGGACTATCCGTCACCCGATCGTGTATTCACCCCAGTTGGCCGCCGAGGAGCCCCGGCGACGGGGGACGGAGGGGGCGGGTTGGGAAGGTTCTCTCCCGCCGTACTTACTTGGGCGTCGAGCAAAACCGGGACGTGGCGGAGCGCGTCCCGGAGAAGGGACGGCGTCGCAAACTCCGTGGCGGCCCTTCCGGCGCCCTCGTTAGCCTCCCGCGCATGGAGAACACCCTCATCGACGCCGCGCTCGTCCGCCGTCTCGTCGCCGCCCAGTTCCCGCAGTGGGCGCACCTCCCGCTCCGGGAGGTCGTCTCCGCCGGGACCGACAACGCCATGTTCCGGCTCGGGGACGGGCTCGTCGTGCGGCTGCCGAAGGCGGAGTGGGCCGCCGGGCAGGTGGAGAAGGAGGGGCGGTGGCTGCCGGGGCTGGCCGCCGGGTTGCCGTTGGAGGTGCCGGTGCCCGTGGGGGTTGGGGTGGCGGGGGAGGGGTTCGGGCAGGCGTGGGGTGTGTACGAGTGGCTGGAGGGGGCCGACGCGTACGAGGCGCCGGTACGGGATCTCGCGCACGCGGCCGTCGCGCTCGGGCGGTTCGGGGTGGCGTTGCGGGCGGCGGACGCGGCGGGGGCGCCGGTGTCGTTCCGGGGCGGGCCGGTGACCGCGTGGGAGGACGGGGCGATGGCCGCGGCGCTGCGGGACCTCGGCTCCGCGCAGGCGACCGCCGCCTGGGCGGAGGTGCTCGCCCTGCCGCAGTGGGAGGGCGCGCCGGTGTGGGTCCACGGCGACCTGCTGCCCGGCAACCTGCTCACCCGCGACGGCCGGCTCAGCGCCGTCATCGACTTCGGCGGCCTCGGCGCCGGCGACCCCGCCTGCGACATGATGGCCGGCTGGACCCTCTTCACCCCCGAGACCCGCCCCCTCTTCCGCGAGGCGGCCCAGGTCGACGACGCGACCTGGGCGCGCGGCCGGGGCTGGGCGCTGTGCTGGGGCATCGTGACCGAGCACGAATACCGGGAGAAGAACCCGGTGCTCGCCGCCGTGGCCCGGCGGGCCTGGTCGCAGGCGCTTCCCGAGTACGCCTGAGTACGCCTGAGCCGAACCGGCCCGACCGCTAGCCCAACTGCCCCGGCAGGTCGGCCGCGTGAACGACCGTCAGGCCGGACACCGCACGCGTCAGCGCCACGTACAGCCGTCGCAGCCCCGTCCGTTCGTCCGGCTCGCCGTCCACCACCGCCGCCGGCTCGTCCAGGACCACGTAGTCGTACTCCAGGCCCTTCGCGAGCGACGCCGGTACGAGCGTGAGGCGCGACTCGGCCGTGGTCTCCTCACCCGGGGAGAGGTACGCGAGGCCCGCCGCGTCCAGGGCCGCCGCCAGCGGGGCGATGCGGGCGTCGGCGGCGATGAGGCCGATGGAGCCCTCGTGGCGGAGGGAGTCCACGCAGGCCGCCACCACGTCGCCGTCGAGGTCGTCACTCCGCCGGATGACCAGCGAACCCGGGTTCTCACGCACGGACTTGACCTCCGCGAGCCCCGGCGACATGTGCGGCAGCAGCCGCGACGCGTACGCGATCACCTCGCGCGGCACGCGGAAGCCGGCCGTCAGCTCCTCGACGTGCGCCTCCGGCTTGCCCAGGTGCGTGAGGGCCTGCGCCCAGCTCTCCGTCGCCCACGGGGTGGTGCCCTGCGCGAGGTCGCCGAGGACCGTGGCCGAGCCGGTCGAGCAGCGCCGGCCCACCGCGCGGTACTGCATCGGGGACAGGTCCTGGGCCTCGTCGACGACGACGTGGCCGAGCGAGTGCGTGCGCTCGATCAGGTCGCGGGCCTCGTCGATGAGGACCGCGTCCGCCGCCGACCACTTCGCCGACTTCACGCTGCGGTACGGCTTGGCCCACAGCAGCGCCTTCTGCTCGTCCTCGTCGAGGATCCCGGCGGCGTGCTCGGCCAGGAACTCCGCGTCGCCGAGCAGCCGCAGCACCAGCTTGGCCGGGTCGACGGCCGGCCAGCACTCCTTCACGACGGCCTTCACGGCCGCGTTGCGCGCGACCGCGTTCTGCACCCGGTCGTCCGGGGCCTCGCCGGCCTGCTCCATCCGTACGAGCACGGCGTGCGCGATGCGCTGCGGCAGGGCCTCGCGGGCCGCGCCGTAGCGGATGTCGCGGTCCGTGAGCTCCCGGACGATCTCCTCGATCTCGTACGCCGGGACGCGCCAGCGCCGCGAGCCGCGCACCACCATCAGCGGCTCCGTCGGCAGCTTCACGTGCGCCCACACCGCGCGCCGCAGCACCTCCGCCATCCGGGCGTCGCCCTTGACGACGGCGGTCGCCGCCTCGTCCGTACCGCGCACCTCGACGTGGGCGACGAGGTCGTCGACCGTCGCCTGCTGCACCTCCAGCTCGCCGAGCGCGGGCAGCACCTGCTCGATGTAGTGGAGGAAGGAACGGTTCGGCCCGATGACGAGCGTGCCGGTGCGGGCGAGCCGCTCGCGGTGCGCGTAGAGGAGGTACGCGACGCGGTGCAGGCCGACGGCGGTCTTTCCGGTGCCGGGACCGCCCTGCACGCACACCGTGCCGGACAGGTCGGAGCGGACGATCTCGTCCTGCTCGGGCTGGATCGTCGCGACGATGTCGCGCATGGGGCCGACGCGCGGCCGCTCGATCTCCGCCTGGAGCAGGCGGCTGGTCTGTTCCAGCTCGGCGGGGTCGGAGAGGTGCTCGTCCTCGTACGCGGTGAGCTCGCCGCCCGTGTAACCGAACCGCCGGCGCAGGCCGACGTCCTGCGGGTCCTTCTTCGACGCCCGGTAGAACGGCTGCGAGACCGGCGCGCGCCAGTCGATCACCATCGGGTCGCCGTCGGCGTCGTGCACGTGCCGGCGTCCGATGTAGAAGCGCTGGCCCTCCTGGGTGGTGTGCAGGTAGTCGAGCCGGCCGAAGAAGAGCGGCGTGTCGGCGAGGTCGGCGAGCGCCTTGATGCGGTCCTCGATCTGCCGGGTGAGGATGACCGCGTTCACCCAGTTCGCGGTGACGTCCTTGATGTCGAGCGACTCCACGTCCTCGCGCATCGCGCGCAGGGCGGCGCGGGAGGCGCTGAGGTGCGCGCGCTCGCGCGCGAGAAGGTCGTCGGGGACGTCTGCGGACATGGTGAAGCCTCCGGGGCGGGTACGCGGACACGTCAAGGTGGCCGCCGGTTTCCGACCGGACGGCGGCACTCCGCAGAGGGAGGCGGGGAAGCTGGCGAGTGTAACGCCGGGCGGGGGCCGGGAGCGAATGGTTTTCACCCGCGCGGGACCCGGGCGGGACCGGGCGCGGCCGCGGCGAGGGCCTGGTCCCGGCGCCGGAGCGACGGCCTGGTCCCGCGCGGGTCCAGGGCGCGGCCGCGGCGAGGGCCCGGCCCCGGCCCCGTGGTCCCGCGCGGGTCCCGGGCGCGGCCGGGGCGAGGGCCTCGCCCCCGCCCCGCCCACGTCACTCGCTCGTGAGCAGCTCGCTCGCGTCCACGATCCGGTACGCGTACCCCTGCTCCGCCAGGAACCGCTGGCGGTGTGCCGCGAAGTCCTGGTCGATGGTGTCGCGCGCGACGACCGAGTAGAAGTGCGCCTGGTGGCCGTCGGCCTTCGGGCGCAGGACGCGGCCGAGGCGCTGGGCCTCCTCCTGGCGGGAGCCGAAGGTGCCGGAGACCTGGATGGCGACGGTGGCCTCGGGCAGGTCGATGGAGAAGTTGGCGACCTTGGACACGACGAGGACGTTGAGCTCGCCGTTGCGGAAGGCGTCGAAGAGCTTCTCGCGCTGCGCGTTCGAGGTCTCGCCCTTGATCACCGGGGCGTCGAGGTGGGCGCCGAGCTCGTCGAGCTGGTCGATGTACTGGCCGATGACCAGGATCTGCTGCCCGGCGAACTTCTTCACCAGCGCCTCGGTGACCTTGCGCTTGGTCGCCGTCGTGGCGCAGAAGCGGTACTTCTCCTCCGCCTCGGCCGTCGCGTACGCCAGCCGCTCGGAGTCGGTCAGGTCGACCCGTACCTCGACGCAGTCGGCGGGCGCGATGTAGCCCTGCGCCTCGATCTCCTTCCACGGCGCGTCGAAGCGCTTCGGGCCGATGAGGGAGAAGACGTCGGACTCGCGGCCGTCCTCGCGGACGAGCGTGGCCGTGAGGCCGAGGCGGCGGCGGGCCTGGAGGTCGGCGGTGAACTTGAAGACGGGCGCCGGCAGCAGGTGCACCTCGTCGTAGACGATCAGGCCCCAGTCGCGGGAGTCGAAGAGCTCCAGGTGGGGGTAGATGCCCTTCCGCTTGGTGGTGAGGACCTGGTACGTGGCGATGGTGACCGGGCGGATCTCCTTCTTCGCGCCGCTGTACTCGCCGATCTCGTCCTCGGTGAGCGAGGTCCGCTTCACCAGCTCGTGCTTCCACTGGCGGGCGGAGACGGTGTTCGTGACGAGGATCAGCGTGGTCGCCTTGGCCTGGGCCATCGCACCGGCGCCGACCAGCGTCTTGCCCGCGCCACAGGGCAGCACGACGACGCCGGAGCCGCCGTGCCAGAAGCCCTCGACGGCCTGCTGCTGGTACGGGCGCAGGGCCCAGCCGTCCTCGGCGAGGTCGATCCGGTGCGCCTCGCCGTCCACGTAACCGGCGAGGTCCTCGGCCGGCCAGCCCAGCTTGAGCAGCGTCTGCTTGATCTGGCCGCGCTCGGAGGGGTGCACGGCGACGGTGTCGGGGTCGATCCGCTCGCCGACCAGCGGCTGGACCTTCTTCGACCGCAGGATCTCCTCGAGGACGGGGCGGTCGGTGGTGGTGAGGACGAGCCCGTGGGTGGGGTGCTTGCTGAGCGTGAGGCGGCCGTAGCGCGCCATGGTCTCGGCGACGTCGACGAGCAGGGCGTGCGGGACGGGGTAGCGGGAGTACTCCACCAGCGCGTCCACGACCTGCTCGGCGTCGTGCCCGGCCGCCCGCGCGTTCCACAGCCCGAGCGGCGTCACCCGGTACGTGTGGATGTGCTCGGGCGCCCGCTCCAGCTCGGCGAACGCCGCGATCGCCCGCCGGCAGGCGTCGGCCTGCTCGTGGTCGACCTCCAGGAGGAGCGTCTTGTCGCTCTGGACGATGAGTGGACCGTTCACGTTGCGTGGTTCCCCTTCCGTGCGGCCAAACATCCAGTCTGCCGCATCGGCGCCGGTAAGGGCGGGGTGTGGGATGCTCGTAAGACAGTTGTCATACGCGTACGGCCGGCCCGTACGCGTGGCGCGAGTGCGAGGTGAGCCATGGCTGGACGTTCGGCCGAGTCGGCAGGCACCCCTGCCCAGGTCAGGCTGTCGCGGCAGGACTGGGCGGACCTGAGGGAGACCATGGCCATACTGCGCCTGGAATCCACGTCGGACGCCCTGCGGGAGGCCATCCGCCTCCTGCATCGCGAGGCGCGTCAGATCGAGGCGGCGCGGAACATCGCGCGCTTCTACGGCGAGGGCGGAGCCCCGCGTCCACTCCTCGACGAGCTGGTCACCGAGGCGGACCTCGCGGCGGCCGACGCCGCGGAGTTCTAGGCGTGGTCACCGTGCCGACGCCCCCGCTGCGGGGGCAGGTGTGGGTGTGCGCCTTTCCGCAGCCGATCGGACCCCGTCCCGTCGTCGTACTGACGGCCAACAGGATCTCCCGCCGTCTGTCCGGGATCACCGTCGCGCTGATCACGGGCACGTCCGGGCCCGTGGAGACCCATGTCGCGGTCGGCCCGGAGAGCGGGCTGAAGAAGTACGCGGAGTCGTACGTCGCCTGCACCGAGCTGCACACGGTCGGCACACCGCGCCTGCGCCGCGTGCTGGGCCTGCTCGCGCCTTCCGAACTCGCCGCGGTCGAGGCGCGGGTGCGGGTGGTGCACGAGCTGGACTGACAGTCGTGGTCAGCCGCCCGGGCGGGCAGTCACCCCGCCGTCGTCCGGACCAGCGCGTTGTGGCCGATCGCGTTGTGCACCGTGAAGCTCACCGCGTCCGGGCGGTAGCGGTCGTCCGACCATTCCACGGGGCGGCCGTCGTGGGTCGTGGTCACGCGGCGGACGCGCAGGAGGGGGCTGGTGCGGCGGACGGCGAGGAGGGCGGCGTCCCGGGCGCCGGCGGCGATCGCGTCGATGACGTGCTCGCCGTGGGCGAAGACGAGGCCGGTGTCGTCGTAGAGGCGCTGGGTGACCGAGGCGCAGTCGGGGTCGATGGCGGCGACGGCGGGGGAGATCCAGTCGGCGTAGACGCTGCGTTCGACGAGGACCGGTTCGCCGTCCAGGCCGCGCAGCCGGAGGACGCCCAATACGGGAGTGCCGGGCGGGAGTTGGAGGCGGGTCGCGTCCTCGGCGGTGGCCGGGTGGTACTGCTGGCTGATGACGTGGCCGGTCGCGGTGCGGCCCATCGCCTGCGCCCACTGGGCGAAGCTGCGCAGTTCGGCGAAGCTCTGGCTGCGGCCGCGGGCCAGGACGACGCGGCGGGCGCCCTGGCGGGAGCCGATGAGGCCCTCGGCGGTGAGGGCGGCGACGGCCTGGCGGACGGTGCCGCGGGAGACGCCGTACTGGGTGGCGAGTTCCGTCTCGGTGGGCAGCCGGGATCCGACCGCGTACTCCTCGCGCTGGATCGCCCGCCGCAGCTCGGCGGCGATCTGTTCGTGACGCGCCGTCATGTCCCCTCCTTCTGCCGGGTGCAGGCATGTGCGCAGCTGGTGCTCTGCTTGTGCGCACGTACAGCAGCGTAATCGAGGGTTTCGGCAGGTCTCCACCACGCCGGTGCTGGCTGAAAAGCGCCGCTAATGTGCAGGGAATCGCGGGCGGGCGTTCCTTTCGCGTTCACTTTCAGGACACCGACTCCGGGCGTACTGAAGCCGACTTGTTCAGACAAGTCGATCCCCCGACCTCCCTGGAGAAGCTCGTGTCCGTCCCCGCGACCCTCCCGAGAAAGGCCGCCCTCGGCGGCTCTCTCGCCCTTGTCGCCGCGCTCGCCCTCACCGCCTGCGGCGCCGCCCCCGAGAACGGCACCACCACGCCCGACGGCAAGAACGCCGCCACCGCCACCTCCGCCGCCGACTTCGGCGGCATGGACGCGCTCGTCACGGCGGCCAAGAAGGAGGGCACGCTCCACGCCATCGCGCTGCCCCGCGACTGGGCCAACTACGGCGCGATCATCGACGGGTTCCAGAAGAAGTACGGCATCAAGGTGGAGGTCGAGAACCCCGACGCCTCCAGCCAGGACGAGATCAACGCCGTCACCTCCCGCAAGGGCCAGGACCGCGCCCCCGACGTCCTCGACCTCGGCAGCTCCTTCGCGCTGAGTGGCGCCCAGCAGGGCCTGTTCGCCCCGTACAAGGTCGCGAACTACGCCGACATCCCCGAGGGCCAGAAGGACCCGAAGGCCCGCTGGTACAACGACTACGGCGGCTACGTCTCCATCGGCTGCGACGCCGGGCGCGTCAAGAACTGCCCGACCACCTTCAAGGACCTCCTCAAGCCGGAGTACAAGGGCCAGGTCGCCCTCAACGGCAACCCCACCAAGTCCGGCTCCGCCTTCGCCGGCGTCTACGCGGCCTCGCTCGCCCAGGGCGGCTCCTTCGACGACATCCAGCCCGGCCTCGACTTCTTCGCCCAGCTGAAGAAGAACGGCAACTACACGCCCGTCGAGTCCACCCCGGCCACCGTCGAGAAGGGCGAGACGCCCATCTCCATCGACTGGGACTACCTCAACGCCGGTTACGCCCAGGAGTTCAAGACCAAGGGCCTCGACTGGAAGGTCGCCGTCCCCACCGACGGCCGCTACGCCATGTACTACTCGCAGGCCGTCAACAAGGACGCCCCGCACCCGGCGGCCGCCCGCCTGTGGCAGGAGTACGTCTACAGCGCCGAGGGCCAGAACCTGTGGCTCAAGGGCTTCGCCCGCCCGGCCCTGATGCCCGCCATGGACAAGGCCGGCACCCTCGACAAGGACGCCTCCCTGAAGCTGCCCGCCGTCTCCGGCGTCCCGTCCTTCCCGACCGAGGCCCAGCAGGCCAAGGCCAAGACGGCCCTCGCGCAGGGCTGGGGCAAGGCCGTCTCCGGATGACCAGTGACACCCTCACGGTGACCGCCGCCGCCGAGCCCTCCCGGGCCCGGCGGCGGCGGGGCCGCCGCGCCCCCGCCTGGCTCGCCGCCGTCCCGCTGCTCGCCTTCGTCGCGATCGCCTTCGGCATCCCCGCCGTCGCCATGCTCGCCGGCGCCCTCACCGTCGACGACCCGGCCACCGGCGCGAGCTCGTTCGGTACGGGGAACCTGACCGCCTCCCTCCAGGGCGCGTACCTCACCGCCCTGCTCGGCAGCGTCAAGCTCTCCGCGACCGCCGCCGGCCTCGCCGCGCTGCTCGGGCTGCCGCTGGCCCAGGCCGTCGTGTCCTCCGGCTCCCGCGCGCTGCGCGAGGCCGTGCTGACCGCCTCCGGCGTGCTCGCGAACTTCGGCGGCGTGCCGCTCGCCTTCGCGTTCGTCGCCACCCTCGGCAACTCCGGTGTGCTCACCCAGCACCTCGGCCTCGCCGACAAGGGCTGGAGCCTCTACAGCTTCTGGGGCCTGGTCCTGGTCTACCTGTACTTCCTGATCCCGCTGATGGTGCTCACCATCACGCCCGCCCTCGACGGCCTGCGCGTCCAGTGGCGCGAGGCCGCCCGCAACAACGGCGCCACCGCCTTCCAGTACTGGCGGCACGTGGCCCTGCCGGTGCTGCTGCCGAGCCTGCTCGGCGGTCTCGTGCTGCTCTTCGGCAGCGCCTTCGCCGCGTACGCCACCGCCGCCGCGATGGTCGGCAGCGCCGTCCCGCTCGTCACCCTGCAGATCTCCGACGCCATCTCCGGCAACGTCCTCGTCGGCCAGGAGAACGTGGCGCTCGCCCTCAGCGTCGACATGGTCGTCATCGCCGGGCTCGTCATGGCGGTCTATCTGCCCCTGCAACGCCGGAGCACCCGATGGCTCGCCTGAACCGCACGAACAACGCGTGGCGCCTGCCGGTCCTGGGGCTCGCCGGGCTCTACTTCCTGGTGCCGCTCGCCGCCTCCGTGATCTTCACCGTCGACGTGCCCGGCCAGGGTGTCACCTTCGACGCGTACACGAAGATCATCGGCACCGAGGGCTTCACCACCAGCCTGCTGCTGTCGCTCGGGCTCGCGGCGGTCACCATCGCCGTGGTGCTGCTCCTCATGATCCCCGCCATGGTGGCCCTGCGGCTCGGCGCGCCCCGGCTGAAGCCCGTCGTCGAGGCGGTCTGCTCGCTGCCGCTGGTGGTGCCGCCCATCGCGTTCGTCGCCGCCATCGGCACGGTCCTGAAGTGGGGCCCGGAGCACCTCTCCCGTACGCCTCTCTTCCAGACGTTCGTGGCGTTGCAGAACCCCGACTTCCCCGTCGTGCTCGTGCTCGCGTACGTGGTGATGGCGCTGCCCTTCACCTACCGCGCCCTCGACGCCGGACTCCAGGCCGTCGACGTCCGCACCCTCGTCGAGGCCGCCCGCAGCTGCGGCGCGAACTGGCCCCAGGCACTCGTCAAGGCCGTCCTGCCCAACCTGCGCGGCGCGCTGATGAACGCCTGCTTCCTCACCCTGGCCCTGGTCCTCGGCGAGTACACGGTCGCCCAGCTGCTCGGCTTCCGGCCGTTCGCCGTGTGGATCGTGGACATCAGCGGCTCCCAGGCCCAGATGTCCGTGGCCGTCTCCGTCCTCAGCCTCCTCGTCACCTGGCTGCTGCTCCTGGCCCTCTCCGGGGCCGGCGGACGCCGTACTCGCACCTCCAAGGGATGACCATGACCGTGACCGCTCCCCTCGCGCCGCGTACGGACACGGACGCCGCCACCGTCGAATTCCGCGGGCTGCGCCGTCAGTTCGGCGCCACCACGGCCCTCGACGGGCTCGACCTGACCGTCGCGCCCGGCGAACTCCTCGCGCTGCTGGGCCCGTCCGGCTGCGGCAAGACCACCGCCATGCGCATGCTGGCCGGCTTCGAGCACCCCGACTCCGGCGCCGTGCTCGTCGACGGCAAGGACATCACCGAGGTGCCCGCCCACCGTCGCGACGCCGGCATGGTCTTCCAGTCGTACAGCCTCTTCCCGCACCTCAGCGTCCTCGACAACATCGCCTTCGGGCTGCGGATGCGCAAGGTCGGCAAGGCCGAACGACGCGCCACCGCCGCCGAGTTGCTGGAGCTCGTCGGCCTCGGCGACAAGGGCGACCGCTTCCCCCACCAGCTGTCCGGCGGCCAGCAGCAGCGCATCGCCCTGGCCCGCGCCCTCGCCCTGCGCCCCCGGGTGCTGCTCCTCGACGAGCCGCTCTCCGCGCTCGATGCCAAGGTGCGGCTCACGCTCCGCGACGAGATCCGCCGCATCCAGCAGGAACTCGGCATCACCACCCTCTTCGTGACGCACGATCAGGAGGAGGCGCTGTCGATGGCCGACCGGGTCGCCGTCATGCGCGCCGGCCGTCTGGAGCAGTGCGCCCCGCCCGCGGAGCTGTACGGGCGGCCCGCGACCGCCTTCGTCGCCGAGTTCGTCGGCACCATGAGCCGGATCCCCGGACACCTCGACGGCAGCACCGTCGAGGTACTCGGCCGTCGTCTGCCCGTCGACGGCGAGGCCCCGGCGGGGACGAAGGACGTGGACGTGCTCGTACGGCCGGAGGACGTACGGGTCGCGGCGGACGGCGCCTGCTCGGCCCGGGTCGTCGGGACGGCCTTCCTCGGCGCGACCACCCGGCTCACCGTGCGGCTCGCCGACGCCACCGAGATCAAGGCCGACCTGCCCACGCACGAGGCGGCCGCCTTCGCGGCGGGGGATGCTGTGACGGTGACCCTGCGCGAGCGCCCGGTCCTCGTCGCCGCGCGCCGATAGCCGCGCCGCCCGTAGAAGAAGAGAAAGTGACGCTGACGCACGTGAATCCCGAACTCCCCCTCCACGCCGTCCTGTTCGACATGGACGGCACGCTCGTCGACACCGAGGGCCTGTGGTGGGAGGCCGTGGAACAGGTCGCCGGCCGGCCGCTGACGGACGCCGACCGGCCCGACGTCCTCGGCCGTGCCGTCGAGCACACGGCCGACTGGCTCGCCGCGGCCACGGGCGCCGACTCCGGCGAACTGGCGGCCGCGCTGCACCGGGAGTTCGCCGACCGGGTCCACGCCGGCGTCGTGCCCCGGCCCGGCGCGCTCGACCTGCTGACCGCGCTGGCCGACGCGGGCGTCCCCACCGCCCTCGTCACCGCCTCGCCGCGCGCCGTCGCCGACACCGTGATCGCCGCGCTGACGGCCCTCGGCGCGCCCGGCTTCGCGGTCTCGGTCACCGCGGACGACACCGAGACGACCAAGCCCGAGCCCGAGCCGTACCTCGCCGCCGCCCGTGCCCTCGGCGTCGAGCCCGCGCGCTGCGTGGCCGTCGAGGACACCCCGACCGGCGTCGCCTCGGCGGAGGCGGCGGGCTGCGCGGTGCTCGCGGTGCCGTCGCTCGTGGCGATCGAGGCGGGGCCGGGGCGGACGGTGCGGGACAGCCTGGTGGGCGTCACGCCGGAGTGGCTGCGGTTCATCGCAGCCCCGCTGTCGGAGGGCTCTGCCAGACTGGAGACGGCAGACCGCTGAGAGGGAGGTGGCGAGATGAGCGTCGCGCACGATCCGCACTACGGGCCCTGGACGATAGAGCAGGTCATGGCTCTGGGGGAGGACCGCGGTGAACGGCGTGAATTGATGGGGGAAGCTCTCTTGATGTCTCCGGCTCCGGGATTCAAGCACCAGCGGGCGTCGTCGCGCCTGTGGGCCCTGCTGGACGCTGCGGTCCAGGCCGCGGGTGTGTCGGCCGAAGTACTCGAAGCGGTGAACGTCGTCCTTCCCGACGGGCTCTTCATCCCCGACATCGTCGTGGTCGAGGCCGCCGCCGCGGCCGAGGACCCGGTCACGGTCGACGCCGAGGCGGTCCTGCTCGTCGTCGAGATCGTCTCGCCCTCGTCGTCGGGCCGCCGCACCGACCGGCTGCTCAAGCCGCCGTACTACGCGGAGGCGAACATCGAGCACCTGTGGCGTCTTGAGCTGGAGCCGGTGCCGGCGTTGGTCGTCTCGGAACTGGTCGACGGGCGTTACGTGGAGCGGACCGTGGCAGAGGCGGGCCAGGAGACGTCGATCGACGCGCCGTTCCCGCTGAAGGTCGACCCGGGACGGCTCGTGAACCCCCGCGCCTGACCGCACGCCGGCCGCCCCGAGCCGCAGGACCGCATCGACTACGTCCTGCACAACGGCCGCGGCCTGCGCGTCCTCGGCTCGCGCACCCTCGTCACGGGCGAGCCCCGCCCCTGGCCGGACCACGCCGCCAATGAATGGCCGTCCGACCACGCGGCGGTGATCACGACCTTCGCGCTCTAGATCTCCTCGTCGGCGAGCTCCGCCACGCCCGTGATCCGGTGCAGCGGATACGTGCGGACCTCGTCGGCCGTGTGGTCGTAGCCGGTCACGAAGCCGCCCTCGACCCGCACGGGCGCGATGACCCGCTGGCTCGCCGCGCCGTCGGCGTTGACGTAGCCGATCCACACCGCCGAGCCGGTGAGCGCCGCGGCCTGGACGGTGGCGAGGGTCTCGGCGGCGGAGGTGCGGGGCAGGGAACCGGCCGCGACGGGGGTGGCGGCCGGCTCCTTGCGCACCACCGTCGCCGCCCGGTCGCCCGCCCGGATCGCCTTCACCGCGGCCGTCAGCATCGTCGCGTCCGGCACCGGCGGCCCGTCCGGCACGGGCGCGGGCGGGATCCGGTCCGGGGTCCGGTACGCGTCGGCGCGGGTGATCAGCACATCGCCCTGCGCCGACTCGGCCGCCGGCGCGTACCCCATCGCCCGCAGCCCCTCCAGGAGCGCCGTCGGATCCGACTGCGCGGCGAGCACCGTCGGCGCGAGGCGGCGCAGGCCGAGCCCGGCCGACCGCTTGTCCGCGAGGATCTCGCCGAGCATCGCGTCGTCGTCACAGCGCACGTACGAGGACGCCGCCCCGACCCGCAGATGTCCGTGCCTGCGGGCCACGTCGTCGATGAGGTACGCGAGCGGCTGCGGTACGGGCGTGCGCGAGTGCGCCGTCAGGAAGTCGTGCAGGTCGGACGCGCTGCGCCCGGCGTCGAGCGCCCGGCGTACGGAGGCGGGGGTGAAGCGGTACACGGTCGCGCCGCCCTTGGACTCCACGTCGGCGAGGACGGACAGCGTCTCGGCGAGCGGCCGCCGCAGCGGTCCGGGCGCGACGGCCGTCAGGTCCGCCTGGAGCAGCACGTGGTCCACGGCCTCCGGGAGCAGCGGCGCGAGGAGCGTCGCCGCGCGGGAGGCGGCGACGGCCGGCTCGCAGTCGCCGGGATGACCGCTCGCGGGCGCGGCCTCCGCGAGCGGCAGGTTGAGCAGCGCGCGGGCGGGCGTGGCGAGCGCGCCGCGCCCCGTGACGCCGAGCTGCTCGGCCTCCTCCAGGGTCCAGGCGGCGATGCGCTCGCGCAGGTCGCCCGCGCCCGCGCCCGCCGCGCCGCGCAGCGGCCGGTCCCAGCGCAGCCGCGCGAGCACCGACTCCCGGTCCGCCGCCGCTCCCGGCGGCAGCGTCGCGAGCAGGGCCAGCACCCGGTGGCGCACCTCCGGCGCCGCGCCGCGGTCCAGGCCCGGGCCGAAGGCGGCCAGGGTGCGGCCCTTGGCGTCCTGGGCGCCGACGAGGCCGGGGGTGCGGGTGGCGGCGAGCCAGGTGGCGGCGAGCCGGGACCAGCGCTCGGCGGGCGGGAGGTCGAGCCAGTCGTCGTACGCGGGGGTGGGGGCGTACTTCTCGTCCGCCTCGCCGTCGGAGGCGAGCAGGCCGGCCCCGTAGGCCAGCTCCAGCCAGAAGGCGGCGGTCTGCTCCGGCACGTCGAGCGTGGCGGCGGTGCGCTTGAGGTCGCGTACGGCGAGGCCGCCGGCGCGCAGCACCGGCGGGCCGCCCTGGTTCCAGGACTTCAGCAGCTCCTCGACCGTGGCCAGCGCCGCGTACGCCTGCCCGGCGGCCGCGTTGTCCACCACCTGTGGACGGTACTCGCGGGTGACCGCGATCTCCGGCGCCACCGGCTCCGGCGCCGCGTGCGCGCGCCCGCCGCGCAGATGCAGCGCCGCCTCGCGCGGCAGGACGACGGTGCGGGCCGAGACGGGCAGCAGCAGACCCCGGTCGCGCAGCCAGCGCACCGGCGCCGTCGGGTCGGGCGTGACCTCGCCGTACGGCGGGCCCCACACCAGCCGGTCGAGGACCGTCAGCGCCTCGGGCGGCGCCGTGTCGAGCAGCGCCGCCATCCTCGTCCGGTCGGTGAAGAGCTCCGTGAGTGCCGCCACCGCCGACACCGGGTCGTGCGTCGTCGGCAGCCCGGCCGCCGCGATGATCTCCTGGAGCCGGCCCGGCGACATCCCGGCCGTCGCCTCCGCGACCGTCGGCCCGAGCCCGGTCGGCGAGGGGTGCTGCGCCGACGGCGCGAGCAGCTCGCGCGCGGTCCGCACGAGCCGCAGCCGCTCGTCGTCGCCCCAGACGAGCGCCTGCTCGCGCAGCAGCGCGACGGCGCGCGGCAGCGCCGCCTCGATCTCCGCGTCACCGGCGTCGCCGGCCATCAGGCCGAGGAGCACGGGGTACGGGGCGGCGTCCGGTGCCACGGCGAGGGCCTCGGCGGTCTGCAGCGCGAAGCGGTCGAGCCGTTCGAGCGCCCGGACGACCGAGGCGCGCGTGCCGGCCCGGGTGGCCAGCTGCGTCAGGTCGTTCGGGACCGGCGAGAGCAGGTCAGGGCGGGCCCGCAGCAGGGCGGTGAGTGTGTCGTCGCCGCCGGCGCGCAGCGCCTCCGCGAGGGTGCGTGGCGCGGCCGCGCCGACGCCGGTCCCGCCACCCGTCCCGCCGCCAGATCCTTCGGGCACGTGCGCCTCCCGGTCGAGCTCACCGATCCCCATCCGGACCACGTTAGCCCCTGTCCAGGCGCTAACGTCGTGCCGTGGGGACCGAGGGGATCGAGAACGACCGGGAGAGCGGGCGCCGCCCGGACGCCAGGGGCGAGGCGGCGCCGGCGATGCCGCAGGGCATCCCGGGCGAGCCGGGTACGCCGGACGAGGCGGCGGGGCGAGTGACGCGGGACGAGGCGGCGGGCAGGGTGACGTCGGACGGGGCGGCGCCGGACGAGGCGGCGGGCCGGGCGTCGTCGGACGGGGCGGCAGGGCGAGTGACGTCGGACGAGGCGGCGGGGCGGGTGACGCCGCCGGCCGTGCCGGAACCGCGTCCGGGGGACTGGTGGCGGGGTGACGCCGTGGTCACCGTCTTCGACGACGCCGCGACGGCCACCGGGCAGGTCCCGGGCTTCGTCGGCGGCGTGGAGATCCCCGAGATACTGAAGCCGCCGCCCGCCGAGGAGGACCTGGACGAGGAGCCGCAGGACGAGGAGGCCGGGGCCGAAGCCCCGGAAGCGGAACCGCGTCGTCTCGCCCGGCTCCGCGCGTTCCCGCGCTTCGGCAGTCCGCTGCTCCTGATCGCCGCGGCGCTGCTGCTCGCGGGCGCCGCCCTCGGCTCCCTGGTCCCGCTCGCGGTCGGCTGGCTCATCGCGTACTTCTCCCGGGAGCGCCGCGGAGCGGTCTTCGTCGCCCCTGGCCTCGCCGTGGCATGCGGGGTCGGCTGGCTGTGGGGCCGGGTGGAGGGCCGCTGGGGCCCGCCGGTCCCGGTGGGCAGTACGGGGATGGGCGCGGCGATCGGCGACACCTGGCCCTGGACCCTGCGGGCCGCGGCCGTCGCCTCGGCGCTGTTCCTGCTCTGGCGCGCGCGGCGCCGGACTCCCTAGCCCTGCCGGCCGTCAGCCCAGCCGGCCGTCAGCCCAGCCGGCCGTCAGCCCGGCTGTTCGTCAGGCCTGCTGTTCGTCGCGCAGGACGAGGTCGAGCAGGCCCGGGAAACGGACGTCGAACTCGGGGCGGCGCAGCCGGTTGACCCGTTTGGGGCCCTGGTCGCGCTGCTCGACGAGGCCGGCCGCGCGCAGCACCGCGAAGTGGTGGCTGAGGGCCGCCTTGCCGACGGGCACGTCGAAGCCGCCGCAGGCACGGCTCCACTCCTCCGACCCGGCGAGCTCGCGCACGAGGGCGAGGCGCACGGGGTCGGCGAGGGCGGCGAGGGCGGTGAGGACGGGGACGTCGTCGGGGTGGGTGTGCTCGGGCGCGGCCCGGTGGCGGGGCGTGGTCACGTGTCGTCCTCCCGGGATCGTGGGCTCTGCCCTTGCGGAGTGTTCGATCCGGATCATACAGTCGCCAGTGTTCGCTTTTCATTGAACAGTCGAGAACAGTCGAGCCGGAGGTGCGGCATGCGCGCGATCGAGTTTGGTGAGTACGGCGGTCCCGAGGTCCTGAAGACGGTGGACGCCGACGTCCCCGCGTCCGGTCCCGGACAGGTCAGCATCGACGTGGCGTACGCGGGGGTGAACTTCGCCGACCTCAAGGCGCGCTCCGAGGGCTACCGCGTCGAGGCCCTGCCGTTCCGCCCCGGCCTGGAGGTCTCCGGCCGGGTCCGGGCGCTCGGCGCGGGCGTCACCGGCCTCGCCGTCGGCCAGGAGGTGGCCGCCCTGACCGAGAGCGGCGGCTACGCCGAGGTGGCGGTGGCCGACGCGGCGACCGTCTTCCCGGTCCCGGCCGGCGTCGACCTGCGGACCGCCGCCACCCTCCCCACCGTCCTGCCCACCGCCCAGGCCCTGGTCCACGCGGTCGGCCGGCTCCAGCCGGGCGAGACCGTCCTCGTGCACGGCGCCGCCGGCGGCATCGGCACCGCCGTCGGCCAGCTCGCGAAGGCGGCCGGCGCGGGCGCGGTGTACGGCACGGTGTCGTCGGCCGCCAAGGCGGAGGTCGCCCGCGGCTTCGGCTACGACGAGCTGTTCGTCGGCGACTTCGAGCGCGACCCGCGCGCCCTGGAGAAGGCGGTCCGCGCGGCCACCGGCGAGCGCGGGGTCGACCTCGCCCTCGACCCGGTCGGCGGCGAGACCTTCAAGGCCACGCTCGCCTCCCTCGCCGTCTTCGGCCGGCTCGTCTCCTTCGGCAACGCCGGCTCCGCCGAGCCGTGGCGGGTCGGCCAGCCCGAGCTCTACCCCACCGGGCTCAGCGTCTCGGGCTTCTCCATCCTCACGCTCGCGAAGACCGGCCCCGACGCCCTGCGCGCCCTCGCCGACCGGGCCTTCGCCAAGGTCGCCGAGGGCACGGTCACCCTCCCGGTCACAGCCGAGTTCGCGCTCGCGGACGCGGCCGAGGCACACCGCCTGATGGGCTCCCGTACGAGCACCGGAAAGCTCCTGCTCAAGGTCGCGTGACCGGGCGCCTGACCTTCCGCCTGGCGTGCCGCCCGAGCGTCCTCCGGGCGGCGAAGGCGCGATTCGAACACCTGGGCAGAATGGCCGCATGGATTCTCGTAGCGGCGCCCCCACGGTCGGCTTCGACCTCGACCTGACCCTCCTCGACACCCGCCCCGGCATCAAGGCCGCCTTCGAGGCCTTCTCCGTCGACGTCGGCGTCCCGATCGACGCCGACCTGGTCGTCACCCGGCTCGGCCCGCCGCTGGCGCAGGAGCTCGCGCACTGGTTCCCGCAGGAGCGGGTCCCGGAGATGGTGGTGCGCTACCGCGAGTTCTACGGGCGGTACGCCATCGAGCCGACCGTCCCGATGCCCGGCGCGCGGGATGCGATTCAGGCCGTCTCCGAGGCGGGCGGCCGGACCATCGTCGTCACCGCGAAGAACGCGCCGCACGCCAAGCTGCACCTCACCCACCTCGGCATGGAGCCGGACGCCCTCGCCGGCGACCTGTGGGCCGAGGGCAAGGCGGAGGCGCTGCGCGCCCACGGCGCGAAGGTGTACGTGGGAGACCACGTCGGCGACGTGCGCGGGGCCCGTACCGCCGGCGCGTTCTCGGTCGCCGTCGCCACCGGCCCGTGCGCCCCCGAAGAGCTGCGCGCGGCCGGCGCGGACGTCGTCCTCACCGACCTGACGGACTTCCGGGCCTGGTGGCAGGGGTACCTGGCCGGCTACCGCGGCTGACCGGCCGCCGCCTGGACGACCCGCGCCCGGCGGCGCTGCGCGGCGATCGACCGCAGCACGCCGGCCGCGGCGACCAGGAATCCGACGCCCATCAGCATCGAGACGAGGTACGCGACCGTCGGGAACGGCGTGCTCCCGAGGAACAGCGGAGCCACCGTGACCAGGGTCGCGACCGCGCCGATGATGAAGAGGACCGCACCGGCCCGGACCAGACCGTCACCCGGAGCGGGTTCGTCCGTCGGGGCCGAAGTCGGAGCCGAAAGGGTTTCGCTACGCATTCGGCCAGGGTAGTTCCCTGGCCGGGAGGAACGGACAGGAGACGGCTTGTCACCGGGCCGTGGCCCATTAGCCTTGGTGCACCGCGGGCAGGTGACCCGCTGTATCTCTTTCAGAGCCACGGGTTGTTTTCGGTGCAGCCCCGGCGCACCCATCGAGTACGAGGACGAGGACGGACGTGCCTACCGGCAAGGTCAAATGGTTCAACAGCGAGAAGGGCTTCGGCTTTCTCTCCCGTGACGACGGCGGCGACGTCTTCGTGCACTCGTCGGTGCTCCCCGCCGGAGTCGACGCCCTCAAGCCGGGGCAGCGCGTGGAATTCGGCGTCGTCGCCGGTCAGCGCGGCGACCAGGCGCTCTCCGTGGTCGTCCTCGACCCGACCCCGTCCGTCGCCGCGGCGCAGCGCCGCAAGCCCGACGAACTGGCGTCCATCGTCCAGGACCTGACCACGCTCCTGGAGAACATCACGCCGATGCTGGAGCGCGGCCGCTACCCCGAGAAGGTCCACGGCAAGAAGATCGCGGGCCTGCTGCGCGCGGTCGCCGACCAGCTCGACGTATGAGCCGTACGGGTTCCCGCTAGGGGAACCGCAGCGCATCCGGGCCGAGGGGCGGGACGAGCCCCTCGGCCGCCGCGCGCGTGAGGAGCCCGCGTACGGCCGCGTAACCGGTCTCGCCGAGGTCGGCGGTGAACTCGTTGACGTAGAGACCGATGTGCTGGTCGACGACCTTCGGGTCCATCTCCTGCGCGTGCTCGAGTACGTACGGGCGCGAGACGGACGGGTCGTCCCAGCCCATCCGGACCGATGCCCGCGCCGACTCGGCGAGCAGACGCAGCATGTCCTCGCCGAGCGAGCGCTTCGCGACGATCGCGCCGAGCGGGATCGGCAGCCCGGTGGTGTGCTCCCAGTGCTCGCCCATGTCGGCGAGCGCGTGCAGGCCGTGGTTCATGTACGTGAAGCGGGCCTCGTGGATGACGAGCCCGGCGTCCACCTTGCCGTCCCGCACGGCCGGCATGATCTCGTGGAACGGCAGTACGACGATCTCGCCGACGCCGCCGGGGACGGTGTCCGCCGCCCACAGCCGGAACAGCAGGTACGCCGTCGAACGCTCGCTCGGCACGGCGACCGTCTTGCCGGTGAGGTCGAGCCCGGCCTCCCGGGTCAGCACGAGCGGCCCGCAGCCGCGCCCCAGGGCGCCGCCGCAGGGCAGCAGGGCGTACTCGTCGAGGATCCACGGCAGCACGGCGTACGAGACCTTCAGGACGTCGTACGGGGCGCCGCCGTCCGCCGCCCAGCCGTTGGTCAGGTCGATGTCGGCGAAGGTCACGTCGAGGCGCGGGGCGCCGGGGACGCGGCCATGGGCCCAGGCGTCGAAGACGAAGGTGTCGTTCGGGCAGGGCGAGTAGGCGATCTTCAGCTTGGGCATGACGGGAGCTCCACGAATGCGGTGCGGCTGAGCTGCCGGAAGGCGCTCTGCAGGGCGGCCAGGGCCTCGCCGATCCGCCAGGCGGCGCGGTCGCGCGGGCCGACGGCGTTGGACACGGCCCGGATCTCGACGACGGGCACGCCGTGCGCGGCGGCGGCCTCCGCCACCCCGAAGCCCTCCATCGCCTCGGCGACCGCGCCCGGATGACGCTCCGCCAGCTCGGCGGCGCGTCCGGCGGTGCCGGTGACGGTGGAGACGGTGAGGATCGGTCCGACGACGGCGTCCGGCAGTGCGGCGGCGATGCGGTCGGTGAGGGGCTTGGCCACGCGGTGCACGGACCGCCCGAAGCCGAGCTCCTCGACGGCCAGGTAGCCGTCGGGCGTCTGTGCCCCGAGGTCCGCCGCGACGACGGCGTCGGAGACCACGACGCTCCCGAGCGGCGCGAGGGGCTGGAACCCGCCGGCGATCCCGGCGGAGACGACCAGGTCGTACGTGGGGGCGGAGGCGGAGGCCGTCAGGGCCGTGGCGGCCGCGACGGCGGCCGCGGCCGGTCCCACCCCGGCGGCGAGGACGTCCACGTTCCCGTGCCGGCGCAGCACGAAGCCGCCGGGCAGCGGGACCTCGGTCTTCCCGGTCTCCCTGGTCTGCCCGGTCTGCCCGGCCTCAGGGCGGTCGAGGCCCGCGGCGACGGAGTCGGCCTCCGCCGCCACGGCCGTCACGACCAGGATGTGAGGGGTCAACGGGACGGGACCTGGGTCAGGACTTCTTCTTGAGGTTGAAGTGCCAGATGCCGGTCACGGACTTGCCGCCGCTCTCGACGATGGTGACCTGGGTCTGGTCCGGCGCGGCGCCCATCTGGCTGGAGAAGAACGCGCTGGCCGGGATGGTCCGGTAGGTCTTCTTGAACGGCTCCGGCTCGGCGTTCTGGCCGTTCAGGAAGATCGTCCAGCCCTTGTCGGCGATCTTCGGGTCGACGCCGAAGCGGATCTTGTCCGACGGGTCGACGGAGATCGACTTCTCGGCCTTCTTGTTGAGGCAGGCGGGGATCTGCTTCTCCTCGATGGCCTTGCCGTCGTTGTAGCAGGCGGCCTGGGAGTTCACCGACGAGGACCCGACCGTCACGGTCGCGAGCGGGGTCGGCTTTTCGCAGGCGGAGAGGACGAGGAGCCCCGCGGAGACAGCCCCGAGGGCCACGGCGGCCCGGCGGCGCTTGGAGGTGAGGAACGCAACGGTCATGGCCCGAAGGCTATCGGTCCGCCGCGCTCATGCCACGCGGGGGTACGGCGTGCCGCCGCGTTGCGGCCATTCGCCCGGTTCGAGCCCCGGCCCCGGCCCGCCGGCCCGGGCCCGACGGGCCTGCCGGACGGGCCTGCCGGACGGCCCCGGGCCCGCCTGGCGCGGCCCTGCCGCCCGGCCGCGCCGGACCCGGCCTGCCAGGCCGCGCCGGACCCGGCCTGTCCGGCCCCGCCCGCCCGGCCCGCGCCACCACCCCCGCGGCTACACCGCCGGCGCCTTCGTGGACGGGCCCTTGCGTTGGCCGCGTTTTCTCGCGGCGGCGATCAGGCCTCGTACCGAGACCAGCCAGCCCACGCTCAGGATGCCCGCCGCGACCGACATGCCGACCGTGCCGTTCAGGGGCAGGACGATGCCGATCGCGCCGCCGACGACCCACGCCATCTGCAGGGCCGTCTCGGACCGGGCGAAGGCCGAGGTGCGCACCAGCTCCGGCACGTCGCGCTGGATCAGGGCGTCGAGGGACAGTTTGGACAGGGCCTGGGTCAGGCCCGCGACGGCGGTGAGGACGGCCACCATCAGGCCGCCGAAGAAGACCGCGGTGCACACCGCGGCCGCGAGGACGACGGACAGCATCGTGGCGATGATCACCTCGGGGCCGTGGCCCCGGTCCTTCAGGAGCGAGCCGACGGCCGTGCCGCACGCGTTGCCGACGCCCGCCGCCACCGCCACCATGCCGAGCGAGACGGCCGCGCTCTGCCCGGGCAGCGGGTGCACGCGCAGCAGGAAGGCCAGGAAGAAGATCAGGAAACCGGACAGCATGCGCTGCGACGCGTTCGCCTCCAGGCCGTGCAGGACGGCCGGGCCGACCGTCCGCAGGCTCGGTTTCTTCTCGCCGTGGGTGAGCAGATGGGCCCGCCGCTCGCCCTTCGCGGAGTCCACCTTGTGCGGCAGCCGCAGCGCCCAGTACGTACCGAGGAGGAAGAGCGCGCACGCCCCGTACAGCGACCCGGCCGAGTCGAGCCGTTGCAGCCCGGCGCCGACGGGCGCGGCGATGCCCGTGGCGAGCAGCCCCGCGAGGGTGACGCGCGAGTTCGCCTTGACGAGCGAGAAGTTCGGCGGGAGCAGGCGCGGCACGACGGCGCTGCGCACCACCCCGTACGCCTTGGAGGCGACCAGCACGCCGAGCGCCGCCGGGTAGAGCTGGAGGCCGCCGGTGGCGACCGCGCCGGACATCAGGACGGCGAGCACGGCGCGGGTGAGCATCGCGCCCGCCATGGCCGCGCGGCGGCCGTGCGGGAGGCGGTCGAGGAGCGGGCCGATGACCGGCGCCAGAAGGGTGAACGGGGCCATCGTGACGGCCAGGTAGAGCGCGACCCGGCCGCGCGCCTGGTCGGTGGGGACGGAGAAGAAGATGGTGGAGGCGAGGGCGACGGTGATCATGACGTCGCCGGCGCCGTTCACGGCGTGCAGCTCGATCAGCCTGCCGAGCCCGGACTCGCCGGCGCCGTGCGCGTGGGTGGCCTTGCGGATGCCCTTCGCGGTCCCGGTGAAGGGAAGGTGCAGGGCGCGGCCGACCTTCCGGCCCGCTCGGCGGAGCGGCCCGGCCCGGTCCCCACGATGACGATGATCGTGGGATCGTACGGGAGACCGTGCGGCTGCCACTCCGTCATAGTGCCCCACACGGGGCCGCAGGAACGGCTGACGGGGCCCGGCGGGCCCGCTCGGAGGAGTGACGAAACCCGTACCGCGTCCCTTTTCTTCGTCCGCGATACGGGCCACTTGGTGCGCGCAGGTGGGCTGAGCGCGGCGAACGGGGTAGCGTGCGTAGCGCGCCACCGGCGGATGTTCTCGGCCGCGCGCCTCTTCGGCATCCCGCAGAATGGATGACGATAGGTGTGCCCGAGACATGCGAGACATCGTCGGGCGTGGACGTCGATGCGGCCCTCTGGTCCGCTCCGCTCACGGCCCGGAACCTCCCGCTCCTCGGCCGGCGCACCCGTGAGACGGCGTAGGAGAAGAGCGAGACCTGTGAGTGCTGCGACGACGCGAAGCCGTACCCCGCGAGCCACGCGTACCCCGCGAGCCACGCGTACCCCAGACCGTCTCTGCGCCGAGGCGGTAGACCTGGCGAGGGAGGCCGCCGAGGAGGCGGCCGCGCCCGGCGTCGTCGGCGAGCACGTGGAGCTCGTCGCCGAGGGCGACCGGGTGGTCACCCACTTCTTCGAGTGCAAGGAGCCCGGGTACCGCGGCTGGCGCTGGGCCGTGACCCTCACCCGCGCCTCCCGCGCGAAGAACGTCACACTCGACGAAACCGTCCTGCTGCCGGGCCCCGACGCCCTCCTCGCCCCCGAGTGGGTGCCGTGGAGCGAGCGGCTGCGCCCCGGCGACCTGGGCCCCGGCGACCTGCTCCCCACCGAGCAGGACGACCTGCGCCTGGAGCCGGGCTACACGGGCGAGGACGCGCCGCCGCCGAACTCCGTGGTCTCGGAGGAGATGGCCGACCACCTCGACGCCGAGGACGCCGAGATCACCCAGCGCGCCCCCTCGCGCGGTGCGATCGCGGCCGTCGCCGAGGAACTCGGCATGCGGCGCGCGCGGGTCCTCTCCCGCTACGGGCTCCACCAGGCCGCCGACCGCTGGGACGAGGCGTTCGGCGCCAACACGCCGATGGCCCAGGCCGCGCCCGCGACCTGCGTCTCCTGCGCCTTCCTGGTGCCGCTCGCCGGTTCCCTGAAGCAGGGCTTCGGCGTCTGCGCCAACCAGTTCTCGCCGGCCGACGGCCGCGTGGTGTCGCTGTCGTACGGCTGCGGCGGGCACTCCGAAGCGGCCGTCATGCCGAAGCCCCCGCGCCCGGCGGCCCACGTCCTCGACTCGATCTCGGCGGACGAGTTCCCGCTCCGCCCGGCGCCGGACTCGGGCTCCGTGACGGAACCGGACGGCGCGTCGGAGGACCTGGGCCACTCTTGACATCCTCCGCCCCGTGCACAGGGCGGACTCCCTACTCAGGCCGCGCGCGGCCTGGTGGGTGGTTGACGCTTCGCAGACCGGGTGCTCCGGAGGTCTCCACGTCCTGACACCGCCTGCCCGGCGGCGTGATCGATGTTGCGTCCCGCGTTGGTGTCCGCGTTGGCCTCGAACCCGCACCCGGGGTTCTTGCATACGAAGCGGGCCTGGGTCTCCCGGCTGCCGGGGGTGACGCAGCCGCAGGCGGAGCAGCGGCGGGAGGTGTTCGGGGCGGGGACCCTGACCACGCTGCCACCGCGCTCGGCGGCCTTGTATTCCAGCATGGTCACCGTCCGGCCCCACGCCTCTCCGCTGATGGCCCGGTTGAGCCCGGCCTTCTGGCGGACGCATCTGCCGGGGGCTTCCACGGTTCCCCGGGCGGACTTGACCATGCGGGCGATGGCCAGGTCCTCCACGCCGATACGCGAGAAGGTCTCGGCGACGCCGGTGGTGGTCTTGTGCTGCCAGTCGATCGCTCGGCGCTTGGCTGTCGCGCGGAGCCGGACAATCTGGTCGCACGTGCGCGTCAGGCGACGCGAGTTCCTCTCGCCGGACTTGCGGGCCCGGCGCTTTCGCTCCCTGGTCTTCTCCAGTCGGCGCAGTCGCTTCGTCTCGCCCTCCGTGAGCCAGGGACCGTGTTCGCGGAAGGTGCCGTCGGACAGGGCGAGGGGCTTGACGATGCCCCGGTCGATGCCCACCGTCGGCCCGGCATGCATGCCTGGTTCGGGTACCTCGCGCTGGACGCGGAAGACGACGTACCAGCCGTCCGCCTCCCTCACCAGCCGGGCCCCGGAAACCCGATTGCCCTTGTCGGCGCGCCTGCCGACGGGAAGGTCCCTGGTCCAGCGGAACAACACGTGCCCGATCTTCGGCACCCACATGCGACCCCAGCGTCGGTTCAAGCGCACGATCTGAAGGTCACGGCCCTGCGGGATGTCGACGGCCATACGTGAGCGGAAACGACCCTTGAAGGCCGGGGCCTGGGCGCGACCCTCCCAGCAGTTCTTCCAGGCCTGAAAGTACGCCTTCAGCACAGCCTGCGCCGCCTGAGCGGGCAGGACACCGAGCATGCCCCTGGTCCTCAGCAGCCGACGCCTGAGCCGGGGTGAGGCAGAGCCGAGCCTTGTGACCACGCTGAAGCTTCAACACCCCTCCCGCCCCACGCCGACGAGGTGACGGCCCGTGCATACCCGGCTCACCCGCAACCACGACGCTATCTGGCCACCCCGGCCACCGAGCCAGAATGGCGAAACCATTCGCATACTGGTCGAAATGCGCATACTTGTGTGACTTCCAGTCATCAGTTTCGGCATCGGGTGATCACCGGTACCCCGGCCCATCGCGCGCCCGAGACGCTGACAGGCGCACCCACGACTCCGCGCGCCCCCTGCGGGGGGACGTGCCCCCGCCGCCGGGGCAGGGGCGGGCGCGGTACCTTCGGGCACCAGCCCGATACCCGTACCGCACCTCAGAGTGGAGTCAGACGTGAGCGTCAGCGTCAGGACGTCGACCGACGGAACCGACCCCTTCGGTACCGCACGGCTCCGGAGGGGCGTGCTCGACGCGTGGGCGGCGGGGCCGGCCAGGTTCCGGGAGGACGCGAACGCCGAGGAGGACCTGGTCCTCGGCGGCTACCGGGACCGGCTCGTCGTGGAGCTCGCGCAGAACGCCGCCGACGCCGCCCGCCGCGCCGGCGTCACCGGCCGGCTGCGCCTGACGCTGCACCCGGCGGACGCCGACGGCCCGGCGGTGCTCGCCGCCGCGAACACCGGTGCCCCGCTCGACGCCGCCGGCGTCGAGTCGCTGTCCACCCTCCGCGCCTCCGCCAAGCGCACGGAGCGCGACACCGGCGCCGTCGGCCGCTTCGGCGTCGGTTTCGCCGCCGTGCTCGCCGTCTCCGACGAGCCGGCCGTCCTCGGCCGTCACGGCGGCGTCCGCTGGTCCCTCGCGGAGGCCCGCGAGCTGGCCGCGGACGTGGCCCGGCACAGCCCGGGCCTGGGGGACGAGCTGCGCCGCCGCGACGGCCACGTACCGCTCCTGCGCCTCCCGCTGCCCGCCGAGGGCACCGCGCCCGACGGCTACGACACGGTCGTGGTCCTGCCGCTGCGCGACGCCGCCGCCGTCGACCTGGCCGAGCGGCTGCTCGACTCCGTCGACGACGCCCTGCTGCTGACCCTCCCGGGCCTGACGGAGGTCGTCGTCGAGACGGCCGGCGGCACGGCCCGCACCCTGACCCGCGCGGAGCACGACGGCTACGTCCACGTCACCGACTCGGCGACCGGCACCCACCGCTGGCGCACCGTCAGCCACACCGGCCCGCTCGCCGCGGACCTGCTCAAGGGCCGCCCGACCGAGGAGCGGCTGCGCCCGCACTGGGCGGTGACCTGGGCCGTGCCCGTGGACGTCGACGGCGCGCCGCAGTACCCGCGTACCGACGCCGTGGTCCACGCCCCGACCCCCACCGACGAGCCCCTCGGCATCCCGGCCCTGCTCATCGCGTCCTTCCCGCTGGACACCGCGCGCCGCCACCCGGCGCCGGGGCCGCTGACGGACTTCCTGGTGGAGCGGGCGGCGGAGGCGTACGCCGAGCTGCTCGCCGACTGGCAGCCGGTGTCGACCGGCACGCTCGACCTCGTGCCGGGCCCGCTGGGCAAGGGCGCGCTCGACGGGGCGCTGCGGGCGGCGATCCTGGAGCGGCTGCCGCGCGTGGCGTTCCTGGCGCCGGCGGCCGCCTCGGAGGAGCTGCCGGCGCTGCGGCCGATCGAGGCGGAGGTCGTGGAGGGCGCCGGCGCGGAGACGGTCGCGGTGCTCGCGGAGGTGTTCCCGACGCTGCTGCCGGCGGGCCTGGAGCGCCGGGTGGAGCTGCGCACGCTCGGCGTGGGCCGGCTGCCGCTGACGGAGGCGATCGACCGGCTCGCGGGCGTGCACCGGACGCCGGGGTGGTGGTGGCGCCTGTACGACTCGCTGGCGGGCGTCGACCCGGACCGGCTGACCGGGCTGCCCGTCCCCCTGCTGGGCACGGAGTCCGACGCGGAGCCGTACGAGGGCGAGGAGGAGGGCCCGGCGGGGCCCCGCGTCCGTACCACCATCGGCCCGCGCCAGGTCCTGCTGCCGCAGGACCACACCCCCGCCGACCTGGCCCGGCTCGGTCTGAAGGTGGCCCACCCGGACGCCGCCCACCCCATCCTGGAGAAGCTCGGCGCCGTGCCGGCCACCCCGCGCGCGGTACTGACCACGCCCCAGGTGCGGGCTGCGGTGGCCGGCTCCCTCGACGCGGGGGAGATCTGGGACGAGGACGGCGACGCCCTGGACGCCGAGGAGCTCGCCGAGACCGTCCTCGCGCTCGTGCGGGACGCGGACCTGGCGCCCGGCGACGAGCCGTGGCTCGGCGCGCTCGCGCTGCCCGACGAGGACGGCGAACTGGCCCCGGCGGGCGAACTCGTGCTGCCCGGATCGCCGTTCGCCGCCGTGATGCGCGAGGGCGAACTGGCGCTCGTCGACGCCGACCTGGCCGAGCGGTGGGGCGAGCAGCCGCTCGCCGCCGTCGGCGTGCTCGCCGGCTTCCAGCTGGTCCGTGCCGCCGACCTGGTCCTCGACCCCGACGAACTGGAGCCGCGCGAGGGCGACTTCGCCGAGCCGGACGACGCCGGGCTGCTCGACGCCGTCGACGTGTGGTGCGAGGACGTCCTGGACCGGCTGCCCGAGACTCCGGTGCCGCCGGTGGCGACCGAGATCGTCGCCGTACGGGACCTGGATCTGGTCGACGACGACGCCTGGCCGCAGGCGCTGGCCCTGCTCGCGCAGCCGCCGCTGCGGGACGCGCTGACCCAGCCGGTGCGGGTACTGCTGCCCGACGGCACGACCGAGACCGTGCGGTCGTACACCGCCTGGTGGCTGCGCGACCACCCCGTCCTCGACGGCCGGCGCCCCGCCGGACTGCGCGCGGCCGGCACGGACCCGCTGCTCATCGGCCTGTACGACTCCGCCGACGCGACCGGCTTCGAGGACGAGCAGGTGCTGCGGGCGCTCGGCGTCCGCACCTCGGTGCGGACCCTGCTCGACGAGCCGGGCGGCGCCGCCGAACTCCTGGCCCGGCTCGCCGACCCGGCCCGCGAGGTGTCCGGCGCCCAGCTCCACGCCCTCTACACCGCCCTGGCCGACCTCGACCCCGAGCAGGTCACCCTCCCCGACGAGCTGCGCGCCGTCGTGGACGGCGCCCTGGTCGTCGTCGACGCCGCCGACGCCCTCGTCGCCGACGCGCCGGACCTGCTCCCGCTCGCCGGCGGCCTGCCGCTCCTCCCGGTCGCCCCGGCCCGCGCCGCCGACCTGGCGGAGCTGTTCCAGGTGCGGCGGCTGAGCGAGGCGGTCGAGGCGGAGGTGACGACGGTCGGCGAGGAGCACGAGGTCCCGCTGTCGGTCCACGCCCTGCTCGGCCCGGCCACCCCGGCCACGTACATCGAGCACGACGAGCTGCGCGCGGCCGGCGTCGAGCTGGACTGGCGCCGCACCCCGGACGGCGTCATCCACGCGGCCACCCTGGAGGGCGTGGCGGCGGGCCTGGCGTGGGCGGCCGGCCAGTGGCCGCGCCGCTTCGAGGTGGCGGCGCTCCTGGAGGACCCGTCGCGGACGGCGGAGCTGGCCCGGGACCGCTGGTTCGACTGAGCCCGTGGCTACCTGCCGCAGGTGAGGTCCGCCTGCGGCAGGCGGCCGGTGCCCAGGTACGCGTTGACGGCCGCGTCCACGCAGGCGTTGCCGTAGAACCCGTACAGGCCGTGGCTGTTGACGCCCTGCAGGGTCACCAGGCGCGAGCTGGGCAGCAGTCCGTGCAGCGCGACGGCGCCCGGGTACGGCGTGCGCGGGTCGCCCGTCGCCGACACGATCAGGGCCGGCAGGTCGTGGCGCACCTCGGTGCGCCGCTCGCGCGGGCGCTCCCAGAACGCGCACGGGGTGAGGTTGTTCAGGGCGGGCCCGAAGACCGGGTGCTCGGCGCGGCTCGCCTCGACGGCCCGCCAGTACACCTCGGGGTCGCGGGGCGCGGCCGCGTCCGCGCAGATGATCGCCATCTGGGCGCTCGCGGGCGCCGAGTCCATGCCGGTGAAGGAGTGCCGCAGGAGGTCGGCGAGGTCCGCCGACAGCGGTCCGGTCGGCCGCCCTTCGGCCGCCGTCCCGAGGACCTTCACCACGTCGGCGAGGAAGGCGCGGTTCCCGTCCCCGTCGTCCATGAGCGGTCCGAACAGCAGGAACGGCACCTGCGTGTCGTCGAGCCGGAAGGTGTCCGCGCCCGCGCCGAGCACCAGCGGCGCCCGTCCGGCCGCCGCCACGACGCCCCGGACGGCGGCCAGCACCTCCGGTCCGGTCCGGCCGAGCCCGTACGTGCCGTTCCGGGCCGCCGCCCACTCCGCCCAGTCGGCCAGCGCGTGCTCGTTCGGCCCGATCATCGTCGGCAGCATCGCCGGCCCGTACACCCGCGGATCGAGCGCCCCGTCGAGCACCATGCGTCCGGCGCGGCCCGGGAACATCTGGCCGTAGACCGTGCCGAGGTACGTGCCGTAGGACACGCCGAGGTAGTTGAGCTTCCGCTCGCCGAGCGCGGCCCGGATCACGTCCATGTCCCGCGCGGTGTTGCGGGTGCTCGCGTGCGGCAGCAGGTCGCCCGCGTTCGCCCGGCACTTGGCGGCGAGGTCCTTGTGGAAGGCCACCTGCCGCTCGAAGCTCGCCCGGCTGTTCCCCGCCGACGTGATCCCGCTGCCCACCGGCCACCCGCAGTCCAGCGGATTGCTCCGCCCCACGAACCGCGGGTCCATGCCGATGATGTCGTACCGCTTCGCGACGTCCTTCAGCGCCGCCGCCACCCGCGGCGGCGCCCCGATGGTCGCCCCGCCGGGCCCTCCGTCGTCGAGCAGCAGCGCCCCGATCCGGTGCGCGCGGTCGGTGGCCCTGATCCGCGAGATCGCGACGGTGAGGCTCCGCCCCTGCGGCCGCCGGTAGTCGAGCGGCACCCTGACCCCGGCGCACTCGGCTCCCGCGGCCGCGAGTTCCTGTCCTTCCCGGTCGTCGGGACCGAGGACGCAGCTGCCCCAGCGGAGTTGCGGTGTCGCGGCCGCGGCGGCGCCGGCACCCGTGACTCCCGTGATTCCCGTCATCGCGAAGCCCAGGGCCAACCCGGCGCCGAGCAGGGTGATATGAGGTCGTGTCATGCCGTCGACGCTAGGCGCGCGCGAGGGGCCGGCACACGGGTGCCGGCCCCCGAGGCGGGGGTGGGGTTACCTTCAGGGCCGGCGCGCCGGCAGCCCCATCGGGTTCGGGAACGGGATCGTCCCCGAGGCCAGGACCTCGCCCGCCAGCGGCCCGAGGACGGCCACCACCCGGTCCGCCTCCGCCGCCGAGAGGGCGTCGCGGTACGGCCGTACGGCCAGGGCGTCCGTCCGGCCCTCGATGTGGGCGCGAAGGGCGCGGCCCTCCGCCGTGAGGGCCCCGTCGGCGCCGAGCAGCCCGCGCCCGGCGAGCCGGTCCGCGGCCGCCCGCCAGTCGTCCTCCGTCCAGCCGCGGTTCTCACGGAGCGTCGCCGTCGGCGCGCCGCCCTCCGACGCGGCGAAGAGGACGTGGACCTCGCAGCCGTCCAGGCCCTCGGCGGCGAGGAGGGCGACGTGGCCGTCGCCGCGGTGCTCGCGCAGGGCCGTCGTGGCCTGCCAGAGCGCGCCCACCGGGTCCTCGGGCGCGGCCACGCCCCGGTTCGCCGCGAACAGCGGCCGCCCGGCACCGTCCGCCGCACCGACCACCCGCCCGAGCAGCGGCAGCAGCTCCGCGGCCGCCTCCGCCGCCGACGGCGCGACCCGCCGCAGCGCCGCCGTCGCCGCCTCCGTACGCGCCTTCAGCACCGCCTCGGGCGCCGCGAAGCCCCACGCGTCGGGGATCGCCCGCCGCACCATCGCCGGATGGAAGTTGTAGAACGCGGCCTCCACCACCCCGGCCGCCACCGCCCCCAGCGGCGCGGCCCGCGCCGCGAAGTACCCCATCCAGAAGCCGCGCAGCCCGACTTCGCGGTTGGCCTCGCGGCTCTCGGGCGCGAAGTAGGTGACGGCGTGCACGGGTTCCATGACCTGCCAGACCGTACGGGCGAATGTACGGGCGAATCCGGCGTCGGGTGCGTTGTCTGCCTCGTATGCCTTGTCCACGCCCGTCATCGTGCCAAAGGGCGAGAGTCAAAGGCCGAAGAGACCCGGCCACTTGATGTGGCCGGGCCTCCGTCGGTGCTTCGGTGCGGTGCGTGGATCAGCGCACGTCGACGTAGTCGGTCCCTGAAGGGGCCCAGGTGTTGGTGGCGCTGCCGCCGTGGACCAGGCGCCAGGTGCCGTCGTTCCAGGCGGTGCGCTTGATGGTCACGTACCCGCTGGAGTCGGTCGTTCCGGTCGCCACGATCGACCAGGCGGTGCCGGTGCCGGCCTTCTTGAACTGCAGCTCCACCTTCTGCCCGGCGAGGCCGGTCTGCGCGCCGTACTCCCAGGCGGCGCCGGTCAGCCGGCCCTTGGCCGTGAGCGTGCCGCCGCGGGTGACCGGCTGCGGAGTGAGGGAGGTCAGGGTGAGCTTGGCGGACCTCCGGAAGATCACCTGTCCGGGGACCTGGCCCTGGTAGATGCTCGCGCCGTCGGCGGAGTGCGCCCAGGCGGCGACCGACCAGGCGCCCGCCAGCTTGTTGAGACCGATGTACGTGGCGGCGTTCATGTGGAACTCGGTCGTGCAGTCGTAGACGGTGCCCGTCGCCCGCTTGGTGCACTGGCCCGGGAAGACGTACAGCAGACCGTCGGGGGCCGTGTAGGCGCCGTGGTAGAGGTACAGCCCCGCCGAGCCGACGCCGCCGGGTGCGTTGACGGTGAAGCGCGCGTTGTACGTCTCCTCGCCGGTCAGGCCGGGAACGAGCGCCTGGCCGTAGTTCACGAGGACGTCGCCCACCGTGATCGAGCCGGCCTTGAGGGCGGTCTGGGTGCCGGGGCCCCCGAAGGCGCGGGTGATCGTCTGGGTGACGGTGCCGCCGGAGGTGTCCTTGCCGCCGATCCGGAGCGAGACGAAGCCGGCCGTGGCCGGCACGTCGATCGTGACCGTGCCGGATGCCGCCGTCGCCCCGGCGGTGAGCGGGGCGGGCTGCCAGGTCGCGCCGTCGTCGAAGGAGTACTCGACGGAGGTCAGCGTGGCGGCGTAGGAGGAGACCCGGTTCGCCAGCGAGACGCGGACGGTGGCGGGCCCGGCCGCGGCGCGGTTGCGCAGGTCGAGCCCGGGGACGTCGACGCGGGCGTCGAGCACCGGCAGCGCGGTGGTGCTGTCCGGGCCGAGCGAGCTGCTGGGCACGAGCCAGTCGGTCTGGACGCGCGGGGACAGCCGCGTCGAGAGCGACGCGCGGGCGACGGTGTGGTGGATGCCGTACGTGGCGTACTGGGCCACCGGCAGCTTGTACCGGTCACTGAAGCTCAGCGGACCCGACCGGCCCAGCTCCTGCCCTTCGGCGGTGACGCGGTAGGTGTGCGTGGTGTTGAAGTCGGTGTCCCGGTTGCCGAGGGAGTCGGCGAAGCGGGTCTCGTCCAGGTAGAAGGTGCCGCGGCTCCAGGACGAGTTGTTGCCGCCGATGGTGACGGGTGCCTGCCCGAAGGTCTCCGCGGGCGCCTCGCCCTGGGACAGGCCCAGATCCGGCAGCTGGGAATCGAGCTCGCCCTGCCGCAGGTCGCGGCTGAACGTCTTCCCGGGGGTCAGGTAGTGGGTGAAGGTGCCCGGTGCCGGGACGGCGCTCACGTTGTACGCCGCCGACTGCTCGCCGCACAGGCAGGCGACACCGTACGTTGCGCTGATCCCGGCGCCCGAGGACCGGACCGTCGTCCGCGTCTTCACCAGGTCGGCGGTGCGCACCGCGGCGACGGGCGTGGTGGGGACGCCGTTGGCGAAGGTGTGGATCAGGTCGTAGCGGTAGGGGCTGGGCCGGTTGGGCGTGGTGCCCTTGCGTGCGATCACCTCGTGCAGCCTGAGGCTGACGCCGGGCAGCGAGATCGGGTTCACGTAGACCTCGGTGGTGCCACCGCCGGCGAAGCCCGCGAGGTCTCCGTTGGGCAGCGACATCCAGATCGACGAGTCGGCGCGGCCCGCGCTCGGGTCGTCGACGGTGAGCCGCGTCTGCTTTGACGTCCTCGCGTCGAGCGTCACGGTGAGCGGCGCCGTACCGACCGTGAAGGTCTTCGACAGCAGGTGGGTCGGCTGCTGCCAGTTGCTCCACAGGCCGATGACCAGGTAGTCGCCGGGCGGCAGGTCGACCGTGCCGAAGTCGTCCCACTGCTCCTCGCGCACGTCGTAGTACTGCCAGGTGCTGCGGTTCCAGACGTGGATGAGGCCGCCCCAGTGGGACGTGTTGATCAGGTCGATCTTCACCCGCTGGGTGGCGGCGGCCGCGAGCGGCGCCGGTGCGCCGGCCGTGGCGCCGAGAAGCGTGGTCTTCTGCGGGGTGCGCCGGGCCGTCGGCGTGACCTCGGTGCGGCCGCCGGCCCTGGCGAATGCGTACGGTCCGGAGGGCGCGCCGCCGGGTCCCGTCACGCTCAGCCCGCCGCGGCCGAGCGCGGCCGTCTCGCCGCTGCTCAGCCGGGCGGCGGTCCGGCCGGCGGCCGGGCTCGTGACCGCGGGGGCCACCTTCTCCGCGGGCGGGTTCTCCTCCGCCTCCGCCTGCGTCGTGAGCGTCGCGGCCGCCATGGCCGCCCCGCACACCACCCCGGTCACCCGGGCCCATCGTCTTCCCTGACGCATGCGCGTCCCCACCCCTCGTCTCTGGTGCCTCACCCACAAGACTCACCAGAGATCACAGGGTTGTACGGGGATCGTCGAATTCCTGACGCGTCGCTTACGCCGGGAACCGCCGTCCCACCCATCGCCAGGCGACCTCCAGGACCGCCGACGCCACCACCGCGATCGCCACCGCCGTCCACGGCATCGTCACGCCCACCAGCTTCAGCGCGAAGAAGTGCTGGAGCGACGGCACGACGAGGACGAGGAGGAAGGCCGCGCCCATGGCCGCGACCAGGGCGATGCGCCACCAGGTGTAGGGGCGGGCGATGATCGCGAGGACCCACATGGAGACGAGGAAGAGGGTGAGGGTGGCGGCGCTGGTCTCGGCGTCGAGGGCGTGCGGGCCGGTGTAGTAGTGGCGGGCCAGGAGGTACGTGGCGAAGGTGGCCGCGCCCGCGATGACGCCGGCGGGGATCGCGTACCGCATCACCCGCCGTACGAAGTGGGGCCTGGCGCGCTCCTTGTTGGGGGCGAGGGCCAGGAAGAAGGCGGGGACGCCGATGGTGAGCGTGGACAGCAGGGTGAGGTGGCGGGGCAGGAACGGGTACTCGACCTGGCTGATCACGACCAGGATCGCGAGCAGCACCGAGTAGACCGTCTTCGTCAGGAAGAGGGTCGCGACGCGTGTGATGTTGCCGATGACCCGGCGGCCCTCGGCGACGACCGACGGGAGGGTCGCGAAGGAGTTGTTGAGGAGGACGATCTGGGCGACGGCCCGGGTGGCCTCGGAGCCGGAGCCCATGGAGACGCCGATGTCGGCGTCCTTCAGGGCCAGCACGTCGTTGACGCCGTCGCCCGTCATGGCGACGGTGTGGCCGCGGGACTGGAGCGCGGCGACCATGTCGCGCTTCTGCTGCGGGGTGACCCGGCCGAAGACCGCGTTCGCGTCGAGGGCCTGTGCCATCGCGTCGCGCTCGGTGGGCAGGGCGCGGGCGTCGACGGTGTCGGCGGCGCCGGGCAGGCCGAGCTTGCCGGCGACGGCGCCGACGGAGACCGCGTTGTCGCCGGAGATGACCTTGGCGGTGACGTTCTGGTCGGCGAAGTACGCGAGGGTGTCGGCGGCGTCGGGCCGCAGCCGCTGCTCCAGGACGACGAGCGCGGTGGCCCGGGCGCCGGCGGCCACGTCGGGGGAGTCGAGGTCGGTCGCGGCCCGGGCGAGCAGCAGCACCCGCAGGCCCTGCTCGTTGAGCCGGTCGACCTCGCCGAGCGCCGGGTCGCCGTCCGGCAGCAGCACGTCGGGCGCGCCGAGCAGCCAGGTGGAGTCCTCGCCGTCGCCCTCACTGAACGCGGCGCCGCTGTACTTGCGCGCCGACGAGAACGGCAGCGACTCGGTGCACCGCCAGTCCACCGCGTCCGGGTACGCGTCGATGACGGCCTGGAGCGAGGCGTTCGGCCGCGGGTCGGACTCGCCGAGGGCGCCGAGCACCTTCCGTACGTACGACTCGTCGGCGCCGTTCAGCATGCGCAGCTCGGTGACGTCCATGCCGCCCTCGGTCAGCGTGCCCGTCTTGTCGAGGCAGACGACGTCGACGCGGGCGAGGCCCTCGATCGCGGGCAGCTCCTGCACCAGGCACTGCCTGCGGCCGAGCCGGATCACGCCGATCGCGAAGGCGACGGAGGTGAGGAGGACGAGCCCTTCGGGGATCATCGGGACGATGCCGCCGACCGTCCTGGCCACGGCCTCCTTGAAGTCGTGGTTCTTGACGACGAGCTGGCTGATGACGAGCCCGAGCGCGGTCGGGACCATCATCCACGTCACGTACTTGAGGATCGTGGAGATGCCGGTGCGCAGCTCGGAGTGGACGAGCGTGAAGCGGGACGCCTCCTCGGCGAGCTGCGCCGCGTACGCCTCCCGCCCGACCTTGGTGGCGGTGAAGCCGCCACCGCCCGCGACGACGAACGAGCCGGACATCACCGGGTCGCCGGGCCGCTTCAGGACGGGATCGGCCTCGCCGGTCAGCAGCGACTCGTCGATCTCCATGCTGTCGGCCTCGGCGACCACGCCGTCGACGACGACCTTGTCGCCCGGCCCGAGCTCGATCAGGTCCCCGAGGACGATCTCCGAGGTGGAGATCGCGGCGGCGACGCCGTCGCGACGGACGGTGGGCCTGGCCTCGCCGATGACGGCGAGCCCGTCGAGGGTCTTCTTGGCGCGGAGCTCCTGGACGATGCCGATGCCGGTGTTGGCGATGATCACGAAGCCGAAGAGGCTGTCCTGGATCGGCGCGACGAACAGCATGACCAGCCACAGCACGCCGATGATCGCGTTGAAGCGGGTGAAGACGTTGGCGCGGACGATGTCGGCGGTGGAGCGGGAGCTGCGGACGGGTACGTCGTTGACCTCGCCGCGCGCGACGCGCTCGGCGACCTCGGCGGAGGTGAGGCCGGCGGGGCGGTGCACGACGGGGGGCGTGTCGCGCGCGTCGGTCTGCGTCCGCTCAGTCATGTTCTCGACGGTACGACCGGATGCGTCCGGTCACCTGCCGAGAAGCCACTCCGGAAGCACTCGGAAGCAGCTCCGGAAGCCGCACCTGAAGCACCCTGAAGCACTCCGGAAGCACTCCAGGAGCACTCGGAAGCCGCACCTGAAGCACCCGGAAGCCGCTCCGGTAGCTACTCCTGCGCGGCCTGTGTGCCCTGCGCCGCCCGGTGGCGCTTGATCGCCGCGTCGCGCTTCCGCACGTACCAGATGCCGATGAGCCCGAGGCCCGCGCCGGCCAGGCAGGTCCACACCCACGAGGTCGCGTTGTGGTCGGCGAACCAGCCGTAGAAGGGCACCTGGACGAGGAACAGGACGAACCAGAGGATCGTGCCGCCGGTGATGGTGGCGACGACGGGCCCCTCAAGGGGCTCGGGTGCCTCGTGCTTCGGTGTCCACTTCGCCATGCGGCTCAGTCTAGGCCGCCGGTTTGGTTGTCTACGCGCGGAGATGGACTGGCGTTCGTTTATCTGTTCATACTGAAACGGTTTGCCTCCGGCAGGTTCCCTTCGTATGAACCGCCAAAAGGGACGCATTTTTCTCTCGAAGAGGAACCCACCCCCATGAGTACGACGGCCCCCGCCAAGGCCACTCCGGAAGCGCAGAGCCCCCAGGGTCCCGTCTCCGGTCTCGACCGTTTCTTCAAGATCACGGAGCGCGGCTCCACTGTAGCCCGTGAGATCCGGGGCGGCTTCGCCACCTTCTTCGCGATGGCCTACATCATCGTGCTGAACCCGATCATCCTCGGCAGCGCCAAGGACATGTACGGGCACCAGCTCGACGGTGGCCAGCTCGTCACCGCGACCGTCCTGAGCGCGGCCCTCACCACGCTCCTCATGGGCGTCATCGGCAACGTGCCGATCGCGCTGGCCGCCGGCCTCGGGGTCAACACGGTCGTCGCGCTGCAGCTCGCGCCGAAGATGTCCTGGCCGGACGCCATGGGCATGGTCGTCCTCGCCGGCCTCGTCGTGATGCTCCTCGTCGCGACCGGCCTGCGCGAGCGCGTCATGAACGCGGTCCCGGCCGGCCTGCGCAAGGGCATCGCGATCGGCATCGGCCTGTTCATCATGCTGATCGGCCTCGTCGACTCGGGCTTCGTCTCCCGCATCCCCGACGCCGCGCACACCACGGTCCCGCTCCAGCTCGGCGGCACCGGCCACCTCACCGGCTGGCCCGTGATGATCTTCATCCTGGGCACGCTGCTCACGCTCGCGCTGATCGTCCGCAAGGTGCCGGGCGCGATCCTGATCTCCATCGTCGTGATGACGATCGTGGCCATGGTGGTCAACGCCGTCGTCGACGTCCCGTCCTGGGGCCTCACCACCCCGGAGTGGCCCGGCAACCCGGTCGCCAGCCCCGACTTCGGCCTGTTCGGCTCGTTCAGCCTGTTCGGCGGTTTCCACAAGGTCGGCGTGCTGACGGGCGTCCTCTTCGTCTTCACCGTCCTGCTGTCCTGCTTCTTCGACGCCATGGGCACGATCCTCGGCGTCGGCGACGAGGCCAAGCTGATGGACAAGGACGGCAACTTCCCGGGCATCAACAAGGTCCTGCTCGTCGACGGCTTCGCCGTCGCCACCGGCGGCGCCACCTCCTCCTCCGCCACCACCTGCTTCGTGGAGTCCACGGCCGGTGTCGGCGAGGGGGCCCGGACGGGCCTCGCCTCGGTGGTGACCGGCGCGCTGTTCTCGGTCGCGCTGTTCCTCACGCCGCTCGCCACGATGGTGCCGTCGCAGGCGGCCACGCCCGCGCTGCTCGCGGTGGGCTTCCTGATCCTGGCCGGGTCGGTCAAGGAGATCGACTGGAGCGACTACACCATCGCCATGCCGGCCTTCCTGGCCATGGTGATGATGCCGTTCACGTACTCGATCACCAACGGCATCGGCATCGGCTTCATCGCCTTCACCCTGCTGCGGCTCGCGGCCGGACGGGGCCGCGAGGTCCCGGTGGCGATGTACGTCGTGTCGGCGGTCTTCGTCTTCTACTACGCGATGCCGGCGCTCGGCCTGACCTGAGCCAGGTCCGGGTCCGTGCGGTCCCGGGGCGCGTCGGAGGCCCCGTAGAACTTCTCCGTCTCCTCGACCGCGGTCTTGAACCGCTCGTCGAAATCCTCGCGAATGAGCGTCCGGGCGACATAGTCCTGGACGCTCATTCCGCGTCTGGCGGCGTGTCCGCGGAGCCGTTCGAGCAGCTCTCCGTCGATGCGCAGGCTGAGCACGGTCGAATCCATGCCCGTCAGGTTCGCGCCGGGGAAGGGCCGCGTGCGTCACTTTCCGGATCGCTCTCACTCATTTGGGTGACAGATTGCGCCACGGTGTTTTCAGCCCGGGCCCCCGATTGGTCTTTAGAAAGAGTAATGAGTTACGCTAAGGACATGCCTGACCTGTCCCATGGCGACGTCACCGCCGACGACGCCGCGGCCGTGAACGCGATCCGCAGCGCCGTGATGCGGCTGAGCCGGCGCCTGAAGCACCAGCGCGTCGACGAGTCGCTGAGCCCGACCGAGATGTCGGTGCTCGGCACCCTGTCGCTCTGCGGCTCGGCCACCCCCGGTGAGCTGGCCCGCAAGGAGCACGTCCAGCCGCCGTCGATGACCCGCATCGTCGCGCTGCTCGAAGCCAAGGGTCTGGTCAGGCTCGAGCCGCATCCCGACGACCGGCGGCAGAAGGTGGTCAGGCAGACCGAGCAGGCGGAGTCCATGCTGGAAGAGTCCCGCCGCAAACGGAACGCCTGGCTCGCCACCCTCGCCGAAGGTCTGGACGAGGACGAGTGGGCCAAGCTTCGCGCGGCCGCCCCGGTCCTGGAGAAGCTCGCACACCTCTAGCACCGATGGCCGAGGAGGCGACGCACTTTGAGTACGGGACCCGGAGCAGACTCCGCACCCGTCCATAAACCCGCACACTATTCGCGTGCGAGCGGAGGGGCCCGCAAGGGAACCTTCTCCTCGCTCGGGATCCGGAACTACCGGCTGTTCTTCAGTGGAGCGATCGTCTCCAACACCGGTACGTGGATGGCCCGGATCACCCAGGACTGGCTGGTCCTGAGCCTCACCGGCTCCGCCGCCGCCGTCGGCATCACGACGGCGCTCCAGTTCCTGCCGATGCTGCTGTTCGGCCTGTACGGCGGTGTCATCGCCGACCGCTACCCGAAGCGCCGCATCCTCCTCGCCAGCCAGACCGCGCTCGGACTGTGCGGCCTGACCCTGGCCCTGCTGACCCTGACCGGCCAGGTCCAGGTCTGGCACGTGTACCTGATCGCCTTCCTGCTCGGCATGGTCACCGTGGTCGACAACCCGGCCCGGCAGTCCTTCGTCTCCGAGATGGTCGGCCCGGCGCAGCTGCGCAACGCGGTCTCGCTGAACTCGGCGAACTTCCAGTCCGCCCGCCTCGTCGGCCCCGCCGTCGCCGGTGTGCTGATCTCCACGGTGGGCAGCGGCTGGGCGTTCCTCATCAACGCGCTGTCCTTCCTCGCGCCGATCGCCGGCCTGCTGCTGATGCGGACGAGCGAACTCCACAAGGTGGAGCGCGCCCCGCGCGGCAAGGGCCAGCTGCGGGAGGGACTGAAGTACGTGGCCGGGCGCCCGGACCTGATCTGGCCGATCGTCCTCGTCGGCTTCGTCGGCACCTTCGGGTTCAACTTCCCGATCTGGCTGACCGCCTTCTCCGGCGAGGTCTTCCACGTCGGCGCCGGTACGTACGGCTTCCTCAACACGCTCATGGCCGCCGGCTCCCTCGTCGGCGCCCTCCTCGCGGCGCGCCGCGGCTCGACCCGGCTGCGCATGCTGGTGGTCGCGGCGGGCGTCTTCGGCGTCCTGGAGATCGCGGCGGCCCTGTCGCCCGCGTTCTGGCTGTTCGCGCTGCTGCTCGTGCCGATCGGCATGATCGGCCTCACGGTCAACATCAGCGCCAACTCCGCCGTCCAGATGGCGACGGACCCGGTCATGCGCGGCCGCGTGATGAGCCTCTACATGATGGTCTTCGCCGGCGGCACCCCGATCGGCGCGCCGCTCCTCGGCTGGGTCACCGACACCTACGGCGCGCGCGTCGGCTTCGCGACGGGCGGTCTGGTCTCCCTGCTCGCGGCGGCCGCCATCGGCCTGGTCCTGGCCCGGGTGGGCGGCCTGAAGGTGGCGATGGGCTGGCACCACGGCCACCCGACGGTCCGCTTCGTCCCGCAGGAGCGCGAGCCGGCACTGGCGCCGGCGGCGTAGGACGTACGGGGCGGGGCCCCCTTTCGGGCCCACGCCCCGTACTCCCGCCCGGCCTCAGACCCGCCGCTCCAGCACCTGCCCCGGCCACTCGCCCACCGCGAACGCCTCCGTCCGGGTGAACCCCTGCCGCTCGTAGTACTCCACGAGCCGCCCCTCGCTCCCCGCGAAGCAGTCCACCCGCAGCAGCGACACGCCCGCCTGCCGCGTCACCTCCGCCGCGTGCGCGAGCAGCGCCGCGCCCACGCCGTGCCCGTGGAAGCGCCCGTCCGTGGCGAGGAAGCGCACGTAGCGCTCCGGCTCGTCCGCCGCGGCCACGTACCCGCCCGGGTGCGGCGTGAGGGTGAGCGTGCCGACCGGGACGCCGTCGAGCTCGGCGATCCACGGGTCGCCCTCCGCCGCCAGCTGCTCGATCGTCTCGACCGTCTTCGGCCGCGAGCTGAACGGCTCGGTGCCCCACTGCGCGGTGATGCCCCGCTCGTTCAGCCAGACCACCGCGCTGTCGAATATCGCGAGCATCGCGGGGACGTCCGCCGTGCCGCCCTGCCTGATCCTGATCCCGTTGTCCATCCGGCAGAGGCTAGCCCGGGCGCGGGCGGCGCCCGCTCCGCCCCGGCGCCTGCCACACTCGCCTCATGAGGCTTTTCGCCGCCGTCGTCCCGCCGCCCGCGCAGCTCGCCGAGCTCGCTCGCGAGGTCGACCGCCTCGCCCACCTGCCCGACGCCGACCGCCTGCGCTGGACCTCGCGCCCGGGCTGGCACTTCACGCTCGCGTTCATGGGCGAGGTCGACGAGGAGCTGCTGCCGGACCTGGGCGCCCGGCTCGGCCGGGCGGCGCACCGCACGGCGCCGTTCCCGCTGCGGCTGCACGGCGGAGGGCACTTCGGGCGGGCGGTGCTGTGGACGGGCGCGGCGGGCGACCTGGACGAGATGCGGCTCCTCGCCGAGCGCGCCGACGCCGCCGCCCGCCGCGCCGGCGTCCCGATGGACGAGCACCGCCGCTACCAGGCCCACCTCACCGTCGCCCGCGCCCGCGGCCGCACCCGCGCCGACGAGGTCGACCTGCGCCCGTTCGTCGCCGCCATGGCCGACTTCGAGGGCGCCCGCTGGCAGGTCGAGGAGCTGGCCCTGATCCGCAGCAACCTCCCGGGCGGCGGCACCCCGGGCGCCCAGCCCCGCTACGAGACGGTCGCTTCGTGGCCGCTGGGCGCGCCAGGTTAACCTCGATGCGTGGACCCGAAAACCCGTAACCGGATCATGGCCGGTGTGCTCGTGCTGATGTTCGCGATCGTCGCGGTGGCGTCGGTGGTCGGCCAATAGGGCGATGACCCCGGGGGCCCGAAACCGACGCTTGCTTCGAGTTCACTCGAAGGCGTTGGCTTGGTGCGCATGGAGTACACGCAGCTCGGACGCACGGGACTCAAGGTCAGCCGACTCGTCCTCGGGACGATGAACTTCGGCCCGCAGACGGACGAATCGACCAGTCACGCCATCATGGACGCCGCCCTCGACGCGGGCCTCAACTACTTCGACACGGCCAACGTCTACGGCTGGGGCGAGGAGAAGGGCCGCACCGAGGAGATCATCGGCTCGTGGTTCGCCAAGGACCCGGCCCACCGCGACAAGGTGGTCCTGGCCACCAAGGTGTACGGGAACATGGGGCCGGACGGGCCTGCCTGGCCCAACCACGACAAGCTCTCCGCGGTGAACATCCGCCGGGCCGTCGAGGCCAGCCTCAAGCGGCTCGGCACGGACTACATCGACATCTACCAGTTCCACCACGTCGACCGCCTGACGCCCTTCGAGGAGATCTGGCAGGCGATCGACGTACTGATCCAGCAGGGCAAGATCCTCTACGCCGGCTCGTCCAACTTCCCCGGCTACAAGATCGCCCAGGCCAACGAGGCCGCCGCCCGCCGCGGGACGGTCGGCCTGGTCAGCGAGCAGTGCCTCTACAACCTCTACGAGCGGCGCGCCGAGATGGAGGTGATCCCGGCCGCCCAGGAGTACGGCCTCGGCGTCATCCCCTGGTCCCCGCTGCACGGCGGCGTCCTCGGCGGCGTCATCCGCAAGGAGGTCCAGGGCGGCCGCCGCGCCTCCGGCCGGGCCGCGGACCTGCTCGCCGACCCGGCGCAGCGCGCCCGTATCCAGGCGTACGAGGACCTGCTCGACAAGCACGGCCTGGACCCGGCCGAGACGGCCCTCGCCTGGCTGCTCACCCGCCCGGGCGTCACGGGACCGATCGTCGGCCCGCGCACCCCGGAGCAGCTCCAGGGCGCCCTGCGCGCGCTCGACGTCGAGCTGGGCGAGGAGCTCCTCGCCTCCCTCGACGAGATCTTCCCGGGCCCGGGCCCGTCCCCGGAGGCGTTCGCCTGGTGACGGTGACGGTGACGGTGACGGCGGTGGCCTGACCGCAGGGTCCGGGCGCACCCGGGCGGCGTGACCCGCGCCGCCCGGGTGCGCCCGGCGGGCGATCATGGGCGCATGAACAGCACCAGGAAGAACATCGGTTCGGGATCGCCGCTGGAGCCGGAGATCGGTTTCTCCCGCGCCGTCCGCAAGGGCTCCCACGTCGCCGTGGCCGGCACCGCGCCCATCGCGGACGACGGGACCACCGCCGGCGTCGGTGACGTCCACGCCCAGACCGTCCGCTGCATCGACATCGCCGAGACCGCGCTGAAGGCCGCCGGTGCCTCGCTCGACGACGTCGTACGCACCCGGATCATGCTCACCGACATCACCACCTGGAAGGAGGCGGCCAAGGCCCACGGCGAGCGGTTCGCCGGCATCCGCCCGGTGACCACCTTCGTCGAGGTGTCCCGGTTCATCGACCCCGACTGGCTGGTGGAGATCGAGGTCGACGCGGTGACGGACGACGGTCAGTAGCGGTACAGGCCGCCGAGCCCCCACGCCTGGTGCATGGCGTCCGCGAAGGCCGCCGCCAGCTTGTGCTCGCCGGTCGGACCCGGGTGCGTGCCGTCGTACGTGTCGGCGTGGATGTCGTACGACTCCGGGACCGACGCGAGCAGCAGCGGCGAGGCCGCCGTGTCCAGGTCGGCGACCGTCTTCGCGAGCAGCTCGTTGAAGCGGGCGCACTCGGCGGCGAAGGGGGCGTCGTACTCGGCGCGCACGTTCGGGATGACGGGCAGCAGCACCGCCCGCACCCGCGGGTTCGCGGCGCGCGCGGCCGCGAGGAAGGCGCGGACGTTCTCGGCGGTCTGGTCGCTGTTGGTGTAGAAGCCGAGGTCGATCAGGCCCAGCGAGATCAGCAGCACGTCCGCGCCGGCCGCCGTCACCGCGTCCCCGACGAGCGGCGCCATGTGCAGCCAGCCCTCGCCCCAGCCGGCCAGATGGCGGCGGGCGGCCGCCGGGAAGCCGGGATCGGCGTACGCGTCGGAGGTCGCGGCGTCGTCGGCCGGCTCGTACAGCGTGGTGCGCGGCCCCACGATCGCGTACCCGCCGGGGCCGGGCAGCACGGCCTCCAGGTGCCGCCACATCCGGTAGCGCCAGGTGAAGTCGCCGGCGCGTCCGACGGTCATGCTGTCGCCGACGAACAGAAAACGCATGGTCGACATCATCACCGACGATCATCGGCGCCGGAGCGCGGCGGCGACGTGATCCCGGACACCAGGGGCCGGCCGCCCCGCGCGTGGCAGGCTTGCTGCCATGCGATCTGCCGTGCCGCGCGTCCTCGGTGCCACCGCCGCCCTCGTCCTCGCCATGGCCGCGCCGGTGGCCGCGGCGGCCGACGGAGACGGCCCCGACCGGGACTTCACCATCGAGGACCCGCGGATCACCGAGTCCAGCGGCCTCGCCGCCAGCCACGCGCACCCCGGCGTCTACTGGACGCACAACGACCAGGACGCGCCCCTGATCTACGGCGTCGACTCCCGTACGGGACGGACCGTCGCGACCCTCACCATGTCGGGCGTCGGCACCCCGCGCGACATGGAGGGCATCTCCGTCGGCCCGGACGGCGACATCTACGTCGGCGACATCGGCGACAACCTCGACGGCTCCTGGGACCACGTCTGGATCTACCGCTTCCCCGAGCCGAAGGAGCTCCGCGACCAGACCGTCCGGGCCACCCAGTACGACGTGAAGTACGCCGACGGCGCCCGCAACGCCGAGGCCCTGATGGTCCATCCGAAGACCGGCCGGGTCTACATCGCCAGCAAGAACCAGAAGGGCGGCGGCCTCTACGAGGGCCCGGAGCGGCTCTCCGCCTCCCGGACGAACGTCTTCCGCCGCGTCGGCGAGGTCCCCTGGGTGACCGACGGCGCCTTCTCCCCGGACGGCGACCGGCTCGTCCTGCGCGGCTACTTCGCGGCCGAGGAGTACGCCTGGAGGAACGGCCGCCTCGCCGACGACGGCACCGCCGTCGCCGCGCCCTTCCAGGGCCAGGCCGAGTCCGTGACGTACACGCCGGACGGCTCGGCCTTCATGTTCGGCTCCGAGGGGAAGAACAGCAGGGTGATCCGCGTCGACCGGGCGGGCGTGACCCCGTCGCCCGGCGCCACGGGCACCGGCCCGGGAAGCCCGGGGAACCCGAAGACCCCCGGCACCGGTTCGGCCGCCACCGGCGGCGGCCAGGGCCAGGGCAACGCCACGCTGGGCTTCGTCGTCCTGGGCCTGGCGGCCGTCGCGGTCGTCGGTCTCAGGCGGATGTTCCGCCGGGGCTGAGGCGCGGCGGGCACGACGAGGGCCCGGCCGCGGACGTGACGTCCGCGGCCGGGCCCCTCGGCGACCAGATGTCAGAGCTGACCGATGACGTAGTCGATGCAGGCCGTGAGCGCCCGCACGTCCGCCGGGTCGATCGCCGGGAACATCGCGATGCGCAGCTGGTTGCGGCCCAGCTTGCGGTACGGCTCGGTGTCCACGATGCCGTTGGCGCGCAGCGCCTTGGCGACGGCGGCCGCGTCGATGTCGTCGGAGAAGTCGATCGTGCCGATGACCTGCGAGCGCTTCGCGGGGTCGGTGACGAACGGCGTCGCGTACTTGGACTCCTCGGCCCAGCCGTACAGCGCGTCCGAGGACTCCTTCGTACGGGCCACGGCCCAGTCCAGACCGCCCTGGCCGTTGATCCACTTCAGCTGCTCGTCGAGCAGGAAGAGGGTCGCGAGCGCCGGGGTGTTGTACGTCTGGTTCTTCAGCGAGTTGTCGATCGCGGTCGGCAGGCTGAAGAACTCCGGGATGTGCCGGCCCGACTCGTGGATCTTCTTCGCGCGCTCGAGCGCGGCCGGCGAGAACGCGGCCAGCCACAGACCGCCGTCGGCGGCGAAGGACTTCTGCGGCGCGAAGTAGTAGACGTCCGTCTCGGTGATGTCGACCGGCAGACCGCCGGCGCCCGAGGTCGCGTCGACAAGGACGAGCGCGCCCTCGTCGGCGCCCGCGACCCGCTTCAGCGGGGCGGCGACACCGGTGGAGGTCTCGTTGTGGGTGAAGGCGTAGACGTCGACGCCCGCCTCGGCGACCGGCTCCGGGTGGGTGCCCGGGTCGGAGGAGACGACGGTCGGCTCGGCCAGCCACGGGGCCAGCTTCGCGGCCTTCGCGAACTTCGACGAGAACTCGCCGAAGGTGAGGTGCTGCGACTTGTTCTCGATGAGACCGTGCGTCGCGATGTCCCAGAAGGCGGTCGAGCCGCCGTTGCCCAGGATCACCTCGTAGCCCTCGGGCAGCGAGAACAGGTCACTGATGCCGGCACGCACCTCGCCGACCAGGTTCTTGACCCGGGCCTGGCGGTGGGAGGTACCGAGGTAGGAGGTGCCGGTGGCGGCCAGGGCGTCCAGCGCCTCCGTACGCACCTTGGAGGGGCCCGCGCCGAAACGGCCATCGGCGGGCTTCATGTCAGCGGGAATCTGGATATCGGCCACGAGGCGGAGCGTATCGGGTCGGGAGAGCGGGATCGCGGGATGTCCGCCCGTTGGGACGACGACTGAGACATTCTGTAGTGGTGGGATCACACAAGAATTCGGCGGGGGAGAGGGCACCCGAGCCGGTGGCCGGGCGGGCGCCGGAGCGGGCGGCGGAGCCGGGCGGTGAGCTGGCGCACGCGCTGCGCGCCGCCGTCTCCGGCGACGTCGACTTCTCCACCACCGCCCGCGCCCTGACCTCGATGGACGCCTCCAACTACCGGCGCGTCCCGCTCGGCGTCGTCGCCCCGCGCGACGCCGACGACGTCGCCGCCGCCCTCGCCGTGTGCCGTACGTACGGGGTGCCGGTCGTCGCCCGCGGCGGCGGCACCTCCATCGCCGGGCAGGCCACCGGCACGGGCGTCGTGCTCGATCTCACCCGCCACATGCGGGACGTCGTGTCCCTCGACCCCGAGGCGCGCACCGCCGTCGTCCGGCCCGGACTCGTCCTCGACCGGCTGCGGGACGCGGCCCGCCCGTACGGCCTGACCTTCGGCCCCGACCCGTCCACGCACAGCCGCTGCACCCTCGGCGGCATGATCGGCAACAACGCGTGCGGCGCGCACTCGGTGGCGTGGGGGACCACCGCCGACAACGTACGGGCCCTTGACGTCGTGACGTACGACGGCCGGCGGCTCTCCCTCGGGAAGAAGTGGCAGGGCGCACCGGCCGGGCTGCGGGAGCTGGTGGAGAGCCGGCTCGCGCTGCTGCGCACCGGCTACCCGGAGGGCCTGCCGCGCCGCATCTCCGGCTACGCGCTCGACGCGCTGCTGCCGGAGCGCGGCGCGGACGTGGCCCGCTTCTTCTGCGGGAGCGAGGGCACGCTCGGGGTGGTGACGGAGGCGACGGTGCGGCTTGTGCCCCTGCCGGCGGAGCCCGTCCTGGTGGTTCTCGGGTACGTGGACGAGAGCGCGGCCGCGGACGCGGCGGCCGGGCTGCTGGCGTTCGGGCCGCTGACCGTCGAGGGGATGGCCACCGACCTCGTACGGGACGGGGCGGCGGCCGGGCTGCCGCGCGGCGGGGCCTGGCTGTTCGTCGAGAGGGACGGCGCGGGACCGGCCGCCGAGCTGGTGCGTGCGGCGGACGCCCTGGACGCCCTGGTGGTGCGGGACCCGGCAGGGCAGCGGGCGTTGTGGCGGATCCGCGAGGACGCGGCGGGTACGGCGACACGGACACCGGAAGGGGGAGAGGCGTGGCCGGGCTGGGAGGACTGCGCGGTGCCGCCGGCCCGCCTCGGCTCGTACCTCCGCGAATTCCGTTCGCTGCTGCGGAGGTTCGGGCTACGAGGTGTGCCGTACGGGCACTTCGGCGACGGCTGCGTCCACGTCCGCATCGACTTCGACCTGTGGACGCGGGAGGGCGTGGCGCGCTTCCGGGAGTTCTCGGCGGAGGTCGCCGACCTGGTGGTGGCGCACGGCGGTTCGCTGTCCGGCGAGCACGGGGACGGGAAGGCGCGGGCGGAGCTGCTGCCGAAGATGTACGGGGACGAGCTCGTCGCCCTGTTCGGCGCGGTCAAGGACCTGTGGGACCCGGACGGCGGGCTGAACCCGGGGATGCTGGTGCGGCCGGAACCGCTGGACTCGGGGCTGCGGTTCACCGGGCTGCCGGTCGTGAGCCGGGGCGCGGGTCCGGCGGTCGTGGGGCGGGGCGCGGGTCCGGCGGTCGTGGGGCGGGGCGCGGAGCACGGTGCGGGGCGGGGCGCGGAGGCGGTGGCGCACCTCGGGCGGGAGGCGGCCCGGTGTGTGGGCGTGGCCAAGTGCCGGGCGGACGGCCCGGGTTCGGGGACGGGCGTGATGTGTCCCTCGTACCGGGCCACCGGCGAGGAGAAGCACTCCACGCGTGGCCGGGCCCGTCTGCTCCACGAGATGGCGCTCGGCGAGACGATCACCGACGGGCTGCGCTCGGAGGAGGTCCGGGACGCCCTCGACCTGTGTCTGTCCTGCAAGGGCTGCCGCAGCGACTGCCCCGTGGGCGTCGACATGGCGGCGTACAAGGCGGAATTCCTGCACGGCCACTATGCCGGGCGGCGCGCCCTGAAGCGGCCGCGCTCGCACTGGACGATGGGCGGACTGCCGCACTTGCTCGACCTGTTCGGGCCGCGGCTGAACGTGGCCTTGAGGCTGCCGTTCGCCGCGAGGATCGCGGGTGTCACGCCGGAACGGGCCATGCCGAGGGTGGCCGCGCAGTCCTTCGTGTCCTGGTTCGGCGAACGCGCCTCCGACCGTCCGCCCGCGCTCACGCTCTGGCCGGACACCTTCACCGACCACCTCGCCCCGCACGTCGGCGCCGCGGCGGTGCGGGTCATGGAGGCGGCGGGCCTCGGGGTGGCGCTGCCGCCGGGCCGGGTCTGCTGCGGACTCACGTATGTGTCGACGGGCCGGCTCGACGCGGCGCGCCGGGTCATGCGGCGGACGCTGGACGTCATGGCGGGTGCGGGCGCGGGTGCGGATGGCAGCGGCGAGCTTGGGGCCGAGCCCGGGGCCGTGGCCGGGGCCGGTGCCGAGCCCGGGGCCGCCTCGCACCTGGACCTGCCGGTGGTGGTCCTGGAACCGTCCTGCGCGGCGGCCCTGCGCACCGACCTCCCCGAGCTGCTGCCCGACGACCCGCGCGCGGCCCGGCTCGCCGCCTCCGTCCGCACCTTCGCCGAGGCCCTGGAGGAGCTCGCCCCCGACTGGACCCCGCCCCGCCTCGACCGCCCGGTCGCCGGCCAGACGCACTGCCACCAGCACGCGGTCCTCGGTGACGCGGCGGAGCGCCGCCTCCGCCGAAAGGCGGGTCTGGAAGGGGAGTTGACGGGCGGCTGCTGCGGTCTGGCGGGCAACTTCGGCTTCGAGCCGGGGCACTACGAGGTGTCGATGGCCTGCGCGGAGGACCAGCTGCTGCCTGCGCTGCGGGCCGCGCCGGCGGACGCGGTGGTCCTGGCGGACGGCTTCTCCTGCCGTACGCAGATCACGCACGCGACCCGGGACCGCCACCCGCACCACTTGGCGGAGGTCCTGGCGGAGGCGCTCGACGAGGAGTGACCGGGTGACTAGCCGATGCTCAGCGCGTCCTCGGCGTTGTCCACCCACGGGGTGACGGAGGACTTGTCCGAGACGTTGAAGCCGGGGGTGGAGGCCTTGAGCGGCGTCTGCGTCAGGTCGGACTCGGTGTCCATGGTCAGCTTGATGTACGACACGGTCTTGCTGCCCGCCCCGGCCGCGCCGCCCATCAGGCCCGCGTACGCCGTCTGCCCCGGCTTCAGGTGCAGCTCGTTCCCGATGCCGGGCGCGGTGCCCACCTGGTGCGCCGCCCCGTCGAGGTCGCCGAAGGTGACGATCGGGTGCCCGATCGCCGTGCAGGTCTTGGCGGACTTGTTGGTGATCTTCAGCAGGTAGCTGCTGGTGGTGGGCTCGGCGAGCTCCGCCTTGAACGTCACGTCGAAGGTGCTGCACGGGAAGACGTCGTAGTCGGGGTCGGTCGACGGCTTCGCGGTCTTGGTGGGCGCGCTGGTCGGCTTCGGCGCCTTGGGCTTGGGCGCGGCCGGCTTCGACGGGGCCGTCGTCGGCGCGTCCGTCGTCGGCGCGCCCGTCGTCGCGGAGGACGTGGCGGACGGCGCGGCGGGGGTGGTCGGCGCGCCGGCCGCGCCGTCCTCGGACGGCCCGCAGGCGGTCAGGCCGAGCGCGGACACGGCGACGAGGACGACGGCGGCTCTGCGGACGGTGCTCATGGCGGTTCTCCCCCGATGACGAGGCGCGTGCGGCGTGCTCGCGCTGTGGTGAGAACAGGATCCCGTGGCAGTTTCACAACTTGGTGACGACGCCTTTCCGAATTCACCACGGTTCGGCCCACGCCGGTTCGCCAGCCGCCGGGGTGTCGGCCCGTCAGGTCGATGGCGCCCCGCCCCCCTCGGCCCCGCACCTACCCCGGTCCCGCACCCCGGCCCCGCACCTACCCCGGTCCCGCACCCCGGCCCCGCACCTACCCCGGTCCCGCGCACCTACCGGTCGCCCTCCCGCACGATCTGCCGCGCCAGCTCCACCAGTGCCCCCGTCGCCGGGTGCCGGTCGCCGTCCCGCCAGGCGAGCAGGACCGGGAGGGGTGGTGCGTCGGGCAGGGGGCGGTAGGTGACGCCCGGGTGGGGGTGGAGGGCGGCGGTGGAGGCGGCGGAGACGCCGATGCCACGGCCCGCGGCGATCGCGGTGAGCCAGTCGTCGGTGTTGGCGACGGTGAGGGTGGAGCGGGGGCGGGTGGTCGGGGGCCAGAGGTCGAGGGTGGTGGTGCCGGAGACCGGGTTGAGGATCGCGGTCTGCCCCGCCAGGTCCGCCAGGGTCAGGGTGTCGCGGGTGGCGAGCGGGCTGTCCGCGGGCACCGCCGCCACCCGCCGCTCGGTGAGGAGTTCCTCGGCGGCCAGGCCGGGGATCTCCACGGGGCCGCGGAGCAGCGCCGCGTCGACCTCGCCGCGGAGCAGGCCGGCCGTGCGGTCGTCGATGCGGAGGAGTTCGAGCGGGGTCTCGGGGTGTTCGCGCTGCCAGCGGCGCAGCAGCGGAGTGGTGTACGGGCCGAAGGCCGACCAGGCGTGGCCGAGGCGGAGCGGGCGGTGGCGGAGCCGTGCGGGGTCGACGGCCGCGTCGAACGCGGCGACGGCCGCCGCGGCCCGGTCACGGACGTCGCGTCCCTCGGGTGTGAGCGACACGTGGTGGGTGGAGCGGTCGACGAGCCGCGCCCCCATGTGCTTCTCGAACGCCGCGAGGGTGCGGGACACGGCGGGCTGGGTGAGGTGCAGCCGGGCGGCGGCCCGGGTCAGGTTGCCCTCCTCGGCGATGGCCAGAAAGCAGCGGAGGTGGCGGAGCTCGATGCTCGTACGGCTCATGCGTGCGGAGCATAAGCGCAGCGCAACCGGCATTTCACATGCCGCGCGGGGGCTCTTAGCGTGAAGGGTGGAGTCTTGAACCAGCAGTGCATTACTCTGGACTTCATAGTCCACTCCAGTGGACTGGATCATGATCAAGGCAAGGAGCACGCCGGTGGACAGCCCGGTCAAGGACATACCCGCGGCCTCAGTCACCGCCCCCGTCGCGCCCACCGCCTCCACCGCACACGCGGCAGCGCGCACCGCCCGTGCCGGCGCCGCCGGCCGTCTCGGGCCCGTCGCGCTCGTCGTCGCCGGCGGTCTCTCCGTGCAGTTCGGCTCCGCCGTCGCCGTCCTGCTCATGCCCCGCGCCGGCGCCCTCGGCGTCGTCACCCTGCGGCTCGTCCTCGCCGCCGCCGTGCTCCTGATCGCCTGCCGGCCCAAGGTCCGCGGCTACAGCCGCGCCGACTGGGGCACCGTGCTCGCCTTCGGCGCCGCCATGTCCGGCATGAACATCCTCTTCTACCTCTCCGTCGACCGGATCCCGCTCGGCGCCGCCGTCACCCTGGAGGTGCTCGGCCCGCTCGCGCTCTCCGTCGTCGCCTCCCGCCGTCTGGTCAACCTCCTCTGGGCCGGCCTCGCCCTCGTCGGCGTCGCCCTCCTCAGCGGCGTCACCAGCGGCGGCCTCGACCGGCTGAACCCGGCCGGCGCCTGCTTCGCGCTCGCCGCGGGCGCCATGTGGGCCACGTACATCGTCTTCAGCGCCCGGACCGGCCGCCGCTTCCCGCAGGCGGACGGCCTCGCCCTCGCGATGGCCGTCGGCGCGGTGATCAGCCTGCCGTTCGGCATCACGGAGGCGGGCGACCGGCTCCTCGTCCCGTCGACGATCGGCCTGGGCCTCGCCGTCGCGCTGATGTCCTCGGTCCTGCCGTACACCCTCGAACTGCTCGCCCTGCGCCGCCTGCCCGCCCCCACCTTCGCCATCCTCATGAGCCTGGAACCGGCCATCGCCGCCACCGCCGGCTTCCTCGTCCTCCACCAGGCGCTTGGCCTGACGGACGCGCTCGCGATCGCGCTCGTGATCGCGGCGAGCATGGGCGCGGTGCGCACCCAGGTGTCCCGCCCGGCCCGCCGTTCCGACTGACTCAGTGCCGGCTGCGGCTGCGGACTCGCCTGCGGTTACGGGACAGCAGGACGCCCGTCGTCAGGAGGACCACCGCTCCCGCCGCGGCCCCGGCGGAGCCGCTGCCGGTGTCCGCCAGGCTGCCGCCGGGCGAGGAGGACGAGGGTGAGGCCGTCGGTGTGGGGGTCGGCGTCGGGGTGGGCCTGGTCGGCTTGGCGGTCGGCGCCGGTGTCGGGGTCGGCGTCGGCTTCGCCGGCTTCAGGACCTTGACCACGAGCTCGTCCTGGTCGTTCTCCTTCACCTTGTCGCCTGCCGGGGGCATGTACAGCCGCGCCGGCACCTTGTGTGTCTTCCCCGCCGAGCCCTCGGCGAAGTTCCAGGTGAAGGGGAAGGACACGCTCTTCCCGGGCGCGAGGTCCGCGTACTCCTCGCAGATCGCCGTGCCCGGGTCCCACCAGCAGCGCTTGTCGTTGCTCTTCGGCGCGTTGCCGTAGCCGTTGTAGACCGCCACCACGACCTCGGCGGCCGTGCCCGGGCCGTTGTTGGTGACGACGAGCTCGGCCGTGAAGTCCTTCCCGGGGCGCACGGACGCCGAGCCCGGCTTCCAGGTGACGGCGAGGTCGGCGCCCTCGGCGGCCGTGACCGTGGCGGTCGCGGTGTCGTTCCCCGGCTCGGTGTCGGTCGCGCCGACGGGGGTGACCGTGCCGGTGAGGGTGAGTTCGCGGCCGACGGGCACGTCCTCGTCGACCCGGAGCGCGACGGGCAGGCCTTCCTCGCCGGGGGACAGCGGCTTCCGGCCCGGGCAGGTGAACGACCGGCCGTCGGCGCTCGGCCTGCAGCCGAACCCGCTGCCGGTCGCCGCGTACGTGATGCCGGCGGGCAGCCGGACCGTCACGTCCACCTTCTCCACCGCCCCCGACACGACCCTGCCGCCGACCCGGAGGTCGAAGGAGCCGCCCGGTACGACCGAGGCCAGGCTCGTCTTGAGCGAGGCCGCCACGTCGACCGGATCCGCGACCGGGGCGGCCGGGGCGGCCGCCGGGGGCGAGGCCGTGTCCGTGGCAGTGGCCGCGGGAGCCGTCGGGTCCGCCTGGGCCGCCGTGACCGGAACAGCCAGGAGGAGAGCGGCCGTTGCTCCGACCGCTGCCGTTCTGAAGCGCATGACCTGTCCTTGCCCGTGCGTCGAAGCTGCTGGGACGGAGGGTTGGACAACCGGTCATGGCCGAGGGTTGTACGGCGGCGTCAGGAAGCCGGCTCGCGGGCCCTTCGGCCCTCCGGCCCTACGGCGCCTGCAGGGCGTCCACCACCACCATCCGCCGCACCCGACGCGCCGGCAGCACCGAGGCCGCGACGCCCGTCGCGACCGTGGCGGCGAGGAGGGCCAGGACCGTCAGGGCCGTGCCGCCCGAGGAGACGAGGACCGCGAGCGGGGAGATGCGGCCGGCCATGACGGAGCGGGCGGCCAGTGTGCCGTAGACCAGGCCGAGGAGGGTGCCGGCGAGGGCGCCCGTGAGGGCCAGGAGGACGGATTCCAGGGTGAGCATGCGGCGCAGCTGCTCGCCCGCGAGCCCGATGGCCCGCAGCATGCCGAACTCGCGGGTCCGCTCCTCCACCGTCAGCATCAGGGTCGCCGCCACGCCCAGCGCCGCGATGGTCATCGAGAAGCCGAGCAGCACGGTGACCACGAGCATCAGCCGGTCCAGCATCGAGCGGACGATGGTCGCGTCGGAGCCGGTGTCGGCGATGCGGATGCCCGGGTACGGGGTGAGGGCGCGGTCGAGCGCGGTGCGGGCGTCGGCGTGGGAGACGCCGTCCGCCGGGTTGACCAGCACGGTCGACAGGCGTGCGCCGCCCGGCGCCGCCAGCCGGTCGAAGGTCGCGCCCGTCACGTACAGCGTCGCGTCCGGGAACAGCGCCGTGGGCAGCGTCTCCCCGCCGGAGCCCCGGACGGTCCGCAGCCCGGGGACGGTTCCGTAGCCGAGCGCCTCCCCGGCCCTGAGAGAACGCGCCGCCGCCATGCCCTCCGCGTCCGGGTTGAGGCCGGCCGGGTCGGCGGTGGCGACGACCGTGGTGCCACGGCCGCCCGCCGGGCCCGTCGCCGTGCGGCCCGGTGCCGTATCGCCGGTCGGCGTGCGGAGCGTCGCCGTGCGGACCGGCGTCGTCGTCAGCGCGTGCTCGGCGCGCAGGGCGGTGAGGGCGTCGGCGGGTACGGGCGCGCCGTCGGCGTCCAGGGCGAAGACGGCGGGCATGCGGTCGGCCAGCATCTCCTCCAGGCCGCCCTTGGTGATGTCGATCGCGGTCACCGCCGACACGGCGACCGTGACGCCCACGAGCATCGCGGAGGCGGCGGCGCTGGTGCGGGCGGCATTGGCGCGCAGCTGCTGGACGGAGAGGCGCCCGACGGTGCCGAAGGGGCGGCGCAGGGCGAGGCCGATCAGGGCGACGAGCGGCGGCAGCACGTACTTCCCGTAGCGCAGGACGGCGAAGAAGGTGAGGATCGCGCCTCCCGTGACGGCGAGGAGCGAGAGCGCGGAGCCGCCGAACGCGCCGAGGACGAGGAGTCCGGCGCCGGCCACCAGCATCAGGACGGAGGCGACCTCGCGGACGGCCCGGCTCCCGGGCTCCGGGAGCGTCGCGGTGCCGCTCGCCGCGAGCGCGGCGACCGGCGGGACGGCGGAGGCGGCCCGGGCGGGGCGGCGCACCGCCCAGAGGGTGAGCAGCACGCCGAAGATCCCGCCGAGCACGAAGGTCCAGCGGCCCGGCATCAGGGAGATCTCGGCGGGCCCGAGGTCGGCGAGGCCGTTCAGGAGCGCGGTGCCGAGTGCGCAGGCGCCGGCGCCCGCCGCGAGACCGGCCGCGGAGGCGAGCAGGCCGAGCAGCAGACCCTGGCGGCGGATGAGCCGGCGGACCTGGTCGCGGTCGGTGCCGACGCAGCGCAACAGGGCGAGCTGCCGGGCGCGTTGGGCGAGGACGACGGAGAAGGTGTTGGTGACGACCATGCGGGCGACGGCCATCGCGATGAGGACGAAGGAGAGGGCGGCGGTGAGCACGACCGCGTACATCGTCCTGCCGCTCTGCCGCGCCTCCTCGACCGCCCCGGCGTGCGTCCGGGCCGCGACCCCGGCGCCCAGTTCCGCCTTGACGGCCTTGGCGACGGCGAGCGCGTCGGCGCCCGGGCGCAGGGCCAGGTCGAGGTGGGTGGCGCGCAGGCCGGTGGCGTAGGTGGCGGTGTCGGCGTACGGGACGCCGATGGCGGGCCGGGAGCCGAGCGCCTGCGAGGCGGAGGTGTCGAGCAGGCCGGTGAGGCGCACGTCGGCGGTACCGCCGGCCGCTCTGGTGAGCCGTACGGTGTCGCCGACCCGGGCGCCGGCGCGGGCCGCGCTGTCCTGGTCGAGGGCGATCTCGCCCGCGCGCTCGGGCCAGGCGCCGTCGGCGAGCCGCTGCCAGCGCAGGGCCGGGTCGGCGGCGACGGAGGTGACGAGCGCCCGGTCGTCGAGCGGGCGGCCGGAGGGCGTGACGACGTTGGCGTGGCCGGTCAACCGCTCGGCGACGGCCGCCACTTGGGGCACCCGCGCGGCCCTGGCCGCCGCGTCCTTCGGCAGTGTGCCGCCCGGGAGGCCGTCGCGCGGGGTGACCTGGACGGCCGCCTCGCCGACGTCGGCCGCCGCAGACTGCTCGTACGACTGCACGAGCGCGCCCGCGCCGCCGACGGACAGCACGAGGAAGGCCACGCCGACGGCGACGGCGGCGCCGGTGAGGACGAGTTGGCGCAGCTGGGCGCGGAAGTCCTTGAGCGTGAAGGACAGCAGGGAGGGGGAGGACGGCATGGCCTCCACGCTAGGAGCGGGCGACGGCCTGACGCGGCGCCATGAAGCACGATTCGGGGTCATCCCGGAGTCGTCGCGGCAGGGGTGGGCGTACCTCTGCGGGATGACCCCGGTGCGGGATGAGCCCCGGTGCGGGATGACCCCGGCGGCCGCGCCGAATTCAAAAAGCAAGCACGCTTGATTGTTTCTGTCCCGGCTGCCATGCTCCTCACGCACGTCCGTGACCCGCCCGTCCCCGAGGGGAGCGCTCCGTGTCCGACCCCGCTGCGGTGCTCGACGACCTGCGTGTCGAGAGCGAGGAAGTCGACGCCCTGGTCAGCGACTTGACCGCCGAACAGTGGGCCGCCCCCACCCCGGCGCCGCGCTGGACCGTCGCCCATCAGATCGCCCACCTCGCCTGGACCGACGCGGCCGCGCTGCTCGCCGCGACCGACCCCGAGGCGTTCGCCGCCGAGGCACGGAAGGCGCTCGACGCGCCCGACCGCTTCGTCGACGACGGTGCGGAGGAGGGCGCCGCGCTGCCGCCCGCCGAGCTGCTCGCCCGCTGGCGCGAGGGCCGCGAGGAGCTCCACCGGGTGCTGCGCGAGGCCCCGCCCGGCACCCGCTTCCCCTGGTACGGGCCCGCCATGAGCGCCGTCTCGCTCGCGACCGCCCGCCTCATGGAGACCTGGGCGCACGGCCAGGACGTGGCCGACGCCCTCGGGGTCGTACGCCGGCCGACCGCCCGGCTCCGGCACATCGCGTGGATCGGGCTGCGGGCACGCGACTACGCGTACCTCGTGCGCGGCCTCACCCCGCCCGCCGAGCCCTTCCACCTCGAACTCACCGCGCCCGAGGGCGTGTCCGACGCAGGCGAGGTGTGGTCGTACGGTCCCGAGGACGCGCCCCAGCTCGTCACCGGCCCCGCCCTCGACTTCTGCCTCCTGGTGACCCAGCGCGTCCACCGCGCCGACACCTCGCTCGTCGCGCACGGCGCCGACGCGGAGGAGTGGCTCGGGATCGCCCAGGCGTTCGCGGGCCCGGCCGGTCAGGGCCGTGCCCCCAAGGGGACGCGGTGACGGGCGCGGCGAGGGGTGCGGCGAGGGGTGCGGCGGGGGTCCTGCGGATCGGCAACGCGTCCGGCTTCTACGGTGACCGTTTCGACGCCGTGAAGGAGATGCTGACCGGGGGCGGGCCCGACGGCCGGCTCGACGTCCTCACCGGGGACTACCTCGCCGAGCTGACCATGCTCATCCTCGGCCGCGACCTGCTCAAGGACCCCTCGGCCGGTTACGCCAAAACCTTCCTGCGCCAGATGGAGGAGGGCCTCGGGCTCGCCCACGAGCGCGGCACCCGGATCGTCACCAACGCCGGCGGCCTCAACCCGGCCGGGCTCGCCGACGCCCTGCGGGCCCTCGCCGAGCGGCTCGGCATACCCGCCCGCGTCGCCCACGTGGAGGGCGACCGACTGCCGCCGCGGCCGGGGGTGCTGGCGGCCAACGCCTATCTGGGCGGCGGCGGGATCGCCGCCTGTCTCGCCGCCGGCGTGGACGTCGTCGTCACCGGCCGGGTCACCGACGCGGCCCTCGTCACCGGGCCCGCGCAGTGGTTCTTCGGCTGGGGCCCGGAGGCGTACGACGAGCTGGCGGGCGCGGTCGTCGCCGGGCACGTCCTGGAGTGCGGCACCCAGGCGACCGGCGGCAACTACGCCTTCTTCCAGGGGCAGGACGTGCGCCGCCCCGGCTTTCCCGTCGCGGAACTCCACGCGGACGGCAGCGCCGTCATCACCAAGCACCCCGGCACCGGCGGCCTCGTCGACGTCGGTACGGTCACCGCCCAGCTCCTCTACGAGACGGCCGGCGCCCGCTACCCCGGCCCCGACGTGACCGCCCGCCTCGACACGGTCCGGCTCACCCAGGAGGGCCCGGACCGGGTGCGGATCGACGGGGTGCGGGGAGAGGCCCCGCCCCCGACGCTCAAGGCCGGCCTGTGCCGGCTCGGCGGCTTCCGCAACGAGGTCGTGTTCGTGCTCACCGGGCTCGACATCGAGACGAAGGCGGAGCTCGTGCGGGAACAGCTCCGCGACGCCCTGGCGAAGAACCCGCCCGCCGAGGTCCGCTGGGAGCTCGCCCGCACCGACCGCGCGGACGCCGACACGGAGGAGACCGCCAGCGCCCTGCTCCGGCTCGTGGTCCGCGACCCCGACCCCGAGAAGGTCGGCCGCACCCTGACAGGGGCCGCGATCGAGCTGGCCCTCGCGAGCTACCCCGGCTTCCACGTCACCGCCCCGCCCGGCAAGGGTGCCCCCTACGGGGTCTTCGCGTCCGCCTCCGTGCCCGTGGGGGAGGTCCCGCACACGGCCGTGCTGCCCGACGGGACCCGCGCCCCCGTCCCCGTACCGCCGCGAACCCGGCCCCTCGAAGCCGTACCGGCCCCCGAGCTCCCGCCGCCGCTGCCGCCGGGGCCGACCCGGCGCGCCCCGCTCGGCCTCGTCGCCGGCGCCCGCAGCGGCGACAAGGGCGGCGACGCCAACGTCGGCGTCTGGGTCCGCACGGACGAGGAGTGGTGCTGGCTCGCGCACGCCCTCACCGCCGAGCGCTTCCGCGCCCTGCTGCCGGAGACGGCGGACCTGCCGGTCGAGCGGCACGTGCTGCCCGACCTGCGCGCGCTCAACTTCACGGTCACCGGGATCCTCGGCGAGGGCGTCGCCTCCCAGGCCCGTTTCGACCCGCAGGCCAAGGCCCTCGGCGAATGGCTGCGCTCCCGCCACCTCGACATCCCGGAGGAACTGCTGTGACCGTCCTCGCCTCCGCCCTCGACACCGGCGGACCGGACCACGCGGCCCACCGCGCCGCCATGCTCGACAAGCTCACCGCCCTCGACGCCGAGCACGCCAAGGCGCTCGCGGGCGGCGGCGAGAAGTACACCGAACGGCACCGGCGGCGTGGCAAGCTGCTCGCCCGCGAGCGCATCGAACTCCTCGTCGACCCCGACACCCCCTTCCTGGAGCTGTCGCCGCTCGCCGCCTGGGGCAGCGACTATCCCGTAGGGGCGTCCCTGGTGACCGGCATCGGGGTGATCGAGGGCGTCGAGTGCCTGATCACCGCCAACGACCCCACCGTGCGCGGCGGCGCCTCCAACCCGTGGACGCTGAAGAAGGCCCTGCGCGCCAACGAGATCGCGTACGCCAACCGCCTCCCCGTCGTCTCGCTCGTCGAGTCCGGCGGCGCCGACCTCCCCTCCCAGAAGGAGATCTTCATCCCCGGCGGGGCGCTCTTCCGCGATCTCACCCGGCTCTCCGCCGCCGGCATCCCGACGATCGCGGTCGTCTTCGGCAACTCGACGGCGGGCGGCGCGTACGTACCCGGCATGTCCGACCACACCGTGATGATCAAGGAGCGGTCGAAGGTCTTCCTCGGCGGCCCGCCGCTCGTGAAGATGGCGACGGGGGAGGAGAGCGACGACGAGTCGCTCGGCGGCGCCGAGATGCACGCCAGGACCAGTGGGCTCGCCGACCACTACGCCGTCGACGAGCACGACGCGCTGCGCCAGGCCCGCCGGATCGTCGCCCGCCTCAACCACCGCAAGGCGCACGCCGACCCGGACCCGGCGACGGTCGAACCGCCGAAGTACGCCGAGGAGGAGCTGCTCGGGATCGTGCCGGGCGACCTCAAGACGCCGTTCGACCCGCGCGAGGTGATCGCGCGGATCGTGGACGGCTCGGACTTCGACGAGTTCAAGCCGCTGTACGGGCCGAGCCTGGTGACCGGCTGGGCGCGGCTGCACGGCTACCCGGTCGGCATCCTCGCCAACGCGCAGGGCGTGCTGTTCAGCGCCGAGTCCCAGAAGGCGGCGCAGTTCATCCAGTTGGCGAACCAGCGCGACATCCCGCTGCTCTTCCTGCACAACACCACCGGCTACATGGTCGGCAAGGAGTACGAGCAGGGCGGCATCATCAAGCACGGCGCCATGATGATCAACGCGGTGTCGAACTCCCGCGTGCCTCACCTGAGCGTCCTCATCGGCGCCTCGTACGGCGCCGGGCACTACGGCATGTGCGGCCGGGCCTACGACCCGCGCTTCCTCTTCGCCTGGCCGAGCGCCAAGTCCGCCGTCATGGGCCCGCAGCAGCTCGCGGGCGTGCTGTCGATCGTGGCGCGCGCCTCGGCCGCCGCGAAGGGACAGCCGTACGACGAGGAGGCGGACGCGGGGCTGCGCGCGCTGGTCGAGGCGCAGATCGAGTCGGAGTCGCTGCCCATGTTCCTCTCCGGGCGGCTGTACGACGACGGGGTCATCGACCCGCGCGACACGCGCACGGTCCTCGGGCTCTGCCTGTCCGCGATCCACACGGCACCGGTCGAGGGCGCGCGCGGCGGCTTCGGCGTCTTCCGAATGTGAGGCCCACCGCATGATTTCCTCAGTCCTCGTGGCGAACCGCGGCGAGATCGCCTGCCGGATCTTCCGTACCTGCCGTGACCTGGGCATCTCCACCGTCGCCGTGTACTCCGACGCGGACGCCGACGCCCTGCACGTACGGGAGGCGGACGCGGCCGTACGGCTGCCGGGGGCCACGCCCGCGGAGACGTATCTGCGCGGCGACCTGGTGGTGGCGGCCGCGCTCGCGGCGGGCGCGGACGCCGTGCACCCCGGCTACGGCTTCCTCTCCGAGAACAAGGAGTTCGCGGAGGCGGTGACGGCCGCCGGCCTGGTCTGGATCGGGCCGCCGCCGGCCGCGATCGAGGCCATGGCGTCGAAGACCCGCGCCAAGGAACTCCTCGGCGTGGCGCCGCTCGACCTCTCCTCGCTCACCGGGGCCGATCTGCCGGTCCTGGTGAAGGCTGCGGCGGGCGGCGGCGGCCGCGGCATGCGCGTCGTACGCGAACTCGCCTCTTTGGAACAGGAGTTGTCGGCTGCCTCCGCCGAGGCGCTGAGCGCGTTCGGTGACGGCGAGGTGTTCGTCGAGCCGTACGTGGAGAACGGCCGGCACGTCGAGGTGCAGATCCTCGCCGACGCGCACGGCACCGTCTGGACGCTCGGCACCCGCGACTGCTCCCTCCAGCGCCGCCACCAGAAGGTCGTCGAGGAGGCCCCGGCGCCCGGCCTCGCCGCGTCGCTCGTCGACGAGCTGTACGAGCGGTCGGCGGCCGCCGCGAAGGCCGTCGGGTACGTCGGGGCGGGCACCGTCGAGTTCCTGGTCGCGTATGGCCGCGCCCACTTCCTGGAGATGAACACCCGCCTCCAGGTCGAGCACCCGGTCACCGAGGCGGTGTACGGCGTCGACCTCGTCGCCCTCCAGATCGCCGTCGCCGAGGGCGCCCCGCTCCCGCCCGAGCCGCCCGCCCCGCGCGGCCACGCGATCGAGGCCCGGCTCTACGCGGAGGACCCGGCCGCCGGCTGGACCCCGCAGACGGGCCGGCTGCACACCTTCGACGTGCCGACCGGGCCCGGCCTGCGCGTCGACACCGGCTACGCGTCCGGCGACACGGTCGGCGTGCACTACGACGCCATGCTCGCCAAGGTCGTCGCCCACGCCCCGACCCGAGCCGAGGCCGCCCGCAAGCTCGCCCGCGCCCTCGAACGCGCCCGCCTGCACGGCCCCGTCACCAACCGCGACCTGCTCGTGGCCTCCCTGCGCCACCCGGACTTCACCGACCCGGCGCGCCTCACGACCGGCTTCTACGCCGAGCACCTGCCCGCCCTGACCGAACCGCCCGCCGGGGCCGAGACCGAGGCCGGGTACGCGGCGGTGGCGGCGGCGCTCGCGGAGGCGGCTTCCAACGGCAACCGCTTCGGAGGCGGTTGGCGCAACGTCCGCTCGCAGGACGAGGTGAAGGCGTTCGGCGACCACGAGGTCCGCTACCGCCCCACGCGCGCGGGCGGCTACGAGGTGACGGCGCCCGAGGGCATCCGCGCGGTCGCGGTGGCGCCCGACCGAGTCAGCCTCGACATCGCAGGAGTCGTACGGCACTTCGAGGTGGCCCGGCACGGCGACACGGTGTACGTCGGCCCGCACCGCCTCACCCCCGCCCCCCGCTTCCCCGACCCCACCGACGAGCGGGAACCCGGCTCCCTGCTCGCCCCCATGCCCGGCACCGTCGTCCGCGTCGCCGAGGGCCTGGCCGCCGGCGACCGCGTCGAGGCCGGACAGCCCCTGCTCTGGCTGGAGGCCATGAAGATGGAACACCGGGTCGTCGCACCCGCCTCCGGCACGCTCACCGCGCTCCACGCCGTCCCCGGCCGCCAGGTCGAGGTAGGCGCCCTGCTCGCCGTCGTACAGCCCGCAGACGTACCGACCGAAGCACAGGAGGAAGACTCCCTATGAGCAGCCTGATCGAGTCACCGGAACACACCGCCCTCCGCGCCGCCGTCTCCGCCCTCGGCCGGCGCCACGGACCCGGCTTCGACCGCGCCACGCTCTGGGCCGAGGCCGGCAAGCTCGGCTACCTGGGCGTGAACCTGCCCGAGGAGTACGGCGGCGGGGGCGGCGGCATGGCCGAGCTCTCCATCGTCCTGGAGGAGGCGGGCGCGGCCGGCGCGCCGCTGCTCATGATGGTCGTGTCGCCGGCGATCTGCGGCACGGTGATATCCCGCTTCGGCACGGCGGAGCAGAAGGCCGCCTGGCTGCCCGGCCTCGCGGACGGCAGCCGCACCATGGCCTTCGGCATCACCGAGCCCGACGCCGGCTCCAACTCCCACCGCATCACCACCACCGCCACCCGCACCGAGGACGGCTGGGTCCTCAACGGCCGCAAGGTCTTCGTCTCCGGCGTCGACATCGCCGACGCCACGCTCGTCGTCGGCCGCACCTCGGACGCGCGCACCGGCAACCTCAAGGCGTGTCTCTTCATCGTCCCGCGCGACACGCCCGGCTTCGGCCGCCGCGCCATCGAGATGGAACTCGACGCGAACGAGAAGCAGTTCGAGCTCACCCTCGACGACGTCCACCTCCCGGCCGACGCCCTCGTCGGCGACGAGGACGCGGGCCTCCTCCAGCTCTTCGCGGGTCTCAACCCCGAGCGCATCATGACCGCCGCCTTCGCGATCGGCATGGGCCGCTACGCGCTCGCGCAGGCCGTCACGTACGCCAAGGAACGCCAGGTCTGGAAGACCCCCATCGGCGCCCACCAGGCCATCGCCCACCCCCTCGCCCAGGCCCACATCGAACTCGAACTCGCCCGCCTGATGATGCAGAAGGCCGCCGCCCTCTACGACGCGGGCGACGACCTGGCCGCCGGCGAGGCCGCCAACATGGCCAAGTACGCCGCCGCCGAAGCCTGCGTCAAGGCCGTCGACCAGGCCGTCCACACGCTCGGCGGCAACGGCCTGACCAAGGAGTTCGGCCTGGCCCGCCTGATCACGGCGGCGCGCGTGGCCCGGATCGCCCCGGTGAGCCGAGAGATGATCCTGAACTTCGTGTCGCACCAGACGCTGGGCCTGCCGAAGTCGTACTGACCAACCTGATCATGGGAGCGGGGGTCGTACGGGGGTATGACCCCGGATCCGGCACCGGGGTCCGAAGACGACGGCACCGTGCGGGCGGGAGGGTACGGGCATCAGCCCGGCGAGGGTGAGGAGCCCGCCATGTACCCGATCCACCACACCGCCCGCACGGACCTGCGCACCGCGGCCCACGCCTTCCTCGGCCTCCCGACCGGCCTGGCGGCGACCGCCCTCACCCTCGCCGGACAGCCGCGCCGCGCGGCGCGCCTCCGCGCCCGGTTCCACACCCGGCTCACCGGCGGCGAGACCGCCGGGAGCGGCGGCTGGACCGGCGGCGAGACCGCCACCCGGACCGGCACCGAGACCGGCACCCAGACCGCCGCCCGGATCCTGGCCGTCCTGCTCCACTGGCCGGTGCATTGGCTGGCCAAGGGCCAGCGGGCCCTGGACCGGCGGCTGTCCCGCACGGTGTGCGAAGAATCATGCATGCACGCTTGATTGTTTCTTCCGTGACTGCCAGGGTCTCCCCAAGTCGCAGTCCGGCAAGCCATCCTGTCGCCACCGTCGTCACCGTCCGACCTCGAAGGGCCACGCATGGTGTTTCACAGCGAGTACGCCGACGTCCCGGTCGTCTCCCTTCCCATCCACGACGCGGTCCTCGGGCGCGCCGCCGCGTTCGGGGACACGCCGGCCCTGGTCGACGGCGTCGGCGGGGACGGGGCGTTGACGCTCACGTACGGGCAAGTGGACGCGTTTCACCGGAGGGTGGCGGCCGGGCTCGCGGGGGCCGGGGTGCGGAAGGGGGACGTGCTCGCGCTGCACAGTCCCAACACCGTGCTGTTTCCCGTGGCGTTCTATGCGGCCACGCGCGCCGGGGCGGCGGTGACCACCGTGCATCCGCTGGCCACGCCCGAGGAGTTCGCGAAGCAGCTGCGCGACTCGTCGGCGCGCTGGATCGTCACCGTGTCGCCGCTGCTCGCGACGGCGCGCGCGGCGGCGGAGCTCGCGGGTGGGGTGGTGGAGATATTCGTGTGCGACCGGGTGCCGGAGGGGGACGGGAAGGGGGAGGAGGACGGGGACGGGGTCCGGTCGCTTCAGGACTTCCTCGCCTCCGCCGCGCCCGAGCCGGTGGTCGAGGTCGACCCGGCGGAGGACGTCGCCGCCCTGCCGTACTCCTCCGGGACCACCGGCACACCCAAGGGCGTGATGCTCACGCACGCCTCCGTCGCCACGAACCTCGCGCAGCTCGAACCGCTCATGCCGATGGGGGTGGGCGACCGGATCCTGGCAGTGCTGCCCTTCTTTCACGTATACGGCTTGACCGCCCTGATGAACGCCCCGCTGCGGCACGGCGCCACCGTCGTCGTGCTGCCGCGGTTCGAGCTCGACGGGTTTCTCGCGGCGATCGAGAAGCACCGGATCAACGCGTTGTACGTGGCGCCGCCGATCGTCCTCGCCCTGGCGAAGCACCCGGCGGTGGCGGAGTACGACCTGTCGTCGCTGAAGTACATCGTCTGCTCGGCGGCCCCGCTCGACGCGGCGCTCGCCGAGGCGTGTTCGGCGCGGCTCGGGCTGCCGCCGATCCTGCAGGCGTACGGGATGACGGAGCTGTCCCCGGCCACCCACCTGGTCCCGCTCGCCGCCGGGAACCCTCCGCCGGGGACGGTCGGCAAGCTGCTGCCGTCGACCGAGATGCGACTGGTCTCCCTCGAAGAGGACGGAAAGGACGTGCCGCCCGGCGAGGAGGGCGAGATCGTGATCCGCGGGCCGCAGGTCATGAAGGGCTATCTGGGCCGGCCGGAGGCCACCGCCGCGATGGTCGACGCCGACGGCTGGCTGCACACCGGTGACATCGGGCGGGTCGACGACGACGGCTGGCTGTACGTCGTCGACCGCGTGAAGGAACTCATCAAGTACAAGGGTTTCCAGGTCCCGCCCGCCGAACTGGAGGCCCTGCTGCTCACCCACGACGGCATCGCCGACGCCGCCGTCATCGGCGTCCGGGACGCGGACGGCACCGAGATCCCGAAGGCGTTCGTCGTACGGCAGCCGCACGCCGTCGGGCTCGGCGCCGAGGACGTGCTCGCGTACGTGGCCGGGCGCGTCGCCCCGTACAAGAAGATCCGGCAGGTGGAGTTCATCGACACCGTGCCCCGAGCGGCGTCGGGCAAGATCCTGCGCCGGGAGCTGAGGGACCGCACATGAGTACGGACAAGAGCACGGAGCAGAGCACGGAGCAGAGCACGGGGAAGATCACGGAGAAGGGTAGGGAGCAGACCACGGAGAAGGGGAGGGAGAAGAGCCTCGTCCGCATCGCGGCCGACCGTGGGATCACCACCCTGACCCTGGACTCCCCGGCCAACCGCAACGCCCTCTCCGCCGCCCTCGTCACCGAACTCGCCGACGCCCTCGCCGCCTGCGCCAAGGACCCGGCCGTCCGCGCGGTCGTCCTCACGCACGCCGGCGGCACCTTCAGCGCGGGCGCCGACCTGAAGGCGCCGCCCGGGCCGTACGCCTTCGTCGACCTGCTCCGGCAGATCGTCGCGCTGCCGAAGCCGGTCGTCGGCCTCGTCACCGGCCACGCCCGGGCCGGCGGCCTCGGCCTGCTCGGGGCCTGCGACGTGGTCGTGGCCGCGGAGGACGCGGACTTCGCGCTGACGGAGGTACGGATCGGGGTCGCGCCCGCCGTCATCTCGCTGACCCTGCTGCCCAAGCTGGACCAGCGCGCGGCTGCCCGCTACTACCTCACCGGCGAGCGCTTCGGCGTGGCCGAGGCGCGGGCGATGGGCCTGGTCACCGCGCCGCTCGCCGATCTGGCGCCGATCCTCGACGGGCTGCGAGCGGCCTCCCCGCAGGGGCTGCGCGCGGCGAAGCGGCTGGTCACGGCTAGAGTCCTGGAGACCTTCGAGCGCGACGCGGAGGAACTGGTCCAGTTGTCCGCCACGCTCTTCGCCTCCGCCGAGGCGAGAGAAGGAATGACGGCCTTCCTCGAACGACGGGACCCTACGTGGAGACTGTGACCGGCCCGAAGCCCGGCCCCGGGACCGAGCCCAAGTCCGGCCCGAAGTCCGGCCCCGGGACCGAGCCCATGTCCGGCCCGAAGCCCGACCCCAAGTCCGACCCCAAGTCCGGCCCGAAGTCCGGCCCCAGGTCCGGCGCCGGCGCCGAGTCCAAGTCCGGCCCCAAGCAGGACAGGAGCCGCGCCACCCGGCAGCGGCTCCTGGAGGCTGCGGTGGCCTGTCTGGCCGAGCACGGCTGGGCGGGCTCCACCGTCGCGGTCGTCGCCGAGCGCGCGGGCGTGTCGCGCGGCGCCGCACAGCACCACTTCCCGACCCGCGAGGACCTGTTCACCGCCGCCGTCGAGTACGTCGCCGAGGAACGCTCCCAGGCCCTGCGCACCCTCCCCACCAAGGACCGCCGCACGGTCGTCGCCGCCCTCGTCGACCTCTACACCGGTCCTCTCTTCCGCGCCGCCCTCCACCTCTGGGTCGCCGCCTCCGACGAGGAGCAGCTGCGCCCCCGCGTCACCGAGCTGGAGGCCCGCGTCGGCCGCGAGTCCCACCGCATCGCCGTCGAACTCCTCGGCGCCGACGAGTCCCGCCCCGGCGTCCGCGAATCCGTCCAGGGCCTCCTCGACATGGCCCGCGGCCTGGGCCTCGCGACCCTCCTCACGGACGACCGGGCCCGGCGCGAACGGGTCGTCGCCCAGTGGGCCCGGCTCCTCGACGAGGCCCTGGGCTGACGCCTCTGACGCCTACTTCCCGGAAGGGATGGTCGCGCAGACCGTACGGGCCGCCATGACCGCACAGGCCGTCGCGTCCTCCGGTCGGCTGACCGGCAGCATCGTGGTGTGCGCGTCCCGGCCGCTGACCTGCCTGCACTCGCGCGCGACGGACGGGCGCTTCGGGGCCGGGACGGCCCGGGCGGTACGGGACTTCCAGCGCGCCCGGGGCCTCGGCGCCGACGGCGTGGCCGGCCCGGCCACCTGGACCCGCCTCCGCGCGCCGTGGCGCAGGCCACATCACGCGTCACCCGCCCGCAGTACGCTTGTCGCATGCTTTCGCTCGTACGTCGCCGCCACGTGGATCTCCTCCGCGTCGCGAGCATGGGCTGTCCCGGTCGTCCCTGACCCCCGACCCTCGCCCCACCCCTCCGCCCGGCACGGCCACCACCCCCGGCCCGGTACCGGGCGCCGTACACCCACCGCGGACGCACACCATGAGCCACCTCTCGCAGGCGCACCCCCAGGCCCCCTCGCAGGACCCTTCCCAGGCCCCTTCGCAGGCGCCCTCCCAGGACCCCACCCGGGCCCCTTCGCAGGGCTCCTCCTCGTCCCTCTCGTACCCCTCCCAGCTCCCCATCGTCGACCTCGCCGCCGCCGACCGCGGCCCCCAGGCGCGTCGGCTGCTGCACGCGCAGCTCCACTCCGCCGCGCACGACGTCGGCTTCTTCCAGCTCGTCGGGCACGGCGTGAGCGAGGTCGAGACGCGGGCGCTGACCTCCGCCATGCGGGCCTTCTTCGCGCTGCCGGAGGCGGACCGGCTGGCCCTGGACACCACGAACTCGCCGCACTTCCGCGGTTACACCCGGGTCGGCGACGAGCGGACGGCCGGCGCCCGGGACTGGCGGGACCAGCTGGACATCGGGGCCGAGCGCCCGGCGCACGTACCGGGGCCGGGGGAGCCGCCGTACTGGTGGCTGCAGGGGCCCAACCAGTGGCCCGAGGCGCTGCCGGAGCTGCGGCTCGCGGCGCTGAACTGGATCGAGCGGCTCAGCGGGGTCGCCGAGCGGCTGCTGCACGAGCTGCTGACGTCGATCGGCGCGCGGCCGGACTTCTACGACGACGTCTTCGGCCGGGCCGCCCACCCGCACCTGAAGCTGGTCCGCTACCCGGGCAGCAGCGGCGACGCGGGCGACGACCAGGGCGTGGGCGCGCACAAGGACTACGGGTTCCTGACCCTGCTGCTCCAGGACCAGGTGGGCGGGCTGCAGGTGGAGCGGGAGGACGGGCGGTTCCACGACGTGCCGCCGCTGCCGGGCGCGTTCGTCGTGAACCTGGGCGAGCTGCTCGAAGTGGCGACGAACGGCTATCTCGTTGCGACTAACCACCGGGTCGTCTCACCGCCCGGGGCGACGGAGCGGTACTCCGTCCCGTTCTTCTACAACCCGCGGCTCGACGCCCGGGTCCGCCCGCTGGAGTTCCCGTACGCGGCGGCCGCGCCCGGCATCACGGCCGACCCGGCGAACCCGTTGTTCGCCGAGTACGGCCGCAATGAGCTGAAGGGCAAGCTCCGGGCGCACCCGCTGGCGGCGGCCCGGCACCACGCGGACCTGCTGACGGCGACCGGACAGCCGGCGATGTCTGCGTAGCCGCCGGCTGTCCGGTCGCCGCGCAATCCGCGTCGTCCGCGCAATCCGCGTCGTCCGCGCAATCCGCGTCGTCCGCGCAATCCGCGTCGTCCGCGCAATCCGCGTCGTCCGTGTCGTCCGTGCCGTCCGCGTCGTCCTCGACTCGTGGTTCTCGTCGCCTGCGCGGCTCCGCCTCAGCCCGCGATGTCGGAGTAGCCGACGATCTCGCGCGGGTTCCGCTGGCCCGGGCCCACGTACCGCGCGGACGGGCGGACCAGGCGGCCGGTGCGCTTCTGCTCCAGGATGTGCGCCGACCAGCCGGCCGTACGGGCGCAGGTGAACATCGACGTGAACATGTGCGCCGGGACCTCGGCGAAGTCGAGCACGATCGCGGCCCAGAACTCCACGTTCGTCGCCAGGACCCGGTCCGGGCGGCGGTTGTGCAGCTCCTCCAGGGCCGCCTTCTCCAGCGCCTCGGCGACCTCGAAGCGCGGGGCGTCGAGCTCCTTCGCCGTACGGCGCAGGACGCGGGCGCGCGGGTCCTCGGCGCGGTAGACGCGGTGGCCGAAGCCCATCAGGCGCTCGCCCTGGTCCAGGGCCTTCTTCACGTAGCCGACCGCGTCGCCGGTGCGCTCGATCTCCTCGATCATGCCGAGGACGCGGGACGGGGCGCCGCCGTGCAGCGGGCCGGACATCGCGCCGACCGCGCCGGAGAGCGCGGCGGCCACGTCGGCGCCGGTGGAGGCGATGACGCGGGCGGTGAACGTGGAGGCGTTCATGCCGTGCTCGGCGGCCGAGGTCCAGTAGGCGTCGACGGCCTTGACGTGCTTCGGGTCCGGCTCGCCGCGCCAGCGGATCATGAACCGCTCGACGATGGACTGCGCCTTGTCGATCTCGCTCTGCGGCACCATCGGCAGGCCCTGGCCGCGCGCCGACTGGGCGACGTACGACAGGGCCATGACGGCGGCGCGGGCGAGGTCGTCGCGGGCCTGCTCGGCGGAGATGTCCAGGAGCGGTTTCAGGCCCCAGACCGGCGCGAGCATGGCGAGCGCGGACTGCACGTCGACGCGGATGTCGCCGGAGTGCACCGGGATCGGGAAGGGCTCGGCGGCCGGCAGGCCCGGGTTGAAGGCCCCGTCGACGAGCAGGCCCCAGACGTTGCCGAAGGAGACGTGACCGACCAGGTCCTCGATGTCGACCCCGCGGTAGCGGAGGGCGCCGCCCTCCTTGTCGGGTTCGGCGATCTCCGTCTCGAACGCGACGATCCCTTCGAGGCCGGGTACGAAGTCGGACATGAGGCGGCTCCTCAATCGATGGTCAATGTTGGGTGGTCGATGTTCGGTGTTCGGTGTTTCGACGGGCGAGGGGTTGACGGGCCAGGGGCGACGGGCGAGGGGCGCTCCGGGGCGTCGGTGACCGCATCTGATCGATGATCAATCATTCGGCCCGGGGCTTGGTGGAGAGCAACAGTGATCCAGCGGATGAGTCTGTACGGTTCTGATGATGCGGGGAAGCGTGACATCCGGCACACTGCGCCGATCCGGCGACGGAGGATTAGCGGCACGGAGTGCCGGGCAGACTGGGGTGCCGCGCGGGGTGCTACGGCAGGATGGGGCCCGTGACCGACGCCCTGGATCCTTTCGACGCCCTCGATCCCGCCGACATGCGCGAGGTGTACCGGACCTTGGAGCTGACCGTGGCCGATCTCGCCCCGGACCCGATCGAGCAGTTCGCGCACTGGTTCAAGGAGACCGCCAGCAACCCGGCGATCCACGAACCGAATGCCATGGTCGTCTCCACCGCCGACACGGACGGCCGCCCGTCCTCCCGTACGGTGCTGCTCAAGCACTACGACCAGGCCGGCTTCGTCTTCTTCTCCAACTACGGCTCGCGCAAGGGCCGGGAGCTGGCGGCCAACCCGTACGTCTCGCTGCTCTTTCCCTGGCACCCGCTGGCCCGCCAGGTGATCGTCACCGGCCGCGCCGAGCGCACCGGCCGCGACGAGACCGTGGCGTACTTCCGCACCCGCCCGCACGGCTCCCAGCTGGGCGCCTGGGCGAGCCGCCAGTCCTCGGTGATCGAGTCGCGGGCCGAGCTGCTCGCCCGGTACGAGGAGCTGCACGCGCGCTACCCGGAGGGCGAGCAGGTGCCGGTGCCGCCGGAGTGGGGCGGGTTCCGGGTGGTGCCGGAGACGGTGGAGTTCTGGCAGGGGCACGAGAACAGGCTGCACGACCGGCTGCGGTACGTGCGGGAGGGCGGCGCCGAGGGCGAGTCCTGGCGGGTGGAGCGCCTGTCTCCCTGACCGGGGACCGGTGGCCGTTCCCGTCAGAGCTTGACGGACCTCCACCACACGGGGTCCCGCTGGATCTCCCTGACGAGCTCCACGAAGATGCTGTCGTCGTAGAGCAGGCCGCTGCGTGTCTCGGGGATCTGCCGGTCGTTGATGTAGGCCGTGGGCGTGCTCTCCGCGGCCGAGTCGAAGGAGGTCTGCGAGGCCGTGACGAACGCGCGGTACTTCATGTTCTTCACGGCGGAGTCGAAAGTCGGGCTCCGCAGCCCGGGGACCTTCGAGGCCAGCTCCAGGAGGTACGCGTCGGTGTAGCCGTCGACGGCCTCCTCGGGCTGGTTCGCGTACAGCACCTCGTGGTACTCGGTGAACCGCTGTGCCTCGAGTGCCGCCCGCAGTGCGTTCGCCGCCTTCTCCGAGCCGGCCCCGCCGAGCCTGTCGTCCAGGAAGGACGCGAGCGTGTACTGAACCCGTACGTCGCCCCCTAGGACCATTTCGTCGAGGGCCGGGCCCGCACCGCGCTCCTCGAACTCCTCGCAGACCGGACAGCGCAGGTCCTCGTAGAGGTGCACGGTCACTTCCGCGTCCGGGTTGCCGACGGTGATCGTGGTCCCGTCGCGCTCCAGCCTCTCGGGCACGGCGGCCTGCTCCGCGTAGCCCGTACGCTGCCCGCATCCGCTCAGCAGAAGTCCGGCCGCCAACACCGCGACGAAGACCGTCAGCCTTCTTCTCGCACGTGCCTCTCGCATATTCCCTCCCCTGGACCGGGGAGACGAGACCACACAGCTCACTCTCCCCTGTGGCCTGAAAACGCAGACGACCCGTGGGCCTTGGTCCCGTCCGCCTAGGTTCGGACGGGAGCCGGCCGGACTGACCGGCGGCCCACGGGTCGGGTGACTGCGGTGGTGTCGGCAGAGTGCCTGCCGAGGTGCACAAGAGTGCGACGGCAGGCGTTAGCCCGCAGTCACCTCACGAGTCCGAAAAGAAACCATTTTTTCGGATCACCTCCTTTCGCGTGTACCCACACCTTAAGAACCCCCGGGCCGCCGCCTCAAGCGATTTATCGCTGCGTTTTTACGGGAAACGGGATGTGTCTTGGGTCACAGTCGAGTTGAATGTGGCCGGGGGTGCCGGATGAGTGGCTCTGCGCGTGACACAGCGGGAACGGCCGGAGCGGCCGGAGCGGCCGGAACGGCGGGGACGGCGGGGACGGCGGCGGGGGTTCAGGGGCTGGCCGGCGGCGAACTGCTGACCGCCCTGCTCGACGGCATGGACGCGGCGCTCTGCGCGCTCGACGCGACCGGCACCGTCACCCACTGGAACCGCGAGGCGGAGCGCATCCTCGGCTGGAGCGCCCGCGAGGCCGTCGGGCGGCGCGGCTTCGCCGGCTGGGCGGCCCGCGGCGCCGACGCCGAGGAGACCCTGGGGCGGCTGCTGCGCGCGATGACGGCGCCGGGCCGCCAGGTGCACGAGTTCCCGCTGTTACGGAAGGACGGCGGCCGGGTCCTGGTCCGCGTCCAGACCACGGGTGTGCGCGGCGCCGACGGCCGGCCGGCCGGGGTGTACTGCGCGTTCACGGAGGTGCACGTCCAGCTCGACCTGGAGCGGTCGCTCGCACTGAGCGAGGCGCTGTTCGCGGACGCGGCCTGGGGCGTCGTCCTGGTCGACGTGGACCTGCGCCTGGCCGTCCTCAACGCGTACGCGGTCCGTGCCCTCGGCGCCGGCCGCGGCTCGCTGCTCGGCCGGCCGCTCGGCGAACTTGTCACGGACGGCCTGGAGGAGCTGGAGGGCGCCCTCCAACACGTCCTGGCGACGGGCGCGCCGCCCGAACCGGCCGATGTGTGGGTGACGCTGCGGGGCCAGGACAGCGGCCCGGACAGTGGCCCCTCCAGCGGCGCGAACGGCGAACGGCGGCGCTGCTGGCGGTGCGGTTTCGTACGGCTCGCCTCGCCGTTCGCCGAGGAGGCGGAGCCCGTACCGCTCGGTGCCGGCTGGCTCTTCCAGGACGTCACCGAGGCCCGCCGAGCCGAACAGGACGCCGACCGGCTGCGCTTCCGCTGGAGCCAGCTGCACCGGGCGGGCGCGGCCGCCGCCGAGTGCGAGGACCCGGTGCGGGCCGCCGCCGTCCTCCTGGACTTCGCCCTCGCGGGCTTCGCCGACCACGTGCTGCTCGACCGCGCCACGCCCGACGGGCGCCTGGTCCGGGCCCTCGCGACCCCGCTCGGCACCCCGGGCCCGGTCACCCCGGTCGCCTCGGGCGGCATCCCGCTGCGCTACCCCTCGTACCACCCGGCCCTCCAGGCCCTCGCCCACCCGGCCCCCGTGCGCACCGACGCCACCCCCGGCATCCCCCGCTGGGCCACCGACCGCCGCTGGCCCCCGGACACCGCCCACGCCCTGACCCTCCCCCTCCGTACCCGCGCCCGCACCCTCGGCGTCGTCACCTTCCTCCGCTCCCCGTCCCGCCCGCCGTTCGGCCGCGACGACACGGCGTACGGGGAGACGGTGGCGGGGCAGGTGGCGGCGGTGCTGGGCGAGACCTGGAATCAGGGAGTCCGGTAGGAAATCGGGGTGGAGCTGTCGGTCTGCTGTGCGATCATCGCGGCGATCGACGATGTCACCGCTCCTGGGGGGAACGGGAATGTCCCAACTTTCGGGTACGGCGCCGAGATCCGCGCCGTACACCGCCCTGATCGCCACACTCACGCTGTTGCTGTCCCTGCTGCTCCCGGTCCTGCCGATGGGGACGGCGGGAGTGGCGCGGGCGGCGGACGCTCCGGTGCTCACGGACTGTGTGACTGTGCCCGTGAACGACTACGGCTCCGCACCGACGGCCCCCTCATCGGCCGCGGACTGCAAGGTGTTCACCGCGCCCACCACAGGCCCGTACGACGTGTTCGGCGTCGAGCAGACGCTGAGCTCGCGCACCCGCCTCGCGGTGTACGACGCGACGGGCGCGACCGCGTGTGCCGCCGAGGAGGTGTGCCTGCTGACGGCCGGCCACACCTACCGGGTGGCCACCGTCGACCCGACACTGGTCCTCGACCGATCCTCGCAGCAGGGCTGTGTCCCGGCGGCACCCGGTGCCCTCAAAGGCGCGATCGAGGCGGCCGGCACCATCGACTGCCTGACCCTGTCGCTGCCCGAGAGAGCGCACGTGGAGGGCCTCACGCCGCGCGGGTCCGAGACCACGGTGGAGATCGTGGACGGGACCGGCACGAAGATCTGCACGGCGGGCGGTCTGGCCGCCCGCACATGCGAGCTGACCGGTCCCGCCCCGCATCGGGCGCTGGTCTCCACCGGCTCCGGCTACGCGCCGATCGGCGAGTACAGGCTGGCGCTCTACCGCACGGACGTGCCCAACGACTGCCCGGTGGTCCCGGCCGGTGACTTCACGGCGTCGAGCCCCAGGGCCTCGGTCCGGGGCGCGGCAGACGTCTTCGCCTACTGCTTCACGATTCCGGCCGACGACCGGCCGAGGACCGAGTTCGTCCGGACCGAGGCCCTCGACGGCGAATGGGCCGAGTCGGGCCCGAACCAGGGCTATCCCAGCAGGTACTCCTGGGCCGAGCACTCGGTCCTGGACGCGAAGGGCATGCGGGTCTGCGACTCCTCCTGCGCGCTCGCACCGGGCGTGGCCTACACCGTGCTCGTCCGCACCGAACTGTGGGACGGGTTCTCGGTCGTACGCCGCGACCTGACCGGCACGGTCGCGGGCTGCACGGAGCAGCCGGCGGTACCGGCCGGTGGTCCCTCGACGGGCGGCACCCTCGGCATCCATGGCACGGTGACCTGCCACCAGGTGACGACCGAGAACGCCGGGGACGTGCTGTATTTCGACTACCGGTTCGACGGGGGCGGAGACCTCGCCGTGTTCGACGAGGCCGGCCGGAAGATCGCCTGCGCCTCCGTAGGGTGCACCGTCACCGGTGCGACGCGGTACAAGGCCGTCATCGCCGCCCCGCGCAGCGTGGAACGCTCGTACCGCCTCGACGCGCTGCGCATCGCCACGCCGTCGGGCCCGGCTCCCGAGTGCGCGAAGGCGCTGAACCTCCGCGACGGCTACGGGCCGGTCAACGGGACTTTGGACGAAGAGCACACCGCCGTCTGCGTCGCGCTGGCCACCGCGTCCGACGACGACCTCGTGCTGTGGGTCACGGACCCCGGGGCCGAGGCCTCGCTGTGGGACGCGGGCTTGAGGAACACCTGCACCCGCCAGGTGGGCGGCTACCGCTGCAAGCCCGGAGACGGGACCACGCCGGCGGCGCCCGCCCCGACCATCCTGGTGGTGGGACTGCCTGATGACGCCTCTCAGGCTTCCTACCGTCTCCAGGTCGACTGCAGCAGGAGTATCAAGCGCCGCTGCGGCGTGGATCCGGTGTCCTTCTCGTCCGTCTCCCCGTCGTCCGCCCCGCGCGGCTCGCTCGAGATGCTGACCGTCCACGGCACCTCGCTGAGCACCAAGGACACGGTGAAGCTGTACAACGGCACGACCTGGCTGACCGCCACGCCGATCGCGGTCTCACCCGACGGCCGATCCCTGACGGTGACGGTGGACCTGAGCGCCGCCACCTCGGGCGACTGGTCCGTGCGGGTCTACTCACGGGGCATCAGCCCAGGGGGCCGGGAGTACCTGGTGGGCCACATCACCGTGACACCATCGGTCTCAGCTCTCGGCAGCTACAAGCCGCTCACGCCGACCCGGGTGATGAACACCATGGCGGGTGTGGGCGTGCCCAAGGCCAAGGTGGGCGCCGGTAAGACGGTGACCCTTCAGGTGACGGGCCAGTCGGGGATCCCGGCGTCCGGGGTGGCGGCGGTCGTGATGAACGTGACGGCGGTGGCGCCGACGGCCGCCGGTTACGTGTCGGTGTTCCCGGCGGGTACGGCGCGCCCGGCGACGTCGAACCTGAACTTCACGGCGGGCAAGACGATTCCGAACCTGGTCGTGGTGCCCGTCTCGGCGGACGGCAAGGTCAGCTTCTACAACCACTCCGGTTCGGTGGACCTCCTCGCCGACGTGTCCGGCTACTACGTCACCGACGGCTCCGGAGCCACGTACAAGCCCCTGGGGCCGGTGCGGGTGATGAACACCATCGCGGGCCAGGGTGTCGCCAAGGGCAAGGTGGCGGGCGGTAAGACGGTCACCCTCCAGGTGACGGGCACGTCGGGGATCCCGGCGAGCGGGGTCACCGCCGTGGTCATGAACGTGACGGCGGTCGCGCCGACGGCGGCCGGTTACGTGTCCGTCTACCCCGCCGGTACGGCGCGTCCAGCGACGTCGAACCTGAACTTCACCGCCGGGCAGACGATCCCGAACCTGGTCGTGGTCCCTGTGTCGGCCGACGGCAAGGTGACGTTCTACAACCACTCCGGTTCGGTGGACCTGCTCGCCGACGTGGCCGGTTACTTCACCACCGACGGGCTGGGGTCGGCCTTCAAGCCGATCGCTCCGACCCGGGTCATGGACGCCACCGCCGGTGCGGGCGGGACGGTGACCCTTCAGGTGGCCGGCAAGTCCGGTATCCCGGCGACCGGGGTCACCGCCGTGGTCATGAACGTGACGGCGGTGGCGCCGACCGCGACCGGCTACGTGTCCGTCTTCCCGGACGGGACCGCGCGGCCCAGCACCTCGAACCTGAACTTCACCGCCGGGACGACCATCCCCAACCTGGTCGTGGTCCCGGTCGTGAACGGAAAGGTGAGTTTCTACAACCACTCGGGGGCCACGCGGCTGCTGGCGGATGTCGCCGGTTACTACGTGTCCTAGGACCTGACACAGAACCCGGGGGCCGCGGCGAGTTCTCGCCGCGGCCCCTGGGGCGTTTTCCGGCCTCGGTGGCGAATTCGGTGGCGAATTCAGCGGCGAACTCAGTGGCGGAAGAAGATGCGGTCGCCGTACTCCGTCATCACGCGGCCGTTCCACTCGTGGCCGCCGTCCACGTTTCCCGAGCGCAGCAGCGGCGGCTCGATGCCGAGGCGGACGAGTTCCTCGGCGGCCGCGGCCATCGTGGCCTGCATGAGGGCGCTGGTGACGACCGTGGAGGCGGGGGCGAAGGGGGCCTCGATGGCCTCGTGGGTGAGTTCGGCATCGCCGATGGCGATCTTGGAGTCGAGGACGATGTCGCAGTGGTCCTTGAGGTACGTCCCCGAGACGTGCCGGGACTTCGTCTCCGTGGCGTACGCGACCGAGGTGACGCCGATCACGGTGAGGCCGAGGGCGCGGGCGTTCATGGCCATCTCGACCGGGAGGGCGTTGCGGCCGGACAGGGAGACGATGATCAGGACGTCGCCGGCCCGGGCGGGGGAGGAGTCGAGGACGGCGCCGGCCAGGCCGTCGACCCGTTCGAGGGCGGAGCCGAGGGTGGCGGGCATGACGTCGACGCCGACGACGCCGGGGACGGCGAGCAGGTTCATCAGGGCGAGGCCGCCCGCGCGGTAGACGACGTCCTGCGCGGCGAGCGACGAGTGGCCGGCGCCGAACGCGAAGAGCCGGTTGCCGTTCGCGACCGCCGCGGCGATGGCGGCGCCGGCGGCCGCGATGTCGTCCGCGTCCTCGTCCCGCACCTTCTGGAGCAGGGCGATCGCGGCGTCGAAGAACTGTCCGGCCAGCTTGCTCTCGCCCATGGCGGCGACTCCTTCTCGTCGTGGTCGCGGATCACGGTGCGGTCTGGACCATTGCTCTGTCAATACCGCCCCGCTCCGGCGCGCCCCGGTTGTCGGTGCGATGCGTCAGAATTGGTGCAGGGCCAGCGCACGACTCATCGAGGGGCACGTATGTCCGGACTGATCGACACCACGGAGATGTACCTCCGCACCATTCTGGAGCTGGAGGAGGAAGGTGTGGTCCCGATGCGCGCCCGGATCGCCGAGCGGCTGGACCAGAGCGGTCCGACCGTCAGCCAGACGGTGGCCCGCATGGAGCGCGACGGTCTGGTGGCCGTCGCCAGCGACCGCCACCTGGAGCTGACCGAGGAGGGCCGCCGCCTGGCCACCCGCGTGATGCGCAAGCACCGGCTCGCCGAGTGCCTGCTCGTCGACGTGATCGGCCTGGAGTGGGAGCAGGTCCACGCCGAGGCCTGCCGCTGGGAGCACGTGATGAGCGAGGCCGTGGAGCGCCGCGTCCTGGAGCTGCTGCGTCACCCGACGGAGTCGCCGTACGGCAACCCGATCCCCGGCCTGGACGAGCTCGGCGAGAAGGCCGAGCCGGAGTCCTTCCTCGACGACTCGATGGTGTCGCTCGCGGACCTGGAGGCCGGCGGCGAGGGCAAGACGGTGATCGTCCGGCGCATCGGCGAGCCGATCCAGACGGACGCCCAGCTGATGTACACGCTGCGGCGGGCGGGCGTGCAGCCCGGCTCCGTGGTGTCGGTGACGGAGTCCCCCGGCGGTGTCCTGGTGGGCAGCAGCGGCGAGGCGGCCGAGCTGGACGCGGATGTCGCCGCCCACGTCTTCGTCGCCAAGCGGTAGCAGCCACTCTTCCCGGGTCCTCGCCCCCCAGGGCCCGGGTCCTCGCCCCCCGGGGCCCGTTTTACGGCGGAATCGCCACGCACGCGCCCCCTCCCGTGCCACGCTTGGGGGATGAGGGCAGTCCTCCCGACGACACTGAACCCCGGCGCCTCGCGGCGCCGGGGTTCGTCCTCCCCTGATCTGACCTGGAGCCCCGAGCTCTCAAGGTCAGTCCCGTCGGACCGTTTTCCCCGAGCGGTCCGCCTCCCGCTGAAGATCTCCCCTCGGCAGAAGCCGTCAATCCTTGAGCGCTGTCACTCGAACGTGGGGTGTTGAGCGGCAGAAGCGCATTTTCGAATATGGGTTCGATACTCTGGCGCAGTTCCACAGGGCGCAGTTCCACAGGGACCGGGAAAGAGGGGGTGCCGAGCAGCATGGTGCGACGACTCGACGTCACGGGGGCCGACGGCGTACGCCTGGCGGCCTGGGACTTCACGGAACGGACCGCCCCGCAGAGCGGCCCCGGTGTCTTACTGCTCCACGGACTGATGGGCCGGGCCTCCCACTGGGCCCCCGCCGCCCACTGGCTCGCCTCCCGGCACCGCACGATCGCCCTCGACCAGCGCGGTCACGGCCACAGCGAGAAGCCCGCCGCCGGCCCCTTCACGCGTGAGGCGTACGTGGCCGACGCGATCGCCGCCGTCGAGCGGCTCGGCCTCGGCCCGGTCACCCTCGTCGGGCACTCCATGGGCGCGCTCACCGCCTGGCAGCTCGCCGCGGAGCGTCCCGACCTCGTCCACGCCCTCGTCATCTGCGACATGCGGGCCTCCGCCCTCGGCGCCGCCTCCCAGCGCGAGTGGCAGGACTGGTTCCGCCGCTGGCCGCTGCCCTTCCCCTCGCTCGACGCCGTCCGCCAGTGGTTCGGCGAGGACGACCCCTGGGTGGAGCGCCCGCACCCGGCCCGCGGCGCCTTCTTCGCCGAGGTGATGACCGAGCGCCCCGACGGCTGGCACCCCGTCTTCGACCCCGCCCAGATGCTCATCTCGCGCGAGACCTGGGTCCACGACGCCCACTGGGACTCCCTCGCCCAGGTCCGCTGCCCCACCCTCGTCGTCCGCGGCCTCGACGGCGAGCTCGGCCGCGCCGAGGCCCAGGAAATGGTCCGCGTCCTGCCCCGCGGGGCGTACGCGGAGATCCCGGACGCGGGCCACCTCCTCCACTACGAGCACGCGGACGCCTGGCGCGAGGTGGTGGAGCCCTTCCTGAACGGGGTTCTCACGTCCTGACCATCAGCTCGTGGCGTGTGCAGGGCATTTCAGCTCGCGCTGAGCGAAGGCGACGAACTGCTTCATCAGCGGGGGCAGGACGGTCTGTACCTTGCTCTTGTCAGGGGCGTCGTCCGCGAACAGGCGCAGCTCGATGTACTCGCCCGGCGAGTTGGGGTTCTTGGCGGGTTCGCAGGTGAAATAGGACGCGGCGCCGGTAGCCCAGATGATGCCCTTGTCCCCCGTATGAAGCGGTTTGGGCTTTGCTGGGTCCCATGATGTCCAATCAACGGAATCCTCGAATCCCCAGAGATAGGCGGTTGCCTCAAACTTCGGGTTTCCATCGATATAGAGGATGCAGGACGCGTTGTCGTGATCCTTGGAGAGCCAGAACGAGGAGCTGTTGGTGTCAAGCTCTGCTCTGTCGCCGGGCGGCAGGACGGGAGACATGTCGCTAGTGGCGAACACGTCCCAGCAGAGGCGGGCGGGCAGCTTCGGGACCGACTTCTCTTCACCGTTTGAGCAACTCGCCAGAACACCTGCCAGGATGACGACCGTTGACGCCCCCGCGACGGTACGGGCGAAGCGGCGCACGATCAACTCTCCTTGGGGGTTCGAGGGACGGCGAAAACACGCCCCACTGAGTGCGCTGCCGCCGTCTCAGTCGAGGCGGAGCCTTGGTAGTTGAGAATCTGCGCCGTCGTGAGATCGGTTCCTCGCGCAGCTCTCTCCACCGCCGATGCGGCGGCCTTCTTGGCGGCCGCCTCGGCGTTCGCGTAGCCCGACGCGGCTTCGTGGCGAGCGCCGTCCGACCTGTCGTCCTTCGCCTTCTCCACGGCCGATTCGGCGGTGTCCTCCTTGATCCAGTCCACTACATCGCCGCCAACGGGCAGCATCTCGATGTATTTTCCGCCCACGGCGTCAATGACGCGGTTCGTCCACTTCGTGTTCTCCTCAACGCCCTTGACGTATTCCTCGTTCTCATGGGCCTTCGCGTCGACAACGGCCTGAGCCCTCGCCTCGCTCATCATGCCGGCGATCTCACCGCCCGGATGGACGGCATTCCGTACGGCCTCGCCCATGTCACCGTGCCTCTCGGGGTGCTGGAAGACATCCGAGACCAAGGCCGTGGTGTACGCCTGCTGGGCGTTGGTGATCGCGCCGTAGGCATCGGGGTCCTGGCCGACCGCGCCGAGGAACTGAGCCATCTGGCCCTTGTCGAAATTCGCCATGACGCCGAACGGCTTGATCTGATGGGCGGCGTTCTCGGCGGTGGCCTGGAGGTCGGGCATGTATTCGGCAGCCATGTGGCCGAAGTTCCTGGAGAGCCCGCTGAGCGGCCCCGGCGGGTCGCCCGGCTTGGCCGCCACGAGTTCGGGCGCTTCGCCGATCTTCGCGACGGCCTTCTCCATCACGCTGCTCATGGTCTTGCTGTGCGATACGGGGGCCGCGTCCTCGTCGCCCGGAACCCGTCCGGTGACCGCCGCCTCCAGGGCGTTGCCCATGGCCGTCTGGCCGGGGCTCCGCTCTCCGAGACGGTCCGTGTCGTACCAGTCGTCGGACGGCTTCTTGCCGAGCGCGTAGTCCACGACGTCCTGCGCGTCCTTGCCCTTGAGCGCACCGTCCGCCAGCGTCACGATGCCGTCCTTGTTCGTGTCCTCCCGGACCGGCTCGTCGAAGAAGACCGCGGACGCGTCGGGGTTGTGGGCCATCGCCTCCATGAGGCCGGTCAGCGGGTTGAAGCCCTTGCCGCCCTCCTCCTGAAGGTTGAAGCGCGCGTTCAGGTCCGTCGGCATGTTCTCGGACCAGATGTTCGGGTTCTTCTTGTCCATGGCGACCATGTCCCGGCCGACGGACACCAGGAAGTCCTTGTCGTACTTCCCGTCCCTGAGGAGCGCCCCCAGGGCCTGGTAGCCGTAGAGCTTCGCGAAGCCCGCCCCCGGTACGTCGATCTGCTTGCGGCCCGCGTGCAGGAGCTGCGCCGTCCAGGCGGCGTCGAGGTGGTCCGGGGTGGACTTGTGGGTGGCGAGGCCCAGCATGGCGCCCATGTCGCTCTGGATGTTGCGGACCATGTTCGCCCGGTCCTGGCCGGCGGGCCCGAGGGACGTCGCGTCCAGTGACATCTTCGTGTACGCCTCAAGGGTGCCTTCGGCGCCCAGTTTCCGGTAGAACGCCGAGGAGAACTCGGGGTCGGCGCGGTTGTCGTCCAGGAGGTCTTCGAGCTCCCGCAGCGCCGCCACGTTGCGGGCCGTGCCGCCGTCCCCGGTGACCTGCTTGAGCAGCTTCGCCGCCCGGTCCACCTGTTCGGCGTCCAGGCTCTTGTACGTGGCGGCGCTGAAGTCGTGGTCGTCCTTCACGTTCGCCGCGAGGGCGCGCCTCAACGAGTCGTCGGCGTCGGCGCAGTCCTCGACGAAGCGGTCGATCTTCTGCTGCCAGGCTGCCACGGCCTCCTTCTGTTTCCGCAGGGCCGCCGGGTAATCCGGGTCATAGCTCGCCGCCGTGTCGCTCTCCAGGTCGTGGCGAGGGCTGACCTTGCCGTCGGCGCCCACGTGGATGCCGGCGGCCGGGCCCTCCTCGTCCCTGATCCTCACGAGCGCGTCCCTGGCGGTCTTGAACGACGTGTACGCGTCCGTCAGAAGCAGCTTGATGCCCTTCGCCTCGGCCTCGGCGTCCTCGAACTCCTTGGCCGTCTTGGCGATGAACGGCTTGGTGACGTCCGAGTTGGCGCCCTCCCACCGGGCCTTGTCCGACTTGGCCTTCATGCCCTGGCGAGCGTCTTCGGCGAGCTTCTCCAACTTGGTCGCCATGTCCGACCAGGCGTCCGCAGCCTCCTTCAGCTTGCCGACGGGCGCGTTGACGACGTCATCGAACGTGAGCACGGTGATCCCCTCCCCGTCACTCGAAGTAGCCGTTGATCTTGGACACGGAGAGCATGTCGCCGACGATGTCCGCGTCGTCCTTGGCGTGGGCGGACTTGCTGTAGTCGAGGTGGTTGGAGATGTGAGCGCAGGCGTCCAGAAGCGTGCGTAACTGGCTGTTCCAGCGGTCGTGCACCTTCAGGAGTTCCGAACCGCTGGTGAAGTTGCCGTTCGTCAGGGCGAGCGACGCGTTGAACGTGGACGGGCGGGCATGGTCACCGTCCCGCGAGAGCCGGCCGTACAGCAGGTACGCCTCGTGCCCGACGGCTCCGAGGTCATCGCTGTTCACCACCAGATCAGCGGCACCACCGGAGGCCCCCGGCCCCGGGCCCTCGGCGACATGGTCCAGCCGCGTCGGGGCGACCGAGTGCCGCCGAGAGGTTTCGCTCTTGATCTGTTCCCACTCGTTCCAGGCCATCACATACCCCCCAATCGGAGCTGCCTCCCCGTGCGGCAGCCCGTGACCGGCCGGTCATTTTAGTTGGCCGAGGATTGCAAGTGCACAGCGGAAACGCCGCGCGAATCGGCCAACTTGTGACCATGGGTGGGGGCAGGGGGCGACCTCGACGCAGGCGCCGCCCTGGTCGTCGCTGTAGCTGCTCTTGAACCAGTTGAGGTCGATGCTCATAGGTGCCGGTGCTGCTGCACGCGAGGGTGCTCGGCGCGATGCGCTGAGGGGTGCGTTCCGGCGTAAAGGTCCAGGCCAAGAGGGGCGTACGGCCGAAAAGCGCACCGGCGAACCGGCCATTCCCCTCACCCTCCGTTGACGGTCGGTCACATGCCGCCTAGACATGCCGTGTCCATGCCAGCAACGGAGATCGAGGTATCACGTGTTGGGCATACGCCACAGACGCAGAAACTCCATCGCGGCCGGCCTCGCCGCCGCCGTCGCTCTGTTCCTGATTCCCACCGCCGCCACCGCCCAGGCGGCGGCGGCTCCCCGCAAGGACGCCAGCCCCGCCGCGGCCGTCGAGCACGCCGTACCCGCGACCGAGGGCGCGAGGCTCGCCGAGTACTGGACGCCCGAGCGGATGGCCCACGCCAAGCCGCTCGACATGACCTACCGCGCGCCCAAGGGCGCCCCCGCCGTCCCGCAGGCGCCGCAGAAGCCGACCGGGCCCGCGACCACCGGCTCGAACCCCGTCGCGGGTCACGCGCCCGCGCCCGGCGGCATCAGGATCAGCGTCACCGCGACCCAGGTCGTCGGCAAGGTCTTCTTCACCGGCTCGGACGGCATCGACTACGTGTGCTCCGGCTCGGCCGTCAACAGCACCAACAAGAACATGGTGTTCACCGCCGGGCACTGCGTCCACGGCGGCCCGGGCAAGTCCTGGAACACCAACTGGCAGTTCGTGCCGTACTACGACCACGGCAACCGGCCCTACGGCACCTGGTCGGCCAAGACGCTCGTCGCCTTCAACGGCTGGACCCAGAGCGGGAACTTCGGCTACGACCTCGGCATCGTCATCACCTGGCCGAACGCCAACGGTCAGCTCGTCAACAACGTCGGCGGCCTCGGCGTCCAGTGGAACTGGCCCAAGGACCGCTACATGACCTCCATGGGCTACCCGCAGGCCCCGCCGTTCGACGGGCAGTGGCAGTACTACTGCGCCGCCACCACCTCCCAGCGCTCCTTGTTCATCACCGACCAGATCAAGATGCCGTGCAACATGACCGGCGGATCGAGCGGCGGTCCCTGGATCTACGGCAAGGACGACAACGTCTACTACAGCGGCTGGGTCAACGGCGTGAACAGCAACGTCGACAACGGGACCAGCCCGACCGAGATGCGCTCGCCGTACTTCGCCCAGTGGGTCGGCGACGCGTACAACACGTACTCCACCTACTAGACGTCGAGCGGATGTCCGGCCGTCGCGTCCACATGGCCGGGGTCGTGGGGGGGGGGGGGGGCCCCCCCCCCCCCCCCCGGGGGGGGGGGGGGGGGGGGGGGGGCCCCGGGGCCCCCCCCCCCCCGCGGGGGGGGGGGGGGGGGGGGGCCCCCGCGCCAACACACCACCCCACCAGG
>NZ_JBIWPJ010000010.1:314364-345376 GCF_044768205.1 Streptomyces sp. NPDC101160 | reverse complement strand
TCACTGATGGCCGCCGAGATCATCGCCTCCTCACCCGACCTCGGCCGCGGCCTCGGCCAGCTCCTGGAAAACGGCCGCAACAACTTCGACATGCCGGGCATCTTCCTCGCGATCATCCTGATCCTGCTCGTCGGCGTCGCCATCGACCTGCTGATCTTCAGCCCCCTGGAGCGCGCCGTGCTGCGCCGCCGCGGCCTGCTGGTGAAGGGCTGACCATGAGTACGCCGGTTCTCCTCGTCGTCGCCCACGGCAGCCGCGATCCGCGGCACGCGGCCACCGTCCAGGCGCTGGTGCGCCGGGCCGGGCTGCTGCGGCCCGGGCTGCGCGTGGAGACGTCGTTCCTGGACTTCAACCTGCCGTCGGTGACCGGGGTGCTCGACCGGCTCGCCGCGGAGGGGGTACGGGAGGTGGTGGCGCTGCCGCTGCTGCTGACCCGCGCCTTCCACGCGAAGGCCGACATCCCCGCCGTACTGCGGCAGGCCCCCGCGTCCCTGACCGTCCGCCAGGCGGAGGTCCTGGGCCCGTCGCCGCTGCTGCTCGCCGCGGTCGAGCGGCGGCTTTACGAGGCGGGGCTCACGCCCGCCGACAAGAGCTCGACCGGGGTCGTCCTGGCCTCGGCGGGCTCCACCGACCCGGAGGCGATCGCAGTGATCGCTGAAACGGCGCGGGAGCTGCGGCGCACCGGTTGGTGCTCCGTGCGACCTGCGTTCGCCTCCGCATCTCTTCCGCGCACGGAGGACGCCGTACGGGCGCTGCGCGCCGAGCCGGGCGTCCGCCGGGTCGCGGTGTCCCCGTACGTGATCGCCCCGGGCCGGCTGCCCGACCGCATCGCGTCGGGCGCGGCAGAGGCGGCGGCGGACGTCCTCGCGGACGTCCTCGGTCCGTCGCCCGAGCTGGCGCGGCTGCTCCTGGAGCGGTACGCGGCGGCGGCTCAGACCGTGCGGCCGCTCAGGGCGACGGCCTTCTCGATCGACGTGGCCCCGGCGGGTACGGCGACGGGCGCGTCGAACCCTTCGTACTCCCGGTACATCTCGGCGTAGCGCCCGACCACGTCGAGCACATAGGCACCGGTGTCCTCCGGCACGTCGTACTCCTGGCCCGTGGAGCGGGCCAGGTCCCAGCCGTGCAGGGCGAGTTCGAGGACGAGCATGGCGGCGATCTCGGTGGCGGGCACGGCGCTGCCACCGAGGTCGACGTCGCCCTCCCAGGCTTCGGGCTTCTCCCAGGCGGCGAGCGCGCGGTCGAGCTGCGCGCGGTACCGCTCGGGCCAGTCGGCGTCGGCCGTGAAGTCGCGCTGGACGGTCTCCTCGGGGAGCTGGGTCCGCAGCGCGCGGTGCTCCAGGCCGTGCGCGGAGTAGAGGACGAGGTGGTTGGCGAGCTCGCGGACGGTCCAGTCGGCGCAGACGGACGGGGTGGCGAGCTGCTCGGTGCCGATGCCCCGGGTGATGCGGGCGGCTTCGGCGGCGCAGGCGGTGAGGTGGTCGTGGATCGCGTTCATGCCGGTCACGTTACGGAGGGGTGCGGGGCGCGGTCTTGAAGTTTCGCGACAAGCGTTTCCTTCGGATGCAGGACGGCGCCCCGACCGGGTCCTAGCTGAAGTCGAGGCCGCCCGAGCGCTCCCGCTTCAGTTCGAAGAGGTCGGGGTGGGAGGCCAGGACGCGGAAGCTGTCGAAGAGTTCGGCGGCCTTCTCTCCGCGCGGGATGGCGCGCAGGACGGGGCCGAACCAGGCCGTGCCGTCGACGTGGATCGTCGGCGTGCCCACGTACGCGCCGGCCTCCGGGTCCTTGCCGGCGTCGTGGCTGACGCGGACGGCGGCGTCGTACGAGGAGTCCTTGGCCGCCTCGGCGAGAGCGGCGGGGAGGCCGAGCTCGGCGAGGGACTCGGCGATCACCGCGTCGAAGTCCTTGTTCTTCCGGTCGTGGATGCGGGTGCCGTACGCGGTGTAGAGCGGGCGCAGGATCTCCTCGCCGTGCTGCTCGGCCGCGGCGGCGGCCACCCGGACCGGGCCGATGGAGGCGTCGACGAGGGTGCGGTACCAGTCGGGGAGTTCGTTGCCCTCGTTGTGGAAGTAGAGGCTCATCAGCCGGAAGCGCACGTCGAGGTCGCGCTGCCGCTCGACCTCGAGGATCCAGCGGGAGGTGATCCAGGCGAAGGGGCAGGCGGGGTCGAAGTAGAAGTCCACGGTCGTTGTCATGGAAAGAACAGTAGTCACGGGATGGCCCGCGAGAGCGGGCCAATCACGAGCTGTTCGACTGGGCCACTTGGCGTGGCCTCTCAGGCTTCGGGTGCGGTCATCTCGACGAGCTTGCGCACGGTGTTCCAGTTCCGCCCGGTGACGGTGACGTCCTTGTAGAGGGAGGGCCGCGAGACGGCCTCGCCGAGCTTGGAGCTGCCCAGGCCGCCGGGGGCGTAGAGGTAGAGGACGCGGTCGCCGAGCGCGAACGCCTCGGGCAGGAAGGCCTCCCGGTCGAGCGCGGCGTACCGTTCGGCCGTGACGGGGCCCGAGAAGTAGAGGGCGTGCAGCTGCTTGCCCTCCAGCTCGGCGGCGGGGAAGGGGCAGTCGGCCTCGACGGCGGCGAGGTACTCGTGGTCCCGTACGAGGCAGGCGACGCGGAAGCCGAAGTGGCCCTCGATCGCCGCCTCGATCGCCGCGGCGTGCTCCTCCTCGGTGCCGTCGGCGTCGGTGGTGAAGACGGCGTTGCCGCTCTGGAGATACGTCTTCACGCCGGTGTAGCCGAGTCCTTCGAGGACGGAACGGAGCTCCGCCATGGGGACCTTGTTGCGTCCGCTGACGTTGATCCCGCGGAGCAGGAGGGCGTAGGTGGTGGTCATGGGCACACCATAAGGCGGCCGCCGTGCCCCGTGGGGGAGGGCGCGGCGGCCGCCGTTCAAGGCTTCCCGTGTGCTACGGGACCCCTACTCGACGATCCTCAGCAGCTTGTTGGCGGTGCCGGGGCTCGCGTTGCCGATCTTGTCCGGGGTGGCCCCGGCGACCAGCGCCTGGGCGACCTGGTCCGGCGTGGCGTCCTGGTGGGCGCCCAGGTAGACGGCGGCGGCGCCGACCACGTGCGGGGTGGCCATGGAGGTGCCGGAGATGGTCTTGGTGCCGGTGTCGCTGTCGTTCCAGGCCGAGGTGATCTCCGAGCCCGGGGCGTAGAGGTCCACGACCGAGCCGAAGTTGGAGAAGTCGGACTGCTGGTCGTCCTTGGTGGACGAGGCCACGGTGATGGCCTCGGTGACGCGGGCCGGGGAGCCCGCGCCGGCGTCGGCGGACTCGTTGCCGGCCGCGACGCCGAAGGTGACGCCGGAGGCGATGGCCTTGCGGACCGCGTCGTCGAGCGCCGGGTCGGCGCTGCCGCCGAGGCTCATGTTGGCGACGGACGGGCCCTGGTGGTGCTGGGTGACCCAGTCGATGCCCGCGACGACCTGCTCGGTGGTGCCGGAGCCGTTGTCGTCGAGGACGCGCACGGCGACGATCTTCGCCTTCTTGGCGATGCCGTACGTGGACCCGGCGATGGTCCCGGCGACGTGCGTGCCGTGGCCGTTGCCGTCCTGGGCCGTGTCGTCGTTGTCGACGGCGTCGAAGCCGTACGAGGCCCGGCCGCCGAAGTCCTGGTGGCTGATCCGGACGCCGGTGTCGATGACGTACGCGGTGACGCCCTGGCCCGCGCTGTCGGGGTAGGTGTACTTGCCGTCGCCGGCGGTGTCGGTCTGGTCGACCCGGTCGAGGCCCCAGGACGGCGGTTTCTCCTGGGTCTCCTCGATCGTGAACCTGCGGTTCTGGACGACCTTGGCGACGGCCGGGTCGGCGGCGAGGCGCTTGGCCTCGGTCTCGGTGAGGTTGTTGACGGAGAAGCCGTTGACGCTGGAGTCGTAGCTGCGGCGCAGGGTGCCGCCGTACTCCTTCGCCAGTTCGCTCTTGCCGTCCCGGCCGGTCTTCTCGTCGAGCAGCACGACGTAGCTGCCCGCCACGGCGCCCTTGGCGCCGAGGCCGTAGACGGTTCCTTCGGCAGGTGCGGGCGTCGCTCCGGCGAACGGGCCGGTGAGGACGGTCACTCCGGCGGCCGCGGCGATCGCGGTCGTGACGGCGATGATCCGGACCTGCTTGCGGTCACGCTTGTGTATTGCCATGAAGAGGGGTCTCCTCGTCAGGTTTTTGTGGGGGGTTGAGCTTCCGGACGAAACTCTTCCGGCGGCTCACTCGAAACCCTGACCGATTGACGAGTGCAAATCAAGGCCTTCACACACCTGTGACTTCTTCAACAAGGTTTCTCAAAAAGGGGAATGGGGCGAGTCTCCTCAACTCACCCCATTCGGTGCGCGGTTCGGTGCACGGTTCGCGGGCGGTGACCCTCGGTCAGTCGCGTTGGTAGCGGGCGAGGACCCGGTTGCCGTCCTCCTCCAGACGCCGGCGCAGCTCCGCGGTGTCGATGGCACCGCTGTAGTACTCCTGGAAGGCCGGGGTGGCCACCTTGTCCTTCCACTCCGGGTAGCCGCGCACCGACTGCGCGGGCGCCGGGCGCAGTTGCCGGGCGACCGCCGCACCGGTGGCCCAGCCGAACTCCGAGGTGTGCAGGGCCGGATCGGCGAGGGCGGCGGTGGAGGTGGGCAGCATCCAGTCGCCGAGCGCGAGCCGGACGGTGTTGCGGGGCTGGAGGAAGAAGTCGAGGAAGGCGGCCGCCTCCCGCTGGTGCGGGCTGTCCTGGGCGATGGAGAGGGTCTGCGGGCTGACGCCCTGCGCGAGCCCGGCGGCTCCGGCGGGCGCGGGCAGGACGGTCCAGTCGAAGCCCTTGGGCGCCTGCTGCACGATCTGCTGCCGGTACGAGAAACCCAGCGGGACCATCGCGTACTTCCCGGCGAAGAAGCCGGGCAGCGTGTCGGAGCCGCCGCTGCCGAGGGTGGCGCGGGAGGCGGAGCCGTCGGCGCCGGCCATGGCGCGCAGGGTGCCGGGGACGACGGCGTCGGCCTCGGTGAAGCGGACGCTGACCCTGCCCTCGGTGCCGCGCTGGAAGAGCCGGCCACCGGCGGAGACTCCCAGGTTGAGCGAGACGGAGACGGGCTCCCTGAGCGGCCAGGCGACCGCGTACCGCCCCTCCCCCAGCTTCGCCGTCAGGTCCCGGCCGACCTGCCGGAACTCGGACCAGCTCCAGGGGCGTTCGGGTGTCGGCAGGCGTACCCCGGCCTGCCGGAGCAGCGTCCGGTTGGCCATGATCACGCGCGGCTCCTGGAGGAACGGCACGCCGTAGATCCCGTCGCCGACCGTCGTGGTCCGCCAGCTGTGCGCGGGGATGTCGGCGCGCAGCCGTGCGGAGAGCAGCGGGCGCAGATCGGCGAGGTAGCCGCCGTAGGCGAAGTCGGCGAGGTCGTCCGAGGCGTCGTGGATCAGGTCGGGCGCCTCGCCGCCCTCGAAGGAGGTGAGCAGCTGGTCGTGGACGGAGTCCCAGCTGCCCTGGACGTACTCGACCCGGATGCCGGGATGGCCGGCGTTCCACTCCTTCACCAGGGCCTTGTTGGCGTCGACGGACTCCTTCTGCCAGGCGAGGGAGAGGAACCGGAGCCGGACCACACCGCCGTCGTCGCGGTCGCGGTCTCGGTCGTGGCCGGCTGTGCAGCCGGTGAGCAGCAGTACGAGGACCGCGAGGAGCGCGATCGGCATCCGTGCGACCCGGAGCCGTGCGACCGGCATCCGTCCCCGTCTCATGACTTCACCGCCCCGGTCAGCATCCCGCCCGTGATGCGCCGCTGGATCAGGGCGAAGACGAGCAGCGAGGGCAGGGTGGCGAGGAAGGCGGCGGCGGCGAGCGGCCCGAGGTCGGCGACGCCCTCCGCGCCGAGGAAGTGGGTGAGGACGACGGGCAGGGTCTGCCGCTCCGGGGACTTGAGCAGCACGAGCGCGAAGAAGAACTCGTTCCACGCGGTGACGAAGGCGAACAGTGCGGTGGCGACCAGGCCCGGGGCGAGCAGCGGCGCGGTGACCGAGACGAGGGTACGGAGCTTGCCGGCGCCGTCGACGGCCGCGGCCTCCTCCAGCTCGCGCGGCACGGCCCGTACGTACCCCGTGAGCATCCACAGCGCGAAGGGCAGCGACCACACCACGTACACCAGGACCAGGCCGGCCAGGCTGTTGACGAGGTGGAGCCTCTTGAGGACGAGGAAGAGCGGGATGATCAGGAGGACGAAGGGGAAGGCCTGGCTGACCACGACCCAGCCGGTGGCGGCCGTGCCGAGCCGGGAGCGGTGCCGGGCCAGGACGTAGGCCATGGGCGTGGCGACGGTGACCGCGATCAGGGCGGCGGCGACCGCGGCGAGCAGGCTGTTCCCGGCGGCGCGAAGGAGCGGCTGTTCGGCGAACGCCTGCCGGAAGTTGTCGAGGGTGGGGTCGCGCGGGATCCAGGTGGGGTGCAGCGCGCCCAGTTCCGTGGCCGGTTTGAAGGCGGTGGAGACCAGCCACAGGAAGGGGAGGGCGAGGAAGACCAGATACGCGAGGAGGGCCGCGTACTGGCCGGCGCGGGCGGCCCCGCGGCTACGGAACGCTCGTACGGGCCGCTGCCTCACAGCTCCTCCTTCGTGGTCCTCACCGGTCCTCCTTCAGGCGCCCGGCGAGATACAGGGCGAGGAGTACGGAGACGACGGCGACGAGCACGCAGCCCATGGCCGCGGCGTAGCCGAACTGCCCGTAGCGGAAGGCCTCCTCGTACGCGAAGAGCATGGGCAGCCGGGTGCGGCCGCCCGGTCCGCCGTTGGTCAGCACGTAGACCAGGGCGAAGGAGTTCAGGTTCCAGATGAAGTCGAGCGCGGTGATGGCGAGGGCGACCGGTCGCAGGGCGGGCCAGGTGACGGTGCGGAAGCGGCGCCAGGCGCCGGCGCCGTCGAGCGCGGCGGCCTCGTGGAGCTCCCGCGGGGTGTTCTGGACGCCGGCGAGGAGGGCGACGGTGGTCTGCGGCAGGCCGGCCCAGACGCCGACGACGATCACGGCGGGCAGCGCGGTGCCGAGGCCGCTGAGCCAGGCCCGGCCGTCGCCGAGGCCGAGGCCGTGCAGGGTCTCGTTGAGGACGCCGGCGTCGGGGTTGTAGACGAGCCGCCAGATGATGCCGACGACGACCTGGGGCATCGCCCAGGGGACGATCGCGAGCGCCCGGGCGAGCCAGCGGAGCCGGAGGTCCTGGTTCAGCAGGACCGCGAGGCCGAGGGAGAGCAGGAACTGCGGGACGGTGACGCCGACCGCCCACAGCAGGCCGATGCGGAAGGACTCCCAGAAGAGGGTGTCGTGCAGCAGGTCCTGGAAGTTGAGGGTGCCGATCCAGCTCGTGGCCTTGGTGCGGCCGGACTGGGCGTCGGTGAAGGCAAGCGCGAGGCCGTAGAGGAGCGGTCCGACGCTGAGGAGCAGGATCGGCAGCAGGGCCGGCAGGACGAGGAACCAGGCGCCGTGGCCCCGGTCCGGCGGGCCGGGTGGGCGGTCGCGCGCGGTGCGCCCCGCGGATCGCCGGGGCGCGGTCACCACACTCATCGATCTGCCCCCTTTGCCAGGTTTGCCACCCTGCATCGGCCTGGGTCATCGTCCTGACGGGCCGACGGCCCGTCAAGCCGACCTGCGCGGTCACCTGCGCGGATGCGAGACTTTGGCGGAAATCGCACGTGCGGCGTCGCGCGTGCGGCGCACCTGCCGCTGGGAGAGAACGATGGACGAGGCGCGGGCCCGGGAGATCCTGGCCGCCGCGAAGCTGCGGGCGGACGAGGCGACGCTGCTCGCCCTGGGCGAGAACGCGGTCTTTGCCCTCGGCGACCTGGTGGTCAAGGTCGGCCGCGACGCCGAACTGCTGCCGCGCGCCGAGCGCGAGCTGGCGCTGGCCGGCTGGCTGGAATCGGCCGGTGTCCCCGCCGTACGGGCCGCGGAGGCCGAGCCGCTGCTCGTCGAGGGCCACCCGGTGACCCTGTGGCACCGGCTCCCCGAGGCCGTCCGCCCCGCCGAGCCGCGCGACCTGGCCCCGCTGCTGCTCGCCGTCCATGCCCTGCCCGAGCCGGCCGGTCTCGACCTGCCGCGCCGCGAACTGCTGGGCGGGGTCGAGCGCTGGCTGCGGCTCGCGGGCGAGGCCGTCGACCCGGCCGACGCGGCCTTCCTGCGCGAGCGCCGCGACTCCTTCGCCCCCGCGGCCGCCGCGCTCACCCCGCACCTCACCCCCGGCCCGATCCACGGCGACGCCCTCCCCCGGAACGTCCACGTCGGCCCCGACGGCCCGGTCCTGGTGGATCTGGAGACCTTCTCCTCCGATCTGCGCGAGCACGACCTCGTGGTCCTCGCCCTCGCCCGGGACCGCTACGGCCTGGACCCGGCCGCCTACGACGCCTTCACCGAGGCGTACGGCTGGGACGTGCGCGACTGGGACGGCTGCGCGGTGCTGCGCGGCGCGCGGGAGACCGCGAGCTGCGCCTGGGTGGCCCAGCACGCCCCGACGAACCCGAAGGCGCTCGCCGAGTTCGAGCGCCGGGTGGCCTCGCTGCGGGACGGCGACCCCGAGGTGCGCTGGTACCCCTTCTGACATCATGAGCCCTGTCGAACCGGCCGGTAACGAACGGGGTGTTGGGATGCGGATGGAACTGTCGGACGTCACTCTGGACGTCGAGGTGAGCGGCGAGGGCCCGGCGGTCCTCCTCGTGCACGGCTTCCCGGACAGCAACGACCTGTGGCGCCACCAGATCCCGGCCCTGAACGCGGCCGGGTTCAGGACGATCGCGCCCACCCTGCGCGGCTTCGGCGGCTCGGACCGGCCGGAGGGCGGCCCGGAGGCGTACCACCCGGCGAAGCACGTCGGCGACATGGTGGAGCTGCTCGACCGGCTCGGGATCGAGCGGGCCCATCTCGTCGGCCACGACTGGGGTTCCGGTGTCGTCCAGGGTTTCACCCAGGCCCTGCCTGACCGGGTGCTGAGCCTCGGGATCCTGTCCGTCGGCCACTTCGCCTCGGTCCGGGGCGCCGGCTGGGAGCAGAAGCAGCGGTCCTGGTACATGCTGCTGTTCCAGCTGGCGGGCGTGGCCGAGACCTGGCTGGCCCACGACGACTACGCCAACCTGCGCGAGATGCTCGGCGAGCACCCCGACCGCGAAGCGGTCCTGAAGCCGCTGAAGGAGCCGGGCGCCCTGACGGCCGCGCTGAACATCTACCGCGCGGGCCTGCCGGCCGAGGTCCAGTTCGCCCCTGTGCTCCCCCTGCCCCCGCTGCCCGCGCAGGTCCCGGTGATGGGCGTCTGGTCCACCGGCGACCGTTTCCTCACCGAGCGCTCGATGGCCGACACCGCCGGGCACGTCGCCGGCCCCTGGCGCTACGAGCGCGTCGAGGACGCGGGTCACTGGCTCCAGCTCGACCAGCCGGAGAAGGTCAACGAGCTGCTGCTCGACTTCCTCCGGGCGAACGACGGCGAGGCGAGGGCCTAACCCGGCACCGGCACGGCCCCGAGCTCACGCAGCGGCCATATCGGGTCCACCACCGCTTCCGGGTCGCCCTTCCTCCGCAGGAAGGACTGGAAGTCCTCGGCCCAGGCCCGGTACCAGCCGATCTGACGCTCATGCAGCTCGGCCGGGTCGAGGGCGGCGACCGAGGCGTGCCGCTCGGCTATCGCGACGGCCACCCGGACGGCGGCGAGCGCGTCGGCCGCCGCCTGGTGGGCGCTGGTCAGCTCCACCCCGTACTCGGCGCAGACGGCTTCGAGTGTGCGCTTGCCACGGCGGTAGCGGTCGACGGCGCGGTCGATGGTGTACGGGTCGACGACCGGGCCTATGCCGGCGCCGCCCAGCCGCTCCTCCAGCGAGGGCAGTCCGTGCCGGCGCAGCTCGGCGGAGAGCAGGGTGAGGTCGAAGGAGGCGTTGTACGCGACGACCGGGACGCCCTGCGCCCAGTAGCCGGTCAGCGTCTCCGCGATCTCGTCGGCCACCTCGCGCACCGGGCGGCCCTCGGCGGCGGCGCGTTCGCTGCTGATGCCGTGGATGGCGGACGCCTGCTCCGGGATGCGGATGCCCGGGTCGGCGAGCCAGTCGCGCTGCCGGACCACCCGGCCGCCGTGGACGCCGACGATCGAGGCCGTCACGATGCGGGCCTCCAGCGGGTCCGTACCGGTCGTCTCCAGGTCGAAGCCGACCAGTGGTTCCCCATGCCAAGCCATCGGGTCCTCCTTACGTGATCTCCCCCGTGGTGCTGAAAACCTTCGCACGTGCCACTGACAATGCCGTCGAAGGGGCGGCCGGGGACATCAGGAGACGGGGCGCGAGTCGAGCCAGACCGACTCGAACTCCTCCCGGTATGTCGCGAAAAGTCCGTGTTCTTCGTCACGGTCGGGACCACCGCCCTGACCACCGGACCGCACCACGTTCCGCCCGCCGCCGCGCAGTACGAAGACCGGCGCCTCCATGCCGCGCGCCTTGCGCAGATAGGGCTGGACGACCGCGACCCCGTCCGGGCCGTCACCGTCGACCAGATAGGCGGTGAAGCGCGGGGTCTCGTCGAAGACGTGGATCTGGAAGGCGCCCGGGTCGCGCAGCGCGGCGCGCACCCGGCGCATGTGCAGGATGTTCATCTCGACCGCGCGGCTCAGCTCGCCCTTCTTCAGGCCGAGCTCCCGCTCGCGCCGCTTGACCGCGCTGCTGGCCGGGTTCAGGAAGAGCAGCCGTATCCGGCAGCCGGACTCGGCGAGCCGTACCATGCGCCGCCCGGAGAAGTTCTGCACGAGCAGATTGAGACCTATGCCCGTGGCGTCGAGCCGGCGCGCCCCGCCGAACAGGTCCTCGGCCGGCAGCTGCCGCTGCAGCCGGACCCGGTCGGGGTGGACGGAGACCACGTCCGCGTACCGGTCGCCGACCAGGTCCTCGACCGCGTCGACCGGCAGCCGGTCGGCCGAGGGCACCCCCGCCCCGCTCCCGAGGATCTCCAGGAGCCGGGCGGAGGCCCGTTCGGACTGGGCGAGCACGGTCAGCGACAGGGCCCGGTTGCGGGAGACGACGTTGCGGGTCACCTCCAGCTCGTCCAGGGCGAGTTCGACCTCGCGCCGGTCGTCGAAGTACGGCTCGAAGCACGGCCAGTGCTGCACCATCAGCTCCCGCAGCTGCGGGAGGGTGAGGAAGCTGAGCACGTTGTCGTCGGCCGGGTCGAGCAGATAGCCCTTGCGGCGCGAGACCTCACGGACCGCGACGGCCCGCTGGACCCACTCCTGGCCGGCCGGCCCGGCCGCGGCCACCACCCACTCCTCGCCGTGCACCGGCTCGTACACCGGCCGCAGCACGGCCGCGACGACGGCCCGCAGCCGCTGCTCGACGAGATTGAGCCAGATGTAGGCGCGGCCGGCCCGCTGGGCCCGGGTGCGCACCTCGCTCCACGCCTCCGCGCCCCACTCCAGCTCGGCCCCGATCTCGACGGGCCGGACGACGGAGACCGCGCCGGGCGGCGCCGCACCGGGGTCGGCCGGTCCCCCGTCGTGACCCGCCTCGCCCGGTGGCAGCTCCAGACCTCCCGAGCTCACCCGCGCACCGCCTTCTGCTCCTGACAACGATCAAGGAAGGGTACTCCGGGAGCGGGAGGCGGTGCAGCAGGATCGCCCGGCCCGTTGCTCAACTGCCCACGTTCGGCGCGCCGTTCTGGTTGGCGAGATCGGCCGGAGTGAGCGGATTCATAGCGGTTACGTCCCTGGGCAGAAGCTGGAAACCCTGCCAGTGGACCGGCATCGGCTGCTGGTCCTCGTCCCGGGCGATGTGGTGGAACCCGATGTTGACCCAGACGGCCGGATTGGTCAGGGTCTCGCCGTTGACCCACTTGTCCACGCTGTCGGGCGCGCCCCGGCCGCAGTTCAGGGTGTTGTTGCTGGCGAACTGCTCACAGGCGCGCGCCTGGGTGAAGTAGATGTCGTGCTTGGTGAAGGGACGGCCGCCGTAGGTGTTGGTGTGGCCGGGCACGATCTCGTACGAACGGGCGTGCCCGTCCTTGTTCTTGCCGGTCGCGCTCACCACCCGCCACCAGCGCATGTTGGCGGCGTCCCCGGCGAGTTCCTTGGTGACGGGGGTGCGGGTCGTCTTCACGGTCGGGCTGCCGTCGCGGGCCGGCGGCGTGACCTTGGAGTCGAACTGTTCGATGCGGCCCTTGTTGCTGCCGTCGAGGCCGAAGTCCAGCTTCCAGAACACGTTGTGGGCGTGGCTGGTGGCGTAGTCGCGGGCGCCCCTGCCGATCGGCCAGCCGCGGCCGTCGGTCGCGTCGTAGTCGACGGGCGAGAGGCTGCCGGTGGCCCCGACGTTGGCGGCTATGGCGCCGTCGGAGGAGAAGCGCCACTCGCTGATGTACTCGTACCAGCCGACCTTGTTGACGGTGTAGACGAGCAGGTCCTTGCCCTGGGCCTGCCAGACCTTGTTCCCGGTGTCGGCGGCCATGCGGTAGGCGTGGCCGCGGGCCCGGGTGGTGGTGCACAGGCCGTTGATCCTGCCGACGTCGGGCACCTTGACGGAGGTGATGGTGCCGCCGGGGCACTCGCCGGGCTTCAGGGCCTGCAGGCCCCAGCCGAAGCCGGCGCCGGTCAGGTCGTCGTACTCGGCCTTGCCGTTGTCGTACGGGACGTGGATCTGGGCGAGCTTGGCGCTGTTCAGCACGCGGATGGGGGCGCGCTCGCCGGGCGGCTGATAGGTCACCTTGTCCAGGACGAGCCCGGAGTCGGTGGAGTAGCGCCAGCACATCCGCCAGACGGTGCCGCCGTCGAGCTTCTGCTCGATGCGGTACGCGGCGGAGCAGTCGGCCGGAGCGGGGGCGGCCCGGGTCGGTGTCGCGGTCGGGGTCGGCGTCGGAGCGGCGCCGGCCGGGCTAGCGGCGGCGGTGGCGACGGCGCCGAGCAGCGCGGTCGCGGCGAGGACGGCGCCCGGGCGGCGGGCATGCCGAAGTCGCGGAGTGGTCATTGCGTACGTACTCCCTCGGTACGGAAGTCAGACGGGGTGCGCGGCGGTGGTCAGCCGACGCGGGTGACGGTGCGGGCGCTGAGGTCGACGATCAGGCCGCGGGTGTCGATCCAGGAGCCGTTCTTCACCTTGGTGACGAGCCGGAGGCAGCGGTGCTCGCCGCACTTGGCGAGCGCCGCGGGCACGTGCGCCTCGCGGTAGGTGCGGTAGACGTCCCCGTTGAACCACAGCTGGTCGGTGGAGGTCAGCTCCTGGCCCGTCGCGTCCTTGTAGTCCTCCTTGACGCCCTTGCTCAGCGGGTCGGCCAGGATGAGCTCCAGGGCCGCGCGCAGCTCCTCGGGGTGGGCGGAGGGCTGCACCCCGCGCTGGGCGCCGGACTGCTCGACCTTGCCGGTGTCGAGGTTGACCGTCTTCGTGATGAGCTCGTCGCGGCCGTAGTCGTAGAAGCGCACCTGGGCGCGGCGCGGACTGCCGGCGCTCTCGCCGGGCATCGGGTCGGCGAGCTCGGTGCCGAGGCGCTGCGGGCCGCGCCCGCCCTCGGCGTTCCGCTGGGCGGTGCCTGAGGGCACCCCCGGCCGGAGGCCGGGGGAGGGCTGGGTCATCGCCAGCGCCTCGGCGCGCTTCAGCTCGTCGTCGGTGAGCGGGTCGGTGCCCACGCCCTTCTCCCCCTCGGGCGGCGCGGAGGCGAGGGCGGCCGGGCCGGGCGCCTGGCCGTCGGTCTGCCCCTCCGTCCCGGTCCCGCCCTGCGCCCCGGACACGGTGCTGCCGGTCGCGGCGGCGCTGCCACGCGGTGCCTCGTCGGCCCCGGCGCTGCCGGGCAGGGTGACCGCGACGGCCACCGCGGTCCCGGTCACGGCCATGGCTGCGCCGGCCACCACCTTGCCCAGGTGACGGCGCACTATTTCGTACACACTTCCCCCCACGCGTTCATGTTTTCCCCCTATGGAGTGATGGTCACCCGGTAGGACGGGCCGAAGTCCTAGGAGGTTGCGTACGTTTCGGGCAGGATCTGGCCGACGTACACACCTTCTTCCGACTTCCGAAGGGGAAGAGTTCGTCTATGCAGGTCTGGCCGGGACAGGCGTATCCCCTGGGCGCCACCTACGACGGCGCCGGTACCAACTTCGCGGTCTTCTCGGAGGCCGCCCAACGCATCGAGCTGTGCCTGCTCGACGACGACGGCACGGAGACCTCGGTCGAGCTGCGCGAGACCGACGCCTTCGTGCGGCACGCCTATCTGCCGGGCGTGATGCCGGGCCGGCGGTACGGCTTCCGGGTGCACGGCCCGTACGCGCCGGAGCGCGGCCTGCGCTGCAACCCGGCGAAGCTGCTGCTCGACCCGTACGCGCGGGCGATCTCGGGCGCGGTGGACTGGGGCGAGGCGGTGTACGGCTATCCCTTCGGACGGCCGGACGCCCGCAACGACCTCGACTCGGCGCCGCACACCATGACCTCGGTCGTGGTCAACCCGTACTTCGACTGGGGCGACGACCGGCGGCCGCGCACCGAGTACCACCACACGGTGATCTACGAGGCGCATGTGAAGGGCCTGACCATGCTCCACCCGGAGCTGCCGGAGGAGCTGCGCGGCACGTACGCGGGGCTCGCGCACCCGGCGGTGATCGGGCACCTGAAGGAACTGGGCGTGACGGCGCTGGAGTTGATGCCGGTCCACCAGTTCGTGAACGACCACCGGCTGGTGGACGCGGGGCTTTCGAACTACTGGGGCTACAACACGATCGGTTTCTTCGCCCCGCACAACGCCTATGCCTCGTGGGGCGACCGCGGCGAGCAGGTCCTGGAGTTCAAGTCGGCGGTACGGGCGCTGCACAAGGCCGGCATCGAGGTGATCCTCGACGTGGTCTACAACCACACGGCCGAGGGCAACCACCTGGGGCCGACGCTCTCCTTCCGGGGCCTGGACAACCCCTCGTACTACCGGCTCGGGGACGATCCCCGCTACTACACGGACACCACCGGCACCGGGAACTCGCTGCTCATGCGGTCCCCGCACGTCCTGCAGATGATCATGGATAGTCTGCGGTACTGGGTGACGGAGATGCACGTGGACGGCTTCCGCTTCGACCTCGCGGCCACGCTCGCCCGCCAGTTCCACGAGGTGGACCGGCTGTCCTCGTTCTTCGACCTGGTGCAGCAGGATCCGGTGGTCAGCCAGGTGAAGCTGATCGCCGAGCCGTGGGACCTGGGCGAGGGCGGCTACCAGGTGGGCAACTTCCCGCCGCAGTGGGCGGAGTGGAACGGCAAGTACCGGGACTGTGTACGGGACCTGTGGCGCGGCGAGCCGCGCACGCTCGCCGAGTTCGCCTCCCGGCTCACCGGCTCCTCGGACCTCTACCAGGACGACGGGCGCCGCCCGCTGGCCTCGGTCAACTTCGTGACCTGCCACGACGGTTTCACGCTGCGCGACCTCGTCTCGTACAACGACAAGCACAACGAGGCCAACGGAGAGGGGAACCGGGACGGCGAGAGCTACAACCGGTCCTGGAACTGCGGCGCCGAGGGCGACACCGACGACATCGGCATCCGCGAGCTGAGGGCTCGCCAGTCGCGCAACTTCCTCGCCACGCTGATGCTGTCGCAGGGCGTGCCGATGCTCAGCCACGGCGACGAGTTCGGCCGCACCCAGGGCGGCAACAACAACGCCTACTGCCAGGACAGCGAGATCTCCTGGGTGCGCTGGCCCAAGCCGGGCAGCGAACCCGAGGCCACCCTCCTGGAGTTCACCCGCGCCATGGTCCGGCTGCGCCGCGACCATCCGGTCTTCCGGCGCCGCCGCTTCTTCCACGGCCGCCCGGTCGAGGGCACTCACGACGAGCTGACCGACATCGCCTGGTTCACGCCGGAGGCCGTGGAGATGACCGCGCGGGACTGGCAGGCGGCGCACGCCCAGGCGCTGACGGTCTTCCTCAACGGCAACGCGATCTCCGAGCCCGGCCCGCAGGGCGAGCGGATCTCCGACGACCACTTCCTGATGATGTTCAACGCCTCGGCGCAGGAGCTGGAGTTCGAGGTGCCGGACACCCACGGCGAGTGCTGGAAGGTCGTCGTGGACACCTCCCACCCGGAGGGCATGCCGCCCGACGTCGGTCCGGTGGTGACGGCGGGCGAGCGGGTGACGCTGGCACCGCTGACGCTGACGGTGCTGCGGAGGCCGGCCTGATGGCTTGGTGACGCCCGTTCGGGTGAACGTCATGACACAGATGCCTCCCAGCGGGGTACGTACGTTCGCATGACCTCCTCGTCGGAACGGGCGCTGCCCACCGCCACCTACCGGCTCCAGCTGGGGCCGGACTTCCCGTTCGCCGCCGCCGGGCGGGCCGTCCCGCACCTCGCCGGGCTCGGGGTCTCGCATCTCCACCTCTCCCCCGTCCTGGAGGCCGTGCCCGGCTCGGCGCACGGCTACGACGTGACCGACCACCGCTCGGTACGGGCCGAGCTGGGCGGCGAGGCGGGGCTGCGGGCGCTCGCGGCGACCGCGCGGGCGCACGGGCTCGGCCTGGTCCTGGACCTGGTGCCCAACCACATGGCGGCTTCGGCCCGGCACAACCACGCGCTGCGCGAGGTGCTGCGGGAGGGGCCGGACTCGCCGTACGCGCGCTGGTTCGACATCGACTGGGCGGCCGGCGGCGGGCGGCTGCTCCTTCCGGTGCTGCCGGGCCGGCTGCCGGAGGTACGGGACCGGATGCGGGTGACCGGTGACGTCCTGACCCTCGACGGGCAGGAGTTCCCGCTGCGGGAGGGCACGCGTGACCTGCCCCTCGACGAGCTGCTCGACGCCCAGTGGTACCGGCTCTCCTGGTGGCGCCTGGCCCGCACCGAGCTCAACTACCGGCGCTTCTTCACCATCTCCGATCTCATCGGGGTCAGGGTCGAGGACCCCGAGGTGTTCGCGGCCACGCACGCGAAGGTGCTCGAACTGGTCGCGGACGGGATCGTGGAGGGGCTGCGCATCGACCACCCGGACGGGCTCGCCGACCCGGAGGGCTATCTGGAGCGCCTGGAGGCGGCGACCGGAGGACGGTGCTGGATCGTCGTCGAGAAGATCCTCACCGGCGCCGAGCCGCTGCCCGGCTCCTGGCCGGTCGCCGGCACCACCGGCTACGACGCGCTGCGGTACGTGGACGGCCTCTTCACCGACGCGGTCGGCGCCGCCGAACTCGCCGACGTCTACCGTGAGTTCGTCGGCCGGGCCGGGGACCGGGGCGGCTACTGGGAGGCGACCGCGCGGCGCGCCGCGTACAAGGTGGTGACCCATGAGCTGGCCTCCGAGACCGCCGCGCTGACCCGGATCGCGGGCCGGATCTGCGCCGCCGACCCGCGCCTGCGCGACCACGCGCCCTGGGCGCTGCAGACCGCGATCCGCGAACTCCTCGTCCGGGTGCCGGTCTACCGCACCTACCGCACCGGTGGCGAGGCGGTCCTCACCCCGGAGGCGGCGCGCGGCGCGAAGGCGGCGTTCGCGGTGCCGGAGGAGGCGACGGCGGTGGACGTGATCCGCGACCTGGCCCTCGGCGCCTGCGGCGACGGCCCGGAGCACCGGGCGTTCTGGGCCCGGTTCGCCCAGACCTCGTCCGCGCTGCGCGCCAAGTCCGTCGAGGACACCGCCTTCTACCGCTACACCCCGCTCCTGTCGGCCAACGAGGTCGGCGGCGACCCGGGCCACCCGGCGGTCGCGCCCGACGACTTCCACGCCTACTGCGCCCGGCTGGCCCGCGACTGGCCGGCCACCGGCACGGTCCTGAGCACCCACGACACCAAGCGCAGCGCGGACGTACGGGCCGGGATCGCCGTCCTCGCCCAGTGCCCGCAGCGGTGGGCGGAGCTCCTGGAGGAGGTCTCCGAGGTGCCCGCGCCCGATCCGCACCTGGCGTGGACGGCCTGGCAGACCGCGTTCGGCTTCGGCGCCCCGGACCCGGACCGGCTCGGGCCCGCCGTCCTCAAGTCCGTGCGCGAGGCGGGCCTGCACACCAGCTGGACCGAGCCGGACGCGGCCTACGAGCGGGCCGTGGCCGACTTCGTGGCGGCGGGCCCCGGCCGCATCCCGCTGCGCGGGGCCTCCGAGTCGGCCTTCGCCCTCGAACCCCACATCCGCGCCCAGATCCTCGGCGCCACGCTCGTCCAGCTGACCATGCCGGGCGTGCCCGAGCTCTACCAGAACACCGAACGCGACTACCGCGCCCTGGTCGACCCCGACAACCGGGCTCCCTTCGCGATCGGCCCCGACGACGACAAGACCGCGCTCGTCCGCGCCGCCCTCCGGCTCCGCCGCGACCACCCCGGCCTCTTCGGCCCCTCGTCCACGTACACCCCGCTGGCCGCCACCGGCCCGGCGGCCCCGCACTGCCTCGCCTTCACCCGCACCGACCGCGTCCTGACGGCCGTCACCCGGCTCTCGCTGCGCCTCGCCGAGGCGGGCGGCTGGCAGGACACGGCGATGGCGCTGCCCGCGGGCCGCTGGCTCGACGCGCTGGACGGCGTACGGGAGTTCACCGGCGGCCCGGACACGCCGGTGAAGCTGGCGGAGCTGTTCGAGGAGCGCCCGGTGGCGCTGCTGGTGCGTGACGCCTGACCCCCAGCGCGCCCGACTAAGCTGATGATCATGACAAAAGATCAGGTAGGGCGGTTGATCGGGGCCGGTTTCGGTCTCTTCTTCGTCGCGGCGAACGTCGGATTCCTGCCCACAGGGGTCGCGACCCCGCTGCGCCTCGCCGCCATCGCCGCCTTCCTCGGCGTGGTCGTCTTCGGCCGCCGCGCCCGGCCGGCGCCCGCACCGGCCGCGGGCCCCCGCTTCGGACGCCGCTACTGGTACGTGGTGGCGGCCGAGGTGCTCGCCCTGGCGGCCGGCCTCGTGGTCATCGCCCGCGTGCTGCACGCGCCCCAGGCCTCCGTCGGCTGGATCGCCTTCGTCGTCGGCGTCCACTTCTTCGGTCTCGCCGTCGCCTGGCACCGCCCGTCCCTGCACACCCTCGCCGCCGCGATCACCGTCTGCGGCGCGACGGGCCTGGCCCTGGCGGCCGCCGACGCCCCCGCCCAGGCGATCCAGGTGACCGCCGGAGTCGTCCCGGGCCTGCTGCTGCTCGGCTCGGTCTGGTGGTCCGCGCGCTCCCGGTCCGGCGAGGCGGCCGCGGCGGTGTCCTGACCGCCTTCTCGTCCGGCGCGTGCTGTCGGCCGAGCAGCCCGGCCGACAGCGCGAACCGACCGCTCCGCACACGGATTTCGCCCCGTACGCGCGCCGGACGCATAGGTCCGGCGACAGCGGTTACGCGAACAGCAGGCGAATGCAGGCGGAGAAGGGATATGACATGTCCGAACCGCAGCGACGTGACGACCGGACCGGGCGCACGGCGACACCTCTGGTCGGCCCTTGGCACACGGTGGGGCACCGGGTGCACGCGGAGCTGGAGTTCCCGATCGAGGTGACGTTCGCGTACGACCCCGGCGATCCGTGGGCGGTCCGGGTCTCCTTCGGCCAGTTCGGTCAGTCGGTGGACTGGACGCTCTCCCGCGAACTGCTGCACTGCGGCACCCGGACCGCCTGCGGGGAGGGCGACGTCCAGCTGTGGCCGCTGCGGGACCGCGATCGGCGCGGCGGCCGGCGGGGCGGCGGGCACGGCGGGCGGCACGGCGGACGGGTGCGTATACGGCTCGGCGGTACGGGATTTCCGGTCCTGGTCGACGTCGACCGGGCGGCGCTGTGCGCCTGGCTGTCGGCCACCTTCCACGCGGTACCGGCCGGCAGCGAGCGGGAGCGGATCGACTGGGCGGCAGAGGCAGCGCACATCGGCCCTGGGGTCCATCCGGACTCCGAGGACTGACCGCCGCCCCGGCACCGGGGCGGGGCCCCCGACCGGAGCTAGCCTCCCGGCAGGACCATCAGGCTCCTCGGCGCCCGGGTGATCACACCCGCCCGTTCCGGCCGGAAGCCGTCCGCCAGACGCAGCCGCGGCATGGCCTGGAAGAGCGCGCGGAGGGCGTATTCCGCTTCGAGGGCGGCAAGGGTCACGGCCGGGCAGTAGCCGGCGCCGTAGGTGAGCTGGCCCAGGTCGTCGCGGAAGGGGTCGTAGCGGTCGGGGGCGCGGAAGCGTTCGGGGTCGCGGCCGGCCGCGCCGATGAGGAGGGCGACGGGGGCACCGGCCGGCAGGGTGCCGCCGGAGACCCTGATCTCGCCGCGGGTGCGGCGCATGACGACCTGGACCGGGGGCTCGCGGCGCAGCGACTCCGTCCAGGCGCGGGCGACCAGGCCGGCGGGCGCGTCGCGGAGGGCGGCGGTCCGCTCGGGGTCCGTGAGGACGTCGGCGAGGAAGCCGGCCAGGGCCTTCTCGCGTACGGCGATCTGGGCCGTGCACTGCCCGGCGAGCGCGGAGGCGGCCCGGCCGCGGACGAGGCGCATCATGTCGCGGTACGGGACGCCGACGGCCGCGGCGACGGTGCCCGCGGGCAGCCAGTGGCAGAAGTCGGCGACCAGGTCGGCGCGCGGCCGGTCGGCGATCCGGCGGGCGAGGACGAACGCGGTGCGTTCGGCGACGGCCCGCAGTTCGGCCTCGTCCACGTCGGTGTGGGTCTCCGCGCACGGCGGGTCGCCGGGCCGGTGCCCATGGGTGAAGCGGGCGTCGGTGAGAGCGCTCGCCACGTCCGCGTACCGGCTCAGCACCCAGGCCTGCAGCAGCGGGTCGTGGGTGAGCGGGAACTCCTCGCGGAGCACCCGGTAGACGCGGTACGGGTCGCGGCCCGCGCCCGGCTCCAGCGGACTGGGCGCCACCCGGCGCACCTCGGGGCGCCGGTGCGGCGCCGGCCCGGGCCCGGGGCCCGGCCGGGCGGGTGCCATGGTGGGCAGCTCGGCCCACGGGTCCCGCCGGCCGGCCCGCCGGTCGGGCGCGTGGTGGTGTGGTGCGTGATGCGGTGTGCGGTTCGGCTGGTCGCTCATCTCGCCCCCTCGTCGGTCAGGCGCGCGTCTCCCCAGACCATCACCGGGAAGACCCGGTCGCAGCAGGTATACCGCCGAACGGGTGATTCGGTCCCGCCCGACTCAGGTCAACCTCCGGTCAACCTCGGGTCAACCGCAGTCGGCCTCAGTCGGCCTCAGGTCAACGAGAGGCGGAAGGTCATCTGTCCGAAACCGACCTGGTCCCCGGCCCGCACCACCACCGCGCCCGTCACCCGGCGCCCGTTGACGGTGGTGCCGTTGGTGGAACCGAGGTCCCGCAGCACCCACATACCGCCATGCAGGGACAGCTCCGCGTGCAGCCGGGACACCGTCTCGTGGCTGAGCCGCAGCCCGTTCACCGGGTCGCGCCCGATCCGCAGCGGATACGGCCCCGGCTGCGGCAGCAGCAGCTTCGGCAGCCGCTCGGCATGCCAGGCCCGGCCCAGCTTCGCCGTGAACGCCGACATCTTCTCGACCGCGCCCACCACCCGCCGCGTCCACGGCGACTCCGTCGCCAGATCCGCGGTGAGCAGGGCGAGTTCGTCGGGACGCCGGGCGACGAGCGCCCGCTCCATCCGGAACAGGAAGGTGTCGTGCGACAGACGCCCCTGCGCCGCGCCCTCGCGCAGCACCGCGAGCGCGCGCTCCCGCTCGGCGTCGCTCAGCCGAGGGGCGTCCGGCGGACCGGCCGGCAGCTCGTAAGGGGTCGTCACATCCGTGATTGTCGGCCGGAAGGCCCCGGGGTGTCCAGAAGGGACCCCGATAACCCGGGTGCCGTCCGGCACGATCGCTGCTACGGTCTGGCGACTCGACTACCTGGGGGAACCCTCAACTTGACCTCGCATCACACGTCGCACCCGTCCGATGCCCCGCTCGTCGTCCGGCCGCTCGCCGGGACCGGGGAGCTGGACCTCTTCAACCGCCTCGACTACGTCCTCGACGACGAGCTCGCGGACGACCTCGCCACCGGCCGGCGCCGCCCGGAGTGGCTGTGGGTGGCGCTGCGCGGCGACCGGCTCGTCGGCCGCGTCGGCTGGTGGACCGGCCGGCCCGGGGCCGCACCGCAGACCCTCGACTTCTTCGACCTCGATCCCGCGCTGGCGCCGGAGGAGGCCGCCGAGACCGGCCGGCAGCTCCTGGAGACGGCGAGCGCGGCGGTCCTCGGCGACGGACCGCGTCCCGAGTTCGGGCGCTTCATGCCGGCGGACTGGCGGGAGGACCCGGAGACCCGCCGCCGCCTGGAGACCCTCTTCGGGGTGCTTGAGGCCTCCGGCGCCCGGCCGCTCGTCGAGCGGCTCCGCCTGGAGTGGCGGCCCGGCACCCCGGTGCCCGCGCCGGGCGGGCGCCTGGTCTTCCGGCCGGTCCGCGACCGCGAGGACCTGCTCGCGCTGATGACCCCGGTCATGGAGGGCACCCTCGACGCCCACGGCAGGGCCGACCTCGCCGGCGGGCTCTCCCCGCGCGAGGCCGCCGAGCTGCACTACGACGAGGAGCTCGCGCGGTACACCACGCCCCGCGCGTGGTGGCGGATCGCCGAGCTGCCGGGCACCGGCGAGCCGGTCGGCTTCGTCGTGCCCGCGCGCAACAACTACCACCCGATCATCGCGTACATCGGCGTGCTGCCCGCCCACCGCGGCCGGGGCTACGTCGACGACATCCTCGCCGAGGGCACCCGGGTGCTCGCCGCCGAGGACGTGCCGCGGATCCGGGCGGCGACGGACGTCGGGAACGTGCCGATGGCGAATTCGTTCGCCCGGGCGGGTTACACGGCCTTCGCGCGGGCGATCAACTTCGTGTGGGACGCACCGGGCGGTCAGGGCGACTGACTGCCAGGATGGTCCCGTAGTCGTCCGTCGTACGTCGTCGTCGAGGGGACCGTCGCGTGCTGTTCGAGGTATGGGCGCCGCACGCCCGTGACCGGGTGACGCTGGAACTGAACGGCGCCGAGCACCCGCTGGAGCGGGACGCCGAGCGGGCCGGCTGGTGGACCGGGGTCGTGCCCGCCGCCGACGGCGACCGCTACGGCTTCTCGCTCGACGGCGGGCCCCCGCTGCCCGACCCGCGCGCCCGCCGGCTGCCCGACGGACCGGACGGCCTCGCCGCGGTCGTCGACCACGACACGTACGCCTGGCGGCACGAGACCCCCCGGCTGAAGGTGCGCGCCGGCGTCCTGTACGAGCTGCACGTCGGCACCTTCACCCCCGAGGGCACCCTCGACGCGGCGGCGGCGCGGCTCGGGGAGCTGGCCGGGCTCGGGATCACCCATGTGGAGCTGATGCCGCTGTGTCCGTTCCCCGGGGTGAACGGCTGGGGGTACGACGGGGTGGCGCCGTGGGCGGTGCACGAGCCGTACGGCGGGCCGGCGGCGCTCCGGCGCTTCGTGGACACGGCGCACGGGCTCGGCCTCGGCGTGGTCCTGGACGTGGTGCACAACCACCTGGGCCCGTCCGGCAACCATCTGCCGTCCTTCGGGCCGTACTTCACCGAGACCCACCACACGCCGTGGGGCGCGGCGGTGAACCTGGACGCGCCCGGCTCGGACGAGGTGCGGGCGTACTTCCTGGGCAGCGCGCTGGCCTGGCTGCGCGACTACCGGATCGACGGCCTGCGCCTCGACGCCGTGCACGCCCTCGCCGACACCCGGGCGCTGACGTTCCTGGAGGAGCTGTCGGCGGCCGTGGACGAGCTGGCCAGGGAGCAGGGCCGGCAGCACTTCCTGATCGCCGAGTCCGACCTCAACGACCCGCGCACCACCACCCCGCGCGCGGTCGGCGGCCTCGGTCTGCACGCCCAGTGGAACGACGACTTCCACCACGCCCTGCACACCGCGCTCACCGGTGAGTCCCAGGGCTACTACGCCGACTTCGCGCGCGCCCCGATGGCCGCGCTCGCCAAGACGCTCACCCGGGTCTTCTTCCACGACGGCACGTACTCCGCCTTCCGGGGCCGCCACCACGGCCGCCCGGTCGACCGTGACCGCACGCCCGCCCACCGCTTCCTCGGCTACTCCCAGACCCACGACCAGATCGGCAACCGGGCCACCGGTGACCGTCTTTCGGCCACCCTCTCCCCCGGTCTGCTCGCCTGTGCGGCGGCCCTCGTCCTGACCGGCCCGGCGATCCCGATGCTGTTCATGGGCGAGGAGTGGGGGGCGACGACGCCCTGGATGTACTTCACCGACCACACCGACCCGGAGCTCGCCGAGGCCGTACGGCGGGGCCGGCGCCGGGAGTTCGCGGCGCACGGCTGGGCCGAGGACGACGTCCCGGACCCGCAGGAACCGGCCACCCGGGACCGCTCGGTCCTGGACCGCGCCGAGCGCGAGCGCGACCCGCACAAGCGGCTGCTCGCCTGGTACCGCGAGCTGATCGCGCTGCGCCGCACCCTGCCCGACCTCACCGACCCCGATCTGGGCGGCGTGAAGGTGGCGTACGACGAGGAGGCGCGCTGGCTCGTCTTCCGGCGCGGCGACGTCCGGGTCGCGGTCAACCTGGGCAAGGAGCCGGCGGACATCGCGCTCGGCTCCAACGGCCGCGACCGGGTGCTCGCCGCCTGGGAGCGGACGGCGGCACCCGGCCGGGACGGGCTGCTCAGGCTGCCGGCGGAGTCCGCGGTCGTCCTCGGTGACGGATGACCGCGGGCCGGGCCGCTACTCGACGATCGCCATCTCGCGCGAGGTGGTGTTGAAGCGGCGTCCGGCGCCGTCCTCCGTCAGCGTCACGATGTCCTCGATGCGCACCCCGAAGCGGCCCGGCAGATAGACGCCCGGCTCGATGGAGAAGCACATGCCGGGCAGGATCGGGAGCTCCTCGCCCTCGATCATGTACGGGGGTTCGTGGGTGGTGACGCCGATGCCGTGGCCGGTGCGGTGGATGAAGTACTCGCCGTAGCCCGCGTCCGTGATGACCTGGCGGGCCGCGCGGTCGACGTCCTGGCATGCGGCCCCGGCCCGTACGGCCTCGAAACCGGCCTGCTGCGCCTCCCGTACGAGGTCGTGGACGCGCCGCTCCTCGTCCGTGGGCTCGCCGACGTGGACGGTGCGGGTGGTGTCGGAGCCGTAGCCGTGCTTGAGGCCGCCGAAGTCGAGGACGACCATGTCGCCGCGTTCGATGGTGCGGTCGCCGGCCTCGTGGTGCGGGTTGGCGCCGTTGGGGCCGGAGCCGACGACGGTGAAGTCGACCTGGGAGTGGCCGAATTCCATGAGGAGAGCGGCCAGGTCGGCGGCCACCTCGGTCTCCTTGCGGCCGGCGAAGCGGACCTTCAGGATCTCGCCGTACGCCGCGTCGGCGGCGGCCCCGGCGGCGGCGATGCGGGCCAGCTCGGCCTCGTCCTTGACGGCGCGGAGCATCGGCAGGGCCTCGGTGAGCGACACGTACGACGTGTCGGGCAGGGTCTGCTGGAGGCCGAGCAGGTGCATGGCCCAGGCGTTGTCGCTGACGCCGAACCGGCCGGAGACGTCGAGCAGCGGGGCGGTGACGGCGTACGGGTCCTTGCCGTCGGTCCAGTCGCGCAGGGTCAGGGCCGCGGCGCCCGCGGCCTTCGCGGCGTCCGGGGCCTCCAGGGTGGGCACGACGAGCACCGGGTCCCGGCCGGGCGCGAGGACGAGGACGGTGAGCCGCTCGGTGATCGCGGTGGGCTGGTAGCCGGTCAGATAGGCCAGGTCGGGGCCGGGCGCGACGAGCACGCCGGCGAGCCCCGCCGCGGCGGCGGAGTCGGCGGCCCGGGCCATCCGGGCCCGGTAGTCGTCGGCGGTGAAGGGGGCGGGTGCGGCGCCGCCGGCGGGCGCGGTGCTCCAGGCGCTCTCGGCGCTCTCGGCGCTCTCGGGCGTGCGGCTCTCGGGCATGGGTGATCTCCTCCTCGACGTACGCCATCCTGCCCGGCGCGGACGGGCGACGCGACTGCTTACCGGCCCTGGTCGGGGCCGCGCACGATGAGGCGTTCGAGCAGCGCCTGGAACTCGTCGCCGACGACGATCCGCAGCTGGCCGTCGTCCTCGCCGTGCTCGCTGAGCTGGGTGAGCGTGCCGGCCCGCCACCAGAAGACGTACGGGCTGATGGCGCCCGGCGTGTCCTCGTAACCGGAGGCGGCGAAGGAGGCCATCGCGCCGAGCGCGGGCACGATCGTGGTGTCCCGGATGGGGTGGAAGGCGAGCTGGTGCCGGAACGGCATGGCGACGAGGGCGCCGTCGTCGGTGAGCGGCCGGCCGGTGACCCGGCGGACGACGGCGTCGAGGTCGAGGACGCGGCTCGCGGTGTAGAAGGAGTCGCCGAGGATGACCTCGAAGCTCATGCCGTCGGCGTCCTTGACGGTCTCGTGGCCCTCGACGGGCAGCCCGCGCAGGTTGTCGAGCGCGCGGGCGCGCAGCCGGGCCGGGTCGCCGAGGCGTTCCAGCGCCTCGTCGGTGAGGGTCATGACGCTCTCCGGCAGATCGAGCGCGAGGACCTCGTAGAGCCCGGGGGCGACGCTGCGGGCGTAGCCGAAGGTGCCCGGGTCGATGCCGTCGCCGCTGACGACGCGCGGGTAGAGCTGGGCGCGGATCTGCTCGGGCGGCAGGGTGTCGAGCGCGGAGGGGCCTTCTAGGGCGCGGACCACGAGCCGGACGTGCCGGTCGATCAGGCGGGGCCAGACGCGGGTGCCGCGCGGGTCCTGGTGGCAGACCGCGGCGAGGTTGCCGAGGCCGAAGCGACGGCCCGCGTTGTCCGTCACGTGGTCGGCGTAGACGGTGACTTCGAGCCCGAGCTCGGCGAAGGTCGCCCGGACCCGGCCGCGGAAGAGCGCGGCCTCGCGCTCGGAGAAGTACGAGAACTCCGGGTCCCTCGGCGCGTCCCCGTCGTCGCGTCTGGGCCCTCGCCGGAACCACCCCACGTCGCCCGCCTTTCGTCGCCGCTCTGGCCGGTGGCCACAGGCCACTCGCCAGACTATCGGCCGTTCGGGGCGCGCAGGGAGAGCTGCCTGGTCAACTGGGCCGCCGGACCGGCCGGTTCGGCTCCGGCGTGCAGGAGCTCCGTGCGGTGTACGAGGCGGGGCGCGGCGAGCGGCACCGGCACCGCGCCCGGGACGCCCGCGGCGGCTGAGGCCGGCAGCAGGGCGAGGCCGTGTCCGGCGGCGGCGAGGGCGGCGAGGGCACGGACGTCGGTCCCCTCGTAGCGCAGCGCGGTACGGAAGCCGTGGCCGGCCGGGCCGCCGTGCACGGCGCGCAGCCGGTCGAGCGGGAAGCCGGCGTCGGGCGCGTCGAGCCAGCGGGCGTCCACGAGGTCGGCGAGGTCGAGTCCGGGGCGCCCGGCCAGGGGGTGGCCGGCCGGCAGGACCAGGACGAGGGGCTCCTCCGCGACGGCGCGGACGGTGAGCGGGGCGACGTCGGGCAGCCGCAGCGGGTCGCTGGGCGCGGCGAGCCCGTCGACGAGCCCGAGGTCGGCCTCCCCGACGGCGACGGCGGCGGGGACCTCGTCGCGCGGCAGGGTCCGCAGGGTGACGCCGGCGGCGGGCAGCGCGGCGAGGACCCGGGGGTGCAGGGCGAGCGGGGAGGCGACGAGGGTGAGCGTCCCGCGCGGCGCGGCGGCGAAGCGGGCCAGGTCGACACGGGCCGCGTCGAGGCGCAGCAGCAGCGAACCCGCGTGTTCGAGCAGCCGCTCGCCGGCCGGGGTGGGGGCGACGGGCCGGCGGGTGAGCAGCGGCACGCCGAGGTCGGCCTCCAGGGCGGCGATGTGCTGGGAGACGGCGGACTGGGTGTAGCCGAGGTCGCGGGCCGCTTCCGAGAAGGAGGCGAGCCGGGCGACGGCGACGTAGGTGCGGAGGAGGTGCGGGTCCACCGGCTCAGGACCCCTGGGGCGTCTTCAGCAGGTCCTTGGCGTAGTGGGCGAGGGAGCGGTTGTAGCGGGGCAGCAGCGGCGCGAGGGCGCCGAGCGCGAGCGCCGCGGCCTCGCGCTCGCGGCCGGTGTCGGCGAGGGCGAGCGCGAGGAAGGCGTCGACGGCGGCGGACAGGGCGGTCTCGTCGGCGTCCAGCCGGTCGGCGGGGACGGCGCGCTCCTCGGTGAGGAGTTCGACGCTCTGGTCGGGGCGCCCGAGGTTGCGCAGGCTGCTGGCGAGCTGGATGACGGCACGGCGACGGCGCAGCCCGGTGAGCCCGCCGTCGAGGGCGCGCCGGTAGAGGCGCACGGCCTGCTCGGGCTCGCCGGTGGAGTCGTGTGCGGCGCCCTGCTCGAAGAGGGCGACGGGCTCGTCCTCGGCGCGCTCGGCGGCGAGTTCCGCGATACGGGCGCGGAAGGCGGCGGGGTCGTCGGCGTACGCGTCGAGCTCGGCCCAGGCGGCGGCGACGCGCTCTTCCCAGTCGCGGGCGTCGCCCGAGTCGCCGGTCTCGCCGCTGTCGCTGGTCTCGCTGTTCGTCATGGCGGCACCCTATCCCCGGGCTTCGCTCCGGAGTCGGGCGACGAGGTCCTCGACTCCGGCGAGCGCGTACCGCTGCTCGGCGGGGTCGTCGGCCGGAGAGCACTCGTGTCGACCAGCACACCGTTGATGTCCGACCGTCCCAGGAAGTCGTCCCCCAGGTACGGGATCAAGTCCCCAAGAACAGGGCGAGTTCACGTTCTCCGGTAGAGGACGAGAGCGATGCCCCGCTCCGTTCCCACGAACTGCCGGATAAGCATCCCTGATGCAGAGTGCAGGAACCATCGTTGGACGTGAACGACCGAGCGCCGTCAGCATGGGCGTCATGAACGCGCAGAACAACCGCCCGCAGACCTCCCGCACTCCCCGGATCGCCCTCGTCGGCGACCGCTCCCCGCACGTCAAGTCCCACATCCGCATCCCCATGCTGCTCGACGCCCTCGCCGAGCGCGACGGCCTCGTCCTCGACGCGTACTGGATCCAGAGCCGGAACGCCGAGGAGCCGGGCGCCGTGAAGGGCTTCGACGCCGTGTGGCTGCTGCCCGGCAGCCCGTACGAGAGCGAGGCGGGCGCGATCGCCGCGATCCGTACGGCCCGCGAGGACGGCATCCCGTTCCTGGGCACCTGCGCCGGCTTCCAGCACGCGCTCCTGGAGTTCGCGCGGAACGTGTGCGGCCTGGAGCGGGCGGCGCACGCCGAGAACGACCCGGCGGCCGACGAGGCCGATCTGCTGCTCGCCCCGCTCGCCTGCTCGCTCGTGGGCCACGAGGGACCGGTGCGGGTGACGCCGGGCTCGCTCGCCGAGTCGGTGATCGGCGCCGAGCTGACGACCGAGCGCTACCACTGCAACTACGGCCCCGACAGCCGCCATCTGGACACCCTGACCGCGCACGGCCTGGCCCTCACCGGCCACGACGACGACGGCCAGGTCCGGATCGCCGAACTGCCCGGCCACCCCTTCTTCCTCGCCACGCTCTTCCAGCCCGAGCTGGCGGGCGACGGCACGCGCCCGCACCCCGTCGTCCGGGCATGGGCGCGGGCAGCGGCCGAGCACGCGGCCGCGACGGGGGCCGTCAGCGTGCCGACGGCCTGAAGTCCACCTCGGCGGCCGGCAGGACGCGCACGGAGCGCCCGGGGAAGTCCAGGTTGCGGAAGATCTCGTTGTGGTGGGCGACGGACGCGTCGGGCGCGGCGTACGGGCCCTCACCGTCCCGCACGGAGGTGGTGTGGCCGTCGGCGACGAGTACAAGGTCGTAGCGGCGGCTGAGCGCCTGGCGGGCGGTGGTGTCGACGCAGATCTCCGTCGCGAAGCCCGTCACGACGACCTCGGTCGCGCCGAGCGCCTGGAGGGTGGCGTCGAGACCGGTGTCGAGGAAGCTGTCGGCGCTGGTCTTGGCGATCACCGTCTCGCCCGCCGCCGGGGCGAGTTCGGGCACGATGCGCCAGCCGGGGGTGCCCGGTTCGAGGCCGCCGCCGTGGTGCTGGACGGTGACGACGGGCACACCGGCGGCGCGGGCGCGGGCGCAGAGCCCGGCGATGACGGCGACGGTGCCGGCGGCCCGGTGGGCGATGGCGGCGAGGGCGTTCTGCATGTCGATGACGAGGACCACCGGCGCGTGTGTCATGCGCACACCGTAGAGCCCGACCGGTGGCTCACGTCATGCCGGTCACATCACGTCGATCACGTCACGCCGGTCACGTCCTATCGGTCACGTCATGCGGACGACGAGGTCGGCACGTTCCCTGCCCCGCGCCACCAGGCGGGCGTTGGCCTCGTCGGACTCGGCGACCCAGCGCGCGGCGTGCTCCGGGTCCTTGCCGAAGCGGACATGGCGGGCGACGAGCCGGGGGACGCGGTGACGGTCGGCCAGGTCCAGGTACCAGACCTCGTCGAGCAGCGGCCGTACGGCGGACCAGGGGCCCTCGTCGTGCAGCAGGTAGTTCCCCTCGGTGACGACGAGCGGCACCTCGGGCGGTACGGGTACGGCCCCGGCGACCGGCTCCTCCAACGCCCGGTCGAAGGCGGGCGCGTACACGGTCACTCCGGGCTCGGCGGCCCGCAGCCGCCCGAGCAGCGCGGCGTACCCGGCCGCGTCGAACGTGTCCGGCGCGCCCTTCCGCCCGGCCCGCCCCAGCCGCTCCAGCTCCGCCTGCGCCAGATGGAACCCGTCCATCGGCACGAGGGCGGCGAGACCGCCGAGCCCCGCGACGAGGTGTCCGGCGAGCGTCGACTTCCCGGCCCCGGGCGGCCCGGCGATGCCCAGCACCCGGCGATGCCCGTCCCGGGTGAGCCCCCGGGCCCGCTCGACGAGCCGTTCCAGTTCCCGCGCGTCCATGCCGGGCATTGTCGCACCGGGCGGCTGTCGGGCGGCTGCCCGTGCGAGGGCCGGGCGGGGGCCCGGGGGTCGGGGCCGCGGGCGGGGCCAGGGGGGCCCGCGCGGGGGCCTGGCTGGGGCCCGGCTGGGGCCCGGGCAGGGCCGCGGGCAGTTGTCCGGGCGGGCCGGCCGGCTGTCGGGCCTCCGCCTGACAGCCGGCCGGCAGCGGTCGCGATGCCGTGGACGGCTGCGCGGATGCGCTCCTCGCCGGTCTCCGGCAGCGGCGCGGTGACGTGCTCGCCCCCAACGTCGCCAGGACGGCGAGTCCGCCTGACGACCCGGCGGCGGGGGGGGGGGGGGGCGCGGGGGGGGGGGGGGGGCCCCCCCGCCCGGGGGGGGGGCCGGCCCCCCCCCCCCCCCCCCCCCCCCCCCCCGCCCGGTGGGGGGGCG